>JBBILD010000006.1:0-228538 GCA_037445065.1 Myxococcales bacterium
GACGAGCGTCTGAGGGGCTTCGAAGACCCCGCCGGGCAGGCGATTCTGGGCGACCTCTTGCTCAGCTTCTGCTTCGAGAACCGCAGTCGCGCCTTGGGGCGAAAGGAACCCGTGATCCGCGTCTTTCCCGCCCATTACTTTGCGAGTTGGGTGGACCTACCCGACAAGGTAGCCAACCTCCGCCACGTTCCCGAAGCGATCGTTGCCATGCTGGCCAACCAGGACGGACCAATCGTAAACGTCACGGCGGAAGGGACGAGGACTTGGTTCCCGGTGGCGACAAGGTTTCAGGAAAACGTGCTCCTCCGCCCTTTCCTGCGCGGCGTCAAGCACGAGGGAGAGCTTTCCAGCCGCACTGCAGACCGCTTCGACGAAGCCGTGCCCGTGGGCATCGACGAGCTGCTCATGATCCGTGTCGCGCAGTGGCTGAAGGAAGCCCCGGACCGCGCCCGCGGCCGGGACGAGGAGCGGATCCCCAACCAGCGCCCGCTCGCCGAGCAGGCAGCGCGCAATTTCTCCGAAGACATGCGCCGTTTCGTGCGCGCGTATTCCGGCGTGGTGCCGCGCCCGGTGTTCGTGGAGTTGCTCGAGTCGTGCATGGCGGTGGGACTGAGTACGGTGCTGCGCAGCACCGCGCGGCTTCTGTTCGCGTGGGCGGAGAGCGGCGAAGTGCTACCGCGGAGCCAAGAAACGCCGCTGCCGTTGTTCGTGGATTGCTCGAACGGCGTGAACCAGCGCTTGCGCGCCAGCGCCGAGGACTCCTTCGACGAATTCCTCCGGCAAGTGGGAACCCTGCCGCCGATTTTCTCGGCGCTGCGCATCTTGGATTTTGCCGTGCGGACCGACCCTCGCTTGCGCCAACTCCACGTCGAATCGGCTCCCTCAGCCCGCGACTGGGTGCGACTCCTAGGCGATGTGTTGCACGGCCGCCACGAGCGCGCGCCAGCGATCCACGACGATCTCGCGCGCAAAGCCGAGCAACTCGCCCAAGAACTCGAAGCTGAATACCCCCAAGCGGCGCGCATCTTGCGCGGCGAAGAAACCCAACCCAACGTGGTGTGGCGCTTAGCCGAAGCGCTGGTGTTCCCTCTCGGTCGCAAAAACACGAGCGACAACTTGATGCATTTCATTGACGGGGCGTTCTGCCTGGGCCGCACGAGCGGCTTGGCGGTTAAGAGGAGGACGTTACGCACGGTCCCTGAAACGGGAAAGAAAGTGTGGGTGGACCTGCGCTGCGCCGTGCTCTCCGAGCCGGTGCTGGACTACCTCGTGCACCTGCACCTGTTGCCGAGCGGAAACAAAGCGGGAACGCGAGCGCTTTCGTTCCGCGACTTTTTGCGCGTGTTGCGCGAGCGCTACGGCCTCTACGCGGACGAAGCCCCGCCGGGACTGTCGCTCTCGAACGAACTCCTGCAGGCCAACCGGGCGGCGCTCGAGCGCCGCTTGCGCGACTTGGGGCTGCTGGTTTCGGTCAGCGATGCGGAAGCGATGAAGTCCCTGCGCCCGAGATTTTTGCCGGTAGGGAGCGATGAACTGGACTGAACTGCACGCCCGCCTCCTGACGCAAGCCTTCGCGCAACTGCTCGGCAGAGCCGAGCGCGGGGCCGTCGCCTACTGCCGCTGTCTTCCGAAGGAAGTGGTGGGGCGGTTGGCTGCAGACAGAGCTTTTTCGCCGGGTGGATGGACCGTGTGGTGCGTCGCCGGAGAGAACGCACCGGAGCGGCGGCTGCTGACGGCGGACCGTGCCGTCGAGCTACGGGAAGAAAAGGGGGACCCGGTGCTGTTTTTGGTCGAAGTCGGCGAGGCCGGAGCGGGGATGGACGGGGTGTACAGCGCCGCCCGCGAGGTCGCCGAGGGCGAGTTGTTCTCTGTTGCCATTCCGTTGGCTGCGAGGGAGATCACCCTCAGTCAATCGGGTGTCGCGCGCCGCTACGCCGAGCGAGCGGTGCTTGAAGCACGCAAGGGAGGCAAGCGGGGGCGAGTGCCTCCGTGGGCGGAGTTCGACTTCCTGGTGCAAGTGGCGGCCGAGGGCCAGCACCCGGGATCCAAGTTGCCGCTGCTCGGCTTGTGGCCCGTGCAGGCTCAGCCCCAGGGTTCGGAGGGCGAGGACCTGGCGCTGTCTCGCTTTTTCGTGGAGCGGTTGCTGGGTGCGCAGGCGGCGCGGCTCACACCAAAGGAACGCATCGCCAACCTTAAGCTCTTGCAGCCCACCTCCGAGCAGTTGTGCGACCTGGAAGAGTTCGTGCGCGCAGCCGGGAAGCAGGCTTTGCTGCCGGCCTTAGCGGAACTAGAGAGGAAGCCGCACTTGTGGGTGCATCGCCTTCGTGTCGAGTCGGCGGCGCGTGCGATCGAGGGGCTGGAGTGGGTGCCGTGGCGGACGCGTAACGGCAGGCTCGCGAAGTGGTCGGGCTTGTTCGAAGAAGCGGAGGGCGAACCGCCGGCGTGGATCCTGCGCCCCGAGCCGAAAAGCGCCGCGGAATACTCCAAGCTGCAGGTGCGCTGGAAAGCGCGCCCGGAGCGGCTGCCGGCGGGGAGCGTGCAGTACCGCGTACGGGTTCTTTCGCCGCACGACGAAGAACTCGCCGCCAAGGAAGTCTGGCACGGAGCGAGGCCGGAGCAGAAATGCGTGTTCTCCAACGATGACTTCGCCACGCTGAGCGAAGATGCGGTGGTGTCAGCGCGGGTGGTCATTGACGTTCTCGGCAACGAGAGCGTGGAAGGGGTGGAGAGCGAGGAGTTCGTCATTCGCTTTGGCGAACCACCGGAGAAAGCCGCGGCGAGCGGTGGGCTGCGCGTACGCGCCTTTAGCGAAGGGCTGGTCCAGTTGCCGAGCCGCGAGCAAGCACTGGCACTCGGCGAATGCCCGCCCAGTGTAGATGAACGCGGGTTCCTGGTGCTGCGCGACCCGTCATCGCGCCGCTCGTTCCGCGTCTTCCGACCGCACTTGGTGTACGAGGCGGAGCAGGATTGGTTCCGGCGGAGCGGAGCCGTCGGGCGCTGGTCCGTGCGCGTGCGGGAAAACGGGCTTCCCGCGGAGCCAGTCGAGTTCCACCCCATCGGGGGTGCGCCGGCGGGGCCCGAAATCGAGGAGCTGCGCGAGCGCGTGCGCAAAGCGAGCGCAAAATTTGCCGAGCAGCTGAGCAAGCAGGCGGGTGCCGTCGGGCAAGTGTATGTGCAGGAGGGGAAAACGTTCGAGAACGCAGCCAAGCCTTACGTGCTGGCCTGGGCTGCGCTGCTCGAGCAAGATGCTCCGCAATTCGCGCTGGCGAATACGGTGGAGGTGCAGTCGCTCTCCGGCCGCACGATCGGTTTGATCGTGTTGCCGAGTCACCCGCTGCGTGTGGCCTGGCGCGCCGCGTACGACAGCCTCTTGTTTCACGCCGTATTCGAAGAAGGAGTCGAGCCCGCACTGGCTCGAAAGGAGTTCGGTGCCCTCGACGGCGCGATGTTCCCAGCCTTTTTGCCCGGGCTGGAGCCAGACAACCCGTTCGTGTTTGCCGACACGCTGGGACTGCACGCCGTCGCTTTGGTGCCGGCGGCGGATCGAGAACCCAAAGCCTCCGTTGCGCTGCTGGCCCGCTGTTTGGGCGAGGCGGGCGACGGCGAGGCTGGTCCCACCGTGGGCAGGCAAAGCGTCAACGTGTTGGCACGCGAGATCGAGCGTTACCTCGACATCCACCCTGCCACCCGTCTGCTGCACGTGCACGCGCTGCGCGCCGGAGACGGGATGGCAGTGGCGCGGGCGTTAGGACAGGTGCAGCACGCTTGGCAGGAGGAGGCGGAGACACAAGCGGGCGAAGAGGAGGCAGAAACGAGGGCCCCGCTCTGCTTCGTGCTCGAGTTGTACCCGTCGCCCGCGCAGCGTGGGCTCGCAGGCAGGTTTCTCTCCGAGGCGAGCGAGAAGCGGCGCACGGGGGCGGGCAGTTTAGTGGCTGAGGATCGGTGGTTGCTCGAGTCGGTCAGTGTGGAAGGCGGAGTGAATCTCCCCAAGCTGCGCTGGGCGCGTCGAGCTGGGGAGATTCCCGATCGGCCCGCGCACCTCGCGGTGGCCTTCGACACCCTCGGCTCGCATGTCGAGGTTACGCCTGCGCCTGCCGAGCAGGTAAGCGCGCGCTTCCACGCCTTTGGCTTGCTCTCGTTTTTCGAGCGCGAGTATCGCAGCGGCCCCCCAGCCGAGTGGCTGAGTTCTGTGCACTTGCCTGCGGAAGGCGAAAAACACCCTGCGGAGAGAGGGCACACCGAGCGCCTGATTCGGATGCACCGGGCCGTGCTGCAGTGCGTCGCGCGTAGCTTGGGCGAGCCGGTGGGACTGCCGCGGCTGCGCACGGTGATCTCGCCCGAGAAAGAGGAGAGTTTGCACAAGTTGCACGACTTGGTGGATTGGGTGATCACGCTCGACCGCAACGCGGCCCTCGAGTACTTCGACTCTCCGCGCGACCACCCGGAGGTCTACGACATGTACGTGATCGACTGCGTTCCCGAGCGGGAAGACCTCGGCTGCCTGCAGTTGATCACCACCACCACCCGGCTGGCTGAGGTGCGTCGCATCGTGGACCGTGCGCTCGATGACTTGGGTCTGAGCCACAGCCGCCGCAACGCGGAGTTCCTGGTGCGGCACTTGAAAGCGGTCAGTGGGCGTCTTGCGATTCGCTTGACCGGCGCGAACGCTCCCACCGCCGAGCTGATCGCCCTGGCCTTGGCGCACGCGCACTGCCAGCAAGCCACAGCGAACGACCCCTGTTGGTGCTCGCTCCAGGATGGCTTCTTGGTGCCCCTGGATGACGTGCAAGATTTATTGCCCGACGAGGACCGGGATGAAGAGGTCCGTACACGCAAGGTCCGACCAGACTTCGTGTATGTGTGCCTCGTGCCGCGCAAGGGACTCGCGTTCCGCTTCGTCGAGGTAAAGTACCGGCGCCACTTGCGTTCGGCGGGGGCGCCGGAGTTGCTGCGCGAGGTGGAGGAGCAAGTTGTCAGCCTGCGCTCGGCTTGGAGCGCTTGGTACGGTGGCTCGGATTTGCCGGCGACGCTGCGCTCCCTGCGGCGCGCCAAGCTCGCCCGAGCGCTGCGTTTTTATGCGCACAAAGCGAGAAGACACGGGCTGCCCGAGGCGACCTTCCGAGAGCTGTGCACGGAGATCGACCGCATGGTCGAGCGAGGTGCCGAGTACAATTTTGCCGAGCTGGCCCAGGCGCAGCGCGGCTGGATCTTCTGCCCCGAATTCGTGGGAAGCGAGCCGCTGCGGATCACCCCCGAGGGGCTCGACACCGAGGTGTTCTTGTTCGGCCCAGCGTTGCTGCCGGACTCCGAGTTCCGCCGCTGCTTCGGGTTCGCTGCCGAACCAGCCGGCGAAGAAACGTCGCTGGCTGCAGACGAGCCAGGCGAGGAGGGGAACGCAGCGGAAGCCGAGGCCAATGCGGGTTGTGGCGCGGCCGGAAGCACCGAGCCCGAGCTTTTGCTGGGGAACGATGTGCTTACCGGCACGCCGGTCACTTGGCGCCTTTCGGTGAAAGGCAATCCGCATTTACTGATCGCGGGGTTGCCCGGCATGGGCAAGACCACCTGTCTCGTCAACCTCTGTGTGCAGATGGTCCACCACGGCGTACGCCCGGTGATTTTTTCCTACCACCAAGACATTGACCGAGCGTTGGAGACCAAACTCACCGCGGCGTGTTTTCTCGACCCGCATCGGCTCGGCTTCAACCCGCTGCGGGTTACCAATCGAAGCAACCCGAATGCGCATCTCGATGTGGCTGGGGCGCTGCGCGACATCTTCCTCGGCATCTACCCTGAGCTGGGCGATGTGCAGGGAGAAAAGATCCGCGACGCTGTGAAGCAGAGCTTTCTGGAGTGCGGTTGGGGCAGCGGCCGCACGGCCGAGGATGGTTTGTGCGAGCCACAATTCTCCCGCTTCGTGGAGATCCTGCAGTCCGACCCGCGTCCCGACCGCTCTCTCCGCTCGCTCCTGGCGCGCCTTGCTGAACTGGCTGACTACGGGTTCTTTGAAACCGGGGCCACGCCCAGCATTTGGGAACTGGAGGGGCCGGTGGTGCTGCGCTTGCACGGGACGCAGAGCGAGAAATTGCAAGACGCATTTGCCGCACTGGTCCTCTACGCGCTCTACAAGGACATGTTCCGGCGGGGCCTCGCCGAGCGCATCGAGCACGCGCTCGTGCTCGACGAAGCACACCGGGCCGCGCGCCTGTCCCTCATCCCCCGCCTCGGAAAAGAGTGCCGTAAGTACGGGATTGCGCTGGTGCTGGCGTCGCAGGAGGCGAAGGATTTCCATGACTCGCTGTTTTCGGTGGTGGCGAATTACCTGGTGCTGCGCGTGAACGAGGCCGATGCGCGGGCCCTGGTGCGGAACGTGGCGAGCTCCGATCAGGAGCGCGTACTGGTGGACCGCATCAAACACATGGAGCGCTTTCGCGCGCTGTATATGAGCGAGACCAGCCGCCGCCCCTGCGTGGTGCGGCTCAATCCGTGAGATCAGGGCACGGCCACGTCGGTCCTGCGTCATGCACTCCGGGTGCCGAGCGGCAGGGCAAAGGCTTGGCCGACAAACCAACCCTGGAGCGGCCCTTGTCGCCGCCCGTGGTACGATGTGGGCACCCGTGGTCTGTGGGGCAACTGGCAGGCACAAGGCCTGCTCCTACATGGTCTTGGTGGCGGCGTGCCATCACGCTGGCATCCCTGCCCCTGCGGGTGTAGGGGCGACCCTTGTGGTCGCTCGTGCTTCCCGCGGCACGCTGTTTCGATCGCGCAGGGGGTGTCGCCGGGACCGCGCGCTGCCGCGGCGTCGCCGCTCCACTTCTCTGCTTCTGCCTAATGGGCACGTCGCTGCCGTCACCACACAACGGTGAAGGCGTTGCACGATACAGCCTGGGGTTGGCGTGCAGCGCCAACCTCAGGAACCGGCGTCCCTAATGACCGCAGCGCAACCCAGAAGGGGTTGCGCTGCGGGAGGTGTGCCGCGGGGAAAAGAAGGTGCACAAGCAACCGGGAAGAGGTTGCGTCAGGAACGAAGCGCAACGCCGATTGGCACCGTGCGGCGGGCGCCACCAACGTGGGAGGCGTTGTACATCGGGCCGCGAGGCTCATGGGGCCCGCGCACAGCTACTAGCTCGACCCGGGGGGGGCGATACCCGTCCCGCATCCCTTTTGGCGGGTGGCGCCACTGGTTAGAAGTGTGCGTATGCGCACGGAGGCGCGGGAGCGTGAGTGGGCGGTGCCCGTGGTGTTGGCGGGGAGCGTGGTGGTGTTCGTGGTGTTAGGGGTGGTTCTCGGGCGTTCGCCGGGCACCGCGCAAGCCGCGCATGAGTCGTGGCTTCCGCTCCTCAACGCCACGCTCAACGCTTGTGCCGGGCTCTGCTTGCTGTTCGGGTATGCCGCCATTCGCCGCCGCGAGGTGGAGCGGCATCGCGTCTGGATGCTGGCTGCCGCCGGGCTCTCTGCCGCCTTTCTCGTTTCGTACGTGTGGCACCACGCGCAGGTTGGCTCGGTCCGTTTCGTGGGCCCACCGTGGTTGCGGGCTGTGTACTTGAGCGTGTTGCTGCCGCACGTGCTGCTCTCGGCTGCGCTCGTGCCGCTTGTGCCCCTCACTTTGTGGTGGGGCTGGAAGCGTGCGGTCGAGCGGCACCGGGGCTTGGCACGCTGGACCTTGCCGATTTGGCTGGTAGTGTCGGCCACTGGCGTCTTGGTTTACTTCTTCGTCTACCACTGGAACGCGGCCCCAGCGGCAGGGTGAGCTGCTCGCTTTTGTGAGCGGACGATCCTGCATTTTGCCAGGAAGTCTGGTAGTAAGTGGCTGGCTATGGCGCCGGTGACGGAGGAGGGTCTGCAACGGGTTCCCCCGCAGAGCTTGGAGGCGGAACAAGCGGTGTTGGGAGGCGTGTTGCTCGACAACACCGCCATCGATCGGGTGTTGGAACTGCTGGCCCCGGAAGACTTCTACCGTGAAGCCCACCGCAAGATCTTCCGCGCCATGGTGGCGATTACCAACCGCGGCGATCCGGTGGATGTGCTGACCTTGTCCGAAGAACTCCGGCGCGAAGAGTTGCTGCAAGAAATCGGTGGCGCCGCTTACCTGGCCGAGCTGGTGGAGCAAGTGCCGACCGCAGCGAACGTGGCGTATTACGCGCGCATCGTGCGAGAAAAGGCCATTCTGCGCTCTCTGATCGAAACCTCCACGTCCATTGCCACTCGTGCGTTCGACGCCGCGCCGGGAGAGGTGGACACGTTTCTCGACGAGGCCGAGCAACAGTTGTTTCGCATCTCGGAACGGCGCGTCGGCACGCATTTCACCGGCACCCGCGACCTCATGATGCACGCGGTGCACTTGATCGAGGAGCTCTACGACCGCGGCGAGGTGGTAACCGGTGTGCCCACCGGCTTCATTGATCTGGATCGGCTCACGGGTGGCCTGCAGCCTTCCGACTTGATCGTAGTGGCGGCTCGGCCCGGAGTCGGGAAAACAGCCTTCGCTTTGAATCTGGCTCTCAATGCGGCACGCCATCCGGAGCGATCCGTCGGCGTGGCGGTGTTTTCGCTGGAGATGTCGAAGGAGCAACTCGGCTTGCGGATGCTGTGTTCGGAAGCGCGGGTGGACCTTTCCAAGCTCCGCGCCGGCTTTTGCTCCGGCGAAGACCTGCAGCGGGTGGTGCACGCGGCGAGTTCGATCTCCGAAGCACCGATCGTGGTGGATGACTCGGGCTCCCTTTCCATCCTCGAACTGCGCGCCAAGGCGCGGCGGCTCAAACGCGACAAGGATTTTCGTCTCGGGCTCGTTGTCGTGGACTACTTGCAACTGCTGCGCGCCCACGAGCGCAAAGAAAACCGCGAGCAAGAAATTTCTTTCATTTCGCGTTCGCTCAAAGCCTTGGCCAAGGAACTCAACGTGCCCGTGCTGGCGCTGGCGCAGCTCAACCGCCAGGTCGAAACTCGCGCCAACCGCAAGCCGATGCTTGCGGATTTGCGCGAGTCGGGTGCGATCGAGCAAGACGCCGACGTCATCATGTTTTTGAGCCGCCCGCATATGCACGACCCCGATGCCGAGCCCACTCTGGCGCTGGTAGACGTTGCCAAGCAGCGCAACGGCCCCACGGACGAGATCCGACTCAGCTACATCGCAGCCTACACCCGCTTTCAAGACTACGTGCCGCCCGAACTCGACCAAGCCTTCGGGGTCGAGGTGTGAGTGGCTGCCGAGACGGATCCGCCGTGGCTGCGCGGGTGTTGCTGACCAACGACGACGGCGCCGACTCCCCGGCGCTGATCCCGCTCTGGCAAGCTCTGCGCACTTGGGCGGCGGTGGATGTCGTGGTTCCAGCGGTGGAACGGAGCTGGATCGGTAAGGCAGTGACGCGCTTTGCCCCCGTACGCGTGCACCCGCAGGGGCGTGGCGGTGGCACTTGGTACGTCGTCGAGGGTACGCCCGCGGATTGCGTGAACCTGGCCGTTCACTCGCTCGGGTTGCCGCGTCCTGACCTTGTCGTTTCCGGGATCAACCTGGGGCTGAACTTTGGCCTCGCCTTCGTCCTATCGAGCGGCACCGTCGGCGCGGCCATGGAAAGCTGGATTGCCGGAATCCCCGCCATCGCGTTTTCGATGGCCATTCCCAACGATGCGTACGGCCTCTCCGGCGAGGCTCGCACGCGTGCCCTCGGCGGCCGTGCAGAAGCGGCGGCACAGGTGGCGAGCGAGTTGGCCCGCATCCTATGGCAGCACGGAATGCCGGACGGGGTGGACTTCTTCTCCGTCAACATGCCCGCCGAGGTCACTGCGCACACCCCGCGCCGCCTGACCCGCGTGGCGGTGACGCGCTACGGGCCGCTGTTTTCCGCAGTGGGTGCGAATGAGTTCCGCCATCGCTTCCACTCGCTCGAAGTGCTGGAGGAAGCGGCGGACACGGACATTGCGAGCGTGAGCAGCGGGACGGTGGCCATTACCCCCATCCGGCTCTCGCTCTCCGCCACGTTGCCCGAGGCCGTGGCGCGCTTGTGGAAAGGAGGCGAATGAGCCGAGCAGGCAATAGACCAGCCGGAGGAGGGTGCCTCGTATTCATTTTTGCACTGGCAGTGGCTTGCGCGGGTCGCGCCCAGGCACAGCCGCGCATCCAAGCCGCGGCGGTCACGGTGTATTCCCCGGGTGGGTTTGCCTTGGTGGAGGAAGTGCGCGAGGTGGACGTGGTTGCCGGGCACAACCAGCGCGAACTCGGGGCCTTCCCGGCTGCGCTCGATCTCTCCACTTTGCGCCTCGACGTGCAAGGCGCGGGGGTACGCAACGTCGGGTGGCGCTGGGAGGCGGCTTTGCAGGGAGACGAAGCCCTCGACCGCGCGCTGGGGGAACGGGTCCGGGTGGACGTGGTGGCGGGAAACGAGTTGCGTTCGTTCGAGGGCGTCTTGCTCGCCCGCCAGGGCGGCCTGCTTTTGCGCGATGATGCAGGCCGCGTGCACCAGCTTCCCGCATACGCCCACGTCGAATGGGCACAGCCGCAGGCGGCCGGCCCGCGGCTGGTTTGGGAAGGTTCGGCGGAGCGCGCCGGGCGGGCCCGGCTGCAACTGGGTTACGAGGTTGCGTCGTTGTCCTGGAGCGCCGAGTACATCCTTACCTTGAGTCCTGCGGCGCAGGCGAACCGCGGAACCATGGACTTGGCCGGAATGGCTCGCTTGCACAACCAGAGCGGCGCGCACTTTGCCGCGGCGCGCGTGCTGCTTGTCGCTGGAACCGTGCGTCGCGCCGCGGCTCCCGGTGCGGGCTTCCGGATCAAGCGCGGATTCGATTCCCGCGAAGCGCACATGGCGAGTGCCATCGAAGCGCCGGCACCGGTCGGTGAGACGTATACCTATGCGCTCTCGATGCCCGTGGACTTGCCGGACCGGAGCACGCTTTTCCTTCCCTGGCGCGAAGCGCGCGAGGTTCCGTACCAGCAGGAATTCGTCTACCGGGGCCAGAGCAGCGAGTGGCCATTGGGCGCCGGAGTGGTGCTGGAACGCGAGGCAGGGATCGAAGCACCCAAACACGCGGAGGCTGTGCTGCACTTTGTGAACAAAACGGAACACGGGCTCGACGGCCCTCTGCCTGCAGGGCGGGTGCGGGTAGGCACTCGCGAACAAGGCCGCTGGGTGTTGCTCGGAGAGGCAAGCCTCGACCACACCCCTGCGGGAGAAGGAGTGGCGCTCGTGCTGGGCGAGGCGTTCGACATCGTGGGCGAGCGGCGGCAAGTGGGTTACCAGTTGGATGCCGGGCAGCGCCGCCTGGAAGAGGCAGTCGAGTTCGTGCTGCGCAACCGCAAGGCGCTTCCGGTCGAGGTGCGCGTGCGCGAGAAACTCTACCGGGCTGCGAATTGGGAGATCACCGAAGCCAGCGGACGCTATGAAAAGCGAGACGCTCGTACCATAGAGTTTTTCCTCCCGATCGAGCCGCAGAAAGAAAAGCGCGTGCGCTATCGCGTGCGCTACTCGTGGTGAAACACATCGGGCCAGAGGTCTCAAAACCTCTGGCCCGACCGGCCGTGCCCCCCGGCCTGCGCCGGTGCGCACCGTTGCGAGCGCATGACCCTCGCGAGCTCCGTCCCCGGCACGCCCCCGCAGTCCTCATCGCGCTCGTGTCCGTGAGAGGGTTTTCTTCCAGTGAGCCCAGGATGCCGCGCCGCAAGCGGCGCTCGCCACTTGCCTGTCTTCGCCTCTTGCCGGCACGCGCGCGCAGAGCGGTCGCAAGCTTCTCGGCCTTCAGGTGCCGCACCTCAACCGCGAGCGCGGTTGCGCCGTGCCGCCTGCCGGCGCGAGAGGGGAGAATCGTACGCGTGTTCTCTGTGCCGGCGGAAGGCGCAGAGGTGCACCAGGCGTCCCCGGGCCACGAGCCCCGAACCGACCAAGCCGTCGCCGCGAAAGCGGACGTCTTCTCCCTCGCCGACCGCTGGGTACGTTTGCGACTCCGCCTCCCCGATTTGCCCGACAAACTGCTGCGCTTGCTCGCACGACACTTCCTCGCTGCCCTCTTGGAAGGCGTAAATGCTTTCCAAAGCGTAGCCGCGGAGGAAATGGTCGAACAAAGCCACCAGGGTACTAGGGAAATCGAAGAGATCCAGTGCCTCGATGCGCGCGTTGATGGCCGCGAGCACGCCCACTTGCCCCGCCCTCAAGGAAAACGCTTCTTCGTACTCTCCGAGCGTGGGCGAAACCTCTTGGTAGACATCAGCCAAGGCCTCGGTTCGTGTAGAAACGTGTAACCGCTGAATCTTCCTCCGAACCTCCGCCCACACTGCCGATTGGTCCGCATAGGCGCCGCGGCCCATCGCCCGCGAGGCAAACACTTGCTCGGCTTTTTCTGCCCGGCCGCGCAGTGGCATTGTGCGCCTAGAGGTGCGGAAGTCGCGCGACACCGGGTACCAGCGCCCCGCCTCCACACAGCTCACGGGAATCACGATGGTTTGCTCTGCCGGCACTAAAATGCTGACGTTCACGATCCGATTTTGCTTTGCGCCGACAAGTTCCTCACCATCGAGGATAAACACCGACTGGCGTGCCCGATTCGTGACGCGAAGGTGGTTGACGGATCCCGCTTCTGAGACCTCGCGGATCTCCACGAGCTTTCGCTCGAGAGCTTGTTGTAGGGTCAGATAGTCTGGTGCGTCCTCGGCGTCAGTCGCCCCCTCTCGTAGAAGCGGGAAGAGGGTCAGGTTCTTGAAGGTAAGCGGCTCGCCCACGCGAACCTTCCCCAGGGCCTCCGTGACAGCACTATGCATCGCTGCGACCTCCTGCGTGCGAAATTGCGATATAGGGTATCAGCGCCCTGCAGGGCCGTCAATATCTATGGGTCAGCGATATAGGATATACAATGGCTTCGCTATCGTGGCGGTGACTGGTCGCCGCGCCCTGGTGCCTATCCTCGAAAGCGCGTGTTGCAAGCTGCCCAGCGTGGAGCAAGGCGCGCGGGGCGCGGCGGTGGTTCGGTGCGTTCTGCGGCTTGGAGGGGCTGTGGAGTGCCGGGGCGGTGTGCTGCAGTAGTGTAGAGCCAGCGGCCCGCGGCAGGGGTACGTTGCTACAAGGGGCGTTTGTGCTCCCGCTGGGTGGCTCGGTGTAGCCGGCGACCGTCGGCGGCGCGGCGGGCGGAAGGACCGGCTCCCTGTGCATACGGGTGTGAGGTTGGGCGGATGCAGGTGGGGAGTAGGCGGTGCGGGACCGCGCGGGCTCTGAGACAGGGAGCAGGTCGGTCCAGACGCGCTGGTGCTACTCCCGGCCGGGCGAGGCGATGCGGGAAAGGCGGGCTACCAGGTCTCGCCGAAGGGGCGGAGGTCGACTTGGAAGGTCCAGGCCGAGCGTGGCTGGTGAGCGATAAAGAAGATCGTCTCGGCGATGTCGGCGGGTTGCAAGAAGAAGTCGCGCGGCTTGTCGGGAAGCATGGCGCGGGTGTGGGGGAGATCCACCACCCCGTCTACCACGAACAAAGAAACGTGGATGCCACGCGGGCCCCAGTGGCGCGCCAAGGACTCGGCAAGCGAGCGCTGGGCGGCCTTGGCGGCAGCGAAGGCAGTGGTTTGCGGGCGACCCCGCAGAGAAGCCGTGGCGGCGGTGACCATAATGGCGCCCTGTCCTGCAGCGAGCATCGCCGGCGCGACGGTCTGGGCAGCGACCAGGAGGCCGAGCGTGTTTACCCGCCACGCCGCTTCGAGAGCGGCCGGGGTGGTCTCCTCAGGGAGCGACCAGATGCCGCTGCCCGCGTTGTAACAAAGGACCGCCACCGGCCCCATTTCGTCGCTCACCTGAGCGAGGGCCGCAGCGATGCTGTCGGGGACTCCTGCATCCGCCGTAACGGCTTTGCTTCCGGGCAGCTCTGCCTCGTAAGCTGCCAACTTCTCCGCCGAGCGCGCCAGCATTGCCACGCGGTAACCTCCCTGGGTGAAGCGGCGCGCGAGTGCCAAGCCGATTCCGGGGCCGACGCCCACCACTGCGCAAACCGGTTCCGCCATCGTCTAGTTCTCCGTTTCTTTGCGGGCTGCCTCCAAGAGGCCGACTGCGCCGAGCTTAGTTGCCTGAGGTGGGTGGAGCAAAGCCGAGGTGCTTTGCCGTGCTTAGGCGGGGCCTCCGACTTCGTCGTGGGCGAGCAAGCCTCTGCGTTCGCGGAGTGGTCAACTCGCGAGTCCGAAGGCAAGACGCGCCCGTGCGGCAAGGCCCCACACAGCAGTGCGCGTTACTCGTTGCCCGGCGCTCTTTTCCTCGCCCCCGCCCCGCCGAGCATCACCCCGCCTTCCGCGTGTGCAATCGCACGCCCGAGACACGGGAGGGTAATGCCCGAAGTCCCCGGCACGCGGAGCGGCCGCGAGCGATGGGCGGGAAGCACAGGGCCTCTCGACCAATGAGGAGCGGAGAGCGGCACGCTTGCCTCACCTCCCCGTGCGGCCGGGCCGCCGACGTCGGCGGCCAGCAGCGCAGAAAGCGGCGCCGAAGTGGCGCGAGGGCTGAGCCCGCCCGGCAGTGTTCGGGAATAAAAGCGCAGAGCGGGGGTTCCGCTCTGCGCAAAAAAACCGGGCCAGAGGTTTGGGGGCAGGGGCCTCTGGCCCGTCCGTTTCGCCGCAAGTGGTTGCCCACTCACGTGGTGGTCGTGGGGGCGACGACCACCAAAGTCACGGTGTCTCCGATGATGCGCAAGTGCAGCTCGGAATGCAAGCCCCAGGCAGAAAAGTGCGGGTTACGGTAGAGGAGTGGGTGTCAGGGTGGCGGTGCAAGACTGGGTGCACGTTCGCGCCACGGTTTTGCAGGCTTCGAGGGCTTGACGGAGAGTGAGGGAGCAAGGCGACACGCAGGCGCGCAGCGCGCTCAGCGCAGCTTGGCAGTCCGCCGAAGTCGGGCCGCTCGCACAGACAGTGCGGGCTTCGGTAATCAGGTCCTGACAGCCACCGTAGCAAGCGACCGCGTCTTGCTGCGCCGCCGCGGAGCAGGTGCTTTGCGTGGCCCGGCACTGGGCGATGCAAAGCGGATCCACGGTTGGAGTACAGGCCACGGGCTGCAGTGGGCACGCAGCTTTGCAAGCCCGCTCGTCCGAATCGCAAGTTTGGTGAGCGGTGCGGTAGGTCGAAAAGCACGGCTGAGCGCAGGAAACGTAGGCTTGCCATGCGGCCGCACACTCCGCCGAGCCGGGTGCGCTGCTACAAACGCTGCGCGCAACCGCCAAGGCACTGCCGCAGTTGGTGTTCACACAAGTGTTGAGTTCCTGTTTTGCTGCCGCTTTGCAAGTGCGCTCGTTGGCATCGCACTGGGCTTTGCAAGCGGGGTCAATTCGGGCTGGCAACAAGTTGCACGGGCGCCCAGGAAGTCCTGGAACTCCCGGAAGCGGTTGCAGAATGTCGTCCCAGTCGCGACCTTTTCCTTTGCCAAAGTCGTCCCAATGGTGACTTTCTTCTTTTCCTTTGCCAAAGTCGTCCCAATGGTGACTTTCTTCTTTGCCGTCGTGGTCTTTGTGACCCTTCGAGTGCGCGAGCGCTGAGCCCGTGGCGAGAAGCCCGCTGAGGCCCAATGCCAAGACCCATGCTAGGGCATGCTGCCGTTGTCCGTTTCTCATACATTCCTCCTTCTGTGTGCTTGTACGATTCCGTCCGCGTGTTTCACTGCTTGCCTGCGCAGGCACTGGCCGCTGGAGCCGGCGGTACCGAGGACAAGCCCCTTGCCTCTCCGTAACCCGGCGGTACCGACAACCCCGACGCCACGCGCCTTGTTGACGAGGAAACTTTGGCTTTTATTGCATCCCGTTCCGCCGCTTGCAGGGGCAGCTGGCAACGGGTGGTAGGGCAAGGCGAAGTCCCGCGTGAACCTGGCACTGCGGGGTGCCGTCGTCCCCAGGGAGCGCACGACCGGGGCCACGGCGTGCCCTAGACGGTTGGGGAAGCTCTTGTGGCCGCCCGCGTCGCGAATGGCGAATCCCTGCCAGTAACAAGCGGGAGCCGCGAGCGGGAACCGACGAATGGAGACGAGCAGCAGGGGCGGTTGCAGCCGTGCTCGACTTGGTCGGGAGGGGTGACGGGACAGCACCGTTTGCGCAAGCCGATTGCGGGCACGCGCAACACTCGTTCCTTGGTGCCCGTAGCTGGGCACGACGATCCAGTGGAAGATGATTGCGTTTCGTGGCGATCGTGGGGCAAGGTCTTGGGCAGACTTCGGGGCGATGGAGGAGCGAGGTGACGACCGGCATCGTGATTCGCGGTGCGCGGGTGCTACTGCCGAGCGGCTGGGCGCCCGACACTGACGTGCGCATCTTCGAGGGAGTGATCGATCGGGTGGGCACCGATCTCGGCGCCGCGCAGGCGCGCGAAATGGACGGACGGGGCTGCCTGCTGGTTCCCGGTTTTGTCGACCTGCACGTGCACGGAGCTGCGGGCTACTTTTGCGAAAGCGGGCAAAGCGAGGCGATCGTAGAGATTTCGCGTGTGCTGGCGCGCTACGGAGTTACTGGTTTCCTGGCTACCATCGCAAGCTTGCCGGTTCGCCGGTTGGTGCAGGCGGTGGAGGCGGTGGCTTTCGCCATGGGTGCGGAACCGGGGGCGCGCATTTTGGGGATTCACCTCGAAGGCCCGTTTCTCAACCGGCACTGTGCCGGTGCGCAAAACCGGCGCTGGATGCGCGCGCCATCGGTGGAGGAATTCGATGCGCTCCTTGCGCGCTCTTCAGGGCAGCTTCGCTTGCTCACGTTGGCTCCCGAATTGCCAGGGGCCGTACCGCTGGTTGCAGCGGCCCGCGAACGTGGGGTCGTCGTGGCCTTGGGGCACAGCGAGGCGAGCGAAGAGGAGGCGTTGTTGGCACTGGACGCTGGCGCCTCGCATGTCACCCATTTGTGGAATGCCATGGGCCCGTTCCACCACCGCTCGATCGGCCTTGCCGGCGTAGCGTTGCTCGACCCCCGCCTCACTGTGGAGGTGATCGCCGATGGCCACCACGTACATCCGCGCGCACTGGCCCTGGCGTGGCGTCTCAAAGGTGCCAAGCGGATCGTGTTGGTGAGCGATGCGGTGGCGGCAGCGTTGCCCGAGGGCACGTACCGTTGGGGCGCGGAAGAGTGCGTGGTCGCCAACGGTGCGGTGCGGCGCCGGAAGGACGGCCGCCTGGCCGGCAGTTGTTTGACCCTCGATCAGGCCGTGCGCAACACTTCCCAGTGGATCGCAGAGGCCGCCCTGGAAGAGGTTCTCGCAGCCGCGTCGAGCAACCCGTGCCAGGTGCTGGGTCTGGACCGCTTTGGAAAAATCGAGGAAGGGGCGGATGCCGATCTCGTGCTCCTCGACTCTGCGCTACGCGTGCGCTGCACCCTTGTGCGCGGCGAGGTCGTTCACGAAGCTGGGGCGGAACGGAGGAACTGAGGAGGTAGGGATGCGCTGTGAACTGTGCGAGTTGGTTCCGACCACGCATTGGTACCGAGTGGTGGAGGAGCCGTTTCGTTTTACCTTGCTGGATTGCGACTCCTGCGAGGTGCCCATGGCCGTGCTCGGCGAACACCGCGCTTGGGTCAGCGCGGAGGAACGAGTGTGCATGCAGGAGGCACTGGCGCGCGTGGCGGAGGAGAAATTCCCGAACGGTTGGTATTTCGACGACCACATGCGCCAGATTCCCGATCACTACCACGTACACGCGCGGCCGTACCCGTGGTGGTGGCGCAAAAAAAAACGCGGCGCGGAAGGGGCCAGTCGGTGAGCAATAGCGAGTTGCGGACCCAGCCAGCGGCCGATGAAGTCATGCGCCGATCGGCGCGCCAAGCGGCGGGCTTCTTTGCAGCGAGCCTGTTTTTCGCCGTCTTTGTGGGTGGGCTGATCGGTGTGCTTTTGCTGGGAACACTCAGCACAGGGCGCGACTGGCTGGGCGGCCTAGGGGCAGACGGCGCGCGCCGCGCTCATGCCTACGCGCAGGTCTTCGGCTTCGCTGCCATGTACGTGATGGGGGTTGCGTTCCATGTGCTCCCACGTTTGACCGGTAGCCCCTTACCGCCCACACCGGCGCTCCCGTGGGCACTTGCCGGCACCGGACTCGGGACAGCGCTGGCTGTGGGCTTGGGATTGGGAGGTGTTTCCGTCTCCATTCTGTGGGCAGTCGCGCACACGGCGCTTTTGTTGGGCGCGCTCGCCTTTGCGCTTGTGGTCGGGCGCCAGTTGCGCGGCGCGCTGCTGCCCGAACCGATGGCCGGTTACTTGATCGCTGGCTGCGGCTGGCTCGCGCTGGCCGCTGCTTTGCCTTTGCTCTCCTGGCCGCTCCGGGGTGAAGTGCCGGGGGCGCTCGGCCCGGTGTGGGAAGCGATGCTGTGGGGCTTTAGTGCAAGTTGGATTTTCGGGATGAGCTTGCGCGTTCTGCCCGCCGCGCTGGGAGCGCCTTGGCAACCGCAGCACCTGGACCGCGGCCTCTTTGCCGCCTTCCAGCTCAGCGTAGCAGCCTGGGTGGCAGCGCACTGGTGGTCGCCCACCGCGTGGTGGGCAGAGCCAGCGAGCCGCTGGCTTGCCGCCGGTGGTAGCGTGATCCTCGCTCTGGCTGCCCTCGCGTACGTGCAGAGAGTGGGGGTGTTCGCGCGCGCTCGTGCTCCGGTGGCCCATCCGCTACCCGGCACCGAGAAGTTCTTGCTGGCTGCCTATGCGTGGCTTCTGGTGGCGCTGGTCGAAGGACCGCTGTGGAGCGCCGGCCACGCGTATCTCGGAACTCCCTACGGCGGCGCCGCAGTCGACTTTGCGCGCCATGCCTTTACCTTGGGTTTCCTCACGCAAATGATCGTGGGTGTCTCCATGCGCGTGATTCCCACCGCGGCTGGCCTGCCCTTGTGGAGCAACGGGCTGCGCGACGTGACCTTTTGGCTACTCAACGCCGGCGTGATTGTGCGCGCGAGCGAAGTGGTGGCTTTCGTGCGCGGCTTTTCCTGGCTGTATCCGTGGACCGCGCTGTCAGGCCTGCTTGCGTGGGCGGCCTTGGTTACCTTTGCGATCAATGTGCTGATGACCCTGCGCCGCCGCAGAGGAGAAGGTTGACGGTTCCGGGAGGCCAACCGCCAAGCGCTCTGGCAGGCGGCGTCCGTCAGCAACGTGCGTCGAGAGCCTCTCGCCTTTGCTTGCGGCCGCCCGAGAAGCGAGCGTGGCCGGGCGTTAGTTGGTTGTTTCCAAGGCCAGCTCGCGGGCGAGTTCGTCAATGCGGCGTGCGATCTCATCCCTCGCGGCGCGAAAGCGCGCCAGTGCCTCGGCAGGAGCAGCAAACTCGGCTCCGGCTGCCGGGTCGGGGATGGGCCAGTGCCTGCGCTCGACGTGTCCGAGAAAAGCCGGGCACACCTCTTCCGCGCACAGGGTGACGACCAAGTCGACCTCTTTCGGATCTACGGCTTCGACCCCCTTCGAGCGTTGGCCAGAGATGTCGACGCCGAGTTCGCGCATCACTTCGATCGCATATGGATGAACGGTACGCGGCGCACTGCCGGCGCTGAACACGCGCACCTGTTTGGGCAGCCGGGCGCGCGCCAGGCCCTCGGCCATCTGGCTGCGTGCTGAATTTGCCACGCACAGGAACAGGATCCCTCGCATGCTGCCCGTTATCGGCGTCCAGTACGGTGCAGGCAAGGGGGCCGACTGCCTCGGGTGTCGCCACCAGGGCCGACCTCGGCCGGGTGCGAGCGCGGGACGCTCTCCGGCAGCACTCCGTTCAACCGTTCGCCGCGCTCGGGAACGAGGCGGCGAGCCTTGCTGCCGTGGCAGCGGCCTCTTGCGCACTCATGCTGGCTGCGCCCGCGGCAAGCAGTGCGGGGTTTTGCCCGCGCCAGGTAAACACAGGCTGGCCGCGTTCGATTGCGTGCAGAGCCAAGCGTTCCATGAAACCGCCGGGGCGGGCATGAACCACGACCAGCACGTCGGCAAGCGCGGCAACGATTTGGTCGCGCCGGCGGCCGCTGCGCGCCACACCGTGATCGAACAGGCGAAAAGTGGACAGCGCTAGCGTGTGCTCGGCGCAGTTGCGCTCCGCGCGCGAGCCGCTCAAGGGGTCGCGGTCCAACTGCGGGCCGAGTACGTGCAGCAAGCCACGATCGAGGACAAACAGGACCGGCGACCCTTCGCAGCGCGCAAGGGTGGCCGCGAGACGGTAGGTTGCTTTGTGGGAACTGCTCACCAAGGCGAAGCCATACGGCGCGAAGGCGCGAACCAGGGTGGCGAAAGCGGGAAGCGTTTCACTGTTTGGCTCGCGCGAATGCAGCAAGGCATACGCGGGCCGATTCAGAAGCCGCGGGGAACCGGAGGCGAACAGCATGGCCGCCGGCGGGGAGAGGCGCTCGCGCAGCCGCTCGGGAAAATCCGGATCGAGAAACGTGGCTCCCCAACCGCCGTGCTCCACGAACTGGTGGGCAAGCCACTGGCACCGCTGGCGGTGCTCCGCTGCGTGCCTTTGCAAGAACTCGACCGTGGCTGCCCGCAGGCCCCATTCCCTGCGCAGGCGATCGGCGGCAAGCCGGAGCAGGCCCACCGGGTCGAGGCTCCGTTCGCGAGCCAGACGAAGCAGACGGAGAAGGGTTTTCTCGCCGACGTGCGGCAGCTCGGACAACAGCAGATGGGCTTCGATCTCTTGCTTGTTCATGCCTTGCGCCCGTGTTAGCGCTGCCCTTGCAAGCGCGAGCGACTCTCGGAGACCCTCGGATGCGAGACAGCTTCGTTCATCTGCGCGGACTCAAGTTTCACTACGTGGAGTGGGGCGAGGCGCACCGGCCGGCCATTGTGTGCTTGCATGGCATTACCCAAACCGCGCACAGTTGGGACGAGGTCGCGGGCGACTGGTCGCGGGACTTTCGCGTTCTTTGTCTCGACCAGCGGGGCCACGGCGATTCGGACTGGGCACCGGATCACGATTACACGCGGCAGACCCAAGCCGAGGATGTTGCCGCCTTGGTGGAAGCACTGGCACTTGGCCCTTTCGTCCTGGCTGGGATGTCCATGGGCGGCATCAACGCCATCACCTACACGGCGCGCTCCCCCGGCCTTGTGCGGGCTTTGATCGTCGTGGACGTGAGCCCGGAGATCAAGCGCGAGGGAGTGGAGAATATTCGCCAATTCATCCAACAGGAGGATATTCTGCCGGACTTCGAGGACTTCGTGGCGCGTGCCCACGCCTTCAACCCGCGCCGCTCGCTCGACAACATCCGGGCCCGCCTGCGCTACAACCTCAAGCAACTCCCGGACGGGCGCTGGACCTGGAAGTACGACCCCTACTTGCGCTCCCCAGCTCGCTCTTTCGACCCGGCGGGATTGCACGGATTGTGGGAGGAGGTGGCGCGCATTCGCTGCCCGACCTTGATCGTCAAGGGTGCGGAGAGCGATATCCTCTCCCCAGCAGCGGCATCTCGCTTGCAGGCGGCGATTCCCGGGAGTGAATTGGCGGAAATCCCGGGAGCCGGCCATTCGGTCATGGGTGACAACCCAGCCGCATTTGTTGCCGCGACCCGCGCGTTTCTGGCACGTACGGGGATCGGACCCGAGCTTCACCAATAGCCATCCTCCACGAAGCTCACGTACCGACCGTGCCCGATCACGATGTGATCGAGCACGCGCACACCCATGATCTCGCCCACCTGCCGCAAGCGGCGGGTAATGGCGATATCCTCCGCGCTCGGTGTGGGATCGCCACTCGGGTGGTTGTGGACAAACACCACGGCCGCTGCCGCCTCGCGCACCACCGGCTCGAACACATCACGGGGACAAACAAAGGTGGCGGTCAGGGACCCTTGCGAGACGCGCACGTCGCGGATTTTGCGGTGGCGATTGTCGAGCAGCACGGCGTAAAAATACTCGCGCGGCTGACTCGCCAGGCGCTCGCGAAAGTGGAGATAAATGTCGGAAGGGGTGCGAAACACAGCCCCCGGCTTGAGTTGCCGCTCGCCGTACCGCTTGCAAAGCTCGACGACCGCGAGCACCTGAGCCACCTTGGCCGGACCCAGGCCGCGTACTTCCGCCAATTCGCCGCGACCGGCTTGGCCGAGGGCACGCAAGTCCCCAAACCGCGCTAGCAAGCTGCGCCCGAGATCCACGGCACTCGCTCCCGGCCCTCCCGAGCCAAAAATCACCGCAAAGAGTTCGGCTTCGGAAAGAGCCTCTGCGCCTTGGGTGAGTAGCTTTTCGCGTGGGCGATCCGCCTCTGGCCACGCAAGAATCTTCCGAGTCATGTCGGATATTATATTCTTCAAACAAAAAAAGTCTAGCTACTATCTCTGCCTGTATAGATCGATTGATGCGGTGCTCCGGCGCCGGGCTTCACTCCGACCCCTTGCCTCTTTCCGTGCCCGCGCCGTAGAAAAGGAGTTCGTTGCTCTGTGCCCGAGAGCGAGTCGAGAAACAGAGAAAGGAAGAAAGCGCATGAGAGGGAGCTGGGTGACGCTGGTCGCCGCCTTGTACGTGTTGGCCTTGGTCGGGTGTGGTTCGGATGGCGAGCCGCCCGGCACTGCGAGTCTGCCGGGTGGGGCGAATGCGTGCGGCGAGCGGTGTGTGATCCTCTCCCCCAGTGAAGATGACCTGGAGACGATCCAGCGCGCGCTGATCGAAGCAAAGCCCGGGGATACGATCCTCCTGCGCGCCGGCCGCTACGAGCTTTCCGGACAGCTTTCCTTGGACGTGGACGGGGTCACGATACGCGGTGAGGGCATGGACCGTACCATTCTTTCCTTTCGGAACCAGGTCACTGGCGCCGAAGGCCTCCTGGTGACCGCGAACGACTTCACCATCGAGGACCTGGCGCTCGAAGACAGCCCTGGCGATCTTCTCAAGATTCTCGGTGGCAACAACATCACGATTCGCCGCGTGCGCGCGGAGTGGACGCGCGGTCCGGATACGAACAACGGTTCCTACGGGTTTTACCCGATCGCGTGTACCAACGTGCTGGTAGAGGACTCGGTCGTGCGCGGCGCGTCCGACGCTGGCATCTACGTCGGCCAGTGCCACCAAATCATCGTGCGCCGCAACCACGTGTATGAGAACGTGGCTGGCATCGAGATCGAAAATTCCACCGATGCCGACGTGTATGGTAACCTAGCCACCAACAACACCGGCGGGATCTTGGTGTTCAACCTACCTGGGCTGCCCTTTATTGATGGCCGGCGCACGCGCGTGTTCGACAATGACATCATCGGGAACAACCAGCCGAACTTCGCGCCGCGCGGCACCACGGTTAGCGCGGTGCCGCGCGGCACCGGCCTCATGATTCTGGCCAATGACGAGGTCGAGGTCTTTGGCAATCGCTTTCGGGAGAATGGCACAGCGCAAGTGTTGATCATTAGTTACAACACGGCCGCCATCATCGGCGGGCTGCGCGGCAACGATCCGCGCTACGACCGCTACTCGGAGTCGCTGTTCGTGTACAACAACCAGTACGAAAACGGCGGCGCCAATGCGGATCCGGACACCGCTAGCTTGTTGGGCCCGATTACCGGCCTGCCACTGCCCGACATCATCATTGATGGCTTCGAGGACAGCCGCAAATACGTGGACGGCCGGCTGCCGGACGACCTGCGCATTTGCATCCAGGATCCTGGAGCGCGCCTGTTCAACGTGGACCTGCCTGCCTTCGGAGCGCAGGCCAGTGGCGACCCGTCCGCGTACGACTGTCGGCGCCCGTTGCTACCGCGCGTGGTGTTGCCGGGCGTGCCGGAAGTGCCACCGTCGCCGCTGCCATTTCCTTCGCAGCCGCCTGCGACTCCCACTCCAGTAGGTTCGGTGGAGGAAACGCGTTGCACGGTCGAGCCGGGCGAAGGTGTGAACTTCGACGTCAACGAGCCGCCCTGCGAGTTGCTGTCCAGTTACCGCTTTTTCGTGGGCGACATGAAACAGCTCGTACCCAACCGCAACGTGGTGCCCTACGACCTCAATACCCAACTCTTCTCGGACTACACGAACAAGTACCGCTTCGTCTACCTACCTCCGGGCACGCAAGCGCAGTACGACCCATGGAAGGCGTTTGAGTTTCCGGTCGGCACGGTCATCATCAAGAACTTCGCTTATCCGCTCGATATGCGCCGGCCTCACGACGGGGACGTGCTGTTGGAGACGCGCCTGCTCATCCACCGCGAGGATGGGTGGATTGGCGTGCCGTATGTTTGGAACGAGGAGCGGACCGAGGCGCGCTTGCGTGTGCTGGGGACTCCGCTGCGGGTGTCAGCCATCCAGCGCAACGGCGAGCGGGCAACCTTTGACTACAATGTGCCCAACGCCAACCAGTGCAAGGAGTGCCACCGCGAGTCGTTCAAGAATACGGGTCCGGTCGGAACAAAGGCGCGCCACCTGAACAAGCTCTATCCCTATGCAAGCGGCCCGGAAAACCAGCTTGCCTACTGGTCGCGGATCGGAATTTTGCGCGGTGCCCCGGCAGACGTGTCCCAGGCGCCGCGTGCGGCGGTGCTCGAGGACCCGCAAAGCGGTTCGCTCGAGGAGCGGGCGCGCTCGTACCTGGATGTGAACTGCGCGCATTGCCACAACCCGGAAGGCTCTGCTCGCACCACCGGCCTGTACCTTGGGATCAGCGAGACAGAGCCCATTCACCTGGGGATCTGCAAATCCCCGGTGGCAGCCGGTCGGGGCACGGGCGGCTTTGCCTACGACATCGAGCCGGGGCGGCCGGACCGTTCCATCCTTCTCTTCCGGATGATTTCCCTCGACCCGGGCATCGCGATGCCGGAACTCGGCCGCCGGCGCGTGCACGAAGAAGCAATCCAGGTGATTCACGATTGGATCGCGTCTTTGCCCGGATCGTGCGATTGAAGAACGCGGCAGGACGCGCTCTCGGACGGAGGTGAGGAGGGAGTTCTCATGGGCTTGATCGGACGCGAGATTTTGACGGAAGAGCAAGCCTCACCCAATTACCGGATGCGCGAGGTTCGTTTGCGGCGCACGGGAGAAGTGCTGTGGGAGGTGATTGACGGTAACTCTGGAGTGGTGGTGGTGACGGGGTTAGCCCAACGGGAAGAAGCGCTGCGCGTGGTGCGCGCCTGGGAGCGGTTGAGCCAGCGCTTGCCAGGAGGGCTCGAAGGGCACGTGGTGACGCACTGAGCAAGAGGGTGCAGCGCGTGCAGCTAAGAGTCAGGCGGGGTGCCGCCTTAATTACGGGAGGTGGCTCGGGCATCGGGCGAGCGGTGTGCTTCGAGCTTGCCCGTCAGGGCTGGCCCGTGGCGGTGCTCGACATTGACGCGGGCAAGGCAGAGCAGGTTGCCGGCGAGGTGTGTGCAGGCGGGGGCAGTGCGCATGCACAGGCGGCGGACGTGAGCGTCGAGGCCGAAGTGCGTACGGCGGTGGCTGCACTGCGCTCGCAGCTCGGTGCACCCATGGCGGTGCTCGTGCACGCTGCGGGGATTTGCACCTTCGCTCCTCTTGCCGCGCTTTCGGTGGAACTCTTCGACCGCACGCTGGCGGTGCACTTACGGGGCGCCTTCTTGTGCGTGCAGGCTGTGGTGCAGGACATGCTCGACCAGCAGTGGGGGAGGATCGTAGCCATTAGCTCGGTGGCTGGCTTGAGCGGGGGCGGACCGGCCATCAGCCACTACGCTGCTGCCAAGGCCGGTCTCGTTGGCTTCACCAAGGCGTTGGCGCTCGAGCTGGGTCCGGCGAACATCACCTGCAATGTGGTTGCCCCTGGGTTGATTGACACACCACTCGTGCGTGCCGCAGGGCTCAGCGAGGAAACCCTGCGCGAGATGGAACGCCGCGCGCCGCTCAAGCGGATTGGCCAGCCGGAAGACGTCGCCGCTGCGGTCGGTTACCTGGTTTCCGAGCAGGCAAGCTTCGTCACCGGGCAGGTGTTAAGCCCGAACGGCGGCGTGTATCTGTAAGAGCGAAGCCGGGCTCACGCTTTTCAAGGCTGCTTTTTTTGGGCCCGCCGCGCGCTCCGTAAGGCGGCCGCGCGTAAAGCGCGCAGCGCCCGCCGCTCGAGACGTGCCACTTCGAACTCTGTGCAACCGAGCGCCGCCGCCGCCGCTTGTAGTTGTGCCACCCGCCCGCGGCTCCCGTAGCGTAACAGCAGGACCCATTGCTGTAGCCACTCCAGGTTTTGTTCCATTGGCTCTCCCCGCAAGAATCTCCCCCCTTGAGGCTGAGATTGTTCGTGCATGCCGTGCCGGAAGCAAGAGCGGATTTTGATCGCGCTGTGGCCGAGCGAAGCGACACAGCTTTGTTTTCTGAAGTGCACGGTAATTACCCGCTTTCCGGCCGAAACGGTCATTTTGCCGCTTCCACGGGCTCGCCCTTTGGCGAGACGGCCGCCGCGAACCTCGCCGGAGACTTTACAGAGGTACGCGATGGCTCGGAAAGTGGAGGCGAGGGAGCGGAGATCACGACCCCCTTTTGTCTCGCCCCCGATAGCCAAGCAGCTTCGACCCGGTACTGTGTTGTCTACTCGCTCCCCAGCCTGGCCAGGGCCCTAGCGTGGACACGTGGCGCAAGGCGGTTGCGATGACGTACACGTCCATGCCCACGGACGTGCATGGCACGCCCTTTCCTCAGCAGTTGTTCTGTGAAGAACGTTCGTGCTGGGGAGGCGGGCGAAGACGAGCCAAAAGCGAAGCGGGAAACATCCACAGGATGCACCTCGAAGCAGGATCGTCGCAGCATGAACAGCAACACGAACCAGCCGCATGCGGTCGGGCCGCCTGCTCGATCGTGCCGGTACGTCGATCGCGCGCGATGATGCCCGACGCGGTGGGTCCACCAGCGACTGATGAAATCGAGTTCGCACCAACGTCGTGTGCGCCCGAGAGGCGGGGGGCTTCTGCCTAACCGCAAGCGCGAGGGGCGGATGGAGCCGGTGTATCCCCGCGTCGAGTGCACGCTGATGAAGCGTGGGAACCGGTTTGGGACGGTGGCGTACTCACAGGTGTGTCAGCCTACCGATCCTCTGCTGCTCCTTGGCGGTCGCGGGCTCGGCCGAACGGGAAGGGTACGGCCTGTGGAAGCAGCGGCATCCCTACCCTCGCCAGGGCCAAACAGGCTGCGGAGCGTGACCCTGCTTTCCCAAAACCGCTGCAGGAAACGGAACCCTGGGATCAACCTCGGATCGGCCGGCAGATGAACCTGACGGGTCGTGACGCAGAGACCACCGGAATCGAATAGACCGCTTGTCCCTCCGGCGATCGTTCTCGACGTTGGTGAGCAGCACGGACTCGGTCCGGTCGCTGCGGGAAACTGTATCGGACCTGGCGTCGCGGCTGGTCTTTACGGAACTCCGCCATTCGGGCAGGCCAAAGACGGTGCCATCGCAAAAACCGGTGATCACCGGGCGCCCAATGGTGAGGGCGGGACAGGGCGCTGGCAAGGTTGACAAGCCTGTTTCCCTCGCCTGTGGGCGGGCTGTACCGAAAAGGACACTTGCAGGCCATACTCCGCCGCATTGGCGATGGGTTGGGGAGGTTCGAGACTTGCACCCCAACGGAAGCGGGCCGCCACCCAAAAGGTTGCCCATGGCTACCTCTGGAAGGCTGCTACCTGGCTACCTCGTGAGCTGTTCCGGCGAGACCATGGCCCCCGTGGCGTCGGTTATGGACTTCCTCGCCGACAGGAGGGCTCCGGCATCGAGCTGTCCGCAGAGAACCTGGACCTTCGCTGGTTCGGACAGGACTGGCAGGTTGCGATACGTCCACACCGTGCCATTGCGCACATCAGGCGGAGGCAAGGACGATACGAATCCCAACTTGGCCGGCGTGGTTGTCCGAATCCACTTCGACATCGCCGCCCTGAGCGATTGGGCTGGGCACGTAGCCCGGGGCGTGTCGCGACCGTGATCGTGTACGTGGCCTCGCCATTAGCGGGTATCGCCCCGTCGAAGCTCGCGTCGGGCAACTGGTTGTCGAAGAAGTACACACCGTTCACATCGGTCAGGGTCTTGAGGACGAGAGAGGTTTCATCACCTGGATACGAGATCGTCAGCGTAACCTCGACGCCGGAGATGCCGACCTTGCTGCCTCCATCCCGAATGAATGCCATCGTTCTCGAGGTTTAGCCGCACGAAACCGCTCAGCGCCGCGGGAGTGTCGTAAGATCCGAAGCCTGCAGTGGCATTGTTGGTTCCAGCAGTGAGGACGACCGTGTATGGAATGCTCTGGCTGTTGTTGCCCGAGCCAGGGTTGGGACCGACTGACTTCCCAGCACCGCCGAGAACGTTGTTGTCATCGGTCACGTTGACATTGAATGCCCGCCGGGGACTCCGCGTGCTGCCGCTTTTGCTTCGGCTACCTCGTGACCGTCGCCTTGGGTTGGAGGAGAGGCAGAGGGCCGTTCCCACAGCCGCCGGCCACCCGTGGGTTTCGTTGAAAGCGTCAACAATCAGCGCGGTGGGCTGTGGAAGGGGTTTTTGATGAGGATCGTTTCGTTGCGGTTGGCCCCGACAGAGACTAGGAACATGGGTGCGCCGGTGAGTTCTTCTAGCCGGTCAATATAGCGGCGCGCGTTGCGAGGCAGGTCCTCCAGGGTCCGGGCGCCAGACAAGGACTCGCTCCACCCAGGCATTTCCTCATAAACCGGTTGCATTTGCCGCAGCAGCTGGCTGCTCGCCGGGAAATGCTCGTAGCGCTTGCCGCGGTGCTCGTAGGCCACGCAGATCCGCAAGGGGTCAATGCCGGTAAGGACATCGATTTTGGTGAGGGCGAGGCCGCTGATGCCATTGATACGCACCGCGTGCCGGACCACGACTGCGTCGAACCAGCCACAGCGGCGGGGCCTACCGGTGGTCGTCCCGAACTCATCGCCGTCCTGGCGCAGCTTCTCGCCGAGCGCGTCCTGCAGCTCGGTGGGAAACGGCCCGCTGCCGACGCGCGTGGTGTAGGCCTTGGCAATGCCCACCACCGCGGTGATCCGGCTGGGAGGGATACCGACTCCTGTGCAGGCGGCGCTGGCAACGGTGTTGGAGGAGGTGACGAAGGGGTAGGTGCCGTGGTCTACATCCAGCATGGTCCCCTGGCCACCTTCGAGCAGCAGGCGTTGGCCTTTTGCGAGCGCATCGCAAAGCAGGACACTCACATCGGTCACGAAGCGGGCCAGCCGTTCCCGATAACGCACGTAGGTCCGATGAATTTCCGCGAAGTCGAAGGGTTCCTCGTCGAGCAGCGCGCGCAGATACGCGTTTTTCTCCTCCAGTGTGGTGCGCAGGAGTTCGGTAAAGCTCTCTTCGTCGAGGAGGTCGGCAAAGCGGATGCCGATGCGAGCCATCTTGTCTTCGTATGTAGGCCCGATCCCACGCCCCGTGGTGCCGATGCGCCCTTCGCCCCGCAAGCGCTCGCGCGCTAGGTCGATCGCGCGGTGGTACGGCATGATGAGGTGGGCGCGGTCGCTGATTTTGAATGTGGACTCGTCGAGGACGAACCCGCGCGCCTGCAGGCGTTCGATCTCGCTCAGTAGAACTTCCGGGTCCACCACCACTCCGTTGCCGATCACGCAAATCTTCCCAGGGTGCAGTACCCCGGAAGGAACCAGGTGCAAAACGGTTTTCTCTCCATCGACCACCAGGGTGTGACCTGCGTTGTTGCCCCCCTGGTAGCGGGCGATGATATCCGCGTGTTCGGCAAGGATGTCCACCACCTTGCCCTTGCCTTCGTCGCCCCACTGGGCGCCTACGACTACGACGGCTGGCATGCGAGACCGAGGGAGGGAGCGTTTAGAGCTTGATGAGCTGTGCGGAAACGATGTTGGGCAAGTTGCGCAACTTCTGCAAGACCGGTTCGGGCACCGGGTCGTCCACGTGGATCAGCGAGATGGCCATTCCTCCCACTTGCTCGCGTCCGAGTTCGAGGCGGGCAATGTTGATTTTGGCCTCGCCCAAGAGGGTGCCGACCGCTCCCACGACCCCGGGCACATCGCGGTTGTGAAGCATGAGGATAAAACCCTGGGGGTCCGCATCCAAGAAAAAGTGGTTGATGCGCACCAGCCGAATCACCCGTTCACTGAACACCGCACCAGCCACGATGTTGCTGGCACCATCAATGGTGGCGGTCACCGTGATCAGGTTGGAGAACCCCTTGGCTTGCTCGGTTTTCGCTTCGACCACGCGGATGCCACGGTCGCGCGCCAGGGTGGCAGCGTTGACGTAGTTGACCACGCTCGACTCGAGCACGCGCGTGAGCAGCCCGCGCAGGGTGGCGAGGGTGAGGGATTTCACGTCGTGCTGCGCGATCTCACCCGCATACTCGATGGCGAGCTCGCGCGGTGCCGCGCGCAGCATCTGCCCCTGCAGGCTCCCTAGTTTCTCGCACAGGGTGAGATACGGAGACAAAACTTGCAGCAGCTCAGGGCTGATCGAGGGCACGTTCACGGCATCCTGAATCACGCCGCGGGTGAGGTAGTTGGCGACTTGCCGGGCAATGGCCACTGCCACGTTGATTTGCGCTTCTTCGGTGGCCGCTCCCAAATGCGGCGTGCAAATCACCTGCTCGAGCTTGAGAAGCGGGTGATCCGGTGGCACTGGCTCCTCGGCAAAGACGTCGAGTGCAGCTCCGGCCACGCGCCCTTCGCGGATGGCTGCTTCGAGTGCCGTTTCGTCTACGATACCGCCGCGCGCACAGTTGATCAGGCGCACACCCTTTTTCATCTTGGCGAACGCTTGGGCATTGATCATGCCCCGCGTCTCGTCGTTGAGCGGCGTGTGGATGGTGAGAAAATCGGCACGGGCCAGTACCTCGTCGAATGAGGCAAGCTCCACCCCGAGCCGTTGTGCCACGTCGCGCGAAATGAAGGGATCGTACGCCACAACCTTCATTTTGAGCCCCAGCGCGCGCTCGGCCACCAGGCTACCGATGTTGCCCATACCCACGATGCCGAGGGTCTTGTTGAACACTTCAGTGCCGGTGAACTTGCCTTTTTCCCACTTCCCGGCCTTCATGGAGGCGGTAGCTTGTGGGATGAGGCGGGCAAGCGACAGCATCATGCTGATCGTGTGCTCGGCGGTGGTAATGTTGTTGCCCGCCGGGGTGTTCATGACCACCACGCCCCGCTTGGTGGCCGCCTCGACGTCAATGTTGTCCACTCCGATTCCGGCGCGCCCGATCACTTTGAGGTTTTTGGCTGCTTCGAGGACCTCGGCGGTCACGCGCGTGCCACTGCGCACGATCAGGGCATCGAAGGGGCCGATGCGCTCGCGAAGCTCCGCGGGCTTGAGCGCGCTCGCCTGCTCGACCTCGATCTCCGGGAACGATCGTAAAATCTCGATCCCTTGCCGGGCCAATTTGTCTGCGACCAGCACCCGATACATAGCTCGTTCACTCCGGCAATGTGTTCATGAGAACGCTTTGCGCCGCGCCCACCCCCCGGCCCAGTTCCACCGGGTGCCCGAACTTGCGCAGTGCCATTTCCAGCGCAGCGACCGCCATGATGGTGTCGAACGTGTCAATGTATCCGAGATGGGCGATGCGCACGATCTTGCCTTTGAACTGATCCTGGCCGCCCGCAAACGTGACCCCCATCCGGTCGCGCAGGTAAGCGACGAGTTTGCCGCCTTCGATCCCGGGCGGCACGTACACGCCAGTGACCGCCGGACTCGGGTGCTCTGGTGCCACCAGCGCCAGACCCAGCGCCCTGGCGGCTGCGCGCGTGGCCTCCGCCTGCCTGGCCTGACGGGCAAAGGCCTTGTGCAAGCCCTCTTCGCGCAACATGGCTAGCGCTTCGCGCAAGCCGATGATGAGCGAGATCGCAGGCGTCCAAGCAGTGGTGTCCTTGGCAAGATTCTCCCGCTCTTTGGCAAGGTCGAAGTAAAAGCGCGGCAGGCGCGCGCTCTTGGATCGTTCCCAGGCGCGCGGGCTCAGGGCGACAAAGGCGAGACCAGGGGGCAGCATCAAGGCCTTTTGCGAGCCGGTGACCAGCACATCGATGCCCAGGCGATCCATCGGCAGGTCGTACACACCCACCGCGGTGATGCCATCCACGATGAGCAACGTGTCCCGTTCTCGGGTCAGGCTGGCGATCTCAGCCACGGGATGCACGGCGGTAGTCGAGGTTTCGCTCGCTTGGAGGAGGACGCCGCGGGTATGCGGGTGGCGTTCGAGAGCTTCTTGAACCGCCGCAACTTCGACCGCGTGGCCCCACTCGACCCGCAGTTCGTGTACCGTCAGCCCGAAGCGCGCGGCGATTTTGACCCACCGTTCTCCGAACTTGCCGCCGTTGACCACCAACACCTCTTCGCCAGGCGAAAACAAGTTCGTTACGGCTGCCTCCATCCCACCCGTCCCGGACGAGGCCAGCATGAGTACGTCTTGCTCGGTTTGAAAGAGCCACTTCAAGCCTTCTTTGGCTTCGGCAAAAATGCGGCTGAACTGTGGCGTGCGGTGGTGGATGAGGGGCTGGGCCATGGCCAAGAGCACGCGTGCCGGAACCGGGGTCGGCCCCGGCGCCAACAAGTAATTCTTGATCATCGAATTTCCTCCCGCGAACGAACCTGAACGTGTTCAGCTCAGAGGCCCAGGCGCGCGGCTCACTGAGGGTCAGCACTCCCCCGTGGTCACTTCCACGTCGAGGCGCCAGTCGTGCAGACCAAAGCTGTGGCCCCGCTGATAGTCGAGCGCTGGGAAGCTGTCAACTCAGGCTCAGCGAGCACCGTTGACCAGCGTCATGAACTCTTCGCGCGTCTCTTGGTGGGTGCGAAACACACCGAGCATCGCGCTCGTCACCACCACCGAGTTTTGTTTTTCGACCCCGCGCATGCGCATGCAGAGGTGTTCCGCGCGCAGCACCACACCGACGCCGAGCGGGTCGAGTTCCTCCATGAGAGTATTGGCGATTTGCGTGGTCATGCGCTCTTGCACCTGGAGGCGGCGGGCGTACACGTCCACCAGCCGTGCGAGCTTGCTGATGCCAACGATTTTATGACGCGGGATGTAGGCAATGGTGGCCTTGCCGAAGAAGGGAAGAATGTGGTGCTCGCACAGGGAGAAGAAGTCTACGTCTTTCATGACGATCATCTCCGAGTAGTCCTCGGTAAAGAGGGCGCCGTTGATGATCCGTTTCGGGTCTTGCTGGTAGCCTTGGGTTAGGAACGTAAGCGCACGCGCTACTCGGTGGGGCGTTTTCCGCAGACCTTCCCGCGATGGGTCTTCCCCGAGTAAACGCAGCAGGGTTGCCACTGTTTGTTCGAGAGTGGATGGCAGCTCGGACATAACCGGCACGTTAACGCATTCGCCCAACGAAGCAACAACGGCTGCCTACGTTCGGATGGGCCGATTGACCCGCCGGGTACCGGTTCTTTCTGCACGGGTGCGGCCCAACGAGCCGTCCACGTAGGGCTGCTGTGGCCCGCCGCGAGACGGCAGGCGCCAGCATCGCCGGTCCGGAACTATGGGACTGCACGCACCGGACCCCCTCGCTCAGCCTCCTGTCTTGCCTTTGAGCCGTGCAATGCTTCCCACAGGAGCGAACAAAGAGGGAGGCGGGCCCTTACGAGCCTACCGCGCCGTGCGGCGGGCGTCTTTCTTCCGAGCGGGCCCGCTGGTAACGCCGGTAGTCGTAACCGATGGCCATGGTGCGGAGCAGCGGATCCAACCCCCCGTCCCGCTCTCGCCGCAGAACCGTGAGGCGATCGATCCAGTTCTCGAACTCGTGCTCGAGGGCGGCCTCGCGCCCACTCTCGACAAATTTCCTGAGGCTGAGGGCGGCATAGCGAAAAGCGGAGAAGCGCAAGAGATTGGGAAAGGCATCCCACTCGGCCAGCGACAGTGCGCGAGTGCGATCGTACGGAGCCACGATTGCTTCGAACGGCGGCAGGTGGAAGCGGCCATCCGCGTAACAAAACAGATTCACGGCATTGGCCAAGTCGAGCAGGAAAGGGCCGCGCGCGTGGGGCTCGCAGCCGAGGACGAGTTGTACGCGCTCCTGGCGAAGACGAAAGCGCCGCGGTCCCAGTTCTCCGACAATGGGACCGCGCGGAAGCTTGGGGTCGAGCGCATCGCTGAGATACCGCATTTCGTCGTCGAGCAAGCGTTGCACGCGTTTGTGGTACGGCGGCATCTGTTCGCGCAACTGCGCGTAAAGTTGCCAGGAACGTTCCGGCGCGTAGCGGAGTTCGCTGCCGCGCCGGTAGGCGCGGGCCGTAGTGTGGAATAGCGCCAGGCACTGCCCGAGGGCGGTAAGGTGCTCCCGCCGACTCGGGTCGAACTTGCCCAGCTCGCGACCCGGAAGGCGGTGCAGGGTAAATTTTGCCCCTTCCCAGTCGATCCAAAAGCGGCCGGCTCGGTCCGCCAGCGGCGGGTATGCAGGAAAGCCTTGCCGTTGCAAAAAATTCTGAAAATCCGCCTCGCGCTTGAGTTCGAGTTCGCTACGCTGTGGCTCGGGTCGCAGTGCAAAGCGGCCGCGGCCGGTTTCCAATAAGTGGGAACCGAGGTCTGCGTCGCTCAGGGGCCTCACCTTGAGGATGCGGCGCAACCCAAAATGGCTCGCGAGTACCGCAACGTCGAGACGGGGGCGTCGTTGTCCGCCTTCGTTCATGAGTCACCGGCCCAATCCCCGGGGGATGTGTTGCCGACTCCCGAGTGGTCCGCAGCATGCCCTTTTTTTGTCCGTTAGTCAAGCAACTTTCGATTGAAGTTCGCCTTGCCTCAGGGCTGTGGACCAATGTTCCCGGCCTAAGTAAGCAGCGCTTGCATGGGAGCCGCCCCCGGTTTTCCTCATGGATCCGAGGTGCCAATGCGCATGGGAACACACGGGCGGGAGGTAGCGGGGGAAAACGACTCTCCCGATTTCACCGCCTCCCCCCGCCACCGCACGGGATCTGGGAGCGTGGGGGTCATCCCGGCGGAATTTCCTGGACAACGCCGGCCACGAAAGGGTTTCCGCTACACAGGTGGCAAGACTGCTGGCCGAGCTGCGCGGCTCGGGGCAGGCCCGTAGGAAGCGCGGCGCGCGATGTTCGACGCCCCGCTGCTCCGGGCCCAGAGGCGTTTGCCGCCGCTCCCTGTGTCCTCGGCGAGCCTACCGATGAGCTGCCCGGCACCTGCAGCGTAAGACACCCCCAGGCTGGCGTCCCGGGGCTGTGGCTGCGTGCTCGCTTAGGGAATGCCGAGGAGTTTGTGGACTTGCGGTAAAACGCGCACGCAGGGGTGACCAGAGCGAGCACGCAGGAACAAAGCTTGGAGGCGAGCCGCAGAGGCAAGCGGCCGCCCGTCATCGCCATGAACGGGCTGCAGGAAAATGGGGCTTGTGGGGCTTACCCGATGCACGAGTTCCACGGCGCGGTCAACCTCGGCCTCGACAGTCGCCTCATCCACCAGGATTTTCACGTACACCTGTTTTGCTCGCGCCACGGCGAGGAACGCTTCGTGTTCGCTCCAGAAGGGGCGTTCACCGGAGTTACTGGGGAGCTTGATGTCCATGCTGACCACGTCCACCCACGCGATGACCTCGTGCAGCGCCGATCCGTGCACTCCGGCAGTCTCGAGCAGCACGGGGCGCAGCTCCCGCGCCCGCGGCAGGAAGGAGGCCAGAAACCGCCACTGCGCGAGCGGCTCGCCCCCGGTTACGGCGATTCTCTGGATACTCGGCCGAGCCTCGAGGGTTCGCTCGACGATCGCGGCGAGCTTTTGCTGTGCAATCGGATTGGGGACCTCCCGCGCTTCCTCCCCTGGCAAGTGCAGGTTGCAACTGTGGGTTCGGGTCAGGCTCCCAGGCGTGTCACAGTAGCGGCAGCGGAGGGGGCAGCCAGCGAAGCGTAAGAACAGGTGCTCCTCGCCCACTAGTGCCCCTTCTCCTTGAAAGGAAACGAACACTTCGGAGAGATAGCCGCGAGGCTCAGAAGGCGGTGCGTGCGAGGACACGGGTGTTGTCAGCTAGCGGGTGGGTGTAGGATTGCAATCTTGAGATCCATGACGTTGGTGGCCGTGGGGCCGGGGCGAAAGAGATCGCCTAATTTGTCAAAAAACGAGTACGAGTCGTTGTCGCGTAAGTAAGCGGTCGGGTCGAGCCCGAATTGCTTTGCGCGGGCGGCACTGGAGCCATCCACGAATGCACCTGCCGCGTCGGTAGGACCGTCTATGCCATCGGTGCCGGCGCTGAGCACGCACGCTGGCAGACCCCGAAGCAGAGGCACCAGCGCCAGCGCAAACTCTTGGTTTCGCCCGCCTTTGCCGCGCCCGCGCACGCGAACGCTCGTCTCGCCGCCAGCCACGATGACCGCGGGCGGAGAGCCCGGCCGCAGCTTTTTCAAGCGCGCGCGCAAAAAGCGGGCAAACGCGTTCGCCTCCCGCTCGCTTTCGTGCCGCAGCAAGCGGGGAAAAGCGGTTGCGCGCCAGCCGCGCTTGCGGGCCCACGCGAGGGCCGCCTGTTGCGCATCCTGGTTGGTGGCGAGGATGTGGTAGTGGATCCAGTTCGCCTCGGGGTCCGAGGGTTTGACCGTTTCCGGGATCAAACCAGCGGCTCCCGCCGCCAAGATTTGGCGCGCTGCTTCCGGGACCTCGCGCATGAGGCGATAGCGACGCAGAATCGCGCGCGCTTGTTGGTACGTCGTTGGATCATAGAAGGTGGGTGCCGAGCCGATCACGGTCGGGTCGTCACCCGGCACGTCAGAGATCGTCAGCGTGGTGACCGGCCCGCCGATGATCCGCAGGAGCTGCCCTCCTTTGATCAGCGACAAGTGCTTGCGGACGGTGTTGATTTCGCCCACGCTGGCACCGCTGCGCAGGAGCAGGGAGTTGACGACTTGCTTGTCGCGCAGGGTGAGTGGTAGCCGTGGCGCAACCACTAGGCTCGAAGCGCCGCCACTCAGCAGGAAAAGCGTGCTGCCGCGAAACGGTGCGCGTGCCTGGCGGATGAGACTGCGCGCTGCCGCCACGCTACGCCAGTTGGGCACCGGGTGAGAGGCGGTGCGAAACAAAAGCCGGCGCAAGCGAGCCCTCGTTGCGGCCGGCCCGACCACAAGCCCTCGCAGGTGCGTGGCAGGGACCACTTCCTCCACTGCTGCCGCCATGCGCCCAGCGGCCTTGCCGGCCCCGAGTACGCGCACGGGCAGTGGCAGCGCCATCGTGCCCGCCTGCGTGCGCACACACAGTTGCTTGCCGTCATAATGCAGCGCGTTCCTCGTGCAGGCCGCCGGGTCAACCCGTTCCAAGCTGGCGGCAAAGATTTGTTCGAGCGCCTGCCGGCAATTCTCGGCGAGCGGAGGCACGCGCGATGACCCTGCGCGCAGGGCGCTCAGCTCTCTTCTTCGTACTCGTTGTCGGTTAGGTGGCGGAAGGCGCGCTCGTCTTCATAGCGGCGCGTGAGCTTTTGCTCCCGTTCCTCGCGGGACTGGCAGTTCACACACAACCGCGTAAAGGGCATGGCGAGGAGCCGACCTTCCGCGATCTCCGCATCGCAGGACTCGCAGATACCGTAAGTCCCTTGCGCGATCCGCTCGAGCGCATCGTCAATCGCCTGCAGCTTCTCGCGATCGCGGTCGCTGAGCAGCAGGGAAATTTCGCGATCTCGCTCCTCGCTGGCGAGATCGTAGTTGTCCATACCGCCCTCTTGGAACGCCTCACGACCCTGCTGCGGATCCTTGCCGCGATCGCGCAGGAGTTCGCGTCGCATTGCTTCGAGTTTTTCACGCGCGGTTTTCAGGAACGCTTTGCGCATCGGGTTCCCCCTCGTCCGTTAAAGGGCGCGAGACCATAAACGCAGGTCCGCTTGCTGTCAAGAAACACGCATGTACAGCACACCGGCGAGTGCGGCAGGCCGCCCGCTCGCTCCGTCGAGTACGATGCCGGGCCAAGTCCCGTGCGGAGCGATCGGCCCTAACGCTCTTGACGAGCCGAGCAATTTGCAGGATCATGCTTGTCAGACTTTCTTGTGAAAGAGTGGAGATGAAACGCGCTTTTGTGATGGCCTTGATCGTTGTTTTTCTGGCGAGTGCGCCACTTGCGATCCGAGCGCAAATGGGGCAAGGGGGTGCCGGCGAAACCACTACAGTGGAAAAGGGTGCAGCGAAGAAACACCACCACAAAAAGAAACACCACAAGAAGGCCAAAGCACAGAAAAAGAAAGCGGACGCGCAACAGTCGTAATCACCAACCGAGTTGCTCGGATCGAGAAGCGAGCAACGAGAAGCGAGCAAATGGAAGAGGCGCCATTCTGAAAGGCGGCTTCGTTTCTGGCGTTTCACACACTCTGCCAATTGGCGTATGTGGCCCGGGTGTGGCTCGGCCACTAGCGCGGCGATTTGCCGCCGGTCCTATCTTCGCGCGCGGAGGCCATCGTAGGGGTCGTTGAAGGAGACAGGAAGGGGAGGCCGATTCTGGCCTGAGGCGCTGCTAGCCCTGGTTACAAGCTTGCGGGCGGATCTCCCGTGAAGGCCGGCCTCTCCAAGCCTCTGGAACGGGGTACCGCCTTCGCGGGATTTACGGTACGCGAACACGACCAGGCGGCGCGTATGCGACAGAGAAATTCCCTCTCTTCTTTTGCGAGCACCGGTGCGCCGCTCGGGTAGGCCCGCTGCGCGCTGTGATCGCCCGGAGACACGTTGTTGGTCGGGCCGTCGCAGCGCCATTCTCGCCTGGCGCGAAGACTGGGCTGGGACGGGGAAATCAGCAGTTCTTGCCAAGAGACGCGCGGCCAGGCCCGCAATCCCAATGGGCTTGTCTCAGGGGTAACTCCAGCTAGCACCCTTAGCTCGCCAAGCCACGACCGCGCCCGCGCAGGATTCCACACCGCGCGGTTACACAGCTCCCGTTTGCATATGGGCGGGTCGTGCACTGGCAAGCCAACGAGCGCGCACGCGCTCGCGCTGTGCGTTGCGGCTTTTAGGGCTTTCCGTTAGCGAATGGCCTCCTCTGGCGAGTGGAGTGGAAGCCCCGCCACGGAGTTGGGCGAACGATGGCAGAGCTGAGTAAGACATACGATCCGTCGCGCGTCGAGGACCGCTGGTACGCATTCTGGGAGGAGCACGGGTACTTTTACGCGGACGAGGAACGGCCCGGACCGCGTTTCAGCATCGTCATCCCTCCGCCCAACATCACGGGTACGCTGACTATGGGCCATGTCCTGAACAACACGCTGCAGGACATCTTGGTGCGTTTCAAACGTATGCAGGGCATGGTCACTCTGTGGCTGCCGGGAACCGACCACGCTGGGATTGCCACGCAAAACGTGGTGGAAAAGCAGTTGGCGAAGGAGGGGCTCAGCCGCCACCAGTTGGGGCGCGAGGAGTTCGAACGGCGCGTCTGGCAGTGGAAGGAAAAGTACGGGTCCACGATTTTGCGCCAGCTCAAAAAGCTCGGGGCTTCGTGCGACTGGCGGCGCGAGCGGTTTACCCTCGATCCGGGTTTGTCTCGCGCGGTCCGGGAAGTATTCGTGCGGCTGTACGAGAAGGGCCTCGTGTACCGTGGCCAGCGGATCATCCACTGGTGTGTTCGCTGCCACACTGCTTTGTCGGATGAAGAGGCGATCGTAGTCGAAGGCGGAGAGGCGGGCTTTTTGTGGTACGTGCGGTACCCGGCGGAGGATGGCGGCGCCGGGGTTGTGGTCGCAACCACGCGGCCCGAGACCATGCTGGGAGACACGGCGGTTGCGGTGCATCCTGAGGACGACCGCTACCGTTCCCTGCTGGGCAAGCGCGTGCGCCTGCCGCTCGTCAACCGGTTGATCCCGGTGGTCGCCGATCCCGCCGTGGACCCGCAATTCGGTACCGGGGCGGTCAAAGTGACCCCGGCGCACGACGCGGCCGATTTCGAGATCAGCCAGCGCCACGGTTTGCCCGCCCTCGTGGTGCTCGACAGCGAGGGCAAAGTCAACGAGAACGGCGGGCCGTACCGAGGGCTCGATCGCTTCACGGCGCGCAAGCGGATCGTGGAGGATCTGGAGAAAGAAGGCTGGCTCGAGCGGACGGAACCGTACCGCGTCCCCGTGCGCCGCTGCGAGCGCTGCCAGACCGTGATCGAGCCCTACCTCTCGACGCAGTGGTTTGTCCGCATGAAACCTTTGGCCGAGCCGGCCCTGGAGGCGGTCCGGCGCGGTGAGCTGCAGTTGATTCCGGGGCGATGGACCGGTGTGTACCTCCACTGGCTCGAGAACATCCGCGACTGGTGCATCAGCCGCCAGTTGTGGTGGGGGCACCGCATCCCAGTGTGGTACTGCGCGCGGTGCGGGAAAGAAACCGTGGCCCGCACGGATCCGCAGGTCTGCGCCCACTGTGGCGCGCGCGAGATCGAGCAGGACGCGGACGTCCTCGACACTTGGTTCAGCTCCTGGTTGTGGCCGTTTTCCACCATGGGGTGGCCCGAGCGCACCCGTACGCTGGAGCGGTTCTACCCGACCGATGTGCTGATCACCGGCGCCGACATTATTTTTTTCTGGGTGGCGCGCATGGTCATGGCTGGATACGAGTTCATGGGCGCTTGCCCGTTCCGGCAGGTATACTTCAACAGCATCGTGCGCGACCTCCAGGGGCGCAAGATGTCGAAATCGCTCGGTAACTCGCCCGATCCTTTGGAAGTCATCGAGGAGTACGGCGCCGACGCCTTGCGCTTCACGATCGTGGTCTTGGCTCCGCCTGGGGAAGACGTTCGCTACGCGAAAGAGAAAACGGAACTCGGGCGGCATTTTGCCAACAAACTGTGGAATGCGGCACGGTTCGTCTTACGGGCGGTAGAGGACAGCGAGACTCTGGCCCCGCCAGATGTCTCCGCCCCGGACCTCGCCGCCGTGGACCGCTGGATTCTGTCTCGCCTGCAGCGGGTGGTGAGCGAAGTGCGCGCGGCGCTCGACGCTTTCCGCTTCAATGACGCGGCACTTGGGATCTATCAGTTTCTGTGGCACGAGTACTGCGACTGGTACATCGAGATGAGCAAGTTGGCTCTTGCAGACCCTTCCTCACCAGCCCGCCCACTGGCAGCGCGCGTGCTCACCCACGTGTTGGAAACGTCTTTGCGCCTCCTGCATCCGGTGATGCCGTTTGTCACCGAAGAGCTGTGGCAGCACCTCCCGGTTTCAAAAGCCGCGCCGAGCATCATGATCGCACCATATCCCTCCGCGCAGGAAGAGTGGCTGAACCCGGAGGCCGAAGTGCAGGTGGAACGCCTGATGGGAGTGATCCGTGCGGTGCGGAACATCCGCGCCGAGTTGGGTCTGGTGCCCAACTTGCCTTTGCCAGTGCGCTTGCCGCACGCGGTGGACGAGCAAACCCTGCAGCTCGCCCGCCGCTACGCTCCCTTGCTCGCCAAGGCACGCGAGGTGGAGCGGCTCGCTCCGGGAGAGCATCCCAGCGGAGAGCCGTCGGCGCTGGTGGAGGGCGTGGGAGAGGTGTTCGTGTTGCTGCGCGGGCTTGTGGAAACGGAGGAGGTGCGTGAGCGGCTCGCGCGCGATCTCGCCAAGGTGGAAAAGGAACTGCAGCAGGTGGAAGGAAAATTGGCGCGGACGGACTTCGTGCAACGGGCTCCGGCGGAGGTGGTCCAGAAGGAACGCGAGCGCGCCAGCGCGTTGCGGAGTCGGGCGGCGAGTTTAGAGCGGCATCTGCAAGCGCTGCGCTAGGAGGGGGAGCCATGGCTGTGTTCGTTCGTTCGTTGGGGATCGCGCGAGGGCGGGCGGCAACGAACGGGCGAACGTGTGGAAGCCCGCATACCGCGGGACCGTGCGGTGCCGATACCGCGGGGCGGAGAAGCGCATGAGTCTGCTCGCCCTGCCCCAAGTGGGCGAATTGCTGCAGCGGGCTTTGGCAGAGGACCTCGGCTGGGGTGATTGGACCAGCACGGTAACGGTGGGGGCCGAGGTGCAGGGCAAGGGAGTCATCCGCGCCAAAGGGCACGGGGTGCTGGCGGGAAGCGAATTGGTGGAAGGCTTGGCCGAGCTTCAGCCGGGGGTGGTGGTGGTGTCGCGGCTTGCAGACGGAGCCGAACTCGCTCGTGGGACGGAGGTGGCTGTGCTGCGCGGGCCCGCGCGGAGCTTGCTCGCGCTCGAGCGCGTAACTCTCAATTTTCTCATGCACCTGAGTGGGGTGGCAACGCTGACCCGCCAGTTCGTGCGCGCTGTGCAAGGAACCCGCGCGCGCATCGTAGACACGCGCAAGACTTTGCCGGGTTTGCGCCTGCTGCAAAAGTACGCGGTGCGTGTTGGGGGTGGCTCGAATCATCGCTTTGGCTTGAGCGACGGCATCTTGATCAAGAACAACCACATTACCGCGGCCGGCGGGGTGGCGACGGCCGTCCGGCTCGCCTTGGCAGCCGCCCCGCACACCATGCGGGTCGAAGTCGAGTGCCGCACCCTAGCCGAAGTGGAGGAGGCACTTGCCGCTGGTGCCAGCGCCATTTTGCTCGACAATATGTCGCTGGAGCAGATGCGTGAGGCGGTGCGGCGGATCGCTGGGCGTGCCCTGACGGAGGCCTCGGGCGGGGTTCGCTTGGACAATGTCCGCGCCCTTGCCGAGTGCGGTGTGGACTTGATTTCGGTCGGAGCGCTTACCCACTCGGCCCCGGCAGTAGACCTGCACATGGAACTCGTGTGTGCACAGGAGGAGGCGTGATGCAGTTGGACGTGGCCCGCCTGCGGCAGGCTTTAGAAGGGCAACGGATCGGGGTTCCGCTGGTGTATCGGGAATCCACAGGGTCGACCAACGACGACGCCATGGAACTCGGCCGTCGAGGCGCAGAAGAGGGCACGACGGTGCTCGCCGATCAGCAAAGCCGCGGCCGCGGCCGCCTGGGGAGGCGCTGGGAATCCCCGCCGGGGCGGAACTTGTACCTGTCGGTCGTGTTGCGCCCGCCGGTTCCCACCGCCGATGCGCCCCAGTTGGGGATCGTAGCTGGGGTGGCCGTGGTGGAGGCCATTCGCCGCTGGCTGCCGGAAGCAGTGCTAAAGTGGCCGAACGACGTCCTGGTTGCAGGGCGCAAAATCGCCGGGATCCTGGTGGAAATGGCCGCCAAGGAGGAGGCGGTGGACTTTGTCGTCGTCGGCATTGGGATCAACGTGAATCTGCACCTCGACGATCTACCCGCAGAGCTGCAGCAGACAGCGGGAAGTATCGCCCAAGCGCTCGGACGGGAAGTAGACCGCACTGAAGTTGCCCTCGCGGTGCTCGAGCAATTGGAGCAAGAATACGAGCGTTACTTGCAACACGGTTTTGCGCCGATCCGCACGCGCTGGCTCGACCGCGCCGGCATCCTCGACCGCAGGCTTGTGGTGGACAGCGGCCGTGCAAAACAGGAGGGGATTGCTGTGGGCTTGAGCGAGACGGGAGCTCTGCAGCTCCAGCGCGACGACGGCACTGTGGTCGAGATTCTTTCTGGCGATGTGACCTTGCATGAACCAGTTGGTACTCGCGATTGACGTCGGAAACACACACACGGTGCTCGGCGTGTTCGCCGCGGAGCGCTTGCTTTGCCACTGGCGTTTGAAAACCAACCGTCACCGTACCGCTGACGAGTATGGATTTTATCTCGAGGCACTCCTGCGCCAGCAGCGAGTCGGAAGGGTGGACGGCGTAGCCGTGTCCTCCGTCGTTCCGCCAGTTACGGCCACGTTGCGCCAGTTCAGCGAGCGCTTTCTAGGCCTCCCGGCGCACGTGATTTCTGCCGACGACCTGGTCGAGATGCCCATTTTGTACGACGACCCGCGCCAGCTCGGCACCGACCGCTTGGCCAATGTAGTTGCGGCGTACGAGCGGACTCGCTCCGCCACCATCGTGGTGGACTGTGGAACCGCTACCAAGTTCGAATTCGTCGCTGCCGACGGCGCGTATTGGGGCGGAGCGATCGCACCCGGACTCGGCATCGCCGCGGACGCCTTGTTCGCTCGCGCGGCGCGCTTGTACCGCGTGCCCTTTTCGTGGCCCGCGACGGTCATTGGCCGCAACACCGTGAGCGCCTTGCAGGCCGGGCTCATGCATGGACACGCAGCGTTGGTTGATGGCATGGTGAGCCACATGCAGCGCGAGACGGGTACTTCTGCTCGAGTGGTTGCCACCGGAGGCTATGCAGCGCTGCTGGCTCCCTACTGCGGCTGCGTGGACGAGGTCGCCGAGTTTCTGACCCTGGAAGGAATTCGCTTGATTTACCATCGCCGCAACGTGCAAGGAGAGCAGCCGCGAGCTGCCAGAGGAGAAACGTCCTAAATGGCGGGGGAGTTGTTTTTAGCCATTGACGTGAGCAACACCCAAACCGTCCTCGGCTTGTTTTCCGGACCGAACCTGCAACACACTTGGCGGCTGGAAACCGATACCAGCCGCACCGCCGACGAGTATGCGGTGATTGTACGCAGCTTGCTCTCGCGCGCTGGCGAGCCGCGCATCGAAGCGGTGGCGGTGGCATCGTCCGTGCCCGCGATGGTGGCGATCGTGGAAGCGTTGTGCCGCGACGTTTTTGGCTGCAGCCCGCTCGTGGTCGGTCCCGGCGTGCGCACGGGAATGCCCATCTTGTACGATAAGCCGCAAGAGGTGGGGCCGGATCGCATCGTGAACGCGCTCGCCGCGTATGCGCGCACGCACACCACCACGATCGTGGTGGACCTCAGTACGGCAACGATTTTCGACTTCATCTCTGCGCGTGGGGAATACGTTGGCGGGGTGATCGCTCCCGGGCTCGGCATTGCCAGCGATGCGCTGTTCGAGCGTGCGGCGCGGCTGTATCGGGTGGAGTTGCGCCGGCCCCCGCAGGTGATCGGGCGCAATACCGTTCACGCCATCCAGTCGGGGTTGATTTACGGCTACGTGTCACTGGTGGATGGCATCGTCGAGCGGATTTGCCGGGAGACTGCTTCCTCCCCGCGGGTGATCGCCACCGGCACTTACGCGGAACTCATTGCACCTGCCTCGGCAGTCATTCACGAAGTGGACGAGCACCTCACGCTCGAGGGCTTGCGAATCGTTTACGAGCGAAACAGAGACAAAAGATAGGAGCGAAGCCATGGCAGAGGATGTCAAGCTGGTGCGGACGGTCGGCATCGTAGGGCAGGGGGGCGTGGGCAAGACTTCTCTTGCCGACGCGTTACTGTTTGCGGCGGGGGCGGTCAATCGGCTGGGTAGAGTGGACGATGGGAGTTCGAACTTCGACTTCGAGCCGGAGGAGATTCGTCGCAAGATTTCCTTGACCACCGCGATTTTCCATTTCCCCTGGAAAAAGCATTCGATCCACCTGCTCGACATGCCGGGTTACTCCAACTTTTTGACCGACACCCTCTTGTGCATGCGCGCCTGCACCGGCCTGGTCTACGTGCAAGCACCGGCCGCAGGCGAGATTCGCGTGGAAGCTGAAAAGGTGTGGAACCGGGCCGCCGAACTCGAATTGCCGGTGGTTGCCTTTGTGACCCGCATGGATCGTGAGAACGCGAGTTTCGAGGCGGCCATCGAGGACATGAAAAAGGTGCTGGGTGCCAAGCCTGTCCCCCTGCAAGTGCCGCTCGGTCAAGCCGAACAGTTCCGGGGCGCGATTGACTTGCTGAGCATGAAGGCCCTGGTCGCCAGCGACGACGGGTACCGTGAGGAGCCGATTCCGGCAGATCTCGCCGATGCTGCCCAGAGCGCACGCGAGACCCTGATCGAACTTGCTGCCGATGCGGACGACGAGTTCACGGAAGCCTACCTGGAAAACGGGACGCTGACCGACGAAGAACTCACGCGCGCCCTGCAGCTCGGTACGCTCAAGCGCCGTTTTGTTCCCGTGCTTTGCGGTGCCGGCAGCAAAGGCATCGGTGCGGCCGCCTTGCTCGACGCGATCGTGAGGTTTTTGGGCTCGGCCGTAGAGCAAGGAAAGCGAACCGGAAAAGACCCTAAGCTGGGAGTCGAAATCGAGCGCCTTCCCGACGTGAACGAGCCCTTCTCGGCGGTGGTGTTCAAAACCATCGTGGATCCTTTTGCCGGCCGCTTGTCCTTGCTGCGCGTGATTTCCGGCAAAGCGGTGCCAGACTCGACGGTACTCAACACCAGCAAGGACGCCCGCGAGCGCCTCGGTCACCTCCTGATGCTCCACGGCAAAAAACAAAGCGCGGTGGGCGCGGCCATTCCCGGTGACATCGTGGCGGTCGCCAAGCTCAAGGAAACCATGACGGGCGATACGCTGGCCGACGAAAAGGCCCCGATCGTCTACGAGCGCGACATATTACCCCCTCCGGCGATCTCCTTTGCCATCGAACCGAAGAGCAAGGGGGATGAAGAGAAAGCCACGCAAGCGCTGCAAAAGATGATGGAGGAGGATCCTTCGCTCGAGCTGCACCGCGATTCACAGACGCGCGAACTCATCTTGTCCGGCGTGGATCAGTTGCACCTCGAAGTGGTGATCGAACGACTCAAGAGAAAATACGGCGCCGAGGTGGAACTCAAAGCGCCTAAGGTGCCCTATAAGGAAACCATCAAAGGCCGCGCCAAGGCGCAGGGCAAGCTCAAAAAACAAACCGGCGGGCGCGGGCAGTACGGAGACACGTGGCTCGAAGTGGAGCCGCTGCCGCGCGGCGCAGGCTTCGAGTTCGTGGACAAAATCGTCGGCGGTGTGGTACCCCGCCAGTACATCCCCGCAGTGGAGAAGGGGGTGCGCGAGGCGATGGCCGAGGGCTTTCTGGCGCATTACCCGATGACCGATATCCGCGTCACGCTCTACGACGGCTCCTACCACGAGGTGGACTCCTCCGAGATGGCCTTCAAAATCGCTGCTTCGTTGGGCTTCAAAAACGCGGTGGCGCAAGCCAAACCGGTGCTTCTCGAACCGATTGTGAACATGGAGATCACTGTGCCCGACGAGTGCATGGGAGACGTGATCGGCGACCTCAACAGCCGGCGCGGGAAAGTGCTCGGGGTGGACGCCAAACCGGGCTCCCAGGTGATCAAGGCGCAAGTGCCGCTGGCGGAGGTGCTGCGTTACTCGCCCGACTTGCGTAGCCTCACCAGCGGGCGCGGCTCCTTTACGATGGCGTTTTCTCACTACGAAGAGGTTCCGGCCCACATTGCGGAACGGATCATTAAGGAAGCGGAAGCGGCCCGCGCTGCGAAGCAAGGATGAATCCCAGCGCCGAGGAAATCGCCCGCATTGCGAGCGAGATCGAGCGCGGCACCGATCCCTACGAGGTGCCCGCCGAGATGCTCGAAGAACCCACAGAGAAGCGGCCTGTCAATAAAAGCTTGTACGCTCGCATCGGGAGCATGAGCGTGGGGGAAAAGATCAAGCTCGCTTTGCTCGGCAATCGCGAGGCGCGCGCTCTTCTCGTTCGCGACACCAACCGCATGATTGCCCGCTTCGTGCTGCGCAACCCGCGCCTCACCGAGGAAGAGGTGCTCATGATCGCCCGCAATCGGAACATTGACAGCGAGATCCTCCGCGAGATCGCCGAGCACAAGCTGTGGCCGCGGAATTACCAGATCCGCCATGCGCTGGTAACGAACCCAAAGACGCCGCTGGCTAGCGCCTTGCACTTTGTCGGCATGCTGCACGAGCGCGACCTGCGCTTCTTGGCCAAGAGCAAAAACGTTTCGGCGACGATCGTTTCGCACGCGCGCCGCGTCCTGGCGCAGCGCGGTAAGATGTAAGGAAAGTAATGGCCTCCGAAAGCTCGGTCGGCACCGGCGAATCGAAGCGCGGCAACCGCTGAGCGCTACCTGACCGCACCCTCGCACCTGCGGCTCGCTCATTGTCTCCCGCAAGCGGCGGCCGGCGCGAGCAGGCGCGCGTGATCAAGGGGGCGCCGGCAAGCCTGTGTCCAGACACCTCTTGGCGAGGATTTGCCTCGAGACGCGGCGGGCATCGCCCAGCTGACGGGTGCCGAACTTCTCGCGCGGAGCGTTACGGCGAGTCACCGAATCGGAGACACCTCGCTGCCGATTCCGACGGCACGCTTCCAGGCGCAGCCGACGCGCTCGAAAAGCACCATGCTGGAAACGGGGCGGCGCGGGCTCGCCAACGAACGATCCGTGCACCGAGCGTTGAGGCGCGGCGGCTCAACCGGTGTTCCCATGCTGGGCGCGGTTGGGATGCCGCATGTCGGCCGCGCAGGCATCGCTCGCTCGGGTTCCGCGCTGGCCGCGGACCCCCCCCACGGCCCCGCATCCTCCGAACGCACGGCAAGATTCTCTCCGCGGCGAGATTGGCCCTCGGAACAGAAAGCCGGGACCCTCGGGGTATGTCTGGACATAACTTGACAGAACCTGACAATCGGCTACGCTCGCGAGCGTGGAGACTGCCATGGCGAAGCAGCAGCAACGGAGCGACTGGTTGCCGTTACGGACTGTGAGTCAGCTGACCGGGCTCACCCCGGATCTCATTCGCGCTTGGGAGAGGCGCTACCAGGCCGTGCAGCCGCAGCGAGGCCCGCGTGGCGCACGCGTGTATTCGCTGGAAGACGTGCGTCGCTTGCGGCTGCTCGCGCGGGCTGTGGAAGCGGGCCGCGCCATCGGGGATGTGGCGCGCTTATCACCCGGCGAGCTGGAGCGCCTCGTGGGCGGGGAGAAGGGTTCACCAACGGCAACGGCGACGCGGAACTCCGCGGGGGAGCCGGCGGCGGACCGCAGGCTGAGGGAAGAGTTTTGGGCAGCCGTGCGCTCGTTCGACTCGGCGCGGCTCGAGCGAGCGTTGAGCGAGTGTTTGGCGATTTGGCCGCTCGATGACTTGGCATGCGGGGTACTCGCCGCCTGGATCGACGAGGTGGGGGAGGCTTGGAGCAGGGGGGAGGTATCGGTAGCGCAAGAGCACTTCGTGTCGGCTGCCCTGCGCAACTTTCTCGGCCAGCTCTTGCGCACCCGGCAGGTCCCGGGTGGGCAACCGCAGGCGTTGTTGGCAACCCCGGCGGGAGAGCGGCACGAATTCGGGTTGTTGCTAGCCGGACTCTTGTTCGCGGATCGGTCGATCCCGGTGGTGTACCTCGGGACAGATGTGCCGGACGAAAACTTGCTGGCCGCGGCACGTGCGTTGCCGTCGCGAATCCTCGCTTTGAGCGTTGTGGATAGTACCAACCGACCACACGCGGCAGCCGTCATACGCAAGCTGGTACGCAGCTCGAGCGATAAGGAAATTTGGTTGGGGGGGCGCGACGCGCGCGCCGTTGCTGCTCAGGTGCATAACCCAGCGGCGCGGCTGCGCTGCTTCGAGTGCTTGGAAGATTTGCGTCAGGAATTGCGCCAGTCGCGCCTGTTTGTCGCGACCGTGTGAACAGGCCGTAGGGCAAGAGCCGACGTCCCGTCGGCTCTCAGAAAAAGGAGAAGGGACATGTCAAGGGTGTTTTCGGATTTCAGTGAGCATTCGATCGCGGTCATCGAACACATGTTGGCCAGTGGCGAGATCGTACCCGCGCAGATGCCGGGGGCGAGCCTGTGGAGCCCTGAGAAGAAGCTGGCCGCTGCGGTACTGGTCAGTGCCCTGGTGGAGATCCGCGACCATCATGGCGACCCCACGCACCAGAAAACGGTGCGGGAAGACGTCGAATGGGTGTTTTCGGACGATGGGAACTCGCCGTACTCGTTCTTGCGCTTGTGCGAATTGTTCCACCTCGACCCCGACTACGTGCGCGGCCGTGTGCGCAAGTGGCTGAGCGAACCAGCCGGCCGCCGGTACCGCCTGTGTTCTACGCACCGCCACGCTGCTTGAGCGCGAAGGGGGATTGGATGCGCATTGCGGTCGTGGGTGCTGGCATTTCCGGCCTTGCCGCGGCGTACTTTTTGAGGCCCCGGCACGAAGTGTTGCTGTTCGAGCAGGAGCCACGGGCAGGTGGACACGCGTGGACGTGGGAAGTGGCAAGCGCTCAAGGTCTCGTGCACTTCGACGTCGGCTTTCTGGTGTACAACGAGCAGACCTACCCGATCTTCACGCAAATGCTGCGCGAACTCGCCGTGCCGACGATCCCAAGCGAGATGTCGTTTAGCGTCCAGTGCCGCGGTTGCCGGTTCGAGTATGCCAGCCATGGACTCCGCGCATTCTTGGGCGGGGCACGGGGTTGGTGGCGACCGCAGTTTCCGCGGATGTTGGCGGACGTGTTGCGATTTTACCGGCTGGGCCAGAGATGGCTCGAAAGCCCGGATCGGTGCAAGACGTTGGGCGAGTTTCTCGCCCAGCATCGGTTCTCGCAGGAGTTTGCGCGGCACTTCATCCTGCCCATGACGGCTGCGATCTGGTCTGCCCCGAAGCGGCAGGCCGCGGAGCTACCGCTGGGCCTGTTCCTGCGCTTTTTTGCGAATCATGGGCTGCTGAGTCTTCGCGGCCAGCCGCAGTGGCGAACCATTCGGGGCGGAAGTCGCGAGTACGTCAACCGGCTGTTGGAGCGGCTGGGCTCTGCGGTGCACCTGGGCGCCCGGGTAGAGCGCGTGACCCGCAGCGCCCGCGGGGTACGCCTGCAGGTGGTTGGGGTGGGTGAGGTCAATGCGGATGCGGTAGTGCTGGCTCTGCACTCGGATCAGGCTCTCCGCGTATGGCGCGATGCCTCGCCCGAAGAACGGGCGGCACTACGTGCCATTCCGTACCAGCGCAACGCTGTGGTCGTACACTCGGATCCCTCTGTCATGCCGAGTCGGCGCCTGTTGTGGGCCTCCTGGAATTACCACGCGGTGGATTGCCACGAGGCACAACGGCCGGTGCAAATCACGTATTGGATCAATCGGCTCCAATCTCTCCCCCACCCCCCGCATTGGTTCGTGAGCTTGAATTGTGCGGAAGAGATCGACCAGCAGAGCGTGCTTGGCCGCTTCGAGTTCGACCATCCGCTTCTGTCGCACGATGCGACCTGGGCACAACAGAGGCTCCGCCAACTGAGCGGTCGGCATCGGGTGTTTTTTGCCGGCGCTTACTTAGGCTACGGGTTTCACGAGGATGGGGCACGGGCAGGATGGGAAGTCGCAGCACAAGTGGACCGATGGTGTATGGCAGCTTGAACTCGTGCTGGTACGACGCTCGCGTGGTGCACGTGCGGCACACACCGCGCCCGCACCGGCTGAGTTATCGCCTACCGTTTTTCTGGCTCGATGTGGACCAGCTCTCCGCGCTTGGCCAGCGCTTGCGCTGGTTGGGTGTGGAGCGGCCGGGATTGTTTGCCTTTTATTCGAGCGATCATCTGGATGGGCGCGGGCCCGTGGGCGAGCGAGCCCGCGCTTTCTTGATCGAAAACGGGCTCCCGCCTGCAGGCTGTGCAAGAGTGTTCTTGCTGACCCTCTGCCGTCAGTGGGGCTACGTCTTTCACCCGGTCTCCTTCTTCTTCAGCTTCGATTCGGCTGGGGAATTCACCTGTTTGCTTGCCGAGGTGAACAACACCTTTGGAGAGAGGCACTGCTATCTCGTGCCTGCCTACGACGGTGAGCGGTGGCGAGATTGGTGGCGCGGGCGAGTGCGGAAGGTCATGCACGTCTCTCCCTTTACTCGCCGAGAGGGCGCGGAGTACGAATTTCGCTGGCAGCTTCCCGGCGATCGCCTGCGCGTGCACGTTCGGGAAGTCGAAGAGGGACTGCCTGTGCTGGATGCAACGCTGTCCGGCCAGCGCCAGACCCTCACCGACCGTGCGCTCGCAGGGCTGGCGGTTCGCTTTCCGTGGGTGTCCCTCAAGGTAACCGCCGCGATTCACTGGGAGGCTGTGAAGCTCTGGATGAAGGGCGTGCCCTTTTTCCATCAGCCGCCACCCTCGCCGGAGCAACGTGCCCAGCAAAGCCTGTGGACGAAATTGGAAGCACCGGCCAGGATGGTGCGGAGAGATCAGGCGCAAGGAGGAGCAACATGGAAGATACCATTTCCCGAGCGGAGCAGGGACTGAGTGCCTCCTGGGTGGATTCGCGATCCGCTGAGGTTTTGCTGGCGGCCTTGCGCCGCGCCGCGGCTGGCCCCTTGACCATGGTCTTGCCCAACGGGCGGCGCGTCGAGCTTGCCGGGCGACCAGGCGCCAGGCCCGTACGCGTGGACGTGTACGATTGGAGCGTTTTCCGGCGCGTTCTCATGGAGGGCGACATCGGGGCCGGAGAGACCTACGCGGAGGGGAAATGGAGCACGGATGATTTGGTCGAGTTGTGTGCCCGTCTGCTGACCTGCGACGAACTGTGGCAAAGCCGAGCGTGGTTGCGACCGGTGGTGTGGCTCAAGAACTGGGTTCTTTGGAAACTGCAGCGCAACACTCTGTCCGGGAGCCGCCGCAACATCGCCTTCCACTACGACCTCAGTAACGAGTTTTACTCGCTCTTTCTCGACCCCACCATGACGTATAGTTGCGCGGATTTCTCGGAAGACCGTACATCGCTCGAGTCCGCGCAACGAGCAAAGCACGAGCACATTTGCCAGAAGCTGAGTTTCGCTCCGGGGATGCACGTACTGGAGATCGGCTCCGGCTGGGGCTCGTTCGCCCTGCACGCCGCGGAGCGGTACGGAGTCCGAGTGACGGGCATCACCCTGTCCCAGCGCCAGCTCGAATGGGCACGCAGGTTGGCGCAAGAGAAAGGTCTCGCGGGCCAGGTGGAGTTTCAACTTTGCGACTACCGGCAAGTGCACGGAGAATTCGACGCGGTGGTTTCGATCGAAATGTTCGAGGCGGTGGGACACGAGTACTACGCGGACTTCTTTTCCACCGTAGAGCGGAGCTTGCGCCCGGGAGGCGGCTTCTTTTTGCAAACGATTACAATTCCGGACCAGCGGTACGACCGCTACCGGCACGAGTTCGACTTCATCAAGAAGCACATTTTTCCAGGCGGGCTGCTCGCCTCGCTGCAGCGCATTCTCACCGTAGTGAAACAGCGAACGAGCTTGCGCCTGGAGAGCATGCGCGAGATCGGCCCGTTTTACGCACGCACCTTGAAGGCTTGGCGTGAGCGTTTTCTCGACCACCGCTCGCGCGTGGAAGCACTCGGCTTTGCGAGAGATTTCCTGCGCCTTTGGGAGTTTTACCTGGCCAGTTGCGAGGCGGCGTTTGCGGTGCGGCACATTGGCGATGCGCAGCTCTTGTTCCGAAAACCGGCTGTGGCTTGCAGCCGCTGACCCGGATTGCTTGCAGCGCCGCTAACTGAGCTCTTGCCAAGGATCGGGTTGGTCAGTAAGCGAGGCAAGTTGCAGACCCGAACGGAGGCAGAACCCCGTGACAGAACGCCAAGAGATCGATGAGAAAGTCAAAGGCCAAACGGTTTGCTCTCTCTTCCAGGAGACCGTGCGGGCCCATCCCGACCTGGAAGCCCTGAAATGGAAGACGCCGGAGGGCTGGAAGTCGCTGCGCTGGTCGGAGTACGGCGAACGGGTGCGTAGCCTGAGCCGCGCGTTCGTTGCCTTGGGGCTCCGCCCCGGAGAGTTCGTTGCCATCTTAGCATCGAACCGCCCCGAACATTACTTGGTGGACCTCGCGGTTTTACACGCAGGCGGTGTACCGGTGACCGTGTACAGCACGCTTGCCGCCCCGCAAATCGAATACATCGTGAACCATTGCGAGGCGGTGTTTTTCGTCGCGGAAAACCCGGCTGTATTGGAAAAGTTGCGCTCGGTTCGGGGGCAGCTCAGCGGTTTGCGTCGGGTGATCGTGCTGGACCAAGCAGAGGAAGTCCGCGGCGACCCCTGGGTGCTGGCCTGGAGCGACTTCGAAGAACTGGGCCGCCGGAACCCAGAAAACGATGCGGAAGTCGATCAGCGTTGGCGCGCGGTGCAGCCACAGTACCTCGCCACCCTCATTTACACCTCCGGAACGACGGGGCCACCAAAAGGGGTGATGGTGACCCATTACAATGTGGCGTGGACCGCTGAGTCCCTGTTCCGCTTGTTCCCGATCCCGCCCGGGATGAGGCACATATCGTATCTGCCGCTTGCCCACATCGCGGAGCGGATGGCGGGCTACTACTTGCACATCAAGGGCGCCACCACGTGTTATTTTTGCCCGAGTCCCCAGCAAATCGCCGACTATCTGCGCGAGGTGAGGCCCGAGTTTTTCTTCGCCGTGCCGCGAATCTGGGAAAAGCTGCGCAGCGGGCTCGTGGCCGCGATCGAAGCGCTCGACGAACCACAGCGCTCGATGGTGAAGCACGCCATCGAGGTGTCGTTGCGCAAGGTACGGCTCGAGCAGCAAGGCCAGCCGCTGCCTCCGGAGCTTGCCGCCGAAGCAGAGCAGGCCGCCATGATTACCGCCATGATTCGCCAGCGCATCGGCTTGGATGCCATCCGCGTTGCGTCGAGCGGTGCAGCTCCCATTGCCCCGGAGCTGATCGAATGGTTTTACGCGATCGGGGTGTTGATTGCCGAGGTGTACGGGCAGTCGGAAGACACCGGCCCGACTTCTTGGAACCGGATCGATCGGATTCGCATTGGCACCGTGGGGCAGCCGATCCCAGGAGTGGAAGTGCGGCTCGCGGAAGATGGAGAACTGCTGGTGCGCGGCGGAAACGTGACCGCGGGCTATTACAAAGAGCCGGAACTCACGCGCGAGACCTTCGACGAAGACGGCTGGCTACACTCTGGGGACGTGGCCACCATTGACGCTGACGGATACATCCGCATCGTGGATCGCAAGAAGGAGATCATCATTACCGCGGGTGGCAAGAACATCGCCCCCTCCAACATCGAGAACATGCTCAAGCAAAAGCCGCTGGTGGGCCAAGCGTGCGTGATCGGAGACCGGCGCCCGTTCGTGTCTGCACTGATCGTTCTCGACCCCGAAGCCGCCTTGGCCTGGGCGCAGCAAAACGACCTTCCTGCGGACCTCGCCGCCCTGGCACAGCACCCGAAGGTGCTGAGCGTGGTGCAGGGGTACATTGACGAGGTCAACCAGTCGTTGAGCCAGGTCGAGCGCATCAAGAAGTTTGCGATCGTTCCGCACGAGTGGACCTTGGAGTCCGGTGAGCTCACGCCCACGATGAAAATGAAGCGGCGCGTCGTGCACGAGAAATACGCAGACATCATCGAGCGGATGTACGCCGCGAGCTCCTGATTGCCGATGCCAAGGCGTTTTCCTTCCCTCGTGCACCCGCAAGCCTTGCGGGTCGCCGTTCTCCTCGGCTTGCTGCTGCTCGCGAGTGCGTGTACCCGCCGCTCGCTCGCGCGCGACGCCGAGGTGCATTTGAACGAGGTGACGCGCACATCGGTGGAGCTGTTCCGCGAGTTCTCGGAAATGGGGAAACCGAGCGACGCTGCCTTGGCTGCGCACCGCCAGGCCATCGAGCGGGCGGAAGTTTTTTTGGGAAGGCACCGTGGCGAGGCAGGGCGGCCCGAGTACTCAGCCCTGCAAGAATGGATCGGCGCTCATGAGGAATTCGTCCGGCGTTGCAGTGAAGCGTCGTTGGACAGGGAATCGGGGGGCAGGCAAGCCGGCGATCTGGTCGAGGATCTCAACCGCTTGTTGCGCCAGGGCGCGGAGGTCCGCGCAATGCTCAAGCGCGGAGCGGGTGGCAACGCTGGCTCTTGAGATGCGAGCCAAGGCGAACCTGCTCAGCCTATCCAGGCTGGTGCTGGCGCCGCTTCTTGCGTGGTGCGTGCTGGCGGGAGGAGGCTGGGGTTGGATCGCGGCGGCCGTGTTTGCTTGGGCGGCGTGGAGCGACGTGTACGACGGGCGCTTGGCCCGCCGTGATGCGAGGCCGTCCTCCTCGGGCCGGTGGTTGGATCACGGCAGTGACATTGGCTTCTTGTTGATCTCGATGGCCGCCTTTTGCTGGGTGGGGGTGCTGCCCTGTTGGGTGCCAGTCTCCATTGCCTGCGCTTTTGCTGCCTACGTGGTCGAAGAGTCGCAGGGCCGGCGCTTTTCGTCCGCGCTCGCGAGCCGCGTGGGGCACTGGGGCGGAGTGGCCAACTTCGTCCTGCTCGGCGTACTCATCGGCCAGTTTTCGTTGGACCTCCGCGCCCTGCCCCCCTGGCTGCTCCAGGCTCTGTTCGCTGCTGTGCCCGCGTACTCGCTCGCCCCTGTGGCGCTGCGCTTGCGCGGGAGCAGGCGGGCGCACTTCAAAGCGCTGCCGACCCGGTCTTGAGCTACAGCACGGCCGTTTCCACCACACCGCAACCTGGATTCTTAGGCGCGGCCTTTGCGACCACCCTTGGCACATGGCGAACGGCGAGCGGTCAACGGCGAACAGCGAACGGTCCGTTCGAACAGGGCCTGGGGTGTCGCACAGCACCACCGGCAAGACCTGTAAGGGCGACCCTTGTGGCCGCCCGTGGCGCTGGGCGGGCAGCGTTTCGTGGACACCGTTGCGTGGAGGTTGCGTGGACACCCACGTTGCCGGCGTGACCGGGTCCCCGCGCGCGGTACCTCTAAGCGCCGGTCGGCCTACCATTCCGCTGCTACGAAATAGGCACATTTCGGCCCAGCGCATGAGCGGCCCTGGTGACCGCCGGTGGTATGGGGCACGCCGGTCCGACCGGACCCCGAGCAGGCACAAGGCTTACCCCTACATTCTCCTCTTCAACGTGGCCTGGCTCCGTGCCCACCCACCGCAAACGGACACTGCGCAGCGTTCTGTTGTCGCCACCACGGCCAGCTCGTCGCCTTTAGGATTTGCAGGGGCGGCCCTTGTGACCGTGCGCGACGGGATCAGTCAGGGGTGGCCGTGAAGGGGACGCGCCTTCTGCCGGCTCTGCGATCCTGCCGCGTCGAGAGAGCATTACGGAGAGCTGGTTGTGGCGGGGTGGGTCTCGCTTCCTCCTTGCTCCAGCGCCACGCGCCGGAGTTCGGTAAGGGAGACGCCGAGAAGCAGTGTCCCCACCACCCCTTGTACGACGATGGTGAGCACTTGCAAGGCGTTGAGGAGGAGCCCAAAGGCGAGCGCGTCTGCCTCTGACACACCGAACAAGCCGAGGGCCAGAATGCACGCGTACTGGAAGGTGCCGATCATGCCGGGAGCATTCGGCAAGGCAGTGCCAAAGCCGATAAAAATGAACACCACCAGGGCAGCGGTCGGCGGTACGGGGAAGCCGAAGCCGGAAATTACGATCCAGCTCGACACGATCGGCAGCGACCACAAGGCGACAGAGGCTGCGAATACCCGCAGCAACAACCGGCCGTCGGGAAGCACTTGCATGCCTTCCAGTACCGCACGCAGCAAGCGCAGGGTCATTTGGCCGACTCGTTGCGGCAGGAGCGGTTGCAAATGGCGGCGAAAGAATGCTTCACCGCGCAGGTAGGTGGCGGCTACGATCCCAGCAAATGCGAACGTAAACACCGCGGGCACCACGGCTCCTTGCCGCACCCAAGCGGGGAGCTCGGCGGTGAGCAGAAGCCCGGCGAAGATGAAGACGAGAATCGAAAAAGAATCCATGAGTTTTTCCACCACCAGCGTGCCCACCGCTTGGCTCATGCGAATTTCGGTGACCTGGGAGAGCAACCACGGTCGCACTACCTCCCCGAGGCGGGCCGGCAGCAAGTTGATGGCGGAGTACGCCACCGAGGTGACCGCCCACAGCCGGCCGAGAGGGAGCTTGCGCAGGGGTAGAAGTTCGAGCTGCCAACGCCAAGCGCGCAACACCATGAGCGCGAGGCTCACCAGGACCGCTGGGAAGAGCCAGGGCCAGTGGAAACGGGAAAGCGCCTCGGCCAGCTCGGTGAGCGGGACATTGCGGAAAGCCAGGAACAAGAACACTGCAGCCACCGCGAAGCTGACCCCGATCTGCAAGAGCGTGCGCTGGTTCATGTGCTCCTCTCTACCACGTCGGCAGCTAGAAACCACGCGAACACGCAACGTACCGGGCGCGCAGCGCGAGATGCGAACCGGAGGAGCGGTAGGTGGGGCAACGAGCTGAGGGCACCACCTCTTCTCTCGAGCCGGCAGCCCATTGGGCGCGGCCGCGCTACTACGCGTTGGCATTGGCGGTCGTGCTGCACGCGGGCTTTTTGGCCTGGGCGGCCCGAGTGCCTCTACCTACCCAAGCTTCGCCGCTTCCCACGCGTGTGCAGGTGGTGTTCCTCGGTGCTGCTGCGGCGGCCGGCGGGGGCGCCTCCTTGCCGCCAGTGAACGCGGATGCGCCACTTGCCCCGGCCCCACCGAGCGAGCCGCGGATACATCCTGAACCACCCCGGCGCGCGCCGCGGGAGAAAAAGCAACGTTCCCGCACCGCATCGCGAGCGGCGCGCCCGGCGCAGTTGGCCGCAGAGCCGCCGCCGGTTGCCGGAGAGGGGCGAGAAGAAGCAGCCTCGCAGCCGGGGGCGGCGGCGGTCGAGCGTGGAAGCGGACCCTCTGCCGGGCAAGGAGCGGCTGCGGGGCCGAGCGGCGGAGGTCGTGCAGGAACGGGACTCGGCACGGGCGGGGCAGGGCTCGGGAACGCACGTGCGTACTGCGCGTTTTGCCCGCCGCCACGCTACCCGATGCTGGCCCGGCAGCGGAATTGGAGTGGCGTGGTGGTCGTGACGCTGAGCTTGGACAGCGACGGGCGGGTACACGAGGCTTCCGTGGAACGTTCCTCTGGCTACGAGCTCCTCGATCGCGAGGCGATCGAGGCGGCCCGCGCGAGCCGCTTCCGCTTGCCGCCCGGCCTGGCGCCCCCGATCCGCGGTCGGATTCAGTATCGCTTCGAACTCACGGAGTGAGGCCGAGCAGCCCGTCGCGCGCGGTCCGGTTTGTTCCCGAGTGGCGTGCGTCGGCGTACGGCCTTACAGCGGGCCGCCGAAAGAGAACATGACAGTTTGCCGGTCGTCTCCGACGCGCGGATTCAGCGGCACGCCGATCTCGAGGCGAAGCGGGCCAATCGGCGAGAGCCAGCGAACGCCACCGCCTGCTGCCAGACGCAGGTCGCCGAGGTCCATCCCGCGCGAAGCGAGAAAGGCGTTGCCGGCATCGAAAAAGATCACACCCTTGAGGCCAATGGCTTGCACGATGGGAAAGATCAGGTCGTTGTTGAAAATCAGTTGCTGGCTACCGCCAATCGAGGTGCGCCCGAGGTTCCTGCCGAATTGGTCGAGCAACGGTACCCGCTGGCCGAGAGACAGGATTCGGAAGCCGCGCACGGAGTTGATCCCGCCGGGGAAGTAGCGCTCGAACAACGGCAGTTCGGTTCGCCCGCCGAAGCCTTGACCGTAGCCCAGTTGCGCGCCGAGCGAGTACACGAAGGTTCCCCAGTTCTCGCTGCGGTAGAAGGGGTAATAGAACCGCGTGCGAGCCTCGAGGCGGAAGAAACGAGTCTTCCCGCCGAGACCTGCGAACTCGAACGAGAGGTCTTGCAACGATCCAGCCGTTGGATCGAACGGGTGGTTGCGGGTGTCGCGAAACAGGCGCGGGGTCAGGCTGCTGGTGAGACTCGAGCCTTCTTCACCGGCGATTTGCGAGGGCGCGAAGGCGGACACGTCGGTAATTTCCGCGTTTTCCAAGCGGTACTCGAGCCCGAGGCGCGTGTCCTCGAGCGAGTAGCCCCACAGTTGGTCCCAGCCCAGTGCGGGGAGGGGATAGAGCAGGCGCACCGCGGCGCCAGTACCGCCACGCGTGAACTGGTCGAAGATGAGCTGCCAGTTGAACAAGTTGACGCCCAAGGTGAGTTCGGTGTCGAGCAGGTACGGTTCGGTCAGGTCGAAGCTGAAATTGCGACGGATCGAGCCGAAGTCGGCATTGAGCACCAGGCGCTGGCCACGGCCGAGGAAGTTGACTTCGGACAAGCGCACGTTGAACAAAAACGTCTCGCCGCTGGAAATCCCTGCACCTGCGGAGAACGCACCGGTGGCCGCTTCTTTCACGTCCACTAACAAATCGAGGCGATCCGCCTCGGCGGCCTTGCGCGTGGTGATGTTCACATCTTCGAAAAAGCCCAGGCGCCGCAGCCGCTCCTGGCTCTTGCGCAGCTTGGTGCCCGAGAACTTTTCCTGCTCGTTGAGCCGCAGCTCGCGCCGGATCACCTTGTCGCGTGTCTTGGTGTTGCCGGTGATCAGGATCTTGTCGATGAACACCTCCGGCCCTTTGCTCACCCGGTAGGTCACGTCCACGCGGCGCGTACCCGAGTCCACCACCGTGTCCGGAGTCACGTTCACAAATGCGTACCCAGCATCGCCGTAAATGTCGGTCAGGGTATTGATGTCTTCGCGTAGCTTGCTGGTGCGAAATCGCTGCCCCGGTTTGAGTTGGAGTCGCTGCCGCGACTCGCTCATGTCGGGCAGCAACTCGCCGGTGATCTCGACCTGGCCGACATCGTAGGGGGGGCCTTCGTCAATGCGGATCGTGACGTAGAGCCCATCTTTCTTGCGTTCCACGACGGGCTCGTCGATTTTGACGTCAATGTACCCGTTGTCGTAGTAGAAGGCGATCAAACGCTCGACGTCGGTTTTCAGCACCTCGTTGTCTAGGTTGCCGGCGCCGGTGATGAAGGAGAGAAACCACTTCTCCCGGGTTTGCATTTGTTTACGCAATTGGCGGGCGGAAAAGGCGCGCGCCCCTTCAAAACGGATCTTGGCGATGCGCACCACTTTTCCTTCCTCGACCAAAAAGCGCAGCTTGACCTGATTTTCGGGCAGCGCCTCGGTTTTGTAGTCAATGCGTGCGTCGAGGTAGCCCTTTTTTTCATAGAGTTTCTTGGCTTCCTCGATTTGCCGCTGAACCTTTCCCGGGTCGAGAATCGTGTTCGGGCGGATTTTGAGCGCTGCCTCCAAATCTTCGCGGCTGACTTTTTTGCTCCCTTCGATCTCCACGCTCTTGATGAGAGGGCGCTCGCGCACTTTGTAGGTCAGCACCCAGAGCCCATTGCGTTGCTCCCAGTACGCCTCGACTCGATCGAAAAACCCGGTGCGGTAAAGGGTGCGGATGTCCTCGTCCACGGTCGCTTCTTCGAACAGCGCCCCGGCGCGGGCCCGCAGTTGGACGCGGATCGCCTGCTCTTCGACCCGCTGGTTGCCAGTGATCTCGACGAGGTCAATGCGCGGCGGTTGGGCTAAGCTCGGCGCGGTGAGGACCAGCAGGAGCGCAAGCCCCGACACCACCCGTCGCAATCGCATCTCCTCCCTCGCTCCGCGTCGGCGGCCACGCATAGCCGAGGGCACCCTCTGAGTAAACCGCGCCGTCACGCCAACCGGCCATGAATCAAATGCAAAGAGCGGTGCGCCAAGCGAGCCAGTTCTTCGTTGTGGGTGACGAGCACGAAGGTCACGCCGTGCTCGCGGTTGAGTTCGAGCAACAGTTCGTGCACGCCGGCAGCGGTGTCCGGATCGAGGTTGCCCGTGGGCTCGTCGGCGAGCACCGCACGCGGCGACATCACCACTGCCCGCGCGATTGCCACCCGCTGCAACTCCCCCCCGGAGAGCTGCCCGGGGCGGTGGTCGAGGCGGTCGCCGAGCCCGACTCGCTCCAGCAGTGCGCGGGCGCGCGCGTAGGCCTCTTGCCAGCGCATGCCGTTGATGAGCGCTGGCATCATCACGTTTTCCACCGCGCTAAAGTCCGGCAGCAGGTGATGGAACTGAAAGACAAAGCCGATTTCGCGGTTGCGAAACGCCGCTTGCGCGCGCTCGTCGAGCGCAAACACGTCCTGCCCGGCAAAGTACACGTGTCCCGAAGTCGGGCGGTCGAGCGTGCCAAGGATGTGTAACAGCGTGCTCTTGCCGACCCCCGATTGGCCGACGATCGCGACCACCTCTCCTCCGCGTACCTCGAGTTCGAGTTGGTGGAGCACCACGATCGGCCGCCCGTCGCCGTACACCTTGCACAGCCCGTGTGCACGAATCAGCGGTTCACTCACTGCGCAACACCTCCACCGGGGCGAGCCGGGCAGCGCGCCGTGCAGGGTAGATGGTGGCCAGGAAACAGATCAGCAAAGAGGCGAGGGCGACCACGAAAAAGTGCGCGACGTGGAAGCGCATCGGAAGCGTGTCCACGTAAAAGACGTTCTTGGGCAGCGGGATGATCGGGTAGCGCTCGACGAGAGCGGAAAAGGCAAAGGCAAGTGCGCTGCCCGTGAGCGTGCCGAGCACGCCGATCACCATGCCTTTGTAATGAAAAATCCGGGCAATGGCCTCGGTGGTAGCACCCAGCGACTTGAGCACGGCGATATCGCGCCGTTTCTCCAGGACCACCAGAATCAGCATGGCGACGATGTTGAAGGCCGAAACCAACACGATCAGCAGCAGCACGAGAAAGTACACCGTCTTCTCCATTTGCAGTGCCGAGAACAAGGTGTGGTTGAGGTCCATCCAGTCTTCCACGACAAAGCCGCCTCCGAGCACGGCGCGCACTCGATCGCGCACCGCCCGCGCCGCTTCCAGAGATGCGGCGCGCACCTCGATCGAGGTGGCCTGGCCGGGTAGGTCGAGAAAGCGCTGTGCATCGGCCAGATTCGTGTACGCAAGCGCTGCGTCGTACTCAGCCATTGCCGATTCGAACCAGCCCACCACCACGTGGCGGCGAACGCGCGGCACCAGGCCAACGGCGGAGGGAGTGGCGAGAGGGGAGATCACGCTCACCGGGTCGCCCACCAGCAAGCCGAGCTGGCGCGCAATTTCATGGCCCACGACGATGGCCGGCAGCTCCGCAGTGGCTCCGCCGCTGGTCACCGGATGGCGGCGGAAGAGGTCCGCGAGTTCGCCGCCCTTGAGGTGGCGGTCGAGCCGCAAAACCGCCGCCCCGGCTGCGTCAATGCCGCGCAGCTCGACTCCCGTCACGCCTCCTGGGCCGGAAAGCATCACTTGTCCACGCGCCACCGCCGCGGCTGCTGCCACGCCCGGAACTGCCCGCACCTTCGCCAAGATGGCTTCTGGATCAGCAATCGGACCGTCCTCCGCCCGTACCACCACATGCGCTTGGAACTGCAAGATGCGCTGTTTGAGGTCCTCCTCGAACCCCGTCATGACCGCCAGCACGATGTTTAGCGTTGCCACTCCCAGCACCACGCCCGCCGCGGCAATGATGGTGATGAGGGAGATAAACCGTTCTCGCCGCCGCGCCCGCAAGTAGCGTAAGCCGATGAACAGCTCGACCGGAAGGCGGTCGTGTAGGCTGGCAAGGGAGAAGTTGTTCATTCGTATCGGATCACTTCCACCGGGTCGAGCTGCGCGGCTTGCCGGGCGGGATAGAGCGTGGCCAGATAGCAGAGGACCAAGGTGACCGCGCCGACGAGAAGGAAATACTCGGGGTACAAGCGCACGGCGAGGCGATCGATGCTGTAGACGTCCGCCGGGAGTTCCACGAACCGGTAGCGCGCCAGCAGCCATGCCACGCCCCACCCGCACAAGCTGCCGAACAGTACGCCAGCCAGGCCGAGTAGCATGCCGTTGGCAATGAAGATCCGGCGCACCGAACTCCGCGTGGCTCCCATGGACATGAGAATGGCGATGTCCTTTCGCCGCTCCATGACCACCATGATCAGCGTCGACACCACGTTGAAGGCGGCCACCAGGATGATGAGCAGAAGGACCAAAAAGTAAACCGCTTTCCCTAAGGCAAGAGCGGAAAACAAGTTGCGGTTGAGGTCGATCCAGTTGCGCACGCGGTAGGGGAAGCCGAGCTTGTCCGCCAATTGCGCTCCCACTTGCGGGGCGCGGTAAACGTCGTCCAGGCGCACTTCGACGCCTGTGGTCTTCCCTTCGAGCCCAAAGAATTTCTGTGCCAGGCGGAGGTCAATGAATGCCAGCGAAGCGTCGTACTCACCCAGCCCAGAGTCCACAATGCCGCGCACGACAAACGGTTCGATGCGCGGTACAAAGCCCACCGCTGTGGTTTGCGCGGCAGGCGAAACCATTTGCACCACGTCGCCGAGCGCGAGCTTGAGTTTTTGCGCGACCCCCTTGCCCACCACGATTCCGGGCAAGGACGAGCCACCGGAGGTCGCGGCCCCGAGGCCCTCGATGCGACCTTCGCGAAGGTAGCGCGACAGCGGCACGATTTGTTCGGACTCCTCCGTAATCCCACGTACGAGCACCCCGGTGACTGCGTTGCCGTTACTGAGCATGGCCTGAGCGAGAACAAAAGGCGCCGCGGCGCGTACCTCCGGCTCGGCGCGCACGCGCTCGAGTAGGCGCTGTGGCTCGGAAACGGTTCCGGTGAAGCTCACCACTACCAGATGCGGATGGAAGCCGAGGATGCGGTTGCGTAGCTCTTCTTCGAAGCCGGTGTACACGGCGAGCACGACATTCAGCGTGGCCACGCCGACCACCAGGCCGAGCGCGGCAATGGTCATGCCCCAGGAGGCAAAGCCCGCACCGCGGCGGGCCCGCAGGTAGCGCAGCCCGACGGTCAGCTCGTAGCGCATCGTGGAGGTGCAGCCGCGCGCCAGGCCACCGAGGGGGGCAGAGCCAGGGGCCCCATCATAACTCGCGCTCCGGTCGCAAGAGGGGAAAGAGGATCACGTCGCGGATGGAGGGAGAGTTGGTGAACAGCATCGCTAAGCGGTCGATGCCGATCCCTTCCCCGGCAGCGGGTGGCATGCCGTGCTCGAGCGCGCGCAAGAAGTCCTCGTCCATCGGATGGGCCTCCTCGTCGCCAGCGGCGCGCGCGCGCAGTTGCTCCTCGAAGCGCCGGCGCTGGTCCTCTGGGTCGTTGAGTTCGGAGAAGGCGTTGCAGATTTCCCGTTGCGCGCAAAACAGCTCGAAGCGGTCCACGAAGTTCGGGTGGGTCGGGTTGCGGCGCGCCAAGGGCGACACCACTGCGGGGTAGTGGTACACGAAGGCCGGTTGAACCAATTCGGGAAGTGCTGCCGCTTCGAACACGTCCACGAGCAAATGGCCGGCGGCGGCTGGTCCGAAGTGACCCTCATAATCCTTCTCGATCGGTACTTGGAGCCGCTGGGCAACGAGACGAATCGTTTCCAAATCCAGAGCGAACAGCGCCTCGCGCTCCACTTGCGCGCGCTCGGCTAGGTAGTCGGGAATGGAGATGCGGCGAAACGGAGGCGTAAAGTCCAGCACCCAGTCTCCGTACGGGATACGGCGGCTGCCCAGGAGTTCGTCTGCCAGGGTGACGAACAGTTCTTCGGTGAGCACCATGAGGTCCTCGTACGTGGCGTACGCCCAGTAGAACTCGAGCATGGTGAACTCGGGATTGTGGCGGACGGAGATTCCCTCGTTGCGGAAGTTGCGGTTGATCTCGAACACGCGCTCGAAACCGCCGACCAGCAAGCGCTTGAGGTAGAGTTCGGGGGCGATGCGCAGGTAGAGGTCCATGTCCAGCGCGTTGTGGTGGGTGATGAACGGGCGCGCCGCTGCTCCCCCGGGAATCGGATGCATCATCGGGGTTTCCACTTCCACGAAGTCGCGGGCGGTGAAAAAGGCGCGGATGCGCTCGATCAGGCGCGAGCGGAGCAAAAACACCTGGCGCGAAGCGGGGTTGGCGATGAGGTCCAAGTACCGCTGACGGTAGCGCGCTTCGACGTCGGTCAGCCCGTGCCACTTCTCAGGCAGCGGGCGCAGCGCTTTGACCAGCAAGCGCAGCTCGTGTGCCTCGATGGTGAGTTCGTTGGTGCGGGTACGAAAGGGGCGCCCGACCACGCCGACAAAGTCGCCCAGGTCGGTGAGTTTGAAGACCTCGAATGCGTCTTCACCGATCAAGTCGCGCCGCACGTACACTTGGATTTGTCCACCGCGGTCCAGCAGGTGGAAGAACGAAGCCTTGCCGAAATCGCGGCGCGTCAGGATGCGGCCCGCCAGCGCTATCGTGTCGCGGCACTGCGCCAAGGCTTCCGCATCCATCGGCCCGTACCATTCCAGCACCCGGGCACTCGTGTGCGTCGGTCGGAAGTCGTTGGGATACGGGTCGATCCCGCGTGCACGCAAGCGCTCGAGTTTTTGGCGCCGCGCTCGCTCTAAATCGGAAAGTTGCTCGGGCACGGTGGCTTTGCCTCGACAAACAGTGCCCGTCGCTTAACCAGGCAGCTTTTCCCCGTCAAGCAAAACGCTCGGCCGGCTCGTGTAAGGGGCGCGGCTCTCTTGTCGCTCTAGGAGGAGCACGCTATGCAGCGGCGGCGCGCGAAAGTGGCGGAACTGGCAGACGCGCAGGACTCAGGATCCTGTGGGGTAACACCCGTGGGGGTTCGACTCCCCCCTTTCGCACTCGCCCATGCTTCCCGGTGAAGGCCCCGCTGGCGGCTCGGTCGCTTCCACGGCGGGGACTCACGTGTCGCTGGCTCTGCCGCGACGTTCCCCGTGGGCGGGGGGGAGGTAGGTGCGGCACTTAGGTAACGGACGCTTCGCGTGCGTAGCGCGAAGCCGAAGGCCGCGCACGCATCGCCAACGCGAGTAGTAACGGAGGCTTTTCGCGGCCACCACCGCGGCCTTTGGGCGGCGCGAAAACCTGCGGCCGGCAGTAGCCACCGGACTAGCGTTGTGGTTTTTCAGGGCAGAGCGAGGACACGATGGTACGTGTGGGTTGCTGCGGCTGGGCCGCAGCACAAAGGCGCTACTTCGCAGCGCTGGATGCACTGGAAGTGCAGCAGACCTTCTATCAGCCTCCGGCACTTTCCACCCTGCGCCGCTGGCGGCAAGCAGCGCCGCCGCAATTCGAGTTTACCGTTAAGTGCTTTCAAGTGGTGACGCACGAGCGGAAAAGCCCCACCTACCGCCGCTTGCGCCGCTCGCTGCCGGAGGATGCGCAAGTCGGGCATTTGCGCGACACACCCTGGGTGCGGGCGGCCTGGCAAGAAACGGCGCTCTGCGCCCAGGCTCTGCGCGCGCGGGTGATTTTGGTGCAGATGCCACCGTCCTTCACGCCCACACCCGCGCACCTCGAGCAGGTGGAGGAGTTCGCCCGTTGGAGCCGCACTCCTGGTGTGCAGATCGCTTTCGAGCCGCGCGGGGAAGGCTGGGCGCAGGTGGATCTTTCCGTGCTGTGCTCGCGGCTCGGTTGGTGGTGCGTGTACGACCCGCTCGCTAGCGCTCCCCCGCGCGCTGCCGGACAGGAAATCGCATACTTCCGCCTCCACGGCCTCACGGGGTACCGCTACCGATACACGCATGCCGACTTGGACCGCTTGCGTTCGATCGTCGCCGGATTCCGCGAGGCTTGGGTATTCTTCAACAACGTTTCGATGTGGGACGACGCCCGCCGCTTCCGCGCCTGCCTACAGAAGGCTTAGTTCCCGCAAGGACGCTTGCCCGCGACTACCGCCAGTGGCCGCCAGCCCCCGTGGTGCAGGGCGAGTGGAGAGCGGTCCACAGCGAATAACGAATGGCCAAAGGTCCGTCCGAACCGCACCTGCCACCAGCGGCCCGGTGCCACCTGCGAGAACCTGCAGGGGCGACCCTCGTAGCCGCCCGTGGTGCGAATTGGGCGCATCCCTCCGATGGGAACACGGGCAGGCGCAACGCTGCCGCTACAACGTCTCTTCGGCGCCGTGTTACTACGCCGGACCGGCAGCTTGTTCTCAGACTGAGCGGCAGCGGCCGGTGATCCCGCTGCCCGGGGGCGGTCAGAAGATCAACAACCGACGTCGCGGGAAGTAGGCGACGGTGCGGCCGGCGAGGATCTCGTTGCCGATCACGCCCTGCGCCGAAGCCATCGCCAGTGTGCCGGCGAGAGGTTCAGGCAAGCGGCCGCAGCGCAGCGTGAAGGAGGAGCGGCCTAGGGACAGCGGTACTAGATACGTGTCGGTCTCGAAGCGGCCCAGCGTGGGGTAGAAGTCCACAGCCCGACCGGCCGGAGGGAACAGGAAGAGAGACTCGTGTTGGAAGTAGGAAATTTGCGCGCCGGTGTCGAACACCATCCGAAAAGGCCGGCTTGTCACGCGCGCAGTCACGAGCGGGATACCGAGGAATTTCTCGACTGCCACGCTGTCGCCCTCGTACGCGAGCGCTGTGCTCGAAAGAACGAGCCTGCCGCGAGGCAGGTCGAAGATACAATCGAAACAGTGCAGTACGTCAACGCCGAGCAAGCCGGCGCAGGGCACGCCGACCAGTTCGGAAATCTCTGCGGCGGTGATTCCGAAGGAACTCGTCTCCAGCGCGAACGGGTGACCAGCCAAAGTGATCGCGGGCGTGATGCCCAGGCTCGTCGGCGAGCCCGTGTCGAGAAGCCAGAGCTCCCCATCGAGCTGCACAAACAGGTGGCCTTGCTGCAGACAGAGCGCGAACTCTTCCATGACCGATCCCCCAGACCTCGCCTCGACCGTACCGTGGGCTGGTGCTGGGTTCGTACAGCCAGCGTGAGGCCCCCGCAAGGCAAGCGCCAGGTTTCGGAAGGACAAAGCTGAGGGGCCCGGCGCGTCCGCAACAGCGCTACGCGCGCTTTCAGCGGCGCGCCCTGGTTCCGAGGCGGCACAGTGTCCTTGTGAGGGGTTGTCGCGGCCTGCGGCAGTTGCCGGGTCGTTCGCCTGCGGCACAGCCGCCGCTCCAACCGCGCAGAGGCGGCGGCGTGCGCATGCGTGCTCCCGATGTGGGCAGCCTTCGCCCTGCGATTGGCGGGAGCGGAGTTTCTGCGTGCGAGGGTTTCTGTCACTGGGGGGCATGGCGCTTTCTAAGCGTGCGGTCTCGGCGGCAGAGTCGGGTTTCCGAGCGGACAGAGTTGGGCTGGAGGTGCGAGCGCCCAGGCGGCCGCGTTTGGATTTGCCCGCGAGGTGTTATGCTCGCCGGGTGATGCGCAACCCTGCCAGCGCGGTGCGCCCCGCCTCTTCGTGCCACGGTTTTTGGCACGTTTGTGTTCCGCAGCCGGGGCCAAGCCGGGAAGAGGCGGAAGAGGAAGTCGGTGGTTGCTTCGTCCTGGCGGGCCAAGTCCAAGATCAGACACCCGATGCTGGGTGGGTGGCTGGAGTTGGTGCCGGTGAGAAGCCGGGCAGGCGCGCCTTCGCCGATCGTCATCCGGGCCCAGCACGGAAAGTCAGCGCGGATTCGCGCGGCTGTTTCCCGGGCACGGTGCCGCAGGTTCGGCGAGTCGCGGCGGTGGATGCAGCGTACGCACCGGACGGCTCGTCGGCAGTGGCGGCCGCGGTCGTGTACGACCTCGAGCGAAACGCAGTGCTCGAGAGCTGCTTCTCCACCTCGCCCAGCGTTCGGCCGTATGTGCCCGGGGTGTTTTGGCAGAGGGAAGGAGAGCTGGCGCTCGACGCGTTGGAGCACGTACAGGAGTGGGTGGACGTGGTTTTCTGCGATGCTCACGGCACCGCCCATCCGCGCCGCTTTGGCCTCGCATGCTGGCTCGAAGCGCGCCTTTCCTGGCCGGTGGTTGGTTGTGCCAAAAGCCGCCTGGTCGGCTCGCATCGAACGCTCCCGGACGAGGCGGGTTCCTGGGTGCTGCTCGAGTACAACGGTGAAACGATCGGTGCGGTCGTGCGAACCCGCGCTGGCGTACGGCCGCTGTTCGTGAGTCCGGGTGGGCGCTGGAGCATCGAGGCCAGCGTGCAGGCCGTGTTGTCTGCGTGCCGCGGTTTTCGCATCCCAGAACCGCTGCGCGCCGCGCACCAGTTCGCCCGGCGCGCGCTCGATTCGCTGCTTCCGTACGCCCGGCGACAAGAGTAGCCTTCCCCTACGATGCATGGCGTGCTTCCCGTTGTGCTTGCGGTGGGGACCCTCCCTCTGCTGCCGGCATTGCTGTGGGGTCAGGTGCTGGTCGGCGATCGAGTGCCAGCGGCCCCTGGGGCTACGGTGGATTTTTCGCTGCGCTTGCGGAGTGAAGGGCACTCCGTGAGCGCCTTGCAGTTCGAATTGGTGTTGCAGGAAACGTTTACCGTTGCGGCCGGCTCGGGCGGGCAGCCGGCATGCCGGGTCGATCCAGAGATCGCGAAGCCGGCAAGCCTTTTTGCTTTTGTTCCTCCCGATTGCGACCCGCACCGAGTGGGCGATTGCCAGGCAGTCCGAGCCTTGGTGTTCGAACTTGGCGAGCAGCAGCCGATCCCCGACGGAGCACGGGTGGCCACGTGTAGCCTACAGGTGCAGCTTTCGGCTTCGCCCGGGCGTGTCGCGGTGGCGCTTCGCGACGTGGTGGCCAGCTCCCCCGAGGGCCAGCGCTTGCCGCAGGCACGAACGCTGGACGGAGAGCTGGAGATCGTCGTTGCGCCCTCGCCGACCGCGAGCTTGTCGCCTTCGCCGCTTCCGAGCCCGACACCGACGCCAACACCGAGTTGCCGAGGCGACTGCAACGGAGATGGGAGTGTGACCATTGACGAACTGTTGCTTCTCGTGCTGGACGCCCTGAGCGGCAGGGCCGACCGTTGCAGGGCCGGCGACCATGACCGCAGCGGGACCGTCACCATCGAGGAAATCATCCGCGCGATCGGCTCGGCCTTGGAAGGGTGCCCCGACTGACTCTCGGAACGCTTTGTGCCCCGTTGAGCTAGGGCAGTAACACGATCGAGCCCGTGGTTCTTCGCTCTCCGAGCAAGCGGTGCGCTTCGGCCGCGGCCCGTAGCGGCAGGCGCTGCCCAATGCGGATCTGCACAGCCTTGGAGAGCACCACCTCGAACAGTTCTTCCGCGGTCGCCAGCAACTCCGCTCGTGTGGCTGTGTAGCTCATAAGGGTAGGCCGTGTGAGATACAGAGATCCTCGCTGTGCCAAGTGTTGGATGTCGAAGGGAGGAACGGGACCCGACGCGTTGCCAAAGCTCACCATGAGACCGCGCGGGGCCAAGCAGTCGAGCGAGGCAAAAAACGTGGCCTGCCCGACCGAGTCGTAGACCACGGGCACGCCCTTACCCCCAGTGATTTCGCGCACGCGTTCCGGCACGCTCTCGCGCGTATACAAGATGACATGATCGCAGCCGTGCTCTCGTGCCAAGCGAGCTTTCTCCTCCGAACCGACGACTCCGATCACAGTTGCTCCGAGATGCTTGGCCCATTGGCAGGCGATGAGGCCGACTCCACCCGCAGCAGCGTAGAACACGATCGGGTCACCCGCCTTCACCGCGTACGTGCGCCGCAGCAAGTACTGCGCGGTCATGCCCTTGAGCATCATGGCGGCAGCTTCTTCGTCGCTGATTCCCGCCGGTAAGCGCACCAGCCGCTCGGCGGGAAAACAGCGCCACTCTGCGTACGCTCCCAGGGGTCCGCCGGCGTAGGCGACTCGGTCTCCGACCGCGACTTCCGTGACATCCGGCCCCAGGGCCTCCACTACCCCGGCAGCCTCGAGGCCGATCCCGCTCGGCAGCGACGGCACCGGGTACAGCCCGGTACGATGGTAAACGTCAATGAAGTTCACCCCGATCGCGGTCTGCCGCAGCAAGACCTCTCCGGGACCGGGCTCACGCACTTCCACGTCTTCTCCGAGCAGAGACTCGGGCCCACCGGTGCGGTGAATCCGGATGGCAAATGTTTTCATAACACGCAGAGCCTGCGCGCGAGCCCGCGTGCAGTCAAGGCCGCTCCCGGCGAGGGCAAGAAGGTTTCGCTTACCGCGGCCATCAGGCGTCCCCCCGGAGCCGTGTGCGGGTGCCAAATATGCCGCCGCTCACTGGCGGCTTCGCTTGTGCGCGCGACACGTGCGGAGTAGCATGCCGCGTGTGCAGGGGCGCAGCTCTGCGCAAATCACGGGGAGGTGTCGGCATGGCTACCGCTCGAGTCACGGAAATCGTCGCCTCGGCAAAGAGTATCGAAGGGGCAATCGAGGAAGGGGTGAAGCGGGCCACCAAGACGTTACGCGGCGTCACCGCGGTGGAGGTGACCCGCATTCAAGCGCGCATCGAGAAGAACAAGATCAAGGAATACCGGGTGGCCATGAACCTGACCTTTGTCCTCGACACGTAGTGCCGCCGCTCTTGGCTCGCTGGCGAGCGAGGGGCCGGCTCGGGCCTGTCCCCCGGCTCGAGTCGCCGACCCAGCGGCGCGCAAGCGCGCGACTGGCTTACTCGCACTTGGCTTCGCGCACGGCTCGTACGAGCCCTTGAGCCACGCACCGCGCTAGCCAATCCGCCAGCCGTTCCGCAGCCTCCTGCTCGCCCGATTCTTCGGCGAGTTCGGCACAGAGGACCGCGAACGGCTCGCTGCGTCCGAGCAGCCGCGCCTCCCAAGCCGGAATCTCAGCGACGAACACGCGTTCTTCCCGCCGCCAAACGCGGAGCGAACAGGGGCGCGCGGCGAGCGACGGCAGCGGGCCGTCCTCTTGCCCCGACTGCCACAGTTCGTGGACGGGCCACGCTGCGGCAAAGCAGTACAAGGCGGGAATCCAGTCGAGCGTGATCGCGCCCCATCGTTCTGGCGGGATGGCGAGCAGCGTGTCGGCGCGTGCTGATCCAGCATCGGCAGCATCGAACGCTTCCAAGACCAGCCACTCGAGGCGCGCCAAGTCCGGGAGAAAGGGCCAGCGCTGTCGAGCCGGGTGAGTGCGTAAGAACGCAGCCAGCCGATTGCCGGCATAGCGCAGAGAGAAATGGTGCGAGGGGTGAGCGAGCAGGTAATCGGTCACCAGGTTGTGAAAGTGCTCGCGGCCCATTACCGCGCGCACAGTCGGGAAATCATCGGCCAGCGCGTCGTGCAGCCGGTAAAAGTACATATTCGCATAGATTTCGAGGCGACTCACAGAGTCGAGCGAAGGAGTGGAACGCGTCCACTCGTAGCATAGGTCGCGCTCCGCTGGGCTGGCCTCGGGCAAAACGGCCGCCACTCCGGCAGGGGCACGCATCAGCCGGCTAAAGCTGCGCTGCAGTTCGTCGAGGCTTGGCGGTCGGGCCACCGAGAACCTCCTGTGCGAGCGTGCGAGCTTGCTTCACTTCGAGAAGGAGCTCAACCAGGGGTGGAATGCGATCGTCCCGCTCGAGCGACACGGAGACCGGGCCGAGTCTCGCCACCGCCGCTCGGTACAGCTCCCACACCGGAGCTGCCACGTTGTGGTCGTGCGTGTCGTGCAGAAATGTTCCCCGGTCCGAGAACCCCGCCAGGTGCAGTTGTAAGACACGTTCCCGTGGAATCCCATCGAGGTACTGGTAGGGGTCGAAGCCGTGGTTGTACGCACTCACGTACACGTTGTTCACGTCGAGCAGGATCTTGCAGTCCGCTTCCTCTGCCACAGCGCGCAGGAACTCCCATTCGCTCATCGTGGAGTGCGCAAACGCCACGTAGCTCGACACGTTTTCCAGTGCGATCTGCCGCCCGAGAAAGTCCTGCACCTGCGCGACTCGCTGGCATACATGGCGCAGGCTCTCTTCGGTGTAGGGAAGCGGAAGCAGGTCGTGGAGGTAGACCCCGTCCACGCTGGACCAGCACAGGTGATCCGAGACCCACGCCGGCTCCACCCACCGCACCAGGTCGCGTACCTGCCGCAGGTAGTCGAAGTCGAGTGGGTCGGTGGAACCGATGGACAGAGAGACTCCGTGCAGAACCACCGGATAGTGCGAGCGCACCGCTTCGAGCACCCACCGCGGCCGGCCACCGCGGACAAGGAAGTTCTCCGTGATCACCTCGAACCAATCAACCGCGGGCCACACGCCGAGAATTTCGGGGTAGTGACGCGGCCTGAGCCCGAGCCCAAAGCCGAGAAACGGACGTTCTCTTCCGCTCACGCCTGTTACGCCTTGGTCCGCCCGCCGGGCGGCAGGTCAGGAGTGACCTTCAGTCTTTGAGGACCTTGCCCCCTTTGGCGGTGCATTCCTCGGCGCTCAGCTCGATCCAGCCTTTGCCCTTGCACTCGTTTTTCCCGGCGCAGTCGTGCGTGGCGCTCGCACACGCGCCCTTGCCTTTGCACTCGTTGACGCCCTCGCACTTGACCTTCTTGGCTTCCGCCTTGCCCTTCTCCGTGCCTGCTTGCACCACTTTCCCAGCAAACAGGGCAGCGACCGTAGCGGCGACAGCGAGTGCCTTCGTGGTCGAGTTCTTCATCTTCTTCTCCTTCGCGCTGCACGAACGCGTCCAGTGTTGGACCGTAGCGACCTGAATTGCGCGGTGCCGCCAGCCTTACTCCTTCGGCTGCGGGAATGCAACGCGCGCCAAGCGCCCGCGTTCCGCGCGGCCCCGGCCCAGTGCGGAGGCTGCGCACAGGAACACGGCGGCCGCACAGGCGGGCGGAAGGGCGTGCGCCACGCGCTTGACCTTGCGCGCCACGGCGCTTTCCACGATAGGGAAAAGACCGCTTCGAGAGAGGGAGTTCGGGAGCAATGAGGAAAGCCCTGGCGTGTTGCATCATGGCCATCCTACACGTGTGGTTCTTGGCTCCGGGCGCGCGGGCTGCGGAGGTCAAAATCGGCTTTGTCGATTTGCAACGGGCGTTGAACGAATCGAACCGCGGCAAAAAGGCGAAGGAAGAGTTCAAGGCCGAGGTGGAAAAGCTGCAAGCGCAGCTCAAGAAGAAAAAGGATCAGATCGAAAGCCTGAAGGAGCAGCTCGAAAAAAAGGCTGCGGTGATGAAGGACGAAGAGCGCAGCAACCTTGAGGAGGAGTACCGTAAGAAGCTGCGCGACTTCGAGCGCGATTACAAAGATTCGCAGGCGGACTTGCAACGCAAGGATAGTGAACTCACTGGCGCCATCTTGAAAGAGCTGCAGGAGGTGATCCAGGAGGTCGGCGACCGCGAGGGATACACGATGATTTTCGAGGCTTCTTCGAGCGCCGTCCTGTACGGGGCCAAGGGTGCAGACCTCACCGACCTTATCCTGGAAGAATACAACCGCAGGAAGCGCTGACCTCTCATGAGCCAGGGCCTCAAGCATAACCAGATCGCCGAGCTGTTGCCGCACCGCTACCCGTTTTGTTTTGTCGATCGAGTGGCCATGCTGGAAGCCGGCAAGCGAGTGCTAGCGGTGAAGAACGTGGCGCGGAACGAGCCCTTTTTTCGCGGTCACTTCCCCGATCAACCGCTGATGCCCGGGGTGCTGGTGTGCGAGGCGCTGGCGCAAGCGGCGGCACTCCTTGCCCATTACGAGCTGCGCGCCGAGGGCAGCACCCGCGTGGTGGTCTTGAGCGGCATTGACGAGGCCCGCTTCCGCAGGCCGATCGTGCCGGGAGATTGCATCGAACTCGAGGTCGTGCTGCTGCGCCGCCGCGCACCTCTGTGGAAATTCCACGGGGTGGCACGAGTCGAGGGCCAAGTGGCCGCTGAGGCGGATTTGTTGTTGAGCGAAACCGAACGCATCCCGGTATGAGTACGGCGCGCATTCATCCTACAGCGCTGGTGGAACAAGGGGCGGAACTCGGTGCCGGCGTGGAGGTCGGCCCGTATGCCGTCATCGGCGCGCGCGTGCGCATCGGCGCGCGCAGTCGCATCGGCGCGCACGCGGTGGTGGTCGGCAACACGGTGATGGGGGAAGACAACCAAGTCTTCCCGTTTGCTTCCATCGGCGCCATTCCGCAGGACCTCAAGTACCGCGGCGAGGACAGTCGGCTCGAAATCGGCGACCGCAATATCATCCGTGAGTTTGCAACCGTTCACCTCGGGACTGAAGGCGGCGGTATGGTGACGCGGATTGGCGACGACAACTTGTTGATGAACTACACCCACATTGCCCACGACTGCATTCTCGGCAACCACATCATCGTCGCCAACGGCACGCAGCTCGCCGGCCACGTGGTCGTCGAGGACTACGCCGTGATCGGGGCCTTGAGTGGGATCCACCAGTTCGTGCGCGTAGGCGAGTCGGCCATCGTCGGTGCCGGTTCGATGGTGTCGCAAGACGTACCGCCGTTCTGCAACGCCACGGGCGATCGCGCCGTCTTGCACGGCTTGAACCTGGTCGGGCTCAAGCGCCGCAACGTTCCTGCCGCCACCGTGCAAAACCTCAAGCGCGCCTACCGGCTCCTGTTTCGTGCCGGCCTGACCGTCGCCGAGGCGGCCCAGCGCATCCGCGCCGAAGTGCCGCCGTGCGAGGAAGTGGAGCGGCTCGTTCGCTTTGTCGAGAATTCCACCCGGGGCGTTTGCCGGTAAACGGAGCCGGCGGGAGGCCGCCGCAGTGAGCGAGAGATGGAACCGCTGGGGTTGATCGCAGGCAATGGTCGGTTTCCCTTGCTCTTTGCTCGTGCCGCGCGCGCGCAGGGCCGGCCGCTGGTGGCCGTGGCGCACCGCGGCGAAACCGAACCGCAGCTCGAGGCGTGGGTGGACCGGATCGAGTGGATCGAGGTGGGGCAGCTCGGCCGCATGCTCGAAACCTTTCACGCGGCTGGGGTGCGCGAAGCCGTGATGGCGGGGGGAATCCGGAAGCAGGCGTTGCTCGAGCACTTCGTACCCGATGCGCGCGGTCTCGAGTTCCTCTCCCGCCTGCAAAGTTTTGGCGACGATGCGATTTTGCGCGCTCTGGCGCGAGAACTGGAAGCAGAAGGGATTCGCATATTGCCTTCCACCTTGTTTCTCGAAGCACTGCTCACCCCACAGGGAGCGCTGACCGGCCGCGTACCGAGCGAAGAACACTGGGCCGACATCCGCTTGGGCTTACGCGTGGCCAAGGCGCTCGGTCAGTGGGACATCGGGCAAACCGTCGTGGTGCGCAGCGGTGTGGTCGTGGCCGTGGAGGCGATCGAGGGAACCGATGCCACCATCGCCCGTGCACCCGGCCGCGGCGCTGTGGTGGTGAAGGTGAGCAAGCCGCAGCAAGACTTGCGCTTCGACGTCCCCGCGGTCGGCCCGCAGACCGTAGACACGTGTGCGCGTGTCGGGGTGGCGGTGTTGGCCTTGGAGGCCGGCAGGACCCTGCTGCTCGAGCGCGAAGAGTTCCTCGCCGCTGCCGAACGCGCGGAGCTTGCGGTGGTCGGGGTGGAAGCATGAGCGAGAAGTTGCGCGCTGCGGTCGTGGGCGTGGGCTACCTCGGGCGCTTCCACGCGCAAAAGTACGCGAGCTTGCCGGATGTCGAGCTGTGCGCGGTGGTGGACGCCGATCTCACTCGCGCTCGCCAAGTCGCTGCGGAAACTGGAGGCGAGCCCCTCGCCGATTATCGCACACTGCTGGCAAGCATTGATTGCGCCAGCTTGGCCGTGCCTACCCCGCTCCACTTCCCGATCGCGCGCGATTTGCTCGAACACGGGGTGGACGTGCTGGTGGAAAAGCCGCTCACCGCCACTGTGCAGGAAGGGCGCGAACTCGTGGCTCTGGCCGCTGCGCGCGGGCGCATTCTGCAAGTCGGCCATCTCGAGCGCTTTAATCCCGCCTTGCGCAGCGTGCGCGATTTGCTCGAGCGACCTCGCTTCGTCGAATGCCATCGGCTCGCCCCGTTTGTCGAGCGCGGCACCGATGTGGACGTCATTCTCGACCTCATGATCCACGACCTTGACGTGATCCTGAGCTTGGTGGGCGGCGAAGTCGTGCACCTCGAAGCGGTCGGCGTGCCGGTGCTCACGCCGCACGTGGATATCGCCAACGCCCGCATCCGTTTTTCGAGCGGCTGCATCGCGAACGTTACCGCTAGCCGCGTGGCCTTGAAGCGAGAGCGCAAACTGCGCTTGTTTCAAACCGATATGTACGTGTCGCTGGACTTCGGCGAACGGCACATCCGCGTGGCGCGCCGCCGCTGGGAGCAAGGGAGTCCCCAGATCGAAGTCGAGGAAATCGCACTGCCCGACGGTGACCCGCTCTTCGCTGAGATTGACCACTTTGTCCACTGCGTGCGGACACGCCAGCGTCCGCTGGTGGACGGTGCCACCGCGCTTCGTGCCCTGGAGCTGGCGGAACAAATTCGCTCGCAACTCGAGAGCGTATGACGCGCACCCTGTTCATGGTAGCCGGGGAAGCTTCGGGCGACCTCCACGCCGCGGCCCTGCTGCGTGCCTTGCGCCGGCGCGACCCACAGTTGCGCGCGCTGGGCATCGGCGGACATCACCTCGCGGAAGCAGGGCTCGAGGTGCTGGTGCGTACGGATGCCATTGCCACGATGGGACTGACGGAGACCGTAGGGAGCTTGCGCCAAGTCTGGCAAGCCTACCGCCTGGCCCGCCGCACGCTCGCGCAGGAACGTCCCGACCTGGTGGTTCTCGTGGACTACCCGGAGTTCAATTTGCGCCTGGCGCGTTATGCAAAGTCGCTCGGGCTCAGAGTGTTTTACTACATCAGCCCGCAAGTGTGGGCGTGGCGGCGTGGGCGGGTGCGCAAGCTGCGCCGCTGGGTAGATCGCCTGGCCGTGGTGTTTCCGTTCGAGGAAGCGCTTTACAATCAAAACGGCCGCGCACGCATCGCCTCCTTCGTGGGTCATCCCTTGCTCGATCTCGTGCACCCCACGCGCGCTCGCGAAGAGACGCGCCAGCGATATGGGTTGGATGCCGAGCGGCGCCTGCTCGCTTTGCTTCCGGGTAGCCGCTGCAAGGAGTTGCGCCTCTTGCTCCCGCCGATGCTGGAGACCGCACGGGTCCTGGCGCGGCAAGGCTGGCAAGCGGCGCTGGCACTGGCGCCGACGCTAGCGGAAAGCGATGTGCGCGCTGCCCTCGGTGGGCAAGCACTGGAGCTGCCTTTGGTGTGCGGCGACACGTACAACTTGGTGCATGCGGCGGACGCGGCGCTGGTGGCTTCCGGAACAGCGACTCTAGAAACTGCGCTACTCGGCAAGCCGATGGTCATCGTGTACCGCGTGTCGGGCCTTACCTACTGGTTGGGGCGAATGCTGATCCGAGTGCGTCACATCGGCATGCCGAACGTGATCTTGGATGAACGAGTGGTACCTGAGTACCTGCAGGGAGAGGTACGCGCGAGCGTGCTGGCCCCAGCCATCGAGGAGGTGTACCGCCAGCGCGAGCAGCTCGCCGGGGCCTGGCAGCGGCTGCGCGAGTGTCTGGGCGAGCCCGGGGCAGCGGAGCGTGCCGCGGCCCTAGCTTGGGAGGCGATGGCATGAAGCCGCACCTGATGTACCGGCGTTTGCTTCGGTACCTGCGCCCATATGTGTGGCCGTACTTTACCGTGGCGGTGGTGTGCATGGTGCTGTTCAGCGGCACCAACGGTGCGATGCCGTTTCTGGTGCGCCACATCTTCGATGACGTGTTCGCGGGCAAGAACCGGGAGGTGTTGTACGTCCTGCCCTTCGTCATCATCGGGGTGTTTTTGTTTCGCGCCGTGGTCAGCTTCGGCAGCACCTACCTGACCGAGTACGTGGGGCAGCGCATCATCGCGGATTTGCGCCGCGAGTTGAACGAGCGCATCCAGAGTCTGTCGCTCTCGTTTTTCAACCGCACTCCCACCGGTACGATCGTTTCACGGGTGACGAGCGATGTGGCCCTGGTTCGAGCCGCACTCACCGATGCGGTGGCCGCCGTCCTCAAAGACGCTTCGTCCTTGGTGGTGCTGGTCGCGGTAGCGTTTTACCAGGACTGGTTCCTGGCTCTGATCGCGTTTGTGGTGTTTCCTGCCTCGGTGCTGCCCATGCTGCGCTTGTCGCGGCGGCTGCGCCAAGTGTCTCGCCGCGGGCAAGTGAGTATGGGCGAGCTGACCGCTTTGCTGCAGGAGACCATCCAGGGTAATCGCGTCGTGAAGGCCTTCGGCATGGAGGACTACGAGAAGCGGCGCTTCGAGGCCGAAAACGAAAATCTGTTTCGCCTTGCCATGAAAAGCACGCGCATCCGTGCCTTTACCACACCGATGATGGAGTTGCTGGCGGCGTTCGGGATTGCCGGGGTGGTCTGGTACGGAGGGTACAGCGTGATTGAAGGGGGGCGTACGCAAGGGGCATTCTTGGCCTTCCTGACCGCGCTCTTCCTCCTGTACGAACCGTTCAAAGGGCTGGCGCGTACGAACACCGTGATCCAACAGGGTCTGGGCGCAGCGGAACGGATTGTCGAGTTGCTCGACACCCAGCCGGAGGTGACCGAGCGTCCCGGAGCGCGCGAACTCGGCGAGATTCGCCAAGGGATCCGGGTGGAGAACGTGAGCTTCCGCTACGACCATGATTGGGTGCTGCGCAACGTGTCGCTGGAGATCCGCCGCGGGGAGCTGGTCGCCCTGGTGGGGATGAGCGGTGGCGGCAAGAGCACGCTGGCCGACCTGATCCCCCGTTTTTACGACGTGCACGAGGGCGCCATTCGCATTGATGGGGTGGACATCCGCGACTACACGCTGGCCAGCCTGCGCCGCCAGATTGCGATCGTGACGCAGCACACCTTTCTGTTCAATGACACAGTGCGCAACAACATCGCCTATGGGCAGGTGGATACGAACATGGACGCCATCGTTGCCGCGGCCCGGGCCGCAAACGCGCACGATTTCATTGTGCAGTTGCCGCAAGGGTACGATACGATCGTGGGCGAACTCGGGGTGAGACTCTCGGGCGGGCAACGGCAACGGATCGCCATTGCTCGTGCGCTTCTCAAAAACGCGCCGATCTTGATTTTGGACGAAGCGACCTCGGCGCTCGACAGCGAGTCGGAGCGGCTGGTGCAAGACGCGCTCGAGCGGCTGATGGCGAACCGAACAACGCTCGTGATCGCGCACCGAATGTCCACGGTGCGGCGGGCAGACCGAATTTACGTTTTGGTTCGCGGTCGCATCGTCGAAACGGGAACCCACGAGGAGTTGCTGGCCCGCAACGGCGAATATCGCAAACTCTACGACCTACAGTTCCAGGACGAAGCCGAACTCCCCGAGATGCACGCGGCGCACGGGTTCGGCCGGTAAGACAGCGAGCACCGATGCACCCGTGGGCGGAACGAACCCTGCTGGCCCTCGCGCCACCGCTGTTGAGCGGCGCATTGCGGGCTGCGGCGGCGACTTGGAAGATCGAACTCGTAGATGCCGAGCCTTTGTTGGCGACTTGGGAGGAGCGCGAGGTGATCCTCGCGTTTTGGCACAACCGCGTGCTGCCCTTGCCGATTCTCGCCGGTGGCCGCAGGATCTGCGTGCTCAACAGCCGCAGCCGCGATGGCGAAATTGCGACCCGAGCCCTGGCTCGTTGGGGAATCCACTCCGTGCGCGGCTCTGCCAGCCGCGGCGGGCAGGCCGGCTTTCTCGCCTTGGTGCGCGCCCAGCGGCACGGCTTCCACCTTGCTGTTGTTCCGGATGGCCCGCGCGGCCCGCGTTACGTGGCCAAGTCCGGGGTGGTCCACTTAGCGCGTTTCACGGGAGCGCCGGTTTTTCCCGTGACCTTTTCGGCTGACCGCTTTCGCCAGCTCGGCAGTTGGGATCGCTTGCTCATCCCGCTTCCCTTCGCGCACTTGCGCGTATACGCTGGTGAACCGGTTTGCGTTCCGCGCGAGGCCGACGATTCTATCATCGAACGCAAGCGCGGCGAGCTAGAAGCACGGCTGCGCGCTCTCACCACGCGCGCCGATCGAGAGACGGCGCGCGTGCCGCCGCGCTGAGCGTTGTGCTGGAGTGGCATGAGACAGGTCGTTATGGGAATAGGCTCCGTTTCGAAACATGGCTTCGCAACCGACACCGCGTGACCCCAAGCGGCAAAGCACCGGCGCCGACCTCGTGTACGACCTCGCCACCACGGCGCTCGCGGTGTGCGCCCTGCCTCTTCTCCCGTTGCTCTCGTTGACCCGCTACGGACGCCACTTGCGGGAGCGCCTCAGCCTCTGGCCGAAGGAAGCTCGCTCGTTGCAGCGCCCGCTTTGGCTCCACGCCGCCTCGGTTGGCGAGGTGCTGGCCGCCGACCCCCTGATCCGCGAACTCAAGCAAGCCCGCCCCGGCGTGCCGGTGTTGCTCACGACAACGTCGGTTCCGGGACGCGACACCGCGCGCCAGCGTTGCGCCGCGGATGCAGTGGCCTTGCTGCCTGCCGATCTCTGGTGGTTGACGGAGCGGGTGGTGCAGCAGGTGCAGCCGCGCGCCTTGGTGTTGGTGGAAACGGAGCTGTGGCCGGCCTTGGTTCGCTCGGTCGCTCGTCGAGGCATCCCGGTGATCCTGGCCAGCGGGCGCATTTCTACCGCTTCGGTGCGCCGCTACCAACGCATTCGGCCGCTGGTGCGCGCGATGTTGCAGCGCATGGATTTGTGCCTCATGCAGTCGCTGCTGGATGCCGAACGCATTTGCCAGCTCGGCGCGCGGGAGGAACGGGTGCGGGTGGCGGGGAATCTCAAATTTGCGCGCCAGGCAAGCTCGGTCCTTGCGCACAGCAAAGGTGGGGCGTGCGTGCAAGCCCTGGCGGAGCAGCCGCTGTTGGTGGCAGCGAGCACGCACGCGGGGGAAGAGGAACTGGTGCTGGAGGCCTTCCAGCGCGTGCTCGAGGAGTTTCCGCGCGCTCGCTTGCTCTTGGCTCCGCGTCGCCCGGAGCGCTTCAACGCGGTGGCCGGCTTGGTCCAACAGCGCGGCTTGCGCTGCCAGCGGCGGAGCAATCTAGGGGACGAAGGTCCCCACCCGAGCACCCGAGTGATCCTGCTCGATACTGTGGGGGAACTCGTCGAGTTCCTGCCAGTCGCGGTGGGAGTGTTCGTGGGCGGAACCTTCGTGCCGGAGATCGGCGGGCACAACGTGATCGAACCCGCCATCTTCGGGAGGCCGGCTTGTTTCGGTCCGCACACCACCCAGGTGTCTCAACCTGCGCAACAGTTGGTGGAGGAAGGGGGTGGGGTGCGCGTGACTTCGGCGACAGATTTAGCGGCGGTTTGGTTGGCTTGGTTGCACGACCCCGCGCTAGCCGCGGCCATGGGAGAACGAGGCCGGGTCGTGGTAGGGCGGCAAACAGAAGTGGCACGGCAACTTGCCGAGACCATTTGGAATCATCTCGAAGGAGCGAGCCGCACGCCATGAAGGCAAAACTTGCCAAGTGGTTGCGCGATTCCGTGTGGCCTCGCCGTACCTTTTCGGGGCGGCTAGCCGCCTCGGCTTTACGGCCATTCGCTTGGGGCTATGGCCTGGGAGTGCGTCTGCGCAATTGGGCGTACGACTGGAGCCTGCTCCCGATTGCGCGCCCCGGCATTGCGGTGGTGAGCGTGGGGAATGTGGCCGTCGGCGGCACCGGGAAGACACCGATGGCATTGTGGCTTGCGCAGCAACTGCGCCAGCGCGGCCTACAAGTGGCCATCATCAGCCGCGGTTACGGAGGATTGTCGGCCGGTCCGGTGATCGTCAGCCGCGGGCGCGGCCCAGAGACGGATCCGCTTCACGCGGGCGACGAGCCGGTGATGATGGCCCGCCGCTTCGACGGCGTGGTCATTGTGGCACGCAACCGCGCCTCAGGGGTGGATTTGGCGCAGGCCGTCGGGTGCAACGTGGCGGTGTTGGACGACGGCTTCCAGCACCGGGCGTTGGCTCGCGACTTCGATTTGGTCCTGCTGAGTGGTTGCCAGGGGGATTTGCTACCTGCGGGCCCGATGCGCGAGCCGTACAGTTCCCTGCAGCGCGCGCATGCGCTGGCGCTGGTAGACAAAGGGCTGTCCATCCCTCCTCTCGGTCCGCCCGGGACCGCTCAGGGCAAGCCGCTCTACTGGGTACGCATGGTACCGCAGTGTTGGGTGGAGTCGGACGGCGGGCGCTGGCGGGAACGGCCTCTGCGCGAACTTTCAGGGCACCGGGTTGCAGCGGTGAGCGGCCTTGCCAACCCCAGCGGCTTTTACGCCTTCTTGCAAGAGTGGGAGGTAGCGGTGGCGGAGGTCTTCGAGTTTCCGGATCACTATCACTATACAGTCGGCGACTGGCACCGGCTCAATCGCGCGGCGCAGGAATTCCCGTATGTGGTGACGACGGAAAAAGACTTGGTCAAGTTGGAACAGTTCCCCTTTGCGCGCGGCAAACTGGTCGCACTCCGCGTCGCCCCACAAGTGGATAAGGCCGAGGATTTGGTGCAGCGCGTCGTGGCCTCTATCCACACGCGCGCGGTAAGAACATGATGCGCAGAAAACGGAGGAGAGAACATGGCCATTAGTGCGGAACTCCTGGAGATCCTTGCCTGCCCGAAGTGCAAGGGAGCGGTGGAACTCACCCCGCAACAAGACGGCCTGATTTGTGCCGCGTGCCGTCTCAAGTACCGCATCGAGGACGACATCCCGGTTATGCTCATCGAGGAGGCGGAGCCGATTTGAGCGGAACTGCGCCACCGGCGAACGCGCTGCAGGCTTCCCTCGTGCAAGCAAGCTCTTTACCCTGGCACGGTGCCGAGCTTGCCAGCGTACGGCTCGCTGTGTGGCTAGCGCCAGGGGTGAGCTCGGAGGTGGCGGAACTCATTGCCGGCTGCGCCCTCGGTAAAGAACATGCGGCAGAACGCTTGGCTCTCGGACGCGGCGCGGTGTGGCTGGCACGAACCGAGAAGGAAGGCTCCGTACTGGTGCGCCCGTATGTACGCGGGGGCTGGGCGGCGCGCGTGACCACGTACTGGTATTTCGGTTTCCGGCCGCGCTCGCTCGTAGAACTCGAAACCTTGCTCGTTCTCGCGCAGCGAGGAGTTCCGGTCGTGGAAGGTTTGGCAGCCGCGGCGCGCCGGGTGTCGGGAATCGGATACCGAGCCTGGCTCGCGACCCGTTACTGGGGGGAAAGCGAGACCCTCTGGGATTGGTGGCGGCGCGGACCCGCCGCCGCCGAGCGTCGGCGCGTGCTGACCGCGGTCGGAGTGGCGCTAGCGCGCTTGCACCGCGCGGGAGGCGCGCATCCCGATCTCAACGCCCGCAACATTTTGGTGCGAGCTGGCGAAGAGAACGACTGTGTGCGGCTGCTGGACTTCGACCGCGCGCGCTGCCACCCGCATCCGCTCGATCCGAGGCCTGCCTTGCGCCGCCTGGCGCGCTCGCTGCGCAAGCTTGACCCGGATGCGCGGGTGGTGCGCGAAGAAGACTGGACGGCGCTGGAACAGGCCCTGTGGGGCGCCTACGAGCAGCAATGAGTGGTGCCGCGCTGCGCTTTCCGGAGACGCGCCGGCTCTTGATCGTCCTCTTGGGCGCGATTGGCGATGTGGTGCGCGCCTTGCCCCTGCTACCGCGCTTGAAAGCCGCTTACCCAGGCGCGGAAATCGGCTGGGCGGTGGAGCCGCCAGCACGCGACTTGGTCGAAGGGCATCCGCTGGTGGACCGTGCCATTGTCTTTCAACGCGGGGGCGGAGCCCGCGCCTTTGTACCGTTTTTGCGCGAGGTGCGCCGCTTCCGAGCGGACCTGTCCCTCGACCTGCAGCGGCATTTGAAAAGCGGCGTGGTCAGTTGGGCTTCGCGCGCTCCTGTGCGCCTCGGCTTCGCCCGCGCCAATTCTCGGGAAGGGAACTGGTTGTTTTCTACCCATCACATTGCCGAGCAGGATCATTTTCGGTCCAAGCTGCTCCAGTACCAGGAGTTCGCCGATTTTCTCGGAGCACCACCACGGCCGGTAGATTTCGGTTTGCGCTTGAGCGAAGCAGAGGAGAGGCGGGTGGAGACGCTTCTCCAAGAAGTCCGCCGGCCCTTTGTCGCTGCCTTTGTGGGCTCGAGCTGGCCGAGTCGCGTGTGGTTCCCGGACCGTACCGCGCGGGTGGCCGAGGCGCTGCGCGAGCATGGCATCGCGACCGTATTGGTCGGCGGCCCAGGGGAGCGCGAGTTCGCCCGCCAGGTGCGCGAGCAGGCGCGCTGTCGCGTGCACGACCTCACTGGGCAGACGACGTTGCGCGAACTGGCTGGCGTCTTCCAGCGTGCCCTGGCTGCATGGGGACCGGATTCGGGTCCCATGCACCTCGCGGCCGCGGTAGGCACGCGGGTGGTGTCGCTGTGGGGTGCGACCAGCCCGCGCCGTTCCGCCCCGTTTGGCAACGAAGCCGGGGTCATCGTAGGCCAGGCGCCCTGCGTGCCGTGTTACCGCCGGCGCTGCCCGATTGGCCGGGTGTGCATGCAGAGCATCTCCGCCGAGCGCGTGCTGGCCACCCTCCTCGAGCCTCCAGCCGCAGTGCAACCCTGAAGAATCCGTTGCGTTGGCTCTGCTCGCTTGGCATAGAGGCGCGGCTGGCGCCGGGTTGCCGAGAGAGGCGGCAGCAAGCGAGGTGCGGTGAAATGCAAAAGGTCCGTGGCTGGGGGTGGCTGGTGCTGGTGATGGGCCTGTGCGCGCGGATGAGCAGCGCAGAGCCGTATTTGGCGGTGCGCGAAGGCATGCCGTGCGGCTCCTGCCACGTGAACCGCAACGGCGGCGGTAAGCGGACCGACTTGGTTGCCACCCACGCTGCGGACATCCTGCGTTATCCTGCCTTCCTCGGCCGCTTTTCCCGCCCGCTGGAAGCGTTTTCGGGGGAAATTACGCCGCTGGTCAGCATCGGCGGCGATTTGCGCTCGAGCGCCAGCCTGGTGTTTCAGGATCGCGGGGTCAATGGCCGCGTGGACAACGAGAAGGTGTGGCGCGATCGCTTGGAGCAAACTCGCCTGGAAACCACCTTGGCAGCGCTGTACGGCGAGCTTCGTCTCATCCCGGACCAAGTGACCTTGTACGTAGACCAGCGAGTGGCCCCGACCGTGGACAACCGCGAGGCCTTTGCCCTGCTTTCCGGATTCTTGCCCTGGGACGGTTTCGTGAAGGTGGGCCGTATGTTCCTGCCTTACGGACTGCAGTTGCAAGACGACGAAGCCTTCATCCGCGGCGGGCGCACGCGTGGCTCGAGTTCGGCAAGCACCGGGTTTAGTTTCAACCTGCAGGAGTCCGGCGGCGAACTCGGTTTCTCTCCGGGGCCGCTGACGTTGCTGCTCGCGGTGACCGACGGAGCAGGGGCGGACCGCGACGTGCGCGTGACCGGTACGGCTTACGTCCTGTTCGACGAAGTGCCTTACTTGCGGAGCGTGCTGTTGGGGAGTTCCTTCTCGCGCGTCGGGCCTCCGGGCAGCCACACGCAAGTGTTCGGCTTCTTTGCGGGCACCAACTTGGGCCCCCTAACCGTCTTGGGCGAAGCAGATTTTCGCAGCGACAAAAACGCCAATACCCTCGGGCGTAGCGTGGGCCAGTTCTTGAGCTACGTGGAGGCGAACTACTTGCTGTTCGGGTGGCTCAACGTGAAGGCGGCAGTGGACTACGCTGATTCGGACGGGCAAATCAGCCGCACCGTTGCCGGAGCTACGGTGCTCGACACTGCGAACGATGCCGAAAACCGCGTCAGTGTCGGACTCGAGCCGTTCTTGAACCGCTTTGTGCAACCGCGCTTATTTTACCGCATCAACAACGGCGTGCGCTCGCAGCCCACGCACAACCAAAACGTGCTTCTACTCGAAGCGCACGTGTTCTTTTGATTCGCGCCGTGTCCTGCCGCGCCCGCCGTCCGTAAGCCCGTGTCTACGGCCTCAGCGCGGCAAGCGGCTTCGCCGTGCCGCCGCGCGGGCTGGGGCCACGCCCTGGGTGTCGCAACTTTCTGGCAAGCGCGATACAGTGCCCCGCATGCAGAAGGAATTCCGAGTGCGCAGCCGCAGGAAGCAGGAGCTGATTGACGTCACCTCGCAAGTGGCGGACATTGTGCGCGCGAGCGGAGTGAGCGAAGGAATGTGCCACGTCTACGTGACGCACGCCACCGCAGCAGTGGTGGTGAACGAGAACGACGACCCCAACGTGTGTGAAGACTTGCTCGACTGTCTCGACCGGCTGGTGCCGGCTGGAATCTGGCGGCACGATCGGGTGGACAACAACGCCGCTGCCCACATCAAGGCTGCCATCCTTGGTCCGGGAGAAACCCTGCCCGTGCGCGAGGGCCGCTTGGTGCTCGGCACCTGGCAAGCGGTAATGGTGGTGGAACTCGATGGCCCGCGCGAGCGGCGCGTGGTGGTGACGGTACGATGAGCGAGAAGCCAGCCGGGCAGGGCGAGGACCACGCAGCCCCTGCCGCTGTGCCGCACTTTGCCGACCGCCTGATCGAGCGCGTGCGTTGGCTTGGCCATCCGCTCTGCCTCGGGCTCGACCCTCACCTCGACCGGTTTCCACCGCTGTTCCGCCGTGGCTCCATGCAACCGCAGGACCCTGCCACTGCCGACCAGGTGCGCACCTTCTTGCTCGCCGTGCTCGACCGCTACGCGCAACAAGTGGCCGCGGTCAAACCACAAGTGGCGTTTTTCGAGCAAATGGGCTGGCGCGGTTGGCAGGTGCTGGAAGCGATTGTGGCGCGCGCCCGCGAACTCGGCTTTCTCGTGATCCTCGACGGCAAGCGCGCCGATGTGGGTTCGACCGCTGCTGCATACGCATCCTGCTTGCGGCCAGATGCACCGGTGGCGGCAGACGCGCTGACGGTGAATCCGTACCTCGGGCGCGATGCAGTGCAGCCTTTTCTCGAAGTGGTGCGGACCTTTGGTCGTGGTCTGTTCGTGCTGGTGAAAACCAGCAACCCCGGATCCGCCGATGTTCAGGACCTCAAGATCGGAGAGCGCTTTTTGTACGAGGTCGTCGCCTCCCTGTGGCAGGAGTCCTGCGCCAGCCTGCGGGGAGCCAGCGGCTGGTCGTCTTTGGGCGTGGTTGTGGGCGCGACGTATCCAGAGCAAGCGGAGCGAGTGCGCGCACTCCTGCCCGAGGCGTTGTTTTTGGTTCCCGGCTTTGGTGCGCAAGGTGCCAGCGCCGAGCAAGCCGTGCGCGGCTTCGTACGTGGCCCCAGCGGCATGCGCGAAGGGGGAATCGTGAACGCATCGCGCTCGCTGCTGTTCCCTCCCGATGCTGCCACCGACAGCGCCCGCACTTGGGAAGCCGCCATAGATCGGGCGCGTGCAACCGCCATCGAAGCCTTGCGCCGGGCTGTGGAAGCTTGACCCGTCAGGGCAGGCACGCTTGCCGGAGAGATCGGCGCGGGGAGCAGCTGCTCCGCTTGAGTCGCTCGAAAACCTCGGCCCAGCGAACAAAAGGGAGAGAGCTTAAAGGGCATGCTCGGTGCCCGTCTGGCCGCGTGTCCACAGGAACATTGTGGATGCGGTTGTGTGCCGCATGTTTCCGGGCCGATGCTTGCTTTGCCTTTGGCGCCGTTGGTAGAGGCGCGCCATGCAAGCGAGAGGGAGAGGGTGGGTCCGAGCCAGCGGGATCGGGTTTGCGCTAGCGGTCGTCGTGCGCGCCGTGCCGCTTTGCGCCAGCGACCCCTGCGGGCGCTTTTGCTGGGAGGACGAGCGATTTCGCGGTCAGGTGCGCGCGTCCTATCAAAGCCGGATGGAAGGAGTGAGCAGCTTTCCGCTCGATCGTTCGGGCACCACGCTGGATTCCAATTTCTTTTTCCTGCCGGTTCTCCGGGTCGGGGCACATCTAGAAAACCGCTACTCGCAGGAGGTGCTGTGGTCCTTCGACTACGAGCACGATCTGCTTACCGGGACGCAAAACGGGGCACCGGTGGATGCCATCGGTGCCCACCTGCCGAATGGCCGCCGCACCCACGACGAAATCCGCCGCTTGTTCTTGCGCACCACCATTCCCGCGGCGCACCTGGTGATCGGCGGTGGCTACACCCTCAGTCACTGGGGCTTGGGCTTGCTCGCCAACGACGGTGCACACGGCTGGATGCCGGGCAACGCCTATTTTGGCGACCCGCGCAGTGGGGATCGGGTGATCCGTGCCACCATCGGTACCACACCGCTCACTCGTGCCCGGATCGTGCTGCGCGCGGCCTGGGACGACGTGCGCGGGGACGACGTGCTGCTGCGCGGCGACGAGGCCGAACAGTTCATCGGGAGCGTGCTGGTCGGGCAGGGGTTGGACCATTCCGCTGGGATCTACATTGTGTACCGGCCGCAAGACGCACGCGTACGGCGCGGCTTTGATGTGGTCGTGTACGACCTCTTTGCGCAAACCCGCCACGGGCTCGGGAGAGCGGGGTTGTGGACCCTGGGGGGCGAGGTGGCGGTGGTCAACGGCAGCACCTCGCTCGCACCCACGGTGGATTTTCCCAAGCACGACATCCTGCAAGTGGGCGCCGCGGTGAAGAGCACGCTCGACCGTGGGAATCACGGCTTTGCCTTCGATTTCTTGTTTGCTTCGGGTGACGAGAATTTCGATGACGAGGAGCAGAACGCGTTCAAGGCGGACCCGAACTTCGAGCTGGGTTTGATCTTGTACCGCTTCGTATTGGCAGCGCAGACGGCGCGCGCGACCGTAACCGCCGCCGATCCGAACCTCGTGGGTAGGCCGGTGCCCGACCTGGACCGCATCCCCACCCGCGGCGCACCGACCAACACCGTGGCGGTTTTTCCGCGTGCTTGGTGGCGCCCGCTCGAGGAACTCACCGTGTATGGCGGTCCGTTGCTGGCGTGGAGCGATGTGCGCCTCGCGGATGCGTTCGAGACGCGCATTGCCGGTGGCGACCCGCGCAACGCTCTCGGCGGGCGGCCGGGCCGCTTCTATGGAGCGGAGCTGGACGTGGGTGTGCGCTACCGCGGCAACTTGCGAGGGTTCGATGTTGCCCTCGGGGGCGAGGGCGGGGTGCTCTTCCCGGGCGGGGCGTTCCGCCGTCTCAGTGGGGGCACCATGAGCGAAGTGTGGCTCGGCCGAGCCTTTGTCGAAATCGCGTTGTGAGGGGGAACCATGGAGTGGCTTTTGTGGAGACGCGGACTGGCAACGCTTGCCCTCGCCGGAGCAATCGCGCTGCAGTGCGGTTGCGGCATGTCGGAGTCGGAGGGAGTGGCGCGCTCGGCTCCGGCGCGCACCACGGTGAAGATGGACTTTTTCCATAAACCTCTGCCCGAGATCCCCCTACCCAACGACATCGCCACCATTGTCGACCCTTCCTCTCCGACCGGGCGACGCATCAATGCCTCGATGATCGCTCCCACCGAGTTCGAGCGTCTGACCCGCCGCAAGATGGATGAACTCGACGGCTGGGGAGTGTTCCAACCCATTACCATTCCGTTCACCGGCCCACTCGACATTGCTTCGATCGTCGCCGGCCACCGCGACCCGTTGTACGAGACGGCCAACGACGTCGTGTACCTGATTGACATCGATCCCAAGTCGCCCGAGTTCGGCAAGCTCCACTACCTCGACGTCGGCAACGGCAATTATCCGATCGTGCTCGAGCGGCGCGACAATTACTGGGCAAACGACCCGCGCGCCGGCACGATCTCGATTTTGTTCGAAGAAGTGGACGAAGATACCAACCGTAACGGCCAGCTCGATCCGGGCGAAGACACCGACGCCGACGGCGTGCTCGATCGTCCGAATTACTTTCCCGGGGCGAACCCCGCGCCGGACGACTTGGCAGCGCGGGCGGACGCGATGATGACCTTTTATGAGCGCGAAACGAACACACTGATCGTGCGCCCGCTCGTTCCGCTGCGCGAACGCACCACGTACGCGGTGGTGGTGACGCGCCGGATCAAGGACATCCACGGCGAACCGGTCGGCTCGCCCTATCCGGCCATCCACCACACGGCGCAAACCGAGGCGCTGCGCCCGCTGGCGCGCGTCCTCCCTCACGGCCTCCGCCTCGAAGATGTCGCCTTCGCGTTTACCTTCACGACCCAGTCCATAGAGAGCAACTGGCGCGCGGTGCGCGAGGGGCTTTACGGCTACGGGCCGCAAAGACACCTTGCGCATGAGTTTCCGGCACGGGTGGAAGCCTTGCTCCCGCTGCGCGATCCACAGGCTTTCCCCGGGAGCAAGCGCTTGCACTTGATGTACGGCGAGCAGTGGCTCCAGGCGGCGCGCCCGCTGGCCAGCGCTTTTCTGGGGCTGGACCCGAATTCCGAAGAGTACCGGCGCTTGGCGGAGTCGCTGCAGTACGTGGACTACTTCGTCATCGGCACCTATCGCTCGCCGCAGTTGTTCCCCCGTACCGACGCCTCTGGAAACTTCCTGCCGCTCAATGAGCAAGCCTGGCCCGAGGACCTCGAGCGCGTGCCCGCGGCGGCGCGCAGCGAGACCATTTACTTCACTTTGGCGGTGCCGCGGAAGGAGGTTTCTGCCCGCCGCGACGGCAGGCCCGCACCGGTGGCGATCTTGAGCCACGGCTACACCGGCAACCGCTTTCCGATCATGCAGTTTGCGGGCTTCTTTGCACGCCATGGCTTGGCAACCATTGCCATTGACGGTCCGTCGCACGGCATCGGCCTCACGCCGGAGCAGGAGACCTTGGCCAAGTCTCTCCTGCGGGCCATGGGTTTGGAAGCCGCCGTGGAGGCGACTTTGAGCGACCGCGCGTTCGACCAAAACGGCGACGGGATCAAAGACTCCGGGGCCGATTTTTGGAGTGCCTATTTGTTCCACACGCGCGACATCGTGCGCCAGTTTATGCTCGATTACTCCCAGCTCGTGCGCATCCTGCGTAGTTGGGACGGTCGCCGCACGTGGGATTTCGACCTCGGCGACGACGGCGTTGCGGACGTGGCGGGCGATTTTGACGGGGATGGGCATGTGGATGTCGGCGGCGATGCGCCGATCATCATGACCGGTGCGTCGCTGGGCGGAATCATGTCCATGTTGATGGGCGGCGCCGAGCCCGAGATTTCCGCCGTCGCCCCGATCGCGGGTGGCGGTGGGTACGTGGACATCGGCATGCGCACGGTTCAGGGAGGGGCGTTGGAAGCCTTTGTGCTGCGCATGATGGGCCCGCTCTACGTGGGCACGATCGAGGCGAGCACTGGCCGGATGAATCTGGGGACCGTGGTGGTGGACCTCAACGACGTTGCGACCCGCCCGTTGGGGTCGGTGGCGGGCATCGAGGTCGGCGACACCATGGTGGTCGAAAATCTACAAAGCGGTGCACGCGGCTGTGGGCTCACCTTGCCCGGTGGACGGGTGCGTGCCTCGTTGCAGAGCGACCGGGGCGATCCGATCCGCATTGTTTTTTATCCTGGTCCGGTGCTGGTCCCCGGCACCGAATGCGAAGTGCGGCCCGGAGTGCAAGCGAAAGCGGTCCTGGACCGTTTCCAAGCGGACTTCGTCTATCAGGGGCAAACCTTCCGGGCCGGCGAGCCGTTGCGTGCTCTGGAAGACGGCCTGGGGCGCGCCCGCAATACACCTGAGATTCGTCGCCTGGGCTCGCTCGGGCAGTTGGTGGTGGATCCGGCGGACCCGGTCGTGTTTGCGCGCCATTTGCTGCTCGAACCCCTCGAGTTCCCGTACACGCGCAAGCGAACCGGGAGCCACGCGCTGGTGATTACTTCGCAAGGCGACATGAACGTGCCGGCCAGTTCGGGCGTGACCTTCGGACGCGCGGCCGGGCTGATCCCGTTTCTCGAGGCCGACCCTCGCTACGGCCGCTCTCCGAATCAGGTGCTGATTGACACGTACACTGCCGAGGCCGTGGACAACCTCAAACGCCACATGGACGCGCAAGGACGTGGCGTGCACCTGGATGTCGAGAACTTCAGCGGTGGCGACGACATTTGGGGTCCCTCGTACCCGCGCCTCGACCCGCCTTTGCGCTTGGGCTTCGACCGCTGGGATCCACTGGGCGGGCGCTCAGCCGCGATCTTCCCGCTTACCCGCGACACCGGCGAGCACGGGTTCAGCTTGCCCGGTGCGATGATTGATGACTTCCGCGCCAAGTGCCGCGCCGAATGCCCCATTCCCGGCACTGGCGACCCCTGCAATTGCCGGACGCAAACCAGCTACGACATCGGCTCCTTCTTGATCAACATGCTCGCCCGTTTCTTGGTGACCAACGGAACGGAACTGAGCGCCGATCTCTGCCAGTCGCGCAACGATTGCCCCGATTATCCCCCACCCCCTCCACCGCGCAGCGCCGCGGAGTTGATGTAAGGGCGACCGCGCAGTCGCCCCTACTTTTACACCTTCCGGCACGGTTCGAGGACTTGCCGTGCGAAGGCCTCGAGGCCGGGCACCAGTCCGTCCGCGTCGAACGCCGGGGGCGGGATTACCAGCCGCCGGATGCCGAGCGCAGCGTACCGCGCGACGGCGTCACGATCGAGCGTGAATGCCCCGCAGGTGAGTTCCACTTCTTCCGGGTCACGGCCGATGCGCGCACACTCCGCGCGCAACACCGACAAGAGCCGTGGCAGAGTCTCGAAATCCCCCTGCGCCGGGAAGAAGCCGTCGCCGAGGCGGGCGGCGCGCCGGGCTGCTGCTTCCGAGTGGCCGCCCACGATAATCGGCACGCCTGGTTGTTGGATGGGCTTGGGGTTGGATTCCACCGCTTCCCAGGCGAAGAACTTGCCGTGAAAGGGCTCCGTCTCAGGCTTCCACAGGGCACGGATGGCGCGAATCGCCTCGTCCGTACGGGCCCCACGTTGCTCGAACGGGACGCCGAGGGTGGCGAACTCCTCTGCGAGCCAGCCGCTGCCAATACCGAGAAGCGCGCGCCCCCGGGACAGCACATCCAGTGTGGCCACTTCTTTGGCCACGTACGCGGGATGGCGTTGCGGCAGGATCAAGATGCCGGTGCCGAGGCGCAGCTCCTTGGTCAGGGCGGCTGCGTAAGCGAGCGGCAGCAAAGGGTCGGACAGCGGCACGTTGTCCGGCGCCGGCATCCTGCCGTCGGCACTGTACGGGTATTGGGAGCGATAGCCGACCGGGATGACGACGTGCTCGACCGTCCACACTGACTCGAACCCCAGGCGCTCCGCGTGCCGCACGAGGGTTTCGAACAGGTCGGGGTACGCGAACGGGCCCGCATTCGCGAACATGAGGCCAAAGCGCATGGGCGACCTCCAGTTCCGCTTCAGGCTTGCGCGCTGGGGCGAGCCGACACCTCGGCGTACCAGCGGCTCAGGTTCTTTTGCTCAGGCTGGATGCGGATGTCCATGATGCGCCCGAAATCAATGCCGCACAGCGCGGTGATGTCGGCAATGGTGTAGTGGTCGCCGGCGATGAATTTACGGGTGGCGAGTTCCTCGTCCAGCCAGGCCAAGCGTTGCAGTGCCCACTTGCGATTCACCTCGCCCCACTGGGGAACTTGTTCGATGCGGCCCGCAAAGAAGGGGTGCAAGTTGCGGAACACCTGTGCGATGGGGATAAAGACTTCGAGTTCCATGCGCCGCTGCCACATCTCGACCAGAGCACGCTCGCGCGCGTCGCGGCCCATTAGGGGCGGTTCTGGATGGAGCTCTTCGAAGTACCGGCAGATGGCCACGCTCTCGGCGATGCACGTCCCGTCATCGAGTTCGAGCACGGGCACGGTGCCGAGCGGGTTTTTCTTGCGGAACTCGGGCGAGCGATTGGCGCCCTGCATGAGGTCTACTTGCTCATACGGAACCTGGATGCCCTTTTCGGCGAGGAACATGCGCACTCGCCGCGGATTCGGCGCCAACTGCGAATCGTAAATCTTCATCGTCTGCCTCCTTTTTCTCGACGAATTTGCTTTACTCGAATTTTCCGTGCCGGCCTGCGCCTTGTGCAAAGCGTTGTGCACCGGCTAGCGTCTCACCACTGGCCAGAGTGGCGACGCCGTGCCGAAACTCGTTCTGCAACGCCTCGCGCAGCGCAAGCCCATCCTGCTCGTAGGCCGAGAGGCGATCGTGGCGCAAGCAGCTTTGCGGAAAGCGCGCGATCTCCCGCGCGAGCTGTTCGGCTGACTCTCGACTCGTACCGTCGGGTACCACACGATTGGCGAGACCCATCTCCAGTGCCTCCCGTGCCGAAACCGGCCGCCCTGTGAGGATGAGGTCGAGGGCGCGGCCGAGTCCGATCAGGCGCGGCAGGCGTACGGTGCCGCCGTCAAGCAGCGGCACGCCCCAGCGGCGGCAGAAGACACCGAACACTGCCGACTCCTCGACCACGCGCAGATCGCACCACAGCGCCAGTTCGAGTCCGCCAGCGACGGCATAACCTGCCACCGCGGCGATGACCGGTTTGCTGAGCAGCATGCGCGTGGGACCCATCGGGCCGTCGCCTTCCTCGCGCACCTCATTCCCCATGCCCTCGGCTACCGCCTTGAGATCCGCTCCGGCGCAAAAGTTCCCCCCTTCGCCCCAAAGCACCGCCACCAGGGCGTTGGGATCTGTGTCGAAAGAACGAAAGGCATCCGCGAGAGCGCGCGCGGTGTCTCGGTCCACCGCATTGCGGCGATGCGGTCGGGAGAGGACGACGGTCCACACCTCGCCCGCCCGTTCGATGCGTACCGCTTGGTTCTGCGATGCACTCACGGAGGTCTCCCAAGCACGTGGTTGGTGTGTACGCAGTTGGTCTCAGGCCGTGCTGCGGACGAAATTCACTACTACCTGGGCGAGTTCCTCGCCCTGGTCTTCTTGCAGAAAGTGACCAGCCCCCTGGATCGTGGTATGCGGCTGCCCTTGCGCACCGGGGATCTCGCGTTGGAGCACTTCGTCGGCTCCGCGCGTGATCGGATCGGAATCACTGAAGGCAGTGAGGAACGGCTTGCGCCAGCGGCGCAGCGCTTCCCAAGCGCGCCGATTGGGAGCCGAGGCAGGATCATCGGGTCGGGTCGGCACCAGCATCGGAAACTGGCGGGCTCCCGCCTTGTAGCGCTCTTCGGGGAATGGCGCTTCGTAGGCGCGGATCACTTCGGGCGGAAGAGTGGTCACGCAACCCATTTGGATGATCTGTCCGATTGGCAGCTCCTCGACTTCCTGAGAAAAACGCTGCCAAGCAAAAAAGGCGGGTGAAGGAGCCTGGTCGCCGGTCGGCAGGAAGGTATTGGCCGCCACTACCCGATCGAAGCGGTGGCCGTGTTCCGCTACTAGGCGCAGGCCGATGAGCCCGCCCCAGTCCTGGCACACGAGCGTGATGTGGTCGAGATCGAGCGTTCCGATGAAGCCCAGCATCCAGTCCACGTGGCGCTGGTAGGTGTAGTCTTCGCGGCGCGCAGGCTTGTCCGAGCGGCCGAAGCCAACCAAGTCGGGCGCGATCACGCGCAACCCTGCTGACGCGAGGATGGGGATCATTTTGCGGTACAGATACGACCAAGAAGGCTCGCCATGCAGGAGGAGCACAGGGTGGGCCTGGCGCGGCCCCTCGTGCACGTAGTGGATGCGAACACCATCCACTTCCACGTAATGCGGCGCGAAGGGGTAAGCGGGCAGATCGCGAAAACATTCGTCCGGGGTTCTGAGAATTTCCATCGCTTTCTCCATGCAGACGCTGCCTTTGTCCGCCTTTGTGTCCGCTAAGGCAAGCCAACCCCGAAACGCTCCTCTCTCCTCTGCGCGCCTTGCTCCACGCGCCACACGGAGAACCGCAGCGGAAGCCGCCCGCGCGGACTTCCGCGTAACAAGCGGCAAGCGGTGAAGGGCGAATGGTGCCGTTGGCGGGCAGGCGCGTGGTGGGCTTGGCCCGCTGCTTCCACGCCCACGCGCCGCGGAACACCCAACCCGCCGTCAGCGGAAAAGCTTAGGGGCGGCGCTTGTGGCTGTACGCCGTTGCCAAGGAGATGTAGGGGCAGGCCTTGTGCCTGCCCGGGTTGCAAATCGAACCCAATTCCCGAATCGGGTTAGGTGCGCTGAAACGTCCACGGCAGGTCCCTTGCCGGCACCACCACGTGCACGACCGAGACGCCGTGCGGCGGGAACCACGGGCGGCCACGAGGGCCGCCCCTGCCCCTTCTCGCAAGTGGCACCGGGCCGCGAGTCGCAGGTGCCGTTCACACGGACCATTCGCCATTCGCAATTCGCCCGTTACCGCTCGCTGCTCGCCCTGCGCAACGGGCCGCCACACGGGGCGGCCGTGCAAGGGACGAAGCCTGGCGGGCTTTTATCCCTCCTTCACCCAATGCAAGGCGTTGCGCCGCACCAGCGCCATGATCGTGAGCTGCGGGTTGATGCGGTTCGAGGTGGGGAACAGGCTGGCGTCCGCAACCGCCAGGTTCTCGTAGCCGTACACGCGGCCCCACGGGTCGCAAGCTGCCAGCGTTCTCGCTCCTGCGCGTGCGGTGCCCATCGGGTGGAAGGCCATCACGTCAATGCGGGCGGGCGACGCGTGCGCCCGTTCCAGTGCATGCACATCCTCCATCGAGCGCAGCACGGGGAAGGCATTGATGCCGCTATAGACTTCTTGCGCGCCAGCCGCGAAGAACGCCTGCGCTGTGCGAGCAATGGCGAATAGCAATTTGCGCGTGTCGCGCCGGCTGAGCGAGTACCAAGCCAGCGGGCGCGGGTTGGATCCGAGGCTCCATACTCGTCCACAATCCTCATCGCTGATCAGCGCACCGAAGCTTGCCATACGTTCGAAGCGGGCCATGCGCTCTTGGAAGCGGTAGCCGAAGCCCGGGACCGCGGCGGCTTGCACTTCTGGCGGTACGAACTGGCCTTGGATGAATACCCCGTCGGGGATGAACTCGTCAATGTTGTACGCTTGCGGTACCTCTCGCCAGCCGCGGATGGGTTCGGGAAACACCGCGACCACGCGTGTGGCGGGATGCAAGTGCAGGTTGCGCCCCAACCAAGGGGCGCGCACTCCGGAAGCGAGCAGCATAGCCGGCGTGTGCAGCGCCCCGGCAGCGAGCACGACCAGGCGCGCCGTGACCACAATCCGCACCATACTCTTCTGCCCCCCGCCCGGGGTCGGTGTAGCAACAACCCCGAGGGCTCGGTTGCCATCGAACAAGATGCGGCGCACTTGGGCGTGGACCCACAACTCGGCCCCGTGCGCCACGGCTTCGGGGATTTTGCTCACCGACATGGCGAGCTTCCCATCGCTCGGGCAGCCAAAGGCGCATACCCCGGTTGCCAGACATCCACTCTCGTTGCGCGGGATGCGCGAGCCTTTCCAACCGAGTACGCGCTCTACCGCCTCTTGGATGCGGCCGTTGGCGGGGCCGTACAACGCATCGGGCACGGGCTTGATGTGCAGGTCGTGCTCGATGGCGCGGTAATGCTCGTCGAGTTCGGTGGCGCCTTCCAGCCCGAATTCCCGCTCCCAGCGGGAGAGCACGAAGTCCGGGGTGCGGTAGCACGTGCCACTGTTCACTGTGGTGGTGCCGCCCACGCAGCGGCCGAGCGGGACCACGATGGGCGGCCGCCCCAAGGTTCCCGTGAGCCCGCCATCCCGGTACAAGCGGTCGAAGGCAAAGCGGACATCGCCGCGTAGGTCCTCGCCGGTAAAGTACCCGCCTTCTTCGAGGACGACCACCCGCCAGCCAGCGCGCGCCAACTCGCTGGCTGCCACGGCCCCGCCGGCGCCGCTGCCGACGATGACCACATCGGCGGTCATCCGGTGGTCGCGGGTGAGCTGGGCAGCGTCGAACACGGGCATGGCGCGCTCAGGAAAGGACAGCCGCTCGCGGGAACGGTCCCTTCTCGCCGCGGGCGCGGCGGGAGCGGGCCTCGGCGAGCTTTTGCTCGAGGTACGAGTCGCCGCCGAGCAGTGAGGAGCGTAGTTCTTCCCTGCGAAAGGCGTGCAGGCCGAGCAAGAGTTTCAGTATGTGGATCGGCTGCCGGCGCAACATCCAGCGGCTTTCCTCCATCGCTTCGAGGATGGTCACGCGTTCCTGCCACGGCAGCGCACGCAAGCGGCAGCTGCGGCTGTGAAACAAGACAGGGTTCCAGTCGATCCACTGCAAGAGAATGGAGAACCCACGCGGTGCGAGTGGCCCGAAAGAACGGAACTGGCCCTCGACTTCGGCGACCAACGGTGCCGCATCCACGCGGGCTGCCTGACCCGACGGCGGAAAAAGCGCCTCGGCAATAGCTTGCAGAATCTGGCGCGAGCGCGGCGAGAGCCCGGGCGGCGCCGGTGCGGTGGCGGCGTAGGTGAGACAGGCGAGCAGCGCCAAGCTGGCGTCTACCAGGAAGTTCGCCAGATATATGAAGTGCGCGGCATGAGTGGCGAAGAACCAGAGGCAGGTAAGGCTACTGGTGGCCTTGCCGATGGCGAGCGGAAGCATGAGCAAGCGGCGCTCGGTCGGCGCTGGAGCGATGAGGAACGCGAGCGCGGTGACCACCGCCATGTAGGCCACGCCGAGGCTCAGCCAGAAGCGATGAGAGGTGAGCGGCGCGGGGGGAAAGCCAAGCCAACTACCCGCAGCATTCAGGGCACCGATGGTGCCGTCCGGAAACAAGAAGAACAGGGCTCCGACCACCGCGAAGGTCCAGCCGAGGACGCGGTACACGAAGCGTAGCAAGGGGTCGAGGGGACCATAGGCAGCGCCGAGCCGTTCCACCTGCACGTCGCTATCGCGCATGGCGGTTGGTTACCCGGAAACGCGCGCCTTGGAAAGACGCCCCGGATTCCCACAAAAAACCTTGGAGAGGGGCAGGCAGAGGGTTTGGGTCAGGGCTTTGGTCGCGGTTCCCGGGGGGGACGAAGCGCGGACGGCGGTACCACCAAGCGCTCTTTTGCTTCCTCTTGCTCTTTGGCGAGACGGAGCTGCTGCTGTAGGGCAAGAGCCGTCTCGACCAGGCTCCGCAACAGGGGGATGTTGCGATGCGACTCGGGCTCTTCGCGCAGCGCAAGCGCCACCGCCAGGGACATCTTGGCCAACTCCGGTTTGTCCAACTGGTGGAAGGCGTAGGCGAGTTCCTCGAAACGGTAGATCCACCGCTCACGCTGCTGCCCTGTGAACGCCGCCTCCAGGGCTTCCCGCACGATATCTTGTTCGCGCTCGCGGATTTGCAGTTCGCTCAGCACCAGCGGGCTTTGCCTCGCCTCCAGTGCCTTTTCCACGTAAGGAGTGAAAAACTCGTCGAGCAAAAACGGTAGGAACGAACGCTCCTTGGCCAGTTCTTGCGCGCGGTCGAGGAGGGTCGGATCGCTGCGCACCGCGTCGGCGTCGAGGAGTTCGTAGATCGGGCAGCGCATCTCTCCGGGCAAGTCGCGGCCGAACCAGCGCTCGCGGAGGTGCAAAAAACTCTCTCTAGGGAAGGCGCCGCGCTGCCGCAGGGCCAATTCTGCGCGACAGAGCAGAAAGTCCACGTAGCGCGGATCGGCCGGGAACACCTCGAAGCCCGCCTCCCGTCGTGAGTCCATCCACACCCGAATGATGCGTTTCTCCGAGGCACCCAGCAGCCCGCAGTCGTACAGTTCATCGGGCGTGAACAAGCCGTACACCGCTTCGCAACGGCCGAGTTGCGGCCGAATCAGCAGGGCACAGCGGATATCGCCGCCACGCAAGTCGGTGAGGTAAGCCTTTAAGGTCGGGGTGCGGCTCTCGGTGGGCACGGGAGTTTCTTCCTGGTTCGGGGCGACCAGGCCTTTTTGGGCCAGCCGGAAGCGGCTGCGGTGGATCTCCCGGCGCAACAGTTTCTCGCTGGCCTGTGGCTCGAGTTCGCGAAGCGCAGCCAGTGCCTCCTCGCTCGGAATGGCCCCTAGCCGCTCGACCACGGCGAGGTCAGCAGCTGGGTCGCGCCCGAACACGGCGCACAGCTCGGCCACGCTCGCTTCGGGGCCCAGGCCCCACTCGGCCAGCCGTTTGCGTCCCGCCGCCAGGGTTCGCTCCCGCTCTCGTTTGCTCATCCTTCACTCCTTTGTTCACGGGTCGAGCGCAGCGGGAAAGAACGCAGTTTGGCCAAGATGTGCCGCTCGATCCAGCCGGCGTCCCACCACTCCACCGGGTCCACATGCACCCCGTACAACAAAACGGAGAAATGCAGATGGTCTCCTCCAGCCAGGCCGGTTTCGCCGGTTCTGCCGAGTTCCTGTGCCTTGCGAACGGTCTGCCCGGCGCTGACAGCAATGCTGCTCAAATGCCCATAGAGCGTGAACAAACCCAGCCCGTGGTCCACGATCACCGTATTCCCATAGATGCCGAGGGTGCCCGTGAAAACCACTCGTCCGTGGTTTGCGGCTTCCACGGGGCTCTGCCGGAGCGAGGCCAGGTCGAAGCCCTGATGCGTCTGGCGGTCAATCTCATTTCCGTTGTAGACGTAGGTGCGCCGGTCAGCGAACGAACTGAGCGGCGCGGAATTTGGCTGGCGGTGGAAGCGACCGTCCCACAGCACGTGCGGTGCGCTGCTCGCGGTAAGCTGGCGAATGCGCGCTTCGTTTTGCTTGCGCAGTTCGCGGTTGATGTAGAGGTAGCGCTGGAGCAAATCGCCGTGCGCGGAAAGGCCAGCGTCGCGTTCGATCTCGGGCACCTTGCGGGCCAGAAACTCGTCGTCAATCGTCAGGGTTCGCTGGGCGAAGCGTTGCGGCAGCACTTGCACCGGCACTGGCAAGCGGGCTTGGTTACCGGCGGAGTCGGTGCTTACCACCAGCGGTTGGGCTTGTACATCGAGATCGTGGGGAACAGCGAAGAGGGCAAGGGCGAGATCCGGGTCTTCGAACACGCCGCGGGTGGCAGGGAAGAAGTAGGGTCCGACTTCGATGCCGCTGCGCACGGTATCCGCAGATTCGCGCCAAACGGCCAGCTCCACGCCGCCTAGCCGTACGTTGTGCTGTTGGGTGAGAAGCTCCACACGAGGCGGCGTGAAGTCGAGCTGCACACTGCGGCTCCACACCGGTGCCCGATCGAGCGGCCGCCAGCGCCACGCGTAGGTGGACAGCCAGAGTTCGAGCTGGGCTTCGCCGTCCGGCAAGGAAAACTGGCTCCAGTCGGGTGTTACGTGCAACTCGTAGGTTTCGATGCCGCTTCCGCGCCAGTGAATCGGCGTGAACTGAGCCTCGTGCAGGAGATACAGATTGCCGGCCGCGCGCAGGCGTAGGGCGACCTGTGCGAGTCCGGGCCCCGGCACGTGCACGCTGAGGTCAATGCGGCTCCCTCGCCCCAGGGTGGCGAGGAGAGCGCGGTCGTCTACAGTTACCTCGCCATCTCGTTTCGCCCACCAAGCACCGCCCGCCAGGGAAGCGGCCAGGAACGCGAGCAGGACAAAAACACGCCGCATGGTTGCGCGCTGGCCTAGCAAGGAATCCTGCGAAGAGCCACGAGCCGTTTCCTCGAACGAGCCACGGCCAGGCAGCAGCCCCGGGAGGGAAAAAAGACCCCGGGCCCTGAGGCTCTGTTTTGAAGTGGGGTGCTGCTGCGCACAAGCGCGGTGGCGGTTACGGCACGGGGTGAGTTGCTCGAGCAGCGCGCCAACGGCTAGACCGTTTACCCTGCTGCGCTGCAGGCGCGGGAACAGGTAGGTTCCTGAAATGCGAATCTCTGAAGTTGCTGCGAACGAACTCGAGCGGTTGCGCGAGCAGGGGCTGTACCGCTGGCCGCGGGTGGTGGAAGGAGGGGCACGCACGTGGGTGCAGGTGGGTAGCCACCGCCTGCTCTGCCTTTGCTCGAACAACTACTTAGGGTTGGCGACCCACCCGGCTGTGATCGAGGCAGCGATCAGAGCGGCGCGCGACTTTGGAGTTGGATCGGGGGCGTCGCGATTGATCTCTGGATCGTTGCGCTTGCACGCTGCGCTGGAGGAGGAACTGGCTGCGTTCAAAGGTACGGAAGCCGCACTCCTGTTCAATTCCGGTTACCAGGCCAACGTGGGCGTGATTGCCACTCTGGTGGGTGCGGACGATGCGGTGTTCAGCGACGCGCTCAACCACGCCAGTATCATAGACGGTTGCCGTTTGTCGCGCGCGCGGGTGGTGGTGTATCCGCACGCCGACATTGCCGCTCTTGCCGACTTGCTGGCACGCATCCCGGCACGGCGCCGTCTCATTGTGACTGACTCGGTGTTCAGCATGGATGGCGACTTCGCTCCGCTGCGCGAACTTTGCGAGTTGGCAGCGCGCCACGGCGCCTGGGTCATGGTGGACGAGGCGCATGCCACAGGTGTATTGGGCCGGCGCGGTGCCGGGCTGGTAGAAGAGCTGGGTTTGGAGGGGAGAGTGGACGTCCAAATGGGTACATTGAGCAAGGCCCTCGGCTGCTTCGGTGCCTATGTGGCGGGGTCGCGCGCGCTGGTTGACTTGCTCGCCAACCGTGCCCGCTCGTTCGTGTTCACTACCTCGCTGCCACCACCGGTGGTCGCAGCGGCGCGGGAGGCTGTGCGTTTGGTGCAGCAGGAGCCCAACTTGCGCCAGCGCTTGTGGGCGAATGCGAGGCGGCTGCAGCAGGCGTTGCGAGCGGCCGGAGCTCCGGCGCCGAGCCAGTGTTCGCATATCCTGCCAGTGGTGGTGGGCGACGAGCGGCGCGCCATGGAGCTTTCCGAGCGGCTCATTGCCGAGGGCGTCTGGGTGCAAGGGATCCGCCCGCCGACGGTTCCGCCCGGAAGCTCCCGCTTGCGCGTGACCGCCAGCGCGGCCTTGACCGAAGAGGATTGCGACCTAGTGGAACGGGCCTTTGCCCGTGTTTTTGCGGAGGAGCGAGACATTGCCTGAAGCAGCACCGTGGGCCGAGTGGGACCACCGTTACTTGTGGCACCCGTTCACGCAAATGCGGGAATGGTTGCAAGAGGCGCCGCTCGTGATCGAGCGCGGCGAGGGTGCGTACCTATTCGATGTGGAAGGCCGCCGGTACTTGGATGGCGTGGCGTCTCTCTGGTGCAACGTGCATGGCCATCGCCACCCGCTGCTCGACCGCGCGTTGCAGGAGCAGCTTTCCCGAGTGGCCCATTCGACCATGCTCGGGCTCACCCATCCGACCGCGGTGGCTTTGGCGCGGGAGTTGGTGTTGCGCAGCCCGCGCTCTCTTCAGCGGGTGTTTTATTCGGACTCGGGTGCGACGGCGGTGGAAATCGCTCTCAAACTCGCTGCCCAGTACTGGCAACTGGCCGGGGAGCCGCAGCGCACCGAGTTCGCGTCGCTGACCGAGGCGTACCACGGCGACACGGTGGGCGCGATGAGCGTCGGCTACTCGGAAGCCTTTCATCGCTTTCTGAAGCCGCTGCTCTTCCCGTGTCATAAGATCGACCCGCCGCATGTGTTCCGCTGGCAGCGGGGGCTGTCGCCAGACGCGGCCCTCGAGGCAGCCGTGCGGTGTGCGCGTGAACTGCTTGCTCGCCACGGCCAGCGGCTAGCCGCGTTGATCGTGGAACCGCTCGTGCAGGGTGCCGCCGGCATGTGGGTGCATCCGGTGGAGTTTTTACGAGAGCTACGGGAACTCACGCGCCGGCACGGGACGCTGCTCATTTGCGACGAGGTGGCCACCGGCTTTGGGCGCACCGGCAGCCTGTTCGCGGTCGAACAGGCCGGGGTGGAGCCGGACGTGCTTTGCTTGGGCAAGGGGATTTCCGGTGGTTACCTGCCGCTAGCGGCGACTCTTGCAAGCGAAGAAATCTTCTCGGCCTTTTTGGCTCCCTACGAGGACTACCGCGCGTTTTTTCACGGCCATACCTACACGGGAAACCCGCTGGCCTGTGCGGTTGGGTTGGCGAGCTTGCAGGTGTTCGATGAAACCAACCTGCTGCATCAGGTGCGCGCGCGGGCGGAACAGTTGCGGGCTCTGCTCGCGCGCGACATCGCGCCCCTCGCCCATGTGGGCGATGTGCGGCAGTGCGGTCTGATGGTGGGAATCGAACTGGTGGAAGATCGCAAACAGCGCAGTCCGTACCCGCCCGCGCAAAGAATCGGTCACCGGGTGATCCTTGCTGCGCGCGAGCGCGGTGTGATTTTGCGCCCGCTCGGGAACGTGATCGTGCTGATGCCGCCGCTTTGTATTTCCGCCAGCCAGATCGAGGAGCTGGTGCAGGTGGTACGGGAGTCCATCCGGGCGGTCACGGAAGGCGCACGCTGAGGTAGAGCGCATGTGGTTCATCACGGGAACCGACACCGGAGTCGGAAAAACCACGGTGAGCCGCGCGCTCGCGGCAGCGCTGCGGCGGCGGGGCCTGCGGGTCGGGGTGTGTAAGCCGGTGGAGACGGGTTGCACGGCGGGCGCGGACGGGAAGCTGGTACCCAGCGACGCGCGCTTGCTGCTCGAGGCGGCGGAGAGTGGGCAAGACCTCGAGGAAGTGTGCCCTTTGCGCTTTGCCGAGCCGTTGGCCCCGGCTGTGGCGGCGCAGCGTGCCGGTGGGCGCGTGGATTTTCGCCGCCTGTGCGAAATCGTGCGCTCGGTGCAGGCCCGGCACGAGGTAGCCCTGGTCGAAGGTGCGGGCGGGTGGGTTGTGCCGCTCGACCGCTGGCTCACCTTTGCGGACCTCGCAAGCGAATTTCGCTGGCCCGTGCTGGTGATCGTAGCGAACCGCTTGGGAGCGCTGAATCATGCGTTGCTCACCGTGGAAAACATCCGCATGCGCGGGCTCCCGCTGGCGGGCTACGTGTGGAATCGGGTCTCCGAGCACGAGGATGTGGCGCTGCAAACCAACCCGCAAGTACTCACCGAGTGGCTGGGGGAGCCTTTGGGTGAATTTCCGTTCCTAGGAGAGAAGGTGCTCGATGTGGACGAGCTTGCCCGCGTGGCCGAGCAGGCTCTCGACCTCGATGCTCTCCTCTCGACCACCCGCCGCTGAATTAGGGGGGTCGCCTAGGTCCCCGGCCTCGGGGGAGCGGGAGGCGAGGGTGGTGCCCCGGCCTCGGCTTGTGTGATAGGCGATTGCAGATGGCGAGCGACACGGCGGACTGGCCGATTTCCGTAGGGATTGCGTTGAGCGGCGGCGGAGCGGCCGGGATGGCGCATGTGGGGGTGCTGGAAGTTCTGCAAGATGCAGGAATCCCGATTCACTGCGTCGCCGGTACGAGCGCTGGGGCGATGGTGGGTGCGGCGTTTGCTGCCGGCAATTTGGAGGCCTTTCGCGAGACCATGTACGGCCTCACCCGCGGCAAAGTGTTGCGCCTGTTCGACCCCATTTGGCCGCAGACGGGCCTTCTGGAGGGGCGGCGCTCGCTCGAGTTGGTGCGCCCGCACTTGGGGGACCGCATCGAGGCCCTACCGATTCCCTTCGCTGCCGTAGCGGCGGACTTGAATCGGGGCGACGAGGTGGTGTTGCGCAGCGGACCGGTGGCGGAAGCAGTGCGGGCCAGCATTGCCATTCCCGGCCTGTTCACCCCGCTACGCTGGCAGGGGAGAATCCTGGTTGACGGCGGTCTGGTGAATCCAGTGCCCGCCGACGTGGCTCGCGCGCTCGGAGCTCAGTTCGTGATTGCGGCGAGCGTGCTGAACATTCCGGTCCGCCCTCCGTTGCGCCGCACGCCGCTGGCGCTCACCCAACAGTGGAGCGCCCGGCTGCGCCGCCGGTGGCAGGCGCCGAGGGACGAAGGCAAAACCGAGGAGCTGGTGGAAGAGGTGAGCGAGGAGCTGGGCCTGGTGGACGTGCTGTCGCGCGCAAGCGCCGTGGTGCAGGCGCGAATCGCCCAGGCCCGTTTGCGCGACGACCCGCCCGACGTCCTCTTGCACGTGCCGCTGCGCCTCGGATTGTTCGACTTCCACCGCAGCCGCGAAGCGGTCTCCGCAGGCCGGCGCGTCGCACAAGAAGCACTCCCGGAGATCCGCCGTGCCCTGGCCGCTGCTCTGCCATTGATGGAACGAGTTTCCCGCTGGCTCGACTCTGCCAGTGAGCGCTGGCGCACTCCGCGCTGGGGCCGCGAGCGAGGGTGAACGCTCGTCTGTGCGCTGGTTTTGAGAAGTTCCGTGTCGGGTGGGGCGGCCTCGGCCGTGCCGCTGCCGTTACGAAGGGCCCGCATCGTGCGAGCGGATGAGTTGGGCTCGGGGCTGAACCCGGGGAAAGACATTTTGCTCCGGACCACGACGTGACTTTACCGCGTGTGCAAGCCCGCGAGGTCGTGGTCGTTGCCGCCTTGAAGTTCGCTCGTCTCTGCGTCCAGCGACGGTTTTTTCGAACCCCTCGCGATCCTAATCCGCCCTGGCTGCTAGGGCACTGCGGGACCCGGGGGCGGACGGGGTACCGGCGCACCACCCCGCCACGCAAGATTCACCATTCTGGCACCGTGCACAACGCCGAAGGCGCTGGCCGATGCAGCCCTTTCGATGGGATGCGCCCTTGTTGTGGCGGGCCGAGGCGCGGCTTGGGGCAATCACCGTTCCGCGGGGGGATCCGTAGGTGCAAGGTTTGCGCCTGCAACGCCGTGCGGGAGGGCACGTTTCGCCGGAGAAGGGTCGCGGACACGCATGGTTGCCGTTACCTCCGCGACTTGCCCGCGGCCTGTGCTTTACACGCGGGAGGTTTGTCCTGAGTAGGAGCGGCCCTTGTGACCGCAGGTGGTGCAGGGCGAGCCGTGCGCAGCGAACGGCAACCGGAGAGTGGCGAACGGTGCCGTTGGCCGGGGGCGGGCGTGGGCGATGCGGCCGCCGCACCACGGCACACCTCGCCCTGCCGGTTTGAGGGACACCCACCTTGTGGTGGTAGGTGGGGCCCCCAGGACCCCGGCTGCCGTCGGCACAACGCCACCCCGGGGATGCGTAGGGGCGGCCCTTGCGGCCGCCCGTGGTGCCCACCGCACGGTGACTCGGTCGTGCCCGTGGTGGTGCCGGCAAGGGAGCCCTCGTGGACGCCTCAGCGCACCTGGCCCGATTCGCCGGTTGGCTTCGATTTGGAATACGGGCAGCCGCAAGGCCTGCCCCTACAACCCCGAACGCGGTGCGGACGTGCGACGGGTCCTTGGCCGTATTGTGGTTCCCTGACCACTCTGCCACGCCACGACCGCGCGGCCTCCACCGCGAGCAACGCTGAAATGGTTCGGCCAATACAGCCCTGGGGTTGGCGCTTGACGCCAACCCCCAGGAATGAGGTGCCTGCTCCGCAATTCCGCAGCGCAACCGCTACAGGGTTGCGCTGCGTTGAGGCGTGCCATGTGGATCCCGGTGCACCTGCGCAACCTTGAAGGGGTTACACGAGCCACCGTGTGCAGGGGTGCAACTGTCCCGGCGGGACGACAACCCCTCCAGGCTTGTGGTGGGAAAAAGGCACGCAGACCTAGGACTCTGCCGCAGAAAAAGCCGGTGGGTGGCTCTTGGTTCGGGCAACGGATTGGTGGAGGGGGCGGGGGCGAGCGGAGGTGAGGTGGATGGGGAAGACCTTTCGGCCGTACAATCCGGATCAGTGCTTATTGCTGCCGCCGCACGTGCGGCAGTGGCTGCCGGAGGATCACTGGGCGCTGTTTCTGATGGATGTGATGCGGGAGCTGGACCTGAGCGGGATCCTCGAGGAGTGCGAGCGCGGAGGTGGGCGCGAGCAGCCGCCGTATCGTCCGGTGATGATGGTGACGCTGCTTTTGTATGCGCATTGTACCGGGACGCGCCCTTTGTGCCAGATCGAGCGAGCGACGTATGAGCAGGTGGTTTAGCGGGTGATCACGGCGGACCAGCCCCCGGATCACGACAGGACTGCGGCGTGTCGGCCGCAGCATTTGCGAGTGTGCGAGAAGGGCGACTTCCGCACGGTTGCTGTGGCTCGCTCGGATCGAAGCCGCGTGTGAAGGGCACGGCGCGCGAAGCGGGGCACACGCACACGGTCGCTGCAGCGGGTGGAGCTGCCCGCAGCGGGATGAGTGGCGCTTCGTCCCGCAATGCAGAGGGGCCTAGCTCGCGCGGCCGCTGTCGGTGGCGCGCACGGGGTTGGGTGAGGTTTGCGAGCGAAGCAACGCCGTTCAGCCCGTGGACGGTGGGACTGGCGCTGCGAGGTGCGAGTCGGTTAGCGGAAAGGGTCATGGCAGAGACTTCCGTTCCCCGAGTGTCGCCAGCAACCCCGGAGCGGGGTGGTGTTCTCCCGCAATGGAAGGCGGGACTGCCGCTCGCGGATTCCCACTGCCACCTGAACGACGAAGCGTTTGCGCAGGATCAGGCCGCGGTCCTGGCGCGCGCCCGGCAGTGCGGGGTGCGGTATTTGATCGACGTGGGTGCCACGAGCGGCTTGGCGGCCAACCGCCGCGCCGTTGCGCTGGCAGAACGGGAAGCGGAAGTGTTTGCCACCGTTGGCATACACCCACACGAAGCCGCGGCTGTGGATGAGCATGTGCTGCTCGAGATCGAACAGCTTTCGCACGCACCCAAGGTGGTGGCCATTGGCGAGACGGGGCTCGACTTTCACTACGATCACTCCCCGCGGCCACAGCAAGAAGAAATCTTCCGGCGCTTCATCGCCCTTGCCCGCAAGCGGCGTTTGCCGCTGACCGTTCATGTTCGCGACGCCTATCCGCGGGCAGCGCAGATCTTGCGCGAGGAGGGTGCAAGCGAAGTGGGTGGGGTCATTCACTGTTTTACCGGCTCTTGGGAGGAGGCACGGGAGTTTTTGGACCTTGGTTTCTTTCTCTCCTTCAGCGGCGTACTCACCTTCAAGAACGCCGAGCGTGTCCGCGAGGCGGCACGCCGCGCTCCCTTGGATCGCTTGCTGATCGAGACCGATGCCCCATATCTGGCACCGGTGCCCGTACGGGGACGGCGCAACGAACCGGCCTTCGTGGCCTACACGGCGATTCGCTTGGCAGAGGTCCGTAGCTGCGCGGTGGAGGAAGTTGCCTGGCGCACCACAGAGAACACTGTACGGCTATTTGCGCTCCCCACCGGCACGCACAGGAATCCTTGAGACAGGCTGCGCCTGCCTGGGTGATGGCTGCACAGACACCGGTTACGCGGCGGCCCGCAGCACGCGCAGCCGTTCGAGTACGCTGCGTAACTCAGCGCTCGTGCAAGGCTTTGCGAGGGTCGGCTGCGGCGGTAACGGGCTGGCGTTGGCACCGCCCCGCCACAGGGTGCCGGTCACGAAGGCCACTCGGCGCGCCAGCGCGGGCCGCTTTTTTTCCAGTGCCCGGTATACTTCCGGCCCGCTCAGGTCGGGTAAGCGCACATCGAGGAAAATCGCGTCGAAGTCAGTGGCTTCCGCAAGCACGAGTGCTTGTTCACCCGAGTTCGCGGTGGTGACGCGCACCCCCTCGCGTTCCAGCATGCGGCGCAGAGTTTGCGCCAGCACCACATCGTCGTCCACGACCAGCACGTGAGTTTGGCTCGCGGCACCGGCCTCTGCGGTGGCTGCCGGCAGTTGGAGTGTGAAGGTGGTACCTGCCCCAGGCACGCTTCGCACGCTCAGTTCGCCGCCGTGCGCCTGTGCGATCGCGTAGCTGACGCTGAGTCCCAAGCCCGTGCCCTTCGGCTTGGTGGTAAAAAAAGGATCGAAGATGCGGGCAGCGAGCGATGCTGGCAAGCCCGGGCCATTGTCTTCCACTTCCGCAAACACGGAGCCGTTTTGGTACCAGCAGCGGACAGTGATCTCCGGTCGCACGCGGCCGGCAAGTGCCTCGACCGCGTTTTTGAGAAGATTCAGCAAGACTTGTTGGAGCTGCTGCGCGTCCCCGCGGACCGTGAGCCCTTCGGCCAAAACAGCGCGGCGGACTTGCACGTGCGCACGTTGAAACTCGGGTTCGAGCAGGCGCAGGGTGGCGTCGAGCAGAGCGGCGAGGTCCACCGGGCGAGCCTCCGGCGGGCGTGGGCGGGCAAAACCGAGCAGTTCTTCGATCAAACGAGCAATGCGCCTGCCTTGCTCCTGAATCTGCGCGAGCGCTCCGTGTAACGAGGCGACATCATTCGACGCTGCTGCGACTTCTGCCTGGCCGAGAATCACTGCTAGCGCGTTGTTCACTTCGTGGGCCAAGCCAGCGGCGAGCTGGCCCGCGGCAGCAATGCGGTCTGCACGCGCCACCCGCTCGTTGAGTTCGCGCTCGGCGCGGATGTCGGCCGCAATCGCCACAACGCCTTCCATGCTTCCCTCGGGCGTCAAGATCGGGCTCAAGTGCAACGAGATGGGAAAGCGAGTGCCATCGCGAGCCTGTGCATTCAGCTCGCCTCGCCATCGCTGCTCGCGCTGCAGGGAGGCCAGAACGGCTTCCCAGCCGCCAGGGGGCGGCTCGGCGAGGTTGGGGAGGGGGACCGCTTGCAAGTCTTGCCACGAGTAGCCGAACAAATTGTGGAAAGCCCGGTTGGCGAAAAGTGGGCGGGCCTTTGCGTCGGTGATGAGGACCGCCTCGTCGGTGCTTTGGATGGCGCGCAGCAGCCGGTAACTTTGCTCCACCAGGCGCGCCCGTTCCAACGCCAGTGCCGCTTGCGAAGCGATGCCATCGGCCAGGCGAAGCTCTTCTTGGTTGAATGGCCGCCAGTGGCGCCGGGTGAACTGCACGACGCCAAAGAAGCGCCCGCCACTGCGCAACGGGGCGACCAGCACCTGGGGGGAGAGCCCGCCGCTGATTTGCTGTGAAGCGAGCGGGCCGAGGACGACGCAGTGGCCGAGCCGTTGTACCCACTCGAGGTCGGGCACCTCGTCGGCCCGCAACCGCAAGCGTAGGAAAGCAGCTCGCTCACCAGCACCGATCCCGCTCACCGCGGCGCCGTGGTACTCTTGTTCCTCCTCTCTCCATAGCAATACGCCGCAACTGTCCACTGACATCACTGGCGGTGCCACTTCGACGATCTTTGCGAGCACCTCCTCCACATTGGTCAGGCGGCTGACTGCCTCGCTCACCGACAGCAGGGCGCTGGTGACATTGGCCGCAGTTTGCGCCCGCTGGGTTGCGCGCTGCGCCTGCTCAGCGCGTTCTTGATCGCGCCGTTCGAGGCGGGAGATCTGCTGGAACAGCCAACCCGCGGAAGCCAAGGCGGCGGCAAACACCAGAAGGAATGCGATTTCCGTGTCCACAGGCGCTGCCGCGGCGGGAGCGGGCTGCTCGAGGAAGGAGCCAAAGCCCAGGAAGGCGACCAGTGCGGTCAGCAGAATCGCCACACTGGCGGTTCCGAAGGGGGCACCGAACAACAGGCCGTAGGTGGCTACTTTGACAAAGCCGAGCAGCAACACGGGGCTGCGCAGGCCGCCCGTCCATGCTGCAAAGTACAAGATCGCGGCAAAGTTCAAGCACAAGTCCCAAGCCGCGTTGGTGGTCGAGATGCGCCCCTTGCGGTAGCGAAGAAAGAGCGCCGTGTTCGCAGCTAAATACAAGAGCCAAACGGTGAGAGACAGGGCTGCTACTGGCTCCAGTGGGGGGAAGCCAGCCTTGCGGGTCGTGGCGTAGAGGAGCCAGGCTGCTGTGCCCTCACAAAAGCGCAAGAACAAGACCACCCCTGCCGTGCGTGCGATCCAATCGCCTTTGAGGATTGGCACGGCTTGTCTGCGGCGGCGTACAGCAGGGGCAGGGCTCACAAGGGATAGGTACTCCGGTTTTCAGCAGGCAGGCAAGCGACGAAATACGATTAGGTGATTTGTTGCTCTTGTCAGGCGGGCCCTTTACAGTAAGGGCTCATGAAACCCTACCGTAGCCGCACCACCACGCATGGGCGGGAGATGGCGGGAGCACGGGCTTTGTGGCGCGCCACCGGCATGCAGGATGCCGACTTCAAGAAGCCCATCATCGCCATTGCCAATAGCTTCACGCAGTTCGTACCCGGGCACGTGCATTTGCACGACGTCGGACAACGGGTGAAGCGGGTGATTGACGAAGCGGGAGGCTGGGGTGTCGAGTTCAACACCATTGCGGTGGACGACGGGATCGCCATGGGTCACGGCGGGATGCTGTACTCCCTGCCGAGCCGCGATTTGATTGCGGATAGCGTGGAATACATGGTCCAGGCACACGTTGCGGATGCGCTGGTGTGCATTTCGAATTGCGACAAGATCACGCCCGGAATGCTGATGGCGGCGATGCGGCTCAACATCCCCACCGTGTTTGTTTCGGGCGGGCCCATGGAAGCGGGCACCTCGGCGGGGACGCACGACGCCGAGGGCCGACCCCTGCCGGAGCGGAAGCTCGACCTGATCGACGCGATTGTTGCCGCTGGAGACGAGCGGGTCAGCGACGAGGAGCTTTTGCGCCTGGAGCGCTCGGCTTGCCCGACCTGCGGTTCTTGCTCCGGCATGTTTACGGCCAACAGCATGAACTGCTTGAACGAGGCTCTCGGCCTGGCGTTGCCGGGGAACGGAACGATCGTGGCGACCCACGCCCTGCGTTGGAAGCTGTTCGAGCAGGCAGGACGGCTGATCGTAGAGTTGGCCCGGCGCTACTACGAGGAAGGCGACACGAGCGTGCTGCCGCGCAGCATCGCTACCTTCGAGGCGTTTGAGAACGCGATGGCACTCGATATCGCCATGGGCGGTTCCACCAACACGGTCCTGCACATCCTCGCCATTGCTCACGAAGCAGGAGTGCCCTTTACCATGCGGGACGTTGACCGCCTGTCCCGGCGCGTGCCCAACATTTGCAAAGTGGCCCCTGCCTCACACTACCACGTGGAAGATGTGAATCGGGCCGGCGGGATCTTCACGATTCTGGGGGAACTCGACCGTGCTGGCTTGATCCACCGCGAGGTCCCGACCGTACACAGCCGCACCATGGGCGAGGCGATTGACGCAAACGACGTGCGCCGCAGCACCGCTACCGAAGAGGCGCGCCGCCGCAGCCTGGCCGCCCCGGGCGGCGTTCCGACCACGGTGGCGTTTTCTCAGAACACGTATTACGCCGCCCTTGACGAAGACCGGGTGGGCGGTTGTATCCGCAGCGTGGAGCACGCCTACAGTCGGGATGGGGGACTCGCGGTTTTGTACGGAAATCTGGCCGAAGACGGTTGCATCGTAAAAACTGCGGGTGTGGACGAGTCCATCTGGGTGTTCGAAGGACCGGCTCGGGTGTTCGAATCGCAAGAAGACGCATGCCACGCGATTTTGAACGGGAAGGTCCAGCCCGGTGAGGTGGTGGTGATTCGTTACGAGGGCCCCAAAGGCGGTCCGGGTATGCAAGAAATGCTCTACCCGACGTCCTACATCAAGGCCAAGGGACTGGGCAAAGCGTGCGCCTTGGTTACCGATGGGCGCTTTAGTGGTGGCACTTCGGGGCTCAGCATCGGCCACGTCTCGCCAGAGGCAGCGGACGGCGGTGCCATTGCCCTGGTGCGAGACGGAGACCGCATTCGGATCCACATTCCGCAGCGCAAAATCGAGCTGCTGGTGGACAAGGCCGAACTCAAGCAGCGGCGCGTGGCCGAGATCGAACGCGGCGCCGATGCGTGGAAGCCACGCAACCGGCAGCGGCCGGTGTCCACGGCGCTGCAGGCGTACGCGTTGCTCACTACCAGCGCGGCGCGCGGGGCGGTGCGGGACTTGTCCCAAGTTCGCCTCGCACCACGCAACGGACGGCGGCGCAAAAACGGCTCGTAACGGGGGCTCGGATGCAACGCGTGTCGTCACCGCGCAGCGGGGGCCTGCCTGCCGATTGGCGAAGTGTGAGCCTGTATTGCCCGACCGAGGAGCACCGGTTGTTGGCGCAGACGGTGGAGGCGTTCGTTCGCGACGAGGTAGAACCGCAGGCGCAACAGTTCAACCGCGAGGAGAGATTCAATCTGGCGCTGTTCCGCAGGGCGGGTGAGTTGGGCCTGTTCGGGATTACCGTGCCGGAGGAAGATGGGGGCGCGGGGCTGGATGCCACGGCTGCGGTGCTCGTGCACGAGGCTTTGTCTTGGTCTGACCCGGCTTTTTGCCTTTCCTACCTCGCGCACGCAGTGTTGTTTGTCCACAACTTCGCTTGCAACGCGAACCCGGAGCAGCGGCGGCGGGTACTCCCCAAAGTGCTCTCAGGGGAATGGATCGGCGGCATGTGCATGACCGAACCCGAGGCCGGCACCGATGTGCTGGCCATGCGCACCACGGCGGAACGACGTGGAGACCACTACGTACTGAACGGCCGCAAGATGTTCATTACCAACGGCGCGGTGGACGATACGACCCTGGGGGATGTGTTCCTGGTGTACGCGAAGACGGGAGATCGCATCAGCACGTTTTTGGTCGAACGAGGATTCCCTGGCTTTCACCTCGGCCAGCGTTTGCACGACAAGCTCGGCATGCGTGCTTCGATGACGGCAGAGCTGGTGTTCGATTCGTGCCTGGTTCCGGTCGAGAACCTGGTGGGGGAGGAAGGCGCGAGCTTGCGCCACATGATGCGCAACCTCGAGATCGAGCGCCTCACTCTGGCGGCGATGTCGCTTGGGATCGCCATGCGGTGCTTGGAAGTCATGGTGGAGTATGCAAACCAGCGGCACGCCTTTGGCGTACCGATCCGCGAACATGGGCAGATTCAGCGGCATATCGGCGACTCGTATGCGGAGTTTCGCGCCGCCCGTAGTTACGTGTACGAGGTGGCGCGGCGGCTCGACCTGCGTTCCCTTGGCAACCGTGCCGACGCTGACGGAGCCAAGCTGTTTGCCGCCCGAGTGGGAAAGGAGGTCGCTGACCGCGCCATTCAGGTGCTGGGCGGTTACGGCTACATGGGCGAGTACGTGGTGGAGCGGCTGTGGCGCGACGCGAAGCTGATCGAGATCGGTGGCGGCACCATCGAGGCGCATCAGAAAAACATCGCCAAGGATCTGTGCCGATCGCCCGACCTGATCCGGCGCTAACCGCGCGACTCGGGCGGGCGCTCGGGTTGCTCCTCCTGGCCCTGGCGTCCCTGCCCGCTTCAGGAGCGCACGGGCGCGCCGCGCCTGGCTTGCAACGGGCTCCCACAAGTCAGGCCGAGCCGCGTTTCTTCTTCGCGGGCAACGGCCGCCTGGAGATGCGTCACGGCCATTTCAATGAGAGGCTCGATGTTCGCTACCGCCGCTCCGATGGGAGCTACGATCCGCTCGCTCTCGAGCGGATCGCGTATTTTTTCCGCTCGCGCGGCGATGGCGCCGTAGCGCCGATTTCGCTGCGCTTGATCGAGTTGCTGTCGTACTTGCAGGCGGTGCTCGGCGTGCGGGAGATGATCTTGCTTTCCGGCTACCGCAGCCCCGAGTTCAACGAGGCGCTGGGGGCGCAGGGACGGGCTGCTGCCTTTGCTTCTTTGCACACCCAGACGCTGGCGGCCGACCTGGCTTTGCCGGGGCAGAACTTGCGTCGCTTGTGGCTGAAGCTGCGGGAGACGGAGATCGGGGGTGTGGGTTATTACCCGTCGCAGCGGTTTCTCCACATTGACGTAGGGCCGCCGCGCTTTTGGGAAGAGAGCACGTCGCGCGTATCGGAGCGGCTTTCAGCCGGCAACGCGCGAGTGTTTTTGCGCACGGATTTCGACCGTTACACGCAGTGGGACGGAGCCGAGATCGTTTTGCACAGCGTTACCGCGTTTCCGCTCCGCCTACAAAAGTACGCGCGCTTCGAACATGCCGGCGGCTTGGGGGTGCAGTTGCCGATGGTGCCCGCTGTGCCCACGCTGGCCAGTGACCAAGATGGTTGCTGGGTGATCGAGCAAGCTGCGCCGCACCTGAGATTTCGGGTGGTAGCCAGCGAAGAAACGGCCGTCCGCCTCCGGGGAGCGCGCCCGCAGCGGGGCAAGATCGTGTGGGAAACGTGCGCGCCGCGCGTCGAACGGACCCCGGAGGAGGTGCGGAGCAACACGGTCGAGTGGGTGCCATAAGCGTGTGGAGTGAGGGGAGCCCCCACACTGGCGACTCCCGCTCAGGGGATCAGGACTCCTGTGCCCTTCAAGCCATCGTGCTTGAGGCGCCGGAGGACTTCGTTGGCTTCTTCCAAACGAAACGAAGTCGTATGCGGCCGCAGTGGGATCTGGGCGGCCAAGGCTAGCAGCTCCTCACCGTCCGCGCGGGTGTTCGCGGTGACGCTGCGCAAGTTGCGCTCGTAAAAGAGGTGCTGCTCGTAGCGTAGGGCAGGCACGTCGGTGAGATAAATGCCGGCGGTGGCCAAGGTCCCGCCACGGTCCAGCGCCGCCAGTGCCACCGGTACGAGTTCGCCAGCAGGGGCAAAGAGAATGGCGCTGTCCAGCTTTTCCGGTGGCAAGTCGGTTGCGTCGCCGACCCAATCTGCACCGAGTTCGCGCGCATGCTCTTGGTGACGGCTACCGCGGGTCATCACGAACACCTGGCAGCCCCAGTAGCGAGCAATTTGGATGGCAATGTGCGCGGAGGATCCAAACCCATAGAGCCCGACACGAGAGCCGGGTTGGACTTCTGCGCGGCGCAGGGCTCGGTAGCCGATGATGCCCGCACACAGCAGAGGCGTGGCCGCCGCGTCGTCCAATTCCGCCGGCAGTGCGTAGGCGAAGTCCTCGCGAACGAGGGCAAATTCCGCGTAGCCACCGTTCTCGTGGTACCCCGTAAAACGAGCATCGGGGCAAAGGTTTTCCCGAGCACGGCGGCAGTAGTGGCACTGCCCGCAGGTGGAGCGCAGCCAGGCGATGCCGACGCGGTCGCCAAGCGCGAAGCGCTGTGCTCCGGGCCCCCGGGCGACCACCTCACCAGCGATCTGATGGCCGGGGATGATTTCGGTGCACAGGGGCGGAAGTTCCCCTTCGACCACGTGCAAGTCGGTGCGGCATACCCCACACGCCCGCACCCGCACCACGATTTCTCCCGTCCTGGGCTCAGGTACGGGCCGTTCTGCGGCTTGGAGCGGCGCGGTTTCCACCGGCGCCGGCTTTCTGAGGACCATGGCTCGCATCGTGCGCGGCATCATGGCGAGTTGCGGTCGTGCAGCGCTTGGCCGCGATCACAAGTCGATCTTCTCGAGACGTACATGCGGCGTGTATTCGAGCAGCGGGGCCAGGGTGTGCAGCTTGTACTCCTTTTCGTAGCAAATCCTCACGATGCCGGTATTCACCAGCACCTTGAAGCAATGAATGCAGGGGGTGTGCGTGATGTAAATGGTCGCGTCCCGAATCGAAGTGCCGTTTTTTGCAGCCTGCGCAATGGCGTTGATCTCCGCGTGGATCGTACGGAAGCAGTTCTCCTCGGTCTCACCGGAAGGGGTGGTGGAGCGGTAGATCAAACAGCCGACTTCCAGACAGTGCGGCAGACCCGAGGGGGCACCGTTATAGCCGGTGGCGAGAATGTTTTTGTCGCGTACGATGACCGCGCCCACCTTGGCGCGCAGGCAAGTCGAACGCTCCGCCACGGTGCGGGTGATGGTGAGGAAATACTGGTCCCAGGTAGGCCGGCGGTTCATACGAACGGAACACGCTGTGGGCATGGTGTGTGTTCGTGGATCTGGGTTTCCATGAGGTTCGTCTCTACCGAATTCGGCGTTTCAGCGGGAGTGCGGGCGGGCTTGTTCGCTAGTGGTTGGATCGGAGTGGCCACGAACACCGCGACCAGCAAGGCGATTGTGGCCACTCCGAGGGCTGTGCGCACTGGCCCGAGGGGGGTCTGATCCGAGCGAGTTGGCGGGTGGTCCAGACCCAAGGCAAGCAGAAGGAAAGCCCACACCAGCCAGCCGCTCCAGAACTCCATCCCCAGGAAAAAGACGAGAAACCAGCAGACGCGGGCGAAGAACGCGTGGCCGTGGCTGAACAGAGCGTAAACGACGTGGCCCCCATCGAGTTGCCCGATCGGTATGAGGTTGAGCAGCGTCACCAGCAAGCCAACCCACCCGGCAAAAGCTATGGGGTGGAAGTACAGTTCGTGTCCCTCGGGAATCGGCCCCACCACCAAACCCACCAGGAGTTTGGTCGTCAGAGAATCGCCCAGGGAGAGCGCCATGTCATCAGGAACAACGGGCCGGATCTCCGAGTACTTGAGGCCGATCGCCAGTGCAGCGAGGGATGCGAAAAAGCCTGCCCACGGCCCTGCCGCTCCTACATCGAACAGCGCCGCTCGCGAGGGGGGTACCGCCGCCATGCGAATGAAGGCGCCAAAGGTGCCCACAAAAAACGGCGGTGCCGGAAGGAAAAAAGGGAGAGTGGCGGGCACGCGGTGGTAGCGAGCCATGAAATAATGACCGAGCTCGTGAATCAGCAAGATGGACATGAGCGCCACCGCGAACGGCAGGCCGGTGGGCCAAGAGCGAAAGTCGCGGAGGGGGTTGTGGCCTTCGAGAAAAGCGCCGTTGAGGGTCACAGTGATAAAGGTCGCCACGAACAGTGACAGGTGGACCCAGAGCCGCGAACGCACTTGCGGTGCTTCGCTCCGCGCAACCTCGATGGTCCAGCGCCGTGCCTTGGGTAAATCGGACCAAGGTAAACCCATTTCATGACCCTTTCCTGTCGAGAGTAACGGTGACCCGTGCCCCGATGCCGACCCCGAGTTCGCGCGCCGCGTCACCTTCACGCTGCGCGATTTCCAAAAGGCCCCAACTGCTGAACAAGGCGCCAATCTCGCCTGGGGCTAAGTGGCTGTAAGTCGGCACGATCCCGCGAATCCTCCGCCCAGCCACGTTAATCCAGACGCATTCAGAAGAAAAGTCGGTAAAGTCGGAAACGCCAAGGTTGGTAATCAAGTTTCCAAATCGGTCAACATAAAGCACCTCCCCCAAGATCTCGTTGCCGCCGCGCAGGGGCATAGGCCAGGGAAGTTCGACGATCTCGCCTACCCGCGGCCCGAGGGCGGAGGCGGGCGTTCCTGCAGCCAGGAGGCCAGCAACCGGAGCGAACACGTCCCGCCCGTGGAAGGTGCGGGAGGTGGGCTTCAGGAACCATTCCTCCCGTTCGAGAGAATAGACGGCGAGGCGCTGGGACGGAGGAGCCGCGAAGGTGAGCACGCCGTTGTCGGGACCGATGAAGAACGCCTCTTGGGTAACGATGCACAGAGCGCGCCGCGAGGTGCCGACGCCTGGATCCACGACTGCGAGGTGGATCGTTCCGGACGGGAAGTACGGCACGGCGCTGCGTAGGACGAGCGCCGCGGCCCGAATGTCTTGCGGAGGGATGTCGTGACTTAGGTCTACGAGCACCGCTCCCGGAGCGCGCTGCAGGATCACTCCTTTGACAATGCCCACAAAACCGTCGCGATTGCCGAAATCGGTGAGTAGCGTGATGACCGGAGGCATGCGGCGGGCTTGGCGATTACGTGGATTCGGGAACCTGGTACGCCAGCTCGGCGACCAGGCGAGCCGGCTCGCGGTTCCACGCCCCGATCCACTTTTCCACCACGCGCTCGGCCGGGCAGCGTCCCCGCCGCACCCAGTCGCGCGTTTGCTCGAGGTACATAGCCTCGCTTTCCTCATTTGCGGGGCGCTGGCGGTTGAGTCCGTACTCGGCAATATCGAGCAGTTCGCGAGCGAGCTCGCGCAGCTCGATGCCGCGCATGCGAGCGTGCAGGGCCTGGCGGTGTGCTTGGTGGTAGAGTTCCAAGCGCTCCTCCCAGCGCAAGTTCTTCACCAAGTCCCAAGCAGCGAGTAGGGCATCAGGGTCGTAAAACACGCCCCTGACGAGTGCAGGCACAGCGAGCATCAACTCAGGAGGTTGGCTATCCACGGAACGGATCTCGATGTAGCGCTTCATTCGCGTTTCGGGGAACAAGGTAGTCAAGTGAGCGTTCCAGTCTCCCAACGTGGGCCGTTCCCCGTTCCAGCCTTGCTGCCAAAACTGCCGAAAGGTGAGCGAGGTCAGGTCAATCCAGCGGTCCCCCCGAACGATGAAGTACATGGGAACGTCGAGAGCGTATTCGACGTAGTCCGCAAACCCAGGGCTGCGGTCGAAAACGAATCGCAACAGGCCGCAACGCTGCCCGTCGGTGTCGGTCCAAACGTGCCCGCGGAAACTCATGTACCCGTTGAGATCGCCGTCACACAGAGGGGAGTTGGCAAAGATTGCATTGAGCAGCGGCGCGAGTGCGTTTCCCAAGCGGAGCTTGGCAATGGCGTCCGCCTCGCTCTCGTAGTCAATGTTTACTTGTACCGTTGCCGTTTGCTTCATCATCCGGTGGCCCAGCGAGCCGACTTTTTCCATGTAGGGTGCCATGATGCGGTAACGCTGCTTAGGCACCCATTCGATTTCCTCGACCCGGCTGAAGGGTTGCATGCCAAGTCCGAGGAAGGCGATCCCGAGCTCTTTGCCAATGAGCACCACCTGCCGAACGTGTTCGCGAAACTCGCGAGCCGCTTCGTGCACATTCCGCCATTGCTCGCCACTGAGTTCCAGTTGTCCGCCGGGTTCGAGGGTGATCGAAGCGCGCTCGGAACGAAGCGCAACGATGCGGCCGTTCTCTTCGATCGGACTCCAGCCGAACCGATCCGCCATGCGGCGGAGGACCTCTTCGATTCCGCCAGTGAAGCGCGCAGCACTGCCATCGCGTTCGTTCACTCCGACCTTCTCGTACTCGGTGCCAATGCGCCAGTGGTCCCGGGGCTTACAGGCTTGCGCAAAGTACTCGATGAGTTGATCGTAGGATTCGATCGGGACCCGTTCTGCTTCGCTGGTGACGTATTGTGACATGGCTGCATGTCGCCCCGAGGCAAGCGAACCTTACCCCTGTGGCGAGTTTTCACGCAAGCTCGTCAGCGCGACACACTGTTCGCTGCGACCTCCGATTCTATTGCTCGCGGCGCTCTCGTATGCACGAGCGGGACAGGCTTTGCGCAGGAGAGGACGCACCTGATGCCACTTGGGAGTGACGTGAGGACGACGCAGGGCCGTGTCCCAGGCGGAATGCGCGCTGCGAAGGCACGACCGCTGCCGCGCGTAGCCATGCCGCGCGCGGCAGCGCGCCCTGCCACCTCAACTCGTTGGCCGCCGATTTCGCGCTGCCCAGCGGTAGGAGTCGCGGGCGATGATTTCGAAAGGACCCGGCAGTGTGCCCTCCAGGGAGGAGCGCGGAGTCAGCGGGTCGGTGATGTAGATCACGTCCCGCTCCTGCCACCAGCGAGCCAGTTCTTCGCGAGCGACGAAGAGGTCGTTGACATACGGCACCAGGTACGTAGGCGGCACAAAGTCCGGCGGCCCGAGAACTTCGACCTTGCGTTGCAAGTAGAAGTTCAGGCTGGCCACCGTTTGATACTCGACCGGTGCCTCGTATACGACGATCGTATTCGGCTGCAGGTGTGGGCGAATGGCTCGCACGAGCGGGTATACCGAGTTGCTGGGCGCCATCCGCTCAAGCCCCTCGCAAAACAGTGGCACCACGCAGGCAAAGGCGGCGGCGATCGGGAGGGCGCTGAAACGCGAGCGGCGCCGCCAAAGCAGGAGGGCAAACACGCTCGCGATCGCGAGTAGCGTGAATACGCGGAGGGCGAGGCGAACGAATTCACCAGTTTGGCCGAGCCACTCTTCTTCGTGCAACAAGTGTGGCACCACCCAGAGGGCATTGAGTTGCACGAAGGCAAGAAAAGCGAACAGCCCACTGAGGGCACGTTGCCAAGCGGGATTCGGATCGCTGCTCACTTCGGAGAGGAACTTCCCGAGAAGAAGGGCGAGGAACGGCAAGGCGGGCAGCGAGTAGTGTTCCAGCCGTGAGCTCGCCAGGGAAAACAAGGCAAGCGTGGCGCCGCTTGCCGCGAGCAGGAGCACCTCCCCGTGGGCGCGCTCGGAGCGGAGTCGGGCAAGAGCCCACAGCGCGGCCAGTGGCAGAAGCGGGGTCCAAGGGTATGCCCGCATGGCAAACGCTGCCCAGAACATTCCCAAGGAGATCGGCTCCGAGTCACGCGGAAACTTCTTGTCGAAAAAAAACAAGACGTGTTGGTTCACGACGTAATCCCACAAGAACCCCTCGTGCTTGACAGACATGGCGACATGCCACGGCAGCAGGATGGCAGCCAGCAGCCACCAAGAGCGAGGATGCAAGAAGGCAAGGAGGGTTTCCCAGCGGCGGTTGAAGGCGCACGCGGCCACAATGGCGGCGCCACTGATCACCACACCGATCATGCCTTTGGCCAGCAACCCACAACCGGTGGCGAGCTGCCAGCCGAGCAGGGCAGGGTCGTGCCAGCGCCAGCGCCCGCGGTTCGGATCCAACAGGAAGTGCAGGCTGGCAATGGCGCCAGTTAGCGACAGAACGAGCCACAGATCCGGCCGCACTTCGTGACTTTCGACGAAAAACCCACCCATCGAAAACAGCACGCTAGCAGCGACACACCCGGTCCAAACGCCACTGGTCTGCCAACCCCACCAGAGTACCAGAGCCACAGTGAGCCAGCCGGCAATGGCGCTGGGCAGGCGAGCCGCGGCTTCAGAGATTCCAAAGAGCTGGTAACTGGTCGCAATGGCCCAGTAGGAGAGGGGGGGCTTATTCAGGAAGAGCACGTAGTTGAGATGGGGGCTCATCCAGTCTCCCCGCTCGATCATCTCGCGTGCGACCTCGGCGTACTGCCCCTCGTTGGGGTCGTCGAGGAACGGGAAGCTGCCGAGCTGGTACGTAAATCCCCACAGTGTGACTCCGAGCATCAGCGCTGAGGCGAACGCAGCAATCGCAGGCCGCACTCGTGGTGCGGGGGTAGGCGCAGGGCGGCCCCACTCCGGCACACTCGCCGGGACGGGCTTCGGCTTGGGGACGCTCCTCATGCCGAGCGAGGAGAACTTTCCGAAGAGTGCGGGCTCGAGGGGCCCAGGTACCGGAGGACGCGCGCAACCAGTTGTGGCAACACTTCGGCGGCTGGTCCTCGCAGCGCCACCGTGCAGAAGCTGGACAGCTCCGTTTGGTACGGGTTCACTTCGATCAACGTCCCGCCACGCTGATGAACTTCGATCGGGAAGCCGGCGGCCGGGTACACAGTGGCCGAGGTACCGACCAGGAGCATGCAATCGGCGCGAGCCGTTTCCTCTGTACAACGAGCAAGCACGTCCGGCGGAATGGGTTCGCCAAAGGAAACCGTGTCGCTTTTCAGCAGTGAGCGACAATGGGGACACAGAGGGGGCAAGACCTCGACACTGACTTCCTCACGGGGCCACCGCTGCACACAGCCGATGCAGCGAATCCAAAAAGCATTGCCATGGATCTCAGCCAGTGCTTGCGATCCAGCCCGCCGGTGCAGATCGTCCACGTTTTGGGTGATCGTACAGCGTAAGACCCCGAGTCGTTCGAGTTCCACCATGGCAAGATGGCCAGGGTTCGGTTTGGCCTGTTCCAAAGTGAGCCACAGCTCGCGCATGGGTCCTTGCGGATTCAGGCGTTCCTCCCATGCCTTTTTGGGGTCGGCAAGGAAGCGCTGGTAGCCGTTCATCGGTGGTTCGCCGTACTTGGTCCACAAGCCCCCCGGACCCCGAAACGGAGGGATCCCGCTCTCTACCGACAGTCCGGCACCGGTGAGTGCCACCACGTACCGAGCCGAGGCTAACAACTGCGCGGCCCGCTCGAAATCGGTCGCATCCGTCATGACCCATCCTACGCGTTGAGGATCGAGACTCGCTTCACTATAGAATGCCGGCTTTTGTTGCAACGCGACAAGGAATACTCGGCAAAAACTTGGAGGCGGGAATGCGCGGACAGAGGTTGTTTGGGATCGTGGTGGCATGCCTGTTGATCGCGAGCGCTGCTCTCGCGCGGGACCCGATTCCGGTGAAAGACAAGGACGGGAAGACCTACGCCCTCATCGTACTCTGCAACGATTGCCGTACCCCCTCTGAGCAGCGTTGTTTCGATGGAGCAGAAGAGGGGTTTTGGAAGGGCAAGTCGTGCGGAAAATGTTTGCTCCGGGCCAACGGCGGGCGGTTGGTCGAAGTGCCGTACGACGTTCATGTAACCGGGGTGCTGACCGACGAGCAAGGCAACCCGCGCAAGGAGCGGTTCGTGAAACTCTTCATGCAAAACGGCTGGGGCCACCGCACCCGTACCTTCGATGACGGGCGGTTTCGCATCATTATGGGAGCCACGGTCGAGCGCAAGGCAAAGGAACCGTTGATCGTTGACGTCGGGCGTTTGATTGACCAGCAGAAGGACAACAAGGATCTGTATTTCGCGTTCTATTACATGTCGCCCGATTTCCAGCCCTGCCCGGATTGACGGCAAGAACCAGCCACTTCGTGATCATCGGAGTCATCGCCCGCGGCTCGAGCCGCAGATTGTGAGCGGCGTTCACTCTTTGTCCGGCAGCGGTTCTCCCGGGGGAACGTATTCCTTTCCCTCTTCGGCAGCTTCGACGACGTCCTCGGTTTGCGGCGGCTCCGGCCGGGCTTCGACCACAGGAGGCGGATGCGGCCGATCTCGGTCCTCTCGCTCCCACAAGAGTTCATTGGTCTCCAGCCGATCCACCACTTCCTGCACGCCAGCAAAATCGGTCAGGAGTTTCAGCAACACTTGGTGCTCGAACTCGCTCGGCAGAGCGCCGCTCAAGTATACCACTCCGTGGCGGGCGACGATGCGCAGCTCGTCCATGTCCACCCTGCCATCCTCACGCACCAGTTCCCGCAGCGCCTCCTCGAGTTCGCGGTCGCTCAATAAGGCGAGATCGGGTGGCACTTCCCCGTGGCGCGGCGCTTCTTCTGCTTCCGCCTCCTCGGGAATTGCGCCTTTTTCACGGCGCGCGGCACAGTTCACGCAGTACAGCGTAGTCGGTAACGCTTTGAGCCGCTTGAGGGGGATAGGTTTCCCGCAGTCCGCGCATGTGCCGTAGGTGCCGTTTGCGATTCGCAACAAAGCGGCGTCGATTGCCTCCACCTCCGCGCGCACACGTGCGTCAAGTTGATCGTAGTTGAATGCGGCCCGCTCATCCTGAGCTAGTTCCTCCAGTTCGATTTCTCGTTCCGCGACGATCTCGTCGAGGTCGGCCTCCAGGTCCAAGGCCGTCCGCAGGAGCCTGGCTTTTTGCTTACGCAGCTCCTTGGCGAATTGCATCAGGTGCTCGCTTTTCATGAGGGCGCTCCTCTTCGTGGCTTCGAACGTCGGCAAGATACTTGCCAGATCAGGCCCTGGCGCGCCAGCGTTCGGAAAGGAGGTAGGACTCCCGGCTTTGCAAAGCTGGCTGCCGGATTTGCGCAGAAGGCGGAAAGAGTCGGAAATGCACTGACTTACTTTTAGGGCGGTCCGTACGAAGAGGTTCGCTGGGCCACTGCGCTGTGGGTAGGAGCGAGGTCCCCACTTGGGCCCGCAGCGCCGTGGCAATTGGCCGCGTAAAGCGGGGCCAGAGCCAAGAACCTTTCCGCATTCACTGGATTTCGATCTTGCGCGGTCGCTTGCCTGGCTCCTCCGTCTTCGGCAAGCGGATTTCCAAAATCCCGTCTTTGAAGCTTGCGGTGGCGGCGTCTGCCTTGACCTCTACGGGTAGGGTCAGGGTGCGGATAAAGGAGCCGAAGCTGCGCTCGCTGCGATAGTAGTCGCTCTCGCGAACCTCTTCCGAGCGCTTCTTCTCGCCTTTGATGGTCAGGGTACGGTCCGAGAGCTGAACCTCCACCTGGTCCTTGTTCAAGCCCGGTAGTTCGGCCTTCACGACCAGGTTGTCCCCCTCGTCGTAGATGTCGACGGCTGGCACCTTCAGCTCCATTTCGCGCAGCGGGCGCCACAGCTCGGGCCACTCGATGCGAGGCCAGGGTAGGCGCGGGAAATCCGCGAAAAACCGCTCGACGAAACGCTCGAAGGGATCCACCACCGTCCGTTCGACCGGCACGCTCCTCACCGGTACCACCGCGCTCGACCGCGCTGCTTTGCTCTTGCTTGTGGCTTTTCCTTTTGCTGCCATCGTTTGCACCCTCCTGAACTGTCGTAGAGTCGGCGGTCCTCCATGTGAGTCCGCTAGCCCACGTTGGCAAGGGGTATTCGCAAAAGCTAGGCCGGGTTGTCGGGAGCGCAGCTCCGGCGGGGTCGCTCGCGTTTTTCTTGGGTTTGAGAATCGCCGGCCTTCGTCTGTGGGGCTGGTTTGCAAAAAGATTTGCCTTGCTAAAGTTTTGTCCGTTCGCATAGCGTGGGTTGTGTGCGGGGCATTCACCAAAACCTCCGCGGGTGGAGGAGGCCCCTGTGAAAACGCTCAACACGAGAAACGGAGGATAAGAGGATAAGAGGATGATGTGTCAGGAGAGGAATGAATCGCGGCTCTGGTATGCCTTGCTCTTAGTTGCCTCGATGGTGGCGGTCGTGCGCCCCACATGGGCAGCGCCTGTGCCATCGGTGAGTCTCGCGGTGCCGGGCTCGGTCCTGATCGGAGACCCGGTTTCTTTTACGGTGACGTTCGACAACGCATCGCCGACGGACGCCGGTTACGGGCCCTACATTGACCTCGAACTCCCTACCATTGGCGCCGACGGTGCCGGCCCAGCCACGGATGATGGGATCAGTTTCGTTGGCGCGACGTACTTGGGCGCGCCGGTGACGGCGACCGTACTGACCTGCCCCGTCGCTTCTCATCCCTTCACTGGGCTGCCGGTGACGTGCACGGCCGGGAACCAGCTCGTCGTGCTGGAACTCCCCTTTGGCAGCTTCACGAACGATCAGCCACCGGCAACGATCAACGTCAACACGAACTTGAGCAATCTTGCCGACCTGGGTGTGCCGCTCACCATCCGCGCCACGCCAGGGTTTCGTTTTGGGGCCGACCCGCTCGACAACCCGGGCACCGACCCGCCGATCATCGGCGCGACCCAAAACGCTGCCGTGACGCCGACCCTCATCACGCTCTCGAAGAGCTATGACGGCCCGGAGGACGAGACCGCCACTGGGCCCAACTTTCCGCGCCGATATACGATCACGGTGGACGTCGCTCCCGGGCAAACAGTGACGAATTTGGATGTTCGCGATTTTCTGCCGAACAACATTTCGTTTAGCTCCGTGATCTCCATTACTCCGGGCAGCGGTGTGATTCTGCAACAACCCCCCTCGGGTGTGGCCTCAAACCCCCCGAACAATGAGGTGCGGGTGCGGTTTGCCTCAGTCACGGGTGGTGCGGGACCGGATGCCACAGTGGTCTTTGAGTTTTTCGTTCCCGAATTCGATGCAAACGGTGCGCGGGTGATTGACGCGAATACCGGCGACGATGTGATTTCGGACAACCAAGCGAGGGCGGACGCGAATTGGACGCCGATTGATACGCGCGATCCGGCTACGGCCGTGACCGTCGACCCCACTGGACCGGAGCATCGGCTCAATGATCGCTCGGTTGCAATTCAAAAGTCATCCTCGATCGTGTCGGACGTGGGCAATCCTGGGCCGTCGCCCGGCGACGTGGTCGAGTACGCGTTGGAGTTTCAGGTCTCTGATTTCTTCGCTTTCTCGAATCTCCGGATCGAGTATGACGTACTCTCCGACGGGCAGCGCCTGGACCCATCCTTTACCCCCACGTTGTCGGTCACCGAAAATGGGGCAACCACCTCGGGTCCCTTCTCTCCGACAAATTACAGTGTCACCGTGGACAGTCCTGGCACAGGCACCTCTCGGTTGTTCTTCGACATCTCGGGCGAGTTGGTGACAAGGGGCTTTAGCGGGCAACTGCTGGGCGGCCTTGTCCCCGACGGGCCACCCGCGAACGACGGGCCCACCACCGGTGTGATTCGGTACCGGGCCACGATCCTGGACCAATACACAGACGATTTTCCTTCCGGCGATCCGAGCCTGAATAGTGGGGATAGTGTGAGCAATTCGGTGACCATTGTAGGCGAGGTGCTCGACAACGCGACTCTGACGCCGACGGGTTTCTCCGAAGACGATAGCAGTGGAGCTGGTTTGACGATCCCGATTGGCGGGTTGGTGAAGAGCATTTACGCCCGTAACGGCGTTGTGGGCTCCTTTACGCAGATCGCTCCCGGCGACACGGTCACCTTCCGTCTGCAGTACACCATTCCCACTGGTGATGTAGAGGCGTTACGGCTGCAGGATTATCTGCCGTTGCCCGTTCTGTTTGCGACCGAGGTAACCACTTTCGTTGACACGGTTTCGGCGGCGCCGCCCGCCGCAGGTTTTGCCCAATTCGGCCCTGCGGATACATTTCGGGCGCTTTCCGGGATCGTTCCCTCGATCAACGTGGATGCGACCGCGAACTTGCTCGAGTTCGTGTACGGCACGTACGCAAACCCGGCGAATACGTCGGCGGTGGTAGACGTGTTGTTCACGGTAACCGTGTCGGCGAATCCGTTCACGGATGGATTGTTCCTGACTAACCAAGTGCGTGCTCGAGGACAGAACACGCAGATGGAAACCACCACCACGTCAGACAGCATTGTTCAATTCCAGCTCACCGAGCCGGTCATCCAGTGGAGCAATATCAAAGGCGCCGTCGCCAGTTCGAATCCCGCCGCGATCTTCAGCCCCGGGGCGGTGGGGCCTGTCTCCTTTACCGCACCGGGGAGCGGCTGCCCGCGTTTCTCGGGTACGATTCACTCGAACGGGCTAGCCGCCACGCCGATCCGTAGCGACGTGTCCAACGTAGATGCGGGGGATCTCGTTACGTTCGCCATTGTCGTAGAAAACACGGGGAGTGGCCTGCGTGGTGCTTTCGATGTGCGGCTGCGCGATACGTTGCCTCCTGGATTCTCGATCCCGAGCGGCGGCCCGAATCTCTGCGTGACGGATGGCACAGGTGCCCCGATTTCCTTCGCGAACCTCGGAGGAGGCTTGTTCGACCCGGCGGGCGGGATTGAACTGGTGGATCCCGGACCGACCTCTTCTCCGGAGGGCGCATTGGACCCGTATGACCCGACCAACGGGCGCAACATCGCCGTGATCACCTTTGACTTGAGAGTGGATGGTCCCTCGGATCCGGCTCCGGTGGCACCGCGGCAGCAACTGGTGAACACCACCACGCTGTTCAACTACGCAGGTGCGGAAGGCGGTCCGGACCATACCTTGTCCGATCCCTCGGACACCGCCACGGCGACAATTGCTTCGCCGGCCGTCGCAAAGGCGATCACCGCTATTGTCCCGAACGGAACTGGAGGTGCGAGTACCACGGCGGGAGACATTGTGACCTACACGATCACTGTGACCTTGCCGGAAGGGGTCACCCCGGGGCTCACGCTCACCGATCGCCTCCCGACCGGTTTCCAGTACGTTAGCGGCAGCGTGACGGTGGTTCCGGGAAGTTTCAATGGAACGGTGACGTCGTCCCCCGCAGTGTCGGTGAGTGGCACGCCGGCCACGGGCCAAATCGTGACGATGAGTTTCGGCAACGTCAGCGTCAATGATGACAACGTCCCCACGAACAACAGTTTTCAAGTCACCTTGGAAGCACAAGTCATGAACGTTGCGCAGAACAATGGTGCGTCCTCGCCACAAACCAAGACCAATCGAGTCGACCTGAATTTTACCGGTAACCCGGGAGGAGTGATCACCAGCACCGTTAGCACGACCTTCCGCGAACCGCGGCTGACGATCAGTAAGACCATGTCGCCCTCTAGCCCAGACGCCGGGGACTTGGTCACGATCACGCTGGTCGTGAACAACACCGGGACCTCGCAGGCGCACGACGTGGTGGTCACGGACACCTTGCCGGCGAGTCTGTTTGACACGACTCCTGTCGTTTCGGTCAATGAGGGAACCACTCCCCCCGGTTTTGTCTACGCTTATTTTCCCCCCACCGTAACCTACACGGGCGGGCCAATCCCTGCGGGTGCATCCCGCATGTTTACGTTCACGGCCCGCGTGCGGAGCGACGTGGTCACGGGTTCCTCGTACGTGAACTCCGCTTCGGTGACAGGAGACTCTCAGGCCGGCGTGGTGCCAGAACAACGTACCACGACCGCAAATGCCAGTGCGACTGCCTCAGTGCCGGCAACGACTGCGAACAAGGATGTATTCGCCACTTCGGAGTCCACCACCGATCCCGGAGACGCGAACGCCAATGCCAATCCGCCGGTCGCGATCGGCGAAGTGGTGACTTTCCGGCTCACGTTCTCCTTGCCGGAAGGCGTGACCCGATCCGTCACCCTGGTGGATGCTTTGCCTGCCGGGCTGCAGCACATTCCGGGGACTGCGTTTTTGACTCGGAGCAGCACCGCGCTTGTGGCTACGAACGACCCGGGTGGGATCAACGCTGCTGCCCCCGGGACCCCGGTGGCGGTCACTTTATCCGGTGTGAGCGGTGAGATCACGCTCAACCTCGGGGACGTTACGAACTCTGACTCCGACAACACGACCCCCGAGCGATACACGCTGACGTTTGGAGCCGTGGTGGAAAACTCGGCTGCAAACAATGCCGGCACCAATTTGGTGAACATCGGCCGCATTCGCTTCGAAAACTTCAATGGAGTGACGCAGCAAGTGGATACGAACACACGCACCGTACACGTGGCCGAGCCAGTGTTGTCCGTGGACAAGTCGGCGAGCCCGACCACAGCCAGCGGCGGAACGCTGGTGACGTTCACGTTAGTGGTGTCGAATACCGCTTCCGGAACGAATGCGGCGAGCGCCTTCGATTGGACGGTTACCGACCCATTGCCGAGCTACTACCTCTCGCCCTCGGTCAGTTCGGTGAACACAGGTAGCACTGGCGCAGCGGTGAGCGCCTCCTTCACTGGCAATACTTTGAACGCGACCATTGACCAACTCGATCCGGGAGAATCCGTAACGATCGCGTACACAGCTACGGTCGATCCAGGTGTGGCCTTCAGCTTGGTGATCACGAACACTGCAACAGCGACGGCTACGAGTTTGCCCGGACCGAACGGCTCAGGTGGCGTGACGCCCGGTGCCCCTGGTTCGACCACCGGCGAGCGCACCGGCGCGGGCGGCGTGAACGACTTGTTAGCCGCCGACTCTGCGCAGGTGACGATCGATGCTCCTTCTCTCACCAAGGTCACGGTCAACCCGGAGCCGTACACGCCGATTTCGGGTGTGGCGACGTTCCGCGTAACGGCAGGTGTCCCCACGGGAACGACCAGCAGCCTCGTGGTTACGGATACTCTCGCATCCGGACTGGAATACGTCCCCGGCTCCCTGTCCGTGGTTCTGCCGGCTGGCGCAACCAGTTCTAACGCACCGCTGAACGACGCCAACCCGGCCTTCTTTTCGCAATCTGGGAACGTGCTGACCTTCGACTTCGGCACGTTATCTGCGCCGAACCCGGGCAATTTGGAGATCACTTACGACGTCCGCGTGCGGAACATCCTGGCTAATCAAGAGGGGGTAATCTTGGGAAATTCCGCCACCCTCCAGTTTACCGACCCGAACACCGCTGGGACCATCACCTTAGGGCCGGTGTCCACTGCGGACCCGGTCCGCGTCGGTGAGCCCAACCTCACGTTGTTCAAAGTGGTGCTTTCTGGGGGAGTAGGTGCGGATGCGGGGGATACGGTGCGCTGGCGCGTTACCCTGCAGAATACCGGTCACACGCCGGCGTACCAGTTGAACTGGAGCGACGCGCTACCCGACGGGCTGAACCAGATCAGCAACGTGAGCGTGACGACAAGTGGCGGCAACGTGTTCTTGAACGGGACCACGACCCCGGTCACCACCGCACACGCGACGGTTTCGACAACGACGAACACGAACGACACGATTGCCCTGCCGCTGCTCGAGATGTGGCCTGGAGCAGTGCTGAACATCGAATTCGATTCGGTGGTGATGAACACGGTGACGCCAGGGCAAGTACTCAACAACCAGACCCGGGCTAACTATACCAGCCTTGTCAGTGGTGGGCGCGATAACTCTTCGAACCCTGGGAACGTGGACGACGACAACAACGCGGACCTGAACAACTACGAAGAGTCGGTGAGCCAGTCGATCACCGTGGCCTCGGATGTGGCCATTGACAAGCTGGTGACTCCAACCGTTTACACGATTGGGCAAACCGTGACCTACCGCGTGCGGCTGGACGTGATCGAGGGTACGCTGCCTGCCCTTATTCTGACCGACGTGTTGCCCGCTGGGCTCACGTATGTGAGTCACGTGATTTCGTTTGGCAACATGGGGATGGTTGCGACCAACCCAACGTACAACACTCGTTTGGGAAGCGGCCAAACCGTCCAGTTCAACTTTGGAGATCTGATCAACCCGGGAAATGGCAGCTTCGTGGACGACTTCTTCACCGTGGACATCCAGGCTCGCGTGGACAACGTTGCGGCGAACCAAAACGGCACGGTGCTGCGCAACGGCGAGCAGGCGGAGGGATCCACGGTGTCGGTGCAGTATGGAGTCGGTACTCCCACGGTTTTAGTTTTCGACGAGGATGCCGGTGCACCAGGAATCCAGGGCGTGCCGATCACCATTGTCGAGCCTGAACTCGAAGTCGAGAAGACCGTGTCGCCCACGTCGCAGGCCTTAGGTGACGAGGTGACGTTTACGGTGACCGTGCGACACGCAGCGAGCAGTACTGCGGATGCGTTCGATTTGGAGATCAACGACACCTTGCCGAGCGGCCTGAGCTACGTCAGTGGATCCGCCACCCTTCCTCCTGCGGACGTGACCGTTAGCGGCCAGAACCTGACCTTCCGCATTTCGTCTCTGACACTGATTGCCGGGAGCCGGACGTTTACGTACCGCGCTCGCGTCGAGCCCACAGCTTCGGTTGGCTCGGTGCAGACCAACAACCTGGTGCTTACCTGGTCGAGCTTGCCCGGTGCGACGGGCAGCTCGAGCAGTGGCCGTACCGGGTCGGGTGGCGTCAATGATTACATCCAAACGGACTCGGCCTCGGTAACCGTCCGGGCGCCTGCTTTCATCGAGGCGGTGAAAACGGTGACGGATCTGAACGGCGGTCGTGTGATTCCGGGTGAAACGCTGCAGTACAACGTTGCGCTGGTGAATGGGCCTACCACGGTCACCAACGTTGTGTTTACCGATTCGCTTCCGGCCTACGTGACGTACGTTCCGGGTTCGCTGTCCACGACTGCTGGGACGGGCTCGGTTGTGGGCACCGTGATCACGGTGAACATTCCGACGTTGAACCCGAATCAGGTCGTGAACATTAGTTTTCAGGTGGTGGTGAATCCAGGCACCCAGCAGGGCACGCTCATTTCCAATCAGGGGGTCGTGGACTCACCCATGACCGAGCCAGAGCCCACGGACTGGGATGGCAACGATGGCAACGGGGATCAACCCACGGACGTGATTGTGGAAGGCACCCGCCGCGGGTCGTTGCGAGTCTCGAAGAGCGTGGCCCTGATTGGCGACACCGTTGCGCCGGTGGGCACGCTGAATTCTGGGGACACGGTACGGTATAGCATCGTCATTCTGAACGACGGACCGGTCGCAGTGACGAACGTCGCCTTTTCGGACTCCGTACCGGTAGGCCCTCCGGGAGTCGTGGTCACAAATGTCTCCACGACGCGAGGGACCGCACCTCCGCCTTCGAACAACGTCGTGATCTCGGATATCGGAACGGTTCAGCCAGGTGAGACGGTTACGATCACGATCGAGGGTACCGTGAACGGCGATGGTTTGGTGTGTAACCAGGGATCCGTTTCCAGTACGGAGACGGGCAACGTATTGTCGGACTCGAATAACAACAGGAGCGACGGCGCCCAGCCTACCTGCGTTTTGGCGGAGCCCGCTTCTACGTCTGGCTCTCCCGCCCTCGCTATCGACAAGCAGTATGCCTTGCTGGCAGACACGAATCGCAGCGGCGGAATCAACGCGGGGGAAATCGTGCGTTACACGGTAACCATCACCAATCTGGGGAGCGCTTCTGCGACTGATGTGAGTCTCGAAGACTTCATACCGGCAGGGGTTACTTTGATTTCCGGGAGCGTCCGGCCGAGCCAAGGCTTGGTGGTTTCCGAGTCGCCGGTGCAGGTAAATCTCGGAATCCTTGATCCGGGAGGCATTGCCACGGTCACTTACGATGTGGTGGTAGATACCGCGCCGCCCGGTAGCTTGGTGACGAATACGGCGCGAACCCGTAGTGCCCAGGGTGACGATAGTTCCGATTCGAGTACCTTTAGTGTGCAATCCGACCGGATCGACGTGGCCCTGCAAAAGTCGCACACCGATGCCTTCTGGGTCGGGCAAACGGCCGCTTACACCCTCACCGTCCGGAATGCTGGAACCTTGGCAACGTCCGGGCCGATCGTCGTGACGGACACGCTGCCAGCGGGGCTCACGTTCGTCTCGGCCGCGGGGGCGGGCTGGAGTTGCAATGCCAGTGGCCAAACGGTGACCTGTTCGTATTCTGCCAGTTTGCCTGTGGGAGCGACGGCTTCGTTCGAATTGCGCGTGGCTGTCGGGTCCGCCGCGTACCCGACGGTCACAAACACTGCGCAGGTTTCTACCTCTGGTGACACCGTGGCCTCGAACAACTTCGCCAGTGACCCGACCACGATCCGGCGAGATGCGCCGCCCACGTCGACTCCGACTCGCACGCCGACCCCGCCGAGCGGGGGCACCGCAACTGCGACACCGACGGGTGGCGTCGTTTCTCCGTCGCCTACCAGCGCTGGGGGAACTCCGACGCGTACGCGCACGCCCACGCGTACCCCCACTCCCACGCGTACGTTGACGGCTGCGCCGACCGCCAGCGCTACCCGCACGGGAACCAGTGTGGTCAGCCCCACGCCGACGCGAACCGGTACGCCGGGTGTGCTGCCAACGGCAGGCGCGGATTGTTCTGGAAGCCAGCGATTGCGGATCGTGTGGACGGCGCGGCGCCCAGCGGAAGCCACGGTTTGGATTTCAGCCAACCGGTGCAAGACCCCGCCGCGCTGCTTCGAGCCAGAGGTGGTAGGCTCGACGGTGATCGTGCCACCTGTGCTGCTGGAGGTAAGCGACCCGAACGGCTTCGCGATCTCTAGCGAGCTCGAATCCATCCCGAGCCACCAAGGGAAGTGTCCCGGTGGGGTGGACGCGTTCTGCCATACGAGCGACGCGGAGTACCACATCGATCGAGTTCGCTTCATCTATGGCCGCACCGGTGTGACCACGCTACGCGGTAAGCTTCACTTCCGACTGGAGCCCCCCGTACTCCCCAGCTTCGTGTCTCCGATCAAAGTCAAACTCGAGGACCGGGGCGGCTATCGGCTGGAGCTCACTTTCACGGACTGTCAGTGGCGGAGCACGGCGACAGCGACCCGGTTGCAATGCCGTTGAGGAAGCCGCGGATTCGTTCGGGTGATCCTCACGGCATGCCGTTCTGCGGGAGGTCGCGCCTAGGGTGTGGCGCCCGCTCTCGCTCGGGCCACTGCCTCCAAGATCTCGAAGGAATTGGAGAAATGCGGGGCGAGTAAGGCATGAGCCCGAAAACGCGCCGAGCGGGCGCGAAAAGTTTCCTTGCTTAAGGTTGAACCGCGGAGTAGGCGTTAAGGTACCATTGGAGCTTGAAGGTCAGGGAAGGCTCGCAGGGTAGCCCCTGCGGGAGTTGGCGCTAGCCCTCTCTCTCTTAGCCCCCCTTCGGGAGAGAGGGCGGCGCTGACTCAGCCGGGCTTGCGGCGGGCAGAGCCGGGGTGGGTGTGGGCGTCACCGGGGTCTTCTGCGTGTGCGTCTGGGTGCGGAGCAGGGGCAGACCGCTACTGGCGGGCGGCCGTGACACAGGCGACGAGCATGAAACCTCCGCGCGCCAGTTGCAGGAGGAGGCAGAAGCGGTTTCGGTTCGGATCGTTCTGGGCTAGAGGGGCGAGGTTATGAAAGCCGTGATTCTCTGCGCGGGATTGGGCACGAGATTGCGCCCGCTGACGTTTAGCACCGCAAAGCATCTCATCCCGGTGGCGAACAAGCCGGTGCTGTTCTTCGGAATCGAGAGCTTAGTGGAAGTCGGGGTGCGCGAAATCGGCATCGTCGTAAGCCGCGAGAGCCGCGGTCCGATCCAGAACGCCGTGGACGATGGTAGCCGGTGGGGAGCGCAGGTCACGTACATCCAGCAGGAGCATCCTCGTGGCCTTGCGCACGCTTGTGCCTGTGCAGAAGAGTTCGTAGGGGGCGAGCCATTTATCATGTATCTGGGGGACAATTTGCTCCCGGACGGCCTCAAGGAGCCGGTCGCCTTGTTCGAGAGAAGCGGCGCAAATTCCGTCGTTCTGCTGAAGGAAGTCGAAGACCCCACTCGTTTTGGGATTGCAGAGATCGAGGGAGATCGCATTGTCCGCCTGGTGGAAAAACCCAAGCAACCGCGTTCGAATCTGGCCATCGTCGGTGGGTACCTGTTCGATCATCATATCTTCGAATCGATCCGCCAAATTCAGCCGTCGTGGCGAGGAGAGTACGAGATCACCGACGCGATTCAGAATCTGATCGATCGCGGTCTCACCGTCTTGCCCTATATCGTCCCTGGTTGGTGGAAAGACACGGGAAAGCCCGAGGACATCTTGGACGCGAACCGCGTGGTCTTGGACGGTATGAAGAGCCGGATCGAGGGGAAGCTTGACGCGGCGAGTAAGCTCAGCGGGGAGGTCATTATCGAAGAGGGCGCCGAAGTGATTGGTTCCCGCTTGCGGGGGCCGCTCATTATCGGGAAAGAGGCGCGCGTGATCGAATCGGAGATCGGTCCGTACGTTTCTCTTGGCGACCGTAGCCACGTAACGCGTTGCCGGCTCGAGAACTGCGTGGTGATGGAGGACAGCCGGCTCGAAGCCGTTCGGCAGCCGATCCGCGATAGTTTGCTTGGTCGGCGGGTGTCGGTCTCGGGGGCGCTCGCCGCGACACGCTTGCTGCTCGGGGACGATTGCGAAGTCGAACTGTCCTGAGCGAAGCAATCGTATGGCCCGATGGACAAGGTGCCCCAAGTAGTGCTCGAGGCGAAACAGAGTTAGGCGTTTTCGGTCGGAGCAGAATGGTGCCCAGGAACCCAAGCACCCAGCCGGTTGTGTCGGTGCGGGCAAAACCCAGCCTTGCCGAAGCAGTCACGGCGCTGCGCTTGACATGGCGGTTGCTGCGCGACGGGCGGGTCCCACTGTGGGCCAAGCTCGTGCCGTTGGGTGCGCTTCTGTATGTGTTGCTTCCGTATGACATTCTCCCCGACGTCCTGCCTGGACTGGGGCAAGTGGATGACGCGATCTTGCTGTGGGCCGCCTACCGTTTCTTCGTGTGGCTCTGTCCGAGCGAGGTCGTGGACGAGCATCGTGCTGCTCTCGCGCGCCGCCTGACTCCCGGAACCGGGTGATGACCGGCAGGCAACCGCCAGAACCGCTAGTGGGTGGAGCGGAGAGACGAACGCCAGTACGCGTGCAGGTGAAAGCAGAACGCTGCGGTGATCATCACACCGCTCACCGCAGCCAAGTGCCGATCCGGTGGAAGTTCCAGCCCGACCAGTACACGAAGGTAGCGCGGCCTTTGATTGCCTTCTCGTCGGCAAAGCCCCAGTAGCGACTATCGAGACTTTCGTCGCGGTTGTCCCCCATCACGAAAAACTTTCCAGGTGGAACGACCACTGGGCCGAAGTTGTCACGCGGCACGCCGTTGACGTCCTGCGGAAATTTGAAGTGGGCATGAGGATCGGGCGCAGGCTCGCCATTGATGTAGAGGCGCTTGTGGCGGACTTCGACTCGGTCGCCTGCCACGGCCACCACGCGTTTGATCAAATCCGTTTTGCCGTCAGCCGGGGAGACAAAGACGACGATATCGCCGCGCCGTGGACTGCCCCAATGGACTACGGGAACAACGATGCCTGTGAACGGTACGTCGAAGTGCAGGCCATAGGCGAGCTTATTGACGAACAAGTGATCCCCGATCTGGATGGTGGGCAGCATCGAGCCGGACGGTACCCAGAAGGCCTCCACGATGGTGGCGCGAATCGCCAGCGCAACGAGCAAGGCAACGGCCAAAGACTCGAGATTCTGGCGCAGTTTCGACTTCGCAGCGGCGGAGTTCTGGTTGGCTGTGGCCTTGACTTTCGCTTCTGACATCGGTGACCTCACGCAAGACTGGGCTTCTCAACATCGCGTTTTCGCACCGTGCGTGCAACCAGCGCCGCCTCTGCCGCCTTGTCCCGGCGCGATACCCCCGGGCTGCCCAGCAGGTAAAAGCGCAGTGGAAGATCAGCGGCGAGACGAACTCCAATGCGGGTTGTGGTGACGATCCGTTCGGAGCGCCTGCGGAAACCAGGCTCGACCCAGATGTGGGGGTCGGTGACCAGGTCGCGACCGTTGTCTTGCCGCGTCAAGCCGAGAACTCGTGCCACCCGCCCCGGCCCTTGCGCCCCTTCGATGTGATCGAGCCCGCGGATCAGCACTGCTCCGGCGACTCCCTCCTCTTCGGCAACCACGTTGACGCAATGGTGCATGCCATACGTGAAGTACACGTACAGCAGCCCGGGGGTGCCGAACATCACTTGATTGCGAGCTGTCCGCTTTCCACCGGCCGCATGGGAGGCGGCGTCTTGGGTGTACGCTTCGGTCTCCACGATGCGGCCCCGCAAGATTCGGCCATCTTTGCGGTGGCAAAAAAAGCAGCCGAGCAGCTTCCTGGCCAGCCGCACCGTATCGCCAGCAAAGTCTTGCCGGCCGAGGCGGTTCACCAGGCGATCGGTCGTGGTACCCATGAGTCAAGATGGCGCGCGGTTGTTGCTCTTTTTCCCCACAGGCCTGGGATGAACGTCTGGCACTGAGGGCAGCGGCCGTCTTCCAAGCGGACGCGGAGGACGCGAAACCCCCGCCGCTCCACCACCGTCGTCTTGCAGTTCGGGCAGCGTGTATTCTCGTAAGCTCCGACCTGGCCCGGAGCGTTGCCAGCATACACGAATCGCAGTCCGGCGCGCTCGCCGAGCTCCGCCGCGCGCAAGAGCTGCTCGATTCGGGTGCCGTCCCGGTCGGTCATTTTGTAATCGGGATGGAAGGCTGTGACATGCCAAGGAATGTCTGGCGAAACGCTGGCGAGAAATTCGACCAGTGCCCGCAGTTCCTCCTCGCTGTCGTTGAAGCCAGGTACAAGCAAGGTCACGACTTCCACCCACACGCCGAGTTCGACCAGCCTGCGGATCGTCTCCTTGACCGTCTCTAAGACCCCACCGAGCTTGCGGTAGCGCCGGTCATCGAAGCCCTTGAGATCCACTTTGTACGCGTCAATCACCGGCCGCAGGTATTCCAAAACCTCTGCGGTTGCGTTCCCGTTCGACACGTAGGACGTCAGGAGCCCTCGCGCCCGCGCCGCGCGGAAGACCTCTGCGGCCCATTCGCTGGCGATCAAAGGTTCGTTGTACGTGCTGGTGACCATTTCGGCTCCGTGCTCGACCGCCAGGCGGACGATCTCTTCGGGCTCGATTCTCTTGGGCGGAACGCCGGCGATGGGGTCCCGCAACGCCTGCGACGTAATCCAGTTTTGGCAGTAGGCGCAGTGGTAATCGCAGCCGAGCATGCCGAAACTCAGCGCCAATGCCCCAGGAAGTACATGGAAAAACGGTTTTTTCTCGATCGGGTCGCACTGCAGTCCGGCGACGTAGCCCCAGGGAACGTAGAGTTTGCCCTGGCGATGAAAGCGGACTTTGCAAATTCCGACCTTGCCTTCCGGCAGATAACACCGATGGCCACAGGCCAGGCAGCGCAAGCCTCCATCGGCGCTCGGCTGCACCAGGTCCGAGCGCGCCACGCTGAATTGCTCGATCCACGCCTGCAGCGTTTCTTGAGCTGCCGTTTGTTTCACGGCTTGTTGTATAGAGGCAGCTCCGACTGCGAACAATTCCAGCCATGGCGCATCGCTACGGGAGACGGCTCCGCAGGTGCGGGGACCACCAATGCCTGGTCGATGGGCCGCGGGCGTTTGTGGCCAGTACGACCTGACGCACCGCGCCAGCCGGATACCATGAATCCGGGAGCTGTGCTTTAACGGGCGCATGGTGATGCGTCGACTGGGGCTGGCGGCAATCGGGGCATTGCTCGCAGGGTTGTTCGTTTGGTGGTGGTGGGCGGTGGAAGAGCGACGAGAAATGGCGATTCGGGGCTCGGGAATCATCGAGGTGACCGAGGTGGACGTAGCGTTTGAGGTGCCGGGAACGATCGCCGAGCGCTATGTGGACGAGGGAGCGCTGCTCGATCGAGGGGAGCCCATCGCGCGGCTGGACGAGCGCGAGTACCGCCTGCAAGTCGAGCGCTGGCAAGCCGCGAAGGCTGCGGCCGAGGCGCGGTACGAGCTATTGAAGCGAGGTCCCCGCGGACAAGAAGTGGATCAGGCGCTAGCGGCATTGGAGTCGGCGCAAGCGGAATTCGAGGTTCGCCAGCGCGACTTCTCGCGAGTCGAAGAGCTGTTTCGCCGAGGAGTGGTTTCCCAGGCAGAGTGGGATCGCGCTCGGGGGGCTCTAACCGCCGCGCAAAGCGCGCGCGATGCCGCACGCTCCCGGCTCGAGATGTTGAAAGAAGGGTTTCGTACCGAAGAAATCGAGCAGGGACGTGCGCAGGTACGCGAGGCCGAGAAGGCGTTGGCGATTGCGGAACTCAACTTGGCGCGCTGCCAGCTCTTTGCTCCGATCGCGGGGCGAGTGCTCTCCAAAAACCGTGAGGTGGGAGAAGTCGTGGGCCCCGGGACCCCGGTGGTGACCATGGGTGATCTCACTTTTGTTTGAAATACTTGGTACGTGAGCGAGCGCGACCTCTGCAAGTTGCGGCTGGGGATGGCGGGGCGCGTTTACGTGGATGCGTATCCAGGCCGGCCCTTTCCAGCACGGGTGAGTTACATCGCGGACAAATCCGAATTCACGCCGAAGAACGTCCAGACCCAGGAAGAGCGCGCCAAGTTGGTCTATCGGGTCAAGCTGGAACTCGCGAACGAAGAGGGGATTCTCAAGCCAGGGATGCCTGCCGATGTAGTGATCCCGCTCGACTCTGCAGTTGCCGAAGGCCACTGATCCATCATAGGTGACGAGAGATGGCGGCAGCCATCGAGGTACGGGATCTGGAGAAAGAGTATCCGCAGGGCACACGTGCGCTGCGCGGGGTCTCGTTCGAGGTAGAACGCGGGGAGTTGTTCGGGTTGGTGGGTCCCGACGGAGCGGGAAAAACCACCTTGCTTCGCATTCTGGCAGGGCTGCTCACACCAAGCCGCGGCAGCGTGCGGGTGGACGGCATCGATGTCGTGCAAGATGCTGCGGCGGTAAAGGAGCGGATCGGATACATGTCGCAGCGCTTTAGCCTGTGCGAAACACTGACGGTCTTGGAAAACCTGTTGTACGCGAGCGAAATTTGGCACCTGCGCCCGCAGCAGCGCAGAGAGCGGATCGCGCAGCTACTGCGTTTCAGCCGGCTCGCCCCGTTTCAGAACCGCCTCACGCGCAACCTCTCCGGCGGGATGAAGCAAAAACTCGCCTTGAGTGTGGCGCTCGTGCATCATCCGCGTATTTTACTTTTGGACGAGCCGACCATCGGTGTGGACCCTCTTTCGCGCCGGGATTTCTGGCTGATCTTGTACGAGCTGTTGCGCGAGGGTTCGACGATTTTCTTGTCCACTCCATACATGGACGAAGCCGAGCGGTGCTCTCGGGTTGCGTTTTTGCTGGACGGGCGCCTGATCGCAGTGGGGAGCCCGGCGGAGCTGCGCAAGTCGCTGCCCGTTGTCGTGTTGGATTTGCACTGCGCCGATGCTCGCCTGGCGCGCACGCGTCTCAGCCAACTCTCACGCTTTGCACATCTCGCCCCATTCGGCGAGCACCTCCATGTGACGATCCCGCGGGAGGGCGTGGACCCGAAAGAGTGGGTGGAAGCGGCGCAAGCAGCGGGCGTGGGGGTGCGGAGCTGGCGGGTTAGCGAGCCATCGCTGGAAGACGTGTTTTTGTTCCTTGCCGCGAATCGAGCGCGCGAGCAGGCAGGGCTACCGGGTGCACCCTCGGCACCACCCACGCTCGGCTAAAGAGCGCGGCTTAGGGCGCACACCCGGCCAGTGCCACCCCCACGGCGGCAATGAGTTCGTCAACGGTAATGATCCCGTCCTGGTTGGCATCTCCGGCGGCGCACTGTGCAAGCGGGGCCTGTTCGAGAGCGATGTTTACCATGAGTAAGACGTTGTTGATCGTGACTTCCCCGTCGCCATCGCAGTCCCCGATACACCCCGTTGGAGGTTGCGTGGGAGTGGGGGTTGGAAAGGTGCCTTCACCTTGGCAGGTGCCGAGGATGCAATCGCTATCGTCCACACACGCAAAGCCGTCTCCGGAACATACGCGGCCTGTGGCCCAGCAAAGCGAACCGGGGCAGTGTTCGTTGCGTAAGCAGGACAAGCCCTTGAGTTCCCCTCCAAGGCAAATCTTCTGCGTGCCTCGACAGGGCGCCGCCGAGCCGCAGTTGTACGCGGGATCGCAGCACTCGCCCTGATATGGGCCGCCCTCGCAGGTGCCGAGTTCGGGATCGTTTGTGCAGGAGCCGACGCTCGAGCATTGGCTTCCCGGACAATCACAGTCGAAGCCGTCGTCTGGGCCACCGTCGCAGACTCCCTGTGCGACCACGCAGGAGCCGCTCGGGCAGTCTTCCACGCGGGCGCACGGGCGGCCGTCGTTCGGTCCACCGGAGCAGAGGCGTTGTTGAGCCAGTAGTTCGCTAGCGAAGGAGCACGCGAGCAGCAGGAAGAAGGCGCGGGCGGTTGTCATCATTGTGTTTCAGCTATTCGCGTTTGGCGCAGCAGAGTCAACGCTTTCGTTTCGCACTGGCATAGCAACCGGGGGTTCGCTACTCGAACAAGCCCGCCGCAAGGAGGAAGCGAGATGGCTGCGACTCCGTCCAAGATGGTTCCCCTAGGCACCAAGGCTCCATCGTTTCGATTGCCCGACCCTGCGGGCAAAATCGTTTCCCTTGACGATTTCGCTGACAAACCGGCGCTCCTCGTAATGTTCATCTGCAACCATTGTCCGTATGTGAAGCATATCCGCTCGGCTTTGGCACAGTTCGCTCGGGAGTATGTTCCGAAGGGCCTAGCCATCGTCGGGATCAACTCGAACGACATTTCCCAGTATCCGGAGGACAGCCCGGAGAAGATGGCTGAGGAGGCGCGCGAGGCAGGGTATATCTTTCCCTACCTCTTCGATGAGACGCAGGAAGTTGCGAAGGCGTACGGGGCGGCGTGCACTCCGGATTTCTTCCTGTTCGACCGCGAGCGAAAACTGGTGTACCGCGGGCAATTCGACGACAGCCGCCCTGGCTCGAACGTCCCAGTAACCGGGGCCGACTTGCGCGCCGCGGTGGACGCAGTACTGGCAGGCCGACCTGTGCCCGAGAAACAGAAGCCGAGCTTGGGCTGCAATATCAAGTGGAAGCAGGCCAGTTGAGGAGCGCGCCCGCACCCTAAAACCGGTCCGAGATCCAGTACACACTGCGTTCGGGCGGAAACAGCTCGGCCCATAGGGAATCCTGCTCGGTAGAGGCGAGTGAAGTTCCCATTTTCGATGCAAGCCGGCGCGGGTCGAGCACCCGCCACATGCAGAACAAGTCCTCGACGCGGTTCAGGGTGAGGCCGCGCACTTGCAGAGCGGCACGGATCTCTGGCTCATGCTCCAAGTGGGCAAGCGTACCGGGGAGGTGCGAGGCTCTGCGCTCGTGGTGGGCCAGTGCGAGTTGGACCAAGGCCTGGGTGTGACCGGGTGCAAAAGCGTGCTCCATGACCACGTTGAGGTCGAACAACTGTGTGGCGCGCGCGTATGCCAAGACTTGTCCATGCTGGCAGGCGACCAGGAAGGACTCGTCTGGGTTTCCCGCGTAACGGAGCTGGCCTTGCCAGTAGGCTACGTCACGGATGGTGCAGCCGTACAGCGCCTGCGTGTACGCGTCGTACAGGGCGCGCACGGCGGGCAAATCGTCGCGAGCAGCTGGCCGGACTTCATAGGTGGGTGGAGTGTCATCCGCGGCCGCGGTGCCGGTAATCAAGGTCAGGAGCCGGGGGTGGCTTCGATAACCGAGGGCTCCGTAGAACTCGAGTCGGGAGGCAAACAGTAGCGACACCTCGAAGGGCTGCGCGGCGAGCTGCTCTAGGCCGAAGCGCAGCAACTTGAAGGCGAGGCCGCGCCTGCGGTCAGTTGGGGTGGTGAACACGTTGCCGACTCCAGCGACTTCGATTTCCCCGCAGGAAGCGCGAACCCGTTTGCGGAAGACCTGGAAGGTGCTCACGATCCGAGGTCCATCGCAAGCGACAAAGCAGAGATCGTCGCGAAACGCTGGATCGTGGTAAAAGTAGCGGGCAAAAAAATCGCGGTCCCCGTACCACTCGCGCAACAAATCCAAAACCGCCTCTCGCTCACCCGGGCGAATGGAGCGGAACTCGATGCACGACATGGGAGGCCAGCTTCCATAAAGCGCACGGCGGGGCAAGGGCTCGCAGGCCGCGAGTCAGGAATCGGTGCGAGAGGCACCCGAGAAGCGATCGTTCGGCTGCCCGGGGAGGTCGGGCGGGAACCAGAGGGCAGTATCGTCACGCAGCAAAACTGCGAGCCCAACGAGTTCGACACCCAGTACGGTTGCTAAGAGGCTGGTGGCGAAGAGCAGCCAGCGCGCCGGCGCAAAAACAGGCCAGGACGTAGAGAAGAGCCACAACGCGGCGGTCAGCACGCCCACCGACCCGGCAAGGCAGGCCGCACGGAACAGCGGCTGGGCAGAGACCCCGCCCCAAGCACGGGGAAAGCGTTGCGGCGGAACGCTGGCGGGCATGGCGGCAGCGATTTGTGCGAGAATGGCCAAGCCCGCGCGCGATCCTGCCGCGCAAGCCCACAGCCAGGTGACAAACTCGAGGAGAGTTTCCGGGATCGATCGGGCAAGCACGAGAAAGCCAGCCATCGTCAAGCTGCAAACCCAGAAAAACCGACACGCCCAGCGACGCAAGCCCGCGAAGGCGCCGTTCGCCCGAGGTCTAAGCAATGAAGGGGGCGAGCGATCGAACCAAAGCCCGCGGCTGGCACCGGTCCAGGGCCGCATGTTTTCCGGCGCTGGTTCAGGTGCCGGAACGGACGCCACTGCGACACCGATCTTTTGCAGTGCTGCACGCAGCGATGACGCATCGAGTTCTCCGGTCAGGTCGCGTAGCGCTTGAGCAAGAACGGAAGTGGGCCCCAAACAGGCGAACCAGTGGCTCTGGGGAGTGACGCTTTGCTGTGGGCGCGAGGCTTGTGGGGTGGGCTGCCACGGCCCATCAGCGCTTACGGGAGCCTCCATGATTGCCACCCGATCTGAGGTCTCCGCCACCGCCTGCACCAAAGCAAAGAGAGCCGCCGGGTTGCGCGCCAACCCAACCGTAGCCAGGCAAGTGAAACTGCCGCGAGCGCTGGCGAGCGCCCTTCGGTATACGGCACTCGAGCTTTCCCCCGAACGAGCCGGCAACAATTGCACCGACCCCACTTGTATCGGCTCTTGTGGGGGAGCGTCCGCTACGTGGGTCTCGAGCACCACTACCTCCAGTCGCGCGAAACCGTAGCCGGCGAGCTTTTCCTCGAGCGCCAGTACGCGGTCGAGAAGCGAGGCGAGGGAGCCCCCCGAAGGTGCAGGCACGATGAGCGAAAGTCTCCCTCCGCTCACAAGAGGCCGCTCGCAGCTTGGTTCCCCACCCCTCGGCATGGGCAGTATTTTGCTGCAGGTGCTGGCACGAAGCACGAGGAAAAGTTTGCCTCAGCGCCGGGGGCCACTTGCCGCCAGTTAGCCGCGGAAGCGTTCAGCGCTTGCGCGGCCCTTGGCTAGCCCGGGGGCGACTGGGTTTACGACTGCGCGGTGGTTCCTTGGAGCATCGCCGGGCGATTCGCTGCATGAGATCGAGGGCGTATACCAGTTCCGGGTACAGCAAGGGTTTCCCGCTGGTCAGGATGGCGCCGGCGAGCTGGCGCTCAGGGTCAGCCCAGCCAACGATGTTCGTAAATCCCAAGTGGCCAAAGGCATGCTCTGTGTCGAAGCCGTACAGGCTCAGGTAGCGCGCCCCTAACATGAAGCCGAGTGAGTAACGCAGGGGAAGGCCGAGGCTCAAATCAATTTCCCACCCGGTGTGCGGCAGCGTTGCGCGTCGAACCGTACGGCGGTCGAAGATGCGCTTGCCGTCGAGCGTGCCTCCATTCAGCAGGAGTTGGTAAAAACGGCTCAGTTCAAAGGCGGTGGTCACGATATTGCCAGCGGGTACAATCGCGCGCAAAAAGCGGGGATCGTTGGAGAGTTCGGTGGCGCTGCGCATGTCCATCCCGATGGCTTTGTGCAGCATGGTGGACAGCGGGGGCAACGGCGGCGGCCCGGTGAAGACGTTGTAAGCCACCTTCGGGATGTCCTTTTCCTCGACGCCATAATTGAGCCAGCGGAAGCCGAGAGGCTCTCGGATGTTGTGGGTAAGGAACGTGCGGATGTCGCTGCCCGTGATCCGGTGCACGATTTCGCCGAGGATAAATCCGCCCGTCATTGCGTGGTACGCTGCCACTCTTCCCGCAGGCCACACCGGCCGCAAGTCGCACAAGATCTCGACAATCCGCTCCGGATGTTCGAGATGGTTCAGATCGAGGGCTTCCGGCGGCAGGTGAGGAATTCCGGCGCGGTGGGCGAGGACATGGCGGATGGTAATCCATTCCTTTCCGTGCCGGGCGAATTCGGGGATGTACTCACAAACCGGATCATCGAGGTGGATCAGGCGGCGCTCGTCCAGCATGTGGATCACCATGGCGGTCACCGCTTTGGACGCCGAAAAAATCGTAAATGGCGTGTCGAGGGTGCAGCGAACCTTCTTACCTTCCGCTGGGTCGTGTGGGCCGCCACCCCGCGCGTAGCCCAGTGCGCGATGGAGGAACACCTCGCCATGTCGCCGCAGGCAGATTTGCAGCGCGGGATGCAGGCCAGCGGCGAAGAAGCGCTCGGCTGCTTCCCAGATCTCCTCGACCGCTTTGCGGTCTAGCCCCACGGCGCGGGGGTCCACTTCTTCTCCGCGCTCGGTAATCGCCGAGAGGTCCTCTGGTAGTGGACAACGCTCTACCAACCAGTTCAAAGGTGCTTTTCCTTCCGCCAGCGCCTGGCCACTCCTTCCCTGTTGTTGGGTTAGGTGCCTAGCGGCTTCCTGGTTGCCTCAAGTGGAGAGGCGGCCCTCTCGACGGGCTGTGCAGGCTCGGCAAACAGATAACGCGAAATCAAGTCGGAAAGCGCAGCCACAACGGCCTCCACCTCCACGTCCGCCTCCCCTAACATCGCTCGGGAGGTGGTCCACTCCACCGCTGCGTGCAGGACGAAGGCAGCCGTACCAAAGTCGGTCACGCGCAGGCGACCCGCGCGCGCGAGGACCTCGAACAACTGGATCATGGCGGCCTTGACTCGCTGCTCGATTGCCTCCACGGCCTTGCGAAACTCCGGGTCCTTGAAGTACCGCTCCCACAAGATCCGCTGCAGACCAGGTTGGATGGTGCGCGAGTGGAACAGCGCGTCAATGAGCTGGCGCACACTCGCTTGCAGATCCGCCCCGAGCCAGAACTCCGGTTTGAGCCGCTCGACTACCAGGTCGGCGATTTTTTGCGTGGTCTCGTCGAGCAGCTCGAGCAGAATGGACCGCTTGTCGGGGAAGTACCCGTATAACGTTCCGACCGCAATTCCTGCCCGCCGGGCAATGGCCGAAGTGGTCGTTTCATCGTACCCGCGGTGCTCGAAGCACCACACGGCCGCTTTCAGAATATCGTTCCGCGTCCGCTTGCTGCGCGCCTGTTGGGGCGTGCGCACGCGCGGCCGGCGTGCCCGCGCGCGCTGCCGCCCGAGCTGAAAGCGGCTTGGGTCGAGAACCTCCGAGCCGCGACCGCGGCTGCCAAAACTGGGCAACGTTCCACCCTCCCGAAAATTTGAAATTGAGTTCACATTCCTATTGACTGCAGGGAGCGCGAGGCGTAATCTCCTGTGCCGCAAAACCTCAGCGAGGAAGGAGCGATCCATGAGCCAAGCCGTGGCAGAGGTACTGCGGGAACGCCCGCAAAGCGAGCACCAGCCGAACGAGACCATGCGGGTGTCATATGACACCACATACGTTTGGAACTACGGTTCCGTCAAGGAAGGGCTGCGCGACCTGTACGAAAAGGCCAAGCGCGAGCAGTGGAACGGTAGCACGCAGCTCAAGTGGGAGACGCCGGTAGACCCGGAGGCGGAACTCATCCCTGAACAGTACAATCCGCTCGAAGATTACGGGCCGTACAAGCGCCTTTCCCCGCGTCAGGTGCGTCACCTCCGCCACGCACAGATCTCCTGGCAGCTCTCCCAGTTCATGCACGGGGAGCAAGGCGCATTGATCGTTGCCTCCCAACTGGTGGCGGCGGCGCCGTGGACCGATGCGAAGTTTTACGCGGCAACGCAGACCATGGACGAGGCCCGGCACGTCGAGGTGTTTAGCCGCTACCTGCGCGAAAAACTGGACTGGCAGTGGCCGATCAATCCCAACCTCAAGCACCTGTTGGACCTGATTATTTCCGATGCCCGCTGGGATATGAAGTACCTGGGCATGCAAATCTTGGTCGAAGGGCTGGCCATGGCTGCGTTCTCGAACATGTACCAACTGGCGCAAGAGCCGTTGATCAAAGAACTCGTCCATTACGTCATGCGCGACGAGTCGCGGCACGTGGCTTTTGGAGTGCTTTCCCTGAAGGGCTTTTACTTGGACATGCCGGAGAATGAGCGGCGAGACCGCGAGGACTTTGTCATCGAGGCGTGCCGGCTGATGCGCGATCGGTTGCTGGCGGAAGAGGTGACCGAGTACATCGGTTTTAACAAGCACGAAGTGCGGCAGATTGTGCTCGATTCACCCGTCATGCGTATGTTTCGGCAGGCCTTGTTCATGCGCATCGTGCCGAATATCAAAAAGCTCGGGTTGCTTACCCCCCACGTCCGGCGCGCCTTCGAGGAACTGGGGATCATTCAGTTCGAGGACGTGGATCCCGAGGAGCAGGACCGGGCCATTGGCCTGGCTTAGGCCAACCCCTCCCTCCCATGGCCGAACGCGGGCCGGTCGTGCAGCGGCGCGGCCGGCCCGCTGTTTTCTAGCCCGAGGCGTTCCGGAGGGCAGGTTGGTGCTTGGCTACTCGAGCCCGTGGCTCGCAATGCATGGCTCGTACGAAAGAAGGGCCACTCGAGTGCGCTGGCCCTTTGCGTCGCGCCCATGCCGGGCAGACCATCCAATGAGGCTGATGACTGTGGCTCGCCGTGGCGGGAGCGCGGGCGATCGGAGACGGGGCTACCACTGGACAACGAAGTGGCGCGGGAGAGCGAAAAAGCCGTTCGCATTCGCTTGCTGAGTACGCTAGGTTTCGGGCACTTTTTCACTCTATACGAGGAGTTGGACTGGTTATGGCAACCGCGAAGACATCACGTTCGGTGCAGCGGACCGCGGCGCAGAAGTATCGGCCGGAAGCCCACGAAGTAGCGCCCCACCCCAGGGCAGGCGTGGAGATGACCAATGCGGATGCGATTGTGCAGGTACTCGCCGACGAGGGTGTGGATACGGTTTTCGGCTATAGTGGTGGCGCCATTTTGCCCACGTACGACGCGATCTTTCGTTACAACGAGGCCAACAAGGATCGCGAGATCCGACTCATCGTTCCGGCGACCGAGCAAGGTGCCGGTTTCATGGCGGCGGGCTATGCCCGCTCGAGCGGCCGGGTTGGAGTGTTTATCGTGACCTCCGGTCCTGGTGCCACGAATTCAGTGACGCCGATCCGCGACTGCCAGGCTGACTCGGTGCCGGTGGTGCTGATCACGGGACAAGTGCCGCGTGTGGCCATGGGTACGGATGCGTTTCAAGAAGCACCTGTGTTCAACATCATGGCCGCCTGCGCCAAGCACGTGTTTCTCGTCACGGACGAAACAAAAGTCGAAGAAACGATCCGTACTGCCTTCCGCATTGCCCTGAGTGGGCGTCCGGGTCCGGTGGTAGTGGATATACCGCGCGATGTGCAACTGGCGAAGACCAGCTACCGCGGCCACGGGCGGTTGCGCTTACGTGGCTACGATGAACGGCTCGCTGCTCTCGAGCGTTCGACCCTGTCGCCGCGGGATGCCGAGGAGTTTTTCCGTTTGCTCGGCAATGCCGAGCGGCCCTTGCTGTACGTGGGTGGTGGGATCATCCACTCGAATGCGGCACCTGAGCTGCGCGCTTTTGTGGAGCGCTTCGGAATCCCGGTCGTCACCACCCTCATGGGTATCGGCGCCTATGACACCAGCGCCGAGCTGTCGTTACGCATGCTGGGCATGCACGGCACTGCGTACGCGAATTATGCAGTGGAAGACTGCGATTTCTTGTTCGCCGTTGGTTCCCGCTTCGATGATCGTGTGGCGGGGAAGGTCAAGGAGTTCGCGCCCCACGCCAAAATCGCACATCTGGACATTGACGCTTCGGAAATCGGCAAAGTGAAAGCGGTGGATTGGGCGCATGTGGCCGACGCCAAACGCGGCTTGCAGCAACTATTGGAAGCCGGGCGGGACTTTAAAAAGGATTTCTCTCGCTGGCGAGCCTACATCCTCGAACTCAAACGCAAGTATCCTCTCAATTGGAACCGAGAATCTCCCCTCATCCAGGCGGAGTACGTCCTTTCCACGCTGAACGAGCTCACCCGCGGCGAAGCGATCGTGACCACCGGTGTGGGCCAGCACCAGATGTGGGCGGCCCAGTACTTGGATTTTCACCGCCCCCGTACTTGGTTGACCTCTGGCAGCATGGGCACGATGGGATTCGGCCTGCCGGCAGCGGTGGGTGCACAGCTTGCAAATCCGGGTGCACTGGTGATCGATGTGGACGGCGACGGCAGCTTACGGATGAACCTGGGTGAATTGGAAACCCTGACCACGTACGACATCCCGGTCAAAGTGCTGCTGCTGAACAACCTGGGCGATGGCATGGTGCGGCAGTGGCAGGACTTGTTTTACGCCAATCGGTACTCTGGCTCGGACAAGAGCTTGCACAAGAAGGACTTCGTTAAAGCTGCCGAGGCGGATGGCTTCGCCTTTGCCCGGCGCATTACGCAGATTCCTGAGGTGCGCCCGGCACTGGAGGAGTTCATTCGTTTTCCAGGACCAGCGCTGCTCGAGGTCATGATCGACCAAAAGGCCCATGTGTACCCGATGGTCGGCCCCGGAATGGGATACAAGGACATGATTACCGGGAAATTCATCCCGAGCCGGGACAAAGGGCCGAAGACGACCGAGACACCGCCGGGTTACTTTTGATCGCCGGTTGGGTTCCGCCGCTGCGCGGCGAGCCGGGCCAGCATTGTCGCGTGCACCTGTCGGGTAAGGGGGTATCTCTGCCCAGCGAGGATCGCGCACAGCAAGAACGTCGCGGGCGCGAGGCTCGTGAGCCATAAGATCACGTGGTCTACCTCGCGATCATTGGGTGCACCGGGCTGAAACCCCACAAGCTCGAGTACGCCGAAAACGATGGCGACTCCGAGTGCGCCGCCAAGCTTCCGCACGAAGGTAAAGAGCCCGTGGAACAGGCCCTCCCGGCGCTCCCCACTGCGCAGCTCTTCCTCGTCAATCACTTCTCCGAGCATGGACCACGGCATGACGTCTGCCGCCGCGTAGCCAACCCCGGCGATCGCCATGAGACAGAACATCAACCACACTGGGGCGTCGCGTTCGACCAAGAGTAGGCTCAGTTGCACGATCAACCAAACGGTAGCTCCCGCCGCAAAAAGCGGCATCTTGTCGGTGTTGCGCGAGACTCTGAGCCAAGCGGGAAAGGCGACGACGACCGACGCCAGAAACAGCAGCATGCCGATCTCGAAGTGGCGGGACCGCCCCAGCCAGTGAGTGAAAAACAAGATCAGTAAGGTGCTGACGGTGTCGATCGCCATGCGGCTGAAAAGAAACACCAACACCAGTTGCCGGAAGCTTGCGAGTGCGAAGGCGCTGCGCAGCCCCTTGAGAAGGCTGGTTTCATAACTCACCCGGTGCAGCTCGGGCCGCTCGAAGCTGACTTTGTAGACCGCAAACCAAGGGACTGCGAAGGCGGCCCCGAACAAACAGGCAGCGGAGAGAAAGCCCGCCGAGCCTCCGCCAAAATACTCGGCCAGCGGGCGCAGGGCGATGGCTGCGAAAACACCGAGGATGGCTCCGGCCGCACGGAAGGTGTTGAGCGAGGTGCGGTCGTCATACGTGACCGCCATTTCTGGCTGTAACGCGAGGTAGGGAATGCTGAGCACGGTCATTGCGGTAGTCAGCAAGGAGTACATGCCGGCGTAGTAGGCGAAACGGGCCGCCTGCGATTCGAATCCTGGTTCGAGCCACAGCAGGGCAAAGCTGATCGCAAACGGCAGGGAGCCGATGAGAAAGTAGGGACGCCGGCGCCCGAGGCGCCAGCGCGTTCGGTCGGAAATGCGGCCCATGAGCGGATCGGTGATGGCATCAACGGTGCGCCCGACCAGGGGCACCAGTCCGGCCAGCGAGGGTCGCAGGCCAGCGACGTGCATGAGAAAGTAACCGGTAAAGACAAAGCTCAGCGCGTTGAGGGCAGCATTGATCGTGAAGTCCCCGCTGGCATAGACCGCTCGTCGCCAGGCAGTCAGCACGGGCACCGGCTCGGGCCGAGAGCGATGCGCGGCGGGTTGCAGCATTATCCGGCTAAGGGAGAGGCCGACTGCTCCGCCCAGCGGGCAAGGAACCTGAGGCCGAGGTTCTGCGCCGCCTGGCTGAGTTCGCTGGCAGAGAAGCCGGTTCGATCGAAGTCGGCGCCAGCAACGGAACACAACAGGCGGGCGATGCTCGCGTGTAAGCTGCTCAGTTGTCCCCCCGCCCGGTGGCTCGTGATCTCTGTAAACTCCACCGCTTGCGTCGTGTCCCCGCTGCCTAAGAGCGCAGCGGTGATCACATGGCTGCCGAGAGAGAGGTTGTCGCTACCGCTCAAGAGCTGGGCGACATGGCTGCGGAGCATCGTAAGGGGGGATTGGGTCCCGAGTTTGCGCGCGGCCAGCACGGCGTAAGCGGCGTCGCGCAGCGAGCCCGCACTCGAGTCGAGGCCTGGTGCCATGTCCAAGGCCTGCTGGCACAGTTCCAACGCCGCTGCAAAGTCCCCCTCCTCGAACGCGATATGCCCTCGCAAACCCACCATCGCACTCGACACTTTCCGATTTCCGGCACGCTGGGCGATCGCCTCCGTGGCGTGGCACTCCTCCCGCGCGGCAGCAAACCGCTCGGCAAAGAAAAGCACATGAGCGCGCAGCCAGCGTGTACCACAGTATAGGTCGGTGGCGGGATCGCGCTGGCCAGCCTCTTCGAGGAAACGGAGGGCTTGGTCCAGCGCCTGCAGGGATGCCGCGAATCTTCCATCTCGCAAGCGCATGTACGCGGCGGCGCGAGCTGCGTCGCAAACTGTATTCACCTCGAGGTGGTCTTTCTGTTGGAGAGCTTCCGCAAAAACGCCTTCCACGCGTTCCAGTGCAGCAGCGAAGTCTTCCCGATAGCCCAGTCCGAGGGCCAGTCCATCGTAGATCGCCAGCACCGCCGCGGCGCTCGGCTCGCCCCACTGCCGTGCGATCTCAGTTGCCCGCGCGAAGATTTGGCGGTGGTCCCCGCCCGCCGCGCCGTAAATCACGTGCATGCGGGCTAGGCCTCTGACCGCCTGCAACGCAAGCCGGGCTGGCTGCTCGTTCGCCGCATGGGGCGCGGTCATTTCCCACGCCTTGCGATACAGGTCCGCAGCGACCTGGTACGAGGGTTCCTCCTCCGCGGCCTGGGCGGCACGCAGCAGGGAGCGAGCGGCGCGCGCGGGGTTGTCCGTGTGTGACGCGTGGTGGAGGAGTAGGGCGAGAGAGGAACGGTCCAGACCTTCCTGTTCTTCGAGCAACTGACTGGCTCGTTCGTGCAAGGCTTTTCGTTCTTTGAGGAGCAGTGTCGAGTACGCCACTTCTTGGGTGAGGCTCTCGCCGAAGCGGTATTCGTCGGCAGAGAAGACAAAGCGGCGGTGCAACACACCCCGCCGCTCGAGTTCCGCCAACTGCCGGTCCACCTCGATTCCCTCCTCGGTGAGCAGGCGGGCGAGCATACCGTGCGAGAACTCCCGGCCGAGAACCGACGCCACTTGTAGGGTGCGCTTGGCGGCGGGCGGTAAGCGGTCGATGCGCGCCACGATGACCTCTTGCACCGTGCTCGGCAAAGGCAACGCAGAGGCCAAAGCGGGCAGCACACCGCCTCCCTCGGCACTGTTTTCGAGGACGGAACGGGTAAGCTCTTCGGCAAGGAAGGGGTTGCCCTCTGCCTTTTGTAAGATTTGCTCGACTGCTTCTGTAGAAAGGCGCTCGCCGCCGATGCTGCGTACAATTGTACTCACGGCTTCGCGGCTCAAAGGGCCAAGCGGTACCAGGGTTTGCACGGCTGGGCTTTGCGGCGTGAACAGGAAATCGGGGCGGTGGCTGAGCCAGAACAGCACGGGGCCCGAAGCTGCTTGCAGCGCTGCTTGCAACATTTCGAGAGAAGGGGGGTCGATCCAATGGAGGTCTTCGACAACCAAGACCACCGGGTGGCGGCGCAACTCAGCGCGCACGAGCTGCGAAACAGCCCCGAATGTGCCGAGTTTTCGTTTGCGCTCACTCAGCGGCTCCGGGAAAGACACCGGCAGCCCAAGAACCAGCTCGAGCCATGGCGTCTCAAGGAGCAGCGCCGGATCAAGTTCCTCGGCCTTCTGTTTCAGGCGGGCGCGCAAGGCCGGAGCCGGGGTGTCGGGTCCCGCCTCCAGATAGCGGCGCAACATTTTCGCCCACGGCACATAGGGAAGAAGTTGGGTAAATGGCGAGCCACGGGTCTCGAACCAGGCCAAATCGCGCTCGGCTAAGCGCTGGCGCAATTCGAACAGCAAGCGCGACTTGCCGCTGCCCGGCCCGCCGCTGACAACTATCAGTTGGGGTACGCCCCGATCGAGCGCGGCAAAGCAGGCGAGGAGTTGATCGAGATGTGCCTCGCGGCCAACAAATGGCGTCAAGCCGTAGCCAGCGTCCAGCTCGTGGATCTCCGACCCGGAGCGAGGCGAAGAGAGGGCTCCCAGCACCTCGTATGCTTCAACTGGCTCGCTTTTCCCCTTCGCCGGAAGCGCCCCAGCCGGGCGGCAGGAGAACACCCTCCGCACTGCACGGTAGGTGGCGGCACTGATGAGGATCGCACCCGGAGGGGCCAGCGATTCCAGTCGAGCTGCTGTGTGCGTTGTGTCGCCGATGGCACTGTAGTCCGCCTTCAATTCATTGCCCACGGCACCGACAACCGCAGGTCCAGAGTGTATGCCGATCCGAGCCTGCAATCGAATGCCGCGGCGAGCCCGCAACTCGCGATCGAGGCGGCCGAGCGCCGTTTGGATCTCGAGGGCGGCAAGCACCGCCCGCTGGGCATCGTTTTCGTGTGCAAGCGGAGCACCGAACAAGGCCATGAAGCCGTCCCCGGCAAGCTGGTTCACCATCCCTTCGAAGTGGTGCACGGCACGAATGGCGATTTCCAAATATTGGTCGAGAAGTTCGCGGAAATCCTCTGGATCGAGGCGTTCGGCTAAAGCTGTGGAGCCGACCAGATCACAGAACATCACGGTTACTTGCTTGCGCTCGGCGCGGGCAAAGTTGGGTGCAACTGGGCTCGAATTCGACGCCGCAGCGCCCCAAGGGGGATCGATCGGCGAGCTGGTAGCGGCGGCGTCGCTGCGCGCGGCCTCGGAAATTTGCTCTGCGGCCGGTGCAGGGGGAGATGCCTCGGAGATGGGCGAGCCGCAATCCGCGCAGAAGCGGTCCCCCGGCTCTGCCTCCGCTCCGCATCGTCCGCAGCGCAGTCCAAAAGAAGTCCCACACTGGGTGCAGAACGGCTTTTGCCGCCGCCGCGGCGCACCGCAGGAGGGACAGTTCATCGCTCAGCTATCTCCAACGAGGCGCCCGGTGGGATCAAGCTGCCCTGCGAGTTTTTTGGCAGTCTCGCGTTCCATAAAATCAACGATTTGCCGTTCCAGATGCAGTCCGCTCGCGGCGTTGATCTGCCGCACCGCAGAAGGGCTGGTGATATTGACCTCGGTGAGGTAGCCGCCGATTACGTCCAGCCCGGCCAGCGCGAGCCCCTCGCTGCGCAAAAAGGCACCGACCACACGTACGATTTCTTGTTCTCGCGCTGTCAGCCGGGTCGGCTCGACCCTCGCCCCCTGGTGGATGTTGGCGAGGCGGTCTAGCGCCGCCGGAATGCGGTTCACCGCCCCGATCGCTTCCCCGTCGAGAAGGAAGATGCGCTTGTCCCCGTGGCAAACTTCGGCCAAGTACGCTTGCACGACGATGGGCTCCGGCGCGTAGCGCTCAAGCATCTCTGCGAGCGCGGCCTCGAACCCCTTACGGTCGGTGATGCGGATCCCCCGGCCACTGCACTCGCTGAGTGGCTTGAGCACGACCCGCTCGAACGACTGTGCAAACGCAAGCAGGTCGCGCGCATGCCGGCTCACGCAGGTGGGCGGGCAGAAGCGAGGGAAAAGCAGCGGAAGAAGCTTTTCGCTCCACAACAGTACGCTGCTTGGACGATTGATCACAAGCGGGCGTCTGGCCATGGCCAGGGTTTGGGCAGCAAAGCGGTAGCCCTCATCCACCGGGGGGTCTTGCCGCATGAGGATCAGGTCGAACCACTCGAGTTCTCCCTCGTATTCGCTGCTGCCAGGAACAATGGGGCGGCCGTCCGGTTCGACCGACAAGCGCCGGGCGTGGGTCAGGGCGGCGCTGCTCGTTAGCGAGAGTTCGCGCGGGAGCGCCATCCAAACTTCGTGACCCCGCCGCTCGAGTTCCTCGACCAGCAACAGCGAGGTTTCGGTTTGGAGGTTGAGTCGCTCGAGCGGATCGAGCACCACGAGCACGCGCATGTCCCGCACCCTAACACGCCTGCGCGCCTCCGCTACTGCGGGGGTCGTTCCCGCCCTCGGCTCGCCGAACTTGCTTGAGCACAAGGATTCAGTGCGGTAGTTTGCTGCCTCGTGTGCGTGATCTGGTTTTGTAAAACCAGCAACGAGTCGGCGGCGTTGGAGAGGCTCGCTCGAGGGGGCAACTCGCGCCGGAAGCAAGGGGGGCCGACACCATGAAGCTGAGAGGGAAGGAGTTGGCCTTCATCCGTTCGCAAAGGGTGGCACGCCTAGCTACGGTCGGACCCGGAGGAGAGCCCCATAACGTTCCCGTATGTGTGGTGGCGGTGGGCGGGAATTTGTACTTTGCCTCCGAGGCGAAGGCGCGAAAGGTGAAAAACCTCGCGGCCAACCCGCGCGCGGCTCTGGTGTTCGACGTGTATGAGGAGGACTGGAACCGGCTGGCGGGAGTGATGGTGGTTGGCCGAGCAGCGATTCTGGAAAAGGGAACCACCTTCCACCGCATCCGCCTTGCGCTGTACCGGAAGTACCGGCAGTACAAGAAATTTGCGCCCATCGAAGAGGGAGAGTCGGTAATCGTGGCGATTACTCCGGAGACCTCGTTCTCATGGGGGCTCTAGGGAAAACGACAGTTGGGAGGACGGTATGCGAGAGTGGTCCCGCCTAGGAGCGGGCGTCGGCTTGGTCTTGTTTTTGTTGGTGGGGACGCAGCTCGAAGCACAAGTTTGTACCGGGGACTGCTCGGCGGACAACGAAGTCACCATTGATGAGATCATCCTTGCGGTCAACATTGCTTTGGGATCGGCGGCTTCCTCCGCCTGCACTGCAGCGGATCAAAACGGCGACGGAGAAGTCACCATCGACGAGATCATCCAGGCGGTGAACAACGCCTTGAATGGCTGCACTCAGAGCACCCAGGACCCGTGGTTCTTCCAAAACCCGGCTCCCTCCGGCGAAGACTTGTTCGCCGTCAGCTTTCCCGACGCGCAGCACGGCTTTGCGGTGGGCAGCTTTTCCGAAGTCGTGCGCACGCGCGATGGTGGCCAGACGTGGGAGTCGGTGGCCGTCAATGACTTCTGGAACTTTTTTGCGGTCCGCTTCCTCGACGCGCAGCGGGGTTGGGTGGTCGGTGAGGCAGGGACCATGTACTTCACTGCCGACGGCGGAGACACGTGGAGTTCTCGTACCAGCGGAACGCAGCAAGACTTGAACGGGCTCGTCTTCCTTGATCCGGCGCGCGGCTTCGCGGTGGGCAGCGGAGGCGTGCTCCTGCGCACGTCGGATGGTGGCGACACCTGGAATTCCACGGTGCTCAATGCCAGCCGGGATCTCTTTGCCATCAACTTTGCGGGACCGCAGCGCGGTTGGATCGTCGGCACGATGGGGAGCATTTGGCATTCAAGCGATAGCGGTGCGAGTTGGCAGACCCAGGCAAGCAATACTGGGGTGACTCTGTACTCCGTGGCCTTTGCCAACGAGCAGCTTGGCTTGGTGGTGGGAGACAGCGGAACGATTTTACGCACCGAGGATGGGGGCGCCCGCTGGATCCCATCGGTTGCCCCTGAGATCGTCCCGCTGTACGGCGTGGCTTGGGCCGACGCGCAGACTGCATGGATCGTCGGTGACCTGGATGACTTTGGCGAAGCTGTCATTTTCAAGTCGACGGACGGCGGCCTCACTTGGACCCGACAAGACAGCCTCAACAATAACCCGCTGTACGGGCTGGCTGCCTTAGCGATCAACGGTGCTCGGGCCGTGGGTGGCGCGGGTACGTTGCTTGCCACTGATAACGGCGAGACTTGGTCGCTACGGAACCCGGCACCGACCAATGATCTCTACGGCGTGGCTTTCCCACCCGGCGAGCCAAACGTGGGATACGCGGTCGGCGATTTCGGAGCCATCGCGGTGACGAGCGATGGAGGAGAGACATGGCTCTCGCGGGATGCCGGGACGACCGCCGGCCTGTTCGCGGTGACTTCGATTGACCCCCAACTGGCCTGGGTTGCCGGCCAGGAGGGCTTGATTCTTTACACCCGCGACGGCGGCAGTACGTGGCTTCCGCAGAGTTCCGGAACCACCGCTTCGTTGTTCGGTATCCAGTTCGTGACCGGTACGCAGGGGTGGGCGGTCGGCGAGAGCGGAACGATTCGCGTAACCACGGACGGCGGTGGCACTTGGCGCGGGCAAAGCAGCGGCACCACACAGGACTTGTTTGGCGTTCGCTTCGTGGACGTGTCTACCGGGTGGGTCGTCGGGGATAACGGCACGATCCTGCGCACCACCAACGGTGGTGCGACCTGGCAGCGGCAAGCCAGCGGTACGACTGAGCCACTCTTTGCCGTGGCTTGCGTGGACGCATCGACTTGCTGGGTCGTCGGTGGTAGCGGGCAGACCGATACCACCCCTCCGGTTCAGGTCCTGCTTAAAACCACCGACGGAGGACAAAGCTGGACGCAGCAAAATGTCTTTTGCGGCAGCAACCCTTCAGTTCCAGACAGTTCCGCTTGCCCAGACCCGCTTTTCGCCATTGTGGCGTTCGATCGGCAGACGGCTTGGGCGGTTGGGGATTTTGGTTTGATCTTGGCCACACGGGACGGGCAGCGGTGGGAGCCGCAAGCGAGCCCCACGGATGACCTACTGAATGCTCTCGCGTTCCCCACCCGGCAGGTGGGTTACATTGTTGCAACCCGCGGCACCATCTTGAAAACAGAGACGGGAGGTTTTTGATCGCAACGGAATGCGGCGTTAGCGCACTCGCTCGTGCGCTCGGAAGAGGCGCTGGATTTGTTGCCGGTACGGGGCGCGGATCACGCCGCGCTCGGTGATGAGGGCCGATACGAACCGCGCAGGCGTGACGTCGAAGGCCGGGTTGGCAACGGCGACCTCCGCCGGCGCAACCCGCCGCCCCCCGCAATGCGTGACTTCCTCCGGCGGCCGTTCCTCGATGACGATGTCCTCGCCGGATGGGCACTCGCGGTCCAGCGTAGAAAGCGGTGCCGCAACATAGAAAGGCAGGCGGTGAGCACGGGCGAGTACGGCGAGACCATACGTGCCGATCTTGTTGGCCACGTCTCCGTTGGCTGCAATGCGATCCGCCCCCACGATGACGCAGTCCACCTCGCCGCGCCTCATTCGATCTGCGGCCATGTTATCCGTGATCAGCGTCACCGGGACGCCGTCGCGCACGAGTTCCCACGCGGTGAGTCGCGCTCCCTGCAAAAACGGTCGCGTTTCGGTGGCGAGCACGCTGACTTCTTTTCCTTGTTCCCGCGCCGCCCGGATCACACCCAGGGCAGTGCCGTAACCAGCGGTGGCAAGGGCGCCGGCGTTGCAGTGGGTGAGCACCCGCACACGGCGCGGTAAGAGCTTGGCCCCGAAATGCCCGAGGGCACGATTAGCTGCGCGGTCCTCCTCATAGATCGCTTGCGCTTCGGCGAGCATGGCGGCACGCACCGCGGCAAGCCCGGCACCCCGTGTTGCTGCAAACCGCTTCTGCATGCGCGCAATGGCCCAGAAGAGATTTACTGCGGTCGGGCGCGTCGAGGCGAAGGTCTCACAGATCCGAGCGAAGGTAGCCTCTGGGTCGCGCCGCGCTTGCATCATGCCTAGCGCGATGCCGAAGGCAGCAGTCACGCCAATGGCCGGTGCCCCGCGTACTACCATGTCGCGAATCGCTTGTGCGAGTTTTCGATAGTCGCGGTAGACTCGGTACACTTCGCGCTCCGGCAACAGCCGCTGGTCGATCAACACCACAGCGTTGTCACGCCATTCCACTGTGCGGATCATCGCTCTCGGTTTGCTAACAGATTTCCGGCTTGTTGGACCGTCGTCGTTCTAGGGCTGCCGCAGACCGCACCGGCCGGGCAGTCGGCCGCGACGGGGCGAATCAGCGGCTCCTCCACTCCACTCGCGCGTCTCCGTTCTCCGCGGCGAGGGCGTTTTCCAAGTATAAACGGAACTCTTCGCGCCGCCGAAGCCACGCCTCGAAGTGCGCAAGGGTAGCGGCCAGGGCGAGATCGTGCTGGCGCTGTGGGCGCATCGAAGGTGGGTTACGCGGGCCGGCCGTGCAGGGTAGGGGACAGCCGCCGAGCTGGATCCCAGCCTCTGCTCCCCCGAGGCCCGCAGTCAGGTCGGTGTTGCCGCTGTTCGCAAGCGCGGACAAAAGTGCCGAGCAACCGAGGTCGTCGGAGTTGCTCATGTCTGCGAAGAGCCTCTCGGCTCCGTCGGTGAACGAGGTGTGGTTTCCTTGCAGTAGGGTAACGAGGTACTTCGGAGGCTGCGCGCGCTCGAAAGCGCGCACCGCGTTTGCCTGGTACGGAACGATGGCGTCGATGTCGCCATGTACAATGAGCAGCGGCACGCTGCGGGTGGCGAAGAAGGTTTGCGTCAGGAAACAGGCTGGGGGAGCGTGTGCCACAGTGGCGGCGATGCGCGGGTCGTGAAGCTGGGGGTGAAAGGTGACGAGCAGCGAGGTGGCGCCTCCCAGAGAGAGGCCCATGACGCCGATGGCATCGGCGTGGATTTGCCGCGCTAACCCAATGCCTCCGTTTGGCTCCCCGTCGCCGGAAAGCACCGCGCTGATGAGAAACGACACGTCGCCAGGTTGATTCGCTAGGTCGGCGAAGGTGGCTCCGCCGGGCGCATTGAAGGAGGTCAGTGGAAAATCTGCGGCGGCCACTACGTATCCGTGGCTTGCGAGATGGCGAGCGAGGTAGGTACCGCCGGCGCGATTGCCGAGGAAGCCGTGCGCGTAGACCACAAGTGGGAAGGGACCGCCATTGCGGGCAGCCATGGGAGGCCTCTCGTTCGTGGCTTCTGCAGGATACCACACAGTGGTGGGCAAGCGGCGTTCCGGAGCACCGGGGAAGTTGCGGTTGGCCATGGTCGGCCGCGAGGGGTCAGTAAACACCGCGTCAAAGGCCCCGACCGCATAAGGGCCCGGTGCCAATAGGTCTGCCGTTGTTGGGACCGCCGCCGGCTGCGCTCCTGCCTCTCCGTCGTCCCCGCACCCACCGGACCCGAGGGGAAGGATCAGCAAGAACCCCAGAAGAGCCCAGTTTCGTTTGAATCGGCTGTAGCGCATGCGCGGCGTTTTGTCGGAATGTGCAAGCTGGGTCAACAGCCGCAACTGGCGTGCCGCGCGCCTTGGTTTGGATGCTTGCATTGGGCACGAGTTGAGGAGAAAATTCGGCGAACAAATGGCGGAGGAGAAAATCCCGGGCAGGGGCGCGGCGCAGAACCCCGAGAACCGTTTCGAGTCCATCCACATCGAGTGGGATGAAGAGGACCCGGAGGGTGCGCAAACCCAGTACTTTCGCGACGCCTCGCGTAGCATCTTGGCGGCAAACGACAGCCCGGATGTTCCGTTCCGTTTCAGCCTCAATCCGTATCGGGGCTGCGAGCACGGCTGTATTTATTGTTACGCTAGACCGAGCCACGAGTACTTAGGTTGGAGCGCGGGGCTCGATTTCGAAACCCGGATCCTGGTGAAGACCGATGCACCAGAACTCTTGCGGCGTGCTCTGTCTGCGCCCGGGTGGCAGCCGCAAGTGGTTGCTTTGTCAGGCAACACCGATTGTTACCAGCCGGCCGAACGAAGGTTCGGGCTTACGCGCGCCTGCCTCGAGGTGTTTCGGGAATTTCGGAATCCGGTCGGGGTCGTGACCAAGAGTGCACTGGTGCTGCGCGATCTCGAGCTGCTCGCGGATCTGGCTCGGCAGCGCCTAGTGCACGTGGCGATTTCCGTGACCACCCTCGACCGGGAACTTACGCGGCGCCTGGAGCCCAGGGCTGCGCAGCCGGCTAAGCGGCTGGAAGCCATACGGGAACTGGCCCGCGCCGGAGTACCGGTGGCAGTGATGATTGCCCCTGTAATCCCCGGGCTGAACGATGAGGAGATTCCAGCGATTTTGAGCGCCGCCGCGGAGGCCGGGGCCATGAGCGCTGCTTACGTGCTCCTGCGCTTGCCAGCTCCAGTGGATCGCTTGTTCGACGATTGGCTCCAACGCCATCTCCCTGAGCGGCGCGGGCGCGTGCTCGGGCGGATCCAGCAATGCCGTGGCGGGCGCCTGAACGACGTCCGTTTTGGCAGCCGCATGCGTGGCGAAGGGGACTACGCAAAGCAAATCCAGGCGCTGTTTCGCTTGATGGCACGGAAGAGCGGACTGGATCGGCCACTGCCGGAGTTGGACACGACCAACTTCCGGCGGCCGCAAGTAGGCCAGCTCAGCCTTTGGTAACTGAGAGACACCTTTGAGCGTGAATCCACGCTCGGGTTGGCTGGGCCCCCGTTGGGGATCGAGTCCCGGGTGGAGACTGGTCTGCGAGGGCGGCCGAGCACGAGCGGTGGTGAGGCACGTGCTCATCTACGCTGCGGGTCCCGGATGAAGAAGCGCCCGCCAAACTTCCGCGACCGGCAGTCGGTGGGTGCAAAACACTCCAGGCCCGCAATGCCCGCACGGATCTGGCCGGTAAAGAACCTGCACACACTCGCCGCGCGGCGCCCAAGTCGTGGGAGAAGTAGGCCCGAACAGAACGAGCACCCGCGCCGCGAGAATCGCGGCCACATGGCTCACGCCAGAGTCGTTCCCGACATAAAGCGACGCCCCATCGAGCCAGGTGGCAACTTCGCGAATGTCTCGATCTTCGAGCCTCACGGACGCATGCTGGATGTGCTCGACGCGGCCTCTCTCCGCCGGGCCGCGAATCTCGATCACCGCACCGTGGGTTTGCTCCACCCAGCGCCGAGCCAGCTCGCCAAATCCGGCCCAGTTCTTGGCGCCGCTTCCGCTGCCAGCGTGGACGAAGAGCGTGGGGGCTGGCAAATTGCGCAACGCGGCACACGGGTGCTCGGGGCTAGGAGGGTGCAGGCGGAACAGCGAGCGCTGCAATTTCGCCGGCTCGACGCCCAAGCACCGCGCGTAGTAGACGGTAGCGTGCTCCCCTGGGTGCATACCGCGGAACGGGAACACCTGCACCTCCTTTGCGCCGGTCGCCTTGGCGAGAGCCTCGGCAAAGCCGGGAAGCGTTGCCCCGCTCCAGGAGTAAGCGCGTTCGACGCCCCGAAGGTGGGGCGATTCTGTGCCCTGGTCCGCCGTGCGCGGGGAGTAAAGCCGAACCACCTCTGGGTGGTCCAAAGACAATGGGTACAAGTGTGGGTGGTGGATCAAGGAAAGCCAGGCCGAGCGAGCGACAAGCACAACCTCGGTGCCCGTTTGCATGACGGCGACGGCGGCAGGAAGGAAGCAGAGAAAATCGCCGAGTGCGCCCGGGAACAGGAGGAGGACGCGCCCCTTACGCCGGTCTTTCAATTGACTCACCTGGGAGGTGCCGGTATCTTGCCGTGTGTTCGCTACGCGGCCCTTCCGTTGAGGACCCATGGAAACCTCACCTGCCCATTCGGTTTTGGAGCTCATCGGTAACACCCCGGTGGTGAAGCTGCAGCGGATCGCCACCCCCGAGATGGCGGAGGTGTGGGGGAAGCTCGAATCCATGAATCCAGGCGGGAGCGTCAAAGACCGCATTTGTCGGGCCATGATCGAGGCGGCCGAAAAAGATGGCCGCCTCAAACCTGGGGGAACGATCGTGGAGCCCACCAGCGGCAACACCGGGATCGGGCTTGCTTTGGTGGCCGCGGTCAAAGGGTACCGGTGCGTGCTGACCATGCCGGACACGATGAGCGAAGAACGACGCAGCTTGCTCACGGCCTACGGGGCGTTTTTGGAACTAACGCCTGACAGCAAGGGCATGCACGCGGCCGTGGCTCGGGCCGAGCAGATCGCGCGCTCGCACCCCGACTTCTTTATGCCGCAGCAGTTTCGCAACCCGGCCAACCCGGAGGCACATCGGCGAACGACGGCGCAAGAATTGTTGGAAGACTTTGAACGAATCGACGCCTTTGTTGCTGGGGTAGGTACGGGCGGCACCATTACCGGCGTGGGGCAAGTGCTCCGGGAGCGTATGCCCGGAATCCGAATCTTCGCCGTGGAGCCGGCCGCCTCGCCGGTTTTGCGTGGAGGGGAGCCAGGGTTTCATAACATCCAGGGAATTGGCGCCGGGTTCGTGCCCGAGATCCTGGATACGACGATTTACGACGAGGTCATCGAGGTTTCGGACGAAGAGGCGACCTACTTTACGCGCCGCTTGGCACAGGAAGAAGGCTTGTTATTGGGAATTTCCTCGGGTGCGAACGTGTGCGCCGCGGTCGAGGTGGCGAAGAGACTCGGCCCGGGAAAAGTGGTTGTGACCATGCTGTGCGACACGGGCCAGCGTTACTTGAGCACACCCGTGTTTCAGTGCGAGGGAATTTGATGATGTCCAGCGACGAAAAGCTTACACGTTTGCGTGCGATCCTCCGTGGCTGCGAGCGGCTACTGGTGGCCTTTTCGGGCGGAGTGGATTCTTCCTTTTTACTGCGGGTTGCGGCTGAGGAACTGCCCGGCCAGGTGGTTGCCCTGACCATTTCGTCACCCACCGTTCCGGCTGAGGACTACACGCTAGCGGTCGAGTTGGCGCGCATGTGGGACGTGGAGCACGTGGTGGTGGAAGCTGACGAGCTGGGCATCCCGAACTACGCCGCCAACCCAGTCAATCGCTGCTACTTCTGCAAACACCACTTGTACGAGATCTGCGCCAAGGAGGCTGGGAAGCGCGGCATCCGCGTGATTGCCGATGGGGTGAATCGGGATGATCTGGGGGATTACCGCCCCGGACTCCAAGCCGCACAGGAAAGCGGCATTCGCCATCCCCTGGTCGAGGCGGAGCTCGGCAAGGCGGAGATTCGGGACTTGAGCCGCCGGCTCGGCCTGGCGACTTGGAACAAGCCGGCTAGTCCCTGCTTGTCGTCCCGCTTCCCTTACGGCACGCCCATTACCCACGAGGCGCTCACGCGCGTGGCTCGAGCGGAACGGCTCTTGCGCCAAGCGGGGTTTTCCGATTGCCGGGTGCGTTATCACGGAGAGATCGCCCGTATCGAAGTGCCAGTACCGGAACTGCCGCGCTTGGTCGAACCCTCCTTCCGGCAAGAGATCGTCAGCGAGTTTCAGGAGTTGGGTTTTCGCTTTGTTACGGTGGATCTGCAGGGGTTACGAAGTGGCAGCCTTAACGAGGGGATTGCTCTCGGATACGGGAGTTCTCTGAACTCGTAGAACCAGCTCGGCTTCGTGCCGCGTACCACTCAGCCCAATCCCAATCGTCCGGCCGGGTAAGCTTTCGGTTGGTCTCTTCCCCGGGGACCACGTGCACGGGGAACCCGGCTGCTTCTAGCAGTTGAGCCTCGTCGGTGGCTTGGAGCCCGCAAGTTTGGGCATGAGCAATCGCTGTCACGAGCCAGTCCCGGCGGCTTACCTGTGGGGTTTGCGCGTGCCAGAGACAGCTCCGGTCTACGGTATGATGGATGACGCCTGCCTCTACCCACTTGATGGTATCCGTGACCGGGATGGCGAGAATGGCGCTCCCATGCGATCGGGCGCCCCGAACACACGCCTCCACCGCCGCCCGGGTCACGAACGGGCGCGCCGCATCATGGACCAGAACCAGCTCATTGCTGGGATCGCTAGCGGCCAAGCCAGCGGCGACCGAATCGGCCCGCTCGGCACCGCCTGCAACCACTCGCAGGCGAGGCTGTTCCTGTGAATGCCCTTCCAACGCTGCCAGAAACGAATCAAGCGCATCACCCGGCGCGACAATGACGATTTCCGTGATGCCCGAAACTTGCTGAAGGGTTACCAAAGAATGCAAGAACAGGGGCTTGCCACCGAGCGGACGGAGAGCCTTGGGCAAGCCTCCGCCCATCCGCATTCCGCGGCCGGCGGCGGCCAAGATGGCTGAAAGCGGCACGGAACTCGGCCTGCGCTCAAGAACTCAAATCCTCGGGTGCCGGGCTCACTGGGCGAAAATCTGGTTTAATTCTTCGAGCACTTTCTCTTCGGGGTGCGACTTGGCAATCGAGATTTCTTTGACGAGAAGGTTCCGCGCTAAGTCCAGCATTTTTCGTTCCCCGAAGGAAAGCTCTTTGTCGCTGCGCAAGATGCTCAAATCGCGCAGGACCGTAGCAATTTCGAGCACGGATCCTGTTTTGATCTTCTCTGTGTACTCGCGGTAGCGCCGATTCCAAGTCTGCTGATCCATGGGCTTCTTTACTTTCCGCTCCCGCAGAATCTTGTAAATCTTATTGACCATGTCTTTGCCGATCACTCGGCGCAGGCCCACCGCTTCGACACTGTCGGTCGGGATCATGATGGTCATTTGGTTGTCCAAGATGCGGAGCATGTAAAACGTCTTTTGCGTGCCTTGGATCACCCGAGTTTCGATGCTTTCGATGACCCCAACCCCGTGAGCCGGGTAGACGACCTTTTCGCCGACTTTGAACATCGCCTGCTCCTCCCCTGGCCCAATGAGCCGCGGATTGACGAGTTGGTCTTCTTAAGTACCTATAAATCCAGCTTTTTGCAACTCGGGCGCGTTTTTTGCGGCGGCCCGCCGGCGTTGCAGCGAGCGCTCGGTGCACAAGCTTTCCCAGCTTTCCAGCCGAATTCTCGACCGCCGGCGCTGTTTTGGTTGCGCAGGGAGAATCTCTGGCTCGATAGGTTGAGCCCCCCACTGAATCGTAGTAGAGGCGACCCAGTTCAGGCGGAGGGAGCCGACGGTATGGAGCGGTACATTCGTTTCATTGTGGCTCAGCGGCGTTGGGTCATTGCGGGGACGGTGCTGGTGACGGTTGCTGCCATTGCCCAGTTCCGTCACCTCCACCTCGAGATCCGCCGGCGAGCCAATCTTCCTGACCACCACCCGTACGTACAGGTGCAAAACAAGATCACTGATATCTTCGGGGGCGAAGGGGTGGTGATCATCGGCGCTGCTGCTACCCGGGGCACAATTTACACGCCAGAGTTTCTGGGCAAAGTTTTTCGGGTTTGCGATCGGCTGGCGCGGACTGAAGGCGTAATTCCGACGAACCTGTTTTGCATGGGTGCCCCGGTGGTGAAAACGATTCAGTCCACCGGCGACGACATGGAAGTGCGCCCCCTGATGGAGCGTGCCCCTGGCAACCAGGCCGAGGTAGACGAGGTACGCCGCCGCATCGAGGCCGATCCTCTCTTGCGGGAGAATCTGGTGTCCAAGGACGGTACCGCCACCGTGCTGGTGGTGGAGTTCGACGACAAACTCAACGAACAACAAATCTTCGCCAAAGTCCAAGAAATCGTGGCCCCTGAACGGGATGACACTGTTCGCTTCGCGCTTGCTGGGGCGCCAGTGCTGCGCGCGTGGCTTGCTAAGTACACGCGCTTGATTGGCGTTCTCTTGCCAGCGGCAGTGGTGGTGATCGGGCTTGTCCATTTCGAAGCGTTCCGCACGCTCCAGGGCATGATCCTGCCCTTGGTCACCGCCATTTTGAGCGTGGTGTGGGCGCTCGGGATCATGGGGCTGAGCGGGCAACCCATGGACACCTGGAGCGCCATGACTCCGGTAGTCATCCTGGCCGTGGCAGCGGGGCACGCGGTGCAAATCCTCAAACGATATTACGAGGAGTTTGCCATTGTGCGGGATAGCCACGAGGCGATTGTCCGCTCGATCGTGGCAGTGGGTCCCGTGATGATGGTGGCTAGCGTGATCGCCGCCGCGGGCTTTGCCTCCCTCACGACGTTCGGGATCACCAGCGTGCGGGTTTTTGGCCTGCTTATGGCGAGCGGCATTCTCAGCGCCTTGGTGATCGAGCTGACCTTCACCCCAGCGTGCCGCGCCATGCTGCCGGCCCCAAAGCTCAGAGAAACGGCGAGAGAACAGTCGCACGGTTGGCTGGATCGTTTGCTTGAAGCTCTAGCCCGCCTGGTGTCGCAGCGGCCGCGGGCGGTACTGGGCACGGCGGCCGTGGTGTTCCTCGTTGCCCTGCTCGGGACCACGCGGATCCGAGTGGACAACAGCTTCCGCTACTGGTTTGCGCCCTCGACCCAAGTACGGCTCGACGACGCCTTTCTCAACGAGAAGTTGCCAGGCACGGCTTCGCTGCGCATTCTGATCGAAGGTAAGGAAGAGAACGTCCTGCAGCGTCCCGACGTGCTGCGAGCCATGGACGATCTGGAAGCCTTTTTGGCAGCCGACCCGCACCTGGGCGCAATTAATTCGATCGTAGGGCGCGTCAAGCGCATGCATCAAGCGATGCATGGCGATGACCTGGCTGCGTACACAATCCCGGACAATCCGCGCCTCATCAGCCAGTACCTGCTGCTCTACAGCATGTCCGCCGGCCCGGACAGCTTGAGCGCCTTTGTGGATGCGAATTACCAGCGGGCAGTGATTCGCGCCTTGAGCAAAACCGACACAGCCGCTTACTCGCGCGAATTGATTGCCAGGTTGCGCGCTTTTGTCGAGCAACGCTTCCGTGGCCTTCCAGTCGAGGTGGGTTTGGTGGGCGGTACGCTCGGCGTGCAGACGGCGATGAACGACGTGGTTGTGCACGACAAGATCGTCAATATGATCCAGATCGCGGTCATCATTTTTGTCCTGGCCAGTGTCGTACTTCGCTCGCTGGTGGGTGGCGCAATCGTGTTGCTCCCGCTCACCCTCGCGGTGACCTTCAACCTGGGTCTGATGGGATGGTCGCAGATCTGGCTCGACATGACCACCGCGGCCATCACCGCCATGGGCGTGAGCATTGGAGCAGACTTCGCCATCTACCTCATTTTCCGCATTCGCGAGGAGATGCGCCGGCGCGGGGATTTTCAGGAGGCGGTTCGCGCGGCTCTGCGCACCTCGGGTAAGGCGATTTTCTTCGTGTCGTCGGCTGTGGCCTTGGGATACATGGTGCTGCCGCTTTCTGGCTTCAGCCTGTGGATTCGCTTGGGGGCACTCACGGCGCTGATCGTATCGGTGAGCGCGCTGGCCGCGGTCACGATCCTTCCCGCCATCGCGTTGCTCGGTCGACCGCGGTTTCTCGTGGCCCGGGGTGGCGGGGAGGCGGTGGTGACGGAGCCGAAACAGATCGCCGTCCCCAGTTGAGTCGTTGGCTTCTACATGGGCTTGTGCCCAATGGGTGCCAGGAACGGTACCCGTTTGCGCTGTTTGCCTCAGGCTCCGCGGCTTGACTCACTGCTGCCAGCGCGGAACGATGCGTGACACGCGTCAGCTTGGAGGTAGCGATGCAAGAGCAGGCACACCACGACTATTTGCACCCGAACACGGGCGAGCCGAACTTCAATGAGAGCATGTACTTCAACTTTTACGACCGCCGCTCACGGTGGGGAGGCTTCGCCCGGATTGGCAATCGTCCCAACGAAGGATACGCCGAGGTGACCCTTGCCCTGTACCGCCCGGATGGAACGGCACTATTCAACTACAAGCGCCCGGAGATCGCCGACAACCGTGCCCTTGCTGCTGGAGGCATGGAGTTTTCCATTCTCGAGCCTGGACGCCACTTGCGCGTGCGGTATCGAGGGAATGCAGTCTACCTGGCGCAACCGCGAGAGCTCGAGGACCCTCGTCGGGCTTTCACCGTGAATCCATATCGTTCTGTGGAACTCGACCTCGATTTTTACGGCCTGAGCCCCATGTACGGAGGTGAAACTGAGGCACAAAGCGAGGCTCTGGTCTTCGCGCGCGGCCACACCGAGCAGCACGTTCGCGCCAGCGGTACTCTCACCGTAGAGGGCGAAACCGTGCCGATTTCTGGGCTCGGCCTGCGGGATCATTCCTGGGGACCGCGTTCTTGGCAGTCTCCCGCGTTTTACCGCTGGCTCACATGCCAATTCGACGAGTCCTTCGGCTTCATGGGTTCCCACATCCACTTACAAAACGGCGCCGATCTTATGTCCGGGTTTGTGTACCGGGAAGGGAAGAACGACTTGGTCCATGCCCTTCGCATCGACACGGAGTGGGAAGAAGGTGCTCCCTACCAGAAAGCTTTGAGGGTGGAACTGCATACCGGGAGCGGCAAACTGCAGGTGAGTGGCGAGGTGTTGAGCATGTTGCCCCTGCGCAATCGGCGCGAAGGGAAAGTGACGAGAATCGCCGAGGGACTCACGCGGTGGCGTTGCGGATCGCAAGAAGGCTACGGCTGGGCCGAGTACCTGGACCAGATAGGCTAGCCTTCGCTCCGCGGAGCCGAACCCCTTTCTCCCGACCAAGAGGCGCGCTACGTTTGAGGCGCGTGTCTGCTTCGTTGATCGAGGCAAATGGTTCTTTGAGTTGTGGGGGCGATCTGGTTTCGACGGAGGTGAGAAGGTACGTGGTTGCGTGCCCGGGAGCCTGGGTACCGGTGAACAACCCCAGGGCTGCATAAACGCAGACGAACCGCTTGCTCTGGCTGCCTAAAGCGCAGTCACGTCTCCCCGACTCGAGCCCGTAGGGTCGGGTGAGGCGTCGCAAATCGGGCTAAGCGGTGGTGGCTGCTCGGACACCACCGACGAAAACGTACGAGCTGGCACTTGGATTCCCCGCCCGTGGGGCCGCCAAGTGCGAGAATCAAACGCGTGGCTACGCACGTAGAGACCACGGCTGACTGCCTCCGGACGGGGGTTCGATTCCCCCCGCCTCCACTTTCTTCACGGCCGCCCGCGATTGCCGTTCCACTTGCGCAGCGGGCGGCCGCTGTTTTTCGAGGACTTCGGGAAACCGCTTCTCTGGACGGGCGGCGCGGAAACATGTGGTCTGGACGCGACCGCGGCGGCCATGTGGACGCTGTGACAGTAGAGGGCGCAGCTCAGCTTACTGTGTCGCAGCGACTTGGCTCACGGTCTTCGCTAGGTCCGCTCGGGCTGCCTCCATTCCTTGACGGAGTGCCGCGAAGTGCCAGGCAAAGAAGGAATAGGGGTCCACGCCTGGTTCTTGCAGGACGGGCACCGAAAAGCGCGTACCGTTGTGGGTAGAGGCAACCAACTCCTCGTCGGTCGTCCTGGCGATGCGCAAGATCGTGTTGTCCAAGTCGTACTGCCAGAGGGTCTGGTCCGACTGGCGGTCCCGCAATGTCAGCGTTGCCTTGACGACGGCCCCGGTTGTGCCGCAGTAAACAGGGTTCATGAAGGCGTGCAGCGCGTACACGGCCGGGCCCAGCATATACGTGGTCCGCGTCATGAACAGGGTGGAATCGTGCAGCACTCCGGTCAGCTCGTACCGAATGTGGTCGAGGGCAGGTGCTTCGTCTTCGAACAACACGAAATCCGCAATGCCGCTAGCGCGCAGGTCTTTCGCCACGGCCCGCGCCAGGCTGCGCGCCAGAGTGTAGCCCGTACTGGCGGCGGTGCTCTCAGCGGAAGCGGTTGCGCCCAAGGTTCTGTCTGCCTGTTGGCGGGCTTGCATCTCGCTCAGGATTTCATCCAGCCGTTCGTACTTGGCCGAGGCTACGGGCAAAAGCGGAATCCAAGTCACGGCATGGAAAAAGCGACTCACCTCGCTTTTGCGAGGCGGTCGCTGGTCCACCCAGGCCCACACCACAAGCCCGCCCCGGAGCAGTGGCTCCGTCGCCACTGGTGGCGGGGGGACATAGCCTGTACCCAAATTGCCCGTACTCGCGCACCCGAGTAGCCCAGCGACACCCAAACTAACGAGCCCGAAACGCTTGCGTCGCCTCATCGGAACCCCTCCTTTCTTTTTGAAAAGAACGGCTTTGCTCTTCGACAACGTAGCCGTTTGGGATGCGGTGGCAGCCAGGAATACAGAGCTCGGAATTCTGCCCTTATTTGCTGTGACAGCAATTCATGGTAAGTTTGGATTCCAGATCGGGGCATTGATTGCAAGAAGTCGGAAGAAAAAATTTTCTATCGAACTGTCGGGCGGGCCCCCAAGGACGCACCAGAGAGTCGCGAGTGTTTCTGATGGTGCGCCCGCAGCATTTCGAGCAGCAGCCGGCCCGAGTCTGCGCCTCTCAAGATCGGAAGAGCGAGGCAAGGCTGAGGAAAAGACCGAAGGGATCTCCCAGAGCGCGCTTTGAGGCGAGACCATCGGTAGTGAGCGGATGAGCTTTGTGCTCGGGCCAGGCTTGCTAGGGCCGCGACCGCCGAGCACGGAGTGGCGCGCCGCGTTTGTCCTGCTCTTCAACTTGGCTCGCTGCTGGGTGCTTTAGCAGAGCGAAACCTCCACGAAGTAGCGACCGCTTCTGTGGCGAAATGTTGTCTGCTGATTTGGGAGCGCATCCGTTTGGGATCTTCGGAAAGTTCCCGCCCTGATCCAGCGCGGGCCTTGGCGCCGTGCGTTCCAGAATGGTGGTCAGACCGGCGAGACGCTGGGCACCCGCATGTTAAGGCGGCGCTTGTCCGTGTGACTTCGAGCCCCGCCGCTACTGGTCCTCGATCAGCCACTGCCTTGGCAGCGTAGCCTGGTCCCGTGCCGCCAATCGCTCCGTGTACCGTAAAAAAACTTTCTCGATTCGTTGACCTCGTTTGCCGGGATCGGGTAGGGCGCCAAAGCAGTAGCCCGGGAGGGTCGAATCATGCTTGACCGTGCTGTGCTTTTGGCATGCCCGGCCGGGGTGGTTCGCGCCTTGTGGCCTCCGCACGCTTCGTTCTGCCTGGGAGCGCACTGGCAGCGTTGGCCGCCCTCGGCTTCCGGGGCGACAACGGCGGGGAGCGGCAGGCGGCGTGGCGAGCGGCGGATTTCGTGGCCTTCAGAACGGTGGAGGCCACGCGCGCTGGGACGGGTGCGAAGTCTCCCGTCCCCGCTCTGTTCGAAGCAGGCCGTGTACAGGCTGCGCCGCGGCAGGGACCTTCGGCATTGCCGCCGTTGGTGCAGGCGGCGGTGTCCAGAGCAGTAGGTAAGGATCGCGCCCAATTTCATGCGCGCCAGGAGTTGCAGAGCGACGCGATTCGCTTCGCGCAGCCCGGGCGAGGTCTCGAGGCAGAACTGCGCCCAGAGCACGGGCTGACGGTAAGGAGCGTGTCTGGCCACCAATGGGGCCTGGAACTGACGCGTTGGGGCTGTGGGAAAGATTTGCGCTCTGCCGGGCCGGTAACCGAGCAGCACCTGCTGGCAAACGAAGTCACGTGGGTCCGGAACGGAGGCGGCCTCCGCGAGTGGTATGTGCATGGGCCGTTCGGGATTCAGCAGGGCTTCACGGTCGTGAGCGCGGGTGAGTCTTGTAGGCGCGAGGCGGCGGATGAGCTGGTACTCGAACTCCAGGTGCGTGGCAGCGTGATCGGCGAACCCGAGCAAGATTGGCGGAGCGTGCTCTGGCGCGACGCAAGGACGCAAGAGCCCGTCGTCCGCTATTCGGGTCTCATTGCATACGATGCGAACCACCGAGCGCTGCCGGCACGCATGGAGTTGGGGCGGGACACGTTGGAGCTGCGGGTGGCGCTGGCGGGGGCGGAGTATCCAGTAGTGGTGGATCCGTTCGTGCAGGAGGCCAAGCTTACCGCAGCAGGCACTGCAGGCTTGGCCTTGTTCGGAGCGTCAGTGGCAATTGACGGAGACACGATCGTTGTCGGGGCGCCGGGCGTGGACTTTGATGTCGGGGCTGCGTACGTGTTCGAAAAACCAGCCTCTGGTTGGAACATCACGTCTACCTACTCGGCCAAGCTCACTCCCACGTTCGACGACACGTTTTTGCCTGAAGGGTTCGGTTACGCCGTCGCCATCTCCGGCAATACGATCGTCGTGGGGGCTCCGTTTTCCACGGTGCACGAGGCGCTCATGATGAAAGAGGCGATCGGCTTGGCGTATGTATACGTGAAACCGGATACGGGCTGGGCCGACATGACCGAAACGGCCCGGCTCCGGCCAAGCGATGCCGGCTCGGTCGAGGACTTCTTCGGCTACTCGGTCGCCATCGAAGGCGACACAATCGTCGTGGGCGCTCCATCTCACACGCCGCCCCCCCGGGGGCGAGGCGTTGCAGTTCAATGGATCCACATACGTCTTCGTGAAGCCCGAATCGGGTTGGTCCAACATGACTGAGACTGCCAAGCTCGAAGCAGAAGGAAAGTGGTTGGGTGCCTCGGTGGGCATCAGCGGTGACGTTGTTGTGGTGGGTGCCCCACTCCATGATCTTGAAGAAAGAGTGAATGCGGGCGCCGCGTACGTGTTTGCACGGCCCGCCGGCGGGTGGACTGGACATGTGCCGCCAGTTGCGAAGCTTACCGCCTCCGACGGGGAAGCGGGGGATCAACTGGGGCACAGCGCGGCCATCGATGGCGATACCATCGTCGTCGGCACCTTGTTCGACGACGTTGATGGAAGTGCGGACTAAGGTTCCGTTTATGTGTTTGCCCGCCCGAGCGGTGGCTGGCAGGACACGACGGAAACAGCCAGGCTGACGACCTCGGACGGGGCAGCCGAAGATTGGTTCGGGCTTGGCTTGGCGATCGAGCACGATACGATCGTTGCGGGAGCGCAGCAACACGACGTTGATAGTGCTTCGAATCAAGGCGCTGCTTACGTGTTCCTCAGGCCCTCGGGTGGCTGGGCAACGGCGACAGAGGACGGCAAGCCGTTGGCGTCGGATGGGCAAGCTGACGCCAACTTTGGTGTGTCCATCGGTTTATCGGGCGGGGTGCTAGTGGCGGGTGCGCTCTTTCACGACCAGAACGGGAACGTAGATCAGGGCTCCGCCTATGTTTTCGCCCGGGAGTTGGAGCCCCCTTCTCCAACGCCGACCTCGAGTGCGACCCCAACCCCAACCCGGACCCCGACGCCGACCCTGACCCCGACGCTGACCCCGAGCGGCGCTTGCCCAGCGCTGCCGCGGCTCGACTGCGATCTACCAGCGCGAGCGTCTTTGTGGCTCCGCGACTCTCTCCTCGATCGCGGCGACCGGTTCGCTCTCCGCTTGTTGCGCAGTGCCCCGAAGCGCAAGCGGGCTGAGTTAGGCGACCCGACCGAAAGCGCGACGTACTCGGTCTGCATGTGGCAAGGTACGGAACCGATGGCACAAATGCGAGCGTGGGATCGGAGGAAGTGGACCTCCGGGCCGCGCGGTTATCGGTACATTGATCGCTCGGCATTGAGTGACGGACTCGTCCTGCTCGGTTTGCGGACTGGCGGCGATAGGTCGGCCAGAAGGACGCGCGTGATCGCCTTCGGCAGGGGGGTAGCCTTGCCGGAAGTGGCACTTCCCCTGAGCCTGCCGGTGCAGCTCACGGTTCAAGTGGTGGAGTCAGAGAGTGGCGTCTGCTTTGGCCAAACGTTTACCGATGCTCAGGTGATTGAAAACCGTGAGGATCCCACCGGGCGAACACGGGTGTTTCGAGCCGAACGGCCCAAGGCGCCGTAACGGCAGGGTACGGCCTGACGCTTATCGCGCCGCGTACGTTGTAAGCGGCGTCAACATCAAGGCCAGCGCGGCGCCGACCGGGAACGTGGCGAACCAGGCCAGCAACACCTCCGAGAACGTGCGCACATGGAGCCGCTCTTGAGAACCGCCGGCGCCGGCGATCGCGGCAACGGCGACGTGGGTCGCCGACACGGGCAGGCTCATAGCGCTGGCGGCAATGACGAGGGCGCTTGTCACTGCGTTGGCTGCAAAGCCGGTACGCGAATCGAGCGGAGCAATCCGGTAACTCATCGTCGAGGCAACGCGGCCTCCCCAAAACAAGCTGCCAGAGGCCATTGCCAGCCCCACCGCAGCGATGGCGGGTGCACTGGGTAGCGAGTGGGAGGCGTAAAGGACTCCTAGGACCTTGGGCAGATCGTTGGCGGCACGTGCAAAGCATACGGCCAGTGCGGACAAGAGGTGCAGGCCGTTCAGATGCTGCGTGATCGAAACCTGCGCAACCGGGTAATGCCGCTCGCAAGTACCGGCGCTAGCGGCCAAGACTAGTGGCGGCACCCACCGTTGTACGAGCACACCGCGGAATGGCTGGGCTTCGAGCGTGGGTGCCACAACGCAGAGGCAAGCCCGACTGAGATGTGCTCTGCTGAGAAGTTTGCTGAGGAGAACCCCGAGCCCTGCAGCAAGGAGGGGTGAGAGCAGCATGGGCGCGAGAAAGATACCGCCCAAAACACCAGCATTGAACGATTGGTGGTGTGCGAGCGCGGTGCCGACCAGGCTGCCCAGCAGGGCGTGGGTCGTGGAAACGGGGAGGCCGAGACAGGTGGCGAGCCCCACCGCGCCAGCACCTGCGAGCACGACGCTCAGGCGGAAACTGTCCGTGGCGAGCACATCAGCCGGGACCAGTCCGCTGCCCGCGAAACGCTCGGCAAGCTGCTTTCCCAAAGCAATGGCGCTCAGTGCCCCGGCAAAGGTCGCGAGCGTGGCCAGAGTTTTCGCATGCCGATAGCGAAACACCTGCGCCCCCACCGCGGTTGCGAAGCCTTTGAAGTTATCATTCGCGCCGTTTGCGAAGCCCAGAAGGAGAACAGCGCTGAAAAGCGACAGGTCCGTCATCGTAGCGACGAGGATCGGATTGGGCGTTGGGTGATCAAAGGGAGCCGGGGCCCTTACGTGCGCCTGCGCTGCCTCGGAGAGCGCTTCTCCAGTGCGGCGGTAGCTCCCTTTGTAGAGGCTGGTCCATCGAATCAGCAACAACCGTTTTTTGTGTCGTTCACCGGGGCCTCGAACGGGGCGCTTGCGCCGCATCCGGGGAAGATTCCGTAATGGCGTGAAAAGTCGCCGATGAATTCAAAGTGAGGCGCAAAACGGGTCTGGCGCAGCATCCGCCAGGTGTTCCCGCAAACTGGAAAGACCCGGCCGGCGTCCATTTCGTGACGTTTGTCCAAGCGGAACCGGTGTGGAAACCACGGGATGGTTCCACGATAGATCACCGCCTGCCCGTAGTCCTCGCAAGCGTCTTCCAGTCCTTCGAGCCGAAACATGCGATAGGTAGCCGAGTAAAAGCGCACAGCGCCAACGCGCGCGGCAAGTTTGGGGTCCGTGAGTTCGATCGGGCGATCTTCCACTAAGCGGGGATCGGTGAACCCAGTGCATCGCACCAGACGGAGAAAATCGTTCCAGTAGAGTGCCCCTCCTAGGCATTCCGCGTAAAGCACGGGGTCATTTTGGACCTCGAGTGGCACGCGCCGGTCGGCGTAAACATCGGAAAAGTAGAATTCGCCTCCGAACTTGAGCAAGCGGTACACCCCGGCGAGCACTGCCGCCTTGTCGGCGGAGAGATTCACCACGCAGTTCGAGACGACGACGTCGAAGCTCGCTGGTTCCAAATCGAGTTCTTCCAAGCGTTCGATGTACCCGCGCAGAAAACGCACGTTGGAGAACCCAAAGCGCTCGGCGTGCCATCGCCGGTACCGCTCCGCGACCGCAAGCTGCTCCTCCGTCATATCCACCCCGACGACTTCACCGCTCGGCCCTACGAGTTGCGCGAGCAGGTACACGTCTCTTCCAGCGCCGCAGCCCAGATCGAGAACGCGGCAGCCGCTGAGCAGTGGCGGGCAGCTGAGGCCGCAACCGTAGTACCGCTTCGCGACCTCCGGGTGAATGTTGGCGAGAAGTGCTTTTAGCCACGGTGGCGTGGCGACCGGGTCGCAACACGCCGTCGTCTTCAAGTCCGCGGACTGCTGCAGGGTTTTGCCGTAATATTCCTGAACGAGTTCATGCATGCGGGTTCGCCTCCCTGAATGATGTTCTGTGGGATTCGTTGCGCGTTTGGTCGCACCAAGTCCTCGCCTCGTTACAATTGCCAGACTCGCTCCCATGCCGCGCCTCTCGACTCACCCTGTACGTTGCGAAGCAGCGTGAACCTCTTCTCGGGCCCCCGCATAGGCCCGAGAAGAAGCGCAGCCCGCAGATCGCGGAAAACCCAGTGTCGGCGCGCACGGGCGCGCTCGTCGGTACAGTTGCCTCCCGCTGTCAAGGGCGCCCGGAGCCACGGCGTTATCGCGCCTTCGCTGGCACGCCCAAACAGCGCCGACGGGCCAGGCAAGGGAAGCGCATGCAGTTCTGGCTTTGGACAGCCCTCCGAACTGAGTTGCGTGCGCTCCCGTGCAACGCGGAAACCGTCTCGCTTGTTGCGGACCGCACATTGCGTCATGGTGCGAGATGGACACCGCGCGCCAGTGAGGGCGGCAATTCGCTGAGGTGGGCTGGTTCGTCAATGTCAGTGAGCGCTGGAAACTCCTTCCAAAGCCACCCAATCTCGCGTAGGCGTGCCCTGGTTTGTGCCGCTACAGACGAAGTACTCCACGCGATGTCGGAAAACAGCCGCGGGTGGAAGTGGCGGGCGCCGAGAAGCACGTAGCCGCCGTCAGTACTAGGAACCAGCACCGCGTCGTGGCGCGTCAGCGCCTGCCCACAAGCCCTGAGGACGGAGCGTTCTAGGGCAGGACAATCGGTTCCAAGAAGCAGCACCGCATTCCCCAACGCTGCCGATCGTTCCGCAGCCCGAGCAAGGCGCCGACCTAGATCTCCAGCGCCTTGGTCTGTCCAACGGGTAACGCGAGCAGCGAGTCGCTTACGCCATGCCGTCCACACCGGATTCTCTGGCTCGGGAGTAACGCAGAGTTCTACTTCGCCGATACCCGAACGGCACGCTTCTCGAACCGTGTAGAGGAGCATGCGGCGGGCGAGAAGCGCGGCGCCTACTTCTCCGAGCGCGGGGATGAGCCGCGTTTTTACGAACCCGGGAACGGGTGCCTTTGCGAACACCACAAGGCGCAAGCCCTTCACGGGTAGGCCCTCGCCAAATCTTCCGCAGGGACGCCGAGCCAATACAAGCAGCGAAGCCGCCACATGAGAAGGATCGTTCTCCATACCCCGTACGTTTCCCACCGGCGCCCAGAAGTGGTTACGCGCGAGCCCACGCAAGCCGGGCGGCCGAGCTGCTTCAGCGCACGGGACAGCCAGATGTCTTCCATCAACGGTTGGTCGGGATAGCCCCCGACTTTCCAGAAAACGTCGCGGCGGACGAAAATGGCTTGGTCTCCGGTGGCAATCCCACTGAGTCGGGAGCGCAGGTTCATCAGCGCGGCAATCACTGGGAACCAGCGGCTTCGACCTTCGATGCGTACGTCGAAGCGGCCCCAAAGGACCTGGGGGCGGGAGAGTGCTCGAGCGATTTGGTAGCACGCGTCGGGAGGCAGCCGCGTATCCGCATGCAGAAAGACGAGTGCCTCGCCGGTAGCCACGCTCGCACCTGCGTTCATTTGCCTTGCTCTTCCCCGCGGGGCGCACAAGACCCGGAAACCAAGGGCACGCGCAAAGGCGACCGATCCGTCTTGACTGCCGCCGTCTACAATCAGCACCTCGCACCCAGCCCGGCGCAGTGGCAGCAAGTGCTGCAACAACGAGGGGAGCTGCGTCATTTCGTTGAGCATCGGAACGATGAGGGAGATTTTCATCGTCTGCTTGCTACAGAGTCGTTCAGACTCCAATCGTAGTCTCCGAAGCGGATGGGGATGCGGCCAGCCCGCAACGCCGTTTCTCGTTCAGGGGACAGCTCGAGTTCGCGTGCGTAGAGTGCCAGAAACTCCGCGAGCGAAGTCGCACCGCGGAAGCCCTGCTCGAAGTCGCCGCGATACCAGTGGAAGATCGGAGACACTTCCAAGTACGTCCCCACCAGCCGATTCCGACCGCGATCTCCGAGAAATCGGCGCGCTTGATCCTCGAGCTGTGCATCGAGTTCACTTCCTGTGTACGCCTCGGGCCGCAATGCTGGACAGCCGACACTGGCGCAATTGAGGGCAAAGTGAACCCGTGGGTCTCGGTAGCGCCCTGAGCCGCGAATGAGTCCGTGTTCGATATCGTCCAGAGAGACCGTCTTGCTCAGCAAGCGAATGAACGGACGCTTCCAAGGCGATTGGAAGAGGGACCCCAAGTCCTTGATGGACTTGAGCCCCGGGTATCGGCTCAAAACGAGTTGGATGGTGAAGGCATTGTAGGCGTTGATGAGGAACGCCAGTTGCTGGCTCGCGGGCCAGGTGTCAAAGGCGGCTTGTTGCACCGCCGATAGGTTGGCCAAATAGGCATCCAGCGCTGCTTGATTTCTCTTGAATCCCGCGTAGTCCACAGTACTCGCGTGCCCTTCGTACACCCAACGCACGTGTTGTTTGAGGAGCGTGTCCCAGGAGCTGTGGTCCGCGAACGCGAAAACAGGCCAGGCCGGGAACAGTCCGAGCAAGAGGAAGGAAAAGCAGGCTAGGAGGTTCCGGTGGCAGGTCGCGCCGCGCTGGGGCGTGCTCGCGGAAGGCCGCGGAGACTCGGCCGCTCTCCCTTTTCCGGTGGCAAACAGGGCTGCCATCGCTCTCTGGACTAGGGCCATGACGGCCGAGCCTCCGCTCCTGCCGAGGTTTGCAGGGCGCCACCGCAACTACTGCCCTGGCCCGCAGTGCAGCCGTAGCAATGGTCGGCAACCCGAATCGGCGAACCGGCAGGATCCCACTCGAGCAAGTCGCGCAAGTGGGCGGGCCGCAGCTGGCGGTTGAGCGGCAAGCGAAGCTGCTGGTTGAAGTCGCAATCGTACAGGTAGCCCTGCCAGTCCACACTCACGAGGGAACGGCACATGACCTGGTCTGTGTTGCCCGCCCGGAAGTGCTCCTTGAGCAATCGCAGGTAGTTGTGAAACTCGCCGCGCGAAAGCAGCCACGAGCCGAAACGCTGAATCGGCATGTTGGTTAGAACGAAGAGGTGGTGGAAAACGATGCCGAAGCGCTCGCGTAGCTCCTGCTTGTACGCCGCTTCGAGGGACGTTTGGTTCGGCGGTAGGCTGGGGCCGAGCGGATTGTATACGAGATGAAGCCGCAGGGGGGAGTCCTCTTGGCCGTAGCCAAGGGCGTTCAGCTTCCGTAATGCCGCAATGCTCTTTTCGAAAACACCCTTGCCGCGCTGGCGATCTACGTTGTCGGCGGAGTAGCAGGGCAGAGATGCGACCACCTCCACTGAGTGGTCGCGCAGAAACTCAGCCAGGTCTTCCTCGCCTGGCTCGAACAGGACCGTAAGGTTGCAACGGTCGATGACGCGCACCCCGAGACCATGCGCGGCACGCACAAGATCCCGGAACCCTGGATGCAATTCCGGAGCCCCGCCGGTAAGGTCGAGGGCGGAGATCCGCCGCGCTGCGAGCACTTTTGGGATCAGCGCCAAGATGTCTGCTTGCATCATCTCTGTGCGGTACGGCCCGGCGTTGACATGGCAGTGCATGCACGATTGGTTGCAGCGGTAGCCCAGGTTCACCTGCAGCGTGTTTACGGGCCCGCGCTTCAGTGCGGGGAAATCTGTGGGCTCGAGTAGTGGCAAAACGGTCTGCATCTTTTTTCCTCTCGAAACAAAGAACGGAATGTTTCATCCCTTGAGATCGTTGACGGGTGCGGCGTTGCTATGGTCGTTCCCCTCCATCGCTCTCTTACGGTCGAGGTGGCGGGCAGGATGAGATTCGCGCCCGTAAGAAACGGAGAGCCTGGCCCGACGAACGGGGCCAGAGCTGCTGCGACCTACGCCTGCGTTCGGACAACTGCACAGGGGGATCGCGCGAGCGTTCGATTCGAAAGGAGGAGAATGACCATGGAAAGAAAGTCCGCTCTCCTGGATCTTGTCCCGTATTCAGCCGAATCGGCACCGGAGAAAGCTAAGGAGCTAATGGAAAGGATTCGCGCCAAGTATGGATTCGTTCCGAACGTGTATGCGGGGATGGCTCATTCCCCTGGCCTCCTCGAGACGTACCTAGTCGGGTACGAGCAGTTCCGGGAGAAGAGTGGGTTGAACCCAATTGAGCAAGAGGTCGTTTTCCTCACCATCAGCCGCTTCCACCGATGCCACTATTGCATGGCCGCGCACAGTCTGGTGGCCGATTTGGTGGCGAAAATGCCGACTGACGTCCTGGATGCTGTTCGCAAAGGCAGGAGCATTCCTGACCCCAAGCTCGCCGTGCTAGCCTCTTTCACCCACGCCATGGTGGAAACCCGGGGAATGCCAACGCCCGAGCAGGTGCAGGAATTTCGCGCTGCAGGGTACACCGACCGGCACGCGCTCGAAATCATTCTGGCGTTGGCCCTCAAGACCATGAGCAACTTCTCGAATCACCTGCTGCAACCGGAGCTGGAGCCGGCTTTCCGAGCCTATGCGTGGGCGGAAGACCCTAGCTGAGTCTTATAAGGGTCCCGATTTGGCCCGGCGCATTGACGAGCGCTGGCTTGTTCGGCCACAGGGCCTGCGGCGCTGATTTCTAGGCTGCGGCACGGCTTTTCTCGGCCCGCAGGCTGGGCCATCACTACTGAGTGCACTGCCAGCAGTGCTCGCAACTGGAGCCGGGCGCAAGTCGCGCTCGGCCTGGAGAATCAGGAGTCACGACCCGGAGCGTCCCGGCTTCATTTCGCGCCAGGCATGTTCGGGCGATCCGTGCTGACGTATCGGCGGATCGCTTGTCGTAGTAAGAGGAACTGCTTGCGGGCATTGCGGCAACCGGAACACATCATTGCATGGAACATTAGAGCGACCCTTTCCCGCCAACTCAGCGAACGCTCCTGCGCCTCGCTCATCAAGCGAGTGGCTTCACGGCAGCTCAACATGGTTTGCCTCCCGAGAACCAGCGGTTCTCGAGGCACTCCCGCAAGCGCAGGCGCGCCCGGTGCAACATGACGTTCAAGTTCGTTGCCGTAATCCCTAGGCTGGTACAGATCTCGTGGCTTTCGAGTCCTAAAAACTCCCGCATCATGAAGACCCGTGCCTGGCGCGCGGGCAGATGCTCTAAGCACGCTTCGAAGACTTGCCAGAACTGTGCGTTTTGAAACGCATCTTCTGGGTCTTGCCAGGTACGAGGGCGTTCTTGAGCGAGCCAAAAGCCCTGCTGATCGAACCACTCCCCTTCTTCCTCCTCGTCCTCCCGCAGCAATTGGCTGGCCTCAACCAGTCGCTGGCGCCGGCGCAGCTCGTCCGCGACTTTGTTTTTGAGGATTGCAAACACCCACGTCTTGAATGCCGAGCGGCCGGCAAAGGTGCTCGCGTTTTTCATTGCACCAGCGAGTGCCTCCTGAACGGCGTCCTCGGCTGCCTGGGGATCGGACAGTTGCAGGGTGGCGAACTTAAGCATTTGCCGGCGCAACTCACCGAGAAACCCCTCGTCGAGCGCCGCCACACTGGTTGCGCGAGCACTGCCTAGCGAAGGTGGCGTCCGCGTCTCATTCATTGGTTGTCCGTCGTTCTGTTCGGCCAGAGTGTCTTTCACGCACGGGGGCAGGGAAAAGCTGGAAGTAAACTACCGAAGGAGAAACGAGCAATAAAGCTCCTGTCCAGCGTTTCCTTCCACTTCCAGGCCAAGCGGCCTTCAAAATGCAAAGGACCCCACGCCGCGACGGCATAGCCAGGCCCGCAGCTCAGCAGAGATAGGGTCCATGCGCGCGGCTGGACCATTCGCAACGGTTCACCGCATAAAGCCGCCCGGAGGTTGTGGGCAAGGAACGACCCCGTGCGTGCAGCGTGGATGTCCGCGCCCGGCAACCTACCACCGGCGGGCGTGCACGTCTCTCCAACGCAGAAGACGTTGGGATGCGAGACGCTGCGGTGCGAACTGTCCACGAGTACGAACCCCGCCGGGTCGAGGTCCAACCCCGATTGCCGCAGCCAGTGCGGAGGGCGCACATTCGTGGCTGCAAGAACAGTATCTGCCGCCAAGTGCCTACCGCTGCCGAGGAACACGCCGGCGGAACTGCCCACCGCGTCCTCTCGGATCCACTTGATTCCAGCCGTGCGCAACAACCGTTGGATACGGCGGCGCACGCCCTCCGGGTAGCCAGACAACAATCCTGCCTCACCGCTAATGAGCACAGTCTCGACCCCGAACGGTCCCAGTTTCTTCTGTGCGGCGAAGGCGAGTTCGACTGCATGACGTCCCTCGCCGATCACTACGATGCGAGAAAGCGTGCCTCGCTGTGCTCTGGTGACAAGCTGCTGCCAACCCGCGCAAAAGTCGGTTGAAGGACGGAGTGCTAGCAGGCGGTTTCCGCAGGCAGCGAGGCTCGAGACATCCGTTTCCCCTTCGAGTTCGAGCGAGACCACCCCGTAGGCAAGTGTGGCGCCGCTCACGAACCGGGCTCGAGACTGCCGTGCGTCAATCGCTGCGATTCGGTCTTCGATGAAGCGGATCCTTGCCCGAGCGCATAGGGCCCGCAAATCGATCCGCCATTCTTCTTCCCGATAGTACCCGCCCATCCACTCAGGCAGCATCCCAACGGGAAACGAATACCGCGTGGGAGCCACGAGTATCACTTCCCCTGCATCGAGCGGCGTGCGGGCGAGCTGCTCGAGGACGAAGAGGTGGGCCTGCCCCCCCACCGGCCAGGAGTAGCCGTCGCCTGCCATTGTGGGTGGATTGCAGCGCCTCCATGGCTGACCGGCCCGCTCGCGGGCCGGCGCGCATTCCCGTACCTGGACAGTATGCCACAGGGTGATGCCCGTGGAATCTCATCTTGTCCGCGTTGGTCGGACTGGGCGCACGTTTCTTACCTGACGGGCAGCGTCGGTGGCATTTCCGCTGGACACGGATGTCTCCCGAGAAGGGCGATTCATGCCAGATCTTCAGAGGACCAGTTTGTACGCGAGACCGAACGCGCCGCTCAGCGCAATAACTGGGATCACGCCGGCTTGCTGGCGAAAGAGCAAGTAGGTGGCGCCAAGGGCAATGCATGCTGAGGGCCAGTCGAAACGGCCGCTGAATCCATGTGGCCAAAGCACGTGGTAAGTCAGGAACAATGCCAAATACACGATCACCCCGGTTACCGCCGCAGTAACTGCCTGTAGCGGCGCCGTGAGCGTCAGATTGCCGCGCGTGGATTCGACCATAGGGCCACCCGCGAGAATGAACAGAAAAGAGGGCAGAAAGGTAAACCACGTGGCCACTAGGGCGGCGAGTGCCCCTCCTGCAAAGGTGTACTCCGGGCCGAGGAGTGCCTGCCGGTAGCCGGCTACGAAGGCGACGAAGGCCACCACCATGATCAGTGGACCTGGAGTCGTTTCGCCGAGCGCTAAGCCGTCAATCATCTCTCCAGGAGTAAGCCAGCCGTAATGGTTCACAGCGGCTTGGTACACATAGGGAAGCACCGCGTACGCGCCCCCGAAGGTGAGCAAGGCGACCTTGGTAAAGAACCAAGTCATCTGCGTGAACATGCCACGCCAGCCGTCCGTTGCGGCCAGCCACGCCATTGGCACCACCCAAAGCAACGCACCGGCCACCAGCACTCGGGCAAAGCTGCGCGCGCGAAAGCGGGTGTGTTCTGGTGGGGGCGTGTCCTCGTCGATCAGCGCGGGAGTAAATTGCGAGACGGCCCCATTTGTTTTTCCCAGCAATCGCTCAGGAGCCAAGCGCCAGGCCAAGTAGCCGACCACCGCCGCGCCGGTCAAAATCGCCGGGAACGGCACCTGGAGGGCGGAGATGGCCACGAAGGAGGCGGCCGAAATTGCCCAAAGCAAATGGCTGCGAAGCGTACGCGTGCCAATGCGGTAAGCGGCGTGCGCGACGATCGCGGTGACCGCCGGTTTGAACCCGTAAAAGAGCCCGGCCACAGCGGGCTGGTTGCCGAACGCAACATAGAGCCACGCTAGTAGGGTCAGGAGGATCAGCGACGGCAGGACGAACAGGGCTCCAGCAGCAATTCCGCCCCACGTGCGATGCAGTAACCAGCCAATGTAGGTGGCAAGCTGCTGGGCTTCCGGCCCGGGAAGCAGCATGCAGTAGTTCAGAGCGTGCAGAAAGCGAGGTTCGCTGATCCAACGCCTCCGCTCGACGAGTTCGGCGTGCATGATCGCGATTTGGCCGGCTGGACCACCAAAGCTCACGAAACCAAGTTGGAGCCAGAACCGAAGCGCCTCCCGAAAGCTCACAGTCGCTGGTCGCGAGGTTGGTCCCTGGGAAGGGGGTTCCGTCGTCTGCGCTGTCACACTAGGGCCCTTGCTCGAGGATCACCGTAGCTGTGCGCGCAGGTGCTTCCACTGCAGACAGGAACCGTTCCTGTTCCGAGGCAATCTTCCATCGTCGCTTGCAACTCCTGGTGCATTGCAGGTGAGCTGGGTGCGTCAGTTGCTGCGAAGGGACTCGGGGCTTCTGTTGTGGCCCTGGACAGTCGCCGTGCGGGCCAGCCTCCGCTGCCAGAAACTCGCTGCGGCTCCTGAGGCCACGAGTAAGAGCGGCCTTTTCTCCTCCGTTAGCCTATGTCGAGGGAGCGGTTCCCTGTTTGCCGGACCTCGTGCACGTCTCCCGTCAGCGCCTGGATCGGATGCAAACAGCTCTGCTCGTCGGAAGAGAACGCCCCACCGGGGCACGCCGATCACGTTCTTGTTCGGACCGCTCCGGCGTGTAGGCCCTGTTCGAGGGCCTACGGGACTGGTGCGGGAGCCGGTAGAGCCTCCACGTCTCCCCGCTCTTGTGCTCCTCCCAGTTGCGAAGCTGCGGACATTGTGCTGCCGACTTGCTCGGCCACTCCTGCAAGTCTGGAAGCGCCTCTTGCCCAGCCCGTCTGTCGGCGAGCCAGAGCCGCCCGCTCACGTAGACAGCGTTCGTTTTGCGCGGCAGGTCGTCCACGGCTTTGCACAAACGAGTGCATGCTCCAACGCTGCCTGCGTGCCGCGGGCAGCACCTGAGAGGCAGTCGCGCCGAATTCGGGTGGCGGTCGCCCCTCCGCAGCTCTACCCCGCGAAGCTCCCGATCCTTGCGGCGCAACCACACAGCCTGCCAGCTTGGCTCGCAGTGGCGGCGCACCCACCTTCGCCGCGACTGGCGGTTCCGTCGGCACACGTGCAAGCAGAAGAGCTGCCCTTACAACAATTGGCAGCCCCGGTAATTCAACGGAATCCGAACACCCACAGCACGGGGCCACGTGCCGCTGCTTGCACAGCGGGCGCGGGTACGAGATGCCATCCAGGTTGTGTAGGGGCGACCCTTGTGGTTACCGGAGGTGCCGTTGGCAGTGCTGTTCGAACGTGCCCGCGGCGTTTATGCGACCACGCGTTGCTGGCAGCATGGTGTCCCTTCGCCGCACTCCCCTGCCCCCCGAGGCATGCTGTCACCACTACCACCAACAACGCTGAAATCGTTGCGCATGGCTCCCCGGGATTGGACCGCAGCGCCTACCCAGGAGCGCTTTCGGCGTGAGCGGCCGAGCGCACTCCTGGCGAGTGGGCAATGAGCTGGCCGATCGCCGGCGTTTGGGGACGCCGCTGGTGCGAGCACTTCGGTGCGGCCCAGGCTCGACCTCCGCGGCTTTGGTTCCGAAACTTCGTTGCTTGAGTTGCGTGCTAAGGGGTGTAGCGTGCCGAGTCAGGCGAGGAGGGTTGCGCATGCACCCAGCCGCCGCACGGCAAAGGTGGCCTAGTAGTCGCGGGGGGCGTACTCGCGCATGCGCGTGGTTCCTCGCGGTCGTGTTCTTTTGGGCGAGCCCGGAGGCTCCATGGCTTTGGCACTCGCTGCCTGCCCGCTCGACTGCAATGAAGACGGGCTCGTATCGGAGAGCGGGTTAGCCCTTGGACTCGCCAACGTCTCTCCCCGAGCAGTGTTTGGCTGTCCCATCGCTGGCCCGCAGTCGACTCCAACGCCGACGGCGACTACGGCGTCGAGGACCTCATCCGCGGCGCCACGGCTCGCCGTCTGCAGTGCGAAGATGTGGCATCACCGGCAGGCTGGCGCGGTGCGGTCATTGACGCATTGCAGGGACTCTATCTCATCGGTGCCCAACTCCGCGCCAACCGCTGACCTCCACCGGGCACGTTGGCGTCCGACCCCTCATGGGCGTGGCTTGGGCCGGATTCTGCCACGCCGAGCCCACGCCTCAGTTCCGGTTCGTCACCACAACCTCCAATCTGCCCTGGATGCGGCCTGGCTGGCCACCGCCGAATTGTGCCTTCGACCCGCCGGCGGCGGCTTATCTCGCGGACGTGCCGCCCACCCCTACCCTCACGCGCACGCCTACCAGCAGCACACCTACCCCGGGCACGCGCACCCCCACTTGGATTGCCACGCCCACTCGGACGGCCACGGCCACTCCCACCGGTCCCACGCCCATACGTACACCGGTTCTCTTATGCGACACTGTGGATTGCCGCGGGATCGCTCCGGACTGCTGCCCGTGCCCTGGAGATTCCTGTCCCATTGCCGATTGGCAGGTGGAACCAATACCGCAAGTGCAAGGAGTATTTCTGCGCGCTCGATCCGTTGAGCCCGGCGTGCTTGGGCGAGTGTGGGACTTGTCCACCGAATGCTCCGTGTCTCGGCGCTCCAGCGACTGCTTGTGCGACAGCCACCTACACGCGTACGCCGGCGTGCAGCCCACGCGCACCGCCAGTCCCACTCGCACGCCCACCGGACCGACCCGTACTCCCACCGCGGCGCCACCCCCGGCGCGCATCCCCGGACTCGCTGTGCCGATCCTCGACGTATCCGGGAGCAACGGCGAGCGTGTGACCGTCGAGGCGTACTTAGTGGGCAGCGGCGGCAAGGTTGGCGGTTTGGAATTCGACTTGCTGCTGCTGCAGGCGGCTGTAGCGCCAGTGGCTGTGTCGGAACAATCGGCGGACAGCGTCCTGCAAGCAGCCTTTCTCTCCACCCACCGCTTGCCTCTAGTCGCGCCCCCGATCACCCGCTCGCTGGATTCGACCGGGTGCCGGTGCTGGTGGCGGACCGCAACGTGACCGACCGACTGCGCGACGAAACGCAGATGTTGAGCGACGGTGTGGTGGTGACCTGCACTCTGACCATCCTCACCAACGCGCCTAGGGGCGGCCACCCGTTGCGCGTGGATCGGGCGCGAGCAGGCGATGAGCGCGGCACTTCCCTGTGGCCCTTCCGGGGCAGGCGACGCTGTGGGTGGGGGGCTGTTCGGGGAGCTGCTGCTCAAAGGAGGCGCCACCATGAGGCCGATGTTGTTCGGCACATACAGAACAACCGAACCCGCACCGCCTGCCTGGCTTGCAGCGCTGCTCGCGGCAGCCGTTGTTCAGGCTCGTGGGGCCTGGGGCCAGTTCGTACTCGAGGAAAGGTGGGACTTCCGGTACCCAGGCCCAGGCTATGTCATCGAGCGCACGGCCTGGTATGCGGTCTACCCGGTCAAAACCAGAGATGCCATTGGTCCGCCTGGAGGCAGTGCGATGATTTCCGTTGCAGTGCGCCCGACATTGCGCTGTTGCGACTCAGAGCCGCAAGCGTTCTGGGAGGGGTGGTTTTCTCTCCGCTTCGCGGGTCTCGAGGGCTTGGGTTCCCCGTTGCAGCGCAGCTTTATCCGGCGCGGCCTGCGGTGAGCCGTGCTGCCCGATTCTTTGCAAGTCGTCCCGGACCGAGGGTCTGGATGGCGTCTTCTCCCTCCCCGTTGGGGTGGGTTTCGGTTCATTCCGGCCAAGGTTCCGGATATCCAGGTCCGGGAATGGCTCAGGGGGCTGAGAGCCCCTGGTCGCCCTGAGTCAGCGCCATGCGAGAGGATCGTGGTTTGGTTTTACGTTGGGCTTCAACTGTTGCTTGAAGGCGAGTCGGGCCCATTCGCAACGGACCCGATTCCGATTCACGAGTGGCCCGAGGGGGCCCTCGGGCCTGCCGTTTTTCGCGCCTGAGGATTCGGCGGTGTGCTGTGGCTTCTTTGTGCCTGCTACTGCCCGCCCAGGGACGTACCCGGCAGAGTGCGCGGGCAACGAAGAAGGGATCCTGCTGCCGCCGGAGTGTGGCGGCTGCCAACGGGGCGCTTTGCACGTGGTGCCGTGCGTGGCCGACTGCAACCGCGACGGGCAGGTGACCGTGGAGGAACTGGTGCGCGCGGTGGGCGTGGTGGTGGGCAGGGAGCGTTACGAAGGCTGCGCTGCTGCCGATGGCAACGAAGACGGGGCGGTCGCCTTGGATGAGGTGGTGCGTGGCGTGCGCAACGTGCTGACGAGCTGCCTGCAGACCTGGATGGAAGCGCACAACGCCCCTCTAGAGGTGCCGTGATGAGGTTCTCGGCTCGGCTCTCGAGCGTGCTGATCGCTGTCTTGCTTGCACCGCCCACGGTGCGGTTTGCCGCTGCCATTGACTCCACTGGGGTGCTCAAAGCGACCATTCATCCTGCGGCGGCTCGCGCCGGGGGTGAGGGCGACCTGCTGTTTTCGCTTGCCTCTCCCGACGAATCCTGGGAAGGCAAGCGGCTGCGGGGACTGCTGAACTGGCCTCGTGCTGGCGGCAGAGAGCCCAGCCACCCGTGGTGGTGGGTGCGCAAGGCAGAAAACGGCGTGCCCGACGGCGAGCCCTGGGACGCTGCTGCCTTTACCGAGTTCGAGGTTCGGTTCCACCCGCCAGGTTGTAGGGAGGGGGTGAATCGCTTCGCGATGACCTTGCGCGGCGAAGTGCACCGCGCGCCGGAACCTCCCATCGTGCGCTGCCGCATCGCGGTGGCGCCAACCCGTTCTCCAGGCGAGTACGTGCACTAAACGGGTTGCCCGTTCGGTGCTGCACTCTGCCGGGTGGGCTACCTCTGGCGCCAGTGGTTGGAGGAACCGTGCGTGCGGATCCCGGGGCGTTTCCCTCTGCGGGTGGAGCCATGAAGCGCATGACCTGGCTAGCGCGCGCCAACCTATTGCGTGTGCTCCGCTTGTTCGCCGTCGTCTCCGCTACCACTGCTGTGCTCGCCTTCCTGGCCGCTGCCTTGCCTCCCCTCTCGGTTGCACTGCTGCCGACCTCGCTGGCCTTGCGCGGGAGCTTGGAGGAGGCCGTTGGCAACGAAGGGCAGACTGGGGCTCCGGACCGGCGGTTGCAGTGGAGCTTCGTTGGCCAGCGCCAAGGCCACGCGTTGCATGGTAAGTGGCTCATACTCGGCCATCCGAGTTGGAACAGTTTGGCAGTGGAAGCCGCCGTCCTTCCTGAGGTTGTCGAGGGCTTGCTCATGGGCGCGGGTGGCGAGGTGGTCGGGAAGTTGTCCGGCCGCTGGAGTACTTCGGGGGCAGAGGGCACCTACGAGCTCTTGAGCGGCGAGGCGGGTAGCTGGAATTGGCCCTCGGCGGCGCCCGACACACCACCGACGGCCGAGAAAGAGCCCGCGCTGGCATGAGCGAGCGGAAGTCGCTGGGCGAGGCCCTCGGTCCCGGAGTGCGCGCGGGGCACCACCCGTGCGACCCGAACCCAGCAGAGGGCGATTCGGGATGTGGCCTTACCTAGGCGGAGTTCCGGCATATTACGCCGCCTGGGTCGCCGCGGCGGCGGCGTTCCTGGGGTGGGGCTACCGGGCTTAGCGGTGCAGCACCGCTCGGAGCCTGCCTCGCTTTTTATTGCCGCTATCGCTGGTGTGCGCAGTGCTGCTCGGGACAAAGGCGGCTTACGGATTGGAGCGATCGCACGGGCTGAGCACCATGCCCTTTGCCGCACCTGAGTGGTGGTCCGGTTTTCGCCTGCCCGCCGGGAGTGTGCTCGCGCCCTGTTGCTTTTGTGTTGGGGCTCGCCTGGCGGCGCTTCCGTTCGGCACCGTTGCCGATGCGCTCTCGGTACCGGCATGGGCGAGCGTGGCACTGCTCCAAGTCGGCTGTTTGCTCAATGGCTGCTGCTTCGGGCGCTCGAGCTCTCTCCCGTGGGCGGTCTGCTTGTATGGGCACACACAACCTTTCTGCTGCACGCCAAACTGGGCTGGGTTGCCAGCAGCCAACCTTCTACTGCCCCAGCTCACCCGCTGCCCTTGTACTTTGCTGCGCTCGCCCGGCTCGCTGCGGTAACCTCTAGCTTCTAAAGGTCTCGGTGGGGCGGCCTGGTGCTCGGTTCCTGACCGCGCTGTGCGTGTACGGTTCGGGTGCCGCGTTTCTGGAGCCGTTGCGCCCGCTCTGGTTGTGGCCGAACCTCGTTTTCTGCACTGTCCTGAGTGTGGCCAGTGCCGCTGCGCTCGTGAACTTGCACGGCGAAGATCGCGCCGCCCGGCGTGCTCGACCAGTGGCTCCGCTGTCCAGCGGGAGGGGCCACGATTCGAAGAGAACCGCACCCACGCCCGGGTAGGCTCGAAGCTTGCCAGTTCGAGGCGCGACGCTGGGCTCTCGTCGCGGCTCAAGGCGGAGCAGGCGATCAGGGGTGTGTGATGACCGGACCACTGCGACTAGTCGCTTACGTGTAAGTCGTGCCGCGCGTGCGTGCGCTAGCGGGTGCACGGCGAAGGTTTCGGAAGACCACCGGCTGGGCGAAGAAAACCCCCGTTGCGGGTGTTCATGGAGAGCGGTAACGGCGACCCTCGCGCTCCGCTCGCTTGACTCCGTCCTCACTGTGCCTCTGCGGTCCACGCCTCCAGGACCTGTGATGTGCCGCCCTCACAAGCGCGCAGGAAATTGTCGTGGGAAGGCAACGAAGTCCTATCAAACGACCGAAATCTTGCCGCGCTTCCTTTGCGCTTTCTGCCCCTCTTGGCGGCCTTCCCCTCGCTCCTGGACTACCTACCAGCCCTGGATCCTTGTCGGCGGAAGGTTTCCCACACTGCGCCTCCGGTCGAGGGCCGAACTCGGCCGCAGAAACTGCCCTCGATCGGGCTCATGCGAGAGGGCCGCGAGCAAGGCCGGGTGCGAGGAACGAGCCATTTGCTCTGCACCCCCCGTCCGCCACCAGATCGCCTCTGGCCCGCTCATCTTGGGGATCGTTCTCCCGACCTTTCCGCACAACAAAGGGAAAAGACTGGCGTGCAACCCCGCGAGTCGCTTCCGCGTGCGGTTTATGTAACAAGGACTTCGCGCGTGCGACCAAGCGGGCATGACTAACGGAGCGGGTCGCGCTGGGAAGAACGATGCAAGGAAACACTGAGGGAAACGGGGGCGTCGCCCGCCAGCGTTCTGCGGGCCTCGCCGGGTTTGCGCGCGGGTTGCGGTGGCTGTGCTGGCTGGTGATTGCAGGCTGTGCGGTAGCGCTCGCTCGTTTGCTTCCGGTGAGCGCGTGGCTTCAGCAAATCACGGTCGTTGCGGAAGGCGCAGGCCCTTGGGGCCTGGTGATCTTCGGTCTTGCATATGTTGTGGCGGCATTGCTGTTCGTGCCGGGGGCAGCGATCACGATCGCTGCCGGAGCCGTCTTCGGGCTTGGGCTCGGCATCGTGGTGGTCTCGTTCGCTTCGACTGCCGCCGCCGCACTCGCGTTCGCCATCGCTCGCTATGCGGCGCGCGGCGCCGTGACGGAGTGGGCGAAAAGATACCCGTGGTTCGTTGCCCTCGATCAGGCGCTCGAGCGTGGCGGATGGCGGATCGTGGCTTTGCTGCGGCTGTCACCTGTTGTGCCTTTCAACGTGCTCAATTACTTGCTCGGCCTAACCGCGGTCCGTTTTGGGCCGTACGTGCTGGCGAGTTGGATTTTCATGCTTCCCGGCACGGTGCTGTACGTGGGAGCGGGTTACGCGAGCCGGCTAGGACTGGAAGCAGCGGCAGGCCAGGAGGCGGCGCTTTCTCTCGGCCGTTGGCTGCTGCTCGTAGTGGGCCTCGCCGCCACGCTTTTTGTGACCGTGTACGCAGGCCGGCTGGCCCGCCAGGCGATGGCGGAGCAGGTGCAAAGTCTTGCCAGCCCAAAGCCGCAGCAGCCAGCAACAAGGACGGGAGCCAGTTCTACGGGCCTGCTCGTGCTTGCTTCGCTGGCCGTGTTGATGGTCGCGGTGACGTCGTTCGCCTATTTGCACGCGGGTGGGGCCCACTGAGCCCGCGCTCCGCTTCCAACGTGGAAAGACCTACGCATCGCGAGGAGGAACGATGAGTGCACACCGTCTAGCTGTGACCCCATGGGAAACACCTGCGGAAAGCTGGCAGAAGATGCTCGTGCCGGACTCCGAACACAATCGGGAGTTGGCGCGGCAAGTGCGTCCGCCGAACTGGGTGCCACCGGTTCCAGCTCGCCGTTACAACTTGGTGGTGATCGGCGGAGGTACGGCGGGGCTGGTGACGGCCGTGGGCGCCTCGTCCTTGGGCGCGCGAGTGGCGCTGGTGGAGCAGGGGCTGCTCGGCGGCGACTGCCTCAACGTCGGATGCGTACCCTCCAAGGCAGTTCTGCACGCTGCCCGCGTGGCCGCCGAGGTGCGGCGGGCAAGCTGGCTGCGTGTGGCGGGCGGTGGCGCGGTGGAAAGTGACTTTGCGCGCGTCATGGAACGCATGCGCGCCATTCGCGCCGAATTGGCGAGGAACGACTCAGCTCAGCGGCTGGCAGACCTGGGTGTAGACGTGTTTTTCGAGCAGGCGCGCTTTACGGGACCGGACACGGTGCAGGCTGGAAACCAGGAGCTGCGCTTTGCGCGTGCCGTGATTGCTACAGGCGCGCGTGCGGCAGTCCCGCCCATCTCTGGTTTGGACTCGGTGCCATACTGGACCAATGAGTCGGTCTTCTCGATGACCGAACTTCCACGGCGCTTGGTGGTGCTCGGTGCCGGACCGATCGGGTGCGAGCTAGGGCAAGCGTTTGCTCGTTTCGGCTCCCGCGTGACGTTGGTGGACATGGCGCCTCGAATCTTGCCAAGGGACGATGCGGAAGCTGCCGCGGTCGTGACCGAGTCCTTGCTCCGCGACGGCGTCGAAATCATGTCCGAGGCTAAGGTCGAACGAGTGGAGCGTACGCGCGGCGGTGAGATCTCCGTACAGGTGCGCTCTGCCCGGGGGGCAGCCGCGCTCGCGGCCGACGGTCTCTTGGTCGCTGTCGGCCGTGCGCCGAACATCGAGGCGTTGGATCTCGAAGCGGCGGGGGTGCGATACGATGCCAGGCAAGGGGTTCAGGTTGACGACTTCCTGCGCTCGAGTAACCCTCGCATTTACGCGGCAGGCGACGTTTGCTCCGCGTTTCGCTTTACTCACGCTGCGGATGCGATGGCGCGCATTGTGATTCAGAATGCGCTCTTTTTCGGGCGCGCGCGGGTGAGTCAGCTCGTGATCCCATGGTGTACCTACACCGACCCTGAGCTGGCGCAGGTAGGTTGGAGCGAGGAAGAAGCGCGCCGCCGAGGAGCGGATCCGCACGTCGTCCGAGTGGACTTTGCTGAGGTCGATCGCGCTGTCGTAGATGGGCGCGCGCAAGGCTTTGTGAAAGTTGTTGCTCATCGGCGCTCGGGGAAGGTGCTGGGGGCAACGATTGTGGGGCCGGCTGCCGGGGAATTGGCAGCCCACCTTGCCACTGCAGTGCAACATGGTGTGCGCCTTTCCAGCTTCGCCCGCACAGTGTTTCCGTATCCAACGCTTTCGCTTGCCATCAAGCGCGCGGCGGACCAATGGAACCGCACGCGCCTGACACCGCGCGTGCAATGGTTGTTTTCCAAGTTCCTTGCGTGGCGCCGCTGAGGAACGCTCGGCGGGTAGTCCGCCGAGCGCAAAGCTCAGGGGGGATCGCTAGCCACAGATACGCTAGCGCCGGGGTCGCGCAGTACGCAGCGCGTGCGCTGGTAAATGGTCGGCACGCACTCATTGCAATGAGTGCATAAAGAGGCGTGTTCGGGGTCTTGCTGCCACACCCGTACAAGCTCGGGTTCGCGCAGCAAGGCACGGCCGATTTGCACGAAATCGAATCCTTCCGAGAGGGCCATACGCACGGTCTGCAAGGAGGTCACGCCGCCCAAGAGAATCAGCGGTAGGCGCAGTGCGGCGCGGAACTGCCGCGCCTGAGCGAGGAAAAAAGCCTCTTCGAACGGGTAGCTCCGGAACAAGCGCCGCATGAGGAGCTTGGCGGGCAAGCGCAACCAGCGCGGAAAGCGCGTGCTCATGGAATCGATTGGCGCGTCTCCCCGGAACAGGAACATGGGGTTGGCGAAGGAAGAGCCACCCGTGAGCGTAATTGCATCCACGGTGCCATCTGCTTCGAGCATACGGGCGAACTCGAGGCTCTCCTCCACTTGCAGGCCATCGGGCAATCCGTCGCTCATATTGAGTTTCGCGGTGACCGCCATACGAACCCCCGCAGCCTGCCGCACCGCTTCGAGCACCCGCCTGGGAAAGCGCGCCCGGTTGGCCAGGGAGCCTCCCCATTCGTCGGCTCGCTGATTGAGGCGCGGGGAAAGAAACGCGCACAGCAGGTAGTCGTGGCCCAGGTGGACCTCGATGGCGTCGAAGCCGCTCTCGCGCAGGAGGCGCGCGCCGCGGGCGAACTCCTGCTCGATGCGCTGCAGGTCGCGCTCGCTCGCCGCGCGCGTCCAGCGCATACGCGAGGCACTGAACACACGCGAAGGAGCAAGCGTGCCGAGGGGTCCTGAATGGCCGATTTGCGCGGCTACCTTCGCTCCGCATGCGTGAACAGCCTCGGCCAACCGAGCCAAGCCTCTTCCGACGCCGGGCAAGTCCAACTGCACCTGCCTACCGTCGATGCTTCCTTCGCGGCTCACGGCACAGTAAGCCACTGTGGTCATTCCCACCCCGCCTCGCGCAAAGCGGCAGTGGAATTCGACGAGGTCGCTGCTCACCTCGCCCCGGGGGGCGCGACCCTCGAAGGTAGCCGCTTTGATGATCCGATTGGGCAGTTCAACTGGTCCCAGTCTTGCCGGTGCAAACGGATCGGGTCCCGGGTCCTGTACCGCCATGGCCTTTTCCTCCACCAGTACACGCCTCTATGTCTTACGCCGCGCTGAGGAAGCAAGGGACGCAGGTCAGGAACCGGATCCTGGGTGTGCCCGACCAACCGCGTGTTTGTGTTTCAAGATTTGGGAACGCAGTTCGCAAGTGGCCGCCTTTATGATCTCTTTGCCCGGAGAACTGGCGTGCGGGCACGCGGATGCGTAGAACAGGCGCCTTGTACAGGCAAAACATGGAGCGGGATCGTTCGTGCGAGCGGGGCGACAGGTGGTTCGACCTTCGTGCGATGAGAGTATGGACCACAGCGCTGGCAGTGCTGGCCTCTCTGGGGCGGGCACAGGCCGAGGGGACCCACTTTCAGTTCGCGCAAGTTGCCGAGCGCGCGCAGCAACTAGCGAAGGGCGCGTATCAGGCACCTGAGCGCATTCCTGACTGGCTCACTCGTATTTCGTATGATCAATGGCGGGACATTCGTTTCCGGCCCGAGCGGGCACTGTGGCGGGATGGCCGTACCCCCTTCCAAGTGCAGTTCTTCCATCCGGGTTATTATTACGAGCGGACGGTCGCCATACGGATCGTGGATGAGGCGGGTGTCCACCCTGTGGCCTTTTCTCCTAGCGATTTCGATTACGGGAAGAACGACTTTGCGAGCCGCGTGCCCCACAATCTGGGTTTTGCTGGCTTTCGGCTGCACGCGCCGATCAACCGTCCCGATTATTTCGACGAGGTCATCGTCTTTCTCGGGGCCAGCTACTTTCGCGCTGTGGGGCGGGGGCAAGTGTTCGGGTTGTCTGCGCGTGGTCTAGCCATCGACACCGGGTTGCCGAGCGGCGAAGAATTCCCGTATTTCCGCGAGTTTTGGATCGTCAAGCCGCCGCCTTGGGCAACCGCAGTGACAGTATACGCGCTGCTCGACAGCCCGAGTGTGGCCGGGGCGTACCGTTTCGAGATCTACCCAGGCGAAACAACGCGGGTAGAGGTGACAAGCCGGCTGTTTTTCCGGCGCGAAGTGCAGCAACTCGGTGTTGCGCCGCTCACGAGCATGTTTTTCCATGGCGAATACAGCCCGCGGGCCGTCGAGGACTACCGGCCCGAGGTCCACGATTCGGATGGACTCCTGCTCCATTTCCGCGGCGGGGAGTTTCTCTGGCGTCCCCTTTCCAACCCTCGTACTTTGCAGATAAGTAACTTTCGTATGCAGTCGCCCCGCGGGTTTGGCCTGCTTCAGCGGGATCGGGACTTCGATCACTACCAGGACTTGGAAACGAGGCGCGAGCTGCGTCCGAGCGTGTGGGTGGAGCCTCTTGATGATTGGGGAGCCGGCAGAGTGCTACTGGTCGAGATCCCGACCAAATCTGACACCAATGACAACATCGTTGCTTTTTGGGTGCCAGAGCCGCGACCCAAGGTCGAACTCCCGTTTGAAGCGCGCTACCGCTTGCACTGGTTTTCCGAGTATCCAGGCTTGTCCCCCGGCGGGCGGGTGGTGGCGACCCGGCGTGACCGTGGCAATCGCGAAAACGTGGTCCGTTACGTTGTCGACTTCGCTGGGGGCGGCTTGGAGGCAATCCCTGCCGACACGGTTGTCCACGGCGCTGTCACCATTGCAAGCGGCGAAGACGCTGCTGAGTTGCTCGATCAGCAAGTGGTGAAAAACCCGGTGACGGAGCATTGGAGACTGGTGTTCCAAGTGCGGCCCAAACGCAGCGAGCCGGTTGAGCTGCGCGCGTACCTGATGCTGGGCGATCGGGTACTCACCGAAACCTGGTCAGCCGTCCTGGTGCCATGAGCCAGCCCAAACGAGCCGAGCCTGAGCGGGGTCGTGAGACTCTGTACGCCCTGCGCATTTCGAGTGAGCGCTTGTACCAGGATTGGGCGGCTGCCCACGCCCGCGCACTGGCATACCTCGCCAGCCTCGGCATTTTTGGCGAGGAAGCCGAGGGTTTGTGTGAGGCCGCGGTACACCGGGCACTCGGGCGCGAGGAGTGGGAGGCCGAAGGCACGGCCGTGAGCGAGACGCAGCGGGCTTTGCGGGAAATGCTCTCGGAGGGGGTCGCGGCCGGCCGGCTACCAGCATTTCTGGCTTTTCGATTGGAGCGGTTTCTCGGTCGCTCGGGGCTGGATTCTTTGCCGCACCGGGCTGGATACCCGACATCACACGCGCCGCTTAGCCGCCGCTCGATGCGGCCCGAAGCTGTGGAGCGTCGGGTGTGGGTGCGGGTTTGGAATCGGCTGCGCGGCAGGGTCAGTGCCGACGTGGCCCGCGGGCGCGAGCTGCGCAAGCAGCGGCGGAGTCTACCGTGGATTTGGGCGGCTCGGTGGCGGCGGGGCCTGCTCCTCATGCTCGTGTCGTTGCCCAGCGTCGTTGCTGCCGGCTTCATGCAGACGGTGCTGCCTTACCAGGGACGAACTTGGCTCGAGTTCCTGATCGTGTTGTTCTTTGGTGCCTTGTTCGGTTGGATTTCGATCGGATTCTGGACGGCGTTGTTTGGCTTTTTCACGCTGCTCTTTGGCGACCGCTACGCGGTTGGCCGCCTGCCTAGCCGGGGCCGCGAATTTCGTCCGAGGGGACGCACCGCCATTGTCATGCCGATTTGCGAGGAGCCAGTGGAACGGGTGTTCGCTGGCCTGCGCGCCATTTACGATTCGCTCGAGCGCACGGGTGCGTTGGATCACTTCGATTTCTTCATTTTGAGTGACACCTCCGATCCGGGCACGTGGGTCCGTGAGGAAGAAGCATGGGCCGAGTGGTGCCGTGAGGTGGGTGGATTCGGGCGCATATTCTACCGGCGCCGGCGCGTGCGGCTCAAACGCAAGAGCGGCAACGTTGCCGATTTCTGCCGCCGTTGGGGCCAGCGGTATGAGTACATGGTCATGCTCGATGCGGACAGCATCATGAGCGGCGAGACCATCGTGCGGCTGGTGGAAATGATGGAAGCATTGCCTCGTGCCGGCATGATCCAAACCGCGCCGAAAGCCGTCAACCGGCGTTCCCTACTGGCGAGGGTGCAGCAATTCAGTAGCCGCGTGTACGGACCGATGTTTGCGGCTGGGTTGCACTTTTGGCAGCTCGGCGACGGGCAGTACTGGGGTCACAACACGATCATTCGAGTGCAACCCTTCACCGATCACTGCGGCTTGCCGCGCCTGCCGGGCAAACCCCCTCTTGGCGGGGAGATCATGAGTCATGACTTTGTTGAGGCCGCGCTCCTCGGTCGCGCCGGGTGGCAGATTTGGTTGGCCTACGATCTCGAGGGATCCTACGAAGAAGTACCTTCGACGCTGCTCGAAGAAATGAACCGGGATCGCCGCTGGTGCCAAGGCAACCTCCAGCACCTGCGTTTGCTCTTTACCGAGGGACTGTTCGGAGCGCACCGCGTCTTGTTCCTGAACGGTGTTCTCTCGTACGTTTCCGCGCTGCTTTGGTTTCTGTTCCTGGCGCTCAGCACCGTCGAAGCAGTGGCGCACGTAATCTGGGAACCCGAGTACTTTCCGCACGGTCCGAGTTTGTTCCCGGAGTGGCCGATTTGGCGCCCGGACTGGGCCATGTACCTGATGGCGGTCACCGCCATGATTCTCTTTCTACCGAAGGTGCTGAGCTTGGTGTTGGTGGCATTGGTCTGGCGGCGCGCAGGAGACTTTGGCGGCCTCCTTCCGCTGCTGGGTAGTGCGCTCATCGAAATCCTGCTCTCCGCCCTATTTGCCCCGATCCGGATGGTGTTCCACAGTCGCTTCGTGGTGCAGAACCTCCTGGGCCGCACTGTGCAGTGGAGGTCACAGGGACGCGAAGATGCGGAAACTCGTTGGAGTGATGCGTTGCGCTACCACGCCTGGGACACGCTTTGGGCTTCGGGCTGGGGCCTGATGTTGTACTGGTTGAACCCGGGCTATTTTTGGTGGCTGGCTCCAATCCTGGTGGCGTTGGTCCTGTCGGTACCGCTGTCGGTCTTCGTCAGTCGCGTGAGCTGGGGCGACGCTGCACGGCGCTGGCGCTTGTTCTTGATTCCGGAAGAGATCGCTCCTCCTTTCGAGTTGCGCGCTTTGGAGAGTCACTGGAGCCGCTTACGCCGGGAGACCGATGCCTTGGCACCGGCCGAGCGCGATGGCTTTGTGCGCGTGGCCGTGGATCCATACGCCAACGCTTGGCATCGCGCCTTGTTAGCGGCGCCACGTCGCGTGCGGCCCTCGATTCGAGCGTTTCGAATCGGCTTGTTGCAACGAGCACTGCGTGAGGGGCCGAATGCGTTGAGTGCGCGCGAACGCCGGATGCTGTTGTACGACCCGGACTGTGTGGATCTCCTGCACCGTTCCGTCTGGGCCTTGGGGGATGACGACGCCGCGGCGCGCTGGGGCCGCCCAGGGAGCCGAGGTGTCCAGGGCGGCGGGTCGAGTGCCGTAGCGGCGTGAAGGCGGGCGCCGGGCGCGGAGAGAAAGCGGGGAAACCTGCCCTGGATTTCCCTCGCGAGGGGAATCCAGGTTTCGCCCCAAGAAATTCGCTCGCAACTCACTCGCTTAGCGGGATGGGGGCATCGAAGCGGCCGATGAAGTGCTCGGTCCAAGTGGCCATGAGCGGTGGGGCAGGCAGCCCAAGGCGGCGCAGTTCGCCCGCCAGAGGGTGGACACCCAATTCGAGGTGAACTCCTTCCCCACCCGGGAACATCATCACGCCCCGACCGGCGGAGGCGAACGGAACCGCGTGGAGCGTAGGGTGATACGTGTAGGTCAGCATTTCTGTTTCCGGAGTTTCCCCAGGAATGCCTCCTTGCGTCGGCACCGTTAGGCGAAAGACGTTTGTCCCCTCCATCGCCAGGGTGCAGGTGGCCACCGAGCCGTCGTGTTGGAGGGTGATCTGCTCCACGCTTTTGGGAAACCCCCAGATCTGCCGCCCAGCCGCGCACGTGAACTCTCCATCTACCGGTAGCTTATAAATGAATGTTCCCTCGGGGCGCGCCGCTCCCCAACGCGGGCGTACAAAGAACACCATCATGACTTCGAGATACTGGCCGAGATCGTTGTCCAGGTATTCTACGCAACCAAGAACGAGTTGGCCCTTCCCCGGTTGGATCTCCACGGGCTCCAGGGCCTGCCCGACCAGCTCCGCGGACACTTCGAGGTCGACAGGGTAAAGGACGTGCATTGCCCGTGCGTCCCGCACAATACAGGGCATCGTTACCGTTCGCCCAAGAACTTCGTAGACGCGAGCTTTCCCCGGGTTCGCGTTGACTCCGTGGGCTTCTTGCATGCGGGCCTTTTGCCGGAGCGAGGAGGCCAGGTCAAGGCGAGCGCGACTGCACTCCGAACTCACGGGAAGACGAGGGCTCGCATCCCTTGCCGCAGGCGCACCGCACGGGTTGCGCTTGCCTCACCCAGCGTGATCGAAAAGGTAAAGGCGTTCCCGACGGGGACAAAATCGGAGTTGCGGCGGTTCACCACCGTGACTTTGTAGGAGCCCTCCGGCGTACGCACCAGGTCCACCACCGTCACCGCTTCGGACGTTCGTTCTCGGTAGCGCCAGCGGTTTCCGTTCACGTTGCGGAGCCATTGATCGGGAAGCACGCTGATCTGAAACAAGAACTCTCTCCCGGTGCGCGCGCTGATGAAGAAGGGTTGCGAGTCCGGTGACAAAGCAGAGTCGCTCGGCTGGAAGAGGCCCGTGATCAGCAGGCGCTGCCGAAGGGAGCCGCCAACGTCGGTTGCCACGAAGGCGCTCCGCTCGGTAACGAATTCGCTGCCCTCTTCCGCGGGGTAAAGGGCGCAAACTGCGGCGTGGTCTTCGGCCCCTAAATAGGCACCACGAAAATCGAAGTGAGCCTGGTAATACATTGCCGCGTCTCGCTTGAGCAGGTCGGGCTCGTTGGGATCCTCCGAGGAGTGCGCCAAACCCAAAGAATGCCCGACCTCATGGGTGAGGACTTCTGCGAGGTTCGGGATGTTCCAGAACGGGCAGGAGCCGAAACCATTGGCGATCACGACATCGCCTTCGGTGATGACTGCATAAGAGCTGCCAGCGAAAGCGCGTTGCTCGTTGCTCCCACAGACTCCGCCCACGCCGAGCACTCCGACACAGTCAACCGGGTCGTCAATGTCGTCGAAGGGGTCGTTGAAGCTGATCTGGCTCACACCGTTGCAGGTGGAGAAGGGACTCGGCTCGCCTTCCCCTTCGATCGTCGCGCGTACGCTCGAGCACGGAACCTGGCTCCATGCCTCCACAGCCTGCTCGGCCGCTGCCCGAGAGTTGTGTGGGCCGATACTGAGGTCCCCAGTTTCGTCAATCCGGAAACCCACGCGACCGCCTTCGTCGAACGCGAACCAACGCACTGCGGGCGGCCCACTGAATGCGAAGCGAGGGCGGCGCAGGGCGCCACTGGCTCGGCGGCTCGATAAAGGTGCTTTGCGCCGCTGGTAGGCAGGTTCCAGAGCTTGCAAGCGTTGCCACAGATCCGCCAGGCGGAAGGTTGTCGAAGTCGCCCGCAGAACCCGGCGCTTGCGCGGGTCGAGCACCAACCCTTCGTCAAGATTCCGCACGGCGTACTCCAACCCGCGCCGGTCGCGCACCACGCGAAACTTTCCCATGCCGAGGAACAAAGGGCGTAGCTCACCGTGGTTGTTCAAGCGGGCGAAGACCAAGATCTTTTCTCCAACGTAAAAGCGAGCTGTCCCGAACTGCCACCGAGAGAGGTGGCCATTGTCCCCGCTGGCCTCGACCAGCGTCACCGGGCTCGCCACCTCACGCTTGAGGGTTCGTTCCACTGCGACCTCGATGTTGGTCCGAACCCTACGGTCGTCCCCCACCGACTCGATCGAAGAAACAGTTCCGACGAGAACCACGTCAGCCGCGTCGTAGAGTTCCTCTACGCCGGCCAACACGAACGTGGTTGCCAACAGGCTGCGCTCGGCGCCGAGCACAGCGATCACACTGACGACGAGTGAGAGAGCGCGAACGAGGGAAAGTCCGGGCCCAGTTTTGTTGGTCACAGAAAACTCCTGTGATGCGGCCTAAGAGCAAGCGGCGCGCCATTGGCGCTGTGGCGAAACAGCAAAAAGAAAGCGCAAATTACGTTTCGCTCGGCAGGGCCCGTTACCGTGCAGCGGCATAAAGTGTCAGCTTCCTGACTGCGCACTGTCCATGCGCTCGCAAAAAAACGTGGCCGGGCACGAGCAAACCATTCGTGCGTTGTGTACCGGGCAGGCATTGGGTAGCTTGCCTCGATCGAGGAACGTGGTGCGGCAGGAGGAAGAACCCAAGAGGCAGGTGCGCGGTAAGGCCGCGCGATGGTCGCTGGCAGCGCTGCTTCTGATCGTGCTGCGCGCCACTGCACTGCAGGCGGAGCGCCCAGGAGACGCAGACTGTAACAATATCCTCGGCCCCGACGATCTCACTGTGGCCGCTACGTGGATCTTTCGATCTCCACCCTGGCCGTGTTTGTCGGTAGATGGCAACGGGGATGGCAGGCTCAGCGCGGCAGACTTTTCTGCGCTGGCCGCCGCGATCGCTGCACCCGTTCCGGTTGGTCCGGTGATGACGTTCCTGGGATTGGCGAGCGCGGACGGAACCCCGTTTTCTGTGGTGGAAACAGTGCAAGGGGTCCCGGTGTACGCGCGCCCTGCAGGGCAGGGGTTCAAAGTCGTGATCGAAGCTCGTCCTGGGAGAAACGGGGTCAGCGTAGGGCAAGTTGTGTTCCAGCGCGATCCCTTGCGCCCGGAAGTGAGGCCGGATTTGTGGGTCTTGGTGAGCGAGCCCTTGGGTGATGGCAGCCGCACTGTGTGCGAAGGTGGGGTGCCCGCGGTTCACCCTCCTGACTTTCGCCCACTCCGATCGGTAACGGACGCCATCAACGATCTGGGTTGCAACGTCACGGTGGCGACCTCCCCGGCTTTCGCCTGTACGCAGGACCGCTTTGGTCGTGGCGCCTTTGTTGGTGACGGAACGCAGGTACAATTCTGTTTTCAAGTCAGCCGGGCCCTCGTGTTCCGCGATGGCGAGACCCTTCTCAGTGCTGTGGTACGCGACGTTGCTGGTAACCTCGGGCCTCTGGGTCAGATTCGAGTTCGCGTCGGGCCGGGGCCCTTTCCGCCCTCGCCGACACCCACTTCGACGGCCACCGTGACCCCGCCCGTTCGCCCTCCGACTTTTACGCCACGCCCGAGCGCCACGCCGACCAACCCGCCTTCCACGACGCCGACACGAAGTGCAAGCCCGACTCGCCCAAAGACGGCCACCCCCACGCCAACTCAGCCGCCGAGCGCTACGGCCACCCCAACCGGGATAGCGCCGAGTGCCACGCGAACTCCTACGCGCTCCGCGACCTCGACTGCGCGAGACGCAACTTCTACTCCAAGCACGCAGGTACCTACGGCCTCTTTTTCTCCTACGATCACCGCATCGAACACACGGATTCAGGAAACGCCGACCACAACCGCCACGCCCCCGCGTACCGCCAGCGCCACGAGAACGGCGACCTCGAGTCTGTCGCCTTCGTCCACAGCAACGCGCAGCGCCACCCGGTCGCCCACTCCGACCCGATCGCCCTCCTCGACTGCGACCCGCTCGCTCACCCCGACGCGTACCCAGGCTGCAGCGAGCGGGCCGGTGGTGACCTATTTTGGACTTACCCGCGCCGATGACACCTTACTGGATCCGGCAGCGATCAGCCCCGAGGGCATCCCCATTTTTGTCCGCCCGCAAGGCTTTGGTTTCAACGTGGTGGTGGAAGCAGGACGCGGCGTAAGTGGGCTCGAAGTGGGTCAGCAGACCTACGTTCCCTCGTTGACATCGCTGCCCGATTTGCAAATCGTGGCGTCGCGCCCACTTGGCGACGGTAGCGAGGTCGTGTGTGACAGCAGTGGGCCGAACGCCGGCGGCGTACCGGCAGTACACCCACCTCAGTTCACCCCTACGGAAGACGTGATCCGCGCGGTCAACGATCTTGCCTGCCGTTTCGTGGATGGTACAGGGCGCCCCCAAGGGCGCGGCAGCGGTGATGCTTGCACGCGGGTGCCACCCGAACAGGACTTCGGGTTCGTTGCTGGGAGCGCGACCGCGGTCCAGTTCTGCGCGCCGGTGACCCGCGCGATGGAATTCCCGCCTGGCGACACCCTGCTTACCGTGCGTGTCTTGGATCGCGCCAGCCCGGACGCCCCTCCGGGCAGCGGGACCCCCGGACCGGTGGCACGAATCATCGTCCGTGTTGGCAGTGCTCAGCCTGTCTCCGCTACTCCAACTTCAACTCCGACTCCGACTTTAACGAGGACGCCTACGCGTACTGCCACACCCACATTCCGAGATCTCAGTCCGACAGCGACCCGAACGCCAAGCCGTACGGCTAGCCCGTCCACGTCTCCCGACCTGCCACTTCCTACTCCTTCGCCGACGCGCACTGCCACCCGAACCGCTACCGGCACCGCCACCCGCACGCGTACGCGCACCGCCACTGCAACCCGTACAGCCAGCCCGACTGCGACCGTAAGCTTGGGCCCGGTGGTAACCTTCTTCGGCTTGGCGCGGGCGGACGGGCTATTGGTACCCGCGGAGGGCAACGCGGAAGATGGGACACCGATTTTCCGGCGGCCACTCGGGGCAGGATTCACTCTCGTGCTGGAAGCGAAGCCGGGTGCCAGCGGGCGGCCGGTAGGTCTCTTCACGTTCCGGAGCGATCTTTCGGATCTGCCAGACCTGCAAATCGTTGCTAGCCGCCCATTGGGGGACGGCAGCGAGGAGGTGTGTGACGCCCGTCCTCCGGCGGCCGGAGGAGTGCCTGCCACCGACCCACCGCGCTTCGACCAGATCGGCGTAGTGAACGACCTTGCCTGCCGCTTCCGAGATGGTGTGGACCAGCCGCAGGGGCGGACCGCTGTGGACGCCTGTGTGCAGTTCGAGAACGGCAGTTTCGGATTCGTGGCCGCGGACTCGACGGTGCAGTTCTGTGCACTCGTGGATCGCGCTTGGGCCTTTCCCGATGGAGACACCTTGCTCACGGCCCGCGTACGCGACGCAAGTGGCAATGTGGGCGCCACTGCCCGCATTCTCGTACGAGTGGGCGGGTCACCGTGAGCGGGTCGTGCCCACTTTTCCCAGGACGGCCAGCTCGCCAAGAATCGAGTCCGCGCGGTAAAGGCTCTCAAGACGTGGCGCTTCTGGCACGGCGGTAGTACCACTCATCGCGGCGTAAGAGGTAAACGCGGAGGGGATGCTTCGGCCCTGGTACTTCTCGCAAGCAACGGAAACCGAGGCGCTCGACTATACGCCGAGAAGCCGAGTTGGGAAGGTCATGCACGGCAGCGATCACCTCTTGGTCGAGCACGGTAAACGCGTGCCGCAGAAGAGCATGGAGCGCCTCGCAGGCGTAGCCGCGATGCCACCACCGGGGTGCCAGCGCGACCAGGATCTCCAGCGTTCCAGCTAACTCGGGGGCGCGGCGGGACGCCTCGATGGCCGGCAGTAAACCGGCGCATCCGATCAGGAGCTTCGACTCACGTAGGAACAGCAACCATAAGCCGTACCCAGAGGGCTGGCAGGAGAGCGCGTTGTCCAGAGCCTTGGCCGCCAGGGCCCTGGAGACCGGCTGGTCATCGAACAGAAAGCGCCGAACCTCGCTGTTGTTCCAAAGCCGGTGCAAGACCGCGAGATCGGGGCGCCGCGCCGGGCGAAGTCGGAGGCGCGCCGTACGAAAAGCCGGCTGGGGAGGCGTGGGCGGCATCGCGGTGGCGAAACAGTTTTGAGAACCACTCTGGCGAACAATGGGCGGCTCCGCAAGTTCGTAAGGACTGACAGGGAACGACATGTCCCCTTTGCTGCAGGAGCGCGGAGCTAGGCGCAGCAAGGAAGGTCTCGCGCTTGCTCCCTTGCCGGCGCCGAGCCGAATGCCGAGAACCGGGGCGAGAACCATCGACTTGCGCGGGCTGCGAACAGCGGCGGTCTTCCCTGCTCGGTGCTGAAACACAGAGGCGCGGGCTCGACCGCCACTTTGCCGTCACGCGACGCGCAAGTGTTACCTGTGCGCCGCAAGGGAGGCGCGTGGATCGGTGAGGGGAACTCGCAAACTCGGGTTGCAAGCGACGGTACGCTTCCTGCTGGCCATTGGCACTTATGATTCGCGGGCGTCTTGTACCTGTGGCTGTTCCGAAACCACGCCTTCCCTCGGAGCGAGCGGAAGGCGGGCTCCACCAATGGGAATCGCTGGTTTTGGCCGTTCTCGTCGGGCTCGTGGTCCTGAGCGCTTTGTTCGTCTCCATTCCCAGCATCCGGTGAATTGGGACAGCGGTCTACGGTTGCCTTGGAGGTGGCGGCGGGGCGCAAACCTCTGCCGCCGGTTGGTTGACCAGGGATGGGATTCTCCGTACGATCGGCTCGGTCATGAAGCGCTGGTTTGCCCTTTCGGCCATTGGCCCCGATCGTCCGGGGATTGTCGCGGACTTGGCCGAACTCATTTACGAGTGCGACTGCAACCTCGAAGACTCGAGCATGACCGTGCTCGGGAGCGAGTTTGCAGTGTTGCTGTTGCTCACGGGCGAGGGAGAAAACATCGAGCAACGCCTTTCTTCGGCTTGTAAACGTCTGGAATGGGAAAAGCGGCTGACGGTCTTTTTTAGGCCACTGGAGACTGAGCCGGTCTCGTACCGAGTGGCAGCGCGGGCCAAGCCGTATCTGTTGCAGGCCAGCGGCGTGGATAAGGCTGGAATTGTTGCGCGCGTGGCTCGCACGCTGGCGGGTCATGGGGTGAACATTACGCGCATGGAAACCGTGTCCCGGCCGGAGCCGGGTACGGGAACTCCGATTTACCACATGCGGATTTGGATGGATGTGCCAGCCAGCGCCGAGTTGTCGCGGTTGCGAGAGGATTTGGAGCGAGTGGCTGCCGAATTGCTGATCGACATTTCGCTCGAGCCAACGCCTGCGAACGACTGACTCTTCTAAGGACTGACTCCGCTTGCGTTTCCAAGTGCTGGGCCTGCTGCTAGGGAACGGGTCTACCGCAAGGAGGAGTGCCCATGTTTGGCCTCGGTGTTCCAGAGTTGGTCGTGATCCTCGTCGTTGCCCTGCTGATTTTTGGGCCCGGGAAGCTCCCCGAGATTGGAGCTGCTCTGGGTAAGGGTATCCGCGATTTTAAACGCAGCTTCGAGGGGCGGGACGAAGAAGAAGCCAAACAGCTGGACGAGGGAAAGCAAAAGCCCCCTACCAATTGAGAGAAGCGATTCCACGGCCGGTCGGCCCGACCGAAGAGCCACTTGGCTCCGCGAGGCTAAGCCGGAAAGTTAAAGAACCCGACCGCGGCCGGTATGGGCCAGTGACCGGTGCCTCTCGACGTTGTCGGTGCTCAGCACGGGTACTACGCCACTTCCGGTGGCAACCTGCTCCAAAAACGCGGGAAGGATTTTTCGCCCTCACTCGCCGCGATAGAGGCGGATCCGCTTCGGGTCTTTCACTCCAGCTAGCAGCTCGGAAACCGTTTTTCCTAAGACAGGATGCAGGAAGTGAGGAGCTAGCTCGGCCAGTGGCATTAAGACGAAACGCCGATTCTGGATCTCAGGGTGGGGGAGCTTGAGGTTGCGTTTGTTCAAGATGGCGTTCTCGTAAAACAGGATATCGAGATCGATCACGCGGGAACCCCAACGCTTTCCTTTGACCCGCTTCCGACCCATGGCTTCTTCGATCGCTAGAAGCTTCTTCAGTAGCTCCTCTGGCGAGAGTTCAGTTTGCAGTTCGACCACCGAGTTTACGAACCAGTTTTTTGCGTCGCCATGAGGCTCGCTTTCGTAAAAGGAAGATTGGCGGACGACTCGCGTGTAGGGGATCTGGTTCATGCGTTCGATGGCTTCCATGTGGTTCGCTTTGCGGTTTCCTCGGTTCGAGCCTATTGCCACGAAAACCTGATGGGGCATCCCTCGACAACCTCCGCTCCGACCTGAGCCACCTCTTGTGTGCCACCTTCCCCGGACCGCGGTTTTGCGTCCCAGGCACCCAACACCGCGCGATCGCCTGCGACATCTTCGACGCGACCGCTAGCTGACCCTTACCGCGCTTTTTGTCCTTTTACAACTCGCGCAGTTTGGGTTTGGTAAGTTGCTTGCTGGCAAACGCCCGCGATGCTACGCGCGACCGGCTTTTTTTGACCAGGAGGCACGCGATGGAGATCGCTCAACGCCTGAAACGCATTCCGCCGTACCTCTTTATGGAGTTGCGGCAAAAGATCGCCCGCGCCCGAGCCGAAGGGGTCGATGTGATCAGTTTGGCCATCGGTGACCCCGTAGAACCTACGCCGGAGTTGGTGGTGGAAGAGTTGAGCCGTGCGGCGCGAGACCCGGCGAACCACCGTTACCCAACGGATGAAGAGAAAGGGATGCTTGCGTTTCGGCAGGTAGTGGCACGTTGGTACCAGCGCCGGTACGGTGTGGAGGTCGACCCGGCGACCGAGGTGATCGCGCTGATTGGCTCGAAGGAGGGCTGTCACCACTTTGTGCTCGCGCGCGTGAACCCGGGCGATGTTGTGTTGATGACCGATCCTGGCTACCCGGCGTACCGGGCCAGCATTCTGATCGGAGGAGGGGAGCCGGTGAGTGTCCCGATTCGGGCAGAACACGGCTACCTGCCCCAACTGCGCGATATCCCCACGGACGTGGCGCGGAAGGCGTCGGCCATCTTCCTCAACTATCCCAACAATCCGACGGGAGCGACTGCGACCCGGCAGTTTTTACAGGAGCTGGTCGAATTTGCTCGATCGTTCGACATCGCGGTGTGTTACGATAACCCGTACAGCGAGATTGTCTTCGATGGCGAACCGCGCCTGAGCTTCTTGTCTGTGCCGGGAGCCAAAGAGGTCGGCATCGAACTCAACTCTCTGTCCAAACCATTCAACATGACCGGTTGGCGCCTGGGCATGGCTTTGGGAAACCGCGACCTGATTGCAGGGATTTCGCAGGTCAAGGAAAACACCGACTCGGGCGTCTTCAATGCAATCCAGTACGCCGGGATCGTTGCCCTCGAGCGGTGCGAGAGCAACATCGAAGCGATGCTCTCGATTTACCGCCGCCGGCGGGAACTGGTGCTGGGCACGCTCCGCAGTCTTGGTTTCGATTTTACCCCAGCGCGGGGAACCTTCTACCTTTGGGTACCCACGCCGCGAGGGATGAGCAGCGTGGACTTCGCTACGTTCCTGTTCGAACGAGCGCACGTTGTTGTCGCCGCTGGTGCGGCCTACGGCACTTACGGCGAAGGCTACGTGCGTTTCTCATTGACTGTACCCGACGACCGTCTGCACGAAGCCATGGAGCGGATCCGCAAAGCCCTCTCCTGAACAGCATACTCGACACAGTCGCCTCTGTCTTGGATCTGCTGGCAGCGATGTTGGGCTGGTGCGGAGGAAGGGCCCGTTGGGCAAGCGGATCGCCCGCTAGCGCCGGGGCGCCGCACGAGCAGCTAGGAATCAGGGTATCGCCGGGCGCCGTCTGCGACCGGCGATACAGGCCCGGTACGCTCGACTTCCAACTCTTGCAAGCTTTCCGAGTTGGAGGTGAGAATGGGTGGCTTGGCCACCGGGGTCGCAGCTTCTTCCTGCGCGACGGACGTTCATCGGGAACCGTTCCCAGGTCGGGATACGGAGAGGGAGGGATTCGAACCCTCGGTAGAGTTTTAGCCCTACACACGCTTAGCAGGCGTGCGCCTTCGACCACTCGGCCACCTCTCCAAGCGCCGATGTCGCGCTTGCTTATCTTGCGTTTGGGCCCGGTGCAACTACCTGGCGGCGAACCAAAGCCTGCAGGTACGCTGCATCGTTGACGGCGGCCGCATTGACGTCGTTGTTGAAGTACACGAAGCAGGTTTTCCCTTGCCTTGCCTGCTGGCGCAGCCAGCGGGCCCAGCGGCGCAGTTTGGGGCGGGCGTAGCGGCCAGCATAGGCCGACACGGTGCCGTGGAACCGTACGTACACGGTCCGCCCGACGACCCAACGGGGTACGCGCAGTCCGGGGAAGTCGTGCACGCAAAAGGCCGCACCGAATTTTCCGAGCACTTCGCGAATCGCCTTGGAGAACCAGCTCGGATGGCGGAATTCGAAGGCGTACGTGTGCTCTTGCGGCAAACTTGCGAGGAAGGTCTCGAGCCGCAGCGGGTTGGCGTTCCAGCGCGGGGGCAGCTGGAACAAAATCGGACCGAGCTTATCGCCCAGAACCTCGACCCGCGAGAGGAACTCGGCGACGACCCGATCCACCTGCTGGAGTTTTTTTCGGTGCGTGATGAATCGGTGCGCCTTGATGGCGAATAAAAAGCCGGGCGGCACTTGTTCTCGCCATTGCTGCAAAGAGTGCTCCTTCGGTGACGAGTAAAAGGTGCTGTTTACCTCCACAGTGGGAAAGCGTTGGGCGTAAAATGGAAGCCATTGAGAGGGGGCTAGGGCGGCCGGGTAAAAACGCTCGCGCCACGAGGGGTACTGCCACCCGGAGCAGCCGACAAAAATGGGAGCTAGCGGGGCAACGCCCATACTCCAGGTACCTCGAGACCACAGTTTGGGCAACGGCCGTTGCGCAAGTGGTTTGCCAACAGCGTAACGCCGTAGCGAGCAATGAGCAGCTTCTGGCACTGCGGGCAGTAGGTGTGTTCTCCTCCTTCGCCGGGCACGTTGCCCTCGTAGACGTAGCGGAGACCTTCCTCCAAGCCGATCTGCCGCGCGCGGCGCAGGGTGGCCACGGGCGTTCGCTCGCGGTCGAGCAAACGATACGCGGGATAAAACTGGGTCACATGCCACGGGATGTCGCGGTCCACTTGCGCCAAGAACGCAGCGATGCCGCGCAACTCTTCCTCTGAGTCGTTGTGGCCAGGGATAACCAGGGTCGTGACTTCGATCCAGATGCCGAGTTCGTGGTAGCGGCGGATGTTCTCCAAGACTGGAGCCAGACGGGCGCCCGTCATCTGTTTGTGAGCGGAGTCGCGGAAGCTCTTGAGGTCAATATTGGCTGCATCCAAGTAAGGCGCGATCTCGTGCAGCGCCGCGGCGCCGATGTAGCCGTTGGTCACGAACAGATTTGCTAACCCGTGCTCGTGGGCCAGCCGCGCAGTGTCAAAAGCGAATTCGTAAAAAATGGTTGGTTCGGTGTAGGTATAAGCGATCGAAGTGCAGCCGCTGGCTAAGGCAGCGTCCACGATCTGTTGTGGGGTAACGTCCTCACCGGGAATGCGGCGTTCTGCATCGCGGAGACTCAAGCACAGGATCTCAGGATCCTCTCCATCTGCACGGTCACCGTCGGCGCGGATTACGCCCTTTTCCTTCGGCTGCTGGGAGATTTCCCAGTTCTGGCAGTGCAAACAGCGGAAATTACAGCCCACAGTCGCGATCGAATACGAGAGCGAGCCAGGGAGGAAGTGGAACAGCGGTTTTTTCTCGATGGGGTCAATGTGACGAGCCACGACTCGGCCGTAGACCAGAGTGAGTAGGCGGCCATCCACATTGACGCGCACTCCACAGGCCCCCCGCCTCCCGGGCGAGACCGTGCAGTCCAAGGCGCACAGGGTACAGCGGACTTTCCCGTTCGGTAGCGGGTCCCAAAAACGAGCTTCGTGGATGCTGCTCATTGGGGCTTCCTTTTGGATCAAACTGCGCACTCGCGGCACTCGGCTTGCGCCGCATCGTCCACCAGCGACAACACCTGACCCGGCCTGCTGCCGTAACGGTATACGGTCACCCCTTTGAGGCGAAGTTCGCGTGCCAGCAGGTAGGCGTCGAGCACTTGTTGGACGCTGGCGTCGGCGGGCAGGTTGATGGTTTTCGAAACCGCGGCATCGGTGTACGCCTGAAACTGGCCTTGGATGCGCAGGTGCCATTCCGGTGCAATTTCGTGAGCGGTGCGAAAGCGCTTGCGCACATCTTCTGGAATGCTCTCGAGCCCAGCAAAAGAGCCGTGTGCCTCGAGGTGAGCGCGGATGGCACTGGCTTGCTCCGGCATCTGTGCGAGGAGTGCCTCGACTTCGGGATGAATCTCGACAAAGCGCCGGCCGTCGAGAAGGCGCCGGCAGGTTGCGAGCGCGAAGAAGGGCTCGATACCGCTCGATACGCCAGCGATCAGGCTGATGGTTCCGGTGGGTGCGATGCAAGTTACCGCGGCGTTGCGCAGGGTTTTGAACCCCCGTGCGGGCCATACACTTTCGGCGAACGCGGGAAATGGGCCGCGGCGGCGGGCCAGTTCGAGCGAGGCCGTGCGGGCCTCGACGTTCATGAACACCGCTAACTCGCCAGCGAGCTCGAGAGCATCCTGGGAATCGTACGCGATCCCAAGTTTCGCCAACAAATCTGCCCAGCCCATGATGCCCAACCCGACCTTGCGAGTCCGCCGAGTCGCGAGTTCGATCTCCAAAAACGGATGCCCAGTGGCTTCGATGACGTTGTCGAGAAAAGTGACCGCATCGTGGATTGCCTGGCGCAACTCGTCCCAATCCAGGGCGGAACCACGCACGAAACGAGGCAGGCTGAGGGAGCCCAGCACGCACGATTCGTTGGGCAAGAGCGGCTGCTCGCCGCAGGGGTTGGTGGCCTCGATGGGGCCGAGAGCTGGTGTGGGCTGGTGACGGTTGACCTCGTCCAAGAACACCAAGCCAGGGTCACCACACTGCCAAGCTGCCTGCGCGATTTGCTCGAACAGCTGTTGTGGATCCACTGCGCGGACTGCTTGGCCGTTGCGCGGGTTCACCAGGGTGAAGGGGCGCTTTTGCTCCAGAGCGGCGAAGAAAGCGTCGGTGACCCCAACGGACAAATTGAAATTTTCCAGCCGCCCGGGCTCGAGCTTTGCACGGATAAACTGCTCAATGTCCGGATGGTCAATCCGGAGGACAGCCATGTTGGCCCCGCGCCGGCGGCCACCTTCTCGAATTACTGCTGTGGTGTGGTCGAACAGCTCCATGAACGACACAGGCCCCGAAGTGATGCCTCCAGTGGAGCGGACGCGATCCGCTCGGGGCCGCAACCGGGAGAAAGAAAACCCTGTTCCCCCGCCGGTCTGATGGATACGCGCCATCCGCATGAGAGCGGTGAAAATCGAGTCGAGATCGTCTTCGATCGGCAAAACGAAACACGCTGCCAGCTGCCCTTTCGGCAATCCCGCGTTCATCAGGGTGGGTGAGTTAGGCAAGAATTGCAAGGAGCTGAGGCGATGAAAGAACCGCTCCTCCCACTCCCCAGCAGATTCACTGAACTTGGCGGCAGGAGCGGCTACTGCCTTTGCCACGCGGCGCAGCATCCCGATCGGATCTTCGATGAGCTGCCCCTCTTCGTCGCGCTGCAAATAGCGCTCCTCCAGTACGGCTAGGGCGGCGGGGGAAAACTGCGGCTCCATGATCCCTCCTTTGGGTGGGTTCGTGCGCGTTGGTTCCCTGCTACGACATCCTCTCTGGGGCCGCAAGGCGCGCAGCGAACGGGAAAGAGGTTGACAATCGAGGGAGGGGTGGGGGAAACGCAGCTTATGAAACGCATTTTGCTTCTTTCTGGCCTGGCATTGGTGGCACTCGGGGTGTGGCTCTTGGTGCGCTTGCCCGTATTGGTGGAGCAACGCCTGTTGGGCGTGTTGCAGCCTCCCCCGTATCCGATCCGGGAAGACACGCAGCAATGGTATCGCACTTTGTTGGTCGCCGATTTGCACGCGGACACCCTTTTGTGGAAGCGTGACCTGCTCGAACGAGCTAAGCGGGGCCATGTGGACGTGCCGCGCTTGCAGAGCGGTGGAGTAGCGTTGCAGGTGCTGAGCGCGGTGACCAAAGTCCCGCAAGGTCTCAACTACGAGCGCAACGACGCCACCACCGATCAGGTCCGTTGGCTCGCTCTGGTACAACTGTGGCCCTGGCCGACCTGGAACAGCCCCTTCGCTCGCGCTCGTTACCAGGCAGAAAAACTGCGAGCGGCAGCGGAAAGAGCGCCGGATCAATTAAAGCTGGTGCGTTCGCGCGCAGATCTGGAGGAATTCTTGGCGTTTCGGGCGCGCCGCCCACAGCTGGTGGCATCCGTGTTGGGTGTGGAGGGGCTCCATGCACTGGAGGGGCGTTTGGAAAACCTGGAGGTTCTGTTTTCGGACGGTTACCGGGTGATGGGACTCACTCATTTCTTCGACAACGAGCTTGGTGGGTCTGCGCATGGAGTGGCAAAGGGCGGACTCACCGACTTCGGGCGTGCGGTGGTGGAAACGATCGAGCGGAAGGGAATGATCGTCGACTTGGCGCACGCCTCGCCGCGGCTCATTCAGGATGTGCTTGCAATCGCTCGGCGACCAGTCATCGTCTCTCACACCGGCGTGCGCGGAACCTGTGACAACGTGCGTAATTTGTCTGACGACCAATTGCGCGCGATTGCCGCAAAGGGCGGTCTCATCGGCATTGGTTACTGGGACAAGGCGGTGTGCGACGTGAGCTTGCAAGGAATCGTACGGGCGATTCTGCACGCCGTGAACGTCGTCGGCGCGCAGCATGTGGCGTTAGGTTCTGATTTCGACGGCGCGACCATTACGCCATTTGACACCACCGGTGTTCCGCAAATCGCACAAGCTCTCCGCGACGCCGGTTTGAGCCTGGAACAGGTGGCGGCAATTATGGGCGGAAACGTCGTCCGTTTATTGCGCGAGTTGCTCCCGTGAAACAGCGCGGCCGGCCGCGCCGTGGGGCGCGACAAGAGGACAGGCGAGGTCGGAGGGAGATGGCGAAGGGCGAAGGTGACGTAGGGGCTTTGCTGGACCTTCTCAAGGAGCGAGCGCCGCGTCCGCTGACGATCGAAGAAATGGCACGCTTGCTCGAATGGAGAAGTTATGACCGGCGGCAACTCAAAGCTGCTCTGGAAGCGGCGGTTGCCGAGCGGCGGCTGCGCCGCATTGGAAAAACCCGATATCAGTGGATTCCTCCGGAGGCGCAGGTGTCCGCCCCAGCGCAGCTCGCTCGTCCGGTCAGGGCACGACAGCGTCGGCGGGAGGCGGGGCCGTTGCGGGTCGAGGGCCTCTACCAACGGGTCCGAGCCGGTTACGGATTTGTCGAGGTGCTGGGGAGCGAGCGCAGTCGGTTTGCGCGCGACATCTTGATCCCAGCGGGCTTGGAGAAAGGTGCGCTTCACGGAGATCGAGTCGAGGTGGAGATCGTCCGTCATGACCCGCGGCTGCGGCGGGTGATCGGGCAGGTCACGCGCGTGGTCTCATCCCCTCACTCCACTCTTGTTGGCACGCTCGAGCGTGGTCGGCGAGGCTGGCTCCTGGTGCCGGAGGTCGATGTCCTACCCACCGTGGAGTTGATCGGCCAGCGCCAGCCCGCTCGGGATCAGGCGGGGCTTGTGGCGCGGGCGCGCTTGGTACGCCCCGCCGCGGCTCATCAGCTGCCTGGGGCAGAACTGGTCGAGGTTCTGGGGCCATCGGACCACCCCGACGTGCAGTTTGCGGTGATTGCCGCGGAGCACGGGTTGCGCACCGAGTTTCCCGCGGAGGTCCAACAAGAAGCCGCGAAGCTGCCTTCGGACCCCGAAGAGCGAGACTTCGCGGGTCGGGTAGACTTGCGTTCCCTGCCTTTTGTCACCATCGACGGGGAGACCGCGCGAGACTTTGATGATGCGGTTTGCTTGCAAACACGGCCGAGCGGGGAGATAACCCTTTGGGTCGTCATTGCTGATGTCTCGCACTACGTGCGGCCGGGTTCTTCCCTCGACGCAGAAGCGCAGCAGCGTGGGACCAGCGTGTATTTCCCCGATCGAGCTGTCCCGATGCTGCCTGAGCGGCTTTCGAACGGTTTGTGTTCCTTGTTGCCCGATCGGGATCGCTTAGTCATGGTGGCTGAGCTGCATTACGACCCGCGCGGCCGCCGCCAGCAAGCACGCTTTTATCGCGGGGTCATTCGCAACCGAGCCCGCCTCACCTACACCCGCGTGGCGGCAGTGCTTTCCGAGGCCATGACCCCGGAAATCGAGGCGTGGCGGGAGGCACTCGGACCTTTGCTGGACTCGCTGCGCGACATGCACCGACTCATGCGGCTGTTGTACGAGCGCCGCATCCGCGCTGGTTCCTTGGACCTGGACTTGCCAGAGGCTCTGGTCGACTTGTCGGAAGAGGGGCGGAGTATCGGAGTGCGGATTGCCGCGCGGAACGACGCGCACCGGATCATCGAAGAGTTCATGCTCGAGGCAAACCGCGCGGTGGCCATGTACTTGCGCGAGCACGATGTGCCGTTTCCGTATCGGGTGCATGAGCCGCCCGATCCGGCAGATATTGATGACCTGAATCGGTTCCTCGGGCGTTTTGGTTTCATGGTCCATTACGAGGAACCCGTGCGACCGCAGAATGTCGCGCAGGTGCTCGTTGAACTCGAAGGACACCCGCTAGCGCGCGTGTTGTCACGGCAGGTTTTGCGCGCGTTGAAACAAGCCCACTACAGTACGGTTAACGTTGGGCATTTTGGTCTCGCGTTTCCCATCTACTGTCACTTCACTTCCCCCATCCGCCGTTATCCCGATCTCTTGGTGCACCGGCAGCTTGGTCGAGTCTTGGATGGCGAACTCGAGCTGGCTCGCGCCGAAGCCGAGGTCATGGAAGAACTCAGCGTACTGAGCTCGCAGAGAGAGCGGCAGGCCGTGGAAGCCGAGCGCGCCATGCTCGATCTCAAGAAGTGCGAGTTCATGCTCGATCATCTGCTGGAGCCAGAGCCGGGCACGATCGTGAGCGTTACGAACTTCGGGTGCTTTGTTGAACTTGACGCGTATGATCGAGGGTCTGCTCTGAAGCCGGACAGTCTCACGGACGACCGGTACTTTTACCTCGAGGACGAACTCGCCTGGGTGGGTGCTCGCAAGCGGCAGTACTTCACCATTGGTGATCGCCTACGCGTGGAGTGCACGAACGTTTCCCTGCGCCGGCGCGAGATTGACTTTGCCCTGCTCGAGCGGCTGCCGAGATTCACGAGCGGTGGACAGGCCGCGGAGCGGCAGGAGCAGGAGAAAAAAGCCAAGCGCCAGCGGGCTCGTTGAGCTGGCCACCGTGGCGCTGTCTTGGCAAACGCGGGGGTGTCTGCCAAGCAAGGATTGCGATGCACCCGTTGGAGGGCTTTGAGCCGTTTTCCGAGACGTTTCGACGCGACCCCTTCCCCGTATACGCGCGCGCCCGCCGGGAGTGTCCGGTGTACGAACACCCTGGCCTACCGGTCGTGTCGCTGTTCCGGTATGCGGACATCCAGGCGGTACTGCGCGATCCGACGACGTGGTCCAATGTGTTTCCACCGCCGCCTGGCTTTGTGCGCCCCGATCACCTGCCACCCAGCATGTTGATGCTGGACCCGCCGGACCATACCCGCTTGCGGGGGTTGGTCAGTCAGGCATTCACCCCGCGCCGGATTCGTGCCCTCGAGAGCAGGATCGAGGCAACCGCAAGAGAACTCGTGTGGAGCATGAAGCGCCGCCGAGTGTGCGAGCTCGTCGCGGACTTGGCGGAACCGTTGCCGGTGATCGTGATCGCGGAAATGATCGGAGTCCCGGCGGAAGACCGGGTGAAGTTTCGCGTATGGTCGGACGCGCTGGTGGAGAATCTGGGCGGGGGAATCTTCGCTCCGCCGGACCCGCAGAGTCTTGCCCGGGAGCTCGCCGCCGTAGAAGCGATGCGCGCGTATTTTGAAGAGCGGGTGCGAGAGCGAAAAAAGGAGCCGCGCGATGATTTGCTGTCTGCGCTCATTGCTGCAGAACTCGAGGGCTCGCGGCTGACCTTCGATGAAATGCTGCAGATGCTGGTGCTTTTGCTGGTGGCGGGGAATGAGACCACCCGCAACTTGATCGTCAACGCGGTGGTCACGTTGCTGGAGTATCCCGACCAGCTCGCGCTGCTGCGCGAGCGTCCGGAGCTGGTGGAGAGCGCGGTCGAAGAAGTGTTGCGATTTGCGAGCCCCGTGCAGTGCGACGTGCGCCGTCTGGCGCGCGACACGCAGGTCGGGTATGTGCCACTGGTCGCCGAGAAAATCGGTTTGCTGTGGTTGGGTTCCGCAAATCGAGACCCGGAGGTGTTCCCGAACCCCGACGCGTTTGACATTACGCGCGGGGAGCAACGTCACCTCGCTTTCGGGTTCGGGCCCCATTTTTGCCTAGGGGCGAACTTGGCGCGGCTCGAGGCGCAGGTGGCTTTGCGCGTCTTGCTGGAGGAGACGAGCTCTTGGCGGATCCTGTCGGAAGGACCGCTGCCGTTGCACCCGAGCGTCTTGTTCCGCAGTTTTACGCGCGTCCCTTTGGAGGTACGGCGATGAAGCATTCTCCGCGCTTTTTGCGCCTGGTAGAGGAAGCGCGGCGCGAGATCCGAGAGGTCTCGGTCGAGGACGTGCTCGAACGAATCCGGCGCGACGCCCCGATGTTATTGCTCGACGTGCGCGAGGAAAGTGAATGGAGCCGCGGGCACTTGCCTCAGGCGAAGCACTTGTGCAAAGGCGTGCTCGAACGCGACATTGAGGCGCTCTGCCCCGACCCAGAGACAGAAATCGTACTCTATTGCGGTGGGGGCTATCGGTCGGCTCTCGCGGCAGCCAATTTGCAGAAAATGGGTTACCGCCGAGTTGCTTCCATGGCCGGGGGCTGGCGAGAGTGGGTAAGCAAAGGCTTGCCTACAGAGGGGGCTTGACCGGAAGCAGAGGGGCAGCCGGTGTGCCGCGCAGCTCGCGTGGCAACGGGAAGCGAACCGATTCCTCGGCAGATACCCAGGTTTCCACCTGCCCGAACCCAAACTCCGCGAGCCTTGCCAGCGCCTCCTCCACGAGAATCTCGGGAGTGGAAGCACCGGCGCTGAGGCCCACAGTGTTGCACTCTTTTAGCCAATGCGGCTCGATGGCACGGGCGGAGTCAATCAGGTGAGCGGGGGCACCCGCACGCCGCGCCACTTCGGCAAGGCGGTTTGCATTGCTTGAAGTGTGCGAGCCAATGATCAAAACCAGGTCCGCCTGCGCGGCGATGGCTTTCACGGCGGTCTGCCGGTTTTGGGTGGCGTAACAAATGTCGTCTTTCGGTGGAGTCCGCAGGGTAGGAAATCGCTCCTGCAACACACGGATGATCTCCCGGGTGTCGTCAACCGATAGGGTGGTTTGCGTGACCACCGCTACGCGGTCTGGGCGCCGCACCTGCAGCCTGCGCGCGTCTTCGACCGTTTCCACGAGGTACATGCGTTCCGGAGCATGGCCCATGGTCCCCTCGACTTCGACATGGCCTCGGTGGCCAACCATCACGATTTCGAAGTCCTCACGGGCGTAGCGGAGCACCTGCAAGTGGACTTTGGTGACCAGTGGGCAGGTGGCGTCAATGACTCGCAGACCTCGATGGCGGGCTTCGTCCCGTACCTGCGGTGATACCCCGTGGGCACTGAAAATCAACAACGAGCCCGCTGGAACCTCCGCCAGATTTTCCACAAAGCGGGCCCCTCGCTGGCGCAGGGACTCGACAACGTGGCGATTGTGAACGATTTCGTGCCGCACGTACACCGGCGGTCCGTAGCGCTCGAGGACGAGCTCAACGATTTCGATGGCATACGAAACTCCGGCACAAAACCCGCGCGGCTGCGCCAAAAGCACTCGACGCGAAGACTCAGGCATGTGTTCCTCAAGGTGGCACGCCGATGGACCGGGGGCAAGCGAGGGCGGAAGGAAAGCAAAGCCTTTCTTGGAGTTGCAAACCGAGCGGGCCGTTTTCGTCCCAATGCTGGGCAGCGAACCGGCAACGGTCGAGGGGCTCCGTACTTTCGCGTCGGGCACAGTAGTTGGAAGAGCTGCAGGTATGCATCTGCGGGAAATCATGCGGACCGAAGTGGTCACGCTTTCCGAAACCGATCACCTCGACCTCGCGGACTCCATCATGCGCCTGGGCCGGATCCGCCACATTCCGGTGGTGGCTGGCGAACGGGTGGTCGGGATTGTCTCCCAACGCGACCTGTATCGTGCGGCTCTCTCCACGGCACTACACCTGCGGCCGGCGGCCGAACGAGAATGGCTGGCGAAGATTCCGATCCGGGAGGTCATGGTTCGGTCTGTTATCACCGCCACCCCAGATACCGGGGTGCGGGAAGCCGTCGAGCGCATGCTCGCGCACAAAATCGGCTGCTTGCCCATTGTCGAAGGTGGAAGGCTGGTGGGGTTGGTCAGCGAGACGGATTTTCTTCAGCTCCTGGTCCGTCTTTGGGATCTGGCGGAGGCCAGGCGCGGTCTCCCACCATTGACCGAAGCAGATTGAGGAGAATTTGCATTGCGCGGCATGGCGCCGATCCATACGTTGCTCGTGACATGAAGGAAGACCGAAGCAAGACGCGGGGCAATATCTTGGTGGCCGAGGACGAACTCGCTGTGCGCGAGAGCCTGGCTGAGGTGTTGCGCGAAGAAGGCTACGAGGTCACCGCGGTGGCGGACGGTACCGAGGCGGTCCGGGCCCTCGAGGAGCGCGAATTCGACCTGGTCTTGTCGGATATCCGCATGCCTGGGGCTGACGGATTGGAGGTTTTACGTCGTACCCGCGAGATTGCACCGCAAACCTTGGTGTTGCTGATGACGGCGCACGCCACGGTGGAAACCGCAGTGGAGGCCATTCGCCGCGGCGCTCAGGATTACTTGCTGAAGCCGATCATTTTTGACGATCTTTTACACAAGATCGATCACCTGCTGAGGCACCGACAAATCGCTTGGGAGAACCAAATCCTGCGCAGCCAGGTGGAGCGCCAGTGGGACTTCGAGAGCCTGGTGGGGCGCTCGGCTGCCATGCGCGAGGTGATGGAACTCGTGCGGCGGGTGGCACCTACCCCCAGCACCGTATTGATTACTGGGGAGAGCGGGGTCGGCAAGGAAGTGGTGGCGCGTGCGATCCATCACTTTAGCGAGTACCGGGACCGGATTTTCTTGCCGGTGAACTGTGGCGCCATTCCGGAGACGTTGCTCGAAAGCCAACTGTTCGGCCACATGCGGGGTTCGTTTACGGGAGCGATCGCGAACCAAGAAGGGCTCTTTCAGCGTGCGCGCGGGGGGACGATTTTCTTGGATGAAATCGCCGATCTGCCCCTGTCCCTTCAGGTAAAACTCCTGCGCGCAATCGAAGCGAAGGAAATCTTGCCGATCGGGGCAACGACGCCGATCAAAGTCGAGGTACGGATTATCGCCGCCACCAATCGCGATCTTGCCAAGGCGGTGGAGCAGGGAACCTTTCGCGAGGACTTGTACTACCGGCTGAACGTGATCGGCATCGAAATCCCTCCCCTGCGAGAACGCCGCGAAGATATCCCCTTGCTCGTGGAGCACTTCATCCGGTTGCACAACCGCGAACTCAAACGGAACTACAAGGGTGTAGACAGCGCCACGATGAAGCTGCTCATGTCCCTTCCATGGAAGGGCAACGTGCGCGAGCTGGATAACGTGATCGAGCACGCCATGATCCTCGGGTCAGGTGAGTGGATCACCGTTCGCGATCTTCCCCGTGCCTTGCAGCAGGATGCCGGGGCGGTGAGTGAGCTGCCCGACACCGACAATTTGCGCGAGGCGGTACGCGCCTTTGAAAAGGCGCATATCCAGTCCGTTCTCGCCAAGTGCAATCAGGACAAAAAGCAGGCAGCGCAGCGCCTGGGGGTCTCTCTCTCCTCCCTGTATCGGAAAATGGAGGAACTCGAGATCCCATTACAGGCCGAGCGCAACTCGCTCGGGTGAGGGAGTTGGCATTGGCCCCTGCCGACGTAGGGGACTTGCCGCGTGATGGTACCCGAAGCGCCTCTGGCTCTTTGTAGCGGAGGCGACTAGAAGGCGAGCGATGTCCCGCGGTAAGTTGACCACCGAAATGGGGCTAGACGCGGAGGTGCGCCAGCGGCGGCTCGATTTCCTGGAACTTGGGGAGCGAGACGAAGCGTTGCTTGCCGAGCTACGCGAGTTCGGCCGCAAACACGTGGACAGCTTCGTCGAGGATTTTTACCGGCACCTGCTGCGTTTCGAGGGGGCACGAAAGTTTCTCGGCGGAGAGGAGCGGATTGCCCGGCTCAAGCGGACCCAGCGCGCTTACTTCCTGCGGATGTTGGGGGGCAACTTTGATCAGGAATACTTCGAGAGCCGTTTGGCTGTTGGAGATGCTCACCAGCGCATCGACATGCCTCCGGAGTGGTACATTGGTGCCTTTGCGCTCTACCTGCGGCTGTTCATTGACCGGCTATTTGCCGAGTTCGGTAACGATCCGCCCCACCTCGCTGCTTTGCTCAAGGCCGTCACCAAGGTGATTTTCCTGGACATGAGCTTGGCGATCGATGCCTATATCGCCGGTGGATACGTGCAGCGCAGTCTGGCCGAACAGTTGCGCTCGGCCGCGGAAACCGCGCGCCGCGCGCTCGCAGAAAAGGCCGAGCTGGAACAATTCAAGTCCGAGTTGACCAACATGATCGTGCACGACCTCAAGGGTCCGATCGGTGGAATCTTGACCGTGACCCAACTCGCTCTGCGTAGGCCAGGGGCACCGGAAGAAGCGCACTTGCGCCGCTTCGAGCAAATCCAGCGCAGTGCGCGGGACCTCCTGCGAATGATCGAGAACTTGCTCGAAATCGATCAGATGGAGAGTGGACGGCTCGAGTTGCGCATGGAAGAGGTGGCGTTGGAGCCACTGCTCACTGAGTGCGCAGAGGAGTACCGGGCTGCGGCGGAAATGGCAGGCCAAACTCTCACCGTGGCCGTGGGACCTGATTTGCCGGTGCTCGTGACGGATCGCTGGCTGCTGCGGCGCATTTTGAACAATTTGGTGGTCAACGCGATTCGGCACAGCGGGAGCAAGGGAGCGATCGAACTCGGGGCACGTTGGCCAGGACAAATGGTCGAAGTCTACGTGCGGGATTCGGGAAGGGGAATTCCCCTCGATCAGCAGCCGTTTTTGTTCGACAAGACCGGACATCGTTGCAACAAGACCAATCGGGAAGACACTGGTCTGGGGCTGGTGTTTTGTAAATTAGCGAGCGAACTGATGGGGGGCTCGATTCGGGTAGAGAGCGAGCCGGGCAAGGGGGCGACGTTCATTGTGAGCTTACCGGTGTCCTGAGAGGGAAGCTGTCCGCGGTCTCCGGGCTGCCGTCGAGCACCTCAGTGTCGATGAGCAAGCTCGACGGCTCTGGCCGCCCCTCCGCTTGTCAGGCGCTGCCTCCCTCGCGGAGAGTTCGGGGCTTTCTTGAAGGTGCGCAGCAATCTGGGAGCGGTTGTTGACTCGCGGGTGCTTACTCAGCTCGCCTGAGGGCATTACTCTTTAGCGGGCGCAGAAGGCTGATGAGGGAAACAGACTCAGCAACCTTCCCCGGCGACGCACCGGCAGGATGTGCTGCTGCAATCCAGCGTAACGACGCGGGTGTCGGTGCGGTCCCAGCGAATGCCATCGGCGGCAATTTGGCCGGTGGCGAGTTGGAATGAGACTTCAACTTTGCTCGGATCCCGGCGGTCGAGCACCGTAAGATGGTCACAGCGTGCCCGGCGACCGTGGCTCACCATGGAAGAGCGATCGAGTGCTCGACAGTGCTCAGCGAGCCAGTTCTGAATGGCCTGTGCGAGTAAGGGCGGCATCGGCCCCAGCTCTTTGACTTCCTTGCTTGCGCGGGGCTGTGGTGGGGGAGCGACCGGTGGAGGCACGGCTGCGATGGCGGGAGTAGAGGGTGGGGCCGCTGGCGTTGGTTGCACGCGCACCTCTCGCTCGATTGCTCTCGCTGTCGCGGCGGCCCGGGCTGCCTGCTCCCTGCGCTCCTCCTCTTCCTCGGCTTTTTGCCGCGCGGTATCGAAAGCGCGCGTCGCCGCGGCAAAAGCTCCTGCAGCCGCCACCAAGTCGCCAGATTTTTGCGCCGCCTCGCCGCGTTGGTAGGAGTTTTGGCCTTCACTCCACTCGGCCTCGGCAAGCCCCTCGGCTCCCGCTTGTTGGGCGCGCCGGCGCGCCTTGTTGGCCGCTTGGCGTTGGCCAGTGAGTTCTCGTTCCGCGACGTTGCGAGCCGCACGGAAACGCTCGCGAGCCGCGTCTGCAAGGGCAATGGCGCGAGCTGGGTCCTGTTCCAAAGCTTCCCGAGCACTAGTTAGGAAGGCCTCCCCGCGTTCCACGCTAGCGGCTACTCCCGGAAACCCCTGGCGCAAGCTCAGTGCGGTCGCTCGTTCCGCCTCTGTGACCGCGAGGGCCTCCTCGGCGCTGCGGCGAACCTCAGCTTTAGCCCCTGCTTCCTGCAGGGCCGCCGCCACCTGCTGGCGGAGGTCTGCCACTTGCTGCTCGAGCCTGTTCAGGTCCGCTAGCGTGGCGTCTGCTCGCCGAATTGCGGCACGCATATCTTCCAGTCGCCCGAGCAATGTCGCAGAGTGCTCCGCGTCGAGGTGCTGCCGGATCTTCGGCAGTTCCTCGTCCAACTGCTGTTCGAGCGCCGTCGTCAGGCGCTCGCGGCGGTTGGCGCGTGCCGCCAAGAAAAACTCTTCTGCTTCCTTCAGTTGGTGAATGGCCTCGGCGAAGCGAGCCAATGTCCAGAGCTGCTCGGCGCGCTGGCGAGCGTCGTGCGCGCGGGAGAACAGCGGCTCGCCGCCGGCCTCGAAAGCCAGCGCTTCTTTCTCAGCGTCCGCCACTCGCTTATGCAGGTTCTTCCAAGCTTCGTCCCTCGCGGCGCGGTACAAGCGCAGGCGGGAAGCGAAATCATTGGCCGGGCTGTGTTGCTCCGCCTTTTCCCATTCACGCGGAGCGAGGTTTGGGGCTGAGGCGGCTAATGCTTCGGCCCGCGCCACGTGCATTTCTTGGCTCGCAGGGGAGTTGAGGAAATAGGGGTATACGAGCAACGAACTCGCCACGACGAGGATTCCGAGCACGACCGCCAAGCCGAGAGCTAACTTGAGCCTGCTGGTAAGGGCTCGGGAGCGCCCGGAGGGCTCCGTCCGTTTCCGCGTCCCTGGTGCGGTGGAGAGCGTGTGCAGGGCTTCAGTGAATTGGCTGACCGTGGCGAAACGATTCGCCGGAATGAGTCGCGTGGCCTGCTCGATCGTGCGGCGCAGTGCAGGTGGCACGTGGGCCAGCGCCAAGCGGCTATCGCGAGCCGGGGTGAAGGTCCATTCGGGAGTTGGTTGGGAACCGGTAAGACGCTGTTGCACGTGAAAGGGTAAACAATGGTTTCCAGCCAGGGCCTCGTACAAGACCACGCCGAGCGAGTACACATCGGAACTCGCATCGGGTCGTTCCGGACCGGCGTGCAGTACCTCGGGCGGGCAGTATGCTGGCTGGATTTGGGCAGAAGGGGGGCCGAGCCGGTAGGTCGCCCCCTCGTCGGCGAGAAAAATATTGTCGGGACTGACCGCGCCGTGAGGGCATCGGCCGCGGGCGTGGTACGCTGCCAGTGCCTCTCCTACCTGAATTCCCAAGTTCACGACCTCTTGCCAGTCGAGTTGGTGAGACTCGTGCAGGAGATGTCGCAGCGTCCGTTCGCCGAAAGCTTTGCGTACAGCCGGCGAGGGCTCAGCCCCATTTGCAACCGGCTGTGTAGGGGGATTGCCTGTCGGTAATGCCATGGGCAAGAGGAAGCGCAGCTAGCGGGTTGCGTACCACAACGCAGAGCGCAAGCGGATTGAGCAATGGACTCCCCACTGTCAGAAATTTGCACATCCGGCAGGCTTTGCATGGTCGAGGTATTGACGACGCAAAATGGGGGTGCTGCGCAGAGCGCCGCCCGAGGACGGTGGTTTCCGTTGGAAGACGATGATGCCCGCGGGGAGTGACCGCTCGAGCAAGGAGGTGCCGTGACAGAAGTAGAGAATCATGCAGGACTGTTGCGTGGGGTCCGGGTCGTCGAGTGCTCCCTGTTGGGACCCGCCGCTGTGGGAATGCATTTGGCGGATCTCGGCGCGGAGGTGATTAAGGTCGAAGGTCCGGGAGGAGACTACGTGCGACGCATGGCCTTTCCGATCGTGGACGGCGTCTCGCTGCTCCACTGGCACCTGAACCGCGGGAAGCGGAGCGTGGTGCTGGACCTACGCTCTCCTGAGGGCGTCGAAGTGTTTCTCGATCTGGTCAGCCAGGCCGACGTGGTGGTGGAAGCCATGCGTCCCGGGGCCTTGGCCCGCCGGGGCATCACGTTCGAGCGCATGTGTGCCGCAAACCCGCGGATCGTGTACTGCTCGGTATCAGGCTACGGCCTCACCGGACCGTATCGAGATCT
>JBBILD010000007.1:0-213703 GCA_037445065.1 Myxococcales bacterium
TGAGCTTGGCCGTCTGGGTCATGTTCGCCCAGCCCGTTCCCGGCTTCACGAACACATACGCCGAACCCTGATCGGTGTTGCTGCCGATGTCATCACGCGGCGCCCCCACCACTACCGTGTCCCCGGAAATCGCAACGGAGGAGCCGAAGTTGTCATTCATGGCCCCATCCGATGCGGTGAGCTTGGCCGTCTGGGTCATGTTCCCCCAGCCCGTCCCCGGCTTCACGAACACATACGCCGAACCCCGACCAAAACTAGGGCCGATACCGATATCATCCTCTGGCGCCCCCACGACTACCGTGTCCCCGGAAATCGCAACGGAGGAGCCGAAGTTGTCAGCGATGGCTCCATCCGAAGCGGTTAGGTTGGCTTGCTGCACGAACGGATCGATTACCACCGGATAGTCCGCGCCCGCCGTCGCGACGTGCAGGCGCAGCCCCTGCCCTTCGCTCACCTCCATCCACGCCTCGAGTTCCCTCCCTTTGCCGTCGTACGCAAACAGCCCCCCGTAGCGCAGCACTGCCTCGCCGCTGCCCTGTCTCTTCACCACCACACCGCGCTTCCCGGCTTCCACCTCCGTCCCGAGGCTTGCACCTGCCCCCATCGTGCCCAGCTCCACCACCACTTCCTCTGCCCCACTGGCGCCTGCGCAAAGACCCGGCGCCTCCTCCAGCGTAAACCCGTGCTGTAGCCCTACGGGGCCATTCACCGCCCACTCCCGCACGCGTGCTCTGCCAGCCAGCCGCACCCACTCGGCCTGGTTGGCCTCGATGCGCTGGGTCGTTGCACGCCCCACCCTCATCCAGCGCATCTTTCCATCTCCCGCTGCACGGCACCCGAGCCGCTGCCAGGCAAGCCCCCAGCGCACCCCGCTCTGCCGCATGTGCACCAACAGGCGTTGCCCATCGTTCTCAATACTGAGCCCGTGGGCCGCATTGACAAAACGTACCTGCGGCGCACGGCCTGCACCGGCGCGCCGCTGCTCGCGGGCCGCATACTCGCCTCGCTCCTGCCCGAGCCGTTTCGAGATCGTAGCCTGCAGCGGCACCGGCAGATCGGCAAAGCGCGCCTCCGGCTTCCCAGACTCGCGCCGGGTGGTGCTTGCAGAAAACGGCGGCGAACTCTTTACGCGGGTGAGTCCTGCCGCACTCCGGCTACTGCCACTAGCGACAAGAGAAGACGGCTCCGCACTAGCCCAGACCGTCTCGCGCGGTACTGCTGCCGCCTGCGCACACACCGGAGCCAATGCAACCATAGCCACCACCACCGACGCGTGCTTCCAACCCATGGTGCTCCTCCCTTCTCCCAAGCCCGCACTCTACGGGAGAAGTTGCACGCACCAGGGCCACGCATCCCTTGCCCCGATGTCTCGCACAATGCGGCTTGCGAACGCTCAAATCCACGGAATGGTCCTCCAGTCCACTCGGGACCCGCTTCCAACACACTGCGTTGTGCCTGTCTACTGCGCCCGTACGACATTTGTCAAACCGCTTGGTGTTGGTTCTCTTCTCCCTCGAGGATACCGGCGCCGGGGCAATGGCGGTGTCGGTGCCGGTGTGGTTGCTCGCCGTGGGCCGGGAATGTAGGGGCAGGCCTTGTGCCTGCCCCTGTTGCAAACCGAACCCAGTGCCCGAATCGGGCTGTGTGCACCGCGGCGCGCAGCGCAGGCGCCTTGCAGGCACCAAGCCGTGGCACGATGGAACCATCGTGCCCCCGGCACCGCAGGCGGCCACAAGGGCCGCCCCTACATCCACCATCGAATCACCGCGCCGGCGGTACGCCGATTCGCCATTCGCAATGCACCGCTTAGCGCTTTCCGGCCCCTTCCGGTGTGGCGTTCAGCTTGGCGGGAGTGGGCGTGGCCGGTACGCTGGTGCGCGGAGAGGCCGCGCTCGTCCTTGGTGTAGCTGGCGTGGCGCCCGCGGTGGGCGCGTGGCTGGAAGACGGAGGTGTCGGAGTGCCACGGTACCCGGGGCTCGGGCTTTGCGTTTTGGCGGGAGAACGGCCCGGTGTGGCGGGCGAGGCGGGTGGGCTCGGGGTGCCGGCCGGCGTCGCGCTGGTTGCTCGCTCCTCAGCTTCCGGCTGCGTCTCTTCGCTGTGCGCTTGGGCGCGTGGGATGCGAGCGGTTGTCGGCACGCTTCCGAGATCACTTGCTCTCGCCGACGATGGGCCCCCCGCTTGCGGCCGGTTCGTACTGGGCAGCTCGTTCCCCCCCGCGGCAGGCGCCGCCAGCCCTGGCATAGCGGCCGGAGCAAAGCCGGCGCCGCTACCGAAGCCCGTGCGCGGTTGGGCGGGGATGATGGCGCGCGGCGCCGCACCCGCGTCCACGGCTGACACCGAGGGCTCGACGAACACGCGCAGCACTCCGATCCAATCGCGCGTACCGCTGGGCCCGAAGGTGTGGCGGCCAACCAGGTCGAAGTTCCAATCGGGATCGAAGCGCTCCTGCGAGAGGAACGAGGCGGCGGTGACGGTCACCCGCTCGACGCCGTCGTCGTACACCAGGTCCGGTTTGCCTTGCACCTCGTTCAGGGAGAGGGTGTAAATGCAATGGGAGCGGTTTTGCGTCACCGGGCTCCCCATGGGGGCAGCGTAACGCTCGAACAGCGCACTCAGGCCGGGGACGTTTTCGGTGTCTCCGTTGAAGTACAAGTTGATCGCGAAGCGTTCGTACTCGTCGGTGGCGGTCAGCGGGCCAGGCTCGCCGACCAACGTAAAGGAATTGTCCCCTTCGTTGAGGGGAATCTCGACCAGGAAGTTGCGTGCATTGAGCGGTGGGCCGGAGAGAGACTCCGGAGGCAGCCCTAGGTACACCGCAAGTCCGTGCCACTTGCCCGCTGCCGCGGTGCGCCACAACTGGGCCTCGATGTTCGAACACGCGTCGTAGGTGGCGTAACCGTTGGGCGTGCCGAAACCGTCTGCTGCGTACAGCAAGATGCCGCTGATCGAGGCTGCGCGCGCCGACGGCGGAGTGATCGCAGTCGCAACCGCGAACCAGGCAGTGGAAAAGGCAAGGAGGAGGCGGAAGCGGCGCAAAGCGCAAATCCAGGACCCAATGGCATCCATGAGCGCGCGCATGTTAAACGTCGGCTCCCTGCGCCACAATGGACGACGCAGCGAGGGCAATGAGAGCGGAGGCCGAGGTGGGGCGTTGGAGCACAGTTCGAGGGCTGGCCCGCGCATGCAGGCGGATGGCGCAGGCGCGGCCCATTGCCACTTCGGCACTGGCGGTGGCGGCGTTGCTGCTTCTGGCTGGGTGGCGCGACCACGACGCAGAGTGGCAGGCGCGCAGTGTGTGGGGCAACCTCGAGCCGGTTTTCGAGGCGGTCGCAGCGGGCCGTGCTCTCAGTGCTCGGGCGTTGGCTGACTTCGTGCGCCTGTGCTGGGGCGCAAGCGCGATCTTCGCGGCGGTGCTGGTCCTTGCGCTTTGGCGGCGCAGTCTAACCCTCGCTGCGGCCAGCGCGGGTGCGGCTGCCTTGCTGTGGTCCTGGCTGTGGTTTTACCACGAATTGTTCCTGCACGCGTGGTGGGCCATGGCTGCCGCTGCTGCGGCGCTGGCGATTGCTGGCTGGCGAACGCGCGCGCTCGGCCCCGCAACGCTGCTCGACCCGCGCAGTAGCGACCTGCCCCCTTTGCTCCTGGTGTGCGGCGTGGCCACCTTGGCGCGGCTGTACGCGCTGACCGAGCTTCCCTCCTTTTTTATCGGCGAGATGGGCCACTCCATGTTCGCGCCGACGCGCTGGGAGAGCCTGTGGCGCTATGCACCGCAAAGTGTGGAGGCAGTGAGCATCGGCTGCGCGCATCTGTTTCTGCAGTGGCTGACTTTCCTCCTCTTCGAACCCTCCGTGTTCGCCATTCGTGCCACAGCGGTGATCTTCGGCGTCGCCACGGTTTGGGCGCTGTACTGGTTCATGCGGCAAAGCGCCGGGCGTGGCGCAGCGCTGGCCGCAGCGTTGCTCGCGGCGGTTGCGCCGGAGCAGTTGTGGTGGTCGAGAAACGAAAACTCCTACTTCATCGCAACGTGCTTCGCGGGGGTCATGACCGCCTGGCTCGCCTGGCGGGTGCGCTCCGAGCCGAGTCTCGGCCGCATTGCAGTCGTATGCCTGTGGATGGCACTCTCGCGCCTCTTTTACCTCGCTTCAGTGGCGCTGTTCCTGATTCCACCGGCGTTGCTCCTGCACGGGGTCCTGTTCGAGCCTTTGCAACGGCGCCGCTTGCTAAAGGCGCTGCTTTGCGTGTGCGTACTCGGCGGCAGCGGCTGGGCGCTGAGCCCGTCCGTAATTGCCTACCTAGGTACGGGAACGTGGCGTTTCGTTCACCCGGCGCGCCATGGGGAATTGGTCCGCGAAGGCGCCGAGCAAAGCCTGCCGGAATTGGCTCGCCAGCAGGTGGAGAAAATCGGGCGGAATGCCGCCCAGGTGGGGCGAGCGCTCGTGGTCGGCGCCGGCTTGGACCACTGGTACCAACGGGCGGACCAGCCCGGGCGCGCTACCTGGATCAACCTCGCCGTAGCCGGCTTTGCTGCCTGTGGCCTAATGCTTGCGGTCGGACAAGTTCGCCGCCCGCAAGCAGCGCTCCTCTGGCTTTGGCTCGGGGCGGGTCTTGCTCCCGCGCTGCTCAGTGAGCACCCAGAGAGCCGCCGCTTGGCGGCTGCTTACCCCGCGTTTTATGCCGCCGCGAGCTACGCTTGGGCTTGGTGGGCAGCCGCACTGCGCCAGAAGGCAGGCCAGTGGGCCGCTCGCTTTGCGGCGCTGTTGGTTTGGCCAGTGCTGGCAGCCGTGGCATGCGCCTCGGCAGCTTCCCACTTTGCCTTGCCGATCCGCGAGCTTCCGCTGGTGCGCACGGCACGTGTGGTGGCGCAGGACTTCGCCAGTGCCGATGCGATTTTCTACGAACTCGACGAGGCGGCCTTCCCCATCTTTGCGGCCGTGCACGCCAACCGCTGGCTCGAGCGGCGCCCGTGCTTGCAGACGATGGATGCCCATTGGCTCGCTTCCCTTCTCGGGCAACGTTGCGCCTTCGAGAGCCCGACCATGCGCCTGGCCTATTCCCCGGAAACCCTGAAGCAACTGCGCTCATCGCCCTTCGAACCCCATGTTCTCGTCTTTTGGGTGGGAGAAGTCCCGCAGCGGCAGTTGAAGCTCGCGCGACTGGCGAGCCTGTATCCCGATGCCAAGCGGGAGTGCCGTCAGAGCGAGGACACGAGTTACGCGCTGTGTACCGTGCGCGTACGCGAGCCCGATTTGCGCCGGCTAAGGCGGGTGGAGGCAACCTCGGTGCGGGCCGCCGATGGCCGGTTGCTTCGCCCCCGCCTCGAGCAGCCGCCGGTGGCCTACAAGGCGGAGCGCATCGCAGCGCACGGTCCCATGCGCGTTGCAGCGGCACTGCCAGTCGGCACCGAGGGCTGGTTTCAATTTTCCCCCCTGCCTCAGTGCAGCGAGGCACACATCGAAGTGGGCGAAGGGTTGCCGGTGGAGTTCGAACGTCCTGTGCCCCTGCTTCAGGGGCTGGTTCCCTTCTCCCTCTCGCTGCCGCTGAGTTGTACCGAACCGCTCACCTTGCATTGGAGCCGCGTCGGCGCGGGCAGCGAGCCACTGCTCTTGCTGGATCCGGCCCTGCTCGACTCGCACTTGCTGCGCTCTGCCCCCATGCGGGTGTTCCCCGGGTTTGCCTTCGAGGGACGCTTTGGCAATGTGCCGGGGGAGGTCCGACAGGTGCGCCCGACTGCGCACGGCGTGCTGGCGCTCAGCGCCCAGGGCGGGAGCTCCGTTCTCTATTGGCTCGACCAGGAAGGAACCGTGCGCCGCGAACTGCGCTTGCAGGCGGTGGAGGGCGCGGTCGTGTTCAGCATGGCGGCAAGCCCGGACGAACGTGCCCTGTTGCTCGCCACCTCCAACGGAATTCTGTGGCTGGATGGCGACGGGCAGGTACTGGGCCGGTGGGGCACACCCGAACTGCCGACCACCGAGGTGGTTTGGTTGAACGACGAACAGGTGGTGGCACCGTTACCGGCTGCAGGAGGGCTGGTGATCCTGAACAAGAACGGGGAAAACTTGGCGGTGGTTCGCGGCCTGCGGGGCCGGCGCGAGCCGTTCTTCGAGCCGATCGCGGTAGCCCGGAGTGCGGACGGGCAGACGTGGGCCACCGTGCAAACTGATGGGCGTCTGATCGTCTTCCGCGCTCCTGCCGGAATCACGAGCGCGGAATTCGCCTGGGAGCGGACCCTACCGTTGCGCGTCCCTGGCTCGTGGGCGCGGGGCCTCGTCTTTCGGCGAGATGGCTCCTTGTTGGTCGCCGACCGCGAATGGCCGCAAGTGTTCGTGTACGACCGGGACGGACACCGTCTCTTGCCTCCCGACCCCGAAAAGGATTGGCCGCAACTTCTCCGCGAACTGGGCACCGTGCGCAGCATGGCGCCGCTTGGTGGCCGGATCGTGGTGCTCGCCGGAACCCCGTGGTTGGCCTCCTTCGCGCCGGCAACGGACGGCGGACCCGGATCCTGAAGCGGGTGCCCGCGGACCACACGGGCTTCCCGGGCCGCTTCGGCGCGCTCGCTTTTTTTTCTCGGACGGGGTAGGAAGTCGGCGATGCAGGGCGCGGCAGAGAAGCAGGATCGCCGGGGCGTTTCCGTAGTGGTGCCCGTCTTCAACGCTTGCCGAGAGCTGCCCGAGACGGTGCGGCGGATTCGTGCCGAGCTGGCGGAACTCGGCGAGCCGCTGGAATTTGTCGTTGTGGATGATGGCTCCACCGACGGGAGCGCCCAGGCGGCTCTGCTCTGCGGAGCGGATGTGCGCTGCTTGCGTGAAGCGCACAACCGCGGCAAGGGTTGGGCGGTCGTGCGGGGAGTGCTGGCGGCACGTTACGGCACGGTGTGCTTTACCGACGCAGACGGGCCGTTCTTGCCCGGCAGTTATCGAGCTGTGGTTGCACGCGCCGTGCGCAGCGAGTCGCTGGTGATCGCCTCGCGCCGGTTGGCCGACTCGGAAATGCTGGTCAAGATGGACGTGCTCAACTACGCAGCCCGGCGTCACCTGGTCGGCGTTACCTTTAATCGCCTGTTGCGCTTGTTGTTGCGGCTTCCGATTCGCGATACGCAGTGCGGCCTCAAAGCCTTCTCGCGCGCTTTGGGGCGAGCGCTCGTGCAGCGGGTTCGCTCCTTCGGGTTTTTGTTCGACGTCGAGCTTTTGCTCGCCGCGCGCGCTCTCGGAGTGGCGGTCGAAGAGGTGGCGGTGAGCGTGGCGTATCGAGAGCGGAAAACCTCGCTGCGCTTACTACGCGAGTCGGTGCAAATGGGCGCGGGGCTTGTGTGGATCGCATGGCAGGACCGACTAGGCCGCTACGCGCAGCCGAACCCGGCGCTTGGCCTCTCCAGCGAGGCCGCTTCACCGGATGCTGGCGAGCCCAGCGAGCTTCAACCGATTCGTTCTGGCCGCGCTCCGCTCGGCCCTTCGCGTGGCTGACGTGGTCCATCGCACAAGACTGCCTCGCGTAAGCACAGCTACCAGCGCGGCCTCTGCGAATCCCTCCAGCCGGCGTTTGCGCAACCTCTTCAGCGCCGTCGTCGGTGCGAGCGTGCGTATCCGCAGGAACCACGCATCGCCCCATGGTCCATCGCGCGGCCCCTCGAGCGTCGCCCGCGGGCAATGGGGAACGTGAGAGGACATTCGCGGCGCAGGGCAAGCCCTTCCGAGTTGCGCGGCGGGGCTTTGGAGCACCGTCGGTTCCTTGGGTTGGCGCGTAGCGAAAACCCCAGGTTGCATGGTGCAACGCGTGCGGCGTGGTGTGGTGATGGTGGCACTGGCCACCTATGGCGGTAGCGTGGTCGTGGAACCGCGATCCCGGCAGGCAGCGCGTTGCCGGTGGAGCCTCGCGGACGACCCGAACGGCCTGCCCCCGACACCGCGGGCAGCCACGAGGGCCGCCCCTGCACCCACGATCGAACCAGCGTGCCCGCGGTACCCCCCATTCGCAATTCGTCCGGCCACCGCTCGCCGCTCGCCACTCGCTGCTCGCCTTCAGCGGCGACTAGGGCTGCAGGTCGTGGCGCGAATGTGCCAAGGTCGCGAGGTTAACGTGGGTGTCCTGTATTCCTGGGATGGCCGAGGAGCGCTTCGGCCTTGTGCCGCAGGGCGCGCTTGTCGTACTTGCCGCTACCGGTCGAGGGCAACTCCTCGCGCGCCACAAAGAAAAAGTGTCGGGGCACTTTGTATGCGGCCAGGTGGCTCCGGCAAAACTCCGCGAGAGCCTGTTCGCCCGGGGGTTCGGTGTTTGCCGCCGGGACCACGAACGCAGCCACGTTCTCACCTCGTTCCGGGTCCGTAACCGGCACCACCACCGCGAGCGCCACTTGTGGATGCGTGCTGAGCACGGCCTCCACTTCGGCCGGTGCAACGTTCACCCCCGCGGTTTTGATCACCTCGCGGCGGCGGCCGATGAAGTGCAAGTATCCTTCGCCGTCTACCCAGCCCAAGTCTCCGGTGCGAAAGAACCCCCGTTCATCGAAGCACTCGTGCGGCCGGCGGCGGTAGTAGCTCTCCATCACCGTCGCCCCGCGGATGAGGATCTCGCCAGTTTCCCCACTCGGCAGTGGCTCACCAGTGTCCGGATCCACGATGCACAGCTCGACACCGGGCAAGGGGCGGCCGTGCGTCTCGGTGCGGCGAGGCACCGGGTCGTCCCAAGCGCTGCAGCAGGCCAGCGGGCCGGCCTCGGTCATGCCCCAGGAACTCACGGCGTGATGGGGTTCCGCAAAAATGCGTGGCGCCCAAGCCGCTTGCGCGCCCGGACCTTTGCGGATCCCGAAGCGCGCCGGCTCGAAACGCGGGTGGCGGGCGATGGCTTCTGCCTGGTGCGGCCACGCGAAAAACACCGTGCAGCCGTACTGCTCCATGAGACGTACTGCACGCTCCGGGTCGAACACCTCCTGCAGCAGGAGAGCCGCGCCGCGGCCCCAACTGGCGAGCGCAAAGGCAATGAGTCCGCCCGCAAAGAAAAACGGCAGGTATGCCCAAGTTCGATCCTGCGCTGTCAAACCGAGCCGTTCCCCGATGCCCCGTGCCGCAGCCAGGACGCTGGCGTGGGTGTGCACGACTGCCTTGGGCTCGGCCTCGCTTCCCGAGGTAAAGAAAATGGCTGCTGGCTCGCTCGGGTGGACCTGTTGTTCCATCGCCTGCAGCCACTCGTCGCTCGCCGCCCCTTTCGGCACCAAGTCCGCCCACGAGAGGGCGCCCGCTGGCGGGTTTTCGCCCCACCACACAACGCGGCGCAAAGCCGGCAAGCGCGGGTGGGGCCGAGCGGAGGCGCCGGCTTCCAAGCCCAACGCTGTGAGGACCGCAACGTAGTCGTGGCGCAGAAACCGGGTAGCCGAGAGCAGGAATTGGACGTCCGCCAAGCGCAACGCGCGCTCGAGTTCCGCCGCAGTCCACAATGTGTTGAGCGGCACGAGCACAGCTCCCAGACGCCAAGTTGCCCATGCTGCCACGAGCCAATCCGGGGAGTTGGGCAGCAGCACGCCGACATGCGTGCCCTTGTTCACCCCCAGTTCGGCGAGCGCCAAGGCGAGACGGCGAGCCTCCCGCGCCAAATCCGCGAACGAGCGGGCAGCCTCGCCGGTGATCACGGCCGGCTGATTGCGGAAGTGGGCCGCCAGCTCGTCGAGCCAGCGGGCCACAGAAACGCCGCTGCTTGCGGCGGACCGCTCAGTCGCTCGTTCTGCCACGGCCGTTTCGCAGCACGCGGCCCGGACGCGCGCCGGTGTCTGCCCCGTCCTCCACAATTGCCGTGCCGTTCACGAACACATACGGCACGCCGGCGGCGCGCTGCACGAGCCGCTTGGCTCCGCCCGGCAAATCCGCCCACAGCTCGGTGCGCATCGGTCCGACACTGGCCGGATCGAACAGCACCAGATCGGCAGCAGCACCAGGCCGAATACACCCGCGATCCTCCAGGCCATACCAGCGCGCCGGCACCGAGGTGAGAAGGCGCACGGCTTCCTCCCAACCCAGCACACCCCGCTCGCGCACCCAATGGCCGAGCAGGTGCGTGGCAAAGCCTTGGTCAGCAAGCGTGTCCACATGCGCGCCCGCATCGGAAAGCGCCAGCAAGCCGGCCGGGTGCCGGAGCAAGGCCGCCACCTCCCGCTCGTCGGTGTTCATGATGGGGATTCCCCATTGGGGCAAAAGGTCTGCCTCCAGCGAGAGGTCGAGCAGGGTGTCCACTTCGTCCGCGCCACGCTGCTGGGCGATGGCTGCAACCGGAAGATCGAGCCACGCCTGATGCTGCGGCGCCGGCGACCAGCGCAAGAAGATGTCGTTCCAACTCGGGCCGAGTGCCGCAACCCAGCCGCCGGCCGCCGACATCGAGCGCAACTGCTCACGAAACTGCGCGCTTGCCAGCAGTTGCTCGCGTTCCGCCCGCGGCTTTTCCAGGATCGGCCGCCAAAACGGATTGTTCCCAGTGGCGATGCCAGCGGCAGCGAAGTTGATGCGCACCTCGAGTGGCCGGCAACCCACTTGCGGCACCACCGCGATGCCCCGTTTCTGAAAAGTTGCGGCTTCCTCGATCACGCGCAACGACCCCCCGGGCTCGAACGGGTTTTGCAGCAACGGGGCCCAACTCACCGTTGCCCGGCTCTTGCCTGCCAGTTCGGCATAAAAGGCCTGATCGGCGATCTTGTCGTCGGCCGTGCCCAGCAAGTGCTGGGGGGCAATTTCGACCACCCGGCCTGGAAATTCCCCCATCGCCTCGGCCAGCATCAGGAATTCTTGCCGGCCAGCGACGCGGCTCGGCACAGCCGTGCCGTCGGCAAAAAAGTGGGTGGGGGACTCGGAAGACGAGAAACCCCAAGCGCCCGCCGCCATCGCCTGCCTTAGGAGAGCGCGCATGCGCTCGAGTTCGGCCTCGCTTGCCGGGCGTTCCACGGCCTCCGTACCCATCACGTAAAAACGCAGCGCCGAGTAACCGAGGAACACTCCCACGTTCAGCGCCGGTCGCCAGCGCTCCAGGGTGTCGAGGTACTCGGGGAACGACTCCCACTCCCAGCGAATCCCGGCCGCCAGCGCTTCGGTGGGCATCCCCTCCACATAGAGCAGCATACGCATGAGGAGTTCCCGGTGCTCGGCGCGGCAAGGAGCGATGGTGAAGCCGCAGTTGCCCAGGATCACCGTGGTCACCCCGTGCCAGTTGGAAGGGGTCAAAAACGGATCCCACGACACCTGGCAGTCGTAGTGGGTGTGGACGTCAATGAAGCCCGGCGCCAGCAACAAGCCATCGGCATGGACCGTGCGCCGCGCCGGCTCCTCCACGCGGCCCACTTCCACCACTCGCCCGTCACGCACCCCCACATCACCGCGAAAGCGCGGGTTGCCCGTTCCGTCGCAAATCTCGGCACCGCGGATCCCTAGGTCGAGCATGGCCGCTTCTTTATCCGAGGACGGCCGCGCCCGCCAAGAGGGAATCGCTGCCTTGGCGGCTTGCCTCGGGTGCTGTCACTCCGGCATGAAGGCAGCGAGAAAGGAATCGCGATGGAAAGCAAATTCCGTATTTGCCCGCTGTGCGAGGCCACCTGTGGTTTGCGCATCGAAGTGGAGGGCCGGCAAGTGGCCCGCATCCGCGGCGATCAAGAGGATGTGTTCAGCCACGGCTTTCTTTGCCCCAAGGCGGCAGCGCTCGCGGAACTGGACGCCGACCCGGACCGCCTGCGCAGCCCCCTCCTCCGCACCGAGCAAGGTTGGAACGCGGTCGAGTGGAGCGAGGCTTGGCGCCGCATCGAAGCCGGCCTGCTCCCCGTGCTCGAGCGCTACGGCGCGGATGCCGTCGGCGTCTACCTCGGCAACCCGACCGTGCACAACCTGTCGCTTTCGCTGTACGCGCGCGTCTTCCTGCGTGCGCTACGCACCCGCAACCTGTTTTCGGCAAGCACCGTTGACCAAATGCCAAAGCAAGTCGCCGCCGGCCTGATGTTCGGTTCTTGGACCACCATCCCGATTCCCGACATCGAGCGCACCGATCTGCTGGTGCTGCTCGGAGCCAACCCGTTCGAGTCCAACGGCAGCCTGTGGACGGTGCCGGACTTCCCGGGCCGCTTGCGGCGCTTGCATGCGCGCGGTGGGCGCTCGATCGTGCTCGACCCGCGCCGCACGCGCACCGCCGCTGCGGCCAGCGAACACATCGCGCTGCGCCCGGGCAGCGATGCCTTCCTGCTCTTTGCCCTGGTGCACGTGTGGTTTGCCGAGGGGCTCGTGCGCCTCGGTCGCGCCGCTCCGTACGTTTCCGGCGTGGAAGAAGTGGAACGGGCGGCGCGACCGTTTTCGCCAGAGGCTGTAGCCCAACGGTGCGGCGTCGAGGCGGAGCGTATCCGCGGCTTGGCACGCGAGCTGGCCCGCACGCCGCGGGCAGTCGTCTACGGGCGCATCGGAACCTGCACCCAGCGCTTCGGCACACTGGCGAGTTGGCTCGTGGACGTATGCAACATCCTCACCGGGCACCTCGATGAGCCGGGCGGAGCGATGTTTCCTAAGGCACCGGCGTTTGCCGCCAACACCATGGGCTCCCCAGGGCAAGGGAAGGGTGTGCGCTTGGGCCGGCGGAGGAGTCGCGTGCGCGGGGCGCCAGAGGTAGCGGGGGAGTTTCCGGTCGCTTGCCTCGCCGAGGAGATCGAAACCCCGGGTGAGGGGCAGATCCGCGCCTTGATCACGATTGCCGGCAATCCAGTCCTCAGCACGCCGAACGGGGCACGGCTCGCGCGCGCTCTGCAGCAGCTCGATTTCATGTTGAGCCTCGATCTTTACCGCAACGAAACCACCCGCTTTGCACACGTAATCTTGCCTGGTCTCTCGCCGCTCGAAACGAGCCACTACGACACTGCCTTCCCGCTCTTTGCCTACCGCAACGCCGCCCGGTACTCGCCCCGCGTGTTCGCGCCTCCCCCTGGTGCGGAGGAGGAGTGGCGAACGCTGCTGCGCCTCACAGCTTTGGTTTCGGGGCAAGGAATCGAGGCCGATCTCGACGCGCTCGACGATTTCGTGGCCCTGCAACTGCTCCAAAACTCGGTGGCCGATTCAGCTTCTCCGGTGTACGGGCAGGACGCCGCTGCGCTGCTTGCACGCCTGGCACCGCGCCGTGGTCCGGAGCGCCTGCTCGACATTGCACTGCGGGTAGGTCCTTACGGCGACGGCTTCGGCAGCCGGCCAGGGGGATTGTCGCTCACGGTCCTCGAGCAAAACCCGCATGGGGTGGATCTCGGACCGCTCGAACCCCGCCTGCCCGAGGTGCTGCGCACCCCGTCTGGAAACATCGAGCTAGTGCCGGCCGAAATCCTCGCCGACGCCGAACGACTGCAGGCGGCGCTCGCCGAAGAGCCCGCACGCTTCGTGCTGGTGGGCCGCCGCCACCTGCGCTCGAACAACTCCTGGATGCACAACCTGCCCAAGCTCAACGGCGGCCGCTTCCGCTGCACCTTGGAGGTACATCCGGAGGACGCGCGGGCGCTCGGCTTGGCCGACGGTGCGATCGCCGAAGTGCGCAGAAACGGGCGCTCCGTGGGCGTGATCGTGGAGCACAACGATGCCTTGCGCCCAGGAGTCGTGAGCCTGCCGCACGGGTGGGGCCACGAGGGTGAAGGCATTGCCTTGCGGGTGGCGAGCCAGCAGCCAGGGGTCAACTACAACTTGCTTGTGGACGAAAACGAGACCGAGCCGCTTTCCGGCACGGCCATTCTGAGCGGCTTCGCAGTCGAGCTGCGCGCCGCTCCGAGCGCTTAGTCCACCCGTGCCCTGTGCGGCAAAACGCGCGCGGAGCATGCCGGCGGGCAGCCAAGAAAAGCGCGGCCCCGCCAGCCAACCCGGGCGAAGGAGGAAAACTGCACGGCAGCCGCTCCGTCGGGCTTCGCCGCAACAACCCTAGGAGAGTGAACCATGCAAGAGTTTCACACCATCCTCTATCGCGTAGATGGGCCGCTGGCCCGCATTACCTTGAACCGCCCACAACGCCTCAATGCAATCGATCGCACCATGCCGGGAGAACTCGAGGCAGCAGTGGCGCGCGCGAACCAGGATCCCGCCGTGCGCGTGCTCGTCCTGCGCGGCGCGGGACGGGCGTTTTGTGCGGGCTACGATCTCGAATGGGCCACGCGGGCGGAGGCCGAAGTACAGCAGGCGAGCGGTGGCATCTGGGATCCTGTGCGCGACTTGCACATGATGAGCGAAAATGTGCGCGCCTTCATGTCGCTGTGGCGGAGCCCGAAGCCGGTGGTGGCCGCAGTGCACGGCTACTGCGTGGGCGGGGGCACGGACTTGGCCTTGTGCGCGGATCAGATCGTCGCCGCCGAAGATGCGCGCCTCGGCTACCCACCCGCACGCGTGTGGGGGGTGCCGACCACCGCGCTGTGGCTCTACCGAGTGGGAATCGAACGGGCCAAGCGCCTGCTGCTCACCGGCGATGCTGTGGACGGCAAAACCGCAGAACAAATCGGCCTCGTGGGTAAAGCGGTGCCGGCCGATCGGTTGGACGAAGAGGTGGATCGCCTCGCGCGCCGCATCGCGCAGCTTCCCAGCAATCAACTGGCGATGCTCAAGTTGCTGGTCAACCAAACCTTCGAGAACATGGGGCTCGCCACCACCCAGCTCCTCGGCACTCTGTTCGACGGCATCGCCCGCCACACACCCGAGGCGATTGCTTGGCGCGATCTCGCCTTGCAGAAGGGCTTCCGCCCCGCGGTGCGCGAGCGCGACCGCCCATTCGGCGACTATGGCGAGGAGGACGGGGCCCAGGGCTCGGCGCGCAAGCGCACCGGCACCTCGAAGCGCCGCAAAGCGCGCTCCTCTCGCTAGCGGGCCCGCCACCGCAACGGCCCGCGCCAAGAGCCTCCCCGTGGGTGCAGAGCCTTGCCGCACGCACACGGCGGGCGGGGCCCCCATCGGGGCGCAAATCATCGCAACCGTACTTCCCCAAGGGAGAAGAAAGTGAGCCGTGCTGGATTCGAACCAGCGACCCCCTGCTTAAAAGGCAGGTGCTCTGCCGGCTGAGCTAACGGCTCGTACGAGCAGCGCGGCTGGCTAACATCGCTCTGCCGCCGCTGCAAGCAGCGACGGCAGAGGTCAGGAATGAAGGTCCGCCGGCCGCGGCGGGCTCAGCGCTGCGAACCCATCTACATCGAGCACGTGCTGCACGTGGCGGCGCAGCAAGGTCAAAAAGATCTCGTCGCTGCGCTCCGTACGCTTCACCAACACCGCCGCGACCACCACCATCGCGACCCCAAAAAAGGAAGCGAGCCGGTAACTCTCCCACAGGGGCGGCAAATAAATAAAGTGGCCCAGATAGCTTTCCAGGAAATGGCGGTACATCGCCAACAGGCGGCTCTCCCATTGCTGGCGGATCTGCATCCGCAACCCCCCACCGATCAAGTAGGCAACATCAATGGCCGGTGGACCCCAATGCGCGGTCTGCCAATCCACCACCCACGCCACCGGCCGGCGGGGCTTGGAGTTGTCGAAGAGCAAATTGTCCGGCCGGTACTCGCCATGGACCAGTGCGAATGGCGGCTTCTGGAGCGAGACCCACTCCGCGAAGCGAGGGACGAATTCCCTGATCAAGCGGGGGGCGGGCGGAGTCAAGGCCGACTCGTAACGGGCCAGAAACTCAGCAGCCGCCCCGGCAAAAAACTCCGCTTGTTGTTCTACCCGCTCGCGGCTGGGTTGCGGCAATTTTGGAAGCCACTCCTCATTCTCCCGTCCCCACGTTGCAGCATGGATCTCGGCAATCGTCTTCAGGGCGGCCGCGGCCTCGTACAACGATAAGCCGCGCAACTGGTCACCAGGGTAACACCGCGAAAGTTCTTCCAGGATCAGTACGAAGTCCCCTGACTTGGAATCGAAGTAAGCGAACCAGCAGGCGGGGATTTTCCACCCTTTGTGTCGATTCTCTAACGCGCGGTAGAAGTTCACCTCGGTGCGGTAGCTGCCGAGCGCGAGCGCGGTGGCGCGGTTGGCGCGGTCGCTTGCTGGGAACTTGCAGAACAGCGAGAGGGGGCCGCAGGGGCCGTCGTCTTTGTACCCCAGATTCAACCGCACGTTGAGGCCCAGTTGCCCGTCGCCGATTTGTTCCCATCGGAACGACTGGACCGCAGCGCAATCCGGCTCTTTGCGGCGCACGATGCGGGTGAGCCACGAAGGGGAGATTTTCTCCGGCGCCCGCGGGACCACCGAGCGCCACCTTGCCAGCCTCATCGTGCCCACTCCTCGACCAGCGCCTCATCGAAGGATCGCTGCTGGATTAGGTCGCGAAAGAAATACGCACTCGGGCGCACCCGCCGTTCGAGCGTAGCGCGGTCCACTTCGATCAGGCCGAATTTGGGGCCGTAACCGAAATTCCACTCGAAGTTGTCCATCGCCGACCAGTAAAAGTACCCGCGAATCGGCAGCCCGCGCGCCAGCAAGCGCTGCACGACCCGCAAGTGATCGGCAATGAAGCGTACCCGCACGCGGTCATCGTCGTGCGCCATGCCGTTTTCCGTCACCACCACCGGCAAGCCCGTGGCCGCAGCCCGCTCGAGCAGCGGGCCGAATCCCTCCGGATAGACTTCCCAGCCCATCTGGCTGAGGGTGCGGTCGAAGTCCGGCATGGCCGGGCCGTTCGAATCAGCATCGTAGCGCACGCGCGAGTAGTACTGGACGCCGACGAACGTGGAGGCGGTCTTGAGGCCCGGGATTTCCACCGGATCGCGGCCCGGGTACGCAAACACGCCCGTGCGCAGGGCTTCGAACATCACCCCGTTGGTTTCTGCGTCGCGCCGCGCGGCAAAGGCACGGTCTGCCTCGCTCTCGATGCGCAGCGGCTCGTGCGCCTGCACCGCTAAGGTGATGCCGATTTCGGGCTGCCCGCTCGCGTGCGCGCGCAGAGCTTCGGCCATCTCGGCGTGCAAGCGGAAGAAGTTGGTGAGCACCTCAGCAGCAAGATCGTCGTCGAGCAAGCGCGGCGGGAAGTAGCCGAAGCGATAGCCGAGTTCGGCCACCACGTTGGGTTCGTTGATCGTGCACCAGTGGGTAACCAAGTCGGAGAACTCGCGCGCCACGCGCTCGGTATGGCGCGCCAGGGCGCGCGCCGAGTCCATGCGTGTGAACCCGCCCTGGGCAATGAACCAGCGTGGCGACGTGAAGTGGTGGATCGTCACCCATGGCTCGATGCCGTAATCGCGCAGCGTGCCCAGCACGCGGCGGTAGTGCTCGATGGCGGTGCGGTCAATCCGCCCTGGCTCCGGCTCGATGCGGCTCCATTCCAGGGAGAGACGGTGCGCCGGGTGTCCTAAGTCGCGCAACAGCCGGAAGTCCTCCGCGAAGCGGTTGAAGTGATCACAAGCGATTCCCGAGGGTTCCACGGCGTTGGTGCCGGCTGCGTGTTCGTGCTCCCACCAATCGTTGAGCGTGTTGTTGCCCTCCACTTGGTGGGCGGCGGTGGCAGAGCCGAACACAAAGTCACGCGGAAACTCGATGCGGCTCGGCATGGCTCTTGGCCCCTTTCTCTTGCAAATGTTCGAGCGTCCTTTCCAGAACTCTCAGGGAAAGCGGTTATGGCCCGATCGGCAAAACAGGTCAATCGCCGAGCTTGTGCCTGCCCGTGGTGCAATTCGGACCGAATGCCCTAATCGGGCCGCGTGCCCCGCACGGTGTGTGACCACGGCGCGCGTGTCCGCGCAACTCCAGCGCGGTGGGTGTCCATGCAACGTCCCCATACACCGCTCGCCGCTCACTGCTCGCCGCTCGCCATGCAACACGCTTACCGCCGTGAATTAGGCAGTGAGGCCGGCAGAGACGTTGACTGTGTGAGTTCGCTCTGTGATGAAGGCGCTCTGTTGCCATGGGGACAGAAGGGTCGACTCGCCAGGAACACCGTGTCGAGTGGCTCTCGGCTAAGGCGCGGTTGTGGCTGATCGCGGTGGGGTTCGCTGTTGCGGGCGCGGGCCGAGTGGCCATCTGGTACGAAACCCGGGTTGCGCTCGCCACCGTGGCGCTGGTTGCCGGTGCGTTGCTGGCCGCGTGGGCCGCGGGCGCTCCGGCCAATCCCAGCGTGTCCCCGCCAGGACCGTTCGCGGGCTGGGGCCGGCGGGAATACGCGGGTTTGTTCACCGCCCTCGCGGGTACGGGGCTGTTCGCGTACGCCACCTACACCCTGTTCACCGCCTGGCAGGCGAGCTTCGACTGGGCCGCCCCGCTGATGGTGCTGGCGGTGGCAATCGCCAGCATCGGACTCGGCTGGCTCGACCATCACTGGCGGCGCCAGCACCGGCGGGAAGCGTGGTCATGGCGCGAGGTGCTGGCACTCGGCGCGCTCGTGGCGCTGGCTGCGTTCTTACGCTTTTACCGCATCCACTTCTTCCCGCCGACGGATGGCTTTGTGGCCATCGAAGAGGCCCAGTCGGGGCAGGGTGCGTGGGATATTTACGCGAACGGCGTGCGGCCATGGGAGTTTTTGCTCGACCGCTGGATGCCGGTTCCGTTCTTTCACTGGCTCGGGGTAGACCTCATTCCGCTGCGCATCCCGTTCATCATTGTGAGCGTGCTCACCGTGCTCGCCACCTACGTTCTGCTCCGACAACTGGTCACTTGGCCGGCGGCGTTGTTCGCCACCTTCTTGCTCACCGTGGCCCACTGGCACCTGCATTACGCGCGGCTTGCGCACAACATTTTTCCCACCACCCTGCTGAGCGTGATCGTCTGGACCCTGTGTATCCGCCAGGCGCAAACCGGTGGATTCCGCCTCTACCCGTGGATCGGTTTTTTCTGCGGATACTCTCTCTACGCGTACGCTGGCTACCGCGGCATCCCGATCATCGTGGCGGTGTTTCTGCTCGCCTTGCTGGTGCGTGCCTTCGTGCAATGGCGCACGGCATCCCCAGAACTCCTCGCCGCGGCGCGCCGGCAGTTCCTGCTCGCTGCCGGCGGCACCGCACTGGTCGGTGCGTTTTTCCTCGGCCCGGGCATCGTCCTCATTGACCGCTTGCGCCACAACCCGATGTACTTTTTCGAGGCCTACATCCGCTCGTACAACAACAAGGAGTACTACACCTCGGACTGGGGCTCGTGGCTCGCCAAACGCTGGGAGCGGCAGATCCAAACCGCGCGCATCTTTCACCACTGGGGCGACACCGAGCAAGCGTACAACCTCCCCGGCGAGCCCATGCTCGACCCTGCCACCGGTGTCCTGTTTACCACCGCATTGTTTTTCTGCGTGCTCTACTGGCGACGCCGTTTCCAAGGCTTTTTTGCTTTTGCCTTCCTGCTTCTCCTTTTCCTCGGCGCCACACTCACACAAACACTGGTCGTCGCACGCTTGCAAATCGTGGTGCCACTCGCCTTCGTGCTGATCGGTTTCTTTGCGCACCGGGTGTGGACGCTCGCGCTGGCTGCCGGCAGTGCCGTGTGGCGCGCCGCGGTGGCCGGGGCGGCACTGGTGATTGCAGGAGCGGCGCTGGCCTACAACTGGGAAGAGTACTTCGGGCGCACGATGCATAGCCCCGTGGTGCGGGCCGTGTACCGCAACTACTACACGACGGCGATCGTGTACCTGCGCTCGTTGCCGGACCAGGCGTTTTTGTACCTGGTGAGCGACATGCACAACTTTTTCTCGCCGAGCGACTATGCGTGGTGGCGCGGCTTTCGGGTGCCCGGCAAGGTGTCGTTCGACTTGTACCCGCTCTTAAGCGGGGCGCGCGGCCCGTGGAACGGGCGCGAGTTACACGTCCTCATCCAGCGGCCCTTCGAGCAGCCCGAACTGAGTTCCCTGCTGCGCGACTACTTCCCCTCTGCCGAGTGCCGCTTGATCCAACACCCCGAGGGTTACCCGCACTTGGATCAAACCGCCTGCCGCATCCCCGACCAACTACCGCGCCTGCCGCCACGCTCGCAGTTGCGCGCGCGCTACTTTGCGCTCGGCCAGGACCCCCCTCTGCTCGAGCGACCCGAGCCAGCGGTGAGCTGGGCTCTGGTTCCCGACGCATGCACGGTATTCGGCGGGAGCGAGGAAAAACGCTGCAAGGCGGAGTGGGAGGGAACCTTCGTGTTGCCCGCCGGAGGCGAGTGGGAACTCGCCATCGAAGCGCGCAACGCCAAGGTAGAAGGAAAACTGGATGGGGACGAAATCCGCGCTCGCTCCGGGGTGCCGATCGAGGGGTATCTGCTCGGCGGGATCATGACCGCGGAGCGGCGCAAGCTGGCCGCAGGCGAGCACCGGCTGCAACTGACCGCCGAGTTCAGCGCCAGTACAGATATCGGCGTGCGGGTGCGGGTGCGCGACGGGCACGGCCCCTGGCAACTGCTGCGCTTCGACGAGGCCGTAGGTTCCGGCCCGGCACCGGCAAACGCCGAGCAAGCAGCCGCTGCGCCGGTGGGGCCGGCCGCAGCGCGGTGAGCACCGATGAGCGAGGCGAGCAGCGTGGGTGCGCCCGCGGAAAGCATGCACGAGCGGCTGATTTTCGTCGTCGGTCCGCCCCGCTCGGGAACCACGTTGCTCATGCGCATGCTCGGCGCACACTCGCAAATTTACACCCGTGCCGAACCGCACCTTTTGCCGCCGCTTGCGCACCTGGGGTTTTACGATACGGTGGACGCCGCGCCCTTCGACCACCTGCAAGCAGCGCAAGCGGTGCGCGAGTTCGTGGCCGAGCTGCCACGGGGCGAGCAAGACTACCTGGATGCGTGCCGCGCGTATTGCGACGTCCTGTACGGCCGCATGCTGGCCGCGCGCGGGCGCGGGAAGCGTTTCTTTCTCGACAAAACCCCGGCCAACGCGCTCATCCTGCCCTTTCTTTCGCGCTTGTACCCGCGCGCCAAATACATCGTCCTCCTGCGCCACCCGGCGGCGATTTTCAGCTCGTACGCGAACTCCTTTTTCGACGGGGATTACGAAGCCGCACGGCGTTTCAACCCGATCCTCAACCGCTACGTACCGGCCATGGCGCGCTTCCTGCGCGAGCGACCCGTGCCCATGGTCGTGGTGCGCTACGAAGAACTGGTCCAGAACCCAGAAGCGGAGATGCGCAAGGTATTCGAGTTCGTGGGCGTGCCGTTCGAACCAGACACGATCGAGTACGGCAAGCACGAGTTCGAGTCGCGTGGGCTGGGCGACCCGGTAACTGTCAACCGCCAGGTTCGACCGGTTACCGACTCGGTCGAGCGATGGGCGGAAGAACTGGCGCGCGAACCGGCCAAGTTGCGGATCGTGGAAGCCATGGTGGAGGCGATCCCCGACGAGGATTTGGACACCTGGGGCTTCCCGCGCAACACCTTCTTTGCTCCGGTCGAAGCCGCGCGCGCGCGCGGACAACTGCCGCCGCCGCGCCGTCTGCCGCTCGATCGCTTTCGCTTGCAGCGCAAGCTGCTGCGCGTGGCACGGCACTGGGTGCACCGCGTGCCGTTGCTCGAAAAACTGGTGCGGCAGGTGCGCTTGCTGTGCGACGTCTTGCTACGCGGCTAGTGCGGCGGACACGGAGATCCGAGTCGGGGCCCTCCAGGTGGCGCTGCACCGCACCCGGTTCGAGGGACTCCGCCGGGGGCCATCGGCGCCGGCCGAAACACGCCACTGCTCCGAGCGGCGCTTACCGGCGACTTCCTCAAGCGGCGCTAACGGCTGCCTTCGTTTCGCCCGCGCGCGCTTCCGCGTAAAGCCGCTGGCGCTCGAGGTAGGCTTTGCGCACCAACTCGACGTCGCGCAAAAACGGCTCGAGTTCGGACAAGAGCAGCGCCTGCGGCCCGTCGCACAACGCTTGCTCGGGGCGGGGGTGAAAGTCCACCAACACCATGTTGGCACCGGCAATGATGCCCTGCGCGGTCACGTGGGCGATGTCCAGAATCCCGTCCGGCGCCATCGTCTTCTTGCCCACCGAATGCGAGGGATCGATGCACACCGGCAGGCGCGTCAGGCGCTTGACCACCGGCACGTGTGCAAAGTCCACGAAGTTGCGGTGTGGATCGCCCAAGTGGGTCTTCATCCCGCGCAGGCAAAAGACGATGCGGTGATTGCCGCCGGTGGCCAAGTACTCGCACGCATTCAAGGACTCATCGAGCGTGATCCCCATGCCGCGTTTGAACAACACCGGGAAGTCGTTCTGCGCGCCCACGGCTTTGAGCAGCTCGAAGTTCTGCGCGTTGCGGGTGCCGATCTGCAGCATCACTCCGGTGGGGTTTCCTGCCTCTGCCAACGCTTTGCGAATTTCGTCCACGTGCGACTCGTGGGTGACCTCCATGGCAACGATCTTGATTCCGTACTTGCCGGCCAGCTCGAAGACATACGGCAAACAATGCTTGCCGTGGCCCTGGAAGTCGTAAGGGCTGGTGCGTGGCTTGTAGGCGCCCGCACGGGTGGTGGTGAGGCCGACGTCGCGCAGCGCGCGGAACATCAGCTCCACGTTTTCGCGCGAATCCACCGCACACAGCCCGGCGAACACGTGAAACGTATCTTGGGTGAAACGGATGCCGTTGTATTCGAAGCCGACCACTTCCGCCTGCCCCTCGTGACGGCCAATGGCCCGGTATTTTTCCCGGATACGGATCACTTTCTCTACCGCTTCCATTTCCTCGAAGGGCTCGACCGGAACCGAGGTGGTGGGTCCGAGCAAATAGACTTCGGTCAGCACCCGCGTCGCACCCTGGATTTTACGCACTTCGGCGCGCACTTCCGGGAAGCGCTCGGCAAGCTTGACCACCTCCCGAACCTCGGGGGCGTCTGGGTCAATGTCGGCTTTCATGACGATGATCATGGCTGCTCGTGCCCGTGGTTGGCCGGAGTTGATAGCGTCCTTTGCCAGCAAGCCGCAAGCGCGCGGGTCTCTACCACGGTTTCCAAAGCGTGGGGCCCAGGTGTCGCTGGCTGCAGGACCACTCCCCGAGGGGTGCCTCAGGGCATCGGCAGGCGGCGGATCTCGCCCTCGAGTGTGGTGACCAGAAGTTCCTCGCGCGTGCCGGCGCGCAGGGCGATGCCGAGAGGGGTGCGCGCCGCGTTGCCCTCTTGTACCGCCAGGGAGTGCAGCAGTTTGCCCTGTGGGTCGTAGCAGCGGACCTCGTGCCGGAGAGGGACCGTCAGCCACAACCGCCCTTTGCGGTCGAAGGTCATCTGCGGTTCCGAAAAAGCCTGGCTGGCCAAGCCCTCCACCGGGAAGGTCCGTACCAACCGCCCCTCAGGGTCGAACACGACGATGCGAGCGTTGCCATTGTCGGCGACAAACACCGAACCGTCGCGCGCCACGGCGATGCCGATCGGCTCCCGCAACCGCCCGGCCTCGTCACCCGTCTTCCATTCCGCGAGTTCCTTCCCCTGCGCATCGAACACCAACACACGGTCGTTGCCGGAGTCCGCTACGAACACCCGTCCGTCCGGCCCGATGGCAACGCCGCGTGGCGAGAAGAAGCCCCCCAGCAGTTGCCGCCGGAAAGCGCCACTGGGCGCCAGCACCTGGATGCGATGGTTCCAAGTATCGGCCACGTACAGCTCTCCGTTGGGGGCCAGAGCCACGCCGCACGGCTGGCGGAAGCGCAGCGGCTCGGCTCCTGTACCGCCGAGAGAGCGCAGTGGTTTTAGCTCGCGATCGAACCACTCGAGCCGATCTTTCCCGAAATTGCTCACCACCAGCGAACCATCCGGCAGCACCGCCAAGGCGCGCGGCTCCCGCAGCTCGCCGTCAACCGGCTTTTCCTCCGCCGTCGGCGCGGGCAGCTCCGCTGCTGGCTGAGGCGCCTTCGCTGGCGCCCCCGGCGGAACCAAAAGCCCGATGGCAAACACTTCTCCTCTTCGAGGCGGGTAGCGCAGTTCGACCGTTTCGTGCTGCGGATAGCGGCGCGCCAGTTCTTGCAGCACGATGCCGGACACGGGGTTGTTTCCCAACAAAAAGGCAAGACCTTTGTCGCGCGGTTCCGGCAGTGGCAAGGTGAGCAGCGCCACTACGTCGGGAAGCCACACGAAACGAGGGATGAACGGGTCGCCCCCCTGATACGTGAGGTAAATGAGCGTGTCGTTCGGGAAGTTGGCGCCGCCCACCCACACCCGGTAGCGCGGCATGATGGAGGCCATGTACTGCCCGAGCACCGTGGTCTCCGGATAAAACCCCCACACCACGCGCCGGTTGGGCCCGAGGAACTGTGCGTACGTCGCCACCGCGGAGGCCGCCACCACGGCGGCCGCCAACAACCCACCGATCGTTGTTCCGAGGCGCCGCGGCAGAACGCGGGCGACTTCGCGCACGAAGTAAGTGACCCCCAGGCCGGCAAAGAAAAACACGAACGGCATGGTGCCCACATTGCGGTTCAGGTTGGGGTTACTGAGCACCCCGGGCAAAAGCCCTACCGCGAACCCGAGCAGAAGGAACTGCGCGCGCACGTCGCGCAGTTGCACGAGGCACCAAAGCAGCCCAAAGGCGAAGAACACCGCTGCCCAAAACTCGAGGCCCGGGGTGGTGGTAAAGAAGTCATCGCCGTTGGCCCGCCAATGGAACATCAGGGCAGTCGTGCGCAGTGCGTTCCACACCGAGTAATTTTCCATCAGGTACTGGGCGCGGGCGTTGAACTTCTGCCAGTTGTTGATCGCGTACCACGCCAGTGGGGCGACGCTCACCAAGCAGGCTACCGCTCCGGCCAAGTACCCCCGCCCATAGGCTCGCCAGAAGCCCCGCCAGGTCCAACCTTGGAGGGTAAAGAGCGGGATCCACACCAAAAACAGCAGCGGGAAGGCGCGGGCAGCGTTGTAGGTGTTCAGGGTGGCGGCCATGCCGACGCCGGCCAGGGCAAAGTCCAGCGCACGGCGCGTCTCCATGCCGCGGATGAAGAAGCAGCAGGTGATCACGGTGAACAACGGTTGGAAGTCGGAGCGCCAACCACTGCGGCTGAACACCAAGCTCCAGCCGGACACACCGAAGAGCGCGGTCACCAACAAGGCCGTGCGGGCGCCGAACATGAGGCGTGCCCACCAGTACAAGAAGGGCAAGAGCAAGATGCCGGCGACCACCGAGGGCAGAATGACGGCAAGCGGTACGTTGCCGAGCCACCACACAGTGAGCGCGCGGAAGTAAAAGGTCAGGGTCTCGCGGCCCCACGCCGCGGAAATGAACGGTGTGTAGGGGGCGCCGTTCAGGATATGAAGCGCGTACTGCCCCTCCCAAGCGGCATCGTGATTGAGCCCAGGTGGAAACTCGGAAAGCTTGTACACTTTGAAAAACCAGCCGAGGGCCAGCACCGCGAGCGCCAACGCCCATTCCACCCGCACAGGCAGCGCCTCCTCGCGGGCGCTCGGCAGAGTCGGGGCGCGGCCTCCAACCACCTGCGCGAGCAGAAACAGCAGCACCGCGCTGCCCCATCCCACAGCCGCACGAAACGGCACGAATTCGATACTCAAGAAGTACTGGCCGGCGAGCGCAGCCGCCAGCGAGGCGAGAGCGAAGAGCGCGCGCAGAGCGGCCCGTCCCTTACGACCCTTTGGCTCCATGACGAATCCGAACCAAGCGGCCATCCAGATCGCTGATCACCAGCTCGCCGCGCGCGGGATCGAAGGCGATACCCATGGGCGTGTCGAACACCACGCCCGCCGAGCCATCGCCGTGGATGGTACGCAGCAGTTTGCCCGCTGCGTCGTAGCACCGCACTTCCTTTTCTCCCGGTACCGTGAGGCAAAGGTTTCCGGCGCCGTCGAGGGTCAAATGCGGCTCGGAGAACACCTTGCTCTCCCAGCCGCGGACCGGAAACTGAGTGAGAAACCGGCCATCCGGGCGGAACACCTGCACGCGCCCGTTGCCGTTGTCGGCAACGAAGACGCGGTCTTGAGCATCCACCACGATACCCACCGGCTCGAAGAATTGGCCGGGGTCTTCGCCCTTGCCGCCCCATTCCGCCAGCTTTTGCCCTTGTGCCGAGTAGCGCAAGATGCGGTTGTTCCCGGTATCGGCCACGAACACGGTCCCGTGGCGGTCCACCGCGATGCCGCGCGGGCCGTACAGATTTTCCCCGAATTCGCGCAGGTACTTGCCGGCCGTATCGAACACTTGCACGCGGCCGTTCCAAGTGTCGGCCACGAAAATCTCGCCGTTGGCAGCGACGGCGACCCCGCACGGCTCTTTGAACTGCCCGGGCAGCTCACCCTGTCGGCCCCACGTACGTTTGAAGGCCAGGTCGGGTCCGAACACTTGGATGCGGTTGTTTCCGAAGTCGCAAACGATCACCTCCCCTTGTGGACTCACCGCCACGCCGCGCGGCTGCGAGAGCACGCCCGGGGCATCGGGTATGCGTGGGGGTTCGGGGACCTCGCCTTCGACTCGCTCTACCTCCTCGATCGCGGTCACCGGCATCGAGCCGGCAAAGCGGCCGTTTACGGCAAAAATCGTTACCGCTTCGTTTTGGTAAATCGGCGTCAGTACGTCGCGCCACTCGAGGAAACGCTCCAAGTTGCCACCGGCGTACGTGCGCCGCTCGAGCGGGCCCACGTACACCAAGCTCACGCGGTAACGGTCGAGGATCCGCTGCAAGGTGTCCTTGCTGTCGGTCGTGTAAGCGATCTGCACGTCGGCCTTGCGCTGGTTGATCTCGTTCCAACTGTGGGCGCGCTGGTAAACGTGGTAGGCCCAACCCAAAACCGTGGGCAAGCCGGTGTTCATCGAGACGCGGGTGAACTCCTGGTACGAGTCGCCGTGCGCCTCCAGGACGTAAGGAATGCCGCGCACGTTCCGATTGAGCCATTGGAAGGCCGCGTACTCGTGCGGAGAACGCAAGCGCAAATACGCCATTCCGTCGAGGGTCGGCTTCGGTGTAGGGACGCGATTCGTTCGCAAAATCCCGATCACGTCGGTGACCGCAGTGAACACGCCGACGGCACACAGGGCCACAAAACCGAGCCGCCACACCGGCGTGAACCAGGCAAGCCGCAAGCCGTTTTCGCCGCGCCATAAGGCGGCTGCAGCAACCGCGCCGGCGAGCGAGTAAAGGAGCCAGCTTTCCAGGTAAAACTTGAAGATGGTGTTCATCCGGTCCCACACGTACACGAGGTCGGTGCCCGCCGGGATGGCAAGTGCAAAGCTCGCCAGCGCCAGCGGCAGGCGCCAGGTGCGCGGGATGCGCAGGGAAAGCAACAATTGCAAAGCGAGCAGGAAGAGCACGATCATCCCCGCGCGGGTGGATGCGGCGAACCCCGCCCCGATGAGGAGCCAAAGCGCAAACCAGGCGAGGCGGCGGGGCCAGGACAAGACCCCGTCCTCGCTGACGAGGAGCTTACCCCACAACAGCCAAAGCCAGGGAACCAAGGCGAACAAGAAGACCCCGAAAATGGTGAAGAAGTCCGCCGGCTGAACGAGTTTTTCCGGGCCCAAACGCTCCCAACCAAAGTTCCGTTCCGGGGCGACGAAGGTGGCCCAGTACGGCCAGTACAAGAGGTAGGAGAGCACCAGCACGGCGATCGCCACCGCCACCACGCGCCACAGGAACCCGCCCACCAGGCTCAGGGTCCCTCGATGGTGGCTCTCGGTAAGCCACACCGTCCCCAACACGTACAAGAGCAGCAGCACATAGGTCGGCGTGCTCCACGTGTTGGTCACGGTGATGGCGCCCATGGTCAGCGCCATACCGAGGAGCAGGACGAGGGAGTTGGCGGCCGGCAGCGCCTCGGGTGGGTCCATCAGGCGGCTACGCACCCAACGCACCAAGAAGGCCAAGAAGGTGAGGCTCAGGGGCATCACCATCACGTGCGCGTGCAAGTCGGCAAACAAAAAACTCCAGAAGGGAAACTCGTTGATGGTGTCGCGAATCACGCGCGAGGTCGCCCAGTAATAATCGAAGTTGATCCGCGGGTGCGGTCCGAGCAGTTCCCGGGGGCCGGCCAAGTTGCCGATCAGTACCGCCAGAAACGAGGCGAGCAAGCCCACGCCCCAGCGATCGCTCATCATGGTTGCGGCCGCAAACACGGAGGAAGCAGTGAGGCCCGCGATCAGCGCAATCCCCAAGTTGTAGGCGACGGCCGGATCGAGGTTCAGCGTCTTTCCCAAAGCCGCCACCAGGAAATATCCGAAGTAACTGTAGTGCAGCGGCGAGCCGGCAAACCACGGCTCCGGAGGGGGCATGAAGGTGGAGCGGTACATGGCGTTCAGGAAGGAGAAGTCCATCGGCTTCTCGCCCCAGTAAATCTCGGGGTTGAAGGCGCGCACGGCGAGGAAGAAGCCGAAGGCACCCCAAAAGAGTCCCTCGCTTGCCCACACCTCGCCCCACGACATGGGTACGCGGCCGTGAGCGCGCCAGCCGAGCACGCCCCCTAGCACGAAGGCGGCGAGCAAGGCGGTGAGCGTGCCGATTTCGAACGGTGCGATTCGAAAGGAGGCGAGCAGCCACGCCAAATAGCCGAAGAGCAGCACCCCGATGGTTTTGCTGAGGCCGAGCGTGCCGGGGCGCACGAGCCAGTGTCGGACGAGCGGATAGAGGCACAAGCCGAGGGCCTCGACCAGCAGCACGAACAACACCAACGCTACCAAGCTCGAGCGAATGCGCTCCATGCCCACCGGCGCCACGGTTCCGGTTTCCGTGGGGCGTGCGAGCAACAAATCGTTGCGGGTAAGTGGCTTCGAGGGCGGCTGGGTGAGAATCCGATCGCGGATGGTTTCGGCCGGCAAGCGAGCGGTGTTTTGAAAGACGAGGACCTTGGGATGGTCGTACACGGTGATGGATTCGTCGGCCAGTTCGTCCGGGAACTCGATCCCGAACAGGGTCGGGCGCGAAGCGAATTCTTGAATCAGCGTGTAGCCCAGGTCGCCAGCAAACAGTTGGTAGAAATAGTTGGTGGTCAACGGGTAGCGCTCGGGCGCACGCGTCACGGCCCCGTACAAGCGCTTGGTTTGAAAGACGATGTAGTCCGCGGTGGCGAGTTCCTGCGCGATGCGCTGGATTTTGGCGGGGCTGTCTGGCTCGTAGTACGGCAAGTCCACGATGCGGTAGCGCTGCGGATCGAAACCCGGGCGCGGGAACGGAAAGCCTTCATCCCAGTGCTGGGTCAGCACTTTGCTGCCGGGAGGGACGTGGCGGTAGAACCACTCCGAGGCGCTGACCACCGTGTGCGGGCGGGTGAAAATCGAGAGGAAAGCGATCACCGCCAGGAACGTCCCAGTCGCCACCACTGGCAGTGCCAGCCGCCGCCACCACGCTGGCTGCTGGTACTGCCGCACCGCCCACTCTCCCGCCCACAGGCAAAGCAGCGGGTAGATCGGCAGCAAGTAGCGCGGGAATTTCACTTCGAACCAACCGCTCACGAGAAAAAAGGGTACGACCCAGGAGAGCAGCACCCAGTCCGCACGTTGCGCGCTGCGCCAGGCGACCAGCGGCCGGCGTACCGCAGCCCACACCGCAGCGATGCCGAGCGGCGGCGCCATCCCCCACAAAACCAGTTGGGTGAGTTCGTACAGGTACTTCGGCGTGTGCATGTACTGGGTGGTGTACGGGAAGAGTCCGGCGTTCCGCACCATGCGGCTTTGCTCGAGAATGTCGTGCGCGTACTGGGAGAAATTGAGAATCGCGTAGGGCTGCCCGGCCACAAAGCCGAGCGCCGCACAAACCGACGCGAGCGCCACCTGGGCCACCACGCGCAGCAACCCTTCGCCGCCCACCCAGCGCAGCAACCCAGCCACTGCCAGCGGCAGAAACAACGGTGCGGCGCTGAACTTGGTGGCCATCGCCAAACCAATGCACAAGCCGCCAAGTGCGAAGCGGCGGAAGCCCCCACGTTGCGCGGCACCCACGAGCTGCGCCAAGGCGAGCAACACAAAGAAGGTCAACGGCACATCCACGGCGAGAAAGCGCGAGTTCTGCACGTGCAAGACGGCCGCTGCGAGCAAGAAGCCAGCAACCCACCCGATCGGCGGCCCGTAGAGCCGATTCCCCAAGCGGATCAACAAGAGGACGGTGAGTGTTCCGAACAAGGCCGTGAGGCGCCGCCCGTTGATGATGATCCAGTCGTAACTCGTTGCTTGCGGATACACTGCGGACAACAGCTCTGCCTGCAAGCGGGTGAGGTAAATCGGCAGAGTGCCGTAAGCGAACCAATCCGGGTCGAGCCGCAGTTTGGCAAACGAAATCCGTTGCACGGCGTAGGCGACGGCTCGCTCATCGGGATGGAAAAAGTGGCGCTGGTCCCACTCGATGTTGGGAAAGCGAACCGCGGCGGCAAAGAGGACGATGAGCAAGGTCCAAAGCCAGCGGCGGCCCAGCCATCCTGCCCCGCCGCTCATGCGTCCCTCTCCTTTCCCGACCCGGCAACACCCGCGGCCCGGATGATGACGACCCGCCCGCGCCTGCGCCCTCTGCACTCAACCAGCATGGGGCCCCCCCGTTCCCGCTGTCGGCGAAGGACCGCACAGGCGATCGAACAACTGCTCGTAATCGCGCAAAGACCGCTCCGTCGAAAACACCGCCCGCACTTCCTCACGACTCCGCACGTAAAACGGCCGGTTGCGTAGCACCCGCACGACGGCCTCTGCCAGCGCCGCACTGTCACGCACCGGCACGATTTCTCCCATTTCGGTGCGGCGCACGGCCTCGCGCACACCCGGCAAATCCGTGGCCACAACCGGCGTCCCGCACAGCATCGCCTCGGCCTGCACCATGCCGAAGGCTTCGGTCGAGTTGAGGCTGGTGACCACCAGCACGTCGCACAGCCGGTAAAAACTGGGCATCGCCTCGTCGGGCAGCAAATCCAAGAAGGTCAGCCGTTCCCGGTAGCGCTCAATCATCGGCTGCAGCCTCGCCCAGTATGCTTCCTCACCCACCGTGTCGCGGTACGCGCCGGTAAATGCCACGCGCACCTCCGGCACCTGCTCGACGATGCGCGGTAGCGCTTGCAGCAAGTACTCGACCCCCTTTTCCTCCGCGAAGCGCGCCGCGTACCCGATACACGGGGAGCGCAAGTTCCAGCGCCGTTGCAGTTCCTCGGTCCACTCCGGGTGCTCGGCGGCCAGTTCGACAAAGGGTGTGATGGCGGAGACCTTGGGCAAGAAGCGGCGCAAGAAGCGGGAGTGCAACGCGTAGTCTTCGCTGCTGGCAACGATATGGGTGGCGAGCCGCGCGGCAGCCTCGTTGAGCGGCACCAGTGCCGCATCCACCATGCGGTTGAACAGTCCGCGCGGCAGGCGCAAGTCGCACTGATAGGTGAGCAACGCGGGCTTACCACTGGCGCGCGCCAGCGCCGCGAGCAAGGCGGCCTCGAACTGCGGCATGTGGATGTTCACCACCTCGTTGCGGGCAATGAAGGCCGCCGCGTACAGGGGGAACCACGGCATAATCACCCCCTTGCTCACTTTGGTGGCCACCGGCACCCGTACCACTTCGACCCCATCCAGCCACTCGCGCGCTTCGAGGCGCGGGTGGTAGCGCGAGGTGAGCACCGTGACCCGATGGCCGCGCTCAGCCAACCCGCGCGCCAGGCGATGCGCGTAAATGGTCAGTCCACTCACGTGCGGCCGGTAGTACGTGAGGGCGATCAGGACCTTGCGTGAGCTCATTGCGGAACGGCGTAAACCGTCGTTTGCCCGGAGGAGAAGGCAACCGGCAGGGCGGCGAACTTCTCCAGCGCCTCGCGCCGAAAATCCCGCCGTTCGAGTTCGCCCACCACGATGTACCGCACGCGATACTTGCGTAGCAGCGCTTCGACCTCCGCCAGCGAAGGGGCAGCATAGATGCGGCTGACTTCTTGCCGGCGTTGTTCGACGGCAGCCTCGTGGCTGCGCCACAGACCCTCGTGGTTGGCCCAGCCCATCACCGTAGGCAGGCCGGTATTGCTCGAAAAGCGAGCGTAGTACGAGTAGGGGTTTCCGCTCGCTTCGAGAATCACGGGCAAGCCAGGAACGTTCTTGCGCACCCACTCGATGGCGGCAAAGTCGTCGGGGTGATCGCGGCGCAAGTACGCATTGCCATCGAGCGTGGGTGCATGGGCGCGGTGTTGCAGGCGGGTGGCAGTGACGCCGAGCGGGTAACAGCCCGTAACCAGCAGCAGGCCACCCGCGAGCGCGGGCACTGCGCGGCGCAGTCGCGCCGGCACCCACGCATCCGCCAGGAGCTGGGCTACGCACCAGGGGGTGGCGATGGCAAGCAGGAACCAGGACTGCAGGTAGAGCTTGAAGACCGTGTTCATCCGATAGAGCCGCTCGCCGTACGGATCTTTGATGTACACCACTTCGCATGCCAGCAGCGCCACACTGGCGGCTAGGATCAGCAGGACCGGTGCGCGCCGCTCGGCGGATTCTTCCGCGTACGCGACGAACAACGCGGCGAGCGCCAACGCTGCCATGAGCACGAGAACCGCCTTGCCGGCGAGGAGTCCGATCCCCACCGCCAAGCCGGCGAGCGCCAGACACAGTTGGAAGCGCTGGTCCCAGCCCAGCCGGGTTCCCACTCGGCTCCCCAGGTAGAGTGTCGGGAAGAGCAACAAGGCTCCGAACACGGTCAAAAACTCGGAGAGAGCGGTGGTAGCGAGCTTCACTCCCACTCCTCCTTGCGGGGCCTGGAAGTGCCAGTAAAAGGGTAAGAAGAACAAATACCCGAGCAGCACCGCTGCCACAGTCATGAGCACCGTGCGTATCCGCTCCCATGCGAACAGCGGGCGCAGCGGCAGCTCTTGCTGGAGGAGCAAGAAGGTCACCATCATCCCGACCGGCAACTCCCACGGGCTCACCGCAACCATCGCCCCAAACACCCCACAGAGAAGCAGAAAGCGGATTAGGTCAGCCATGTTGGCAAAGCCCCGGTTAGCAGGGGTGCGCCAACGGGCTGCATCGAGCAACCAAGCCCACAGGAGCAGAGTGACGGGCATGACCAAGAAATGCGGATGCAAGTCGCCGTGGATGACGGTGAAGTAGGGAAACTCGTTGATCGTCGCATCGCGCCCGACAATGCGGGTAGAGCGGAAGTAGTCCATAGGTGCGAGCGCCCCATTTTCGAGCACCTGCAAGAAGCCATCCCAATTGCCGAGCAGGACACCCAGGGCGCCGGTGAGCCACGCCGCCCAATGGCGCCGGGTGAGTCTCCAACCGATGGCGCAAAGCAGGGCGAAGATGAGCCCGCCCAAGGTCGCCACGCACAGGTTGTAGGCGATCGGCGAGGCAATGCTGGCCAGCCGCGCCAGGTTCGCGCACGCGAGGTAGCCGAAGTAGTAGTAGTTGAAGGGCAGCCCCGACATCCATGGATCCTGGGGCGGCATGGTGTCGGTGCGGATCAGGGTGTTGAAGAACGCGAAGTCCATGTACTTCTCCTGATCCACGATGTGCGGGTGCAAGCTGCGCTGCCAGGCGAAGAACAAAAAGGCTGCGCCCCACCAGAGCTCCACCCAGAGGAGCGCTTTCCAGCCTCCTGAGCGCAACCACTGTACAAGCTCGTGCCGCTGCACGGCAAAAAGAACGAGGCCGAGCAACAATGCGCCCAAAGCGGCGCACCACAGCGCTGTGCCGTAGGGAACGCCGAGGTTGCCCAGCAGCCACGCGACATAGGTGAGCAAAAGGATGCCCGTGATCTTGGCGAAGGCGTAACCGCGCTCGGGAGCAGCCGCAGAGAACATCCAAAAGGCAAGCGGGAACGCGACCGCCCCGATGCCCTCGATCATCACCCACCAAAGCAGCAGCTCGCCCATGGTCCGCCGAAGTAAGAGGCGCACGCTATCCGCTCAGAGCACGAATTGCAATGTGCCAGCACCCGGCACTCCGTCTCGATGTTGCCCGCGGACGAGCGGCGCCTGCGGCCGCTCTCCTCGCTCCGGCACACTCGCACCCGCGCCAGCTTGACAAGCGCGCCGCCGTTCCCGTAGACAAGCCACTCAATCAATTGATTGAAGATCGGAAGAGGAATCGGATGGGTCGCGCCGCGCCACGGATCGGGGAGGAGAGCGCTTCGACAAAAAGCGCCATCCTGGCCGCTGCCGAGGAAATCTTCGCCACGTACGGGTACGCTGGGGCATCCACGCGTGCCATTGTGCGCCGGGCGGGGGTGAATATCTCGAGCTTGCACTACCACTGGTCGTCGAAGGAACGCCTGTATTTTGCCGTCTTCGAAGACATTTACGCGCGGATCACCGAAGTGATCCGCGCCACCTTGCAGAAGTGCGCGGAGCGGCGCGTCGGCCGCCTGGAAACCATGACCGCGGTGATGGCGGCACTGGTGGACTTTTTCCTCGACCACCCCACGGTTCCGCGCTTGCTCGCCCGCCGCCTTTTGGAGAACGAAGACGAGCACGCCGACATCGAGCAGCGCATCCTCAAGCCGGCATGGCGCACGTTCTCGCAATGGGTACGTTCCTTTGGCGGCGCCGGGATGACCGAGCTGGACGCCAACTTGTTCATGTTCACCGTCGAAGGCGCGGTGCTGCTGTTGCTGCTGGATAGCCCGCACGTCACCGCCCTGCTCGGCGGATCGGCTCGCTCTCCTCGCTTGCGCAACAAACTCCGGCAGTACTTGGTAGACCTAGTGCCGGTGCTTCTGCAGCGGAGTGCTTCCCACAACCCATGAAGGCGCTCATTACCGCCTCCTTCGCGCCCGAAGAGCTCGCCCGCCTGCAGCAAACGATGGAGGTCGAGTACCAGGACTGGCGCGTGCAGCGGCGGATTTACTTCGACGGCCGCGAGTTCGCCGAGCGCATCCGCCAGGCTGGGGCACAGGTGCTGGTGGTGGAGGCGGATTTGGTGCACGACGAAGTGCTCGAACAAACCGACCTGTACCTGGTAGCTTGCTGCCGCGGCGACCCGATCAACGTCGCCGCCGCGAAAGCCACCGCGCTTGGCATTCCCGTGCTTTTTACCCCGGCGCGCAACGCGCGTGCGGTAGCGGAACTCACCGTGGCGTACATGCTCGCCCTAGCGCGCAACCTCTACCCGGTGAACTGGCTGCTCAAGACGGGCCAGCTCCGCTTTACTGGCGCGCAAGACTACCTGGCGGCGTACGAGCGCTACGGGGGCTTCGAACTGGGAGGCGCCAGCGTAGGCATCGTTGGGTTCGGCGCCATTGGCCGCGCCGTCGCCGAGATGCTGCGCGGCTTTGGCACGCGCGTGTTGGCCTTCGATCCGTTCGTGCCGGCCGAGGAGATATCGGCGCGCGGTGTGGAGCCTCGCTCACTCGGCGATCTCCTGCCCGAAGTTGCCTTTCTGACCGTGCACTGCCCGCTCAATCCGTCCACCACCCATCTCATCGGTCGAGCCGAGATCCAACGCATGCGGCGGGGCGCTTACCTCCTCAATCTCGCACGCGCGCAGATCGTGGACGAAGACGCGCTCTACGACGCGCTCACCAGCGGCCATCTTGGCGGAGCGGCACTGGATGTGTTTCGCGACGAGCCCGTGCAGCCAGAAAACCGCTTCGTGCAGTTGCCGAATGTGCTCGTCTCCCCGCACTTGGGCGGAGCGACCCGCGACGTGGTGCGCCACCAGAGCCGCATGGTGGTGGACGGCATCGAGCGCTGGCTGGCCGGGCAGAAGCCCCTGCACCTGCTCAATCCCGAGGTGTGGGACAAGCGCAAACCGCCGCCGGCGTGAACGGACGTGGAGGTCGAGGAAAGAGCCGATGGACCTGTTCGTGGCCCTCGACGCCGGCACCGGTAGCGGCAAAGCGTTTGTGTTCGACGCCAGCGGGCGCCAGCTCGCCTATGCGGCTGAGCCCTGGTCGTACACCGTTCGCGACGATCCGGAGCTACCGAGCGTGAAGCACTTCTCCTTCGACCCGCAAGCGTTCTGGGAGGCACTCTGCCGCTGCGTGCAGCGGGCACTGGAGCAATGCGGCCGCAAGCCCGCCGAGGTGGCGGGTGTAGCGGTCACCAGCCAGCGGGAAGCTTGCGTCTTTCTCGACCGTTCCGGACAGGAGATCTACGCGGGGCCCAACCTCGACGCGCGCGGCTTTCGCGAGGGCCTGGAAGTCCTCAGCGAACTGGGCGCCGAGTGCCTGTACGCGATTACTGGTCATTCGGCACCGTTTATTTTCCCCCTTGCTCGCTACCTGTGGCAGCGCAAGCAAGGCGGCCCGCAAGTCGCGCACCTGCTGATGATGAACGACTGGCTCACCTGGCGGCTCAGCGGGGTGCTGGTGAGCGAACCGTCGAACGCAACCGAATCCATGCTGTTCGACTTCCGTACCCGGCAGTGGTCGGAGACCATTCTCGAGCGCTTCGCCATTCCGCGCCACATCTTGCCCGAAGTGGTCCCCAGCGGAGCGCGTGTGGGAGCCGTGCAGCGGGAGGCCGCGCAAAGGAGTGGGCTGCGGGAAGGAACCCCAGTGTTTGCCGGTGGGGCAGACACGCAGTGTGCGCTGCTCGGCGCCGGCTGCATCGAGGAGGGCGACGTCGGCGTGACCCTCGGCACCACCACGCCGCTTCAGTGGGTTGCAGCGCGCCCGACGCTCGATCCGCAGTCGCAACTGTGGGCCGGCTGCCACGTGATGCACAACCGCTGGGTGTTGGAAAGCAACGCCGGGGACACGGGAGACGCCTATGCGTGGCTGGTGCGCTTGCTGGCAGGTAGCGACGGCGAGGAAGCACGGCGGGCCCTCGACGACGAGGCGGAGCGCTGCTCCAAGAGCGACGTGCTCATGTTTATCGGCCCTGCCATTTTCGACCTCAGCCGCATCGCCCTGCAACGGCCCGGGGGCATCCTGTTTCCGTTTCCCACTCTGCACGTGCGGCCGAGCGCGGCAGAGCTGATGCGAGGCTTTTACGAGAGCCTCGCCTTTGCCCTGCGCGCCAACCTCGAGCAGTTGGAACGGGTGTGGCAACGCCCGCCTGCGCGCATCGTCGCCAGTGGCGGCATGGCCCGCAACCGGTTGCTCCTGCGCATCTTGGCATCGGTGCTGGGGCGGCCCGTCGCGGTGTGCAGGCAGGCACAAAGTGCAGCACTCGGCGTCGCTCTGCTCATGATGAGCGAGGGCAAGGACCAAGCGCTGCAGTCGCTGGCTCGCATCGTCCCGCAGCACGAGCTGTGGGCGCCGGACGAAGAAGGAACCGGCCGCTACGAGGCTCGCTACCACACCTGGCGCCGACTGCACGAGCAGCTCTTCGACATGACGATCTGAGCCGGCTCTGGCTCGAAGCCCGCAGCTTTCGTAGAAACAGCACAATGAACCTCGTGCACGCGGCTTACGAACCAGAGGGCTCGGGTCCTCATCCCACCATCCTCGCCTTGCACGGTTGGGGTGCGAATGCGCTCGACTTGCTCGGCCTCGCACCCCACTTGTGCAACGGGCGCTGGCTCGTGCTCTGCCCACAGGGGCCGATCGCGGTTCCGCTCGGGGCGATGGGAACCGGCTGGGGCTGGTTTCCGCTCACCCTCGGCCAGCCGCCGGATCCGGCTGCCTTTCGTGCCGCAGTCGCTGCGGTGCAAGCCTTCCTCGATGCAGCCGAGGAGCGCTACCCGATCCAGAAAAACAAAGTCGTGTTGCTCGGCTTCAGCCAAGGAGGAGTGGTCGCGTACGCGCTCGCATTGTCCGAGCCAGAGCGCTTCGCCGGACTTGCTGCCCTCAGCTCCTGGCTCCCGGCGGCGGTGGTTGAGGCGCTTCCCGCGCGCGATCGCTCCCAACTCACCACGTTGGTGCAGCACGGCACCGGCGACGATTTGATCTCGGTGTCGCGGGCCCGCGAGTCGCTCGAGCGGCTGCGTTCCCTGCGCGTGCCGGTCACCTACCGCGAATACGACATGGGCCACGAAATTACGGGAGAGAGCGTGCGCGACCTCTCGACGTGGCTCGAACGCAGTGTGCTGTCCCCCATCATCACCTTGTAGGGGACGCGATTGCAGCTCGGGGCTGCTCGGCTGCGCCTGCCGCAGCCCCGCGGGGCTGGTGCGGTGAGGTCCAAAACGAGCGGGGCCTTCCTGCGCTCCAGGAAGGCCCCGCTGTGAGCCGAAGCTCGGGTCTGAGTCGAGGAAAAACCGGAAAACGTACCTACGAAAACGACCTCTACGTCGCGGTTACTTCTTCTTCTTCGGTGCCGCTTTCTTCTTCGCTGGGGCTTTCTTCTTTGCCTTGCTGCTCTTGGTTGTTGCCATAGCGACCTCCTTGTCACTCTTGGGAGTGTTGTGGTTGTCCCTCACTCCCTCGACTCAGACCCGTACCGCGACCTCCTCCTCACCTCCACCACTCACGCCCGCGCTTATATTCAGGTCCTTTGTCAAAAGTCAAGAGGAGAATACCATTTTAGAAAAATTTTTTTAAACCGTTCCGTATCGGAATTTCGATGGGTTACGCCGGCATAAAATCGCGTTCCCCGATCTTGAGGCCGATTCTTAGGCGATTGTTTTAGAGGGTTGTCCACAGCCGCGGGGAGGACTACGGACAGGGCTCGAGGGAGACTGTTGCGGGCGAGCTGTTAAAGTTGCGGATGCATCTGCAACGCTCCGCGTCCGTGGCCTACAGGCGCTTATCTACCCTCGCCGCACAGCCGTTTGGATCCACCTACACGCAGCGCCCGTACAGTCGGGAAAGACGCTGCTATGCAGGCCGTTTCTTTGCGGGCGGGGGCTCCACCCTTCAGGGGTGGATCTTCAGCGCCTTGCGGCCCGGGTACGAGGCCCGTTTGCCGAGCATCTCTTCGATGCGCAGCAGTTGGTTGTATTTGGCGGTGCGCTCGCCCCTGCACGGGCTACCCGTTTTGATTTGGCCCGCGTTCACGGCAACCGCGAGGTCGGCGATCGTAGTGTCTTCGGTTTCGCCCGAACGGTGGGAGAGGATCGTCCGGTAGCCCGCCGCGTGCGCTTGGCGGATGGTATCCAAGGTTTCGCTCAGGGTCCCGATTTGGTTCGGCTTGATCAAGATGGCGTTGGCCACGCCGAGTTCGATGCCGCGCTGCAAGCGCGCCGGGTGGGTGACGAACAAATCGTCGCCGACCAGTTGAATTTTCTTTCCGAGTTCTTGGCTGAGAAGCTTCCAGCCGTTCCAGTCGTCTTCCGCGAGTCCGTCTTCGATGGACAAGATGGGATAGCGGCTCACCCAGTCGGCGTAGAGCTGCGCGAGTTCCGCGGCAGAGAGGCGGCTACCATCGGACTTGCGAAAGACGTACTCCACCTCGCGCTCGTCGAACAGCTCGCTGGCCGCGGCGTCGAGCGCGAGTGCCACTTGCCGCCCCGGCTGGTACCCCGCTCGCTCGATGGCTTCGAGAATCAGGCGCAGAGCGTCTTCGTTCGAGTCGAGCGCCGGAGCGAAGCCGCCTTCGTCGCCCACCGCGGTGGTGAGGCCGCGCTCGTGCAAAACGGCTTTGAGATGGTGAAACACCTCGGCGCCCATGCGCAAGGCTTCGCGAAAGGAGCGGGCTCCGACCGGCAGGATCATGAACTCCTGAAAATCCACCGAATTGTTCGCATGCGCTCCGCCGTTGAGGATGTTCATCATCGGCACTGGCAGACTCTGGGCAGCTTTGCCGCCCAAGTAGCGGAACAGCGGTTCGCCGCTAGCCTGCGCTGCCGCCTTGGCAACTGCCAGCGACACAGCGAGGGTGGCGTTTGCTCCCAGCCGGCGCTTGTTCGGGGTGCCGTCCAGCTCGACCAGCAACTGATCGATGGCGCGCTGGTCGCGCGCGTCCTTGCCGCGCAGCTTCGGGGCGATCCGCTCGTGCACATTCTGCACGGCCTTGAGCACGCCCCTGCCGAGGTAGCGCTTGCCGCGGTCGCGCAGTTCGAGCGCTTCGTGGGTGCCGGTGGAAGCACCGGACGGCGCCGCAGCCCGGCCCATCGAGCCATCGCTGAGCACCACGTCCACTTCCACGGTCGGATTGCCGCGCGAATCCAAAATTTCGCGTGCCGCAATTTTTTTGATCTTCACCGTCCTCCTCCTTTGCTCGGCGGCCTCGCTTGCGGTAGGAAAGCGCAGCGCCAGCCTGGGTTGAATGGAGCGGTGGTTGTACCTGTGTTGCCGAAAAAATACAAAGTGGTCGGCGTGGTAGCGACCGCAGGGCTCATTGCGCTGGCGGTTTCCGCCATTTGGGGCGAGAACGGCTGGCTTACCTGGGAGCGGATGCAAGCCGACCTCGCGCAGCTCAACGAAACCAATTTCCGCTTGCTTCGAGAAAACCAGGCTCTGCGCAACCGCATCGAACGCCTACAGCACGACGACAAATTCCTCGAGCGCTACGCGCGCGAACACCTGGGGCTCGTGCGCCCGGGAGAAATCCTCTACCGCCTGGCCACGCCCACGCCGCTGCCGCGTACGCCGCGGTGATCTCGCCTTTGCCGTTGCGCGTGCGCCGGCAAGCTTTTACGATCGAGCAACCATGCTCGCCTGGGAACGCTTGCGACAAGTACGCGAGGAACTGTCGCAGTTGTTTGTGGAGCGGGCAGAAGTCATTGACGGCGCGCTCTGCTGCCTGCTTGCCCGCCAGCACCTCCTGTTGATCGGCCCTCCTGGCACGGCCAAGTCCATGCTCGCCGAGGAGCTGTGCGCGCGCATCGAAGGGGCGCGCTACTTCTCGTGGCTGCTGACCAAGTTCACCACGCCCGAGGAACTGTTCGGTGCGATCTCGCTGGCGGCACTCGAGCAGGACGAGTACCGGCGGGTCACCACGCACAAACTACCCGAAGCGCACATTGCGTTTCTCGACGAGGTGTTCAAAGCGAACTCCTCCATCCTGAACGCTTTGCTGGCGGTGATGAACGAGCGCCGCTTCCACAACGGCAAGGAAATCCAGAGTGTACCGCTCATGACGCTTTTCGGGGCCAGCAACGAACTGCCGGAAGACGACGAACTGCAAGCCCTCTACGATCGCTTCCTCGTGCGCTTCGTGGTGGGATACATCGAAGAGGACTTCCATTTCTTGCGCATGTTGCAGGGACGCGCGGCCCCTACCCGCACCGTGCTGCCCATGGAGCTGCTCCAGGAACTGCAAGCAGCCACCGCGCAAATCGAGATCCCACAGGGGATCTACCGCTCGATCGCCGAACTGCGCCGCGCTCTGCAGCAAAAGGCCCTGGTTTCCTCCGACCGCCGCTACCGCCAAGCGATGGGGTTGCTGCAGGCACACGCGCTCTTGCGCGGTGCCCGCTGCGTGGAAGAGGACGATGTATTCTTTCTCGAGCATGTGCTGTGGCGCATCCCAGCGCAGCGGGCCGACGTGCGGGCACTGATTCGCGAACTCTTGCGCGGCTACGAAGAGGAGGCCAAGGCGCTCCTGTTCCGCAGCCAAGAACTGCACGAATACGCCAGCCGCCCGTGGGACAACGGCGAACAGCGCAGCCGCGCGGTGCTCGAGGCACACACCAAAATCCACCAGATCTTACAGCAACTGGCCCAGCTCATTGCCGAGGCGCGCGAGCGCGGGCGGCCGGTGGAAACCGTCGAAGCGGTGCGCGCGCAAGTGGAGCAAATCCAGCAACGCATGCTCGAGACCTTGTAGGAGACACGGTGGCAACCCGGAGCCGGAGCCGCGCGGAGCTGGCGCGCGTCGAGATCAGCCAAGCGAGCGCAGCGCTCGACCAACGCAGCCCGTCGTGGATCGAGACCGATGCTTTCGACCGGGACGCATTTCGCAAGTGGAGCGAGGCGTCTCCCTCGTTCCATGACCTTTCCAGCCACGCGGGTCGCCTCTTGCCTCATTTCGACGCCTTCCTGCTCGACTTGTACGCCTTGCTCTACAAGCTTAACGTCTCGTTCCGTCCTGCCGAAGCGGTGCTGCCCAGTGCAGCGCTCTACGGCCCACTGCTGCGCGCCATTGCCGGCACGCCTGCCCTCGAGTTGCTGCGGCTGCAGACCGCGCTGGATGAAGCCCGCGCCGCCATTGGCGCGCTCCTCTTGGGAGAAAAGATCCTCGCCGTTCTCAAGGAAGAGTGGCTGCTGAACCGCGGGCAGATGCTCGACGCCTGGGGCCTCAAGCAGCAAGAGGAAGAACTCATGCGCCTCTGGCAGCAAGCACGCGCGGTGGCGACGCTGGCCGACGAATCGCCGCGGCCTTCGCTCGTTCATCTTGCGCGCCGCCTGCACCAAGAAGCAGAACTCGCCGAGCGGCGCCTGTCCCAGCGGCTGGAAGATGTACAGCGGCCAGTGCGGGAAAATATCGAGCGGCAGACGGCGCGCTTGCAAAGCGAAATTGCGCAAGGCTGCACTGCGCTAGAAGACTTCGAAGCCGCTGCGCACGAATGGGACACGGGTGTGGGGCACGAAGCCTACCGCTCGCCTGCCCTACAAGTTGAGTTCGGCAAGCGGCTCGCGCAAAACCCGCGCCTGCGCAAACTCGCCAACCTGGTGGGGCGCATGCGTGCCCACGCGCGTGCCCTGCGGCAAAAGGCTTTGGAGCGCTGCAACGAGGAGATGTACTCGGTCGGCACCGGCGCCGACTTGGGGCGCATTCTCCCCTGCGAGCTGGCAGCGTTGCGCCATCCCCTGCGGCGGCGGGACTTTGCCCGCCGCCTGCTGGAGGGAACCCTCCTCCAATACGAACTCCGCGGCCAAGAGGAAGCCGGCCGCGGCCCTCTGATCGTTTGCCTCGATGTGAGCTCCTCCATGTCGGGGGACAAGGACGTGTGGGCCAAAGCCGTAGCTCTCACCTTGCTCGACATCGCCCAACGCCAGCGCCGGCTTCTGCACGCGATCTGCTTTGCGGGACCGGACACCCCGCTCTACGAATCGGATCTCAATTACGGGCAGCGTTACAGCAGCGACCCGCAGGAAGTTTTGCGTTTGGCCAGTTACTTCCCCGGCGGTGGCACGGATTTTCGCCGTCCGCTCGAAGCGGCCCTGCACCGTTTGCAGCAAAAACCGCTGCGCAAAAGCGACGTAGTGCTCATTACCGACGGCGAGTGTACCCTCGAACCCGGCTGGACCGAGCAGTTCCTCGAGCACAAAAGACGCCTCGGCTTTCGCCTGTACTCCGTGCTGATCGATATTGGCAGCGCCACCACTCACTCCTTGCGCCAGATCAGCGACCGCGTCGCCAGCGTGCGCCAGCTCACTTGCGAGGCAGGGAGCGACTTGTTCTTGGCGCTTTGAAGCGGCCAGGCAAGGCGCGCCCTCAGCCGCCGCTCGCGCGAAGCGGCGCGGGCACGGGCTCCGGCAATTCAGGGAGCTCGCGCAAGAGCCGCTCGAGCCGCCGAGAAGTGTCGCGCATGTACTCGTAGAGGTGTTTGTGCAACAGCGCGAAAGTCACCGCGTCCCGAAACGCCGCCGGACGGCGCAGGAGTGTTTCGATGAGCAACGACAGCGTCATCCACGAGCGGCGCGGCGAGGCCTTGAGCACGCAGTGCCACAGCACCCGAGCGAAAATGGCGAGGTCCTGCGCCGATGTGACCAGGCGGCGTTCGACCAGTTTGCCGCGGTTCAAGATGAAGTCCATCACCCGCCTCCGGTAGCTGCGGTAGCTGTACAAGCGCTCGAGCAAGCTGCGATACCCGCGATAGAGGTCTGCCAGGCTCATCCCCGCCGGAACAATGTTGGTGAACACGAACTGATCCCCGACCGATTCCGCCACCAAACGCCCAGCCCGTTTGAGCCGCTCATAGAGCGGTGTTTTCGGCACCGCGTTCAGCATCCCGGTCATGGACACCGGAATCCGAGCCTGCTGGATGAATTGGTACTGCTCTTCGAAAATGCTCGGGTCGTCGTGATCGAAACCCACGATCATGCCGGCCATGACTTCGATGCCAGCACGCTGGATGCGGTGCACGGCGTCGAGCAGGTTGCCGCGCAGGTTCTGCGTTTTGTGCGTCTCTTGCAGACTGGCCGCGCGCGGCGTCTCGATGCCGATAAAGATGGTGGTGAAATTCGCTTGCCGCATGAGATCGAGCAATTCGTCGTCCTGCGCAACGTTGAGACTCACCTCCGTCATCATCTCGATCGGATAGTCGTTCTCCCGCTGCCATGCCGCGATGGCGCGCAGCAACTCTTTGGCTTCGCGCTTGTTGCCGATGAAGTTGTCGTCCACCACGAAGATGTTCCGCACTCCCAAGCGGTGGATCTCACGGACTTCGGCCATGACTTGCTCCACGCTCTTGGTGCGCGGGCGCCGGCCGTACATGACGATGATGTCGCAAAACTCGCAGTTGAAGGGGCAGCCGCGGGCAAACTGGATGGTCATGGTGCGGTAGCGATCGATCTTGAGAAGGTCGAAGCGAGGCAGGGGCGAGTCGCGCATGTCCGGCTTCTCCACTTGCCGGTACTCCTCCTTCCACTCGCCGCGCTGATAGTCGGCCAAAAACTGCGGCCAGGTGTACTCGGCCTCGTCAATGAAAATTACATCCACCTTCCCGCGCAGTTCCTCCGGACAAAGCGAGGCAAACGGGCCCCCGACCACCACGAATTTGCCACGACGGCGAAACTCGGCCGCCAATTCGAAGATGCGCTGCTTGTGGACGACGTAGCCAGTGAGGCCGACAATGTCGGCGTCGGTATCGAAGTCTACCTCCTCTACGTTCTCATCGCACAGCACCACTTCGTGCTCGGGGGGCGTGATGCCGGCAACGGTGGGCAGGGAGAGATTGGGAAATACGCACTTCTTGCCCAAGGCGGGAAGGATGCGGTCGAAGGTCCAAAACGACTCCGGGTTCTTGGGCGCGATCAGGTAAATCTTCATACCCTCGTCTCCTTCGCTGGCGTCCGAAAATGGGCTCCTTTGTACCCTACGGTTGCGAGCACGCCAAGCCGCTCGAAAGGTTTCTCTGCGCGCAAGCTCAGCCTCGCGCCGCACGTGCGATTGCGGCGCGCGCCAGCGCATCGCAACGTTCGTTCTCAGGATGGCCAGCGTGGGCGCGCAGCCAGTGCCAGTGCACCTCGTGGGTCTGACTCAAGCGGTCGAGCTCGCGCCACAAATCCGCGTTCTTCACAGCCTTGCGCCCCGCGGTGCGCCAGCCGTTGGCTTTCCAGCGCGGCAGCCACTCTGTCATCCCGCGCCGCAAGTACTCGGAGTCCGTGTACACGTGCACGCGGCACCTTCGCCGCAAGTGGCGCAGGGCTTCCACCGCAGCGCGCAACTCCATGCGGTTGTTGGTGGTCTCGGCCTCCGCACCGCTGATCTCCTTGCGCCGGTCGCCGTGGATCAAAATCGCTGCCCAACCGCCGGGCCCCGGGTTCCCGCTACACGCGCCGTCGGTGTATACGGTGACCAAAGGCAGCGCTGCTCCCGAGCCTGCTCGCTGCGCGGCTGCCTCGCTGCCCATGCCTGTACTCACTCGAGTCGCACGCGCTGGCGCTCTCCCCGCGGGCAGCGCACGATTTCGCCGACTCGGTAAGCGCCGATCCGCCGCCGCTTGAGCGCCTTCAGCACGGAAGCAGCATGCGCGGCAGCCACGACCAGCACGAAGCCCAGACCCATGTTGAAGGTGCGGTACATTTCTGCCTCGCTAACCTCGCCTAGCCGCTGCAAGGCGCGAAAAATCCCCGGCACTGGCCAGCTTCCCGTGCGCAGCACGGCGGCGCACCCAGGCGGCAAAACGCGCGGCAAGTTCTCCACGATGCCGCCGCCGGTAATGTGCGCCATGCCTTTGAGCGCCGCACGCGGGAGGGCGCGCACCGCACGCACGTAAATGCGCGTGGGTTCCAACAGTTCCTGCGCGAGCGGGCGGCGCAATTCGGGTAAGCGGGCGTCCAGCGGCAACCGGTGGCGCTCGAACAAGATGTGGCGAGCGAGCGAAAAACCGTTGCTGTGCAGGCCGCTAGAGGCAAGCCCGATCACTACGTCCCCCGGCACGATGCGACGGCCGTCTACGATCTGGTCCGCCTCCACCACACCCACCACGAAGCCGGCGAGATCGTACTCGCCGGGAGCGAAACAACCCGGGTGCTCCGCAGTCTCGCCGCCCACCAAGGCGCAGCCCGCCCGTTTGCAGCCCCGCGAGATACCGCGCAGCACAGCGCTGGCGACTTCCACCTCCAGCCGCTCGGTCACGAAGTAATCCAAAAAGGCTAGTGGCTCAGCCCCCAAAGTGAGAATGTCGTTGGCGTTCATCGCCACCAGGTCAATGCCGACCGTGTCGTGGCGGCCTGCCAAGCTGGCCACGTGGAGCTTGGTCCCCACCCCGTCCGTGGCCGCCACCAAGAGCGGGCGGCGATAACCGGCTGGGATGCGAAACACCGCTCCGAAGCCGCCCACCCCGGCGAGAATCTCGGGCCGCAAGGTCGCCCGTGCCCAGCGCTTGGCGGCCCTCGCGACGGCATCGCCGCGGGCGATGCTGACCCCTGCCTGTTCGTATGTGAGCCCCATGTGAGCCGCTCGTTCGCCCAATCAGAAAGGCAGACGGTGGTCCTCCCCGGCCCACCGCTGGCACTTTTCGGGAGCACCGGCCCCCGACATTTCGAGCAGGCGGACGGCTTCAAACAACGTGCACATGACGTGGTCACCAATGGACGGACTGGCGTTAAAAATGGCGTTGTCGTTCTCGGGCGCCGCGGCGCGCACTTGTTCGTAGCCATCCTCGGGAGCAATGAGGTAGCCGAGCTGGTCGTTGGCGAGGCCGAAAACAAAGTGTTCCTGAGCCGGTACGCGTTCCACCAACTCGAAGCGGATCGCCGGGTAGCCCTCACCGGGAATGGCCGAAAACAGCAGCTCCCCGACTTGGAGCACCGAGGCGAAGGTGCCGATCAAATCGTTTTCGAGCCATGGTGGTACCGCGCTGCGGGAAATCAGCTGGCCCAAAACGGAAAGCTCGACCAGCGGGTTGGCAAAGCGCTCGCGCAAGAAGAGCTGGCGTGCCGCCAGGGTACGCCCCCGCACTGGCTCGAGGGCGCCAAGCGCTGCCCGCGTGCGTTCGAGCACGCGCTCCGAGTACTCTTGCAGTCGCTCCACATCGGGCAGATCGCCGCGGTCGGCCGGTTGTGTGCGACCAACGTCTCCCACCATCACCACCGCCCCCTGTAAGCCCAGCTCTTGCTGCAACGCCTCCGCCACCACACTGGGCCACTCGCCCGAAAGCAGCGTATTGCTGGCACCCATGACCGTGGCGTGCGCAGCAAAATTCACCAGCACCGCGCGCAATCGCTCCGGTTGCCCGGGAGCGGTGGCAACGAGCACGCGCAGGTCGCCGTCCACTCGATCGTTCGGCGGCGAGGAAAACTGGCTCCGCAGCAGCGGCGTGGCATCGGCCCGACCCACGTACAAGTCGGCAGGCTCGAGAGCGTTCCACGCGTCCACGATCGCTCCGACGGTTTGGTTCATCAGGAAGGCCATGTACGCATTCGGCAAGCCGCCCCAAACGCCGGTGGTGTCCGGGCCCGCATGCGTGTGATTCGAGTTGATCACGATCTGGGTGGCAGGGATCGCGCCGCTGGTTGCTTGCTGGACAGCAAGTCGCGTCTCAGTGAGGCCGAAGGGCCCGCGCTTGTAGGCAGCGAAGGTTCCTTGCGTTTCGTTGGCTGCAAAGGCCACGCTGGTGTGGCCATCGGATAACACCCAAGCGCGCACGAAAATCGGTGCCAGCACACCGGTGGAGCGGCGCGAGGGGCCGAACCCGTACCCTCCCAAAAACACGCTCGAATCGGGGGTGATGTCACGCTGGGCCACCCCCACGTACCAACCGCTGCTCGAGGGAGGTAGCGAGGGTGACGGAGAGCCCAGGGGCGACGGAGTGACCGTGGCCGTGCCCGTCGCGGTGAGGGTCGGGGTCGGAGAGGAAATCACGCTGGGCGACACCGTCGGAGTGGCGGACACGGTTGGCGAGAAGCTCGCCGTGGTGGTGTGGGTGGGAGACGAGGCACGCGTGGGAGTAAAGCTCGGCTCTGGCGTAGGCGAAGGCACCAGCGGGCTCGCTGTCGGCGACGCTTGCGGCGTCGGCGTGAGCACAGCGCGGGTCGGCGTCGGAGCCGGTGCACCATCATCGTCCCCACAGCCGATCAGCGTCAAGGCCCACAGCCCGCACACGCCCAGCAACCCTAGCCGCGCAGCCATTCTCATGGGTGCCTACCGTTACCAAGCCTACCCGCAAATTCCAACTACGCGAGATGGAACGATTGCGAAGGGTGAACGAGCTCTCCAACTCGAGATTTCCACACCGCAGCGGCGCCGCTGCCCGCACGCGCGGCACCGCTTACCCCGGGGACAACCCGCTTCGGGTTGCGGTCTGAAAAAGTAGGAGCTCCCGCCGCCCGCCGCTCGCGCGGCGAGGCGCGGCTTTCTCGTTTCGCGCTCGCAACGTGAGCGCCAGGGCGCACCCGTGGCCCGCTTCGGCAGCGTGCGCTGTTCTCGGCATTGCGAGCAGGTACAAGGCCTACCCCTACACAGCGAAGGCGGCGAGAACGTTCCCACAAAAACAGCTCAACCGCACCGGCGATTGTCTTTGCCGGTGTTGTCGCGCGCCCGCCTGCTCTGATCCCGGGAAAGGATTTGTCCGCGGAAGCGGCGACCTTTTCCCGTGCGAAACGGCTTCCTGGGGTGACTTACGGGCGTGGCGGATCGCGTTGCGCAGCCCACCAATTGCGCAGCCTACGTTCCAGCAATAGCGTACGGGCATGAACGAGGCAGAGGCACAACCCCTCTCGCAGCCACTCGTGCTGTACGACGGGGAGTGCGCGCTCTGCCACGCAACCGTGCGCTGGCTCCTCGCCCATGACACGCAACGGGTGTTGCGGTTTGCCCCTTTGCAAGGGAAAACCGCTGCACACTTGCGCGAACAAGGTCTGGCGCTCCCGCAGGGGCTGGACAGCGTGGTTCTCGTTACCCCGTCAGGCGACCGGGAAGCACGAGTGCTCGTGCGCTCGCGCGCGGTGCTGGCCCTGTGCGACCTCATCGGGTACCGGTCTTTCTCTGTGCGGCTTTTGCGCCTGCTGCCACGCGCCGCCACGGATGCTGCCTACCGCATAGTGGCAGCGACGCGTTATCGCATCTCCGGGCGCAGGGCGTGCCTTCTTCCCCCGGAGGCCGAGCGCGACCGGTTCCTTCCCTGAAGCGGCCCGAATCGGGGACGCCGCCAACGCGGCGAGCTAGGCGGGCAGTTCCTCGAGGGCGACCCGCGCCCCGGGGCAAGCAGCCGGAGGATCGCCGAACCCGTTGCGGCTGGGCGGGCGGAAGAGCGGTCTGCCCAGCTTCGATTCCTCGGAGCTTGGTTCGCGCCCACGACGATGCGCGGGCCCGTGTCGTCGTGCTCGGGCAGCAACCCGTACCCCCAGGTGCAATCAGGCACACCCGCAGGCTGCCAATTCGTTTTTCACCCGCCGTTCCGGGGCATTCGGTGACCGCTCGCTTCCGAGCGGAAGGGCAGCGCGAGCATGCCGGGTAGATCCACGACCGCGCCGGGCTCGCGCAAGTCGGGGAGCCCGATCACCATTCGCTCGTGCCCGGCAGCGGGACGATCCTTGTAGGTGCCGAACAGGCGGTCCCAGAGCGACAAGTTGAATCCGAAGTTCCGGTTCGTCTCTTGGGCGTCGGTGGAGTGATGCACACGATGCATATCCGGGGTGACGATGACGCAGCGCAAGATGCGGTCCAGTGCGGGTGGCAGGCGGACGTTGCCGTGATTGAACATGGAAGTGGCGTTGAGCAAGACCTCGAAGGCGACCACCGCAAGCACCGGCGCCCCCAGGACCACGATGGCCGCTGACTTGATCAGCATGGAGAGAACGATCTCCAGCGGATGGAAGCGCACTCCTGTGGTCACGTCGAAGTCGAGATCGGCGTGGTGCACTCGGTGCAGCCGCCACAGCGGCGGTATCGAATGAAAGACCCGGTGCTGGAAGTAGACGATAAAGTCGAGCGCCACGACCGAGCCCGCAACCGCGCACCAGAACGGCAAGGGAACCTGATGCAACAGTCCCCATCCTCGCTGAGCCGCAAACAGCGCCACGCCTGCCGCTGCTCCCGGAAACAGCAGCCGCACGAGCAGCGTATTCACGAGCGAGATACCGAGGTTGCTCACCCAACGGCGGACCCACCGAATGGTGCGCTGGCGGCGCGGTGCACGAGTCTCCCAAGCCGCCATGGTGGCGAGCACGCCGAAAAACGCAGCCATCCTGATGAGCGGCTCGCTACTCCATACCAACTCTGCCCAAAACGGATTGGTCATGGCCTTGCCCTGGGAGATTCCTTCGGCGCCTCGTTTACTTCACTTGTCGGGCCACAAGCGTAGCAATGGAACACACTGGAGCAGAACTCTGTGTTCGCGATCACCACCCCAACCCAAGAGCATTACCAACTGGGTGCACCAGCCCTCGACCCAGTTGGGAGGGCGCCTCGCAGGCTTCCAACCGGGTGGTCTACGCCCCCGGCGTCCGCCTCAGCGATGGCTTGCGTGAGTCAGCCTTCCCGAGGCTCGCTTGCTGAACAAATCCTCGCTGGTACTGAGCCCCCTAGATTGAATATCGCCGATGTAAGAACCGCGGATGAGCATGAGCCCCTCCCGGATCACCATGTACTCCAGAGACGCGCTCAAAACCTGCCCAAGGCTCCGTGTACCGGGCTACCAGGAGCCACTGCGGAAAGACAGCGCAGCGAGTCGCGATGCGTTCCAACAATCCACCTCTTCCGAACCGATCGTAGTTGCCCCCGAAACCATGATCCTCCAGTACCACTGCAAAGGGTGGTGGGTGACCCGCGTCTTGACAGAACAAGGCATCGTAGGCCGCGATCCCATCCGCACCGAGGAAAACAATGGCGAGGCGGCGCGCGCCGTGGCTGTCGTCGAGTTCGCCGTGCCGTTGAAGAATTTCGAGAAATGCGAACGGCGAGTCCGCTGTGGCGGCAGCGCGGTATCGTTGCGGCGGCAACTCAGAGGCCCGGGCGTGGGGAATCCATTCTCCGGGGACGAGGTCGCGCGGGCGGAGCTGAATTCGAGCGACACTGTAATACCCGCGGAAGCCCTCGATCGGGTGTCCGAGTTTTGATTCGATCGTCAGCTGCGGCACGCCAAAATCAGCGTACACGAAGCAATGAGCGCTGTGTGTCGAACCGAATAGCATCACTGGGTGCCCGTCCGTCCCACAGCCGGGATAGTAGACTACCCGTGATGCAAAGAATTCGCGACGAGGAAATGGCATCCCGCGCTGAAACTGGTCAAGCCACACAGGAACCGGCTCGCGCATCTCTCGCAAGTACGCTCGCAAAGTCATCATACTCCGAAGCCTCTCCGTGGTGTCACCCGCCGCCGTTGGGAATGCTTACTCCAACCGGTGTCGCTGTAGCAACACTCACCCAAGCAGCGGCGGCGAAAGGGGAAGTGCCTTTGCGCGAAAAAAAGGGTGAAGTCTTCACGCTGATGTTTTGTTTCGCTTCCGTGCACTGCGCTTAAGGGCAACTTCCGAAAACAGCCGCGCCTGTGCTCCGGGCAACGCCGGACCCGAATCAGCCAAACCACCACTTGCCTCACCGCCACGGACTCGGGCTGGGTAAGCTCTTGCCGCGCCAAGTTGGAAGGTCCACGCCAGAGGGCCTCTGCTGGATGCCAGCCGCACGTGCCCCCTCAAGAGCGTGATGAAAGCCGACGGCGCCACGCAGGCACATGGGACAACGCAAACGGGCTTCCGTGCCAGCTTCGGACGACCGCGGCGGAAGAAGACCGAGACTCTGCAGCTCTGAAGCCCAGTGCAAAAAGCCCTGATCCCCTTCGCGGGGGCGACGCCGAGGTGCGCCGGCAAGGCGCGGCTTGGTCTGTAGGCGGCACAACACGCCTGGAGCCGTTTCGCAACGTGGACGGCGATACGGCGCACTTACCGCGCAGTTATCGTGCAACGCAGGGCCTCTCGCGATCGAATCGTTCGCCAACGCCTCCACAACTCCCCGAACAGGGGTTTCCTAACTCAGGAGAAATGCTTACATAGGCGCCGTTTTTCAGCGTCCAAAGCGAACCTGTTCGCGGCGACAAGAAGGAGACATCTCGAATGGGAACGACCAAAGGGTTGATTCGCGCGATGAATAAGAAGGGAACGCGCAAGACCAAGAAGCCAGCCGTGGCCGTCAAAATGCTTCCACCGCCCGACCCATCCTGCTGCGAGCGTTGCGGGGCGCTGTACACCAAACAAGCCTGGCGGCGGGCTGGGGAGCGTTCCCATTCCCTGCTGCAGAAAGTGCACTGGACGGTCTGTCCGGCGTGCAAGCAAGCCGAACGAGGCGAGTATTTTGGCCGCGTGGTCGTGCGCGGCCGCTTTGCCGCCGAACACGAGGATGAAATTCGGCGGCGGATTCGCAACATCGAAGAGCGTGCCCGCTTCACGCAACCCTTGCGCAAAGTGGTGGCAGCCGAGCGCACCGGCGATGTGTTCGAGGTGTACACCACCTCCCAGAAGCTTGCGCATCGGATCGTGCACGAACTCAAGAAACTCTACAAAGGCAAAGCCACGTACCGCTGGTCGCCCGACGACGGCTGCTTGTACGCGACTTGGGAGCGGGACGAATAAAGCCTCCAGGAAGGGGGTTCGTATGGCTGAGGTGATCGACTTGCGCACGCGCCGCCCGAAAAAACCGGGCAGTGGTGCCCGCTTCGTTCATTGTGCGTACTGCGGGGAGCGACACCCGATCGTGCGCTTGGCCGACGGGACCGACTCGTGTCCCACTGCGTTCTCGGATGGCGGGCTCTGGTTCTGCCGCAACCGCGGCTGCCGTTCGTCGTACTTCACTCCGCGCCGCCCGCAGAACTGAGGGTCAGAGGTGAAAAAGCGCGCGATCTTCCCCATGCCCGAGGCGCGCAGCTTTGGGCGCCGCCTCGCCAACAGGGGGCGAATCGCCCTGGGGCGGGTTACGCGGCACGAGTTTCCCGACGGCGAGAGCTTGGTGCGCGTACCGAGCCCAGCCGCGAATCAAGCCGTGGTCGTGCAGTACTTGCACCAACCGAATGCGAAAGTCCTCGACACGTTGCTTGCCGCCGACGCGTTGCGGCAGGCGCGGGCAGAACGAGTGGTACTGGTAGCGCCGTACTTGCCGTACATGCGCCAGGATTCCGTGTTCGAACCCGGCCAACCCGTATCGCAAAAGGTGTTCGGCAAACTCTTGCAGGTGGGCTTCGATGCTGTGCTGACGGTCGAGCCCCATTTGCACCGCGTGCAGCGTTTCGGCGAAGTGGTGCGGGGCCGCGCCGTGTCGGCCGCACCAGCGATCGCGCGCTGGCTCGAGCGAAAGTTCCCCGATGCGTGGATCGTGGGGCCCGATGCCGAGTCGGAGCGGTGGGTTCGCCCCGTGGCGCGAACGCTGCGCCAACCATGGATGGTCGGCAAGAAACAGCGACTCGACGAGCGCACGGTGCGCATTCAGTTTCCGCGCATCCCGCGCGGCGCGCGTGTGGTGCTCGTAGATGACATCGTGAGCAGCGGCGCCACGCTCGTTGCCGCGGCCCGTGCCCTGCGCCAGGCAGGGGCGAGCGAAATCCATGCAGTAATGGTGCACGCGCTCTTCGACCTAGAGACCGCCAAAGCCATGCGCGCAGCTGGAATTCAGCGCATCGCCTCCTGCGACACCGTCCCGCATCCGACCAATCGGATCTCTTGCGTGCCCGAAATCCTGCAGGCTTTGCAACGCGTGCTGGCATGAAACCGGGCCACGGCGGACCGCCCCGGCCCGGGGTGCCGATTCTGCGCTTCCTCGGGGCAGCGGGGACCGTAACCGGCAGCCGATTCTTGCTGGACACTCCACGCGCGCGCCTGCTGGTGGACTGCGGTTTGTTCCAAGGGCTCAAATCACTCCGCCTGCGCAACCGGGAAGGCATGCCCATCCCCCCTGCTTCGATTGACGCAGTGGTTCTATCGCATGCGCACCTCGACCACTCTGGTTACTTGCCGGCGCTGGTGCGGGACGGGTTTCGCGGTCCGGTGTACGCAACCCCGGGCACGGTGGAACTCGCAAAAATCCTGCTGCCCGACAGTGGCCGCGTTCAGGAGGAGGACGCCGCCTACGCCAACCGCAAAGGGTTTTCCAAACACGCCCCGGCGCTGCCGTTGTACACCGAGGAAGACGCGGTGCGTGCCCTCCCCTCCCTGACGACCGTACCGTTCGGGGAGCTGCGTGAAGTGGCGCCAGAGGTGGGGATGATCTTTCACCGCGCCGGCCACATCCTCGGCTCAGCGATTGTGGAAATCCGCATCGGGGGCGACCGCCCACGCACCGTGGTCGTCTCCGGAGACCTCGGCCGCCCGCATCACCCAATTCTCTTGCCACCGCGCACGCGGCCGCAGTCGGAGATCCTCCTGGTCGAGTCTACGTACGGGGACCGCGAGCACGAGGATGTTGCCTCGCTCGAGCGCTTTTGCCGAGCCATCCGCGAGACCGCAGATCGGGGCGGGATGGTCATCATTCCGGCCTTTGCAGTGGATCGCACCGAGGTCGTGCTGTTTCACCTAAAACGCCTCATGCAAGCGGGCGAAATCCCTCGCTTGCCCGTGTGGGTGGATAGCCCCATGGCTCTGGCCACCCTCAGCGTCTACCGGAAAGCGTTGCGCGACCCCAACCATGAGCTGGACCCAGAGCTGGCGAGCTCGCCAGAAGATCCCTTCGATCCAGGAACGTTGATCGAGGCCCATACCCCAGAGCAGTCGCGCGCCATCAACAACGAGAGCGGACCGGGGATCATCGTTTCCGCATCCGGTATGGCTACAGGCGGGCGAGTGCTCCACCACCTGCGCCACCGCCTTCCTGAGCCGCGCAATACGGTGGTGCTCGTAGGGTTTCAGGCAGAAGGGACGCGGGGGCGCGCGCTACTGGAAGGGGCGCGGGCCATCAAACTGTTGGGGCAGTACGTGGCGGTGCGAGCCGCGGTGGTAGACGTACCGGCCTTCTCGGTGCACGCCGACCGCTCCGAGTTACTGGCGTGGCTGCGCAGCGGTTTGGGGCGACCCGATGTGACCTACGTCGTGCACGGCGAACCAGCCGCATCCGAAACGTTCCGTAGCGCGATCGAAAGGGAACTTAGCTGGACTGCGGTCGTGCCCCGCTACCTCGAAAACGTTCGCGTGGCTTGAAGGCGTGTTATGCAGGGTCGGTGAGCGAGAGCCAAGGCACCGTTTGCCGAGAAGACCGGCTCGGAGTGCGCTCCCACTGGGTCGCCCACCCCGGTGAGCATCTGCAATCGCCGTCACGAAGTGGACTGCTCCGATGCCCGCAACGCACGACGGGCTCGCCACGATTGCACCACCTACCCACCGGCAGGACTCCAAATCGTCTCTCGGCAAGCCACAAGGGCACGGGACAAAGCAGATGGCCGTGCCAGTTCCGTGAGATTTGGCAGCTTCATTTTCCTCGTTCTCGCATTGTGGGGAGTTCAAGCCCGGTGGTATTGCAGGCTTGTGATCTCAGCGCTGCGCCCGCGCACACATGGGCGCCGCCGCAAGGAGCAGGTAATGAACCAAGCCAAGCTGGAGCGCTTCCTGGACAAATTGCTGACCGACATGAGCGGCGCAGCCATGTGGGCAACCGTGCTGGTCGGCGAGGAACTCGGGCTGTACCGGGCATTGCGGGGGGCCGGGTTTCTGAGCCCCGAAGAGCTGGCGGAGCGTGCGCAGTGCCACCCGCGCCTAACACGGGAATGATTGTGCGCGCAGGCAGCGGCAGGGTACATCGAAACCAAAAACGGGCGTTTTCGCCTCACCGAGGAACAAGCAATGGCGCTTGCCGACGAAGACTCGCCGGCGTACGTGGCCCCTGCCGCGCAAGTCCTGGCCAGCATGTTTTTGGACAAAGACAAGCTCGTGCAAGCCATGCGCGGGAGCGGTGGCCTGGGGTGGGGCGACCACCACCCGTGCCTGTTTGTGGTACGGGAACGGTTTTTCCGCCCCGGCTACCGCGGGCACTTGCTTGCAGAATGGCTGCCAGCATTGGATGGGGTCGTCACGAAGCTCGAACGAGGCGCGACGGTGGCCGATGTGGGCTGTGGCCACGGGGTTTCGACGATCCTCATGGCCCAAGCGTATCCGGCCTCTCGTTTCTTTGGCTTCGATTTCCACGCGCCCTCGATCGAGACGGCCCACGCGCGAGCCCGCGAAAGTGGACTGGGGGATCGGGTCACCTTCGAGCGATACACCGCGAAGGACTACCCGGCGAGAAATTACGACCTCATTTGTTTCTTCGATTGCCTGCACGACATGGGGGACCCAGTCGGGGCTGCACGACATGCCTGCGAGGCACTGGCGGACGACGGCACAGTGCTTCTCGTCGAACCCTTCGCGAACGACCGGCTGGAAGACAACCGGAACACTGTGGGGCGCATGTACTACGCGGCCTCTACCTTCGTGTGTACGCCGAGTTCGCTTGCCCAAGAGGTCGGCCTTGCCCTTGGTGCCCAAGCAGGCGAAGCGCGCTTGCGCGAGGCCCTTGGTGAAGCTGGCTTCCGCCAGGTTCGGCGTGCGGCGCAGACGCCTTTCAACATGATCCTCGAAGCAAGCAAGTAAAACCGGCAGGCCGGTAGGCGGGCGCCGAGAAGCAGCGGACAGCGACGTAAAAACTGCTCGACAAAGCTGGGTGCGGCTGCCGCGTCTCGCCTGTCCCGGCGCCACGAAGGGCCGGTTCGCTAGAACTCGATCGGTCTGCCGTCGATGACAGCGATGGCACCGGATTCTCTCGCTGCCGCGACGCCCTTGTTCGTCACACCCTCGCCTGCCACCACAGCCAGGGCCCGCTTGCCTGTGAGCTTCTCCAGCAGCTTGGCTCGGCGAACCGCTCGAGCCACATCTCCTGCACCGATTCCCCCAAACACTTCCACCGCCAAGTAGGTCTCCGCACCGTCCGCGCGCGAAACGCCAGTGACCACGACATCCGTAGCCAAAAGCTCGCCCCGTCCCTCCGCCGAAATGAGCCCCTCCTCCTCAGCCTCGTCAATCATGCGCGCGAGATCCTCGCTGCTGAGTGCGCGAATGCGTCGCAGCAAAGGCGCGAAGTACGCCGGCGCTCGCTCCCGGTAGCGCCGTTCCAACTCCGCCCCTTGGAGCCTGCCTACGACAGTCGTGAGCCGAGCAAGCCGCCGCTCCGTATCCCGCTGCGCCTCGGCCAACTCGGCCATCCGTTGCTCCAAAATACTGACACGCTCCTCCGTCCGCCGCTGCGCTTCGGCCAATTCGGCCATGCGTTGCTCGAGTACGCCCAGCCGCTCCTCGGTGCGCCGCTGCGCTTCGGCCAGCGCCTCCAGCCGCTCCTCCGTCCGCCGCTGCGCTTCGGCCAACTCGGCCATGCGTTGCTCGAGCACGCCCAGCCGCTCCTCGGTGCGCCGCTGCGCTTCTGCCAGTGCCTCCAGCCGCTCCTCCGTCCGCCGCTGCGCTTCGGCCAGCGCCTCCAGCCGCTCCTCCGTCCGCCGTTGCGCTTCGGCGAGTTCGCCTACAACACGCACCAAGTCTTCCCACGGACCCCGGTCGCCGAACAGAACCTTACGGAAAGCGGCACGCCACTCAGGATGCTGCTCGAAAAGCGCGAGAAATTGCTCCCAATCTTCGGGGGTGAAAGGCATTGGAAGCTCTCCTAGCATGTCCCTCCTGTTTCGGCATACCGAGACGGTTCGATATCACCGGACCCACGCGTACAAATGGGGAATCTCCTTCTTCCCTGGCAACCGCGCTCTAGTTCCGCCGGTTATGACGATCTTTCCGGTTGCCTCACCGGAAACTCGAACCACTTTAGCAGCGACGGACTGCCGGCCACCGACGACACCGCGCCTCGAGCATCCGAGCGGGGATTCGGCAAGGCTTGGGCTTCGCTGCGAGAGCGGAACAGGCGTCCGCTCCCACACGCCATTCCTGCGCCATAGGCCCGGAGTACGCGCTCCAACGAGGAGCTGATGTGACTATCGTATGCTGAAGAGCCCGAGCAGTGGAAGCCCGTCCAGTTCAGTCAGCACCGTACACCCCGGTCGCAGAGGCGGTCCCCCCAGCTCAGCAGCCCGTCTTTGTGCGGGTCCGTCGTCAAGGCACGAAAGAGGTGCCTCCTGTAAGGACCCGTTCCCGCATTCCCGAGCATCGCTCGCGGCAACCTCTTCGCACCGTGCGGCTCGACCATCGGCCGTCTCGTTCCGCGGACGATCGCTCCCCAAGTTCCTCTTTGCCCTTGTGCCGTCGGCCTCCTAAGAACATCGCCGAGGATGCTGCCCGCCAGCGCAGGGAGATGCCGCCGTGGTCCTCGTCCAAGTGCGAGTGCCGAATCCGCCGGCTCGCGGCCGCGATTTGCTCGCAGTTCGGGCTTGCTGCAACTTCCGCTCACAATCTCCGGGCACACAGGTTGGCAGCTGTTGCAAACTCTCCGGCCACGATAGGCGGCGACGGCGCAACTCTCTCAAATTGGGAAGCGGCCTTGCGCTTGCCGCAAATCGCTCCCGAGCGAGGGCGCAACCGCCATCAGGCTCGCTGTAAAAGCAGATGACCGGGATCCAAGACTCGAGCCTTCCAACCTGGGGGTAACCAGGTGGTCGCACTCATTTCGACAATGAGCGCGGGCCCTTCTAGCCGGGCTCCGGGTGACAATTGCTCTCGCTCCCAAACCGAAGCCCGGCGCCAGCGGCCGCCAGTGTAGACCGGGTGGGTCCGCAGCGGTCCGGCTGCAGCCCGTCGGGCTGGCGGCTTTCTCGTCGAGATACGGGGGGCCGGTGCGGTGACCTGGACGCGGGCATGGACCACTTCCACGGCGCGACCCGGATCGGCGTAGCCGTAGAGCTGGCGATGCCGCCGCTCGAAGTACGCTTTGTAGTCTGGCACCGCGGGGACCACGATTTCGAACGACTGGCCGCTGTAGCGCACGTCGAGATAGCCGTGCACCCGCTGCCGGCGGCGGGGTATACCCAGGCTTTCCAACTCGCCGGTGAGTTCCTCCGCCAACCCAGCCAGGATGTCCTGTAAAGTGGGAAAAGCCGGATTCACAGCGTGCACCGAGCGCACGCCATCGCGCTGCACCGGAGCGGTGGCTGCACCAAAGGCAGAGAGGAGCCCAGGGAAGGCTGGGATCAGCACCTGCGGGATGTCGAGTTCCTCGGCAAGCTCGCAGGCGTGCTGGCCCGCCGCACCGCCGAAGGCCACCAGGGTAAAACGGCGCAAATCATAACCGCGCTCTACCGAAATCCGGCGGATGGCCCGCTCCATGTTGGCGTTGGCAACACGCACCACTCCCGCCGCAGCCGCCTCCAAGGATAACCCCAGTTGTGCAGCGAGTTCCGCCAACGCCGTGCGAGCGCGCTCCGGAAACAGGCGCATCCGCCCGCCCAAAAAACGCTCGGGGACCAGACGGCCGAGCAGCAAGTTGGCGTCCGTTACGGTTGGCTGCCGGCCGCGCCCGTAGCAAGCCGGACCTGGCTCGGCCCCTGCACTGTGGGGCCCCACTTTGAGCGCTCCGGCCTCGTCACAAAACGCAATCGAGCCACCTCCGGCACCCACCGTATGCACGTCCGTGCTCAGCACCTTGAGCGGTGAGCCTGCAATGTTCCACTCGGTGGTGAAGCTGATGGCGCGATCGATCAGGCTCACGTCCGTCGAGGTACCACCCATGTCGAATGTGATGACCCGCGTGAGCCGCGCCTGGCGCGCAACGCGCGCCGCACCTCTCACCCCGCCGGCTGGTCCAGAAAGGCAAGTGCGCACTGCCTCGCGGGCTGCGAGCGCCGGAGGGATCGCCCCGCCATTCGACTGCAAGACCCGCCAGCGCACGCCCCGCTCGGCAAAGGCCCGCTCCAAGCGCTGTACGTGCTCGCTCATGACTGGCCCGACGTATGCGTTGACCACTGCGGTACTGAAGCGCTCGTATTCCCGGTGCTCGGCAATCAGCGCGTGCGAGGCGGTCACAAACAACCTCGGAAAGGCCCGGCGCAGAGCCTCCGACATCTTGCGCTCGTGGCGTGGATTCACGTACGAGTGCAGGAAGCACACCGCCACCGCCTCGGGCTTGCGCCGCCCCAGCAGCTCTACCACCCGGCGGATCTCCCCGGCTCGCAGCGGAACGAGTGCGCGGCCGTCGAAGAGCATACGCTCCTCGACCCCGATCCGGGCGTGGCGCGGCACCAGCGGCGACACGCGGCTCGGCTCTAACGCGTACAGTTCGCTTCGATTCTGCCGCCCGATCTCGATCACGTCTTCGAAACCGCGCGTGGTCAGCAGCAGAACACGCGCTCCACGCCGCTCAAGCAGTGCGTTGGTCGCCACCGTGGAACTGTACGTAAGCAGCGCTGGGAGCGCTTCCGGCAAGATCTGCTGCAAGCCCCGCAGCACGGCCGCGGCCGGATCGCCGGGTGTGGACAGGACCTTCAGTGTGCGCAGCTCTCCGCGAACGACGGCAACCAAGTCGGTGAACGTGCCACCCGTGTCAATGCCGATGACCGCCGCGGTCGCTCCCGCCCTCACCACTCGCCCGTGCCGGTCGCACACATACCCCGCTGCGGTGCTCCGCAAGCCCCGCACGGCCCGGGTTCAGCGGCCGAAGCCGCTGCTTCGCTCTGTACGGCGAAGGCCGAGAGCAACCGCTCGAGATCCCCGGCCCCGCATTGCCGGCAGGCGCTCGGGCGATCCTCACGCGACAACTGCAGCTCTTCGAACTGCGCCCCGCAGTTGGTGCAACGGTACTCAAAAATCGGCATCGTTCCCTCTTCGCTCCTGCTCGAATGTCTTCGCAGTCGCGGGTTTTTGTACCGCACCCCTTAGTTCGCGGCAACGGAGGAAGCGTCGCGCTGGTATACGCGGCGTCCAGCGACCCAGGTCTCCACCACACGCGGCGGTTGGTACGGGTCGAGCACCCCTTCGATCACCACCAAATCGGCACGCTTGCCGGGTGAGAGCGAGCCGCGCTCACCTTCCTGCTCGCCGGCAAAGGCCGCTCCCCAGGTGTAGGCACGCAGCCATTCCTCGTAAGGAAGAGCCTCCGCCGCAACATACACAGAGCCCGAGCTCGTGCGGCGCGTCGTACCGCACGCAGCTGTGCGCAGCGGCTCGAAAAACGCACACGGATCATCGGAAGAAGCCGCAATCGCCACCCCGGCGCGCGCCATGCTGGCAAACGGCAACCAAGAGGCATCCTCAAAGGAGACCCCTTCCACTGCCGCACCCAAATGATGCACGAAGCCGGGTTGCACCACACCCACGACCCCCAGCTCGGCCATGCGCCGCCACTGTGCGGGACTCAGCAAGCAGGCATGCTCGATGCGCAAGCGGTGTTCGAACGAGGGAAATCGCCTGCGCACCCTGGCAAAGGCTGCGAGCGCTCGCTCCACCCCAACGTTGCCGATAGCGTGCACAGCAACGCCAAAGCCACGCTCGGCGGCTTGCAGGACTTGCGATGCCAGTTCGGGAAACTCGATCCCAATTTGCAAACGCGTGCCCGCACTGCACACATCAATGGCCGGGGCGATGCCTCCGTCCGCAAACAGTTTGACCGCACCGACGCGAATCCTCTCGTCGCCTTCGCCCGTGCGTGGGCCTTCCCAACGCGCTGCATCCATTCCCTGCAGCAAAGCGGCCGCGTGTGGCATGACCAGCACGGATAGCGGCAGCGCTCCCTGACGAGCCAGGCGGTGGTAGATTTCTTCCGCTTGCGGAGAACACGCCGCGTCGTGCACGCATGTGATCCCCTCGCGCAGGAGCTGGCGGGCGCGCGCGACGAACAGTTGCTCCCAACGCTCAGGGTCGCGGTAGGCCATCATCGAGCGCGCATGCGCTTCGCCCCATGCCCGCTCGATCAGCAAGCCACTCGGCTCGCCGTTCCAGTCACGCGCAATGAGTCCACCCGGAGGATCAGGCGTGTGGCGGCCGATCCCTAACTCGTCGAGTGCGCGCGAGTTCACCACCCCTTGATGCAGCGTGTAATGGGCGACGATCACAGGCCGATCGAATCCCATTTCATCCAACATCCGCCGATCCGGGATGAAGCCGGTTGCCACTTCGTTCCAATTGGCACCCCGAATCCAGGGTGCCTCCGGTTCCCGTTCCGATTGCTCCTTGAGAGCCGCATAGAGGTCGGCGGCGGTACGCGCCGCCGAGAGATCCGCCCACAACGGGTGGAGCGCGGCAATGGAGAGATGGTTGTGGGCGTCAATGAACCCGGGCAGGAGGGTGCGGCCCTGTAAATCTACAACCTGTGCTCCTGGGAAGGCACGGGCAAGCTCGCGCTCTCCCGCGGCCGCGATGCGGGCACCCTCGACGACCAGCACCTCTGGCTCACCCAGCCAGGGGTCCATGGTCAGGATCCGCCCATTGCAAAAGAACCAGCGATGCGGTTCTTGGCCACCCATCGCAGCCTCCCTTCACGAACTGCGCCCCATCACCTCTGGCCGCTCCGCGCGGCCTGTACAAGCGTGCCGCCTGGGCAAACGCACGGGCCAAACCTACGCTTCGAGCACCCCCTGCTCAGCACGAGAAAACTTGCGCCAGCTTCCGTCCACCAGCCGTTCGTGCGGGAGAAACCGGGCCTTGTACGCCATGGTCTCACAACCCTCCACGTACAGGCCGAGATAGAGGTAGCGGAGACCCCACTCGCGGCACAGTTCGAGTTGCTTCAGAATGGAAAACGTGCCGAGGCTCAACTGGCGCAAACTGGGCTCGTAGTAGCAGTACACGGCGGACAGAGCGTCAGCGGCGCGGTCGGTAATCGCCACGCCCACCAACGCTCCCTCCAACCAGTAACTCAGCTCGAACGTCTCTGTACACGAGTCGACCAAAAACTCTTCGTACAATTCCGGATCAATGAGGCCATCGCCGGACAACAAGCGCCGCTGCACCTTGTGGCGGTTGTAGAGGCGGACGCGCTCGGCGCTCACCTCCGGCGAACCCAAGCGCACCTCCAAGAGGCGGTTGCCGCGCTTCCAAATGCGGCGCTGCGTCCGATTCGGGCGGAACTCCTCGACATTCAGCCGGATGGCCTGGCACGCCTGGCAGCCCGGACAGCGGGGCCGATACAAGAGCACGCCTTGCCGGCGATCGCCCTCACGCAGCCGCTCCGCCAGTTCGGCAGGGCCGAGCGGATGAATGGGCAAGCGCAGCGGTAAGCGCGCGATTTGTCCGGGCAGATACGGGCAGGCGGTGTATTCGTCGTACACCAGCCATTCCCGCGCTGCACCTAAAGACCGACGTTGTTTTTCCATGCGTGCCCCAACCCGAACGACCGATTGCAGTTTGCTTGCTTTCGCCTGGGGACGCAAGCCGAAAACCACGCGCCCGGGCAGCGTCGGCCGCACCCCCTCGCCACCGTTCCTTAGGCGCGTTAGGAAAAGACGACGCGATGGTTCTAACGGCGCAAGAAACGCCGCTGATTCGGCTGCGCGAGGTGAGCCGCTCCTACCAGCGCGGCGTGGACCGCGTGCACGCTCTCGAACGGGTGAGCCTCGACATTCCCGCCGCCCGTTTCGTGGCCTTCATGGGGCCCTCAGGGTCGGGAAAGTCTACCCTGTTGAACTTGGTTTCTGGGATAGACCGGCCGACCAGCGGCGAAGTGTGGGTTGCCGGGCAGCGACTCAACGACCTCGACGAAGACCAACTGGCGCAGTGGCGCGCGCGTCATGTCGGCTTGATCTTTCAGTTTTTCAACCTGATGCCGGTACTCACGGCGCTCGACAATGTGGCCCTGCCTCTGCTGCTGACCCAACTCGACAAGCGCGAGCGGGCGCGGCGGGCCGAACTGGCGTTGCGGATCGTCGGGCTGGGCCACCGCCTGCACCACTACCCGCGAACCCTTTCTGGTGGGGAGCAGCAGCGGGTTGCCATCGCGCGGGCTCTGGTGACGGATCCCGACCTGATCGTGGCAGACGAGCCTACGGGGGACCTGGACGCACGCAACGCCGAAGCCGTGCTGGCCCTGCTTCGCCAGCTCACGCACGGGTTCGGGAAGACCATCGTCATGGTCACCCACGACCCGCGCGCACTGCGTTTCGTGGATCAGGCATTCCATCTCGACAAGGGCCGCTTGCTCGAGGGAAACGACGCAGAGCGGGCCCACGAAGCGATTCTCCTCGCTGCCGGCGGCGGGGGCGCGGCGGCCGCCGTCTTGCCATGATCAGTTGGTTCGGTTTGGTGCTCGCCAATCTCGGCCGCAACCGGCTGCGCACCGCACTCACGTTCGGTGCAGTCGCGCTTGCCGTGATGCTGGTCGTCTTTCTGCTCACGATGCCCGCCGGGCTCGATGCGCTGCTCAACAGCATTGCCAGCAACACGCGCATTTCGGTGCATAACAAAGCCGGGATCGTGTACTCCATGCCGTACTCGTACGCGCGCAAAGTCCGGCAGGTGGAGGGAGTGGCAGCTGCGGTGGGCATGACCTGGTTCGGCGGCGCGTATGAGGAAGAAGGGCGCGTTACGTTCCCGAATTTCGCGGTGGAGGCCGAGTACGTCGGGGCTGTCTACCCAGATTACGGCATCCCCAAAGAACAACTGGAGGATTTCCGCCGCTACCGCGACGGGGCCATCGTCGGGCGCCAGACGATGCGCAAATACAACTGGAAGATCGGTGACCGGATCACGCTCAAGAGCAACTTGTGGCCGGTGGCCTTGGACCTGCGCATCGTCGGCGAAATTCCACAAGAGCGGGCACCCATGCTCTGGCTTCAGCGCGCATACCTGGACGAAGCCTTGCTCGCCGCGCGCGGACGGGGGCTCGAAATTGTCGGCATCGTGTGGGCGCGGGTGGAGGACCCAGAGCGGGTCGACCAAGTCATGCAGGCCATTGACGATCTCTTCCGCAACAGCGAGGCCGAAACAGCCAGCGAAACCGAGAAAAGCTTTTTCGGGAACTTTTTCGGTTCGCTCAAAGGCTTTGTCACCGTGATCTTGGTGGTCACCGCATTGGTTGCGCTTTGCATCGTGGTGATCGCTGCCAACACGGCTTCCATGGCGGTGCGCGAGCGGCACGGAGAGATCGCTGTACTCAAGGCCATCGGTTTTTCCCGCCGGCGCATCTTTGCGGCGCTGTTGGCAGAATCTACCCTGCTCTGCACCAGCGCCGGGCTCACTGGTGTGGCTCTCGCCTACGGCTTTGCTCAGGCACTGCGCAGCTTCGCGGGGTGGAGCCCAGCCCTCGGGCCGCTGGGCAGCTTTCTGGTCACTCCGGGGGTGGCCCTGCGCGGTGTGCTGCTTGCCTTGGCGGTGGGCTTCATCTCCGGGCTCCTGCCCGCTTGGGGAGCAGCGCGCAAACCCGTTGCCCAGTCGCTGCACGAAGTCTTCTGAGGGTGGCCCCACATGTTGCCGCTGTCGTACAGTTTGAAAAACCTGTGGGCACGCCCGCTGCGCTCGGCGATGACCGCGCTGGTGATCGCGCTCGTGGTGGTGGCGACCAGTTTGTTTCTCGGGCTGATCTCGAGCCTCAAGCGAACGTTGGTCGGCACCGGCCATCCGCAAAACCTCGTGGTCATGCGCAAGGGTTCGGACAACGACGGCGCCTCCGCCTTGCCGCAGGAAGCGTACCAGGCCATCCGCTTTCTCGACGGCATTGCCCGTAACGCCGCCGACCAGCCACTGGTCAGCCCGGAACTGGTTGTACAGCCCTTCTTCCGGACACTCGATGGCGGGCGAGAAAACGTGCTGGTGCGTGGTGTCGAGCCCATTGCGCTCGAAGTGCACGATCAGGTGCAAATCGTCGAAGGGCGCATGTTTCGCCCCAGTGCCGCGGAGACAATTGTCGGGCGAGCGGTAGCCGGCCGCTATCGCGGCACCACGCTCGGCAGCGAACTCGAGTTCGGGCGCGGGCGCTGGAAAGTGGTCGGGATCTTCACCGCCGCCGGCTCGTCCTTCGAAAGCGAGGTGTGGGTAGATGTGCGCGAGCTGGCCAACGATGCCAAACGGCCCCTCCCGTACTCGGGCATTCGCCTGCGCGCCGCAACGGAAGGGGATCTGGTAGCGCTGCAAGAGCGTATCGAGAACGACCCCCGTTTTGCGCTGCAGGCGCAACGGGAAACGGACTACTACGCCAAGCAGTCGGAATCGGCCAATTCCTTGTACGTGTTGGTCGTCGCGATTGCGTTGTTTTCCGGGATTGGCGCGGGCTTTGGTGCCGCCAACACGATGTACGCTGCGGTACAGAGCCGCATCGCGGAAATTGGGACGCTGCGTGCCATCGGCTTTTCCCGCGCCAGCATTTTGTTTTCGTTTCAACTCGAGGCGCTGCTGCTCGCCATCGCCGGTTTCGCCGTGGGGAGCCTGATCGCCGTGCTGTTCGCAGCCAGTCTCGGCTCCTGGCTCAAAGGCATCGCCTTCGGTGCTGCCACGTTTACGACCAACGTGGTTACGCTCGAGGTACGCGCCAGCGATCTCCTCGTTGCTCTGCTCTTAGCCCTCGGCATCGGGCTCAGCAGCGGCTTTGGCCCAGCGTTTCGTGCCGCGCGCATGCGCCCGATGGAGGCTCTGCGTCGCGGTTGACGCAACGGGGCTCGTTTGCAGCACCAACTCTGGTAGTGTGCAGGGAGCACCTATGAGCGACCAGCGAATCGAAGAACACGTGGCTCGCGAGGCACTCGAGGCGCTGCGCCTCGACCGCGAGCAGGCATGGTCTCCGCGCCAGCGCCGCTGGCGCTGGTGGTGGGTGGGATTGTTGCCACTGGCAATTGTCGCACTGGGCCTGTGGCGACACTTGCAGGCGGTGCCGGTGGTGAGCGTTGCCGAAGTTACGCGCGCCACTGCGAGCGAGCTGGGTCCGCTGCCCGTGCTGTCCGGTTCCGGGTACATCGTCACCGGCGAGCGCTACGTGTCCATCGGGGTGCGCGTGCCGGGCCGCATCGAGCGCTACTTCGTCGAGGAAGGGCAAACCGTACGCAAAGGCGACCCGCTCGTGCAACTCGACGATCGAGACTATCTCGCCCAAGTGCGCCGCGCCGAGTCCGCCCTCGCCTCAGCCCGCGCGAGCCTGGAACTCGCTCTGGCTGACCTACAGCGCATTCGCGCTCTGCACGAACAGGGGGTCGTGTCGCAGCAGGAGCGCGATGCTCAAGAGAGCCGCGCTCGGGTCGCTCGGGCCGCCGTGGAGTCAGCAGAGGCCGAGCTGGAGCAAGCACGCGTCAACCTCGATTACACGATTTTGCGCGCGCCGACCGACGGCGTCATCCTGGCGAAAACCAAGGAAGTGGGCGAAATCGCCGTGCCTGGTGGCTTCGCCGGTTCCGGCGACCTGATACGCATGGCCAACCTGTCCGATATCCGCGCCCAAGTGGATGTCAACGAAGCCGACCTGAGCCGGGTTTCCCTCGGGCAGCGGGCAGTGGTGACCCCGGATGCCTATCCGCAAGCGCAGTACGAGGCCGAGGTGGTCAAATTCTACCCGCAGGTAGACCGCGCCAAGGGTACGCTGCGGATCGAGGTGCGCCTGCGCGCTCCCGACGAAAAACTGCTGCCCGACATGAGTGCGCGCATTACGTTTCTCGCCGATCCGCAAAAATCCGCGGATGGCTCCGAGCCGCTCATCTTGGTCCCGAGCAGCGCCCTGCGCAGAAATTCGACTGGGCAGAACTTCGTCTGGGTCGTTGCCAGCAACGGGCGCGTGCAGGCGCAGCCGATTCGAACCGGCACCGCCTTCGGAGGCAGAGTCCAGGTCCTGGAGGGACTGCGCGGTGGTGAGCAGGTCGTGGTCAGCAACGTCCCACTTTCTGACGGGCAAGCCGTGCGCATCGCCAACGGGTCCGGCTCGTAGCGACGAAGTTGGCCGGTCGCGCTGTCCCGCGTCTCATCGTACTCGCACGCTGAACAGCTCGAGCGGCAGGCAACGAGCGTTCCCAGCAGCGCAGGAGTGTCGCCTCGGCTGCCACCGTGCCAGTGGCGCTTCGGCACCGTGCCGGTGCGGCCGGGCGAGAGCCGTGCATCCTCGCTAGCGGATCCCTGTCCGGCTCCGAGTGCGGGCGCGAAACCAAAGGTAAAACGGCAGGCCACTCGCGCTCACTGCCAGCGCCAACGTGCACTCGAGGGGACGGCCCACCAGCATCGCCAAGGCGATGCCGGCGTTGGCGAGCAAATAGATCGCGGGCAGCCATGGGTACCCCCATGCTCGATAAGGCCGCGGTTGGTGCGCACGGCGCCAGCGCAACACGAACAAGGCCGTCGTATCGGCCATGGTAGCGAGGACGATGGCGAAGGTGGTGTAGTCGAGCACGCTCGGGAAGCGCTGCAACACGGCCACCAGCGCAGCGGCAGTGGCCGCCTGCACGACAATGGCCCGGTGCGGGGTACCGAAGCGGGCATGAACTCGATCCACGCCCGGGAAGTAATCGTCCAAACTCATCGCGTACGCGATGCGCGGGCCCACCAAAATCGTTGCATTCAAGCAACCGAGCACCGAGGCGAGCACGAGCAGGGCGACGACGGCTGCTCCGATCGGCCCGAACAGCCGCTCCGCCGCCGCCTCGCCGCTGCGCACGGTGCCCGCGAGTTGCTCGATCGGAAGCGCGTAGAGGTAGGCAACGTTGAGCAGCAGATAGAGCGCCGTACAAATCGCCAACCCGAGAAACAACGAGCGCGGGATATTTCTTCCCGGCGAGCGGATTTCGCTCGCCACGTAGACCGGAGCGTTCCACCCGAGGTAACTAAAGAGCACGGGCGAAAGGGCAAGCGCGAAGCTCGACACGAGTTGCGGCTCTCCCGCCGGCAGCAGCGGCGCGAAGTGCCCCCATGAGCCACCACTGCTCGCCAGGCCCCAAAGCGGCAACAAAACCATGGCGGCAATCTTGAGCAGCGCGGTTCCATTGTTCACTTGCGCCCCGCGGCGCACGCCCCAGTAGTTCACCGCCGAAGTCGCGGCGATCAGGAAGACCGCCAGCACGGATGCGGTAAGCGGTCCGAGTGGCAGGAAACGCTCGAGACCCGCAGCAAAGCCGACCGCCAAGGTGGCGATCGTGCCAGCGTAGATCACAAAAAACGAGAGCCATCCGACCAAAAACCCGGCCAAGGGATGGTAGGCTTCACGCAGATAGACGTAATTGCCACCTGCGTGCGGGAACATGGCCCCGAGTTCGGCATTGGCGAGCGCTCCCATGAGCGAGAGCGCGCCACCGACGACCCACGCAAGCAAGAATAAACCCGGGTGTGGCACACTGGCCGCAATCGCGCCCGGGGTCAGGAAAATACCGGCGCCGATGATCGAAGAAACACAAAGGAGCGTGGCATCCCAGAGCCCCAGCTCGCGCCGCAAACGGTCGCGCGGATGGCGGTCCAGGGCGAGCGCCGCCTCGCCGGAAGGCGCCCGTTCGGGCCGTTCAAACGAACCCGCAGCGAACAGCGGCGTGGTCGTGCCCTCAGACCGTGAAAATGTGAATCGTGCAGGCGGAGCCGAGCCCGATCACGTGGGCGAGTCCCACCTTGGCGTTCTCTACCTGGCGGGCACCCGCTTCGCCGCGCAAGTGGGTGACGATCTCATAAATGTTCGCAACCCCGGTGGCGCCAAGTGGGTGTCCTTTGGAGAGCAAGCCGCCGCTCACGTTGACCGGTAGGCGCCCGCCCCATTCGAACCATCCCTCGTCCACCGCGCGCGCCGCCTCTCCTTCCGCGCACAAGCCCAAATTCTCGTAGTGCAAGAGTTCGGCGGTGGCAAAACAATCGTGCAGCTCCACCAAGTCGAGGTCCTCGGGCCCAATCCCCGCGCGCTCGTAGGCTTGCTTGGCGGCATTCCGGGTCAGGGTGTTCACGTCCGGCAGGGTCAGATCGCGCTCCGTCCACGGATCCGAAGTCAGTACAGAACACGCTACCTTCACCGCCTTGCGATCGGATTTCTTCGTGACCGACTCCGAGACCAGCACCGCGGCAGCGGCCCCGTCTCCAGTTGGGCAGCACATGTAAAGCGTGTTCGGATAGGCCACCATGCGCGCCTTGAGCACGTCCTCCAGGCTCACCTCTACCTGGTACTGGGAAAGCGGGTTTTTAGTGGAGTGCTTGTGATTCTTCACCGAGATTTTCGCAAAATGCTCCACCTTCGTGCCGTACTTCCGCATGTGCTCGACGCCGGCCTGCGCGAACACGGCAGGCATGAGCCCGCTACCCAAAATGCCTTCCACACTCTCGCGCCTTTCCCCGGCGCCGAGCAAACCGGCCTTGCCCATTTGCTCCGATCCCACCGCCAGGGCGATATCGTATTCGCCGCTGCCCACGGCAAAGTACGCCTCGCGAAAGGCGGTGGAGCCGGTGGCGCAAGCGTTGGCCACGTTGACCACGGGGATCCCGGTCTGGCCGATTTGCTGGAGGATGCGCTGCCCGACCATGGCGTGCGACTGAAACAAGTTCCCGCTCGCCAGTAGTTGCACGTCATCAATGGTCATCCCGGCGTCCTGCAGCGCGAGCAGAGCGGCCTCGGCCGCGAGTTCGGCAACGTCTTTATCCGGATAGCGGCCAAATTTGATCATCCCGACCCCGAGCACGTAAACATCTCGCATGGTTAGCCTCCTCTTCCAGTTCCTACTCGCCTACTCGGCCGTCGCCTCGTCGTTTCTTAGCGCGCCTCGGCGGCTTGCACTGGACGGAAAAAAAAGGCGATGACGTCATTGCCATCCTTGTCCTCGCGGACTTTGCGAGTCACCATTTCCACCGGCATTCCGAAGGGGATGCGACTCGGGTCTGGCTCCACGTCCACTAGCGTGCAACGTACGCTGATCCCTTCGGGCAGGTCCACGATTGCCGCCACATACGGAACCGGCACGCCAGGCATGGACTGGTGGACGATCGAGTACGTCCACAGCGTGCCGCGATCGCTCACCCGTGTTTCCTCGAAGGCCCCAGCGTAATGGCAGCGGGCGCAGGCCACCCGCTTGCCCCAGTACAGCGCACCGCAGCGCGGGCACCTCTTGGCCACCAAGTACGGCTTCTCTCCACGCTCTCCTAAGCGCAAAAATGGCACGATCGGGCGTTGCGGGCGCGGCTGGGCTGCCTCGCTCTGTGCTTCTCCCATGCTTTGTTCCTCCGGCTTGTGCAACTCGCGAAGTCCGAGCTTTTTCACGGGTGCACCGTTGAATCAAGGCTGTGGCGACACCCGCCGTGCCGCGGGCAGCGGCGGCTGCCGCGTCACCATCGCAATGGCCGCAAACACGAGAACACCCCCAATCGCGTGCCACCACGTGAGCGGCTCGTGCAGGAGATAGGCAGCCAGCACACTCGCCAGCACTGGTACGGCAAGAAACGTGATCGAGATGGTGAAGGCAGAGACGTGCTGGTGCGCCCAGTTCGACAGCGCATGGCCTAGCGTCCCTGGAAACCAGGCAATCCAGAGCAGCCCCAACCAGTCCCACCCGCGCGGCGAGTCGAGTTTCTGGCCGGTGGCCAAGGCCACGCCGGTGAGCAACACGGCAGCGGTGCTAGTGAGCCCCGCCACGTATTCCCAGGTAGAAAGCCACTGGCGGATTCGTTTGGAGGCGAGAAAGTACGCGGTGAAGGCAAACAAGTTGAGCGTGGCGAGCAAGTCGCCAGCCGGGCTCCACGCCAAACCCTGGCTCGAGCCCACGATCACCAAGCTGACTCCGGCCACTGCCAGCAAGCACCACAACCATGCTGCCTTGCCGCTGCGTTCGCCGAACATGCGTCCTGCCACCAGCAGCACCAGAACCGGCTGCAAAGCACCGAGCACCGTTACGTTGGCCACGCTCGTGAGTTTGAGGCTGGTGAAGAACAGCACCTGATGGAGGGCGAACAACGATCCTCCGATCAACGAGGCCACACACCAATCGCGGTCGAGCAGCGCTGGCCGGCGGCTCCACAACACCGGCAGCCAAACCACCGGCAAAGCAAACCACAAGCGGTAGAAGGAAACCACGATGCCACTCGTGGAGACGAGTTTCGCCACCACGTTGCTCGCACTCCACACCAACACCACAACGGCCAGGGCAGCAAGGCCGAGCTCGGGCCGCGTGGCGCCAGCCGCCACAGGACGAGCGGAGGCTCGGCGCCGCTCCCGTACCGGGTCGTTACGGTTGTCTATCGGGTGGGCCGAGGAACTCACTCTGGCCACGGGTACCGATCCAGCGGAAAGGCATGGCACTCCGTGCGCGCCTGGTAGTCAGTGGCGGAGAAGACGCGGCCCCACTCGACCAGGTAGCGATACACGGTGCAGCGCTCGCGCGCCGAACGAAGCCGCGTGTCGTGCGGCAATTCCGCGAGGATTGCCTGCGCTACCTCCTGCCCGCTCTGCATGCGAATCCCACCGCCAGCGGGCGTGTCGAACACGAGAAACCGCGGCGCCTTCGCATCCCACGGCAACCATTCGGGCAAGGTGCCGTCCTGGCCCCGCGCCGGCGCGCCGCTGGCAGCAAAGCGGCTCCAGTACTGCATCATCGCGGAACTCAGCCACAGGCGTCCGTCGCGATTGGCGGCAGTGAACATGCGGTTTCCCAGGCGCCCGAGATCGAAGTGCCCGAACACGAACGGGATCTCAAAGCCGTGCGCCGCTCCGAGCAGGGCAGAAAGATCGGTGCCCCACAAGCGAGGCTGCTCATCCCAATCGAAGCGGTACACAAAGACCGTTCCCTCTTGTTCCGCAATGGCTTGCGCCGGCTCGTCCGCCCCAGTGGCCTTCCACAGGCGCGACATGTACTCGGCGAGTACACCGTAGAGTCGCTCGTTGCGGATGCGGGGCAAAACCCACAAACGGTAGCGCACCAAATCTCTGTCCTGAGAAAGGAACAGCTTGTTTTCGTCGCGGTTGGTGCCGACGATCACCGGAACTCGCTGCCCTCCGCCCGCGCGCAGCACCTCGAGCGGCTCGCGCGCCGGCAGCACGTGGCCGTCGCGAAACACGAGCGGCATGCGGATCATGCCGGAGGGCTGAGGCTGGTAAAGAGCGAGGAAGGTACGAGCCGGCACCGACCTGAGTTCGGCGGCAAGCTCGGCCGGCGCCGCCTTTGCGAGGCGCTCGAGTGCTGCTTCCCGGCTGCCCGCCTGCTCGCTCAGGTAGCGCAGGACCACCTCGGCGCCGCCGTTCGGGTCGCCACCCTGATCCACCGGCACATCGGCGCGGCCCGGTTCCGCAAACCGCAAGCCACCACTCTGCACAATGGCGCGGTGGAAAAGCCCGCTCGCGGCCGGGGAGAGCAACAAGCTAAAGACATTCGTTCCACCCGCCGACTCACCAAAGATCGTCACCCGGCTCGGATCGCCTCCGAAGGCGGAGATGTTTTCTTGCACCCACTGCAAGGCGCGAATGAGGTCCAACGTGCCGAAATTTCCTGAAGCATCGCGCAAGTTGTCGGCCTGGGCACGCAAAACCGGATGGCGAAACCACCCGAAGGGCCCTAGTCGGTACTGCACCGTGACCACGATCACGCGCCCAGCCACCGCCAAGTGGCCACCTACGTAGAAGCGCGCGCTTCCGATCGTGTTCCCACCGCCATGGATCCACACCATGACCGGCAAGCGTGGAGGATTGGCGCGCAACTCCTGCGGCGTAAATCGCGGTGCCCAAATGTTGAGCGTGAGGCAATCCTCGTCGCCGACCACCTCGCCGGCGCGGCCTTCCACTCCACCGAGGGGGCTTGCGTATTGCACGCACGGGGCTCCGAAATGGGTCGCGACCAGGGCCTCTTTCCACGGCGGCACTGGCTCGGGGGCGCGCCAGCGGCGCCCTCCGACCGGCGGGGCAGCATACGGGATCCCCAGCCACGCGTCGCTCTGGTAACTGTGCTCCATCCCGATTACGGGCCCGGCCGGCGGCTCGCGGTACGTGCGTGGGTCGGGCTGGCCGACCCTCGGCCCCCGTGGCCGGCAGGCGAAGGCCGCCAAGCAAAGCACAAGACAGGCGAGGATCCACAAAAGGCCCAAGTTGCCGGAACGCGTCTGCCGTCTCATTCCCTCACTGCTACTCGCATGCGCGCACAAACGAAAGCCGGGCCTCGTCCGCAGTTCCCACGCTCTTGGCTAAGAAAGAGACGCTGGCGAGAAAAGAGAAAGGATTGCTCAAGTTGACACAAGCCGCGACTGCATGCGAGCTTCGAGCACTTCGATTACGGGCCAGGCAGCCACGGAGGCAACCATGTTGAAGATTCCTGCTAAGGGACGGAGCAAAGAGGAAATCCTGCGCGACCTCGAATCGTTTCGCGCCAACGATGTGGATTGGCGCAGCGGGCGCACCTGGGCGTACGTGTACGATCCCGGACCGGAAGCCGAAGAGGTCATCAAGCAAGCCTACATGATGTACCTTTCCGAAAACGGCCTCGACCCAACCGCCTTTCCCAGCGCGCTGCGCCTGGAGACGGAGCTGGTTGCGATGGCGGCCAGTCACTTGCGCGGCGATGAGAACGTGGTCGGCAATTTCACCTCTGGTGGCACCGAGAGCATTTTGCTGGCGGTCAAAACCGCGCGCGACTGGGCACGCGCCCATCGGCCGCAAGTCAGCGAGCCGGAGATCGTGCTTCCGGTCACTGCCCACGCCGCGTTCCAAAAAGCAGCGCACTATTTTTGCGTGAAGCCGGTGCTGGTGCCAGTAGACCCGGTTACGTTCCGCGCCGACCCGGCCGCCATGGAGAGGGCCATCACACCGAACACCATCCTACTGGTCGGGTCTGCCGTGTCCTACGCACACGGGGTGGTGGATCCGATCCGCGAACTCGGAGAGATTGCCCAGCGGCACGGCAAGATGTTCCATGTTGACGCATGCATGGGGGGCTTTCTCCTGCCCTATTTCCGCCGCCTCGGAGCCCCCGTGCCCGACTTCGAGTTTCACGTACCCGGGGTAACGTCGATCTCCATGGACTTTCACAAATACGCCTTTGCCGCCAAAGGCGCCTCGGTCATCCTCTATCGCAATGCCGAGCTGCGCCAGTATCAGATTTTTACCTGTGCCTCGTGGACTGGCTACACGGTGGTGAACCCCACGGTGCAGAGCACCAAGTCAGCCGGGCCGCTGGCCGCCGCGTGGGCAGTCCTGAATTTCTTCGGCGACGAGGGATACCTACGCATTGCACGCACGGTGCTGGAGGCCACCCGCTATCTGGCGAGCGAGATCGAGAAAATCCCCGGTTTGCGTCTCCTCGGAAAGCCGGACATGAACCTGATCGCCTTTACCTCGGATGAGGTGAACGTGTTTCACATCATGGACGAGATGAAGGCGCGTGGCTGGTACGTGCAACCACAACTCGGGTACCTCGGATCGAAAGAAAACATCCACCTGTCGGTCAATCCGGCCAACGTGCGCTGGACCGAAGCGCTGCTTGCCGATCTGCGCGAGTGCGTGGAAGCGGCGCGCAAGGCGGCGAATGACGAGGCGGGCGCCCTCAAGGCGCTGTTGGATCAGGTGGACATTGACAAACTCAGCGCCGAGGAAATCCGGCAAATGCTGGCCTTTGCCGGCATCTCCGGCAGCTCGCTCCCGCAGCGCATGGCGAGCATTAGCACGCTCTTGAACTCCTTGCCACCAAAGTGGGCGGAAAAACTGCTCACTGCGTACATCAACGACCTCTACCGCTACCGCGAAGGTGGGGCGGGCACCTGAGCAACGAGGAAACCACATGTGGCGAGTCACCGGTTTGCTCCTCCTGGCAGTGGCCCTCTTTATGGGCCTGCTCGCGATGCGCGCCGAGCACCTGTCCTCGCGCCAGCCCGTGCCGCTCGCTGTGGAAGCGATCAGCCTCGACCGGGAGCGGGCGCTCGAGCGCTTTGCCGGAGCGATCCGCATCCCCACAATTTCGGACAGCGAAGAGGGTCCGGTACGCGGAGAGGAGTTCAGCCGCCTGCACGAGTACCTGGCCGCTAGCTTTCCGCTCGTGCACGCAGGTTTGAAGCGCGAGGTCGTGGGTGGTCACTCCCTGCTCTACACCTGGACGGGGCGTGATCCGCGCCTTCCTCCGGTCGTTTTGATCGCTCACATGGACGTGGTTCCTGTGGAGCCTGGTACAGAGGCAAAATGGACCCACCCGCCGTTTGCCGGAGTGGTGGCGGACGGGTTCGTGTGGGGGCGCGGCGCACTCGACGACAAGATCGGCGTGCTCTCGCTCTTGGAGGCGGCCGAGTGGCTGCTGGGACGCGGCTTCGTGCCGGCCAGAACGCTCTACTTTGCCTTCGGGCACGACGAAGAGGTGGGGGGCGACAACGGCGCGCTGCGCATTGCCGAGGAACTAGCGGCGCGCGGCGTGCGGGCAGAGTTTGTGCTGGACGAAGGCGGCTCGCTCATTCGTGACTTTTTGCCTGGCCTATCCGGCCCGGTGGCCTGCGTCGGGATCGCGGAAAAAGGCAGCGTGGCGGTACGGCTGGAAGTGCGCGCCGAGGGCGGGCACTCCTCTTCACCCCCGCCTCATAGCACCATTGGGCTGTTGGCCCGAGCCCTGACCCGCATCGAGGAGCGCCCCATGCCTGCCAAACTGGTGGCTCCGATGCAGGCACTGCTGGAATGGTTGGCGCCGGAGCTTTCGTGGTCGTACCGCTTGGTGTTGGCCAACTTGTGGCTGAGCAAGCCACTGTTGTTGCGGTTAATGCAGGGCCATGCGGCGACCAACGCGGCAGTTCGCACCACCGCCGCAGTCACCATGGCTGGCGGTGGGGTGAAGGAAAACGTGCTGCCCTCGTCGGCCTGGGCGGTCGTGAACTATCGCATTTTGCCTGGCGATACGATCGAGCAGGTGCTCGAACACGTGCGCAAAGTGGTGGATGATCCGGCAGTACAGGTCGAAGCCTTGCCGAGGGGACGCGAGGCCTCAGCGGTCTCCTCGCCCATGCACCCGTCGTTTCAGCAACTTGCCGCCTTGATTCGCGCCGTCTTCCCAGACTCGGTGGTCGCGCCCTACCTGACCATCGGCGGAACCGATGTGCGCCACTACCAGCGCATCAGTGATCAGTTGTACCGGCTCACGCCCATCGTGGTGGAGCGCAGCGATCTGGCGCGCTTGCATGGCACGGACGAGCGGGTCAGCGTCGAGAACTACCTGCGCGCAATCGAGTTCTACGTACACTTGATGCAGCGGCTCTGAGCGGGCGTTCGAGCAGCAGCGCGGCAGCTAGCAACCCGATGGCCGAAGGCGAGCTTCGGCTCCTGTTCCCCGCGCGAGCCGCTACCCAGTTTGGGCTGTGCTGGTACGGGTGCGAACGCGCGCAGGGAGACACTCGGCCGGAGGCGGGAAAACACAGAGTCTCCGTGTGGTACCGGGGGGGTGAGGAGTGGGAGCGAGGGGATCGTATGAGAGAGATCACGGGCCAGAGTAGGTGCACCGGGATCGGGCCCTCGCGGTACACCAACAGGGCAAGCAGCGGCGGGCAATAAAAATAAGGAAAGGGCTGGGGGTTGCCTGGAAGCGAAAATTTGGCGAAAATCAGGGACCATGCAGTTCCTGTCCGTGGCTTCCCCAGTACCCGATCTAGCTTCTAGCCCCGGCGGCCAACCAAGCGGGCCGAACAAGCTCCAGCAGGCTGGGAAGGCACCTGCCCCAGCAGTTCCGTTGTTTCCGGGGCTGCGGCGAGGAAGCGCCAGCGAACCTCTGGCGCGCCTGTCCTCTGGCTGCCCTGCCGTAGATGCACTGCTCGGTGGTGGGTGGCCACGCGGGCGAATCAGCGAGTTGTGCGGCCCCCGTTCGAGTGGGCGCACTGCTTTGGCGTTGCATACTGCAGCGACCGTGACGCGCAGCGGCGGGTTTGTGGCTTGGGTAGACGGAGCCGATACCCTCTCCCCTCTTTCCCTTGCCTGGTCTGGGGCCATCTTGTCGCAAATCTACTGGGTGCGCCCGCCGGATTTCCGAGTCAGTCTGCGCTGCGCGGAATTGTTACTGCAGAGCACGGGCTTTTCCCTGCTCGTGCTCGACTGCGGCGATACGCCCCCGCGCCTTTCCAGCTCTGCACCCTGGATACGATTGCAGCGCGCCGCCGAGCAAGCAGGCGCCGCTCTGTTGCTTCTCTCCCCCCGTGCCCTAGCGGGCAGCTTCACAGCTCTGCGCTTGCGCCTCGAACGGCGCCGCCCGTACTGGCAAGGAGGCGCCTGGCCGCTGTTTCTCGGGTGGGAAAGTACGGGGGTTATCGAGCGCAACAAGCTCGGCAGGGAGGGAAAACGCCTCTTGCTTCCGGTGCGTACCTTCGAGCGCCTCACTCCGGGTGGCGCATGAGGCCAGCGCAGGAGGGGCGGGAATGCCAGTGGCGTGTTTGTACGTACCCGATTTCCCACTTGCTGCTTGGATTCGCGCCCAGCCGGAACTCGGAGAAGCACGTCTTGCCATCGCCCGCACGAGCGGGGCGCAGGCAGAACTCGTGGCTGTCTCCGCTGCGGCCCGCCAGCGTGGGGTCCTGCCAGGCATGCGCGCCGCGCAGGCGTGGAGTCTGGATCCATCGCTCCTGATTCGCCCCCTTTCGCCTGCCTTGCTAGCGAGCGCACAAGCTGCCTTAGCGGACTGTGCTGCCTCGTTTTCCCCTTGCGTGGAAGATGCTGGCGATGGCGTGGTGTATCTGGATTTGCAGGGGCTCATCGGCACCTTGTTTCCCTCGCTGCGCGCTCTGGTCACGGCACTGACCCAGCGTGCAGCGCGCTTCGGGCTTCCTGCACGGGTCGGCGTCGCGAGAACCAAGCTGGCTGCCCGCTTAGCGGCACGCCAAGGGGACGGGGTCACCCTGCTTGCGCCCCACGAGGAAAGCGAGTTCCTCGCCGCGCTTCCGATCGCAGTGCTGCAGCCGAGCGAAGCAGTGGCCGCCACGCTGCAGCGGTGGGGCATTGCCACCCTCGGGCAGCTCGCTGCCCTGCCCGCAGCAGGAGTGGGAAGCCGGTTGGGTCCGGAAGGAGTCGCGTTGTGGCGCCAGGCACGAGGCGAAGATCCCCATCCTCTGGTGCCCCGCCCGCAACCCGTTTTTTTCGAGGAGGGGATTGACCTCGACTACGGGGTGGAATCGCTCGAGCCGTTCGCGTTTGTCTTGCGCGGACTCCTCGAGCGCCTCACCACCCGCCTCGCTGCACAAGGATGGCTGTGCAGCGCTTTGCACCTGCGCTTGCGCCTGGCCATGCGGCAGCGGGAAGAACACACGCTGCCGGTCGCGTGGCCGCACAACGAAGTCAAGCCTTTGCTCGCTTTGCTTCGCTTTCACCTCGAGCAGCATCCGCCCCAGGCCCCGATCGAAGGCGTGGTGCTGCGCGCCCTGCCCCATCCGGCACGCCCACTCCAGCTCGACCTCTTTCGCTCTGCCGGACCCACGGCAACCACCTGGGGGGCCACGCTGACCCAAGTGCTCGCCCTGTGCGGCCCGCAACGGTGCGGCACACCCGGCGTGCTCGCCTCGCACCGCCCGCAAGCGCATTGCCTCGGCGCGTTTGACCCGATCCAGACTGCGCGCACCACAGCTCCGGCAACCCCGGTGGCTTCCTTCCCGGTGCTGGCGCTCCGCCACTGGCGGCCACCGCGCCCGGTGGAGGTGTTTTGCGATCGCGACCGGCCCGATTTCGTGCGTGGCGAGGGCGTGGGCGGACGCGTGGTGAGCTACGCCGGCCCGTGGCGTTTGCAAGGCGAGTGGTGGCAGGCCGATGCCTACGACCGCACGTACTACGACGTGCACCTGAGCGATGGCGGTATTTACCGGGTGTACCGTGAAGAGCCGGCAAACCAATGGTTCGTAGAAGGCGTGTACGACTGATGATGCGCACCCGAACGAACGCGAGCGAGACCTAAAATGCCGTACGTCGAGCTGCGCGCCCATTCTGCTTTCGATTTCCTGCGTGCGGCCTCGCTCCCGGAGGACTTGGTCGAACGCGCTGCAGCCCTCGGCTATCGCACGCTAGCACTCGCCGACCGCGACGGCGTCTACGGCGCCCCTCGCTTCCACATGGCCGCCCGCACTGCAGGCGTGCGTGCCTTGGTCGGGTGTGAACTGAGCTTGCACCTCCCTTCACCACCCGTTGCGCCAGCCACTGCTCCCCCGCCACTTCCATCCTTGTACGTGCTGGTGCAAAACCGCACCGGCTATCGCAACTTGTGCCGCACCATCACAGCCGCCAAGCGAACGGCTCCAAAAGGAGAGTCCCATCTTGGCTGGGAGCAGCTCGAAAGCAACACCGAGGGGCTCATCTGCCTGGTACGCGATCTGCTGCTCTTTCCGCCGCCAGCAGAGTCGCCCACTTCCCTGCTCGAGCGGTTGCAGCGCTTGTTCCCGGGGCGCCTGTATCTCGAACTGCAGCGCCACTTCGACGAACAAGAGGAGCGCGCCAATCGCTACTTGCTGGCGCTGGCCAGCGCCTTTGGCCTGCCGGTGGTAGCCACCAACGAGGTACGGCACACGACGCCGCGGGGGCGCGCACTGCTCGACGTCCTCACCTGCATTCGCCACCACACCACGCTCGACGATGCGGGATGGCTCCTGGCACGCAATGCCGAGCGCCACCTCAAGGCACCGGGTGAAATGGCAGCCTTATTTCGCGACCTGCCCGCAGCCATCCACAATACCGAGCGCATTGCCGAGCAATGTGAGTTCACCCTGGCCGATCTTGGCTACCGCTTTCCCGACTACCCATTGCCGCCCGGCGAAAGCGCGATGGCCCACCTGCGCGAGCTGGTTTACCGCGGGGCCCGCGAGCGCTACCGCACCCTCACCCCCGCCGTGCGACGCCAGCTCGAGCACGAGTTGCAGGTGATCGGCAAGCTCGACCTGGCGGGATACTTTCTGATCGTCTGGGACATTGTGCGGTTTTGCCGCGAGCAGGGCATCCTGGCACAAGGGCGCGGCTCGGCAGCGAACAGTGCCGTGTGTTACGCACTGGGGATCACCGCCGTCGATCCGGTAGGAATGGAGTTGCTGTTCGAGCGCTTCCTTTCCGAGGAGCGAGGCGAGTGGCCGGATATCGACATTGACCTGCCCAGCGGCGAGCAGCGCGAGCGCGTGATCCAGTATGTCTACCAGCACTACGGGCCGCACGGTGCGGCGATGACCGCCAATGTGATCACCTACCGCTTGCGCAGTGCCGTACGCGAAGTCGGGAAAGTCCTCGGACTTGTCCCCGAGCAAGTAGATCGGCTGGCGCGCCTCCTGCACCGCTTCGAGTTCCGCGACCCGCGCGACGATCTGCTGCCGCAACTTCCGGCTGCCGGGCTCGACCCCACCGCGCCGCGCGTCCGCTGGTTCGCTCAGTGCGTGCGTGCAATCCTGCACCTGCCCCGCCACCTAGGCCAGCATTCTGGAGGCATGATCATCGCTGCTGGGCGCCTGGACGAAATCGTGCCCCTCGAGCCAGCGCGCATGCCCGGGCGGGTGGTGGTACAGTGGGACAAAGACGATTGCGCTGACCTGGGCATCATCAAAGTGGACCTGCTCGGCTTGGGCATGATGGCGGTCCTCGAAGACGCCATCCCGCTCATCCGCCAGCACGAAGGCGTGGAGATCGATCTTGCCCACCTGCCCGCCAACGATGCAAAAACCTACGAGCAACTCCAGCGCGCCGACACCATCGGTGTGTTCCAAGTGGAAAGCCGCGCCCAAATGGCCACCCTCCCTCGCTTGCGCCCGCGCTGTTTCTACGACCTGGTCGTGGAAGTAGCGCTCATCCGCCCCGGGCCCATCGTGGGGCAAATGGTGCACCCGTACTTGCGCCGGCGCGCCGGGCGGGAACCGATCACGTATCCTCACCCCTCGCTCGAACCAATCTTGCGGCGCACGCTCGGGGTGCCGCTGTTTCAAGAACAGCTGTTGCGCATTGCCATGACCGTCGCTGGCTTTTCCGGTGGCGAAGCGGAAGAGCTGCGCCGCGCCATGGGCTTCAAGCGCTCCCTGGAACGCATGCGAGCCATCGAAGCTCGCCTGCGTCAGGGCATGGCAGAGCGCGGAATTACCGGCGACACTGCCGAGCAAATCGTCCGCAGCATCACCTCGTTTGCCCTGTATGGTTTTCCAGAGTCACACGCGGCCAGCTTTGCTCTGCTGGCGTATGCCTCTGCGTACCTCAAAGCCCACCACCCGGCAGCCTTTGCCTGCGCCTTACTCAATCACTGGCCGATGGGATTTTACCACCCTGCCACAATCGTGAAGGATGCCCAGCGCCACGGCGTGCGCGTGCTGCCCATGGATGTCACTCGCTCGCGCTGGGAGTGTACGTTGGAGCGTGCCGCGCCCGGCCAGCCGTTGTGCCTGCGCCTGGGTTTGCGCTTCGTTGCCGGGTTGCGCAGCGCGGCGGCCGAGCAACTCGTGCGCGAGCGCGAACAAAGCCCGTTTCGTTCGCTCGAAGATTTGGTGCGCCGCTGCGCGTTACGCAGCGAAGAACTCGAACGCCTGGCTGAGATCGGCGCCTTCGCCTCCTTCGGCCACACCCGCCGTGCAGCCCTCTGGCAAGTGACAGGAATCGCGCGCGGGCCGCTCTTTAGCAAATCCGCTTCATCGGCAGAGCACACCCACCGGCAAGATCGCACAGAAGCAAGCCCGCTTGCGGACATGAGCGCGTGGGAACGCACGCTTGCAGACTACCGCGGAACCGGGCTCACCGTCGGCCCGCATTTGCTGGCCCACTTGCGCTCCTATCTCGACCAGCGTGGTGTAGTACGGGCCCAGCAGCTCGCCACTCTCGCCAACGGGCAGTGGGTGCGGGTGGCAGGTTTGGTCATTGTCCGGCAACGTCCCGGCACAGCAAAGGGCTTTTGCTTTCTGACCTTGGAAGACGAAACCGGCATTGCCAACGCTGTTCTCTCCCCCACCCTTTTCGATCGCTATCGCACCCTCGTTCACACCGCTCCCCTGCTGCTCGCGGAAGGCCCGCTGCAAAAGGTGGACGGGGTCATTCACGTACGCGCCCAGCGCTTGACGGCTCTCGCCCTCCCCCGCCCGCGTCTTACGCAGCGGGGGCGCGGCTACCGCATGCGCTTGACCCCAGAGGAATAGGCGCTGCCGACAGGAGCTCGCTCTCGCAACGCCTCCCCAGCCCCCATCTCAGGGCAGAACCCGGGGCGAGGCGTCAACGGGAAGATGAAGCGGACTCGGCCCGCTTGCGCACGAACGCAAGCCAGTTCGCGATCTCGCGGCGGCGCACGGAATCATCGAGCAAAGTGCGGTCGGCCCCCAACTCCTGCGCCGCTTCGGCGCACCCCGGGTCTCGGTGCAAAGCTTCGCACGCAGCCACGAAACGCTCGACTGCCGCTTCGCTCGCAAAGCGGCGCTGCCGCAACAGCTCCTCGGCGCGAAACACACACAAGCGCGCGATCTCGTGAAAGTCGTACTCCGGATGGTACTGCACGCCCCAAAACGGCGCCGGTGTCTCCAGCGCGAGGGCCTGCACCGGCGAGTACAGGTTGGCAGCAAGCCACTGCGCTCCCTCGGGGAGCGTGACCACGTGGTCCGCGTGGCTCGTGAAGGCAAGAAAGGCCGCAGGTTTGCGCGTGTACATGGGGTGCTCGACGGCTGCAGCCAGCAACTGAATGGGCTGTGCGATCCCGAATTCCCGCCCCACGGGATGGGCTGCACAACGCCCGCCAAAGGCCACCGTGGCCAGTTGTACTCCCCAGCAACTCCCGAACTGCGGGACGCCACGGGCCGCGGCTGCGCGAACCAATTCGATCTGCCGCTGCACGCGCGGGTCCTGGTCGTGGTACACCGTGAGGCTCGAACCGGTCCACACCACCCCGCCGTAGCGCTCGAGTTCCCCGCCGCTGGGAAGCGGGCAATCCAAGTCGGCTGCGCACACCACGTCCACCGCCACGTCTGCGGCAAGTCGCAGGAGAACCCAGCGCCACAGCTCTCCTGCCTCGCTGGCGCCTGCCTCACGCAGGCGCTGGCGCACCTCGCGCGGGTACGCCTCGCATACCAAGATCGCCAGGCCCTGGCTGCGTCTTGCCGCCAACAACTTGCCCTCAGCGCGGCATGTCGCCACGCACGGTCGCCCGGAACATCAGCCGATCGAAATCGCGGTAGTCATCCATCGCGTAGTGCTGGACGCTGCGGTTGTCCCAAATCGCCAGTGTGCGCGGCTGCCAGCGCAAACGGCACGTGAACTCCGGGCGCACACTGTGGGCAAAGAGGAAGTCCAGGACCGCGCGGCTTTCCGCCTCGCTCAGCTCGACGATGCGCTGCGTGAACATCGGGTTCACAAAAATGCTCTTCCGGCCGCTCTGCGGGTGGGTGCGAATCACGGGGTGGATCACTTCCGAGTAAATCGCCTGCTCGTCGTAGCGATATTGGATCGGAGCCTCGCCGCGGTATTTGTGCTCGCCGGTCACCCTGGGGTCGTACGCGCGTGCCGCGCTGTGCACGGCGTGCAGGGGGTCCAAAAAGCGCTGCATGGCAGGCGAGAGTGCTGCGTACGCCCTCTCCATGGAAGCGTACAGCGTGTCGCCTCCGTATGGAGGAATCGTTACTCCGTACAGCAACGAAGCCTTACTCGGTTCTGGGAAGAACGAGTTGTCCGAGTGCCAGCCCACGCCAAAGCTCGCGGACTCTCCCTTGGGCTTCCACACCCGAACGATTTCCGGATACTCCTCCATGCCTTTGACGATCGGGTGCACGTCCAGCTCGCCAAAGCGGCGCGCAAAGGCAGCGAGCTGCGCCAAGTCGAGCTGCTGGTCGCGAAAAAAGATCATGCCGAAGTCCACCAAGGCAGCTTCAATTTCGGCAAACGTTTCGTCATCGAGCGGGGCGGCGAGATTCACCCCGCGCACCTCGGCGCCCATGGCGCCCGACAAAGGCAACACTTCGATTCGATCGAATTGCATCAGAGAAACTCCGCGCGCCTTTTATCGAAGGCCACCGGTACGGAAAAGAGCGCCACCCGGTTGCTTGTCCTTTGCCACCTCTGATTGAACAGCAGCCCCATGGACGTTCGCACTCTAAAGGGGAAATGGGTGCTGGTCACCGGTGCGGCCAGCGGGATCGGGAAGGCTACCGCCCTGGCCTGCGCGCGGCGCGGAGCGGATCTCGTGTTGTGCGACCTCAACGAAGGAGGGCTCGCCGAGGTCGCGGCGGCCATCGAGCAGCTCGGCTGCAAAACGCTTGCCCGCCGCGTCGACGTTTCGGTTCGCCACGAAATGCGCCAGTTCGCCGACTGGGTCGCAAGGGAGGCAGGCGTTTTGGATCTCTTGATCAACAACGCCGGTGTGGGGCTCGGTGCCAATTTTCTGGACACCCCGCTCGAAGATTGGGACTGGATCGTCAGCATCAACCTGATGGGCGTGGTACACGGGTGCTTCTATTTCATTCCACCCATGGTGGAACGCGGTGCGGGAGGTCATGTCGTGAACGTCTCCTCCGCCGCGGGCTACGTGGCAACACCCCCGCTGGCGGCCTACTCGGCGACCAAGTTTGCCGTGCTGGGCCTCAGCGAAGCGCTGCGGCAGGAGCTGGCCCCGCACCGGATCGGGGTGACGGCCGTCTGCCCCGGAATCATCAACACCCCAATCACGCGTAGCGCTCGCCTGCGCGGCGCGGCCGCCGACGAGCGCGCGCGCGAGCGTATGGTGCGCTTTTACGAACAGCGCAATTACCCGCCCGAGCGAGTTGCCGAGAACATCCTCAAGGCCATCCAACGGAACCGCGCAGTGGCGCCTACTTCGCCAGAAGCCTGGGTTTTCTACTACTTGAAGCGATTCGCGCCGGGTCTGATCGTACGGCTGAACCGCTGGCTGGCCAGGCGCGCCGGGGCGGTTCCTGGAAGCCGCTAAGTCCGCGGCTCGCTCAAGCCTCGCGAATCGCGGCAATCAAATCGAGAATCGCCTTCTTCCCGTCGGCAAAGTACATCAAGGTGTTGTCCGCCGCGAATAACGGGTTGGGCACGCCGGCGAACCCCGGCGAAAGCGAGCGTTTCACCACCACCACCGTGCGCGCCTTGTCCACGTCGAGAATCGGCATTCCAGCGATCGGGCCGCTCTGCGCATCGCGGGCGAGCGGGTTGACCACATCGTTCGCGCCGATCACGATAGCCACATCGGTTTGCTCGAAGAGCGGATTGGCCTCCTCCATGGTCAGCATTTTCTCGTACGGCACATCCGCTTCGGCCAACAGCACGTTCATGTGCCCCGGCATGCGTCCAGCCACCGGATGGATCGCGAACAACACCTCGGTGCCGCGCGATTCGAGCAGCTTCATCAAGTCGCGCACCGCGTGCTGGGCCTGCGCAACCGCCATCCCGTAGCCGGGCACGATGATCACCCGGCGGGCGTTCTCCAGGGTCATCGCCACCTCTTCGGCGCTCACGCTCTTGATGCGACCGGCGTAAATGTCCTCTTCTGCCTGTGCCCCCGCCGCCACCACACCCACGCCCCCGAACAAGACATTGGGCAGGGAACGATTCATCGCCCTGCACATGATTTGGGTGAGGATGATGCCGCTCGCGCCGACCAAGGAGCCGGCGATAATCAGCATGTTGTTGTTCAGAACGAACCCGGTGGCGCACCCGGCAAGGCCGGAATACGAGTTGAGCAGGGAGATGACCACCGGCATGTCGGCGCCGCCGATGGGAATCACGGTGAGCACTCCCAGCACCGAGGACAACGCCACCACCACCCAGTACAGCCACAACTGCTCTGGCTGCGCGACCACCCCTGCGCTCAACACCAACACGGCGAGCGCCAGCAGCGCATTCCAGACGTGCCGTCCCGGCAACAGGATCGGCTGCCCGGGCATGATTTCCTGCAGCTTGGCAAACGCGACGAGCGAGCCCCAAAAGGTGACGGCACCGATGAGCCCAGAGGCAGCGGTGGCAACGGTCAACTGTAACGTAACCGGGCGCTCGGCAATCCCCACCGCTTCGATCAAGGCTGCTCCCGCCACCAACACCGAAGCCCCGCCACCGAACCCGTTGAGCAGCGCCACCATCTGCGGCATCGCGGTCATGCGGATGCGGTAGGCAAGCAGCGCTCCGATCACCGAGCCGAGGAGCAAGCCGGCAAAAATGCCCGCGTACGACAGCACTTGGCGGTCGAGCAAGGTGAACACGATGGCGATGAGCATGCCCACCGCGGCGATGCCGTTGCCGCGCCGCGCCGTGCGCGGGTGACTGAGTTCTTTGAGGCCCCAAATGAACAGCAGGGCCGCAATCAGATACGCAACGTTAATGACCGCTAGCGGCACCGCTCAGTCCTTCCGTCGGAACATGCCGAGCATGCGGTCGGTCACCAGGAAGCCGCCCACCACGTTGATCATCGCGAACACCACCGCGAGAAAGCCCAGAATCGCGGTGAGCAACGTGTGCTGCATGCCCAAAGAAAGGATCGCGCCCACGATGGTGATCCCCGAGATCGCGTTCGAGCCAGACATGAGCGGCGTATGCAGGGTGGGCGGCACCTTACTGATCACTTCGAAACCCACCAGGATGGCAAGCACAAAAATGGTCAGCACGTTTACAAACTGTTCCATTGCCTCCTCCTCACGTAAGCTGCGCCAAGGCAGCGCGGACCGCCGGGTGTACGACTTCTCCATCCCGCACCACCAGCGTTTCGCGCACGATTTCGTCTTGGGCGTCGAACGAAATCTGGCCTTGGCGCATGAGGTGCAAGAAAAAGGTCGTGAGATTGTTCGAGTACATTTGGCTTGCATGCAGGGGCACGGTGCTCGCCAAGTTCACCGCTCCCACGATGCGCACACCGGCCACCACGATTTCCTCCTCCGGCTGGGTGAGCGCGCAGTTGCCGCCCCGCTCTGCCGCCAAGTCAACGATCACCGAGTCCGGCTTCATGGAGCGCACCATTTCCTCGGTTACCAGCACCGGCGCTTTGCGCCCCGGCACTGCCGCGGTCGTGATCACCACGTCGCTCTCCGCCACTCCGCGCGAGAGCAGTTCGCGCTGTTTCTGGTAAAAGGATTCGTCTTGTGCCTTGGCGTACCCACCCTTGTCTTCCGCTTCCGCCACCTCGAGCGGCAGCTCCAAGAAACGAGCACCGAGGCTCAGCACCTGCTCTTTGACTGCCGGCCGAATGTCGTATGCGTACACCACGGCTCCCAGCTTGCGAGCGGTGGCAATCGCCTGCAAACCGGCCACACCCGCACCTAAGACGAGCACGCGCGCTGGCTGCAGGGTGCCCGCCGCAGTCATCATCATGGGGAAGAGTTTCGGCAAGCGGTCCGCGGCAAGCACCACTGCCTTGTACCCGCTGACGGTCGCCATGGAGGAAAGGGCGTCCATGCTTTGCGCGCGGGTAATGCGTGGCATCAGTTCGACCGCGAACACGTTCACCCCCGCCTTCGCCAGCCGTGCGATCGCCTCCGGCGCGCCGAGAGGGCGCTGAAACCCGATCAGCACGCATCCGGGGCGAAGCCGGGGCAGATCATCCGCACCTGTTTTCGGATTCGCCCCCAAGCCCAGCACCTGGAAGATCACGTGGGCGCGGGCAAAGACTTCCTCCCGGCTCGGCACAATCTCCGCCCCCTTCTCCGCGTACTGTGCATCCGGAAAGCCCGCCTGCACACCCGCTCCGCTTTGCACCACAACCTGGCAGCCGGCTTTTTGCAAAGCCGGGAGCGAGGCGGGCACTAGGGCCACACGCCGCTCCCCAGGGTACGACTCCCTCGGCACGCCCACAATCATGCGTCTCCTCCTGCCATCGGCCTTGCCCGCCGGGTAAACTCGGGAAGTTTACCCAAAGCAAGAGTTTTGTCACCTAGGATTCGGCCCAATAGACCTTTTCTGCAGTGGCCTGCCACACGTCGGTCTTGGGATTCGTTCCCGCGACCGGCTGGCTGCGCGCGTCTTGCCAGGCGCAGCGCCCAGCAAGATCCCGAATCGGGCACATGCCAACGGGCGGCACTAGGATCCAGTGGCGTGGTCGTTCCGGGTGGGCTCTGACCAAGCCTTTGGCGGATGCCACTCTGCCTCTGGCTCCACGCGGCAGGGAACGGCCCACGGCGCCGCAGTGTTTTCCGGCTGCCGTACCTCGGCCGTCGTAACGCCTCCGCGCCGCCCGTCGGTCACTGAGGCCAAGAGCCGCGCCTTCCGCACCACCGCAGCCATGCACGCCTGCGAGGCGATCCCGTTGCAGTCTACGCCAGAGGGCAACTCCAGCGCAAACTCGCCCGTAGCACTGACCTCCTGCCGGTCCGCCAGCGGCAAGCGGCAGCCGGCCACTTCGGAGAAAAGAACCAAGCCGCTTCCGTTCCCGCGGCAGACCAAGCGGATCGCCCCTCCCGACGGGCAGGCCGCCTCGGCTTGTTGGGCAAAAAACGCCCGCAACGCCGCACTGGCAAGCGCAAGAAACAACGGCGGAGGCGCGCCATCGGTGCTCCGCGGCTGGGCCGGCTCTTCCACCACCCGAAGCAGCCCTGGCCACGCGGGCGGCTGGAGGACCAAAGCGGTTTCACCCGGAACGCGTGCAGCCCAAAACAAGCCGACGACGGTCACCGCGCGCAGCATTGCCCGTGATTGTCTTCTAAACCGCATGAGCAGCGGCCGGTAACAGGAGCACAAGGGTTTTGCCATGCGTTCCTCTTGCGCAGCGAAGAGGATGCCAACTCTTTCGCTCATTGCCGGCTCGTGTCCCGCACGGGTTTCGGTGGCATCGCCTGTGTCGGCCCCTGACACCGGTGCCACAATGCGCGCGCTCGAGCCTCTCCCCGAGTCCCGCGGTGCGTCACGCCAAGTCTACCTTCAAGCCTCGCGAGGCCAGGTCGGTCGCCGTGAACACGCGACGCGCTTGGCGTACTAGCTCGACCAAGGCGCGATCGTCGTGCGACGGGTCGTGGTGAAACAGGAGCAACCTCTCGACACCGGCAGCCCGCGCCACCTCGGCGGCAATGCGGACCGTGCTGTGGCCCCATCCGACTTTGCCCTTGCGCGCGGCAGCGTACTCTTCGTCGGTATACTGGGCGTCGTGTACCAGAACCGCAGCTCCCTGCGCGAAGCGCACGACGTCTTCAAACCCCTTCCCCACCGCCTCGATGTCGGTCGCGTACACCAGGGCACGGCCCGCGCACTCGACCCGGTATAGAGCCACGCCCAGCTTCGGGTGTGCGCCGCTGATCTGCACCCTGACCCGCGCTGGCGGCCGCCCAGCGAAGCGAAGCACCGCGTGCCTCGCCAGTGAACGAATCTGTGGGCGGGCGGGCAGCTCCGGCCATTCGACCGGGAAAAAAGCCGGCGACATAGCCATGCGCAGCACGCGTTCGGGTAGAAACCCGTGCAGCTTCGGGCCATGGATCCGACAGCGCCAGCCGCGCTCGTACAGAGGCGCGAAAAAGCGCAGACCGTCAATGTGATCGTGGTGGTAGTGACTCAGGAACACCTCCACCCGGCGATTTCCAGGTTCGCGGAGTAACGCTTGGCCGAGGCCAATTAGGCCCGTCCCCGCATCGAACACCAGCAGGCGGCCTCCGGCGCGCACTTCCACGCACACCGAGTTGCCACCAACCCGTACCGTGCTCGGCCCTGGCGTGGGATGGCTCCCGCGTACGCCCCAGAAGCGCACCCAGAACCGCCCCTCGTCCGTTCCCTCCCCGAGCATGTGACCTTTCCACCGCCTACCAGCCCGCCTGAAGCAAAGCAACGAGAAGTTCGCGGGGGGGAAACCCGAGCCCCGGCGCTGAGCCCGTGGCCAGGGAGCAGAAGGCCCGCCACCAGGGGTCACGCTCCGGGCAGAGCACAGGCACCAGCGGCCGCAGCCACTGCAGGCAACGAACCAGCGGCGCTATTCCGGAGCCATCACCGCGCCCAGCGCTCGCACTACGGTGTCCACGAAGCCTCGGATTTCGGCTTCCTGGCGCCCCGAGAGCTGCATCTGCACGACCATATGTGCACCGCTGATCATGAGCCGCGCGCCGAGTACCGGGTCGAGCCCCCGGTTGAGCGTACCCTCGCGCTGGCCGCGGGCAATCGTGCCGGCAATGATCGCCTCCACTTGGTCTTGAAACGCCAAGTAAAGAGGCCACTCCCGATCCCGGATCGAGGTGCTCCAGTGCAGCCAAACGCGCGCGTAAGCCGGATGGGTGCGCACTGAGTCGGCGAAGGCACGCGCGTGTGCCAACAAGACGGCATCTGCTGGCTCTTGCACTCGCTCGTGAACTTGGGCCGCCTGATCCCGATAAAAGCGACTCACTTCTCTCAACACTGCCTCGACCAAGCTCCGCCGGCTGGGGAAGTACACAAAGGTCGTTGCCAGCGAGACTCCGGCACGACGAGCAATCTCCGCGTGCCTGGCTTCACCAATTCCCCTTTGGGCGAACACTTCGAGAGCACACTCGAGGAGCTGTGCGCGGCGCCGCTCCGGCGCCAATCGCGAGGCCCGCCGCCTGCGCTCCGAAGCTCGCTTCCCTGCCTGCCGACCCCCACGCGGCATAACCGCTCCTTACTACCAGAACCGCGTCGCACCAAGAGACTGCCACGCACCGGCCTTTCGGCGGCCACCCCGGCGCCGGCTTTCCGCTCTCATTTTTGGGGCGGGGCTGTGTTGGGATGCCCTTGCCGTGGGAATGCTGACCCGAGTCTGCCCATTTTCAACGGCAGGTACGCACCGGAACGATCCCTCCCGTCGCCCAAACCAAAGCTGTAGGCTCGCAGCGTTCCTCCGCCTCAGAAGCCACACCCGCAGCGTGCACCTGTGTCGCAACGGTCACCGGACTCGGCGTCTATGGGAGCTGTGGCGCCACCTTCCGGCCCTGCAGCGTGCGCACATGTCACTGAAGTCTCGTCGGGGCGGCTCGACCCGCTTGCCCTGCGGTACTCAGTCCGAACCCCTCCGCCGTCTGCCGCTCGGACCGGGCAGCGGTGATGGGGGCTGCGAAAAACCGCGGGACCCGCGCTCCGGCTCATGTCGAGGGCGTTCTGTTCCGGTGCAGATCCCGCTCGGAACCCCGGGGCTGGCGGCGAGGTGGCTGTCCACGGAACCAGTCCACGGAACCACACGGAACCACCGCGGCACGCAAGGAAACGGGCCTGCCTGCGCAGTGCAGCATTGCCGCAGAGACGCCGTGCTCGCTCCTCTCTGAACGGACCGCTGGCCCTTCGCCACCCGCCGCTCACGGCTCGCAGCCACGAGGGGCACCGTCACCCATCTCGGAGGCGCGCCGCCGTACCGGTCGTGGTCGGTCATCTCGGAACGGCCCGTTCCCCATGCGCAATTCACCGTTTCTTGCTCATCGCTGGTTGCGGCATCCGCATGAGCCTGCGGAACGACCGTTCACCCTCACTAGTGGCCGTTCGCTTAGGGCTGCATTGACTCGATATGTGCGCTTGCGGTACGCGCTGCCAGCGGTGAGACGAGCATCACGGCAGCCGACGCTCCGCGCACGCAGCCGCGTGCCGCGTTTCGCTCGACGCCGACACAGCGGTGACCGTAGCCCGTCGGACAATGACCTCGACCCGACAAGGAGCCGTTTCCGGCGCATGCCGCGCCGCCCGCATGGCTGCGTTCTCTCGCGAACGCGCGGCCGCTAAGTACACGCACCATCAAGAAGATTCCTAGGAGGTTTTCACCGTGGAAGGGTTGAGCGTACTCGACTTGATCCAGCAGGGCTGGATCGCAACATACCCGTTGCTGCTTTTCTCCGTGGCAACCGTGACCATTATCCTCGAGCGCGCCTGGTCGTTGCGCGGGCTGATCCCCAGCACGTTGAGCTTGGCGGAACAAGTGCGGGCACCGCTCGAACAAGGCAACTTCCGGGCTGCCCTAGAAGCCGCGCAAGCTGCCAATGGAACCCCGGCCGGCCGTATCTTCACCGACGTCATTACCCGGCATCAGTCCGACTCTCTGGAGTATCTTTCCGATTTGACGGAGGACAAGCGCTTCGAAGAAATCGAGGCGCTCAAGGGTCCGCTGTGGGTACTGGGGACGGTCAGCAGCTCCGCGCCGTTCATCGGCCTGTTCGGCACCGTGATCGGCATCATCAAAGCGTTTCACAACATGGCGGTGATGGGAAGCGGTGGCTTTTCTGTGGTGGCTGCGGGCATTTCCGAAGCTCTGGTGGCCACGGCTCTCGGGCTCGGCGTCGCCATCCTGGCGCTGATTTTCTACAACTATTTTCAGACCCAAATCGAGCGCATCGAGGCGGCGCTCACCATCGCCTGCAACCGGGTGCTCGATGCCATCCATCTGGGGAGGCAGAACCATGGCGTTTAATGCCCGTCACCGGGGCCATAAAGGCATCGTCTCGGAAATCAACATCACACCCCTGACCGACATCTTCCTCGTGCTGCTGATCATCTTCATGGTAACCAGCGCCGCGATGGTGGAGTCCGGCGCGAAAATCAGTCTCCCTGAGGTGGATTCCACGGCCGCGCAACCGCGCGAAATCACCATCACGGTGACCCCGCAAAACGACGTGTACGTCAACGCCCAACTCACCCCCTATGAACAGTTGGAAGACACCTTGCGGCAACTCATTCAGAATCGCCCGGACGTACCGGTGGTGCTGGAGGGGGACCGCGAGGTTTTGTTCGGACAGGCGGTAAAAATCCTCGCACTGGCGCAAAAGGCGGGCGCCTCGCAAATCGCGATTGCCGCTCAGCCGCGGCGCGCAGCTCCCTGAGTATGAGCGCAGCTCCGCCTCCGACGTCTCGCTCCAACTTCGATCCTTGGGCGCCGCGCCCCCGCGCTACGGCACGCTGGGTGGTGGTCTCGGGGCTGGTGCACGCCGCACTACTGCTGCTGTTCGCAACCGTGACCCTGACCGTGATCCAGAAAATCGAGGAGATTCGGGTCAAGGTGCAGGAAGAGGCGATCCCAGGCCCGGAAAATTTGGAGGGGGCAGATTCCCTGCGCGACGTGGCCGGCGCCCTGCGGCCGGAACAAGCCTTGCCCAAACGAGCCCAAGCGAGCGGGCCCGCGCCGCAAGGCATCCGCGCCCCCGAGCTTCCCGCCATCGGTGGTTTCGGACCGAAGCTCGGCGGGCCGGTCCTCGATATTCACACTCCAATTTCCTTTGGCGCGGGCGGCGCTGGGGTCGGCGGACTGGGCGGTTCATTCGGTGAATACGTGGGCGGGCTGCGGCGCGTCGGCCTCGACGTGGCCTTGGTGATCGATACCACCGACAGCATGCAGTTCGTCATTGACGAAGTGCGCTCGCGCCTCAAAGCGTTCGTCGCCGCGCTGCAACGGATGGTGCCCACTACCCGCGTTGGCATCGTGGTCTATCGGGACAAAGGCGACGACTACGTGGTGAAGTGGACCGACCTCAGCTTCAACACCCAAAAGCTGCTGGATTTCTTGGCCAACATCCGAGCGGGCGGCGGGGGCGACTGGGAAGAGGCGGTCAAAGACGCACTCGATACAGCAGTGCACGAACTCAACTGGCGCAAGAAATCTAAAAAGGTCCTGATTATCGTCGGCGATGCACCACCACACCCGTGGGAACTCGACGAGGTCAGGGGAATCGTGCGCGAGTTTCGCCAGCAAGGCGGCTTCGTGAGTGCGATTGACGTCACCATTCCGGCGCACGAAATCTTCGACCGCCATATGTGGCGCTCTCTCCACGGCAGCAAACCGTACCAGCCCTCTCCACTGCCGGACTTCTACCACGAAGTGAGCCGCACTTATGGGGAGATCGCCAAACTAGGCGGTGGCGAACTGGTACAGCTCCGCGAGAACAAGGCACTCATGCGCAGCATTCTCGAACTGACCTTTGGCAGTCGCTGGAAAACGGAGATGCAAAAGTACCTGAAGGAGTTGACCTAACGTGGGGCGAAACGTCTGGCTGCTCGCCCTGCTGGCATTGCTGGCCAGCGCGGTGGCAGGCGCGCAATCCGTGGCCGACATCGTGGCCCGCGCCCGGCAGGTGAAGCAAAGCTGGTCCGGGGGCCAACCACCGAGCGACGAAGCAGCCCTGCGCCAATCCATCGCCCGGTTAGGAGAGGCGGCCTTGCAGTTCATCGCCCTCAGTGATCGCTTCGAGCAGCAAGGGGGAGGGAAGGAAGGGGAAGCTTTGCTGGAAGCATACCGCGCGCTGAGCCAACCGCTCGAAGCCATTTACGAGGCGACAGGCGGCAAGCTCGAGCGCATGGTGCAAAAGGTCATCGCGGAAGACGGCGACTTGGAAGCTCTCTACGAATCCCCGGAGTACCGCAGAGCCGGCACCCTCGGAGCGCAAGCACTCTACTATCTGAATTGGGTCCGTTTTTACGGCGCGCGCCGGATGGAAGGCGCCCAACGCAAGATTCTCTTGGAGAAAGCAATGCAGGGTTTCGGCGAGTTTGCCGGCAGCGACAACGCGGAACTCCGACGCGAGAGCTTGCTCGGCCGCGGCCTCTGCGCCCTCGAACTGGGCGACTTGGACGCCGCCACCCAGGATCTCCTCGCAGTGGCCGACGACCCGCAAAATCCTGCCGAACGCCGATCCAAGGCGCGCCTGGCCTTGCTCGATGCGTACGTGCGGCATGGTCGGTATCGGGAAGCGGTCCAGCTTTCTGCCGCCTTGATGGGTACCGCTGGGGCGGATGCGCGGGTGCGCTTTTTGCACGCCCGCGCCTTGTTGGAACTGGCGCGCAAAGCCAGCGCCGAAGAAGCAGAACGGTTGCGCAAGGACGCGGTGGCTGCGCTCGAACCGCTGCAGCGTGGCGGCGGGGTGTGGGCCGAACGCGCACAAGGACTCCTCCTGTCGTTTGCGGACGATCCGGCGCGGCTCGCCAAAATGGTCGAAGGTCCCCGGGCGCGCATCGAGCTGGCCAAAATGCTGCTGCAGAAAAAGGACTACCGGCAGGCCATCTCCGTGCTCGAAGAGGCGGGGAGGTCCGGGTCTCTTTCCCCCGCACTCGAAGCAGAGCGCCGTTACGTGCTGGGTTTGGCCCAGTTCCAAAGCGGCCTGTGGCGCGAAGCGGCGGAGAACCTGAGGCTAGCCGCACAGGAGAAGACCGGCGAGGACGCGGCGGAGGCAGCCTACCTCCACTTCAAGGCTTGGGAGCGGATGGCTGCCGACCAACGGGAACAAGCGGACTTGGCTGCCTACGAGCGAGCCATCCGAGCGTACGTCGAGCGCTTTCCCCAGCACCGCTTTGCCTACGAGGGCTTTTTCCGGCTGGGCGAGCTGCTCCAGCAGCGCAAACAGTGCAAGGAGGCGCTGGAAGCATTCGCGCGTGTGAGCGGCGATGCGGAGTTTCATGTCCGTGCTCGCTTCGGAGCGCTTCAATGCCGAGTGACCTTGCTCGCCGAGTCGGGTAGCCCCTCTGCACAAACGCTGGCGGAACTCGGCAGTGAACTTGCGATACTGACCCGGGCCCTCGAAGATCTCAAGCACCGCCAGCGCAACGAGCCCGTGGTGCTGAGCGGTCTCGAAGCGAAACTCACCCTCCTTCGCGCCGCGTGGCAAAGCTGGCAGGCGGAGCCAGACTGGCAGCAAATCGCCTCCGCGCTCGAAAACTTCGAGCAGCGCTATGCGCAGCAAAGCGAGCTGTTTGCGGCTGTCAACCGCTTGCGCTTACTCGCCTACTTGCGCCTCGGCCGCTTCCGCGACGCCGAGGCCGTGGCCGAGCGCTGGGCGTCGGAACTGGTGCGGGAGTTCGGCGCGCAGCAAAGCGAACAACTCGCTGCCGCCTTTGTGCGGGCCGGCACCCAGCGCAAGAACCAAGGCGAGGCCGGTGCCGACCTCGCCGCCCAACGCGTCGCGTTGCGCCTCTACGAAGCCCTAGCTGCTGCTGACTCGAACAAGCCCAAGTTCCGCCTGACTCTGGCGCGTTTATACGAGAACACCGGCGACCTGGTTCGCGCGCGCGCGCTGTACGAAGAGGTTCTCACTCAGGACCCCAACCTGCTCGCTGCGCTGCGCGCCCTGGCCGGAATGGCTGAAGCCAAGGGTGATCTCGAAGCCGCTCGCCAGTACTGGGAGCGTTACGCACGCGCCGCACGCCCGGGCGACGCGCCGTGGTACGAAGGGGAATACCAGCTCGCCCGCTTACAAAACACAGCCGGCGACCGCGGGGCCGCCTGCGCCCGCCTAGAAAAACTCAAGCCTGCCATGCCTGGGCTCAGTGACGTACAACTCCGCCAGCAACTGGATCAGCTTTACCGGCAAGCTTGCCGCTAACCGCAATCGAAGGCTTCAATCGGCGGAATGGCAATTTTGAATTGGCCTCCGCCACCGCTGCCGCCTAATTCGAGCAGCAACATTCTCAGATTTCAGGAGGTAGATCGTATGCTGACCGTTGGTGATCGCTTTCCCTCGTTTCGGCTCAAAGCAGTCGTCAGTCGCGAGCCGGGCCGTGAATTTCAAGAACTCAGCGATGCGGATTTCGCCGGCAAGTGGCTGGTCGTGTTCTTCTGGCCCATGGACTTCACCTTCGTGTGCCCTACCGAGATCGCGGAATTCGGCCACCGCGAAGCGGAGTTCCGGGCTCGCAATGCGCAAGTGCTCGGTGCGTCCACCGACACCCACTACGTCCACCTCGCCTGGCGCAACCAGCACCCGGAACTGCGCGACCTGCCCTTCCCGATGCTGGCCGACACCAAGCGCGAACTCTCGGCCGCTCTCGGCATTCTGCACCCGCAAGAAGGCGTGGCGCTGCGCGCCACCTTCGTGGTCGACCCAGAGCGCGTCATCCGCTTCGTGAGCGTGAATGACCTGTCCACGGGGCGGAACGTGGATGAGGTCCTGCGCGTGCTCGCCGCATTGCAGACCGACGAACTGACTCCGTGCAATTGGAAGCCCGGGGAGCCCACCCTGCGAGCGGCTTGAGGCTCGTTTCACATCCGCCAGCGGGAGCCGACTTTCCCCCGGCTCCCGCTGTCTTCCAAGCAGAAATCCACGCCTTCCGATTGATGCGCGCCGTTCGGTTGTTACTCTGCGCGCCGGAGGTGCGGCATGAAAGAGACCCTTTCCCAACCAACCACAGCCCCCCGGCAGTGGCACCGGCGGCAAGTGTTGCAAGCGGGTAGCGCGCTGGCAGTGACCCTTTTGGTTCGCCGGCTCGGCGCGGAAGCGGCTGGACCAATTTCTCTCCCGCCCCTTCCGTGGCCGGAGAAGGCCCTCGAGCCGGTAATTTCCGCGCGGACGATTTCCTTTCACTACGGCAAGCACCACCGGGCTTACGTGGACAACACCAACAAGCTCGTCGCCGGTACGGAGTACGCCGACCTGCCGCTCGAGGAGATCGTGCGGCGCAGCGCCACGCAACCTGGCAAAGGGGCTTTGTTCAACAACGCTGCCCAAGTGTGGAACCACACGTTTTACTGGCACAGCTTGCGGCCCAAGGGGAGCGGCAAGCCGAGCGGGAAAATCCGCGAGTGGATTGACCGCGATTTTGGCGGCTTCGAGTCGTTTCGCGAAAAGTTTGCGGCGGCCGCCACCGGCCAATTCGGCAGTGGCTGGGCGTGGCTCGTGGCAGCCGACAAACGCCTCGAGATCGTAGCCACGGGCAACGCCGACACCCCACTTACAGCAGCCGGGAAAACCCCGCTACTGACCATTGATGTGTGGGAGCACGCCTATTACCTCGACTACCAAAACCGCCGCGCCGATTACGTCCACGCGGTGATCGACCGACTCCTCAACTGGGAGTTTGCCGAGCAAAACTTGGCCAAAGCGGGGTGAGACTGGGTCAGCGCGTGGCGCTGCGCCAGCGGGCCTCGACTCGTTTCACGCGATCACCACGGCGCACCACCCAGGCGACCGTGTCGGGTTGCGGGAACTCGGGGCCCCACAGGACGGTGTCGAACGAATACACGCTGTCACCATCCACAACCGCAACGACCTTTTGCTTGTGACGGGCCTCCCAGGCCAAGTGCCGGCCGTCGGGTGAAAAACGCGGCCGCCAAGCTTCATCGTAGGCAAGGGGAAACGCTAGCCCGTCCATCAAGTAACTCCACTTGCCGCGCGGCTCTCGCGCAGCGGCGAACGCTACGCGTTCGCCGGCCGGATCGAACGCAACGCCCCAAACACTGTAAAATGGACCCCAGCGTTTCCCATCGACAACGAAATCCGCCGGTACGTCGGGACTCACCGGCAGCCCGCGGTAACAAGGGTAGGCCAGGTGCTGCCCGTCATCGGACAACATCGGCGGCATAAATTCCCAGTAGTGCTCGCAGATCGTGTTCTCGGGCTTGCCGTCTCGGTTCAGCCGCCACTTCGACTCCTCGCCCGGAACCTTTTCCCACCACGCCACCACCGGTGCGGAATCGGCTCCGTTCAGCGAATTCACCAGGATGGTGGGCGAGGTACGGAATTGATCGAAGCCAAATGACACTTGCCCGCCGAGGCTCAGCACGTGCGAGAACGACGCCAGTCGGGTATCGTTCCGATACAGGGCCCAGCCATCCCGATCGTAAGCGAGCGTAACCAGACTCCCGTCTGTGAGATAAAGAAGCTTGAACTGGCCGAGCCCCGGCGCCCGCTCGCTCATGCGCAGCGGCGGTGAGGCTTTGTCAGTGGGCGGCCGTTCGAAGACACGCCGCTCCTTCCCGTTGACAACGAGCACATGCGAGCCGTCCGCGCGCTCAGCGACAAACGCGACCTCCTGGCCATCGGATCGGATCGCCGGTACGGAGACATCCTCGTACACACCGAGCAGCTCTCCGTTCGAGTACACAGCAGCCTTGCCCGCGCTGCCCGGCCCTGCCACCTCGCGCGCGAAATTGCCGGCCGTCGCCCAACGGGTGCCGTTGCGGCTGATGACGAACGGATTGGGTTGTCGAAAACCCGTGCGGGTTTCCTGCCCATTGTCCACCAAAAGCAGATCCTCTTCGCCCAGCTTACGGTCGATCGCCCAGTACAAGCGCCGTTGCGTTTCGCGCAGCAATACCGGATGAGAGACTTCCTCGTACTCGCGATCTGCGCCGGCGCTGTGGACCACGCGTTCCCCTGCTGTGGTGCGCTCCACGTATGCGTACGTCACTCCGTCCGACCCGATCGCCAACGTCTGCCGCCGCGCTGTCTCCGGCAAGCGCACCAGCGTGCGCGCAGAAACTTCGACTCTCCGCGGCGGCACCTCCGCTTGCCGCTGGCATGCAGCAAGGCAAACGAGCGCGAGTGCCCCGCACCAGCTTGCGGTTAGCGTGCGGCCAAAGCGGGAGCGCCACCGGCGCCCTGCGGCATCGCCGATCATTCCGGCGTGTAGCGGATGACCACGCGGCTGCCGTCCGCAAAGCCTTGCCGGAACCGCTGCTCGTGCTGGCTCCACCGATCCGGATACTTCTTGGCGAACACCTCGAGGATCCGCTGCTCCGCTTCTTTGCTTTTCACGATCTCCCCGCGGGCAAACAACACCGGCCCGTCCGGTTTGCCGACGGCGATACGCGCCCGCGGTCTTCCCCACCGGATACGCTTGGCGCGCCAGGAACTGGCTGGGGTACCCAAGTACACGGCCCCATCATGAAACAGAAACCAGATTTCTGCAGCTCGGCTCCAACTTCCGTCCTTGCGCTGGCTCGATATGTACACGTATTTGGCTTGTTCCAACGCGTCGCGAACCTCCGGTGAGAGTTCCGCTCGGCTTCCCTGCGGCCACCACAACAAGCTCCCCGCTGCCAAGATCAACATGCGGATCGCCAGCCTGCGAACTCGCTCCGCCCTACTTGCAGCGGACTTTCTGCTGCTCATGCGCCCTCCCCTCCGGAAGAGTTGCTTGCACTCGCCCAGCGCTCACGCGCAAGCCTCTCCCGATACGCGCGGCTGAGCGGCAGCACGTTCACCGTGCCAGTGATGTCGTTGAGGTCAATGTACACCTCTGTGCGGTACACCTCGGTAATGGCACGGTAGGTGAGCACGTCGCCCGGTGGTCCAGCGCAATACACGGCGCCCTCGTCCAGAAGCACCACCCGGTCGCAATACTGCGCAGCGAGGTTCAAGTCGTGCAACACCGTGAGCACGCTTTTGCCCTCGCCCAGCAGCTCTCGTAACAGGTCGTACATCTCGACCACGTGTCGCAGGTCGAGAAACGCTGCCGGTTCGTCCAACAGTAGTATGGGAGTGTCTTGAGCAAGCGCTCTGGCCAGCATCACCCGCTGGCGTTCGCCCCCACTCAGCTCCTGGATGGTGCGGTGCGCGAGGTGTGCCACACCCGTCCGCTCCATCGCCGCTCGGGCACGAGCCAGGTCTTCGGCATCCTCGAAGGAAAACCCGGCGAGGTACGGCGAACGGCCCATCAGAACCACTTCCAACACAGAGAACGGGAACTCCACGTGGGTGTCCTGCGGAACGACAGCGATCGAACGGGCAATCTCGCGCGGCGAAAGTTCGTGTAGGCAGCGGCCGTATAGCAGCACCTCGCCCGCCCGGGGCCGCACCACGCCGCTCAGGACGCGGAGCAAGGTAGATTTGCCGGACCCGTTCGGACCGATGAGACCGACGAGCTCGCCCGCACCCAGCGCAAGGGATACGCCTCGCAATACGAGTTGGGATGGCCGGTATCCGAACTCGATTTCCCGAGCCTCGAGCGGGAAGCGCTGAGCTACGAGCATCGTGCCACTTTTTAAAAGCAAAAGCGGCGGCAGGCCAGGGTTAGCCGCCGCCGCTTTCGGCGCGAGTTTGTCCCTGCGCGCCAGTTACGGGCGGAGTAAGAAGCTGATCGAGCCGCCGATACCCCAATCCGCCGTCTCGTCCGTGATCCCGAAACTCCCCGTCGGCCGCAACACGATTTCGTAACCGTTTTGCGGAAGGCGGACGTCAATCCCAGGTTGCCAGGCCAATACGTCAGGGTTGTCCCCAACGGTGTGGACAGTTCCGCCATTGATTTCCGAACGGAACCCGACTTGATCGGTCCAGCGATAGTAAATGCCTCCCCCGTACACCGTGACTTCCCGCGAACTCGAAGTGTGCGAGGCCACGAACGTGTATCCCCCGTGGGCACGAACCTCGAACGGCCCGTAGTGCAGCCCAACCATTCCATACGGAGTGAAGTTGAACTTGCCGGTTCCAGGTTGCAGCGCATTCATGGGCAATACCGACAGGGCCTTCACGTTGCCCGGCAACAAGGTGGTCTCGGCAGTGGTGAGCCCTCCTTCGGTGGATCCGGTCGGGAATCCCACTGTCACACCCGCACCCGCATCGAAATACTCGCTGCGCAACGGCACCGCTTTCACAAAAGCGCGCAGATCACCGGGGCCTTCTCCGCCCGCGGTTCGGACGTTCCCGCCAACCCTTTGCTCCACTTCGAGATGCCGCCAGAACGGGAAGATCAAGCCGGCCTCGAGCAGGTCCATCCCGTAACTCAAGCGCAGCCCACCCGTGTCCGCAGAGGTGGTCGTCTTATTCCCAAGGTTGTCCTTGACCACATCCTGCGCAAACGTGGCCAGGGGCTCGATCCAAAAGCCTTCGGTGACCGCGGTGTCTGCCTCGAAGCGATCCAGGCTCCGCGTCGGCGGCGCTTTCTCCTGACTCCACGCCGGGAAAGCGCTCAGTACCAACCCGAGGCAACTCGCAACCACTAGCCCTCGTCGCAGCATAACTCCTCCTCCTTTCTCCACCCGACCACGCTACTGATGTGGCAAGCTGCCTCCCTGTTCCACAACCGCAACCTCACTGTCAAGCAACACAGCCTCTCCCCGAGCACGCAGCCGGCACCCCTGGTTGGTCAGCAGGGCGCTGCCCGTTTAGCCGTAGACGCGCCTTTGCTCCCGCCTCAACAAGTACACGAAGAACGGCGCCCCGCTAAGAGCGGTGACCACACCGACCGGCAGCTCGACGGGCGCGAACAACGTACGGGCCAGCGTATCAGCTACCAGCAAGAAGATCGCCCCGCCGACGAACGAACTCGGAAGCAACAAGCGATAATCGGCGCCGAACAGCAGGCGCAAGGTGTGGGGAACGATCAGCCCTACGAAACCAATCATGCCGCTCACGGCCACGACCACACCGACCAACAACGAGGCCCCCAGGAAGACCGCGGTGCGCACCCGATGGACGGCCACGCCTAACTGCCGCGCGGAGGTCTCTCCCAAACTGAGCACGTTCAACGGCCGCGCAAAGCGAAACAGCCAAACCGCGGCAACCACCGTGTACACGTTCACAACGGCCACGGTGCGGTAGCCGTATGCAGCCACGCTGCCCATCAGCCACGAAAGCAAGCCGTGGGCTTGGTAAAAGTCCACCAGCGCGTTCACGCACAAAATCAGGGCCCCAGCAAAGGCGTTGTACACCACGCCGGCCAGCAGCAGCACGTGTGGCTGCAGGCGCCCGTGCACCAGGGACAAGCGGTACAGCACCGCAACCGAAATCAGGGCACCCAGCGCCGCCGCTACCGGCAGAAGCTCTGGCGAGCCGAACACTCGCCCGCCGGACACCACCACTGCGGCCACGGCGCCAAGTGCTGCTCCTCCCGACACTCCGATCAAGTGCGGCTCGGCGAGGGGGTTGCGCAGCAAACCCTGCAACGCCGCCCCTGCGAGGCCCAAACCTGCACCGACGGCACTGGCGAGCAGCGCGCGTGGCAGGCGAGTCTCGAACAAGATCAGATGATGGACATTGCCAGCACCACCGGCCCATGCCTCGCGCCAATCAAGTCGCACGTTCCCTGCAACGAGGGCAAGGAGGAAGGAGCCAAACCAAAGCAGCATCAAGAAAGAGAGGACCGTCACAAAACGGCTCTTGGTCAAGTAGCGAGCGTCTCCGAACTCGCCCGCGTTACCCGTGTTCGGCTGGCTCATCCACGCCTCACGGAACGAGAGGAACGCGCTGCGGGTGCAACCAGCGCGCCAGCATTTCCACAGCTTCCGGAACCCGGGGCCCCGCCCGCAACAGGCGCGAATCTGCGCCGACAAACACACGCCCGCTGCGCACCGCACGCAAATCCGCAAAGCGCGACCAAAACGTCCCGTTGTCTGCTTCCTCGCTACCCATACTCGCGTCCACAATGACTTCCGGGTCTTGCGCCAAGAGGTACTCCAAATCCACCCGCGGCCAGCCGTGCCCCGCCATGGCTCCCACGTTCTTGCCACCGGCCAGCCGAATCATCTCGTCTTGCAGCGTTCCTGCCCCTGCAACAATCAGTGGATTGCGCCCCACAAGAAAGAACACCGAAGGTGAGCGGTCCGGCGTGACTCGTTCCCGCACGGCCGCGATACGCTGCTCGAACGCACGCGCCAGCTCCTCGCCCTTGGTGGTTTGCTCGAGAAGCCGGGAGACCTCGAGGATGGCGTCGCGCGCCTCGCCTACGCTGCTCGCCTGGATCACCACCACTCGCAAACCCATATGCATCAGCGCCTCCACCGCACGGCGGTTCCCGGGGCTCGGCGAGGCCAGTACCAAGTCCGGCTGCTTGGCAAGCACCAACTCCACGGTTGGCACGAGAAACGTGCCCACCCGAGCAATGGCACGGGCTGCGGGCGGTTCGTCGCACTGCATGGTTACTCCTACCAGGCGATCGCCGGCACCGAGCGCAAAGACGATCTCGGTGAGTTCCGGCGATAGAGAGACGATCCGCCGCGGCGCCTCCGCCCCACTCCAACACGGGTAGGAAAGCCAGCACAGCGCAAGCAGGAACCCCTTCCTCGCAAGACGAGAACCGTGGGGCTGCAGCCTCATTCCAAAAACACCAAATCGAACGGTGGAAGGCCGGTGGGGAGCGGACCCGGGGTGAGTTCCACCCCATCCGCAGCACGCAGCACGCGCACGCCAGGGTTGTGAATGTTGCGCTCCACCACGAACAACTGCCCGCGAGTGTCCAGTTCGATATCGGACAAACCGTCTTGCCGCAGCACCGTCCGTAGCTTTTGCCCCGTGCGCGGGTCGAAGGCCATCAGGGCGGTAGAAAAGTTCGGCAGCGACACGATCGCGTACGCGAGCGATTCGGACACCAAGACGATGTCCGTGATGTCCCCGCCGAGCGCGTCTTCTCGCACCACCCAGCCGAGGGAGTCGAACGAGTCGAGGTCAATGGCCTCGACGCCGCCATCGTTCACGCCGAATTGCCCGACTTCGACGACGTACATGCGGTTGCCGCGGGTGAGCAGGCCTTGAGTCATGCCGAATGGGTTCGCGCTCATGAGCTGGAGCGCGCCCACAACCGTGTCGGTGGCGGGATCGATGCGCAGCAACAGGCCTGGCTGCACGGGCGTGAAGTTCTCCAGGCGCTGCAAGGCCACGTACAGGAACCCTCCGACCACGGTGCTTTGGCTTGCCTCGGGACTGCCGTCCCGGTCCGCGTAGGCGCGCAAGTCAATTTCCTGTTGGATAAAGTCCGCGCAGTCGGGCCGCGGGCGCAGCCCGACCCGCAACAGATATGGCCGCGCCAATAGGGTCACGTAACCGGTGCGGCCGTCCCTGAAGGCCAAGTCTTGCGGGTTGGAGCCGTTGCCGGTGGAGCACTGTGCCACGGTGGCAAAGTCTCGATCGGCGTCCAGGATCTGCACGTTGTCGGCGCCAAAGCGATTGATCACGAACACCCGCCGACCGAACACGCGGGCCACCGGATCCGCCCCCAAGCGCCGCTGCGGGCGACTCGGATCCACGCGGAACGGTGCCGTGGTCGCGATCGTCGCAAAGCTGCCGGTTTGAAAATCGGTCGTGGTGACGAAAGCGAGAGCGAGTGGCGGCGGCGCTTCGAGTGCGCGCAGCACCGCCTGAACGAGCTCATCTACGGTCACTGCGCCATCCTCGTTCGCATCGAGTTCCGGGCAGGCACGGACCTCCGCTTCTCCCAAGCCAATGCGCACGCCGAGAACCAGTTCGTCAACGGTCACCACCCCGTCGCCGTTACAGTCGCCCAGTTCATCCACCGTGGCCGCCAGCGGGGTTGCAATCGCAATCCCGCTAGCCAAGGCAGCGGCGAGCACAACCAGACAGATCGCTCGTTTCATCAGTCCTCCGCGTTTCCTTACAGTGTCCAGGTTACCGTTCCAATCCAAGAGCGGCCTGGGAGCGGAAAGCCGCCCACGTCCGAGATCTGGTTGCCGGTGAGGTTGCGCACCTGGAGCAAGAGCCGCAGGTGCTTGCCGAGGTGCCAGCTCAGACCCAAGCCGTGCGTCGTTCGCGCCGGTACCCGCTGAAAGTTCGCGAGGTCCAAATAATTCCCGGCGATCGCATTCCACTCGTAAAACCCCTCCCAGCGCCCCCACTCGGCGCTCACGCGTGCGTAGCCCTCCTGGCGCGGGCGCCCTGGCAACTGCTTGCCAACGTAAATCCCTCCTTGCGCGCGGCTGCGATTCTCGGCGTCTTGCAGGGTGTAGTTGAACTCGGCGCGCAGGACCTGGCGCAAGCGCATCTGCAGGCCCACTTCATGGCCGCGCAGCCGAGCTTGGCCAATGTTTTCCGGACGAAACATCGCTGCGCTGCGCTGCACGAATACGACCAGATCGCGCACGTCGTTGTCGAAGTAAGCGTATTCGAGCTGGCCCACCTCGAACCAAGCAAACGCGGGTATCTGCCAGCGAACGCCGATGTCCCGATTCCACGCGCTCTCGGGAACGAGCGAGGGATTGCCAATTACGGTGCCCGATAGCCCGAACAACTCCAGCAAGCTCGGCGCTCGCTGGTACCGGCCCGTGTTGGCGAGCAACGTCCAGCCCCAACCGAGGTGGTACGCCAGCCCCAGCGAAGGGTTCACTAAGTCGCGGTCGGTGGAAAGCCGCGGTACTACGCGGCCGAAGGTACGGATGCTCTTGTCCGTAGCATCGTGTAGGTGCTCCCATCGAAACCCGGGAACCACCGTGAGGCGCTCCGCAAGGACTCGCAGTTCTGGTTGCAAGGCAAGCGCCGTGCGCCAGCGGCGCGCGGGGCTTTCTTCGGGTGCGTTCAGCGCATCGTTGTCGGGCCAAAACCACTCGTGGCTCGTGCCCAGCAAGCCAGCCACGCTGAGCACTTCGCTGGCATCCCAGGTGAGGTTCCCATCAGCCCCCACGGCCCACGAGAGGTCGGTACGGTCCTGCTGCCCGCCTCCCAACTCGCCGAAGGGATCGCGAAACGTGCTACGGTCAAGCGTGCTGTACCCTGTCATCGCACCGCTCGTGGCACTCGCAAAGGGCAGCTCCGGAAACGTGATCCGCAGCGCATCCAGAACGCGCAAGCGCGTGCCTTCGGCATGTAGAGAAGGATTCGCACCACGCCCCGGCAACTCTGTTTGCCTCCAAAAATTCTCGTGCAAAACCTCCCAGCGCCCGGCGCCTGCGGCTGGAGCCTGGAGATTCAGCAGCACATCCACACTGTCGAAGGAGTTGTGCACGCGGGTTACGTCGCGATCGTCGAGCGGGTTTTGCGGCGTGTCGTTGTCCGTGCGAAAGCGGAAGTTGCCGGCGCTGCCTGTGTAGGCGACGTGTGCCAGCCAATGGAACTCTCCCCACTGGCGCCGATCCGTGGCGGTGGCTTTGCGGGTATCGAACGATCCATACCCGGCCTGTGCTTGTGTGCCGTGATCGCGCTTGGGTACCAGATTCACCGCACCTCCCAAGCCAGCAACCGAGAAATTCACCGGAGTCACACCGCGGTACACCTCGATCCGCGCCAAGCTGTCTATGGGGAGATCGGCAAGGTCCACCACCTCGTTTCGCGCTCGGGAGAGGGGAATCCCATCGAAAAAAATTTGCACTTGGTTGGCCCCTGCGCCGCGCACGGACAAGGTGGCAAAGGCCCCTAAACCTCCGTACCGGCGCACGCTCACACCGGCGATGTCGGCCAGCGCATCGGTGACGGTTTTGAGTTCCTCGGCGTAGCGGCTGGTATCGATTTCCTGCGAATAAGCCGTGGGCGCCTTCCGTTCGGTTGCCCGCAGCGCAGGGGCGCGTACCGTCACCTCTGCCTCCACGTCTGCTCCGCGACACGGCGCACACAGCGCCGCAACGGCGAGCACTGCGAGAGCAATCCGCACTGCTTGCCGGCACGTCGTCGGCCCCCGGCTTCTCGCTGTCCGCTTGCTCCACCCCCGCCTTGGCCCAGCGCCACGCCCCTTCATGGGTGACACGGGAGCGCTTCCACGGCGAACACGAGGTCGGCAGCGGAGATGCGGCCGTCGCCGTTGTGGTCGGCCGCAGGCGTCGCTTCATGGAACAAGGCGGCGAGCGTGTCCTCGATTCGCCTGCATTGCGCAGGAGAAGCCGCAGGGGTCGGCGTGGGCGAGGGCGAGGAGGTCGCGGTTGCGGTATGCGTAGCGGCGGCCGTGTACGTGGGAGTTGCGCTCGCGGTCGCGGTCTGAGTTGGTGTGGGTGGAACCGTAGTGCTCGGCGTTAGGCTCGCGGTCGGGACGGGAACCCCCGGCACACAGACATGAACAGCGGCGATCGCGTCGAGGTCGAACCCGGCAGAGTTCGAGGCAGGCACTCGGTTCCCCGGATCGTCCATCTCGTCGCCAGCGTCGCGAATCCGCACGAAGGCAGCCCACGGCAGTCCGACCTCCGCGAGGTCGAAGGCGTCGCCACCGGCCATCAGCGGATCGCGCGGATCCATACCGTTTTCCGGGTTCGAGAACACGGGGCTCTTCCCGGCCAGGCCTTGCCAAGAAGCCCGATCGTAGGGAAAAGTGCGAAACTCCTGACCGTCTTGGCTGACGGCGACGATCCCGAGTTCTGCAAACACGGGTCCGGTGGGGCCACCAGCGTGAAAGGCGTTTTCGAAGACGATCAAGTCCGCCCCCGGGCCGTCGCAGATCACGGGCGGATCGAGGCGCAGCACGATTTCGCCGCCGTGGCCCAGGGAGAGCACATCCAACGATCCCTGCAACGCGCCCCCTCCTTTCGGGGGACCGAGCACGATCCCTGGCAGTTGGTCCTGCCCGAAGCCAGCGTTCCTGCCTGGGGAAAAACTCACCACTGCGTCGGCAAACGACCCCGCTTGCACCGCACTGGCCCACATGGCGAGCCAGGTGAATAGGGCGAGAGTCGAAGGAGCCAGCGATCCCGCTGGCGACCGCTGGCTCCCCGCCTCCGGCGCTGTTTCGCTCGCCTTCACGCGCGTACTTCGTTCACGCGAGTGGTGTCAGGGCAGGCAGCGGAACGCCACGCGGTCCACGGCGGCCCGCTGGTTCGCGTCACGCACGCGCACCTTGACCTTCTTTTTTCCCGGCTTCACGCGGGTTGGGGTGGTGACCAAAGGCACGTCTACCGGCACGGGGCCAAAGCAAAGCGGACCGGTGACAGGCAGCGCTCCGCTCACCGTGGTGGCAAGCTGCTGCAAACTCGCATCAGGGGTTGTGGAACCTGGCTGCCACAGCTCGAAGCTCACCACCCCCGGCGAGGTGCAGCTGCTGCGCGGCACGTTCAAGCACACCCCCAAGGCAAACTGGCAACTCCCGTTGGAGGCTCCGTCCCGATCGCACGACGGGTCACCGTCGCGGCAGACCGAGTCGGTTGTCGGCTGTCCCTTCTTGTTCAGGCGCGGGCTCACATCGCTGAACTCGCTCCAGCAATCGCGCGCTGCGGGGGCCTTGCCGCCAAAGAGTTTCTCGATGGGCGTGAGCGTCGTCACCTGCGACACGCCAAAATCCACCACGTACACCCGCCCGCTGAACGGATCCACGTCCAGGCCCGTCGAGAACGAGAAGCCTTCGGCCAATTGAGTCAAGGTGTTACTGCTCAGATCAAAGGCCACCAAGGTGCTGCTGGAAAAGGTGGGCGTGAACCCGCCGGAGATCAACAACCGCCCTTGGTGGTCGAAAGCCAGGTCGTAGACGCCCGAGAGACCCGTGAGTGGGAGACTCTCGGTATTGGTGGTGTTGTGGAGCACGAGAATCGAGCCCTGAAACGTGCTCGAACTCACGTCGCCCACGAACAAATCGCCATTGCTGGCGAAGGCAAGGCCGGCCGTGAAATCCAACATGCCGCGGCGTACCACAAAGGGTGGGTAGAAAAAGCTGCGATGCTGCCACACCTTCCCGTTGCCTGAGCCCACGGCATCACCCACGTACGGTTCCCCATCGGGGCCGATGGCGACTCCTTGCGCGTTCGGGATCGAGCCCGCGGGCGCCACCTCGAGTCCGACGGCAGGTAGCGGGCCGGACGCGAGCAACGGTGCGGAGCGGGCAAACAAGGTGTCCCCCGTGGCTGCGCCGCTCAGTTCGCCGCCGTTGTCGGTGACGAACAAGTACGAACGATTCACCGCCAGGCCACCAATGGAGTTCAGCCCAGTGATCAACGCGGTTACCGTTCCATCCCAGTCGCGGCGCACCACTTGCTGCTGGCCCGCACCGAACGACCCTTGGCCGACAAAGATCGAGGTACCGAACACAGCGACATCGCCTTGAACTGTATCGGGCAACGGAATCTGCCCGACGATGTAGTCCGGCGATGCAACAACCGTGGCGCCCGCCACGCGAGCGTGTCCACAGACGACCGTGACGCACGCCACAAACGCCAAACACAAAACGACCCTTGAAACCTCTCGCTGCATGACAAACCTCCCGTTTGTCTGTCAGCGCTCCAGCGGAAGCGCGGTTGTCGCCGGGCCGATGAGCAAGAGCGAGGCAGCCGCGCGACCGGCGCGCATTAAAAAACAACCCGGTAGCGTTCGCACGCTCCGGGTGTGAGTCTTGGGTCGCTTTGCCATCTCGCCCTCACACCCCGGAAGGCACCGATTTTCCTCCGCTGCGGGGCCAGGTCTCCTGGCTCTCGGCAACCTACTCGCGGCGCCTTCCCACCCGGGCATCCCGAGCAGTGGCAAACTTGCCGCTTTCGTTCCGAATACAGTGGCGGGGGCCGCGCCGGCCTCTCACCGGCTTCCCTCAACCCTGCAGCGCGCGCCCATTTATACGGCCGCGGCAAGCATGTCAATCCCGCCCCGCGTCCGCTGCCCCTTTCGGTTCCCTACTCCGCGCTCCCCGCCCCGCTGCCGATCGCAGCGCCCCACCCGCTTGAGCCCGGCGCAAAAAAGAGGCAGACTGATTTTGCGTTTTTTCGCTCGACAAAGTCCCACCCTCGAATCAATACACATACGAATCGTTCCCGCAGCGCTGCGGAAGGAGGTGCACCATGCAAACGGTGCGAGACGTTCTCGAGCGCAAAGGCCATCAGGTGTGGACCGTGCAAGCGCGGCAGACCGTGTACGAGGCGCTGGAAATCCTGGCCGAAAAAGACATTGGCGCCCTGCTGGTTTGCGACGGCGACGAGGCAGTGGGGATGTTTTCCGAGCGAGACTACGCGCGGCACGTGATCCTCAAAGGCAAGTCGTCCAAGGACACGCCCGTGCGCGAGGTCATGAGCGCTCCCTTGCTGTTCGCGAGTCCGCAGCAAAAGATGGAGGAGTGCATGGCGCTCATGACCGAGCACCGCATCCGCCACCTGCCAGTGTTGGAAGAGGGCAAGATCATCGGCATGATTTCCATCGGTGACGTGGTCAAAGCGGTTCTGGAAGAGAAGCAGTTCTTGATCCAACAGCTCGAAAGTTACATTACGCTCGGAGGCTGACCGCTCGCGCCGGAGGCGAGCGCCGAAGCCAGCCTCCTGGCTCTTTGCGGAGGAACAGATGCCCAACGTTTCCCCAGCAGACTTCAAGCGAGGAATGGTGATTCTGCTCGACGGGGTGCCGCACGTCATCGAGGAGATGCACGCCACGGGCACGGCCAAATTCAAGCAAAAGGTTCACGCCCGCATGCGCCACTTAGCCAGTGGGCGCGTCATCGAGCGCACTTTCGCTGACAACGAAACCGTTACCGCTGCCGAGCTGGAGCAGCGTAAAGCCACATACAGCTACCGGCAGGACGACGTACTCGTGTTTCTCGACAGCGAGACCTACGAACCGCTCGAACTGCGGGTGGAACAGCTTGGAGACAAGCTCGCCTTCCTCAAGGAGAACGAAGAGTACAAGGCGGTGTTTCTCGACGGTAAGCTCGTGGACGTGCAGGTTCCCGACCAAGTGGTGTTGCAAGTCGTGGAAACCGGCCCGGCCCAGCGCGGCAGCTCGGACTCCACGTGGAAACCGGCCAAGCTGGAAACCGGCCTCGAAATCATGGTGCCGCTGTTCATCGAAACAGGGGAGCGCATTCGCGTAGACACAGCGGCACGCAAGTACGCCGGCAAGGAATCGCCAGAAAAGAAAAGCGCCTGAGCCGCAGTTTACCGCGCAGCGCCTCCTGCGGGCAGGTGGTGTCGCCGAGATCGCCAGCGCGGTCGGCGAGTGGGACGCGCACAGCCGCGCGCTTCAGGGGAGTACCGTATCCGTGTCCCGTCCGGATCGGAGTACTCGCCCGGGAGTGGCGCCCGTGTCACGGCCGTCGCGCACGATGGCGGTTCCGTTGACCAGTACGAACGGAACTCCGCGCGCTCCGGAGTAGAGCCGCTCCACACCGCCGGGAAGATCGCTGCGCGAGCGAATCGGCTCGGCGTCAATTTCGTTCGGATCGAAGAGAACGAGATCCGCCCACATTCCCGCTTCCACCCGGCCGCGCCCGCGCAACCCGAAGTAGCGAGCGGGAACGTCGGTGATCAGATGAACCGCCTCCTCCCACGACAAAAGCCCACGCTGTCGTACCGCTTGCGCCAAGAACGCGGTTGGATAGCGGGCGCCGCACATGCGATCGAGATGCGCTCCCGCGTCCGACCCCCCGATCATCGCGCGTGGGTCGCGCCACACCTCGCGCCGCAACTGCCAGCTCTCTTCGTCATCGTCGGCGGGCAACGGCCACAAGGCGGTGCGAAGCTCATCGGCCACCACGATGTCCAGCAAGGTGTCGAACGGATCCGTTGCCCGCTCGCGTGCGATCTCGGCCACGCTGCGGCCACTCAAACCGCGGTTCTCGGGCGCGAAGGTGTCGCCGATCTCATAGGCACCCCAGCGCGCGAGACTGGCGAGCGCGCCAGTGGCAGACTCGGCGCTCGTCCGCATCTTTTGGCGAGTGGCCGGATCGCGCAGGGCCCGGATGCGTTCTTCCACAGGAAGCGACAGCACGGCCCCCCAGCCCGGGAGCGAGTTGAGCGCGCAGTGGTCCAAAAAGCTCATCTTGAGGCCACCTAAAATGGGCATCGTGAGCGCGACGATGCGCGCCCCCATGGCGCGCGCACGTGCCCCGGCAGCCAACTGGTGTTCATGGCGAGCGCGATTGGTTGCCGACACGCCGAGGACATTCCAATTGAGCGGGCGCCGCGCCGCGCACGACATCGCGATCATCAAGTTGACTTCGCTCTCGCTGAACTGGGTGAGGCAGCCATCCACGATCAACTCGAGGGTGGTGCCCGGGTGGTGGCGGACGGCACGCGCCAGAGCGAGCATTTCCTCGGGCCCCGCGAAACGCGACGGCACCGGCGCGCCATCACCGTCGGCATGGGTGAACGCCTGTGAGGAAGAGAAGCCGAGGCCGCCCGCGGCAAGCGCCGCGCGCAAGAGGCCCACCATGGCGTCGATTTCTTTCGTTTTTGCCCGCTGGCCCACTGCCGCCGCACCCATCACTCGCCGGCGCAGCGCACAGTGCCCCACGAGGAAGCCCGCGTTCAAAGCGATGCGGCCTTCCAGCCGGTCGAGATAATCGGCAAAGCTCGTCCAATTCCACGGCACACCTTGCTCGAGCGCCTCCAGTGGCATGCCCTCCACCTTCACCATCATGCGGCGGATGTAATCCTGATCCTGTTCGCCGAGCGGAGCGAGGCTAAAGCCGCAGTTGCCGGCAATGACGGTGGTCACCCCGTGCACGTTGGACGGAGTCAACGCTGGGTCCCAAAAAATCTGCGCGTCGTAGTGCGTGTGTGGGTCAATAAACCCTGGGGCTACGAACAGCCCGTTGACGTCCCAGCACTCCCGCGCTGGCTCCGCGGCTGGACCCAAGTAGGCGATTTTTCCGTCTCGAATCCCGACCGACACTTGCTGGCGGGGCTTGCCGCTGCCGTCAATGACCGTTCCACCGTCAATTCGTAAGTCCAGCATCTCTCCTCTCCTCGCGTGCCGTTCCCTGCAGCATGGCAAAGGGGTGAACGTTTGTTAATCCCTTGCTCGCTTCTTCACAAGCACGCCCCTTTCTGCCACCACTCGTCCATGGTGGACACCAGTTGGCAGGCCTTGCTCGATTGGCTGGGGAGTGCCCCGCGTGAAAACGGCAGCGACGCGCTCGCCGCCACTGCGCGCTTGCTTCACACGCAGCTCGCCAACCTCGGCTGGCAACCGAGCACGCACGTCTACACAGCGTACCCTTACGAAGCTCGCATTCTCGGTGCGTTGTTGCTGCTGCTCTCGCTCGCCTACACGCTCTCGATGTGGACCCGCCGCTTCGGCTGGGCCGCACTCCTGCCGCTGTTCGGCTTGGCCGTTGCGTTTCTCCAGCTCGAGTGGCACTGGCCGCTCGGCTGGTTTGCTGCGGTCGAGCAACAAAACATCATTGCCACGCTGTCGCCTGCTGAACCGAAACAGCGACTCATTCTCAGCGCCCACTTCGATACCAAGACCGATTTTCTCGACCATGTGGCGCGGGCGCCGGTGTTTGTCCTTGGCATTCCGCTCACCGTACTCATGGTCGCGATTGCGCTGGCCAGTTACGTGGGCTTCCATGCCGGGAACTTCACCCCGGCCCGGCGCGCGTTGGCGCGGCTGCTCGGCTGGGCAAGCTTGCTGTATGGCACGGCCGCGTTCCTTGCACTGAGCGCCGGTGGACTGATGCGCGAGCGCAGCCCCGGCGTCCTCGACGACGGCGCAGCTTGTGCTGTGCTCTTGCGCCTTGCGGAAACACTCGCGGCTCGTCCGCCTGCGCACACCGAGGTGCGGTTCGTGTTTTTCTCGGGCGAAGAAATCGGCGCGCAAGGATCGCGTGCTCTGGTGGCGGAGGAAGGCGCGGGCGGCAAGCCGGCTTTGCCAGAACGGGTGGTCAATCTCGACCCGATCGGAGCTTCGACCGACTTCGCCGTGCTCGCGCGCGAGCGCGCCTTGTTCTGGAGCTATCGGGCCGACCCTGAAGTGGTGGGGCTGCTCGATCGCGCCCACCAGCGGCTGCGCAAAAAGCCCATTCCCGTGCTTGATCTCAGTGGGCTCACCGATGCCTGGTCGTTCTTGCGTGCCGGCCGCCCTGCGGCCACGGTGTTGAATCCCGTTCCCCGGTTCGGCATTCCGCGCGGCTTACACAGCGCGCAGGACCGCGCCGAGCGCATCCCGCTCGGGGCTTTGGAAGAAACTTTGCGCTTTTTCGAAGTCGCGGTGCGGGAGTACGACCGCGTTTCTGCCAGCACCAGCGGCGGAGTAACATGAGCCGCGGTTTTTGCGCGCGAGCCGGAGTCCTGGGCAGCTCTGGCCTTCACCGCCCGCCGAAGCGCGCCAGCCCACCTCCCCGTAAGGAGCACACTGCAGGGGCGCGCAGCGCAGCCGGTTGGACGGCCTTCTCCGGAACCGCGGCGGTCGCGAACAACGACCCAAGCCCCCCATCCGTTCCTGGAGTGGCCACACGCTCCCGCACCGCGGGGCCGGTCATGCGCCAGGAGGATGCCCATCGCTCGCGCGAGACCGAGGGCCAGCTAGGTCGTCTTTGTGCAACACGAGCGGCATACCTTCGCTCACGCTGAGAGGGTGCGAAGCCAGTCTCGACCACGCCCACATCGTTCCGAGTGTGACCTGCTCTGTGGTCATCGAATGGGGGGGGCGGTCGAGCCCAGCAGAACCGTGGCGCGCGTTTCTGCTGCCTCCGAGTTCGCTCACCCCGAGGACAAGGCACACGAGTGCGAGCTTGGCGCCCGAGCGCCCGTCGCAGCGCCCGTCAGCGCGGCAATGCAGGTGGAGCGCCTGCCCCACCCGCCGGTGTAGGCTCCGGCGGAACCTCGGAACCCAAGCCTGCCACGCTCAGAGCGGTGGCTAAGACGGCCTGCGTTACGCGGTGTGCAAAGGGCAGGTCGAGCGTGGCAAGTGTGTCCGTCGGCCGGTGATAGTGGGGATTGCGATAGAGCGCTGTGTCGGTCAGCAACACTGCGGCATAGCCCCTGTCCCAAAAGTGCGAGTGATCGCTTAAGCGCGTTGCCACCATGCACGCTCCCTTGCCGGCGACCACGCCGCTTCCCACGAGCAGGGTACGAACATAGCGGATTGCAGCCTGTTCGAAAGAACGCAGAAGATCAACCGAAGCCTCGTTGGCCACCGCCGCGATAAAGTTGCCTACATTGAGGCCACTTTGACTCACGCGCAAGCAGCCTGGGATATCCGAGAAAGCACCTTGGCATCCAGGGCGATGGCAGGTGTACCCGATCATGTCCAACGAGAACATCCCGAGGAACTCCCGTCCTTCGTAGTGCGCGCGCTGCACGAACCTCAAACTACCCAAGATCCCCACCTCCTCCAAACCAAAGGCGACCAGTTCCACAGAGGATCCGGTCTCGACACGGGAGAGCACACGTGCAATTTCGAGGACCGCAGCCACGCCGGAGGCATTGTCATCCGCTCCAGGGGAGCGGGGAAGGGGCACCGTGTTGAAATGCGCACCGATCACGAGCGCACGGCTCGGATCCCGACTGCCTCTGCGTTTCACAATAATGTTCTCGGTGTGGCTGAATGGCATGCGCGTGACTTCGTAACCAAAAGACCTGAATTGCCTGACGATGTAGTCGGCAGCGTCGGCCTGAGTCGCTGGAGTATCGCGCCGTCCCTCGAGGGCGGCGATATGCATCAAAAGCTGATCAATCGAAACTTCTGCCACCAGCCGATCGATTGCACCCGGTGTGGGCGTGGGTTGCATAGGCGGGCAACCGATCAATGCGTGGCCAACCGCCCGAACCAGTTCGTCCACCGTGACACTGCCGTTTGCGTCGCCATCCGACGCTGCACAGCGTTCGAGCGCGAACTCCCCCAGCGCTACGTTTACTCCTTGAACCAACTCATCGATTGTCACCCGCCCATCCCCATCGCAGTCGCCGGCGCAGGCTGGGGTAGGAACAACCGTCGCAGTTCTGGTGAAAGTAGGTGGGGGCGTTCGAGTGGGAGTTGCGGTTTTTATGATCGTGGGGGTCACCGTCATGGTTGGTGCAAGCGTGATCGTTGGCGTTGGGGTAACGCTGGGCGTCACGCTTGTGTCCGAGGGTAAAGGGAGCGGGCAGCCGCCGGGGACCTCGCGAATTGCGATGCCTGAGAGCCGGCAACCTGCTGGGCAGCCAGGGATGTGGATCGTGCCCACCACGTCAAGGGAGCGCGTGTCCATTACTGTCACGACACCTCCCGAACGGCCCAGATACGCCAGACTTCCATCACGCGTCAGGGCAATTTCACTCGCCGCTAGTAAGACGTGGCGCACGGTAACCGTGGCAGCGTCAACCACTACGAGCGCGTCCCGCCCTGCCACGTACACCGAGCCGCCATCCGGCCTTACGGCGATGGCACCTGTGGAGGCCCCCGTAGACCGAAAGGAGTCTGTCAATGGATCGAACGCAAGGAACCTGCCAAACCCGGAACCACTCGTGGCGTAAACGGTCGAGCCGTCAGGAGCCACACCAATGCCCCCCACTCCTTCGTGATCAGGGTGTCCATCCACAGCGTGAAGGATCCGGATCTCCTTCATCTTTGCCGTGTCCACCACGGCGATCATGGACTGGCTGCCGGGAACATACACCCGCGAGCCATCTGGGCTGACGGCGAGCTGACCAATGGCACCAAGGCTCACTTGAAGCGGAATCGAAGCAATCACCGTGTTCGATTCCAACGACACCACCGAAAGCTCCTTTCCGCCCGCCACGTACAGCCGATCCCCGGTAGGGCTCACAACCAAAGCTCTGCCATTGACAGGAATCGTCGCCAATGGTTCCCTGCTCGCCCCGTCTAGCACAAACACGCGTTGCGGGCCGAGCTCTTGCTCCGACACCAGCGCGTAAAAGCGGGATCCATCGGGGGCCACGGCTACATCGGCCACATGCTGCGCCGGGAGGTGCAACGTCGTCAGCACGCGCGGAGCGGCGGTGTTGATCACAGAGATGCTGGCGACATCGTGAGTGGCCACATAGATGCATTCCTCTCCGCTCGCGGGTCGCAAGGATATGAGGAACATTGCTCCGGCTGCTGCTCGCCTGGCCCTTCTCCATAGCCCCGCTGTGGACAACACTCTCCTAGCAGGCTCGAGGTACCCACGGTGCATCCGGCGCGCCTGCAGGCGCCGCGGATTCAGCAGACCTGCCAGCGTACCGCCCAAGCCCATCCGGTAACGCAAACACTACCGCTGCCGGGCGCTCTGCATGGCCGTGTCCTCCCCTCCCGGAAATCGCCTTTTCTCCTTGCTCTGCGCGGGGTGCGCACCCACTGCGTGTCTCCGTGAACCTGCCTTCTTAAACGCTCGCGGCGGCCAAAAAGTTCCCAGAAAATGCATTTTTTTCTCTGGGCCGGTTGCTTGGGCTTTGTTGCCGGGTGCGGGCTCTTCGTCTCTGCCCGAGCCCCCCTTCTCCAACACACGCTTCCCGCAAACGGCTCCCCCACAACGCTGGTGCGGCGCTTCCTCCGCTCGAAGCCGCTTTACTCACCGTGCCTGCCAAAGGACGCTGCCAATATTTGGAAAAGCGACTTCCCTCAAAAACGCACGAGGCCCGCAAAAAGTCCTCGCACGCGAGCGAGAGGGGCTTTGGTGTTGCAGTGACCTCGGCTCTGGGCTGTGGAGCGTCGCCTCCCCGGGTGCTCGGCGCTTAGCCCCGGCTCAATGCGTGGATGCGGTTCCCTCGCTTTTGCCGGTGCGGGGGAGCGGCGCAGCGGACCAGCAACGCGATGCCAGTGCCTCCCCCGCGGTGGCGCTGCCACCCGGAGCACTGCACCCCGCAAGGGCCGCGTTGACTGCAACGACCACCTCGTCCACCGTGCCCCGGCCGTCGCCACTGCGGTCGGCTGCTGCACAGGTCGCAAGCGGTGCGTCGCCAAGGACGATGCTGACACCGCGCGCGGGTTCGTCCACGCTCACGCTGTTGTCCCGGTCGCAATCGCCGGTGCAAATGGGCGCCCCTCGGGCCAGCAGTACCGAGACCTCATTCGAAAGCGAGTTGACGGTCACGATGTCCAGGCGCCCGTCGCTGGTGAGCTCGGCCACCCCGAGGTGGCGAGGACGGTCACCGATGCGAACGGACTTTGCGCCAGCGAGCCTGCCCCCTTTGCCGCCAACCTGCACCGACACTTGATTCGAGACAGCATTCGCGCTGGCGATGCTCAGGCGGCCATCGCGGCTCAGGTCGTCCACTGCGACCCCGCTTGGCTCCCTGCCGCCCTGGGAGCATCGCGTTCCAGCCAGCGTGTCTTCCCCAAAACCGCTGCAGCAGAGCGACGACAGCGAATGTGGCCCCCGCCGCGACTGGTGTGCGCTACCCCCCAAAAGCAGCTTGAAAAAATGTGGCAAATGCTACTGCGTCTCGATGACCCGAGCGGGAACCAGTAGGCGCCTGGTCGCGCGCACCAATCACGCCGGGAGGGAACCAAGAGCCGTAGGCACGCATTCCCCTTCCACCGCCGGCTCGCGCCAGAAGCCGCGCGCTGCAGTCACTCCACAAAGAACGGCGAAAGTATCCTCCAATACCGCCCATTCCAGGGGACTGCAGGAGCGACGTTCGTGGAGCCGCTGGTGCGATTTGTGGGCTCGTGGCCAAGTTGCACCAAGGGCAGGCGCAAAGGTTTGCCCCGGAGAGTTGTGGCGTGGGCCGCGGCTTCCCGCGGAGCACGAGCCCCGACCCAGGTGCGGTGCCCTGGGGAACTCGCTGCGCGCCGTCGTGAGCAGCTCTTAGCTCGGGTTCGCGTGCGAGGGTCTGGCGAGGTTTCGAGCCGTTGGCGCTCGCATGACCCTGCGCGCCCGACCGCTCGACTCTGCGGGCAGATGTAACCCGCTCTCAATGAACGCGCTCCTGCGAGAGGCGGGCCAGGCGCGCGTGTAGGCGCGGGCCGCACGACCCGTTGTCACGGATGCAACAAAATCGGAACGGGCCGCAGGAATGGCCGTGGAGGAACGACAAGCTGAGGTCGTCGCGTCCCCGCATGGCGGGCGTTTTTGTTCTTCCTGGCATGAGGTTGAGCGGTTTGCTTGCGCCGTTTCTGGGGAGCAAGTAGGGTGCTCTACATGAACCAGCACGTGATCGAAGTTACCGAAGAAAATTTTGAAAAAGAGGTCATCGAACGTTCGCGCACCGTACCGGTGGTTGTGGATCTGTGGGCGCCGTGGTGCGGCCCGTGCCGCACGTTGGGGCCCCTTCTCGAGCGCCTTGCCGCTGAATTCGGCGGCCAATTCGTGCTGGCTAAGATCAACGTGGATGAAAACCCGCTCCTCGCCCAAGCCTTTCGAGTGCAGAGCATCCCGTATGTGCTGGCGATTCGCGACGGGCAAATCGTGGCGCAGTTCTTAGGAGCGCAACCTGAGGCGCGGGTACGCGAGTTCCTGGCCGCGTTGCTGCCGAGTGATGCAGAGCGCTTGTCCGCGCAAGCGACGGCCCGGCTCGCGGCTGGCAAAGCCGCGGAAGCGGAGAAGCTCTTCCGGCAAGCGTTGGAAATCGACCCGCGCTCTGCGGCCGCACTGCTCGGACTGGCTCGAATTCTACTCGAACGCGGGGAAGAAGACGAGGCGCGAACGCTGCTCGACCGGGTCGAACCCGGACCCTACCGTGTGCAAGCCGACCGCCTACTGGCAGAACTCCGCTTGCGCGAGGAGGTCGGTGCGGACGAAGCCACGTTGCGCCAGCGCCTGGCAGCCAACGCGGCTGACTTGGAGGCTCGCCTGCAGTTGGGAAAACGGCTCGCCGCTCAGGGTAGGTACCGCGAGGCCTTGGAGGAGCTTCTCGAAGTCGTGCGGCGGGATCGAAACTTCCAAGATCAAGCGGCGCGCAAAGCCATGGTGGATATTTTCCAAGTTCTCGGCAGTGGCAACGAGCTAGCGGAACACTATCGCTCAGAGCTGGCGAAAATCTTGTTCAGTTGAGTCGGGCGTCGGTCTGGGCGGCTGCCAGCTCCCCGGCTCTGTTGTACGCAGAGCGGCGCTGGCGTCGTACAATTCCCTGAGCAGGGCAACGCTTGGCCGCCGCTCGCCACTTGCGATCTGCCACACCCAGTCCACCACCAAACGATTGAGCGGCGCTGGTACACCGAGGCGTTCTCCGTGCGAGACCACTTCGCCATTCAAGAAGTCCACGGCCGGAGGCCGGCCGCGCTCGATCGCCGCCAGCATCGAGGAGCGGAGCCGGCGAAAGCGTGCACCTACGGCCAATAGGAGAGCATGTTTGGCGAACAGGGAGGGAGAACCGAGTTGGAAGCGCTCGCGCGGATCGAGTGCGACCCAGTCGAGGTCAATCGTCCCCGCGACTTTCTCGAGGCGAACCCCGCTGGCTCGCGCTACTTCGACCGCCTCGGTCATGACCTCGAGACCGAGCCGGCGTGCGAAACGGTAGCGAAGCAAAACCCCCAGGCGTTCTCCCCCAATGGTTCCAAGCGAGCTGATGGCGCAGTTGATGGCGAGCTTACTCCAGCGGGCGCCCAGCAAATTGGTGGTGCGGGCTACCGGACCCACCGTTTGTAAAACGGTCGCTACCCAGTCGAGCCACCGGTTGGGGGTCGCGTCAACCGTGCCAATCGTGAAGCCGCCCTTCGAAGTGCGCTCGTACACGCCGGGCGAAATCATGGACCCACCCCAAGCGACAATCGCCCCGATCACCCGCTCTTTCCCGGCCAGCGACGCGACCCGCAGCTCGCACAATCCATTTTGGAAGCACACGAATGTTCCCTGCGGCGCGAGCAAGGGAAGCGCCGATTGCACGGCTTCCTCCACCTGGGGTGGTTGCATGGCAAGCAGGATCACGTCGTAGGTCCGCCCCCGCTCCGGGAGGTTCACCTCGGCATGTGCGGGAACGTGGATCACTCGCTCGCCGTCGCGTAGCTCGATGCCGTGCCGGCAGAGCGCAGAAGCAATGGCTTTATTGTGGGTGACGATTTCTACGGCCACGCCGCGGGCGCGCAAGTGGGCGGCAAGCACGCCGCCTACACCGCCGCAGCCGAGAAGCAGCATTCGTGGCTGGCTCACGATGGGTCTCCCTTCTCGTTGCCGATGATGGCGGCAAGAGGTGTACAGGGCAAGTACTGGCGCGGCCGGACGCTTGCGTCGCGCGACCGTGCGTGCTCAGCTACTTGGCCGTGGCAGCGCAGGATCAAGCGGCTCAGGCCGCCGTCGCGGCCGTGGACAGGGCGTCACGAGCTGGTGCGAGTGCGATGCAACCGGCTCGCGTGCGCCTTGCCGACCTGTTCCAACTCATGCGCTGGACGCAGTGGAGCAAAAACGCGGTGCTCTTTGGCGCGCTGATTTTCTCCAAGCATTTGTTCCACTTGCCGAGCGTGTTTTGGGCAACCCTTGGTTTCCTCGCCTTTTGTGCCACCGCCAGCGGTGCCTACGTGTTCAACGACCTGCGCGATTGCGAGCGAGATCGCCAGCACCCGCTCAAGCGCAGCCGACCCCTGCCGGCGGGGCGGGTTTCGAAACGAGCGGCGGTGTGGCTCTGCGGTGGGCTCTTAGGGGTCGGGCTTACGGGAGCGTTCCTCCTCGGGGGAGAGTTCGGTCTGTTAGTGCTCCTCTATTTGCTCCTGCAGTTCGCATACACGTTTTTCCTCAAGGAGTTGGTGATCCTCGACGTCATGGCAATCGCTACTGGCTTCGCCATCCGCGCCGGGGCAGGTGGGGTGGTGATCGGCGTGCCGGTGTCTCCGTGGCTCATCATCTGCACGTTTTTGCTCATGCTGTTTCTCGGTTTCTCCAAGCGGCGGCACGAGTTGGTGCTGCTCGAAGAACAGGCTGAGCACCACCGAACGACCCTGCGTGAGTACAGCCCGTATTTTCTCGATCAGATGATCAGCGTGGTGACCGCCTCCACGGTGGTTGCGTACGCGATTTACACGGCGTCACCGGAAGTGCGCGAGAAGCTCGGGACCGACAAGCTGTACCTCACAATTCCGTTCGTGCTGTTCGGAATCTTCCGCTACCTATACCTCGTTCATCAGCGCGAGGAAGGCGGCAATCCGACGCAGTTGTTGTTGAACGATCGGCCGTTGTTGCTCGACATTTTCCTCTGGGTCATCGCCTGTGCGGCGATTTTGTACTTGCAGCCATGAGCGAGCCGCGGCTGCCATCGTTTCCTGCGCGCAAGATTCCCAAACCGTGGGGTTTCGAGTTGGTGTGGGCGGAATGCGAGCATTACGTGGGCAAGATCTTGCATATTCGCGCCGGCGAAGCGCTGAGTTATCAGTTCCACCGCGTCAAAGATGAAACCATTTTCCTGCTGCGCGGAACGATGGATTTCGAGTGGGCGGTGGATGCAGCCAGCCAACCAGCGACGGTTCGTTTGCAAGCGGGCCAAAGTGTACGCATCCAGCCGGGGATGTGTCACCGGATGATCGCGGTCGAGGAGTGCGAAGTGCTGGAAGTGTCCACCCCTCAGCTCGACGACGTGGTGCGGCTGCGGGATCGCTACGGCCGCGAGGGTGCATGAGCGAGCGGCGTGCACTGATCACTGGCGTGAGTGGCCAAGACGGCTCGTACTTGGCCGAGCTGCTGCTCGAAAAGGGCTATCGGGTGTTCGGGGCCGTACGCCGGTCGAGCAACGAGAACTTGCATCGCATCCAGCACTTGCTTGGCGACATCGAACTCGTGCAGGCGGATTTGTTGGACCAGCAGTCTTTGATCACGATGCTGCGCCGGGCCCGCCCGCATGAGGTCTATAACTTGGCAGCGCAGTCCTACGTGCCACTCTCTTGGGAACAACCCATGCTCACCGCCGAGTTTAACGCAGTCGGGGTGGCACGCCTACTGGAGGCGGTGCGCTTGGTGGATCCGGGCATCCGTTTTTATCAGGCCTCTTCGAGTGAAATGTTCGGGAAGGTGCGGGAAGTGCCGCAAAGCGAGAACACGCCCTTTCACCCGCGCAGCCCGTACGGGGTCGCGAAAGTATACGGCCATTACATCACGGTGAATTATCGCGAGAGCTACGGCTTGTTTGCTTGCTCCGGGATTTTGTTCAATCACGAATCGCCGCGCCGGGGGAAGGAGTTCGTCACCCGCAAGATCACCGATGCGGTGGCCCGGATCCGCTTCGGCTTGCAGGCGGAATTGCGCCTGGGCAACCTCGCGGCGCGCCGCGACTGGGGGTACGCCAAGGATTACGTGCAGGCAATGTGGCTCATGCTGCAGCAGGAACGGCCGGACGATTATGTGATCGCCACTGGGGAAGACCACAGTGTGGAAGAGTTCGCTTCCCTCGCATTCGCGCACGTAGGCCTCGACTGGCGCGACTACGTGCGTTCGGATCCGAGCCTACTGAGACCGGCCGAGGTGGACCACCTAATCGGGGATGCTTCCAAAGCGCGACAGAAGCTCGGCTGGTGCCCCACGGTCGGGTTCACGGAACTCGTGCGCCTGATGGTGGAGGCGGACCTAGAGGCAGTGCAGCGGGAGCTGGAGGCGAAAGACAGCTCGAAGCGGCGTTGAGCGAGGGCCCGGTGGCGCGCGTTTTGGTCGTTGGCGGCTCCGGCTTTGTTGGCGGGCACCTGTGCCGTATCCTGCACGCTGCCGGCTGGGATGTCATCGCAACTTTTCACCGTGCCCCTCCCCGCGAGTATCCGTCCGGTGTGCGCTGGGAGTGGCTGGATGTGCGGGAGGCCGGAGAGGTGCGCGCGCTGGTACGCGCAGTCCGATGCCCGTATGTGGTACACCTTGCCGCGCAAAGTAGTGCGGCAAGGTCGTTTGCGGACCCAGCCGCTACCGGTGCGATCAACTTCTGGGGCAGCGTGAATGTGCTGCGTGCGGCGAGCGAATCCACGGGCTGCGAACGGTTCGTCTGGGTTGGTTCGGCGGAGCAGTACGGGGCGGTGGCGCCGAGTCAGGTGCCGATTCGCGAGCAAACGGGCTTTTCGCCTTGCAATCCATACGCGCTGGCCAAAGCGGCACTCGACCGCTTCATCGAGGTGAGTGTTCCCCCTGAAAAGCTGCCGGTGGTACGAGCGCGCTTGTTCCCGTGCACGGGGCCGGGCCAGGCCGACACCTTTGTCTGCTCTGATTTTGCCCGGCAGGTGGCGTCGGCCCTTCGTGGTGGAGCCTCGACCGTCGAGATCCGGGCTGGGAATGTCCGCGTCGTACGAGACTTTACCGATGTTCGCGACACGGCTGCGGCGCTGCGTGCGCTGCTCGAGCGCGGTGAGCCTGGGGAAGCATACAACGTTTGCTCTGGAGTGGGCCGCACGCCTGCGGAGATTGCCGACCAGCTTCTCGCCCTTGCCGCCCGCCCCGGGCGGGTGATCGTGGACCCACGAAAACTCCGCCCGGTGGATGCGCCCGTACTAGTCGGTTGCAATCAAAAGATTCGCGAGGCCACCGGATGGCAGCCTCGCGTCCCGTGGGAACAAACGCTCGGCGATCTACTGGCCGATTGGTACCAACGCCTGGGTGCTCTCAGTTGAGCTGGTACGTCATCCGCACCGAAACCTGGTCCTTGTCGCGGAAAAATCCGACCTGCTGGAACTCCCCGCCAATGTGGAAGTAGGCCACGTCGAACAGTAGCCAATCGAACATCCGATAGGTGAGGGTGGGATTGACCGCATAGGTCCCGCGCACATTGGCGATCAGCGTCAGACCCGGTGTGAGGCGGCCGTGTAGGTAGTCGGTCTGCAAGTGCGTTTGGGCAAAGAGTTCCACTTTTTTGAGTTGGACGAAATCGTCCGGACTCATGCCGCTCGTGCCAGGCTTTTGCTGGCCGTTGAAGCGGAAGTCTTTCTGGCTGGTTTCGTCGAGATTCCAGGAGCCAACGATCGCGTTGACCCAGGTAAACGAGTTTGCTGGGTTGAGCGCGCGCAAGAAGAAGAAGCGATCCACGCCCAGTTCCCAGCGTACGAAGTCTGCCTCCGGTACGGAACACGCCTGATTGTTGCAAGCTCGTAAAATCGAGAGGGGATCGATTCCACGCCGGATACCGAGGTTGATTTCGGGGATAAACGCCGGCTCCTTGCGGAAGTAATTCGCCTGCATGCGAATGATGCTGTCAATGGGCTCGAGGAAAAAGGTGAGCCCGAGTCCGTATACCTCCACGAACTTGTTGTGGATCGTCTCAGTGACGAAGATCTGCGGTCCTTCCGTGGTCCGCTTGAGCCCTTGGCCGAGTGGCACCGGGGAATTCGGGTAGGTGATGTAGTACCAAAAGCTCGCAGTCACCGACCTGGCGATCACGCTTTGGATCCGGGCTCCGTAACGACTCCGGTCGAATCGCTTTTTCGGGATATGGTCGAACAGCACGAACTGAACCGGAAGTGCCTCGAAGAGATCCCCTAACTGGTCCCGCAGCACCTCCTGGGGATCTTTGCCCGGTACCGAGTACGGGCTGACCTCGCGCATGGGGAGAATGCCGGTGTCGACGTCGAGGTCACCCGGTACCCAGTAGGCTTCCACGAAGGCGCTGGAAAACGGGCCCCAAGTGTCGAAGAGGTTCCAGCTTGCGCGCGCTGTCCACAGCGGAATGCGCGCCTCGTCCACCTCCTGAAACAGCCCGGGCACCGCGAGGGTGAGATCGAAGGGGTTGTTTTGGTCCAACAGCGCCACGGTGTCCGACTCGCCCCAGGAGATTGCTTGCCGGCCGAGCCGCAAGAAAAACGGGCCTTTGCTGAAATTCAGGTAAAGCTCGTTGATGCGCCGCCGCGTACCGTAGATGTCGCGCGGGTTTTGCACCTCCACTCCTGGGAAGTACTCGGCCAAAGGAATCGCCTGGGTCACGTCGGCGCGGAACTCCGGCCCTTCCAGGATAAAGGCCCTCCGTCGCAACGGCTGCGGCCAGCCAGCGTTGACCTGCCGTGCCACCGTCCGAAATTGCGCCGGCCCGTAATCGTAGATGCCATCGTAAAAGCCCCACGCTGCAACCCGAAAGCTCAAGTCGTCTGGCTTAAAGATCCCCAGCCAGCTCGGCAGGTACGGGGTGAGCTTCCCCTCGAACTCGGGGTTGTAAAAGTTCCGATGCTCCACCATCTGGCCGAGCTTGGTGTTCGGGAAGGTCACTCCCTCCTCTGAGTTCTCCGTCCGGATGGAAAAGCGGCTGTATGTCCGGAGCCGCAACTGGAAGTTCTGGCCCTCGTCAATGTACAGGGCCTGTACGGGTGCCGCCAGCAACCCGGCCACCGTAACCGCCTTCGCAACCCACACCGTCCACCGACCAAGCATCTGCTTCGTCCTCCTGTTCGAGTCGTCTGCCCCCTCAAACGAATGTTTGATCGGGGCGCCTGTCTTCCCCAAAAGGGCACCGTGGCCCGCTTTTACTTCCCGCCGAATCTGCGAGTCAAGCGGAAGATGCTGTGCGACTTGTCCGCGCCCGTTGCAGGAACGACGAGAGTGCCGACAGCGACTCGGGAAACGCTTGGACAGTGCTTGACTTGTGCCGCTGGCTCCTGCAAGCAAGCGGCTGATTTAAGCGACTGCTTGAACATGCTGGGATGCCAAGTTCGGGTGCGAGGGTTGCGAGTGGCAAGTTACAGGGGACGTGGGCTTGCCGGTGCGGGCCGCGGTTCCGCGCAGCGGGGCGCAATGCTGCGCGCGGTGCTCCGTCGAAGACCGTCTGGTGGTCCGGGTGCCTACCGGTGGCAGCGCGGCTCGCCGGGGACAGCGTTTAGACAAGTTGAACGCGAGGTACGGGCACGAGCTTGCGAGGCGGCAACCATTTGCAGGTGGATGGGAGGGGGCCCGGTCCAGCAACTCGGGAACAAGAAGTGTTGGAGGAAGGCGCGTTTCTCGGGATCGGTTTTGGGAATGGTGCCAGTGCTCTGGCGAACGAGTCCGAGTAAAGGCAAGGAGGGCACATGACAAAGCGGACCCTAGCGCTGCGTAGAGTCGTGCAGCGGCGGCCGCGGGCGGTGGCCGAGCGGCGGCGGGCGAAGGCGGCACGAGCAGCCATTGACCCGGTGACAGCCGAAATCATCCGCGGCGCCATGGAGACGATTTGTTACGAGATGGCTACACACGTGAGCCTCACCGCCACCACCCCGATCCTCAACCAGTCGAACGAGCGTAATGCCACGATCCTCGACGCCCGCGGATCGCTCGCTGCGCTCAGTGTCGGGATTCCGCAGTTCATGTTGAGTTCCACCTTGCCGGTACGCTTTGCCTTGGAGTTTTTCGGTCCGGATGGATTGTACGATGGTGATGTGCTGGTGGCGAACGACCCCTACCATGGAGGGGGGCACTTGCCGGACTACAACGTGTTCGCCCCAGTGTTCCACCAGGGCGAGATGGTGCTGATCGCTTCCATTCAGTGCCACCACGCCGATACCGGCGGCGCCATGCCCGGCGGGTACAACGTGGACGCCCGCGATATCTGGGCCGAAGGAGTCCGCTTCCCGGCGGTCAAGGTGTACGAGCGCGGCCAGGAGCGGCGGGACGTGATTTACATGATGAAGGTCAATAACCGCACCCCCACGTTCTTGGGCGACCTGCGCGCGCAGATTGGCGCCGCGCAACTCGGGGTACGCCGGTTGAAGGAGGTATTGCAACGATACGGGACTAAAACGGTGCGCGCCGCTGTAGAGTACATGATCGACTATGCAGCGCGCCGCTTTCGCGAAGAGGTCTCACGCTGGCCGGACGGAGTGTACGAGTCGGACGTGTACGTGGACCACGACCCGAAGGGCAACCCCGACATTCATATCCACTGCAAGGTCACCATTCAGGGCAGCGATCTCACCATTGACTTCACCGGTTCCGATATGCGCGACAATCTGCAAGCCTACTCCACCTTCGGGAACACTCGGGGCTACGTGGTGGCGCAGCTTGCCAGTATAATGGATCCGACCATCCCGAAGAACGAAGGATTTTTTAACTCCATCCGTTTGATCGTCCCTCCCGGATGTTGCTTGAACCCGCCGCCGGATCGTTCGGTGGCCGCTGGGACCCATCATCCCGGCACCGAGGTGGGCGAGGCAATCGCAAAGGCGCTGGAGCAGGTGATCCCCGAGCGTTGCTGCCCGCAGATTTACAAAATGGGCATGCCCACTGTGATTTTCGGCAAAAACCCCAAGACGGGGCAATTATTCATTGATCACTCGGTGGACACATTCGCTTCCTACTGCGGTGCCGTGTACGGCCAGGACGGCTGGGGTGCCATGAACGTGAGCTTCGGGAACCTGATCCGCGCGACTGCAGAAATCAACGAGAGCATTTTCCCAGTGCGGCATTGGTCGCGTGACTACGCCACGGACACGGGGGGCCCGGGGAGGTGGCGCGGCTGCCCTGGGTCGCTCTACGTCAAGGAAATCTGCGCGCCGGCTCAGGTGTACACGTACGTTGTAGGCCGCAAATACCCGGTCCCCGGCATCGCTGGCGGCAAGCCGGGTGCCCCCAACCGATTGATCGTGCGGGCGGGAGGGCCGCACGCCTTCGAGGTGGAGACCACCGCCTTTTACGTCGAGCACCAGCCCGGCGAACGCTACGAATATCGCTACGGTGGGGGCGGAGGTTGGGGAGACCCGCTCGAACGTGACCCGGCAAAGGTGCTGGAAGACGTGTTGGATGAGTACGTGTCGGTAGAAGGGGCCCGCCGGGACTATGGGGTGGTGCTGCGCGGCTCGCTCGAAGACCTCAGCTTGGCCGTGGACTGGGAGGCCACCGAGGCCTTGCGCGCGCAACTGCGCGCCGCACGCGCGTAGGAGCATAAGCCATGGCACGCCGCAGGGCATCCTATCGCGTTGGGATTGACGTGGGGGGCACCTTCACCGATTTCGTGCTGCTGCGTCCGGACGGCACCTTGCGCATCGCGAAATCGCCCACCACGCCGAAGGACCAGGCCGAGGGCATCCTGCAAGGCTTGGCCGCGATTGCCAGCGAGGAGGGGATGCCCTTGGCCGAATTCTTGACCCGTGTCGAGCGCATCGTGCACGGCACCACGGTTGCCGATAACACCATGATCGAGATGAACGGCGCCGTCACCGGTCTCATCACGAGCGCCGGCCATCGTGACGAAATCGAACTGCGCCGCGGGTTCAAGGAAGACATTTGGGACCCCGCTCTGCCGCCTCCTCCAGCGATTGCGCCCCGACGGCGCCGCATCGGCGTCGCGGAGCGCCTCGACTACGAAGGCAACGTTCTGGTGCCCTTGGACGAAGACGATGTGCGGCGCGCACTCCGTCGCTTGCGAGCCCTGGGCACGGAATCGCTGGCTGTTGTCTTCCTGTTCTCCTTCGTAAATCCGCAGCACGAACAGCGTGTCCGTGAGATCGCCGCAGAAGAGTGCCCCGACATGGCGGTTTGGCTCTCGCACGAGGTGCTGCCGGCTGCACCGGAGTTCGAGCGCACGAGCACCACCCTGGTCAATGCCTATGTGGGGCCGCGCATCGAAAACTACCTGGTGGGCCTCGGCCGTGCCCTCGATGAACTGGGCTACCGCGGCAAACTACTGGTCATGCAGTCGAACGGCGGCATGATGCCGGTTCCGTACGTACTGCGCCGGCCGGTGACACTGCTCAGCTCCGGACCCACGGGCGGGGTCATTGGCGCGTGTCAGGTGGCGCGGCTGGCTGGCCTCCAAGATTTTATTTGCGCGGACATGGGCGGCACGAGCTACGACGTATGCTTGGTGCGCGGAGCAGAACCGGAGATCAAAGCGGGCTGGAACTGGCACCATCGTTACTTGATTGCCCTGCCCATGGTGCAGGTACAGTCCATCGGCGCTGGTGGCGGGTCGCTCGCACGGGTTGTCGGCGGGACTTTGCAGGTGGGGCCGCAAAGCGCGGGCGCCGACCCGGGCCCGATTTGCTACGGGCGCGGCGGAACGGTCGTGACCGTCACCGATGCCAACTTGTTCCTGGGCTATCTCGGTGCGGAAAGCTTTTGTGGTGGGCGCATGCGGCTCCAGCCAGAAGGGGTCGCAGAGGCGCTGGGGGAGCAGGTGGCGCGACCGCTGGGTCTCTCGATCGAGGAAGCAGCGCACGGAATCTATCGCCTGGTAAACGCCAACATGGCGAATGCGATCCGCCGCATTTCCGCGCAACGGGGAATTGATCCGCGCGGCTTGACGCTGGTGAGCTTCGGGGGCAATGGGCCGGTCCACGCCACCGCCCAGGCACGCGAGCTGGGAATTCGCCAGGTGTTCGTGCCTCGCTTGGCACCTGCGTTCTCTGCCTTAGGGCTGCTCATGGCGGACCAACTCGTGGACGAAATACGTTCCTACATCGTTCGTACCGACGAGGCCGATTTGAGCCGCATCCGCGCCCTGTTCGCGGAAATGGAAGAGGCGGCTTTGCGAGTTCTGGAAAATGGCACCGCGCGCCGCTTCGAGCGCCGCCGCTTTTTGCACATGTGTTACCCGGGCCAAACCTTCGACATCGCCGTGCCGGTGGTGGGGCGTGGAACGGAGCTGAGCGAACGCGAGTACCGCGCCACGGTGGAGCGCTTCCACGACCTGCACGAGGCGCTCCACACGTACGCGGTGCGCGACGAGCGCCCAATTTTGCGGGCGCTGCGCTTGAGTGCGGTCGGCGTGATCGAAAAGCCGCGCTTCGCAGAACTCGCCCGTACTCGTTCTTCGCCGAAACCGAAGGGGCGCCGCCGCGCCTTTTTCGGCGGTGGTTTCCGCTCGGTGCCGGTTTTCGACGGCGCATCGCTCGGCCACGGGCAGCGAATCGAGGGACCGGGAATTATCGAGGAAGCCTTTACAACAGTGGTTTTGCAACCGGGCGACCGTTGCCGAGTGGACCACTGGGGCAACTACTGGATCGAGGTCGGGAGCTGAGTGCGGAAGCGCTGCCTCTGACTCAGGATGAGCCCAGCCCCGGCGACCGCCAGCGAGCCCACGGCCGTGTACATGGTTCGGTAACCGAAGTGCTCGGCGATGGACCCGAGTGCGGGGTTTCCCAGCGAGTGGCCGACGTCGAACATGGCAGTGAACCAACTCACTGCACGGCCCCGCCGCCCGCCAGCGAGATCCACCACCAGCGCGGCCAAAATGGGGAACGCGTACCCATGGCCGATGCCGGCGAGTACCCCGGCCCACAGGCGCAGCTCGCCCTCCACCCTTGGGATACACAGCAAGGCAACCCCGTAAACGAGAAAGGCGGCGGTGAGTACCGGTAGCCGGCCGACTCGATCGGGTAGGTTGCTACTGATCACACGCACGGCCACAGCTGCAAAGGCATATGCGAAGAACACTTGGCCTGCGCCTCCGCCGGCGACGGTGGCGAGAAAGGGTGCCAGAAACGTGAAGACACTGGCCTCTGCGACCCCGAACACGAGCGTGAGTCCGAGCAGCAAAACGAAGCTGCGCCCAAAGCGCTTGCCTGCGCTTTCTCGAGGGGCCGTAGGATCGGCGCTCCGGTGGCGCTCCGGGAGCGCACGAGCGATCGCACCACTGGCCAGCGCGAAGGCGGCTGCAACCGAAAAGTACGCTGCAAAGCCTCCCTCGCGTTGTAGCCACTCGCCGATTAACGGCCCGAGCCCGTTCGCAGTCATGCCCCACACTCCAAACCAGGCAAGCCCCTGTGCGCGGCGAGTCACCGGGATGATGTCCGACGCGAAGGTCACAAAACTCGTGAACATCGCACCAATGCACATGGTGTTGATTACGACGAGTAGGGCACACCACAGGCCAAGGTCCTGGACGCTCAGGAAGCCGAGAGAACTCGCTGCGTGCAAGCCAGTGGCGAGAAACATCACGGGCTTGCGGCCAATGCGGTCGAGCAGCACACCGAGCGGCCACCGGATGGCCACCGCAGCGACCGCTCCAAGCCCAGCATAGAAGCCAATGGTGACCTCGCTGCCGCCCAGGCTGCGCACGAAGAGCGGGAACAAGATGTACATGGCGCAGGCCAGGGAGCCGGTAAGCTGCATGGCACAGGCGAGCACAAAGGTGCGGCTGAACAGAGGCGGATCGAGGAGCGAACCTTGGGCACTCGGCTGCTTCATCGTAGCTCCGCCCTTCCGCTGCGGCGAAAACGCGGGTTCAGCCGTGGGTCAGGCGGCACGGCCAGTGGCGTGGCGTTCGTTTGCTTCGGCCGCTTGTGCGGCAAGCGGCGCCTGAACGGGAGCGGGCTCTTCCGCCCACTGGATACGCCGGTAGTCGAAGCCAGATGCGGTGGCGTGGTTGAATTTGACAATGTCGAAGTACGGCGAGAGATCGAAGTCGCGCGGTGTCACGAGCGCTGGATCCTCGCGATGGTAGACGGCCCGAAACGGCTCGCGCCGCCTGGCCCAGCGCTGCCACCACCTAGGCTTTGCTGCCTCGTCTAGGGTGACCCGAGGCACGATTGGAAAGCCGACCGCAGAAAAGGCCCTGGCCAGCATGGTCGTACAAATCACCGCCGAAGGCTCGCCCCCATACCGCAGGGCCGCCCGGCGAAAGCGGCGCGGAATCAAGCTCACAGGGAAAAAGTAACGGGCCAACTCGAGCACATGCCGGACATTGTACGGCTTGCCGATTTGCGCGGTCACGTCCGCCAAAACCCGGTCCAAGTCTTCGCGCCGCAGGCCGCGCGGACGACACACACGAAGGTTGTGGCGCAAGTACTTGGTGACGGGGTTGCATACCACTCCGTCCTCCAGTGCTTCGATCAGCAGGTAGCGAGCCTCCTCACCGAGGCGTTCGCGGAGTTCCGCCGCTAATTCCGGGCGGAAGCGACGCAGTTCGTCGCCGATGTACAGAGCAGCATGCGACCAAGAACTCTGCGTGAGATAGCGGATCACCTGGCTGATGCGCTGGTCACCCTCGACCAGAATCACATCCCCGGGCCGTAAGTTCGCGCGTAAAGCGGAGGCGTCGTTCGGGATGCGCAGCTCGTAGCTGCGCCGCGGTCTGCAGAGCACGCGGATCATTGCCGCGATCACGCGCTGGCGGATCGGATCGGTAAGGCGCTGCCAGAGCTTCATGGGTTCTCTTTCTTCAACCTGCCTTTACCGGTATGGGAAAGCGGTCCGTTTCGCAATGGAATTGTGAGCGAAAAGCCATCGGGACGAGGAGGCAATTAGAATGGAACTCGGACGGGTCGGGATTTGGACCTTTGCGCTCGACATGCAACCGGCAAGCAAAGCCCAAGAGGCAGCAGCCGAAATTGAAGCGCTGGGCTACGGGGCCATTTGGATCCCAGAGGCAATGGGCCGAGAGGCCATTGCCAATGCGGCGATCTTGCTCGCCGCCACCCGGCGCATCTCTGTGGCCACTGGCATCGCTTCGATTTGGGCGCGCGATGCAATGGCTGCCGCGGGCGCCCAAAAGACGCTGTGTGAAGCGTACGGCGGGCGTTTCTTGTTGGGATTGGGGGTGAGCCACGCGCCCATGGTGAGCGTACGCGGGCACCAGTACGAGCAGCCGGTCGCTGCCATGGAGCGCTACCTGAATGCCATGGACTCGGCGCCGTTTATGTCCGTGGCCCCCGCCGAACCACCACGGCGCGTCCTCGCTGCCTTGCATCCCAAGATGCTCGAACTGGCCCGCACCCGTGCTGACGGATCCCACACCTACTGCGTGCCGACCGAGCATACCGCCTGGGCGCGGGAGCGGTTGGGGCCAGACAAGATTCTGGCGGTGGAACAAACGGCCGTGCTCGAAACCAAGGCGGAGCGAGCGCGCGAAATCGGCCGCCGTTTCCTCGCCGTTTACCTCGGTCTGCCGAACTATGCCCGCAACCTGCACCGCTTCGGCTTTACGGACGACGATCTCGCCAACGGCGGCAGCGACCGCTTGGTGGATGCCTTGGTGGTATGGGGACACGAAGAGGCGATCCGCAAGCGCGTGCGCGAACACCTGGACGCAGGCGCAAGCCACGTCTGCGTGCAGGTGCTGGATCCCGACCCCCGTGCCTTGCCGTTGCCTCAGTGGCGGCGTTTGGCTCCCGCATTGTTAGCGTGCTGACTGCGGTCGCGGCCGACTCGGAGCAAAGTAGTGCCGGCCGAGCACTGGCAGGAGATACAAGCTCGCTCGCGAGAAGTGACAGCAAGCGACAGGTTCTTGCTTGACAAAGGCGGGTGGCCAAGCTCTAGTCGCCAACGTACCGCCTCCACCGGAGCTACGCAGTCTGGCGGAACCAATTGTGAGAGGGAGCCCATGAGACGACCGAACCGCCCAGTATTTTGGATCACTGCCGCCGTGGCGCTTGCCATCGCCGCCGCCGCACCCGCGGCTACATGGCGAGTGGCTGCGAACGGCGCAGACAGCGGCGGTTGCGGCTCGACCGCTACACCCTGCCGTACGATTTCTCAAGCGATCTTCAACGCCAACCCGGGAGACACGATTCTCATCGGACCGGGGGTTTACGGAGACGTGAACGCCGACGGAGACCTCAATGATCCAGGGGAGGAAAACTCCGGTGTGCCGGGTAAGATGATCGTCATCGCCGAGGCGTTGACCATTGTCTCGCGCGATGGGGCCGGATCCACCGTGATCCGCGGTGTGCCGTCGGCGGTGACGGTGTCGATCCAGGCAAGCAACGTGGCTTTCGGAAAGAAAGGCAGGGGCTTCACCGTTCGCGGCGGCGCGGGCAGCGTGGGCATCGAGATCACACCGGGGCAGAGTGCAGTGAGTCTGATGGGCAACGTGGTGGACGGTCACCCGAACGGTTTGGGTCTGATTGACGGCAGCGGGCACCAGATTCGCAACAATTGGTGGACGACGGGATTCCTGCAGTTGCTGGGCTCCAACATCTCTGTGCGAGACAACTTGTTCATCGGGGCGGGTTTGGTTTTGCAAAGTGCTGCGAGCACAGTGACGGTGGATCGAAACCAGGTGCAGCGCAGCACCGGGGTGGGGATAGACGTCCAAGGTACCAACCACCTGGTGCGGCGGAACGTGGTGGCCATGGGGTTGTCAGGTGCCGGCTTTCGCTGCCAGGGCACGTGCAGTTCGGTGCGGTTCCAGGACAACATCGCGCGCCGCAACAACGGGCACGGGTTCGAGATCCTTGCTGGTGCGGGCCAGGTTTTGCAGGGCAATCTCGCTTCCGGCAACGCGAGTTCGGGGTTTTACGTGAACCTTGCCACGGCAGCGGCAGTGACGTTGACCAAGAACACCGCGGTAAATAACGGTGCGGCCGGCTTTACGTTCTTGGGTGCCAGCGACAACGTCAACTTGCCATCGCTCAGCAATTGCGTCTCGGTGGGCAATCAAGGCGATGGAATCCAAGTTGCGGGCTATCTGCTCGTTCAACGCTGCAATATCTACGGCAACGTCGGCAGCGGCTTCAGTTGCGGGGTCAACAAGACCTCCAATTTCGGTAGCGTGGTGGCGCAGCAGAACTACTGGGGTGCCGCGAGCGGTCCGGGGCCGGATCCGGCGGATCAGCTTTGCGGACAGACATCGTTGATTGACGCGAGCAATCCCGCCGCGAGCGAAATCGGGGTAGGGGTGCTGCGCAACCCTTGATTGCGGGAGGCACGCGGCAAGCGTCGCGTGGGGGCCGCACGGTGTTGCACGCTCAGAGGTCGAGGAGTGTTTCGCGCCCCGTGGCGGTAAAGCGCGCGCACAGCGCATCGTAATTGGCGCGCGAGAAGGGTTCGAAGGTGAGTTCTCGCCCCGGGCGCCAGTAAATCGGGTCCGGGCAGCGATCGGGCCGGAATTTTTGCCAGCGGAGTTGGTTTTTCAGCACCTTGCTCGTCGCCGTTTGGGGGAGTTCGGTGGCGATTCGCACGTACGTCGGCAGCCACTTGGGGGACAGGTCGCGCTGGCCGGCTAAAAACGACGCAAACTCGCGTGTTTCGAAGCGGGCTTCACTGCGCAAGACGAGGGCCGCCATCACGCGGTCGCCCCCGTCTGGGTCCGGCACTCCATACACCGCCGCAAGCACGACGTCGGGATGCCTCTGCAGAATCTCTTCCACGGGGCGGGCCAAGAAATTCTCTCCATCGACACGCAGCCATTCATTCGATCGGCCCACAAAATAAAGGTAGCCGCGCTCGTCCTTGTACCCGAGATCACCACTCCAGTACCAGCCGAAGCGGGTCCGTTCCTGCACCGCGGCTTCGTTCTTGTAGTACCCCTCGAACCAACCTGTTCCGAGGGTGTTGACGATTTCCCCGATGCACTCTTCCGCATTCAGAAGGCGGCCGTCAGAACCGAACCGCGCCGGGGGTTTCTCCCGCCCGTGCTCGTCCACCACGGCGATGCCGAAGGCAGCGAGGCCGACGGACCCAGGCGGGTCACCGGGCTGCCGCGTGACTCCCAGGCCTCCCTCGCTCGCCCCGAATACGTCAATGACCCTGCACCCGAACCTCTCCTCGAACTCGCTCGCTACCTTGGCCGAACCCTCGTTGCCAAAACAAATCCGCAGCGGATTGTCCGCGTCATCGGGGCGGCGTGGGGTGGAGAGAATGTAGGCAAGGGGTTTCCCAGTATAATTGAAGTACGTCGCGCGGTAACGGCGAATGTCGGCGAGCCAGCGGCTCTTGGAGAACTTGCGTGCGAAGGCCACCGGCACGCCAGCGGCGAGCGCGGGTAGGAAGCCGCACATCACGGCGTTGGCGTGAAACAGCGGCATGGCTACGTAGCCGCAGTCTCCCGCGCGAAGCTCGTAAACGTTGGTCGCGATGTTGAAGGCCGTTTCCACCAGGCGCCGGTGGCTGCAACAGACGGCTTTCGGGGCAGTAACGGTGCCGCTGGTGAAAATCAGCATGGCGAGGTCCCCCTCGTGCACGCTGACCCGCGGAGCTGGCTCGCCTTCGAATCGGCGCAGTTCGCGAGCGATGTCGCGGCCGAGCCCTGCTTGCCGCACAGGCGGTGCCTGGGATGTGGGTTCCACTTCATCCCAGCGGCTCGTTACCAACAAGCAGGAGTCTGCGACGCCGCAACTTCTCCAGCACTCTTCCAGCAGGGGCTGGTACTTGGTTTCGACCACTAGAAGCGTGCAATCGGTGTGCGCAATGTCACGCGCGAGGTGTTCCCCTCGCTTCGTATGATTGATCCCCACGGCTGCGGCGCCGGCGAGCCAGGCCCCGCCGAGGGCAAAGGCGTAGTCGGGGGTATTGTCGAGCAAAATGCCGACGTGGAAGGGACGTGCCATGCCCGCCGTCGTGCGCAGGCTACGGAACAGTTCCGCCCAGCGAGCGCATTCTTGGTAGTACTCCCCGAAGCTGCACTGCCACGAAGCGAAGCGCAGAAAGGGGAGGTCACGCGTCGCTGGGTCCGTGCCGCGCAATCGGATCAGCTCGGCAAGCGTCACGTTGCCTCCCGCAGGTGAGGGTTTGGGCTCAGCGCGCTTGTGCCGCAGCGATAGGCGTGACCTTGGCTTTCTTCCGTACCGGGCGCTGTACTCGCTTTTCCTTGGCTCGCGCCGCTTCTTGCAGCTCGCGGAAGGCGTGCTCGATGTCGAGAATGAAGTCGTGTAGATCGGGGAAGTGTTCCCAGTCGGCGTTGACGCCCCAGAACAAGCCGCCGTTGTAGCTGAAGAGCCCCACCACCACGCCTAAATTTTCGAACAAGGGAACCACGGGGTACGCGGTCTTCATCTCGGCGCCAAGCAAGTACAAGGGAAGCTGCGGCCCCGGTACGTTGGTGACAATCAGATTGTAAGGGCGGGTACGGGTGGCTAAACGCACCGCTTGCACAAGCAGGTTCGGCACCGTCCACTCGCTGATTGCAGTGAGGACTTCACCGCCCAACGCTTGTTTCGATTCTTTGAGGTCTTTGGTCGTCTCCGTCACCGCGTGCAGGCGAGCCACTGGATCGGCAATGTGCACCGGCAGAGGAGCGCCGATTTGGGTGACACGATTGCCAAGCTTGCCCCGCTCGTCGTGAGCGCGCACGCTCACCGGTACCATCGCGCGAATATCCAGCTCGTCCGGATCGAGCCCTCGGCGCGCAAAAAACCGGCGCAGTGCCCCGGAGACGGTGGCAAGGACCACGTCATTGACGGTGCCGCCCAAGACGCGTTTGACGTCTTTCACCTCGGCGAGCGGCATGTCGGTCCAGTCGAATCGCCGGTGGGGGCCGACCTCTACTTGCAGCGGCGTGCGTGAAACCGGACTCAGCGCCGGGGCAAGCGTTTCGATAATGCCTTCGACCACGTCGGCGATCTGATGCACTTTTTGCTCGGGGTTGCGCAACGTATCCAAGACCGCCTTCGCCAACTCGAGTGGTTGCTCCGCGCGTCGTACGAGTTCGTCCAGGATCAGTTGCCGTCGCGTGGGTTGGGGGCGCGGAGTCCAAGGCTCGGGAACCCCGGGATCGTCTTCCGGGAAGGGGCTGAGGATGACCGACATGAGGTCCGCTCCGGAGATGCCGTCCACCATGCAGTGGTGGGTCTTACTGACCAGCGCAAAACGGTTCCCTTGCAAGCCCTCGACGACCCACATCTCCCACAGCGGGCGCTTGCGGTCCAACGGTTGCGACATGATCCTCCCGACCAAGCGCTTGAGCACGCGCTCGTCCCCCGGGTGTGGGAGCGCGGTGTGGCGCACGTGGTAGGCTAAGCGAAAGCGGTTGTCATCTACCCAGATGGGGTGGTTTTCGTATGGGATGTATGCGATTCGCTGGCGGAAGCGGGGCACCAAGTGCAAGCGAGCATGGATGGCAGCGCGGATTTTTTCGATGTCAACGCCGCCCTCTGGACTGCGCAGCGGCTCGGCGTCGAATAAACAAACCGCCCCCACGTGCATGTGGCAGTTGCTGTCTTCGAGCCCCAAGAAGGAAGCATCTAACGCGCTCAGTCGTTCGTAGTACGGTTTGCTTTCCATGCCCCTGGTTCCTCCTGCAACCGCTTCTCCTAGCACGGGACCTCTACCGCACGGAAGGAGCACAGTAGGCAAACGGTGGAGAACACGAATCCCCTCGGGGTGGCTGTGAAGCAGGTTGTTGGGGACGGGCCGCACCGACCTGTGGTAGGTGAGCGGGGAGGCGGAATGAGCTGGCGGAAAAAATTGATGTGGCTTTCCGTCTTGTACGCGGCGGAGGGTCTGCCCATGGGTGTGTACGCCGATGTGGTGCCGGTGTTTTTGCGCCAGCAGCAGGCTTCGCTCGCCGTGATCGGCCTGCTGAGCCTGCTCGGACTCCCCTGGAGCTTGAAGCTCTTGTGGTCGCCGCTGGTGGACCGTTTCCCCAGGTATCAACGTTGGATTGTGGGTTGTTTGGCCGTGGTCACAGTCTCACTGGTGGTTCTGGCGCAAAACGCCGACGGTGGTGGGCTTCCCGTGGTCTTGGTGGCACTCGGCTTGTTGTGTCTGGCCAGTGCCACGCAAGACATCGCTATTGATGCTTACTCGATCCAACTTGTAGCGCGCGGGGAAGAGGGAATGGCAAACGGTGTGCGCTTGGCCGCCTACCGCGTAGCGCTGATTGCCGCGGGTGGGGGAGCCATGTTGTTGGTGCGTCCCTACGGCTGGGCAGTGACCTTCGCTGCCATTGCCGCAGTGACTCTCCTGCTAGCGGCTACCATTGCCGCCAGCCCGCGCGTGGCGGTTCCTCACAATGCGAGCACGCGAGCATGGGCGGCAGCGCTCTGGCGCTGGCTGCGCCGCCCGGGTGCGCTTTCTGTGTTCGCGTTTGCCCTCGTTTACAAACTCGGCGATGCCAGCATGGGCCCCATGATCAAGCCGTTTTGGGTGGATCGCGGATTGTCCACGGACGAGATCGCCATCGTTTCTACCACGATGGGTGCCTTGGCCACCATTGCTGGTTCGCTTGCTGGCGGCTGGTACACGAGTCGCGCTGGGATTTTGCGCGCCTTGTGGGTGTTGGGTCTCGCGCAAGCGCTCTCCAACTTGGGGTACGCTGCAGCGGCGGGCTTGGAGGTCGGCCGCGCAGGGATTTACGCGGCATCGGTCACGGAGAGCTTTTGTGGCGGCTTGGGCAGTGCAGCCTTCCTGGCCTTTTTGATGCGTGCCTGCGAGCGGGAACGAGCGGCCACCGAATATGCCTTGCTCTCGGCGCTGTTCTCCTCGGCGCGCCTGTTCGCCGGTGCGCCGAGCGGGTACTTTGCCGAAGCCATGGGTTACGCGGGATACTTTGGTTTTACAGCTGCACTCGCCCTGCCTGGCCTGTTACTCATCCCACGTTTGGCGCCATGGACCGCGGAGGAACAGCAGTCGTCTTGAGACACGAGCGCCGGTTTCTGTTGCGGCTTTGTCTCGTGGTTTATCTGCTGGTCGGGTTGGTTGTTGACCCAGTGGCTAGGGCCCAGCGGGGTCCGCAAACAACCGTGCGCGAGTTCTGCCGTTTGGACGCCATGGGCGCGCGAGCAACGCTCCAGGGCTGGCCGCAAGTGGCACCGCTCGTTGCGTGGCCGTCGGAGCCGGCATGGGACCGAGTGGTGCTCATCACCAGCTACACGGTGGGCTGGCCCGTCGCGGAAGAAGAGGGACAGTTCGCGATCGAGGTGCGATACGCGGTGCAAGGCGTCGTCACCGCAGCGGGCCTGCGCGAAGAAGCGCACGTGGAAAGCCGCCTCTTTCGCGTCGCGCCTATGCCCGATGGCTTGTGGCGGATCACAGGGCCACCCCCACCGCCCCACATCTTTGCGCACAACGCCGACGCCAGTGGCGTGCAACGCTCGTTGGCCGCGGGTGGCGTGAACTTCGTGGCGAATTCGACCTTCGTGCACTGGCTGTTTGGTGAGGCAGGATGGGAGGTCCCGCTGCTCTCCACCCTGGAATTCGAGCACTCCGATCGCTTCCATGTCGTGAAGGAGCCTCGCCCGGGAGATCTCGTGTTGTACTTTGACGGTTCGCAGCCGTACCATGTGGGGGTCTTGGAGCAGGAAGGAGTGGTGGTGTCCTCGACGCTGAACGGTGGGGTCGTGCGTACGTCGGTCGAGACGTTTGCCGGCGAGCGGAAGTTCTTGCGCTTGGTCGAGCCTGAGCCCCTGCCAACGCTAACGCCGACTCCGCTCTTGCCTCGTGCCCTACCTACCTATGCAAGAAAGGCCGCCAAGCTGCCGGCCCCAGCGCAGCGCCCGCTTTGGAACGCGAGAGCAGCGCAACAAAAGGCGCACAAGCGCGTTTTCGCAGCGAAGCCGGCGGGGAAAACATCTACCCCCGCGCGAGAGAAAAAATCGGGAGGAATCGAGCGATGAACACGAAGGAGCAACGTGGCATCTGTGCATTGGTCCTACTGGCACTGTTTGCCGGCTGCGCGAAGAAACCTGTGACGGCGCCGCGTGCGGTGGTGCCAGAGACGATCGCCCAAGAGGTGCGCGTGGTGGCCTCCGAGGGTAAGAACTTCGGCAGCATGGTGGCGCTCGGGGTGGGGATGTCGAATGGCTCTAGCCGAACCTACACCGCGGCTGCAGAGCGGATTTATGCTGTGGACGAGCGCGGCTACCGCATCGCGCCTCTCTCCGTAGAAGAAGCGGCCCGCCAAGCTGGTGGCATCACCGCACTGGTTGCCGGGTTGCAGGGCGCCGGCGCGGGTGCCTTCCTAACCGGGCTCCTAGGTGCAATCCCTGGGGCCATTATTGGCGCCGCGCAGGGAGGGGCAGAGGGAGCCGGAAAGGGAGCTGCGATCGGGGCCGGAATCGGTGTCGCGGTCGGGGCAATCGGTGGCTTTCACGAATCGAAGAGCAAGACCGAGGAAGAAATCGTCGAGCAATTGCACGGCCTGTATTTCGGAGAACAAAAACTCAAGCCAGGTCTGCCGGTGAGCGGCTTCGTGTTTTACCCAGCGGGGCGCTACACCGGGGTACGTGCGGTCCTGGTGGATGAAGAAACCGGCGCCGCGGTGGAAGCCGCGGGGACGATGGTGGAGCGGCCATGAGGGAGGGGCCGATGGCAACTCCTTCTGCTCGTGAAGCCGTAGGAACGGGCGAGCCTCCGGCCTTGGCCGAGACCTTGGCCCGCTTTGTTTCCGAGACCAGTCGTGCGCAGCTCCCCGCAGTCGTGTTGCGCAAGGTGGCCGCGCATGTGCTGGACACCTTGGGTGTCGCCGCTGCCGCCGTGAGGACGGAGTTTTGTGCCGCGACTTGGGCAGCTCTCGAGCGAGTGGGGAGTCGCGGTCGAGCCACGTGCATTGGACTCAAGAAAACTTTGGCGCCGCCCTGGGCGGCTCTGGCCAATGGGATCCTTGCGCACGGGCTCGACTACGATGACACCCACGCGGAAGCGGTGGTGCACGTGAGCGCTCCGGTGGTCAGCGCAGCGCTGGCGATGGCAGAGGCCCACGGCGCCACCGGCGTTCAGTTGCTCGACGCGGTCGCATTGGGAATGGAGGTCAGTGTACGAGTGGGACTGGCGGCTCCGGGTGGCTTTCACGACCGCGGCTTTCATCCGACGCCGATTGCCGGCACCTTTGGCGCGACTGCGGCAGTGTGCCGCTTGCTGGAACTCGACGGGGAGCGCACCTGCTTTGCCTTCGGCTTGGCGGCGAGCCAGGCGGCCGGAACTCTGGAGTTCTTAGGAGATGGTTCCTGGTCGAAACGCCTGCACGCGGGTTGGGCGGCGCACGCCGGCGTGGTGGCTGCGGCGCTGGCGGCAGAAGGCTTCGTGGGCCCCAAGGGGGCGCTCGACGGCCGTTTTGGTCTCTATCGCACGCACCTAGGCGAGCACGGCTGGGACGCGGCGGCGGTGATGCGCGACCTCGGCAAAGAGTGGCGGCTGCAAGAAATCAGCATCAAGCCCTACCCGGCTTGTCACATGACGCACGCGTGTGTGGATGCGGCCCGCGCCTTGCGCGCACGGCACGCGCCTTCCCCGCAGGCGATCGAACGGATCGAATGCTTTGTGCACGAGCGGGTGTTCCCCGTGATCTGCGAGCCGCGCCAGGCCAAACTCACCCCGCGCACGGACTACGAAGCAAAGTTCAGCTTGCCCTACACAGTGGCCGCCATGTTGGTGCGGGGGCACTTGGCGATCGAGGACTTCACGCCACAGGCGATTACGGATCCTGCGGTGCTGCAACTGGCGCAGCGGGTAGTCTGCCTGCCGGATGCACAGAGCCGGTACCCACGGTACTTCGATGGGCGGGTCCGCATCGTCCTCCGTTCGGGCGAGGTGTACGAGCAGGCCGAACCGATCAACCGGGGCCACCCCGAACGGCCCCTGTCGCAAGCAGAGGTAGAAGCCAAGTTCCGCGACAACGCGCTTCGTCTCCTGTCGGAACGCAACACTGAGCGGGTACTGCAGTGGCTTTCGGTGTTTCCGCAGCATGAGTTGGTTGCGCATCTTACCCGCTGGCTACGATCTTCGCGCCGCAGGGAGCTGCGGCGCTAAGCCCGACGCTTGCATGCCTGTCCCGATTCGCGTGCCGTTTTACCCGCACCTCCGTGCCCATGAGCTGCTGAGTTGCGAGGGCGAGGCCATCCACGACGGCGGCTATTTCTCCCTCGCCGAGCGCATGACCTCCGAGCCTGTGCTCGTTCGCTTTGCACCCCGCGATGGCTGGGTCTTGGACGCTGGTTGCGGTGGGGGACGCTGGCTGCACCGCTTGCAGAAGGCTGGTTGCCGCGTCCTGGGCATGGACTTCGCTGCTGATGTCCTGGGAGCGGTACGCCAGCGCTTGCACTCGGTGCCCTTGCTGCGCGGGCGGGCCGAGCGGCTGCCCTTTGCGAGCAACTCTCTGGCCGGCATTGTGTCGCTGGGGGTCGTAGAACACGACCCAGAAGGTCCGCAGCGGTTTTTGCGCGAGTACGCGCGCGTACTGCGCCCGGGCGGGCGGCTGCTCGTTTCTGTGCCGTACAACAACGGCCTGCGGCGGCTTTGGTTCAATCACCGGTATCGGCGTCGCGATCGGCGACTTTCTGGAGAAGCGTACCAGTTCGTCGAGTACCGCTTCTCCCGGCGCGAGATGGAAAGCGAGCTCGTGCGATCGGGTCTGGTGCCGATTGCCTGCTGCCCGCACGACTTTTACCCTCCGTTGAACATGTCAGTGGTCGCCGATCAAAACATGCTCGCCATCCGCTTCGAACGAACCGCGGCTGGCTATGAATTGCGCTTGCCCCCCACGCGTTCCTGGGAGCTATCCGGTTGGTGGAGGCTGCTCGTGGGCGGGCTGTTCCGGGTATCGCCATGGATGGTTACTGCCGAGATTCTCGTGGTCGCAGAGAAACGCGAGGTGCTTTCCTGAGCCGGGCTGCACTGGCTCCTGCGTGTGCGCACTAGTCGCGCTCGTTTTCGCTCGGGACGGAAAGCACGCTGGAAGATAGGAGGACCGTGTTTCGCAGACGCGAAGCATGCGCGGGAACTTGCTTTCAAAGCAGCGTCGGTGAGGCACAGCGTGGGCGATGCGGGTGAGCGAAGCACAGGGGGACGGAAAGAGCTGCCTTCCACCGGGTGGCCGCGCCAGGGCCCAAACAATTGCCGGCCGCTTCCTGCTGGTTTTGTTGGGCCTGACGAGTGGTGTTTTGCTGTTAGAGGCGTCCCTGCACCTCCTTGCTTGGCGACTGGGGCGAGACCCCACGCCCGTCCTTGCTGGTCAAGGAAAGACGGTGCTGGTTACCGTTGGCGATTCGAACACGTACGGCTTGTACCTGAGGGAAGAAGAGGCCTACCCGGCGGTTCTCTCCCGACTTTGGCGAGACCATGGAGGACGACCGCCATTGGCGGTGGTCAACTTGGGTTATCCGGGAATGAATTCCACATTGCTGGCATCGCAGTTTGGCCGGGTCTTGCAGGAGCTTCGCCCGCGGGTGGTTACCCTGATGCTCGGGGTCAACGATTTCTGGACGATCCCCATGCCCGCACGGGGAGAAGATGCGGCTGTTGAACGGCTGAGGCGTTGGTTTTGGCAGCATGTGCGCACGTACCGCCTGTTGTACTTTCTGTTTCGTTCGGCCGAGTTGCACCTGGCGCAGGTGCCACAAGATTTGCGAAGGGTGCGGCCTGGAGAGTTCTTCACCCGCTGGTCATCTCGTGCGCGTGTGGGCGAGACGGAGTTGCAGTTGGGCTTCGAAGTGGACGCTGCGGCTGAGGCCCCGGCGTCCGTGCGGGAGACGACATTGGCTGCAAACCTCGCTGCGATGGTCGAGGAGGCGCGCCGCAGCGGAGCCTGCGTGTTGTTGCTGACGTATGCGGCCGACGGTGGGCTGTATTGGCTCGCCAATCAGACCGTCCGTCGCCTGGCGGGCGAATTGGGCGTGGGGCTTGTGGATCTCGCTTCCACGTTCGCACCGCGTTGCCCGGTCCGTGTTGAGGGGAGCTTGGTTCAAGCAAAGTCGCATTGCCCTCAGTATTTGTTCCCGGACCAACACCCGACCGCGCTAGGGCATCGCGAAATCGCACTGCGGTTATTGGAGCCCGTTCGCTCGTGCTTGCGGTAGGTCTGCGGCGTTCGCGGCGAGAGCCCGAGCGCGACTCGGCGGAGCTGTGGATGGCTCGGGATGTCCGCGGGTGCGCGACGGCCCCCGGGCAACTGGAGAGCGCACGTCCTGCCGTGATCTCATTTGGCTGCTGTATGCACCGGCAGGGTGAAGCGGCCAGACAAGCCCCCGCTCGGGGTCCCGGTGCGGCGTACTCCCCGAGGCTCCTGTCGGAGTTCCTCAGCGGTCCGTTGTGAATGACTGCGAAGCGTCCCGGAGCGAGCGGACCCGTGACGGGGCGGGTTATACATCCGCCCTCCGTTCTTTCGGCGCGGAAAAAGGGCCGCTCCAGTGCCGGCTACGGGGCTGCTCCCGAGTGGCACTCCCAGCAGGGCCCCCGCCAATCATCGCCAACGTTGGCCGGGTGCTCGAACTCGAGTCCTTCCTCGCTGCTGGCGAAGCGTTTTTCGCCGGGCGGGCCTTGCGCCAGCACGACGTGGCATAAGTTGCAATCGCTGCGAATCATGCGGCCGTCCTCAGCTCGGTGGTTTCCAGCATGGCAGCGCATGCAGCCTGGCCAGAAGAGGTGGCTCGAGTGATCCGGATACGCATCCCAGCGTATCTGCATTTCGGGGAAAAAGTTGCGCTCGAAAATCCGTTGTAACTCGCTCGCTGCCTGTTCGATGGCTTGCGCCTGGGCGCGAGCGATCTGCGGGTGATTCTCCTGGTAAAATCCACGCAGGCCATTGGCGATGGCGGGGATTGCTGCTTCGCGCGACGGGTAATCGCCGGTGAGGAGATCAATTCCGATCTGTTTGAGCGAGGGCAGGCTTGCGTCCAGGTGCCCGGCCGCGAGCGCGGCGTTGACGGCGTCGCGGGGCGACAGAAAACGGTGTGCCGGGCGGTTGTGGCAGTCTACACAGTCCAGGCGCCGCCATTGGCTTCCGGCAGGCGGTGTTTCGCCGGCTCCCGCGGCGCGGTAGGTGACCGTCTTGCCAGTGCGTGCGTCCGTGGCTCGCACCCAGGGGATCGTCGTCCGCTCTGCATCGGCGGCAACGTACTCGACGACGTTTTCCAGCCGCATGTGCCAGTGAATGCCGCCCGCCTCTGGGCTACCTGGCTCCCCACCGCCGACATGAAGAGCCAGATCGAGATCCCAGCGGCTGTTGCGTTCGTCGGCAAGGAAATACACGTAGCGGCGCAAGCTAAAACCCAAGTGCTTGGCCGGCCAATGGCAAAGCTCGCAAGTATCTTGGGCGGGCCGTAAGTTGTGGACCGGCACCGGAATCGGGCGCGAATACGTATCGGTGAGGAAGGCGTAGAGCTGGCGGGTGCCGTTGAGTTTGGCGCGCAGGTACCAATCGAAGCCCTCCCCCACGTGGCAGTCCACGCAAGCCACGCGCGCGTGTGGCGAGTGCTGGTAGGCAGCATACTCGGGTCCCATGACTTTGTGGCAGACCGCGCCGCAGAAGGTGTTCGATTCGGTGGCCTCGTAAGCTTGGAAACTTCCGAAGGCAGAAACAAAGAGAAAACCGAGTAGACCTGCGAGAGCGAGTGCGGTCCGGCGGCGGGTGGCAGCCTGATTCAAGTCGAGCACCGGCCACGCAAACTCCCAGCCTCGTCCCGTCTTTCGCCAGCGCCGCCAACTCCACCACCAACCGGTCGCGGCCAGTAGCAGGCCACCGATCATCACGAGGGGAAGGAAAAGGAAGACCACGAGATCTGCGTACGGAGGCGGTGCTTGTGGGGAGACGGTTTCGAGCAGCAACAAAAAGGCAATCGTACCGAGCGCCACGGCCGCTAACCCGAGGCCAGCGACGGTCAGGGGATTTTTCCAGAGTGTCTTCCGTGGGCTTGGGTTCATGGGCGCACCGAAAAACCGAGCCGATGAGGGTGGCAGGTAAAGCACGGGAAGGCAAAGTGCGGCTCACCGCGGCCGTCGTTGCGGAAAAAGCGGGTGGCGCTGTGGCATACCTCGCACAACCCGGAACCTGGGCCGCTCACACTTGCAAAACTACCGTCCGCAAGGCCGCGTACGTTCTCGAAACGAAGCGGCACGAGTTCGCCGTTTGGCGCGCGCACGAAGCGAGCGAGGAGGAACGCGTTGTCGCTCCCGTGGGGGTCATGGCACACCGCGCATTCGGAGGGCGAGCCGGCCCGTGGGTCCTGATGGGTGCGCCGCTCGCTCCCGTGACAGGTCGCGCAGCCCGTAATCGAGGCGTGGCCGGGACCGTAAGGCGTACCCTCTGCAGCCGCGTGGCAAAGGTCGCATTCGATCTCCAAATTGCCGTGGCCAAATTCTACCGCGTGCTCCGTGGTGGCGCGGTGACAAAAGGCGCAGGCGCCGAACGGACGCAGCAGAGCATCACCGTGGTTTACGCCGACGAAACTCGGCACGCCTCCTGCGTCGGGCAGGGAGCGATGCTGCGGGCCAAAGGGTCCAAGTTCCTGTTCGTGGCACAAGAGACAGCCCAGTTCGGCCGCACCGCTGTTGCGCATGGCCTCGGCCTTGTCGCTGTGGCAAAAAGCACAGGAACCAAAGACCCCTTGCTTGCCCAGTTCGTGCGCGGGGCCGAGAAAAGCGGGCACCAAGCTCGCGGGCGGGAAGGTGCGGTGGCCCCGGCCGTAGTAGCCCGGGCTAGTGGCCGCATGGCAGACCTCGCAAGTGAGCGAAGCGTGTACTGGGGAGACTGCGGACGCAATCGAACGATGGCAGAGAGCGCATTCACCAAAGGCAGCTCCTTCACGTGGTGCGTGAGGGTCCGGCTGCCGATCGGGCACCAAATCGGCTGCCGGCAAGAGGCGGTGCGCGGGGCCAAAGTCCGATGTGGACCCGAGCGGATGGCAGGTGGCACAGGACAACGCGCCTGCCGGACCGAGGAGGGCCTCGAGCGAGCGCGCCGCTCGGTTGTGGCACAATGCGCAGTCGCCCCAGCTCGCCTCTGCCTGCGGCCGGTGTGGTTCGAGAGCGGGGTCAGGAACTCGCTGCGCCCCCGGCCGGCTGGCGTGCCCGCGCCCGTACGGCATTCCGGGCACTTCGCGGTGGCAGGTGGTGCAGGCCGTCGCCGCAGTGCCGCCGAACGGCTGTGCCAGGGAAGTGGCTTGCTCCGCGTGGCACAGGGCGCATTTGCCCCAAAAGGACAGGTCCTGTAAATCGTGCGGGTCGGGTGGCGGATTGGGAACCAGGCTCGGGGCCGGCAGGCTTTGGTGGTGCGGACCGTACTCAGGAGAGAGGCGCTCGCGATGGCAGTCCGTGCATCGCAGCCCCAGGTCGCCCGTGTTCAAGCTGTTTGCCTTCTCCGCATGGCAGTACGCACAGCTCCCCATCGCCCTGAGGGCGCCTAGCTCATGACCGCTTGCGGGGAAGGCGGGGACCAAGCTGGCAGCGGGCAGGGCTCGATGGCCGCGTCCCACAAACCCGGGCAGCCGTTGCGCATGGCAGGTGGTGCATCGGAGGTCGGCAGCGAAGGGCAACACCTGCTGGGCTTGCGTTTGGTGGCAAAAAGCGCACTCGCCGAATGCGCTCGCTTCTGCCGGCGGGCTCCCCTGGTACACGGTGCTCCCTGAGTCGCCGCATGCCGCCAGCGTACTGGCGAGCAGGAGCAAGACCGCGCGCCTCACTTTGGCGCCCTCCTTTGTACCTGGCGGTGACAGGCTACGCACAGCTCATCCTCAGCGAGGGGAAGGCGCAGGAAGGCTGTGTTTTGCGGGGCGAAAGAAAACTCCGCGCTGCTGCCCTCTCGAGTCAAATCCTGGCAGCGCGCAAGGGTGGCGCGGCGGATCGCCAACGCGACAGAGTGACTCGGCAGTGGGCGCACTGGCGCGAGGATTTCTTCGGCGATGCGGGGATCGTGAAAGAGGTGGCAAGTGCCGCAGTACATGCGGCCGTCTTCGGCAAGGGGAAGGTTTTGCTGCGCCTCTTCTGGCTCCACTCTTGGCGGCAACAGAGCGGCGACCCGTTCTGGACTGAGCTCCAGGTGTTCTGCAGACCCGCTGTGCAGCGTGCGGTCGTGGCAGCTCAAGCAGGTCTCTTCTTTCGAGGTTAGAAGATCCATGTCTTCGTTGTGGCAGAGGGCGCACTTTTCCTCGTCTGGCTCGCCATCGGCGCGCAGCATCCAGTGCGGATTGTCCTCGTCCTCCGCACGCATCTCTGCGGCCCACAGTCCCGGAACGAGCAAAAGCAGCAAAACCACGGCACGCAGATGCATCACGGCCCCACTCCGTTGCTGCCGTGGCAAGCGGCACAACTTGCCTCTCCTTGGTTGCGCACCAGCGCCCGGATTTCGGTGAGGTCGAGGTCGGGAATCCCGGTGCGATTGACGAGATGGAGGTTGCGTTGCGGGTGGCAAAAAAAGCAGTCCTGGCGCCCCCACCCGCTCGGATGTTCCTCTTGCACGAGTTCCAGCCCTGCAGGAGAGGCGAGCAGGTTCCCGTAATCCTCACCTTTCGGACCGGCGCTCTCCCCGCAGGCGAACAGCCAAAGAGAGAGGCACAGAACGCCACCAAGGTACCAGAACCGCCGTGCTACCACGCTCCCTCCACTCCAGCCTGCTCGTGGCAAGCAATGCAGTAGTCCGCCCGGTGGCAGGAGCCACACTCGGCCGGGTTCGCGCGCGCTTCCACGGAATGGAAGAAGCGGAAGCTGCGCTCGTGCACCTGCGTGTCGATCGTGTCGCGTCGCGCGTGGCAATTCACGCACTCTTGCTGGCGGTGGCAATCTTCGCAGCTGGCACTGTCCGTACGGGCAATCATGGCGTGGGCGCGCACCCAGCCAGCGTGGTGGTCTTCGGGCAGCAACGGCCACAGATTCCGATGGCAAACGAGGCAGCGGCTGGGGGCGTTTGCTACCCGCTCTATCCCGGGCAAGTGGCAAGTGTGGCAGGCTTCGGCGCCTGGGCGCAGGGCAAGGGTGGATAGCGATCGCGCGAGGTCGCTGTCCTCGCTTTCGATGCGCAGGGAGAACTGGTGGCAGTCAACGCAGGCTACACCTTGCTCCGCAAAGGTCTTGCGGTGGCCGGCGTGGTCGAAGCTGCGCCTCGCTTCCGCCGTGCTCGGGTTACGCAGCGGGGAGTGGCGAGGCTGGAGCCAGGCGTTCGCCGGGAGCACCTCGCGGCAGGCAGCGAGCACCGTACAAAGCACCATGGCCGTCCCGATCCTCGCGACGTGTTTCACCCAGCCCAACCTCCCCGCAACCGCTCCATTTCCGGAAACACTCCACCCCATCCCTCTTCGGGCAGATACCGCCAGCGGTAGGCCAAATACAAACCGACACGGAATTCGTGATCGAAGCGGGGATTGTGATTTGCCTCTAGGTGAAATTCGGCGAGCAGGTTTGGGCGCAGCAGGTAGCCGATGCCGAGACGTCCACTGGTCGCTGTGTCGCTGCGGTTGGTCACCTTGTCGAAGGTGGCGGCTTCCAACTTGGTGCGAAACACGAACCGCTCGTACACCCGGTTCTCGTGATACACTCGCCAGTGATGCCCCCGCCCGCCGGGGCCATCGATCAGGCTGTATTCTGCCCGCACTCGTTCGAGCCCGTCTCCCCCGGGCAGCCAGAGGAGCCCGACGCTCGCCAGGTAACCGGTCTCCGTCGCGCCGGGGCGTGGTTCGTATTGCTGGAGCCCAGCGTCGGCATACGCGGACCAATGGCGGCCGTGATAGTACTGGAGCCCGCCGCGCACCTGCCGCAAGCTACTTGCTGAGAAGAGAGAGAAGATCGGGTCTGCGTAGCGCTCGAGCTGCGAGAGTCGCAGCGCCGGTGCAGAACGCTGCTCGGGCTTGTAGTAAGCGGCTTCCATCCTGGCGAACAGACGCGGATGGAGCAAAAACGAGGCGCCAGCGTTGAGGCGCTCGACATTGCGCTCGGCGGTGTCGTAGGAGGCTAGCCAATACAGGTCGGGACGAATGCGCAGGCCCACAAACTGGTGGCGGAAACGAAGCTGGGAGAGCTGGCGGATGCGGTGCGCTTCGCGTTCGAGCTGCACGAAGCTGAACCCCACGATTCCGCTCCGTCCAATGCGGTAGTGCGTGCTGGCACCGAAAAACTGCTCGTCGCGCGACAGCGAGCCCAGGCGTGGTTGTGGTTCGAAGTACCGAGGCTGTCCTCCGAAGACCGAAACTGCCCAGCCCACTCCGCGGTCGAAGGTGAGACGTCCAGCATCTGCCACCCAAAACCCGACACCTGCCGTCTCGATTGCCTGGCGGCCCAAGGAGAACTGCAGGCCGCGCAGGCCCAACTCGGCCCGACCGAGATAGAAGTCCGCATCCGTGTTGGCGCGGCTCCAGTCTCGCTCGGCCCGGAAGTACGTTTCGCCGCCTGTGTCATGATGGATTCGATCTGCAGCGAGCGCTCCGTAAAGGTTGGTCGGGCTCTCGGCGCGGGTGCCGATGTCCACATCGCGGACCTGGCCGAGCAGCTCGGCGCTACCCTCCCACTGGGCTGCGTACGCGCCTGTTCTCCCGCTAACAAGCGACCATAGGGCAAGCGGCAGGGCGGCGATGCCAATGACAGAGCGAATCCGGTGGCGGGCGGTAGAGAAGTGCGGGCCGCGCCAGCCTGGTGACAAGCGCAGCCCGCGCCACTTAGAACTGCCGCGCATGAACAGCCGATACCGGGAATGAGCGGCCCTCGGCGTGGCAAACCAGGCAAGCCTCCACACCGGTTGTGGTGGTCTGTGTATCGGCATGCGCTTGCGACGCGGTGGCGTCGTGGCACGAGGTGCAGGCTGCGGTGATGGGACCAATGCGCCCGCCTTCCACCTCGTTGCCCGTGGTGGGATCGAGATGGGCGCGCCGCGTCCCGAGCGCGGTGCCGGGGAAAGGCGGCAGGGTGTAGGTGCCGGGCAAGTGGCAAGTGCGGCAGTTGCGCCGATCGCCCGGGAACAAGACTTCCGAGAAATCGAAGCGAGTGAAGTTCTGTGGCGGCGGGCCGAAGCCATACACGACGTACGGCTTTTGGTGGAGTTCTTCGCCGGTGTGGATTTTGTGGATGAGCACCTTGAAGTCGATGGTGGCGGTTTCTTCGCTAGCGGCCACGGCCGCGGGGTCGCGGCGGCGCCGTGCGGCGTCCGACTGGTTCGGGTTGTGGCAAACGACACAGGCCTCCAGCGTATTGCGCAGGTTGCCGTGCACGCTGAAGTCCACGGAGAATTGTCCGTGGCATGAGGCACATTGCTCGTCGCCCACGACCTCTCGCCGTGCTACCGGGGCTGAGCCATCCACAGTAAACGTCACGAGCGTATTCGGGGCTGCTTCCTGGACCACCTTGGGTTGAATCGGATCCACCGCGCTCAAGGTGACTTGCCGCCGGGCTTCGCTCACCACCGCCCATGTGCCGGTGGCCGAGGCGGGAATCGAGAACGGCACGGAGTAGCGGAACGTCCCGGACGCATCCGGACCTTCCACGGTCCCACTCGCGCCGCCGCCTGCGGCAGTGGCCACGAGCATCTCGGTGTAGTCGGTGGTGGGGCCACTGAACGTGAAGGCCAGCCGATTGAGAGAGGCGAGGCTTTGTAAGGGCGTCCCGGCCTGGTCGGTGACGCGGAAGGAAACAATGGGCGACTCGCCAGCGTTGTGGTTTTCGAGGCCGGTGATTTCGACACGGAGGCCGTTCAACTGACGAGAACGCCCCGGCACTACGTGGGCCCCGGCAACCGACACGTCGAACTCTCTACCCGAGTCCGGTTCGTGGCAAAAGCCGCAATCGCCGTCTTCGAAGCCGCGCGCCTGGAAATGGTTGTGACCCGGTGGGCCCGCATCGCTGGCGCTGGAAGAGGGATTGACGTCATCGTGGCAGGCAACACAGGCTGCCGTGCTGGGGCGAGTGCGGTGGTAGTCCGCGGTGGGACCTTCGGCATGACAGACGGCGCAGTTCTCGATGGCTCGCGGAAAGCCCACGCCGGTGATCCGGCCGTCTTGTTCCTTGCGCGCAAACACGATGTCTTGACGCAGGAAACTGCTGTAAATCGCGTAGCTCGAACCAGGAGCACCGTTAACGATCGAAGGCAGTTCCTTTCCCCGGTGGATTTTGTGCACCATCACTCCGAGGTCCACGCTGCGGCCGCGCTCGTCAGTTGCCTCTTGGGTGTGGCAAACGGTACAGAGACGGAGTTCGCGGCGGTTACCGTGAGCCACCAGGGGATCATGGCACGCGTTGCATTGCGACGTGGTAGACCCGGCTCGGATCACCGGTGGAGAGCCGTCAGGAACGAAGTCGAACACCGGGTTTGCGGCCCGTTGTACGCCGTCGAGGAGGCGGTCCACCTGCATGCCGACGCTGTAAGTGGCGCCGCTGTTCACAGGAGCGAAGGTCTTGCGGAAGGTGTACTGGTAAAGCCCGCGAGCAGCGTCAATGGTGGCAAGCGAGCCGCCGGAGTCGTAAGCCGGGCGCGTGCGGTTGATCTCGTTCACGTAGCGGGTGAAACGCTGGTGAAACTCGCCGCCACCATCGTATTCTTCGACCCGCGCGAGCGTGAAGCGTACCCGCGCGAGAGACGGATCCTGGGTCGCAGACAGCACCGGGGTGAGCGGAGCTCCCTGGTCGTCTGTGAGGGTGAACAGCACGCGAAGACTGCCGGCTTCGTCGAAATTCGCAGCGACCACGGCGGCCTTGACCCCGGATCCAACCGGCGTCGGCATTGGTGGCAAGGTTGGCGAGGGAAGCGTTGGCGTCGCAGTGGCGGTGGGTGGCGGTGCGGTCGGGGTTTCCGTCGCAGTCAGAGTCGGCTCTGTTTCCGGGGTGGTCGGCAACGGGGTTGCCGGGCAGCCCGTGAGGGCCTGATTCACGAGCACAATGAGTTCGTCAACCGTGATGTTTCCGTCGCCGTTGAGATCGGTGCTGGGGCAGCACGTGCTGGGGGGCAGCTCCTGAAGCGACACGTTCACGGCGCACAGGACTTCGTCTACCGTCACCGAGCCGTCCTCGTTGCAGTCCCCGGGGCATTGTGCCCGCGCGCTGGCACCCGCGATCAGCGCGGCAAACGCCAGCAGTCCAGTGAGCATAGAGCAGCGAAGCAAATAGTTTCTCATCTCCGACCCCCTTCGTTTGGCATCGCTTCATCGCAGGGCGCGCCTTTTGTTCCCTTGCCCACGACCCGAGTATCCTCCGGTGTGTGACTCATGCCTTGAGCTTCCACAACCAGGAAAACTTGTGAAGCGGTGTACTGTATTTCTTCTCTTTCGATGTTCAGAACACCTTGGAATTCTGGTAAGCAGCGCGTGTGATGAGGAGCGGGGCTTGGGTCGTTGCGCTAGCCTCGGTGGCCTTGCTCTGGGCGGTACCGAGCCACGCCTTGCGTTGCGCAGGGGACTGCGACGGGGATGGTGCGGTGACAGTCGAGGAGCTGGTCACGGCTGTGGCGATTGCCCTGGGCGAGCAGTCCGGAAGCAGGTGCCTGGCGGTGGACGGCAATGGCGACGAGCAGGTGACCGTGGACGAGATCGTGCGCGCGGTGCGCGTTGCGCTCGAGGGATGCCCGCAACCGATTGTGTACTACGACCGAGACGACCCGCGCCGCACGAACCCCTTCCCGGATGACTTTTGGCTGGTCGAGGACGCAGCGCAGCGCACCGGCGTACGACTGAATGTGGCAGCGCCGCCGGCACCGTCGGATGTAAGCGGCATCTTGCGCCTCCTCTTGCGGGAGACCAACCGCTTGGACGGCTTCAGCCCGATCGCTCACTTCGTGCTGGAGCTGAGCGAAGCCCCTGATCCGCGCAGCTTGCCCCTCACACCGGCGGAGTCGCTCGAGCGGGGGGCGAGCGTGGGTCTGTTCGACCTCACACCGGGGAGCACGAACTTTGGCTCGCGAGTGCCCGTGCGCGTGCTGGTGCGCGACGATACGAGCGTGCTCGGAGTGCGCACCCATAGCTTGTTGATTTTTCCATCCATCTCGCTCACTCCGCGCGGCCGTTACGGACTAGTCGTCTCGACGCGTTTGCGCACGCTGGGGGGCGAGCGGTTTGGCCCCTCCCCGTTTTTCCGGCGTGCGCTGAGCGCTCCGGTCAGCGGGGAAAGTGCAGCGGTGCAAAAAGTTCGGGCGTTGAGTAGCGAGGTGCTGTCGGCGGTGGGGGACTTCGAGCCGGAGGTACGCGACGATGCGATTCTCGCTGTGCGCATTTCGGTGCGCAGCGTGGACGATTTGCCGCGCGACCTGCTCGCCATCAAGGAGCAGGTGCTGGCGGCGCCGCCTCCATCCTTCGAGGTCCAGAGTGTTCAGGCAGAAACCAATCCTTTGAGCCCGGTGGCAGCGGTGGTGCGAGGAGTATGGAACGCCCCCGATTGGCGGGACGGCTTGTACTTGAGCCGCGACAGCAACGGCACGCCGCGGGTCACAAAGACCAATCGCGTGCCGTTCGTGCTGGCGCTGCCGCGAACCAGTTTGTTCTCCCCCGTCCCAGTCACGATGTACCAGCATGGCAACCCAGGAAGTGCGGAACGCGAGGTTCCGGGTGAGGCGCGGGAGTATCTGGCGGAAGCTGGGTTCGCGGTGGCCGGGTTTACCGACAACTTGAACCGCGAAGTCAGCGCCGGCATTTCCAACTCGGAAGAAGCGATTGCGCGCCAAGTGACTGCGGTATTTTTCGCCTTGGTGCAGGATCGCCGCATCCCGGACTACTGGACCGAGCTGAATGGCGAGCAAATCGCCTTCGTGCGGCTGTTGCAGAGCATGGGCTCCCTCGACGTCCTGCCCGTAGGAGAGCCCGACGGAGTGCCCGAATTGGATACCGGGGCGCCACTCACGTATGTCGGGATCAGCCAAGGTGCCAATTATGCGCCCGGCCTGCTGCCATACGCGCCCGAGATCAAGGCGGCGGCACTGGTGGTCGGCGGAGCGCGGTTGATGGAGACCTTGATTCACCAGCGCCCCGACGACTTCGTTCGCTTGCTGGGACAAGTGTTTCCAAACATGACTGCCGCCGACATTTGGATGGGCCTGTCGCTCTTCCAGCACAATTTCGACCGCCAGGACCAGCACAACCACGCCCGCTTCCTGTACCGCGAGCCGCTCGCCATCAACGGGATCACCCCTAAGGCGAGTATTCTTCTCATCGAGGGTCTGGAGGATTCCCTCGTACCGAACCACGCAACCGACGCGCTGGCTTGGCTGATGGGACCGTTACCGCACTTGCGACCGATTGCGCGTCCTGTTCCGTTTCTCGCCGCTGCGGACCCACCCATTCGCGGTAACGTAGACGAGGCGACTACGGCCGCGTTTTTCCAGTACGTACCGGCAGGGGTCCCTGGGCTGCCGCCCACACCTGGTTGCGCGGTGCTTGCCCCGACAGTGGGCTCCGAAGGCCACTATTGTGCACAAGCGGCACCCGAGTCGCGGCGGCAGCGCTCGATTTTCTTGCGCTCTGCGCTGCTGCCGGGAGCGCCGGAGATCGTGGATCCGTTCGCACTTCCTTGACGGGCTTCTCCGAACGGCACGGAGGGGTTCTAGAGAATGCTTGCCCGGGGCTCTCCCACGGCGGGGAGAAGCCCCGGGCTGCTAGCTCGGGGCGTTAGCGCGGCTGGTAGAGAGGTCGGTCAAGTGAAATGCAGGTTGCGGTAGGTCCGGAACAACTGGGTTGTTGCTTGCCGGGAGGCCCCCACGAAGGTCACCTCGCCTCCGACGGCTTGGTGAATGACGAAACGGAAGGGGGCTCCTAGGGGACCTCGGAAGAGGTGCGTTCCGGGAAACATGTGGCCGAGCGCGTGCTGGTCTTGCAAGAAGTGCGAAGCAGCTCCGAGAGCCTGCAGTTTGTTGTCACCTGTCACGATGCCATCGAGCGCAGCTCGGTAATTCTCCGCGGCCGCCCCACTAAAGTGCCCCTGGTTGTTGAGTGCGGCCCACCATTGGCGGTACCACGGTTCACCGAAAGCATCCTGGGCGAGATTGTTGCGGACCAGGATTTCTGCCTCGAAACCGTTGTAGCCCGCATCCAAGGCCGCCTCGCGGGTGATGTCGGCGTGCGTCGCGGTGTCGCTGGCCGGGATGATGCCTTCCCGTGCGGGTTCGAAGCCGCCTGGGTTCAGGATCTTCTGGTCGAAGTAGGCGGATGAGAAAATCCCGGCAGCCGCGGCGCCCAGTTTGACCAGGTCACCGGGCAGACCGGCTCCATTGCCGATCTCTTGGGTGGCGTGCGAGGCGACTGTACTGAAAGCCGAGCGCACAGCCACTACACGCAGAGTGTTCACCGCTTGTGCAACGCTGATGCCCTGTGCGGCGGAACCAGCAAGCGAAGAGATCACCATGTTGGCCGTCGCCGCCACTACTCCTAGGCCTACGCCGACAGCTCCCGCGATCGCGCCGCTAATGGCAGCCTTTCCGATTTGGCTCAACGGCAACCCTTGAGCCGCAGCGGCCATGGCACTGATCGCAGCCGAGAGAACCGCGGCGACCAGTACCGCTATGAGGATTTCTATGAACTCGCCATTGGCGTCCGTCAAATTGGTCGGATTCCACGCCGCGTAGGAGTACGGGTTGAAGAACTGGCGCGCTGGATCGTGGCTTTGGAACATGGCGATGTCCGAGTCGTAAAAGCGCGCGCCGGCGTAGAGTAAGCCGCTCAATGGCTCGCGCTGGTACCCGGTAAAGTCGCGGCACGCTCGTACGTCGCCGCAGGCGAGGCCGGAGAGTCGCCGGCCATCGGCGCTAAAGTATCCGATGAGCCCGCCAAAGGGGGCGAAGCGGATGTGGGCCATCACAGCGCCACTGTCGCTGGTAATCATTTCTGTCGAACCGACGTGGTTCAGGTGGTAGTAGGCGAACTCGCTAGGTAGCCCCTGCGCGGCAGTTGGCCGAACCAGCAAGGGCCACGGGAAGGTCGCAAAAAAGAAGACCATTGCGACCAGCGCGATGCGCCCGCGCCCGACCTTGCCCAGGAAGGAAAGGCGGGTGCGGCTGGGAGCGATCCACAGGCATGCGATGAGCGTGAGGCCGAGCAAAGCGAACACGGGTGCGGCATCGGGGCGGACGACGACTTGCAGAAAGGGAATGCCCTCGGCCGTGCGGGAGGCGAGCAGGCGGATTGCGGCGCGCCCGGGCGCACTGGCAAAGGCCGGGTTGGTGGCTTTTTGCGAGGCGAGCAGGATCTTGCCGGCAAAGTAATATTTGGTCAGGTAGCCGTTTTCCGCCTCGGCCAGGCCGAAGTAATTCCGAGTCCACGGACCACCACCATTACGCATGCCGATGCGATTGCCGGCTTGGTCATAGGCAAATTCGACCGCACCGCCGTCCACGCGAACCAGTCGATTTTCGGCGTCGTACTCGTAAGTACGGTTTGCGTTGCGGATTCGGTTCCCGTTCGCGTCGTATTGCACCAGGTGTTCCAGCCCGTCCACAGCTACGACTTGGTGCGGGCGCTGCCGCGTGTAGAAGAGGGTGCTTCCCTCTTTTTGAACCAGGTTCCCGAGCGGATCGTAGGCGTACTCCAGATCCGCGTTCGCTCCTGGTAGGTGCACGGCGCGCAAGCGGCCAAGCCCGTCGTAGGTGAACGCCGCGCTGCGATCGAGGTCGGGTACCGCCGGCGCGTTCGGCTCGCTGAGCGTGGCTAGGAAGCCGTTGGCGTTGTAGCTCGAGTAGTTGAGTTTCTGCAGGATTTGTCCCGCGCGCTCACTCCGGCTCGAGGACAAGCGGAAGTTGTTGGAGACGTCCGCGTACTCGCGCACGTCACGCACACCGTTGCCGAGGAGCAATTCGCGCGGCCGTGCGAACATGTCGTAACCGATGCGGCGGGCGTACACCCGCTGTCCGATGACCGCATACACTTGGCCAGCCGGGTCGTAGCGGTAGCGGACCCGCTCGCCGTCGGGGTAGGTTACGGAGGCAATGTTGCCGGCTGCGTCGTACGCCCAGAGGAGTGTGCCCCTTGTGTCAGGCTCCCCGGGCAGGCTGAGGGTCACCTGGTTGGCGACCGGGCGCCCGTGCACGTCGTAAAAAGTGAGGTTCGTTCCGGTGGCTTCGTACACGGCGGTAAGCCGCGAGACGGCGCCGCGCGGATCCAGATTCGGGAAATCGGAGGACACCCAGACGTGGCGGTCGTACTGGTATCGCACGTCCGGCCGCGGGTCGTCGCAGCGGTGCACGTACGAATCGCCGCTCGAGTAATACTTGGCGATGAGTCGCCCCAGAGCGTCGTAACAGAGGCTGATGTGGCGGCCACTGGCCGGATCGTTCACGTAGACCAAATTGCCGTTGGCATCGTACCCGTATTGCCACACTCCGGAGTTCGGATCTTCGCGCTGGACCAAGAGCCCGCGGGAGTCGTACGTGAAACGGCTAGCGGTGGCGGCGTCCCACACGCCTGGGGCGGTCCCTTGGAGGGTTTCCAACACACGACCGAACGCGTCGAAGCGGCTCGCGGTGGCCTGCAGGAAGCGGTCCCCGCTGCGCGTCGTCTTCTCTACGACACGACCGAAACCGTCTCGCTTCTCCAGTGTGCGTGCCCCTTCACAAGTACCGGCATTCGTGCAGGGGTCGATGGTTTCGACGGACCACGCTGCCGGGTACTCGAAGCGGGTCACGGCGCCGTCGGGAGCGATGCGTTCGGTGGGGCGATCGAGTAAATCGTAGGAAACCAACGTAGCGCCGTACGCAAGCGGAGGGGTGACGTAGCGCCCGCGCGTCCAGCGCACCGTAAAGGGGGCGAACTCGACGGTGAGCCGGCCACGGGCGTCGTAAAAGCGGGTTGCTTCGATAATCGTTGCCCGCCGGCGATCCACGTAGGAGTCACGTTGGGTTTGGATGAGGCGGCCGAGGGCGTCGAAGAGCTGGTAGCGCGTAGCGCGCCGCGAGCCCGATACGAGTTGCTCGATGGCGATGACGCTTGGCTGGCCGCTTCCACCAATGGCATGGCGGATCCGCAGGTAGGGTCGCTCTGGTGGGTCCATGGTCCGAAATTGCGCGCGCAGGCGGCAGAATTCGTCATACTGCCACCGGTTCGAGGGCACGGTTTGTTGAAACCATTCGGCGGAGAGGTAGGGAATGCTTTCCTCGATCTTTGTGCCGCAGACCGGGTGGAAGTGTTGGTCTGTTTGCTGCCCAAGCGGGTTGATCGCTCGCACCACGTAGGTCTGGAGACGTGTGTCGTACTGATACTCCGTGCGCCTTCCCTCTGTGTCTTCGGAACGCGTGAGATTCCCAAAGACGTCGTATTCCATGCGGGTGCACGTGCAGTTGCCGCCACCTGGGCACGGCACGAAACGGGCAGCTAGGGCTGGCAATAGCTGGTCTACCCAGCGGTAAGTGGTCACCGGGTTGCCGCGCTGATCGTAGTCGTGCCAGACCCGCTCCAGGATGCGATTGGTGCCGTGATCGAAGGTCCAGTTTTCCACGGCTCGATCCACCAGGTAGCGGTCGGGTTCGTTCCAACTCGCGTACAGCGTGAATGTTTCCACCGAAGGAGTGCCGGTCGCAAAGCGCAATGTGCGGGTGACGTTGCCGTACGCGTCCCACCCCAAGTTGCGCGTACCGACCACCTTGCGGATCATAAAATTCTCGGTGTCGTAACGGAGGGCTTCGCTGCGTCGCGTCCAAAAACGCTCTTCGGGCGCGCGCAAGTGCGGGCAGGCAGTCGGGGCGCAGGCGCTCGGATCGGAGCGGCAAGGCTCCGCGCTCACCGGAACGCACTCCCACGTTTCTGTTTCGAAGCGGAGCAGCCGCTCTTGACTGTCTACGAGCGATACAGCTTGCTTGCGGCCGATCCGGATTGCGTCCTGGTGAAAGAACCACAGTTGTCGAACGCCTCCTGGCTCGATCCGAGCCACCGTGCGAAAGCCGCGGAACTCGCGCGCGCTCGGTTCGTACAAGCCGTACGCATACGCAAACGAGAGTGTGGATTCGTGGTCACCGTAGGGGGCAGAGCAGGCCTGGCTCGCCTCCCCCGTGCACCATCCATCTGTGGTGGTAATCGCGCTCAAGGTCCAGTGGCTCCACGGCAAGCGCCACACGCCAGCCGCGTCGGTGTTGTCCCAGACACTGGCCGGCTCGTAGTCGAGGTAGGTCGTTCCCCCGATTCCGTTCTCCATTTGCACCATGAGGTCGGTACGCACCATGTCCGTGCGCGCGGCGAGGGGCCCTTGCTCGGCACAGGTGACGCCATCCGTGCTGGCGCACCAGGCGCCTGCGGCGCTGCGAGTGAACTCGGCCCGCTCGGAGAAGAATTGCACGGAATCCACCGTGCCGTCCGCGTCGAGGTCGAAGACGTCGCTGTGATAGCGGGTGACGCCAGCGGTGCCGAAATCCTGGTCGGTGACTTTGCGGATTGCGTCGCGCGGAGCTGGCCACGCGACCGGCTGGGTGGCAAACCCAGCGCCACGGTTGAGCCAAACCTGCCAGAATTGTGAGCGCTGGCCGTTCTGGCACGCTTCGATCACGTCGGCGAGGCCATCGCCGTTGATGTCGAACAGATCGCGCACCACGTCCCCGCGACCGTCGTTCAAGGCCTGGCGCACCCCGTTCCAGCCGCACGAAGAGGGAGGGAGGTACCAATCAAGAGGCCCCACTGCCTGGTTTCCCGTGTTGATCATGACACGCCAGACGCCGGCATAGGGCTTGCCACCCGAGCGGTCCCAAGTGATGACCTGGTCGGCGAGCCCGTCCCCGTTCATGTCCGCCATGGTGGCCACCAGCAGCCCGCGCGTATTGGTGAAGCGGAGGAAGCGCCAGGGTGTGCGAAACGGGCTTGGATTCGGGGAGAACCCGCTACCGGTGTTGAACCAAATTTGGATCTGGTCGCCACCCACGGGGGCGAGCACGTAGTCTGGGCGGCCATCGCCGTTCATGTCGATCAGGTCCGCGACGTCGGCGGAACCATCGTGACCGAGGAAATGGACATCCCCCTCCGATCGGCGCAGCTCTCGCCGCGGCGCCCACCACAGTTGCGGGGTTCCGAACCGCCACGACTCTTGCGCTGTACTCGGGCGGATCCCGGGGAACACCAGCCAGTATGGATTGCCCTGCGTCCACGGTTGGTTGCTTACGTAGTCCGGCACGCCGTCACCGGTGAGATCCACGGTTTCGCTCTCGGACCACGTCGCCTCGGCGTGCGTACGGCTCAAGCGGAAAGCGGGACAATTGCCGCTCCGCCCGAGAACCGAGGCGACCTCGAAGAGATCCCACGCGGTGGACACCGGGTCGAACCCTCGTAGGCTGCCTGAGTGCACGTCCCAACGCGCGGCTAATAAGGTTCCGTCAATGGCCCAGGTCATGCACGACTCGTTGATGTCCACCAGATCCGGAAAGCCGTCCCCGTTCATATCGGTAACTTCGCGGTAGGTCGCGCGGTCGGCCTGTACGCGTAGTTCGAGTCGCAACGCGTCTTGGTACGGTTCGATTCCGAGCGGATTCGCAAAGGTCGGCCGCTGGGCGAGTTGGCTTCCCGCAAAGCCTAGGTGGCCTTGGAGGTCTCGGTACAAGAACGTCGTGCTGGCTGGCTGCCGGTCGAGGCGAGAAAGCGCCCGGCCGTTGCCGTCGTAGAGAGTCACCGCACTCAGGAAAGAAACCCGCCCCAGCCGCTCGCCCCCACCGAGGTCGAATTCGTACTCGAACCCGTACTGACGTACCCGATAGCCGAAGTGCAAAATCTCGATGCGGTCGAGCAAGCGCTCGAGTTCGCGCGGGTAGCCTCCTGTGGCCTCGATGATGCGGTCTTCGCACGGCCGCCCGGAGCGCTTGCCGTCCGGGCAGGAAAACCGGCTCGTGCTCCAAACAAAGCGCACTTCGAAGGGGATCGGGATTTCTTGGTTGCGGTTACCCGTGTACTGAATGGCAAGGGGATACGACGTATCGCGGCGCGCGTTGGTGTCGTACAGAACGATGAGGTAGTTGCCATTCGCGTCTTCGACGCGGGTCAGATACCAGCGAAAGGTGCTGCAGCCGGCAAGTGGCATGGCCGGCTCGCGCGCCGCAAAGGCGCTGCCGAAGGTGTAGCGGCGCCCACTGCGGTCGAAGATCGTCCAGGTGTCGTCCGCCGCTTGGTATTCGATCCGCAAGAACGAGTCCTCCACGGTGGGCCAGCAGCGGTTGCCTTCCAACACGCACTCGACTTGGCCCTCTGGCAGCACGATCAGAAAGTTTGCTGGCTCGCGGCCGCACAAGATCGCGCCCTCCTTGGTGCTGCGCTGAACATGGCCGAGCGGTAGGTCCCAGCCATACCCGTATGGGCTCGGTCCGCTCTGGCTCGAGTATTTCAGCGAAAGCTTGGGTGCGATCCCAGCACGCCCGGGAGGAACCTGAATAGGGATCTCGGTGGTGGCGGATCCGATAAACAGATTTGCTTCCGGTGCTCGCGCTAAACCGGTGAACGGCGTCGAGCCATCGCCTGTGTTCGCGCCTTGTGCTCCCGAGGGTTCCGCGTGAAGCGGAAAAGAACGTGCAACCAGGAGCGCTGCAGCGAAAACTAACACCTTGTGCCAACGTCGAACATTCATTGTTGACCCCCTAAGAAGTGGTTTGCTTGGCGATGAGTGGCGCTGGGCCGCGGAGCCCGCTCGGGAACTCGCTTACGGCCTACAGCGTGGTGCGCGTGACCAGCCTTACGGGAGTGCCGCTGGTGGCGGAGCGACACGGGGATCGCGCGGCAGCCGTGGAATCGGATTCCGCCCGGGCGGGATTCCGAGTCCTCGCCCATGCTGCTGCCTGAGTCGCCGGAGTTCCTGCCGCACCTCCATGGCCCGCTGCCGAGCGCGCAGGCCGGACTGCACTTCTTCCCGACTCATCGTGGGTGGCTCGCGCAGGGGCACCGCTGCGAACGCGGGCGGCGCGAGCGCCCCGGCGAGCAGACTGACCGCTGCCAGAAGAGTCCCGGAAGGGCCGGCCAAGCGGCGGACTGGTTTCGCTTTGTCGAGCGCTTTCCCCTTGAAGTTCATTGCCCACCTCCTGCATGGGAGTTTGCGGCGGCACTTCGCAAGGCACGCGCCAGGGGGCGCCTCTTGTGCCGGAGGTGGAGACGGTGCGCACGGCCTCGCACGGTGTTCTCGTCGCGAGAGCAGCGCTGCTCTCGTTGGGAGACGCGGGCGGCGCCGAGCGGGGAGAGAAGGGAGAGACACGGGCGACCGCGCAGGCGTTCGGAAATCAATGCGACAGATTGAACGTTGTGGAGTTCCCGCGCGGTGTGGTTTGCCCTGCGCGCAGCACGGGAATCAAGAGACCTCTGGTGGCCTCGGCCCAAGAGCCGAGCGGCGCTGTCCTTCGCGCTCGCGAGCAAGACAGCATTGCGAGCGTTGCGGAAGCAAGCAGAGCGTCGCGCTGACGTCGCCCTGAAGCCGGGCGGAAGGGATGCGAGCGTCGCATGGGCAAAACAGAAGCGCAGTGGCGTCGAAATTGCCTTCGGACGCAACTTTAGTTGGCTTGGCGACGCGGGGTCCCTGCATGGTCGAGGCTCAGTTCAGTTGGGAACACCAGCAAGCCCGATTCCTCGCACTCGCCGATATGCGCAATGCCTTGCGGCTCGCTGCCTGGGAACAACTGGCTACCTTCTCTGGCGCCCCCTCGTTCGGAGCGTGCGAGAGCGAGACATTGGCGAACTACCTGCGGCGGGTAGGGGTTCTCGCCGCGGCGTCGCTGGTGGAGCCAGAAGTGGCGGCGCGCACGGGAGAAGAGGTCTTATGGCTCCTCGAGTGCGTGGCCGAAGGTGGGCCGACTCCTTGGTGGCACCAGCAGCTCACCGCTTGGCAAGCGAGCCTCGGGCCAAGCCTGCGCGACTGGCTCTATAGCGGGGAAGACGCTTTTGCGGCACGTCTCGCTCAGGCCAGGCAGGGCGTGGAACCCTCAATTCCGGCTGCCCAGGAAGGCGAGCAAAGTGCCTCGGACCTCGAGCGAGAGTTGTTGGAAGCGTTGGCAAAGGAGGTGGAGGAGCGCCTGCAAAGTTGCGAGGAGCTGCTGTTGGCGTTCGAAAAAGACCCGGCAAACACCGACACCGTGCACGCTTTGTTTCGGCATTATCACTCGCTCAAGGGTGCTGCGGCGGCCGTGGGCTTGGAGCGGGCCGCGGAGCAACTCCATCAAGGGGAGTCGCTCCTGCAGGCGGTGCGCGACGGCGAAATCGAAATCGAGGCCGGGGCGCTCGTGGACTTCTTTTTGGTCCTTGGCGACTCGGTGCGTGCGCTCGTGCAGGCTGCTTGCGGGCAGATGCCCGCCAGCGAGCCAATCGAGGACGTGGAGCAAGCGCTAGCCCAATTGCTGCAGGGCGCGTCACCCAAGCGGGACCGAGGTGTCGCAGCGGCGAGCGGGTCCGAAGCGGCGGCCCTGTCCCCCGCTTCCGAACCGGGGGAGATCCGCAACGTGGTGCAGTTGCTGCAAAGCAAGGGCACAGTTGGCAACCTGGACCCCGAAGTCGTGGCCTTGATTGCGGCGCTCGAGCGGAAGGCGCAACTGGCCTCGGCGCGCGCTGCAGAACTCGAGCGCGAGGTTTTGGAACTCAGCACGGTGCCGCTCGACGAGGTTTTCCGGCGCCTGCCCCGCGTTGCTCGCGACGCGTGCCGCCAGGAAGGTAAGGAGGCCAAGCTCGAGCTAGCTGGTGAGTCGGTGCGCATCGAGCGCGCGCAGGTGGATCGCCTGGGTGCGGTCCTCACCCACCTCGTGCGCAATGCCATCGCGCACGGCATCGAACTGCCTGCTGTTCGGGTGCGACAGGGCAAACCCACACAAGGGCGAGTGCGGGTGACCGCCGGATCGCAGGCCGGCTCGTTGGTAGTGGCGGTGGAGGATGACGGGGCTGGCTTCGACTTTGCCGCCATCCGCAGCCGTGCTGCCTCGTTGGGCTTGCTTTCTCCTGAGGCCGACCCCAGCCAGGAAGAACTGCTCGAATTCGTCTTCCGTCCGGGATTTTCTACTCGCGCGGAAGCCAATGAAGTGGCTGGTCGCGGCGTGGGAATGGATGCGGTGTTGGCGGAAGTCCGGGCTTTGGGGGGTGCGGTTCGGGTGCAATCGCAAGCTGGGAAGGGGACGCGTGTGGAAGTCTCCCTTCCCCAGGGAAAGGGCGTGCGAGGACGCGCATGAAGTGGCGCGAAGTGTTGCAAATGCCGGTCTCCGAGGCCACGCGCCGCGGTGCGGAGCAGATGGCGCGGCTACTGCGTACGGATGTACGCGATTTGTTTGCTCCGCGCTCTCAGCCGGCTGAGGCCGTCTCGCCGTCACCCACGGGGGAGGGTGTGACTGTTGCTTCCAACCCCTTGGGTAGCGCCAGTGCTGCGGTAGCCATGCAGCCCCGCCCTGAGGTCCATCCACGGCCACTCCAGCCCAATGAGCGGCGGTTCGAGTACGAACCCGGAGAGATCCTGGCAGACACATTCTCGGTGTCCGGAGCGGTAGGCGTTCGCGGTGCTGCGAAGCTGTTCCGAGCCCAGCATCTGCTGTGGGGATGCGAGGTGCTACTGGTGGTGCCGCAGGCGGAATGGCTGGAGGCAGTTCCGGGAGAAGCCTGGTGGGCGAGCTTGGCGAGCCGGTGGTCGGCATGCGGCCTCCACCCACATTTGCAGTACTGTTTCGAAGAACGGGTTCTGGATCAGGTTCCCTGCCTTATCCTCGAGCCGGTGGAAGGGAAGACGCTGCGTGCCTGGGTTGCGGCTGGTCGGACGCAGCCGTTGCGGGTTGCGTTGGAACTCGCGATCCAGTTGTGCCAAGGGCTCTCCCAGGCGCACGAGCGCGGCTTGTTCCACGGTGGCCTCACCCCGGAAAGTGTTTGGGTAGACGACAACGGGATCCTGCGGCTCGCATACTTTGGTCTCCATTTCCCGCGCGAAGCGGTGGTGGAGGAGGCTTACGTGGCACCGGAACGTTGGGTGGACGAAGGCAGCCCTGAGCTTGCTGCCGACCTGTTTGCCCTCGGGGTTTGCCTGTACGAGCTGCTGTGCGGAGTACGCCCGTACGAGGTCACGCGCGGGCCGCGGCGCGAGCCTGTCGATCCTGCGCGGCGCCGAGGCGAACCCCTCCCCGAGGCGCTGTGCGCGCTGCTCCGCGCCTGTGTGGATTGGGAACCGATGCGGCGCCCGAGTGCGGTACGCGAGGTGAGCGAGGCGCTGCACGCCGCTTACCGCGAGCGGTTCGGAACGCCGAGCTCCTACGCCAGGGTGGATGTACGGCGTGCCGATGCGGGTGGCTGGAACAATCAGGGAATGGTGGCTCTTGCCCGCGGCAGCGCCGATGACGCGGAGGCCGCCTGGCAGACCGCTTTGGCACACGATCCGCAGCATTTGGAAGCTGGTTTTAACCTTGCCCTCTCGCGCTGGCGTCGGGGTCTAGGTTCGGACCAGGAAGTCTTGCGCGCACTCGAGCGGGCGCGTCCCAACCCCGGCTGCCCTTGGCGCGCTGACTATCTCGCCGCCCTTGCCCGCATCGAGGCTGGCGATGGCTTCGGCGCGAAGCCCTTTCTCGAGCGCATTGCAGCAGAGCTGAGCGGCGAAGCGCAATTCGAGGACTTGCTGCGCCTTGCGCGCCGCTCCCGTTCGCACCGTTACCAAGGTCGCGAACTCAAGGGGCACTCGCAGTTTGTCTCGGCAGTCGGGGTAGGCGCCGACGGGCGATGGATCGTGTCGGGAAGCGACGACCACACGGTGGTGGTGTGGGATGCTCTCTCCGGCAATCCGGTGCGCATACTGGAGGGACACGAAAAACGCGTTTCCTGCCTGGCGCTGACGCCCGATGCGAGCAAGGTGCTTACGGGGAGCGAGGATTTTACCTTGCGCCTGTGGGATGTGCAGCGCGGTCGCTGCGAGTGCACGCTGCGGCTTGCCGGACAGGTTTTTGCTGTGGCAATTTCGGCCGATGGACGGCGGGCCGTGAGCAGTGCAGCCGGCTCGGACAACTTCCTAGGCATTGACGGCACCACGGTCGCGCTGTGGGACCTGGAACGGGGGCGAGTGTTGTGCACCTTCGAGGAGCATAGCAGTGCCGTCAAAGCGGTCGCCCTCACCCCTGACGGGCGCTACCTGGCGACCGGTAGCGACGATCAAACCGTGCGCGTGTGGGACACAACAACGGGGCGGTGCATTCGTGTCTTGCGTGGCCACACCCACAATGTGTCCTGCGTCGCCGTGTCCGCGGATGGGAAGCGCGTGGTCTCCGGTAGTTGGGACCGCACGGTGCGTCTTTGGGACGCACGTGCTGGCCGCTGCTTAGCCGAACTCGGCGGCCACGAGGGAATCGTGACCACTGTTTGTGTGGATGCAGAAGCGAAAACGGCGGTCACCGGGAGTTGGGACGGCTCGGTGCGCGTGTGGGATTTGGAATCCAAGCGCTGCATTCGCGCCTATGCCGCACACCAGGGCTTGGTGACGGGTGTGGCTCTATCCGCTTCGGCCCAACTCGCCGTGTCGGGAGGTTGGGACAATGTCGTGCGCCTGTGGGACGTCCCCCAGCCAGGACCGTTGGTCTGCCAGCCACAGCTCTCTCTGCGCGAGTATCTCCCAGCGCTGGATGTGGAGACCGCGATCGTGGAAGAAGACCTCGCCAACTTGGAGGCGGCGATCGAACGGGAAGATCTGACCCATGCCCTGTTCTTGTTTTCCCGCCTCGAGCCCCGCTTGTCGCAAGAGGCCCTGCGCCCGCTTCGCCAGCGCTTGCAACCGAGAATGGCGACCCGCCGCTTGCTCGCCACTACTGTGGAAAGCCGCGGCCAGCTTCCGGGATCGCCACAGGTGTGCAACTGGGCCGCGGGCCTGTTGCTGTGCGCTGGGAGCGAAAACGAACTGTACTGCTGGCGAAACGGAGAGACGCGCGTGCTTGCATCGGTAGATGGCGAGGTGGGCCCCGTACGCGCACTTGCCGTGTCTCCGGATGCACGCTCGGCCGCTTGCGCTGGCCTCGGCCGGGTGGTGACGGTGGTGGACACAAGTAGCGGCGCCCGAACGTGCGTCTTGCGCGGCCACAGCAGTGTCGTGTCTGCGTTGCTCTGGCTCGATGAGGTCACCCTTGCCAGCGCCAGTTACGACGGCACGGTGCGGGTGTGGGAGCCCGCCGCCGGCCGCGTGAACATGGTGCTGGAAGGGAGCAGCGCGCCGCTTCGCTGTTTGGCTGCGGGAGGCGGGCAGATCGCGGCTGGGGATTGGAGCGGGGCGATTCATGTGTGGGAAGGCGATCGTGGACGTCACCGGGTCTGTCTGCGCCCGACCGAGGCGCCGGTGCGTGCTCTCGAATTCCTGGACCCCGCAACCTTGCTCGTGGGCGCCGAAGACGGGTCTGTGGTTGCCTGCGACCTCACCACTGGCGAGTGCACGGTTTGGCAAGTTGGCGGGCAGGCAGCTCCTGCCACGAGCCTGCGTGCGTTGTGGGACGGCCGGCGTGTGTTCACCGCCCATACCGACGGGCGGGTGTGCGTCTGGGATGTTGCTGATGCCACTGCGGAGTTGCTGCCAAGCGAACGGGGAACTCCCCTTCTCGCAGGGTTCCTCGAGGCAGACGGCAGCGAGCTGCTCGTCGTTGCCGGTGATGGCTCGTTGGTTGCGTACCGCCTGCGGTGGGACTGGGAAGCGGCTGAGCCGGCACGTAGGTCTTGAGCAGGCTGAGAGAACTGCACGCCTGCTGTGCTCGGCCCGCACGGCCCGAAAGGAATCGCATCAGCCGGCCAGTTCCGGCTTCGTTTTTTGCCGGCCGCCCGTCGCGCACGGGGTGAAGAGAATGTCCCACAACTCTGCCAGGTTTTGCACGCCGGTGCACTCCACTCCGTCGGGCAAAGTCAGTTGCGGGCGATTCGAGGCCGGTACCACGAAGCGGCGAAAGCCGAGCTGCATGCCTTCTTGGATGCGTTGGCTCACTTGATGGACGCCACGCACCTCACCCGCCAGCCCGACCTCCCCCACCAGTAACAACGACGCATCAATCGGCTGGTCGAGAAAACTCGACCCTACAGCAGCGATGACCGCTAGGTCGGCAGCGGGTTCGTCCACGCGTACACCGCCGGCCACGTTGACGAATACGTCTTGCCCCAGCAAATGCAGCCCCATCTTCTTTTCGAGCACAGCGAGCAGCAAACTCACCCGGTTCGGGTCCATCCCCACGGTGGCACGCCGCGGGTTGGAAAAAGACGTGGGAGACACCAGGGCCTGAATTTCGACCAGAAGCGGCCGCGTGCCCTCCATGCATGCGACCACTGCCGAGCCTGCAGCCGCTGCCGGTCGCTCCGCCAGGAAGAGAGCGGAGGGGTTTCCTACCGGGTGAAGGCCCGAGTCCTTCATTTCAAACACGCCGATCTCATTGGTCGAGCCAAAGCGATTCTTCACCGCGCGTAAGATGCGGAAGGGGTGGCCGCGGTCGCCCTCGAAGTACAGCACGGTATCCACCATGTGCTCGAGCACGCGCGGCCCAGCGATCGCGCCTTCTTTGGTGACGTGGCCGACGAGCAGGACGGGCACGTGCTTGCGCTTGCCCAGCTCGACAAAGCGCGCCGCACTTTCCCGCACTTGGCCGACACTCCCGGGTGCAGAGGGAATTTGATCGCTCCATATGGTCTGGATCGAATCAATTGCGACCACTCCGGGCTCTACCTGCTCGATCTGCGAGAGCACCGCCTCCGTGTTGGTTTCGGCGAGCACGAGAATGGCTGCCTCGGCCAGGCCGAGGCGAGCGGCGCGCATTTTTACCTGTTGGGGAGATTCCTCTCCGGAAACGTACAATCCCGGCCGCTCCCCACTCCATGCGGCCAGCGCTTGCAGAACCAGCGTGGACTTCCCAATGCCGGGATCTCCGCCCAGCAAGATCACCGAGCCTGGCACCAAGCCACCGCCCAGCACGCGGTCCAGTTCACTGATCCCGCTTTGCTTGCGTTCCTCTGCTGCTGGGGCCACCGTGCGCAACCACTGCGGCTGAGAAGCCGGTACCCCCCCGCGGCGGGCGTTTGCACTGGTGTTCGGCTGCAGCACTTCTTCTACGAGCGAATTCCAGCTTTGGCAGTCGGGACAGCGGCCGAGCCACCGCGGTGACTGGAACCCACACGCCTGGCAGGCGTACACGGTGCGTGTCTTGCTCATCTCGGAACGTCGAGCCTGCGGTAGCACAACAAGGCTGCGCCCGGCAGGTGAGGAAGGGAGCCGAGAGGAGCGCTACGAAGCCGCGCCCGCGGCCGCGGTCGGCGCTTCCCGACTTAGGTCGATCCGCGGGAACAGCACTGCGGACGGCTGGGTGCGCGCTCCGGCCGAAAAGTGGGAACCCCAGCCGAGGCTCGCCGGCAGAGTCGCGGGCAGCTCCACGTTCAGCAAAGCCGCGATGCGCTCGCTCGTCTCGGGCAGGAACCAGCGCAGCAAGAGAGCGATGGTGTACAAGGCTTCGAGCAAGCGGTGCAGCACCGCGCCGGCGCGGGCCCGCTGTTCTGCTTGCCGGGCCAGTTGAAAGGGCGCGGTGATCACCACGTACTTGTTCGCCTGATCAATGGCGCTCCACAGCGCCTCGAGCGCGCGGTGAAACGCCAACTCTTGGCTCAGCCGTGGAACCTCGGAGAAGGCTCGCTCGAAGGCAGCGCGCAAAGCGCGATCGTCCTCGCTCTCGCGATCGAGCGGCTGCACTTCTCCATGGAAATACCGGTGCTGCATGGCCAGTACACGGCTCACCAGATTTCCCAAGTTGTTGGCGAGATCTGCATTGACGCGAGTGACGAATGCGTCCTCGTTGAAGTTCGCATCTTGGCCGAAGGCCATCTCGCGCAGCAGGAAATAACGCAGGGCGTCGATTCCGAACTTGCGCTTCATCTCGAGGGGGCGGATGACATTGCCGAGGCTCTTGGACATCTTGGCCTCACCACGGATCCAGTACCCGTGCACCAGCAACCGCCGGTAGAGGGGGAGCTCGAGTGCCATCAACATGGCCGGCCAAAAAATCGCGTGGGGTTTGACAATGTCTTTGCCAATCACGTGGTGGGCCTCTGGCCAGAACTGGCGGAAGGTCTCTTCCCCGTGCATTTTGAGTGCGCTCACGTAACTGATGAGCGCGTCGAACCACACGTAGCACACGTAGTTGCGGTCGAAGGGCAGCTCGATGCCCCACTGCAGGCGACTTTTCGGGCGCGAGATGCAGAGGTCGCCAATGCCGCCGCTGGCCAGCATGGCCAGCACTTCGTTGCGGTAGCGTTCGGGCCAAACCAAATCCGGGTTGCGTTCGAGTTCGGCTTGCAAGCGGTCGAGGTAGCGCGTCATGCGGAAGAAGTAGTTGTCCTCTTCGACCGCTTCGGGTGGGCGCTGGTGGTCCGGGCAATTGCCATTGACGAGTTCTTTCTCGGTAAGAAAGCGCTCGCACCCGGTGCAGTAGAGGCCCGAGTAACGGCTGAAGTAAATGTCGCCGCGGTCGTAGACGCGCTGTAAGAACTCCTGCACTAGCGCTTCGTGCCGGGGGTCGGTGGTACGTACGAACTGGTCCACGCGAAACCCGCACTCCTGCCACGCCTGCTGGAAGAGAGGGCTCATACGGTCGGCAAAGGCTTTGGGGTCCTCCCCGCAGCTTGCCGCCATGGAGGCGATCTTGTCCCCGTGCTCGTCGGTGCCGGTGACGAGGAACGTTTCTTTCCCGAGGGCACGAGCCAGGCGCGCCAAGGTGTCCGCAACCACCATGGTGTAGGTGTGCCCCAGGTGCGGTTCGGCGTTGATGTAATAAATGGGGGTTGTGACGTAGAAGCGGCTCATTCCGGTGCCCCGTTCTCCCGGTTTCGTTTCTCGACCAGGTCTTCCAGACCGACCTCCACCTGCGCGCCTCCCTCATCGAGTTGGAGCAGTACCGTTTGCTTGAGAATATTCTGCCGCACCACCACGCCTTCGCCCCGCACCGAGGTGACCCGAGTGCCGGAGGCTGGCAGGCTGCGGCCCAGCTCTAGGTAGGTCTCGTACTCGTACTTGAGGCAGCACTTGAGACGGCCGCACATCCCGGCAAGCTTCGTTGGGTTGAGGGACAGCCCCTGGGCTTTGGCCATTTTCACAGACACGCCACCTGGGCTGCGCAGGAACGTCGAGCAACACAACTCGCGCCCGCACGGTCCCATCGCACCGAGCAGTTTTGCCTCTTCGCGATGCCCGATTTGCTTCATTTCGATGCGCGCGTGCAGCGCGTGCGCCAACTCGCGTACCAGCTGGCGGAAATCTACGCGACCCTCGGAAAAAAAGTAAAAGATGATTTTGCCTGCGTCGTGTGCCTGCTCGACCCGCACGATTTTCATCGGGAGCTGAAGTTCGCGTACCCGATGCAGGCAAATGCGTAGGGCTTCGAGCTCCCGTTCGTGCAGCCTCTCGGCTCGTTCCAGGTCGGCTTCGTTTGCCCGGCGCAAGACTCGGGGCGGGGGGGACTCGGGCGCCTGAAGGCTCTTGGGAAGAGCCGTCACGGTACCGAGGCGCTGTCCCTCCTCGGTCGGGACGATCACTTGCTCGCCCCATTTGAGGTCGAGGTCGCCAGCGTCGTACGCAAAGACCGAGCCTACATCGTGGAACTTGATACCCACCAGGCGATTTAGCGGGGACGTAGCACCAGTGGACAGCGTTGCATCCATCAGCTTTCCTCGAACAACTGTAACGCCATGCTTTCCAGCAAGAGGCTGCGGTTCGGATAGCCGTCCCGCAATACTTGCCAAGTCTCGTACACGATGCGCGCCTGCCGCATCGCCGCCTGCCGCTGCCCGTTATCCTGCCCGCGCACCGCCCGGTCGCGCAAGTGGTTGAGCAGGAATTCGAGCTTCGCGGTGGTTTTTCCCTCGGGCTGCAGCAGCGAGTTGGCGAACTGCAACAGATCCCGGCAGCGGGCACGTGGGAGCTCGTCGAGAGTACGTGCCAAGGCTTGCCGCTCCTCCGCAGTCAGTAGCCCGGCTATGGACAGTGCTCGGCCCACGCTTCCTTCGCTGAGCGCGGCCGCCTCGGCCGCTTCCTCGTCGCCGAAACCGTGCTGCTCTATGAGGACGGCGCGCACCTGCTCCACCGTCAAAGGCGGCACTGGAACTCGCTGGCAGCGCGAGCGAATCGTCGGGAGCAAAGCGTCGGTCAGGCTCGCGGTCAGCCAGATCTGCGTGCGCGGAGGCGGTTCCTCGAGAGTTTTCAGCAGGGCATTTTGTGCAGCCACGGTGAGGCGTTCTGCGTCTTCGACCAGGACAATGCGTTCCGGAGCCTGGACGGGGGCGAATTGAACGAACTGGCGGATTTCTCTCGCGCGCTCGATCCCGACCTCTTTCTTCGTCCCTGGGCCGACAACGAGCAAATCCGCAAACGTGCCGGCAGCAACTTGCCGGCAAGCGGAGCAGGCGCCGCACGCATCGAGGGCGTCTCCTCGCCCAGCAGAGCAGATTCTCCACGCCGCCAAGGCGCGCGCAAGAGAGCGCTTCCCCACACCCGAAGGGCCGGCAAAGAGCAATACCGGAGGTAAGCGGTCCTGGCGGCTCCGCTCGAGGAGCCGAGCCACGAGTTCGCTACGCCCGCGCAACTCAGAAAAGCGAATCAGGTTTCCTTGAGGCATGACTCGATCGCCTGCAAGATCGCGGCTTGAACGGCTGGGGGCTCTTGTGTGCTGTCAATCACCGCGTAGGGTGTGGCGCTTTTTTGCACGAGTTGGAGGAAGCCAGCGCGAATGCGCTCGTGGAATGCCAGTGCCTCGCGGTGGAAACGATCGTCTCGTCCGGCGCGTTCGAGGCCGAGGGCTACGGGACAATCGAGCAGCAAGGTCAGGTCGGGCCAGACCCCACGCCGCGCCAAGGCGTCGGCCTGGCGCACGGCAGCCAGATCGAGGCCGCGCCCGAAGCCTTGGTAGGCAAGCGTCGAGAGGGAAAAGCGGTCCGACAGAACGAGCTTTCCGGCGGAAAGGGCGGGGAGAACCACCGCAGCCACGTGTTGCGCGCGATCGGCCAAGTACAAGAACAGCTCGGCCTCGGGGAGCGGCGGATCGGCGCGGGTATCCATGAGCAAGCGGCGGATTTCGAGACCTAAACCCGTGCCACCAGGTTCCCGCGTTTCCACCACATCGAAGCCGCGCGCTCGCAGGGCCGCCGCCGCAAGCCGGAGGTGGGTGGACTTGCCGGCGCCCTCGACTCCCTCGAACGCGATGAACCGGCCTCGCCTGCTAGCCACGCCCGCTCTCGCGGCCGAGCACAAGCTCGATTCCGTAAATGAGTTGGTGCCCTGTGAAGGGCTTGGTGATGTAGTAATCAGCGCCGTACTGGTAACCCTGGACCACGTCTTCGTCGGCTGTCTTCGCGGTCACGAGGATCACGGGAAGCAGGGCCGTCTCCGGATTTTCCTTGATTTTCTGCAGCACCTCGAGGCCGCTCATCTCGGGCATCATGACGTCCAGCAACACGATGTCCGGCCGCCGCGCACGGATCAATTCGAGAGCTTGCGGTCCGCTACTGGCCTCTTCGACCTCGTAGCCCCGTGGCTCGAGCAGCCCGCGAACGATCACCAGGCTGTCTGGATTGTCGTCTACCACTAGAACCCGCGTGCCCATCGACCCCGATCCTGGTGGTTGTGAAGACCACCGCGTCTGTACGCAGACTTTGATTGGAAGCACTGCCGCGTATCCAGTTGCACGGGTTCGTTCTATATCCCGGCTCCCGCTCCTTTGCAAAGCAAGACTTGTGCTTCATGAATCGAACTCCTCGTTCCAGCGTACGCTTACTTCGCCGCTCTCCGTCCAGTGCACGATGGCTTCGACGGCTCGCGTTCCCCCGCCCCATCCGACACCGCGCGACCGAACGCGCACCGCAGTGGCGTCCACTGGGCTCACCGTTACCTCGTAGCCTTCGCCTGCAGGGCCAAAGGGAATGAATTGCCCCGGCACGCCGAACACCCCGCCGTCATCGAAAGTTCCTTGCGCACCGTCGGGCCCACGCAGGGCCTCCTCTGCGGAGCGTTTTTGCGCCACCCACGCCAAGGCACGGTCGAGCCCTGCCTCGGCCACATAAAAGGCAGTGGTGGCGCGGCGAGCGTTTTGCGCCTGTAGGAGTTCGATCCAAGCCGCAGTGGCGATCCAAAGCGTGGCCGGAAGGAGGAGGCTCACCCAGCCGAGTACCAGTACGAGCGCCGCTCCCTCTGGATCACTCCACCTGCGGCTCATGGCAGCGCTGGGTTTCGGCGCGCGCTAGTGACGCGCACCCACTCGCGCACGAGGCCCGACCCAGGGCCGCCTTGCCGCTCGGCACAAAGGCGCAGGACAATGGCGCTGGCTTGCCGCCGCGCCTGCAGATCCCACAGTGGTTGGCCACTGGAGTCGAAGTATCGCAGTTCGAACCCGCCTTCGCTGACATCGGAGAGCCAGGGTTGCGGGCTTGCCCCGAGCGTGGCGCGGAAGACGGTACGGCGGTCTGCATCCCAAGCGTATGCGACCCGCTCGTGCGCATCGCTGCGGTCGCCATCGCCATTGAGATCGGCCTCGAAGGTGATCTCCGACGCTCCCGCGATCGGCACGCCGGAAAAGGTTGTCCCGGTGGGGGAAAACCCCGCGATTCGCCACTCCCGTTCGAACATTTCGCTGGTCACGAGCAGGGCTTGGCGGAGGTCTCGGAGGGCCTGTTGCCGCGCGATGTGCCGCAGTGCGGAGTGGCCGAAAGACGCAGCGTCGGCAGCAAGCAAGGCAGCCACGGCAAGGGTGGCCATAATCTCGGTGAGACTCACGGTGCGCCCCTCCGCCAGACGGTGGTACGCAGCTGCAGAGGTTCTCCCTCCCAGTTGTCACCGTCCACCTCCACGGTTGCCTCGAACAGTTGGTCAGATTCTGGCGAGCGCTGCCAGCTCCAGCGGGCCTCGAGCGATGCGGAGGGCTGGGCGAGGGCATCCGACCCGGTGGCGCGCAACGACTCGATCGTATCGCTTGCTAGGCGGAGGGCTTGCTGGATCTGCAGAGAGCGGAGGGAGTGGCGATACGCTTGAGCAATCGTGCTCGCGGTGAGTGCGGCAGCGATGCCGAAGACTGTCATGGCAAGCAGAACCTCGATCAAGGAGGAGCCACGGGAAGTGCGGTGCATGGCAGAGTGATCGGCAAGGTTCATTGCACGCGCACCCTGCCAGCGATGTCGAGGATGACGGAGCGTTCGCTTCCAGCGGCGTTGCGTAAACGCAATGTCCCGAAGGTTGCTGCGTTTCCCCGCGGGCGGAACGTAAACGAGCTCGCCGTCGCATTGCAGGCGACGATGTGGACGCCTCGGGGTAGCCGCCGGGGAGAGTGGGTGTCTACGTACGTTGTGCCGTTGCGGGCTTGCAGCCGGTAGGCCGCCTCCCCTTCCGGCAGCAGCAGGCGATGGCTGCGATTGGTGGCCGCGGCGCGCAAGCGCACCAACGCCAGATCCGCCATCACCTGCTGTGCCGCGGCTTGCAAGGCCAGCTCCTGCTCCCACCTGCGCCAGTGAAACGCAGCGCTGCCCGCAAGCCAGGCCGCGAGAGCTATGCCGACCAGAACTTCGAGGAGGGCTCTGCCTGCAACGCTTCGCATGCCACCGGCCACCAAACGATTTTCGTGCCAGACCCAGATCGGTGCGAAAAAGCCAGCACGCGTTCGGTCGAAGACCTTTGCTGTTCTCAGGGTGAGAGTGCGAGCTGGCTCAGAGTGAGTTCACCACCCGGCGAATTCGCCGGATGCGAGACGTAGGTACCAAGCGATCCAGGCGTCACCGAAGTACAGGGCCGCCAGCGCGCCGAGGGCAAGGAAGGGCCCGAACGGGATCGGGGTTTCATGACTCGAAGGATCTAAGAGGAGCCGAATGCCGCCGACCAGCGAACCGCTCAGCGAGCCGACAAGCAAGGTGAGAAGCACCGCCTTCCAGCCGAGGAAGGCGCCGATCATGGCGAGCAGCTTGATGTCGCCCCCGCCCATCCCCTCGCGCCCGCGGACGCGAGCGTAGAATTCTGCGACCGCCCACAGAATCCCGCCGCCGAGCAAGGTCCCGACAACCCGCTCGGCAAGGGACGGGCCCCATCCCGGCAGGGCGAGAAGGAGACCGAGCATGATACCTGGCAGGCTGATTCGGTCCGGAATGATCTGGTGCTCGAGGTCAATGAAGCTCACGGTTACCAACGCCGCGCACAGGAGCGAGGAGACCGCAGCCCAGGGGGTGAGCCCAAAGAACCACACGTTTACCGCAAACAGCCCGCCAGTGAGAGCCTCGACCAGCGGGTACTGCCAGGAGATGCGCTGCCCGCAACTGCGGCAACGCCCGCCCAGCCAGAGGAAGCTCAGAATCGGCACATTGTCCCACGGGCGGATGCGCGCTTGGCAGTGCGGGCAGCGTGAGGGCGGGTAGACGATGGACTCCCCGCGCGGCAAGCGTGCGATGCAAACGTTGAGGAAGCTGCCGACAATCGTTCCCAAAAGAAATGCCGCTACCACCACGGGTCCTTACCTTTCCGCGCCGGCCTCTTGCATGGCTGCGCGTGCGTGGAAGGCGGCTTGTTCTGCATTGCCTTCCTGCTCGTACAACTGCGCCAGCAGTTGGTGCGCGCGCGTGAACTGGGGGTCCTGTTGAAGAGCCGCGTGTGCAGCCCGCCGAGCGGCCGCTCGGTTGCCCTGCTCGCGGTAGGCGACGGCTAGCAGGTAGTGCGCAGGCGCTGCCCAAGGATGGCGCTCCACTGCCCACTGCCGCGCGGCTACGTCGTCGCGAAACACGGGCAGGTAGGCCGCACTGAGCAAGGCAGCGAGCGCAGCCACCACTGCCCCGGCCCACCCGGGGGAAGGGTTCCAGCCGGACAAGCGAACCTGGCGCTCGATGTCCTGCACAGCGCGCGCCGCGAACCAAGCAAAGCCCACCATGGGCACGTACAAGTACCGGTCCGCGCGCACCACCGCGAGTGGAATGACGTTGCTCACTGGAAGCAACGCTAGCGCCGTCCAACCGAGCCAAAAGCTGAGGTTGGGCCAGGCACGTCCGCGGCGCCAGAGCCAGAGCAGCAGCGCCAGTGCAGCGAAAACCGCGACAACGCTGCGGAGGGAGTGCACGGAGGCCCGACGGTAGTAGTACGCCGGAGCGAGGTCGAGGGGCAGGAAGAAACTCATGATGTAATCCCACCACACTCGTCCCATGAGCAAGAGCGTGGTGGCGGCGTCGCCGTGCGCTGGCTTTACGACTTCTCCCCACTTGGCATAGAGGCTCACTGCTGCAGTGAGCCCCGCCAGTAAGAAGAACGGGAGCTTGTCGCGGTAGCGAACCGGGTGCGGAGAGAACCAGCGCTCATACCACAGGAGCATGAGGGGAAACGGAGTCACGCTGGATTTGCTCAGGCACGCTGCTGCGTATGCGAGCAACGAGCTGACGTAGGCGCGCCGGTTCGTTGCGGTGCGCAAGTAGCGGTCGTAGGCCAGCAAAGCGAGGAGCAAAAACAGTGTGGAAAGCAAGGTTTTCCGCTGCGCGACGATGGCCACCGCCTCCACTTGGAGAGGATGGAGAGCGAAAAGAAGCCCGGCGATGGTCCCCACTCGTCGGTCGCCAGCCACACGAGTGACCCAAGCTTGCACGAGCCAGGCCACGATGACGTGCAACAGCACGTTGGTCAGGTGGTAGCCTCCCGCCCAGGTCCCCCAGAACTGGTAGTCGAGGAGGTAGGACACCATCGGCAGGGGCAGGTAGTCGTACAAGGTGAACGTGGAGAAGCACAGCCACAACCGCTCCCACGAGAACGGGCCGATGGCTGGGTTCTCTGAAACGAACCCGGGATCATCGAAGGCGACTTGTAAAAACGGGTAGCCGGTGGTGGGAAGGTACACCGCCAGCGTCAGGAACCCGATCCACAAACAGCCGGTGGCCGGGCGGTCGAGGGTTGCGAGCAGACGGATCACGTGAACTCGCGCCGGCGAAAGATGGCCCAGCTCAGGAACAGGAGGAGGCCGATATAACTGAGGGTGTACACTGCACACCACGCGTAGAACGACCACGGGATGAGCTGGCCCGCCACCACCCGGTCCGCGATGTAGAGTGCATCGAGCCGCGGCACGATGCGATGCAACACGGCGGCCAGTACCTGCAGCACGGTGGGAAACTCTTCGCTTTGAAAGTGGGTCAGCCATGCGCTCGAGCGCCCAGCGATAAAAACGCCGGTAGTAAACAGTCCCGCCAGCACGGGTGTGACCACAACCGCACTGAACAGCACTGCCACTGCTGCCAACAGCGCGGTCTCCAGCAGCATGCACCCCATGGCCGGAACGAGACCCACGTCCACGCGCCGCTCCAGCAAAGCAATGATGGCAAGCGTTACCGCACCCATGGAGGCTAACAGCATGGTCAGGGTGAGCAGTAGGCCCAGGTACTTGCCGAGCAGAAACTCGCCCCGTCCGACCGGCTTGGCGAGCACGTTGTAGATGGTCCGGCGGTGCACTTCATTGTAAACCATGGTCACGCCCAGGACCACTGTGGCTGTGATGCCGAACAAGGAGAGCCCGAAGAGCGCGAAGTCCTTGACGAACTTGATGGTATCGCCGAGCGATACCGAACCAAAAGCGGCGGCAATGCCGATCAGGAGCACGGAAAACAACATCACGCTGTAAAGAATCTTGTTGCGGATCGACTCGCGACTCGTGTTCACGGCAATGGCCCAGATCCGCCTCATGGTTGCACTCCTCCATGCGGCCCGGGTTCCGGTTCAGCCTGCGCTGCTGCGTGCAGTGCAGGATCGCCGGGGTCTAGCGCAGAAGCGATGCGGAAAGCGGCCCGTGCCTTTTCTTTCTCACCGAGTTGTTCCCAGGCAAGGGCGATTCCTTTCCAAAGGTTTGGCTCCGCGGGTGCGATACGCAGGCCTGCCCGGCACGCTTGCTCCGCTTCTCGCCAGCGGGCAAGACCAATCAGCAAGCGGCAGCGGTTTTGGTGTGCGCCGCGATGTCGCGGCTCGATGTCGAGCGCGCGCTCGTACCAGGCGAGCGCCTGCTCGAAGGCGCCGAGGTGCTCGTAGGCCGTGCCTAGGCCGAAGGCAGTACCTTCTTCTCTTGGGTACAGTGTCCAAGAGCGAAGGTACGCTTGGCGGGCTAGCTCATGTTGCCCTGCCCGTTGCAGCTCCACAGCGTGGTTTTTGTGAGCCTTGGAGCTAAACGGAGCGTCGCGTGCCGTGGCGGCAAAGAGAGCCGCTTGGGTTTGCCAGTCGAAGTTGCGCTGCCAGGTGCGTACGGCGTAGGCGAGCAGCAGCGCCGTGCTGAACAGAGCGGCGTAAGTACGTGCTCGCGTGCGGAACAAATGCTCGACAGCCAGAGCGAGAAGCCAGCACAAGCCAATGGAAGGCAAGTACAACAGCCGTTCCGCGCGAACTGTGCCAATGGGAAAGAGCAAGTTCCCGGTGAGGGCGAGGCCCAAGAGGGGGAAAAGGGCGGCAAAACCAACAGCACCCGGCCGCCTCCAGAAGGTGAACAGGGAGGCGGCAACCAAGGCAATGCCGAGCCACAACCGCCCCTCGAGGAGCGTTTGCACCGGCGGCACTTGCGGGTAGGAATAGTCCGCGCTCAGCACGAGCGGGACGGCGAACTGGGAAGCATACTCGGCGAGGATGGCGAGTGCAGTCGCCACACGTTCTGTCCACGGCACGTGCGCCAGCACGTTGTCGGCGAAATCTACGCCGAGCCCAGGAGCCAGCGGCCCGACCACCAGAAAGCGCAGGTACAAGTACGCGGCGATACAAGCGAGCCAAGCGAGCCAGTCCAAACGGCGCGCCTCGGCCCACAGTGCTTGCCGCCACGTGCCGCAATGGAAGGATGCGCGGTAAAGCAGCATCAAGGGCAGCCACAGGACGGAGTTTTCCTTCGCAAACAGGGCCAGGAAAAAAGCGCCGACGGAAACCGCCAACCACAGCCGCCGGCGGCGCGTGGCACGGGCCGCCTCGCTAGCGGCGAGTGTGGCCGTCAGCCCGAGTAGAGCCGCCAGCAGCTCGTGGCGGCCGACCACACCGGTTACGGCCTCGGTATGGATCGGGTGCACCGCAAACAGCGCACCAGCCAGGAAGGCAACGCGCGCGCTGCGAAACAGTTGCTGAGCGCTGTACGCGACCAACAAACTGACAAGGACGTGTAGACCGACGTTGACCAAGTGGAACCACCAGGCAGTGTGCCCGAATAGCCAAGCGTCCAACGCGAAGGTGGCAATGGTGAGTGGCCGGTAAAGGTCCCCGGGAAACAAGGGAGCCGCCAGCACGGCGAGCCAATCGAGCGGGCCACGCAACGCGGGATGCGCCCAGATTTGCACCCAGTCGTCGAAGACGAACTCGGCGCCGATCGCGTTCGCGTAGGGAAGGAAGGCAAGAAGGGCGACGGCACAGGCAGGGAAGGCGCAGCTGCGTACGAACCCGAGTACCGCGGTTTGCAAAGCCACTGCGACAGCCGCGGGTAAAAACCACGGCCGCGCACCAGCAGCGGCAGAAGGATCAGTCATGGCTGGCTCCGGCCGGAACGTACCGCAAGAAACGTTCTTCGAGCGAGCGTCGTGCGGGAAGCACGCTTTCTAGAACGGCCGTGCTTTGGGTGACGGCGTTGAGGAGGTGGCGCAAGGCGTCTGTGTTGCGTAGCGTAATCTGGGCGGCGGCCCGACTCCCGCTCAGCTCGACCCCGTTGTCCGACTTCAATCGCTCCCACAACTCTGGTGGTAGGTCGCGAACGGCAACCACGTAGCCCAGGGAGTCGCCCGCGTTGCATTGCAGATCCACCACTTCGCGCAAACGTCCTTGCGCCAGAATTCCCACCCGCTGGCACAGCATCTCCGTGTCGCTCAGGACGTGTGAAGAAAACAGCACGGCTGCTCCCTCTTGGGCGAGCGCGCCGATCAATTCTCGCATCGAGCGGCGGCCCACCGGATCGAGTCCGGACATCGGTTCGTCGAGAATGGCCAGACGCGGTCGGTGCAAGATCGCTTGCGCGACTGCGACGCGCTGCAAATTGCCCTTGGAGAGGGTGCGCATGCGTGCATCGAGCTTGTGTGCGAAGGAAAAGCGCTCTGCGAGTTCTTCGATGCGCCGCTTCCGCTCGGGTGCTGGAACCCCGTAAAGCTGGGCGTAGAACTGCAAGGTCTCGCGTACGGTGAGGTAGTCGTAAAAGTACGGCTGCTCCGGTGCAAAGCCGACGAGGTGACGCGGATCCTCGCCACTGGAAGTGGCGGCGTGCCAGACGATACGGCCCGCGCTCGGGCGCAGCAAGCCCACTAACATTTTGAAGGTCGTCGTTTTGCCGGCGCCGTTGTGGCCAATGAGTCCGAACACCTCGCCCGGGCGCACTGCGAAAGAAACCTCTTCCACGGCCGTGACCCGACGGTAGGTCCACGGGTGGCGGAAACACTTACTGACCCCAAGGAGTTCGAGAATCGGTTTCATGGCGTGTGCGAGCGCGGCGCAGACCCGCGCAGGATGGCCTCGCGCATTTGGCTGCTGCCGAGTTTGCGGGGCTTTCTGCCGGAGCGGCTGGCAACCTTACCCGTGCCGGGTTCGATGACGTACGGGTCGCCAAAAGGATCCACGGGTTCGCCACTGAGCCAACCCAGTTGCTGGAAAGGACGCCAATCGGCGGGAGCCGCCCCGATCTCGGCGCGATACCGGTCCACCAGGTGTTGCAATTGGGCGAGTTCTGCCGCAAAGCGCAGCTCGCTCATCTGTTGCTGGAGCATGTCCTTCATTTCCGGAATCTGCGCCGAGGCATAGGCTTGTTGAAGGAACGCCAGGGCCTGCTCCGGACCGCGGTGAGCCGCCTCGATCACTGCGAGAAGTCCACCGAGAAAGGGCGGAGCATCGGGGCACTGGATCGCGGTGCGTAGCGACTCGCTTGCCCGCTCCAGGTCGTCGCGGAAGAAGTAATAGGAAAAGCCGAGTAGGTAGTGTATTTGCCACGAGTGGGGGAGGTTGCGAGTCCCCTTCTCCAGCAGCGCGATGCCCGCGTCGACGTCATTGGCTTCCCAAGGGAGGATGAGCCCCGCGAAGCGGTACACGTGCTCGGCACTGGGGTCGAGGTCGGTGACGCGGTCGCACATTTCCGCCAGCCATGGGTAGGTCCGATCGCTGCGGTAATGCCGGCCAAAGTAATCAATGGTGCGAAACCACAAAGCGTTGGCCAGCGCATGGCGGTAGCCGAGCGAGACTGCCTGTAAAAAGCCGGCCGGGGGTGCATACACCCGTTCGGCTGCCTGACCGAGCCGGTCGCGCTCGGTGCGTAGCCGTTGCTGTGAAACCACTTGCGCACCAATGAGCGCCGCGAGCGCGAGCAGGAGCAGGCCACGGCGGATGAGCGAGCCGGGGTGCAGCAGCGCCATTGCGGAGAAAGGCGACAGCACGCATTGCGGTGTGGTGTCAACAACACGCATCCGCGTTTCTCCCGACGCGTGGCGCGGGCAGCCGGTTGTACTTGGTGCCCGACCCGAATTCACCGGCCGGCCTGGCTCGCTGGGCCGGACCAATCCACATCCAACCCATCTCGTTCTCCACTGGTGTCGCTGAGGCCGTACTTTTGCAGACGATGTCGGAACGAGCGATAGTTGATGCCGAGCAAGTCAGCCGCCCGCTTCTTCACCCCGCCGGCCTCGGCAAGGGCGCGCAAGATGATGCTCTTCTCGTAAGCAGCGAGGCTGTCGTCGAGGTTGCCACCGACCAGGTCGAGCCGCACCGTGCGCGGCGGAACGGTGGGATTCGGCTGCGCGGCAGTGGGGGTCCCTTCGGTGCTGCTCCAAGAGGGAACCGAACTGCGCTGGCCGCGCAGCACGTATTCGGGAAGGTGCTCTTCGTGAACGGTTTCGCCATCGCAGAGGGCAACTGCGTGCTCGATGATGTTCTCCAGTTCGCGAATGTTTCCCGGATAATGGTACTCCTGCAGCCGGCGCGCCGCAGCCACCGACAAGCGCTGCACGCTTTTGCCGTGCAGATCGGAGAACTGTTTGAGGAAGCGGCGCACGAGCAAGGGAATGTCTTGCTTCCGTTCCCGCAAGGGTGGCAGCGACAGAGCCAGCACGTTGAGCCGGTAAAACAGGTCTTCTCGGAAGCGGCCCGCGGCCACCTCTGCCTCCAGGCTGCGGTTGGTGGCGGCAATGATGCGCACGTCCACACTCACGCTCGTATCGGAACCCACCGGGGTGAAGCTGCGCTCCTGCAGAACGCGCAACAGCTTCACTTGCAGTGGCAGGGGCAGCTCACCGATCTCGTCGAGAAAGATGGTGCCGCCGTCCGCGGCGCGGAAGAGCCCGGCACGGTTTTGCACCGCTCCGGTAAACGCTCCGCGGGCGTGACCGAACAGCTCGCTTTCGATCAGGTTTTCCGGGATCGCGCCGCAGTTGACGGCAATGAAGGGACGCTCGGCGCGCGGGCTGCGCGCGTGCACGGCACGCGCGACCAGTTCCTTGCCAGTGCCGCTTTCGCCCAGAATCAACAGCGTCGCATCGCTGCGCGCCACCTTTTCGATGAATTCGCGCACGCGCTGCATGGCGGGGGTCGTGCCGATCAGCCCGTCGGCAGGAACAGGAACATCTGCTTCCAGCGGGGCTTCGATCAAGTCGTCTGCGGCTTGGTGCAGTTTTTCTTCGAGACGGCGCAGTGCCGTGACGTCCTGCAGGATGAACAGACCTCCGATGGGATTGTGATACGTATCGCGCAGGAGGGTTCCCGAACAGCGGACGATACGCTCGCCATCGCCATTGGCGGATAGGCGAAATTCGGTGGGCTCGTGCGCGGGGGATTGCAGGAAGCTCAAGCGCCCACTGGCGGTTTGCTTGAGCGCGGGAAACACACTGCCAATGTCGGTGCCCACCAAAGCGGTAGCTTCGCGGCCAGCGAGGTCCGCGGCCACCGGGTTGGCAGAGGTGATGCGGCCATCGAGGTCGGTGGTGATCAGGGCACTGTCAATGTTCCGAGCCAGAGCCTCTTGGAGCGAGAGTAGGCGCTCTCGCTCCGCTTCCCGTTCGCGCAGTGTGGCCTCGGCTTGGTGCAAACGGCGGGTGAGCGAGGCGGAAAGAATGGCGATCAGAAAAAAGCTCGCGTTGGTGATCGCAAAGCGCGCGAGGAACTGAACGTCCGCACTCCCCTGCGGGAAGTTTGCCAGCGAGGGGAGGAGTTCCAATTGCAGGAGCAAGGAAAGCAACGCATACGCGAGGGAGCTGAGCGAGGCGACCGCGATAGCCCCCGGCATGGAGAGCAGGAAGGCCGCGGCAATGACGACCAGGGAATAAAGAAAGCCAAAGGGGCTGAGCAGGCCACCAGTGACGTAAATGACGCCGGTGGTCAGCAAAATATCGAAGACGAGCTGGCCGTACGCGAAGGCGGTGAGCCGCTGGACACGCAACAACACGACAGCCGAAATCAAGGTCATCGCGTACGTGAGCGCGATGGCCCACAGCAGCAGCACCACAGGCACGGTGTAGCCAGCGAAATCGCTGCGGAAGTAGGCAGCAGCCAGCCCGCCGAGGAAGAGCGACACCAGCAGGACGCGCAAGAGAAGCGTTGCCTTCAGGCGCTCCCTCAGCCGTTCTTTCGCCTCAAACGGCATGCTTCCCTGCCTCCCGCCGCTTATCCAATGACCGATCCGAGCTTGAAGATCGGCAAGTACATGGAGATGACCAGACCGCCGATCACGACACCGAGGAAGACAATGATCAGGGGTTCCATAAGCGACGTGAGGTTGGCAACGGCGTTGTCCACTTCCTCCTCGTAAAACTCGGCGATCTTGTTGAGCATGGCGTCGAGGGCCCCGGTAGACTCGCCGACCGAGATCATTTGGCAGACCATGGGCGGGAACACTTTGCTTTCTTGCAAGGGCTCGGCGATGGTCTTGCCCTCGCTGATGCTCACCCGGGTGGCGAGAACCGCTCGTTCGACCACTTTGTTGCCAGCGGTGCGCGCGGTGATCGCGAGGGCGTCGAGAATCGGTACGCCAGAGGAGACCAGCGTACTGAGGGTGCGGGTAAAGCGCGCCACCGCGCTCTTTCGCAGCAGGTCGCCGAACACGGGCGCCTGCAGCAGCAACGCGTCGATACTCAAGCGGCCGGACTCGGTTCGGTACAGTTGGCGGATGGCGAAGGCGCAAGCGGCCACGAATGCGACCATGTATTTGAAGTACGCAATGGTGAAGTTGCTGAGGTTAATGACGAACTGGGTCGGTGCCGGCAACTCTTGCCCGAAGCTCGAAAACAGCTCGGCAAACACGGGAATCACGAAGATCAGCAGCACTGCGGTGACGCCCACCGCGACGGTGACGATCACGGCTGGGTAAATCATCGCCCCTTTGATCTTGGCCTTGAGTTTCATGGCCTTTTCCATGTACGCGGCCAAGCGGTTGAGGATCGTATCCAGGATGCCGCCGACCTCGCCGGCGGCCACCATGTTGGTGTACAGGTCATCGAACAGTTTGGGATGCTTTTTCAGCGCATCCGTGAAGGTGGAGCCTGCCTCCACCTCTTCTTTGATCTGGCGCACGATGTTGCGCAGCTTTTTGTTGGTGGATTGGGTCGCCAAAATGTCCAGGCACTGCACGATCGGCAAGCCCGCATCGATCATGGTGGCTAACTGCCGAGTGAACACCACGATGTCGCGTGTGGTAATTGAATCGGAGAACCCCGGGATGGTGATTTCCCGATCGAGACCGCGGCCCTTTTCCTTGATCTTGTCGGGCAGCGGCTGGATGCGCTGGGAACGCAGGCGCACGAGCACAGCGTCGCGCGACGGCGCTTCCATTTCCCCCGCCAACATCTCTCCCCGCGGCGATACGCCTTGCCAACGATACACAGGCATGGTTTCACCTCTCCCGATTGCGTGTTTTCGTCCGTTGCGGACGGTTGCTTTGCAAACAAACCGCGCTTGTCAGTGGCATGATGTTCCTCAACGCCGGGCACGAGCTGGAGCGCCGATCATGGCGCGCACCTCGTCAGGCTCGGTCGCGTGCCCGAGCGCCTCGTCGTAGCTGATCAGCCGCCGCTGGTAGAGATCCACCAGCGACTGGCTCATGGTCTGCATTCCGAACTTCGCCTGTCCGACCTGCATTTGCGAATAAATCTGGTGGATTTTCTCTTCGCGAATGAGGTTGCGGATCGCGGGGTTCGGGATCATGACTTCGACGGCCAGCACCCGCCCTTTGCCGTCGAGCCGCGGGATGAGTTGTTGTGAGATGACTCCTTGCAACACGAGCGACAGTTGCGCGCGCACTTGGGGTTGCTGGCTGGCGGGGAAGATGTCGATGATGCGGCTGATCGTTTGTACAGCAGAATTGGTGTGCAACGTGGAAAGTACGAGGTGCCCCGTTTCCGCCACGTTGAGTGCCGAGGCGACGGTTTCTAAGTCGCGCATCTCTCCGATCAGCACCACGTCGGGATCTTGTCGCAGCACGTGGCGCAGAGCCTCCGCAAAGCCGTGGGTGTCGGCGTACACTTCGCGTTGGTTGACCACGCAGTTGCGGTGCTGGTGAACAAACTCGATGGGGTCTTCGATGGTCACGATGTGTTCGTGCCGCTCGCGATTGATCTTGTCGATCATGGCCGCAAGGGTGGTGGATTTGCCGCTTCCCGTGGGCCCGGTGACCAACACCAACCCGCGCGGCAGTTTGGTGAGTTCTGCCACCACCGGCGGCAACCCGAGCTCCGCCAGGCTGCGCACTTCGTAAGGGATCAGGCGGAAAGCGCCGCCGACCGTACCCTTTTGCAGAAACAGGTTGCCGCGGAAGCGGCTCAGCCCGCGAATGCCGAAAGAAAAGTCGAGCTCCGCTTGCTCTTCGAAGCGATGCCGCTGGCTATCGGTGAGCAGGCTGTAGCACAGGGTTTTTGTCTCGTTCGCGGTGAGCGGCGGGAAGGGGAGCGGCTGCAGGACTCCATTCACCCGCATCATGGGCGGTGCATCGGCGGAGATGTGCAAGTCCGTGCCGCCGTGCTTGACGACCAGCTCGAGAAACGTCTGGATGCTCAAAGGGGCAGCAGCACTGACCTCGGACATCGGCCACCTCCGCTTCAATCCGCCATCGTGACGCGCACGACTTCGTGGATGGTGGTCAGTCCTTGCTTGAGTTTCTGAATGCCGCTCATGCGCAGGGTCTTCATGCCGTTGGCGACAGCAGTGCGCTTGATCTCGCTCGCCGATGCGCCGTTGAGCACCAGTTCGCGGATGTTTTCGGTGACCGGCATCACCTCGTACAAGGCAATGCGGCCGCGATAGCCGCTGCCGTTGCAGCTCGGGCAGCCGGCGCCGTGGAACGGGGTGAAGGTGCCCACTTCTTCTTCCGGGACGCCGATGTCGAGCAACGCTTGCGGGTGGATCTCCGCTGGCTCCTTGCAGTTCGTGCAGATCAGCCGCGCCAAGCGCTGGGCTAAGATCAAGTTCACGGAAGAGGCCACCAAAAACGGCTCCACGCCCATGTTCAGCAGGCGGTTGATCGTGGAGGGTGCGTCGTTGGTGTGCAGGGTACTTAGGACCAAGTGTCCGGTGAGGGCTGCCTTGATGGCGATTTCCGCCGTTTCGAAGTCGCGGATCTCACCGACCATGATGATGTCGGGGTCTTGCCGCAGGAAAGAGCGGAGGGCAGCGGCGAAGTTGAGGCCGATCTCTTCGTGGATTTGCACCTGGTTGATCCCGGGTAAGTTGAACTCGACCGGATCTTCTGCAGTGGAGATGTTGGAGGTGACTCGGTTGAGCTCCGAGAGTGCGGAGTACAAGGTGGTGGTTTTCCCGCTACCCGTGGGGCCGGTGACCAACACCATGCCGTAGGGCTTGTAGATCGCCTCTTTGAAATCGCGCAGTTGGTCGTCATCGAAGCCCAGCTTGGTCATGTCGAGCTGCAGGTTCGATTTATCTAGCAGCCGCAGCACAATTTTTTCGCCGAAGATCGTGGGCAGAACGGAGACGCGAAAATCCATTTCTTGACCGCGACCGAGCTTGAGCTTGATGCGCCCGTCTTGGGGCAAGCGCCGTTCTGCGATGTCGAGCGAGGCCATGACCTTGATGCGCGAGGTGATGGCGTTCTTGAGTTTGAGCGGCGGCCGCATGATCTCTTCCAGCACGCCGTCCACCCGGAAGCGCACACGGAAGAGTTTCTCGAAGGGCTCGAGGTGGATGTCCGAGGCGCGCCGCTTGATGGCGCTGGTGAGGATGGCGTTCACCAAACGGACTACGGGAGCGTCCTCGGTGGCGCGCTCGAGTTCTTTGAGGTCGATGTCTTCCTCTCCCTCCACCACCTCGACGTCATCATCCGCGCCGAGCTGGGTGAGCACTTCCTCGTAGTTCGACCCTTCCTCGTAGTACTTCTCGATCGCTGCGGTAATGGCACTCACGCACGCGACGGCTACCTTCACGTCGTAGCCGGTGAGGAATTTTACTTCGTTGATGGCGACCAAGTTGGAAGGGTCGGACATCGCCACCGTTAGGGACGAGCCGCTGAGGCTAATCGGGATCAGGTGGTGGCGCTGCACGATGTTGACCGGCACCAAGCGAATCACCTCCGGCGGGATGTTCATCACGGAGGGGTCGAGCAACGACAGGTGGTACTCGCGTTGCAGGATGGCGGCCAGCTCGGCCTCGTCTACGAGTTGCCGTCTGACGACGGCGACGCTGAAAGGCTGCTGAGCGGTCTCAGGGTCTTCCAAAAGCTTGTTTAACTGCTCTGCAGTGATGAGCCGGCGGCGAACGAGCAACTCCCCGAGTCGGCTACTCATCGTTTTTGGCCTCCGAAGTTCTGCCCGGTCATTTCCGGCGGACCCACCTGTGCTTCTCTCCAACAACGCCATCCTGTCCTGTTGCGCTCCCTTCCGTAGGGAATCCGGCTTCAGCGAATGTCATGCCGAATAGAAGGTGACGAATTTTGGCAGTAAAGCCTTTGGGGCGTGTACCGATTTTTGTCACCCCATCGCGGGGAGCGTGCATCATTGTCACGCCTGCTCAATCGGGCCCAAACACTCCTTGAATCCGCTCGGGCCGGCGGTTCGGACACGGCTCACCCCAACTCAGCGCCTCCAGCTCAGGCCGCCACGCGGTGTAGTCGCTCTGACTCCACCCCGGTCCTCCCTCCGAGCCCGTTCTCCCCTCCAGCCTCCCTTTCCTGGGACATCCACTTGCCCTTCCCGGAGCTCCTTCCTGGGACACCCACTTGCCCTTCCTGGGACACCCACTTGGCCTTCCCCGTTGCTTCCAGGGGCACCCACCTTTGGGGGCACCGATGCCCGTAGCTCAGACCATCGTTCTCCGGACACCCACCGGGACGGGCGCGACCTGGCCGCCGGGCGAGTAGTGGCGGCCCTTGTGGCCCCCCGCGGTGCCGATGGCGAGCAGCCAGCGGCCAGCGCTAGGCGGGAGCAGCCAAGGGCGAATAGTGTGGGTCAGCCTCGTCAGGCACCAGTTCCGTTGGACACCCAACGCAGGCCCGCAGCCCATGCTCCTGGGCTCCTTCGGACAGTATCCGCCCCAGGTACGACACCGCACGCACTAGAATGTCTTCCTCGTATTCGCGCACACCCACTCGTATTCGCGCGTATTCTTGGACACCCCACTTGGGGGCTAAGGAGCACCACGACTGGACACCCACCCCGATGGCGCCACCACGAATGGACACCCACCCCGATGGCACTGATGCGCCAAGGGGAGACCATCGTTCTTGGGGCACCCACCCACGTTCTCTGGACACCCACCGGGAGCGGCACGACCTGCCCGCCGGACGCGTAGGGGCAGCCCTTGTGGCCGCCCGCGGTACGATTTGAACGTTCGTTGTTGCCCGGAAGGACACGCGGGAACAAGGCCGCCCCTACAACCCGTGCGCGAAGCACGCCCGCGGCGGGCGTTGGTCTCACTCCGGTGCCACCGCTACGCTTCCCCGCAACTTGTAGAGCACGCTGGGGAGGTTGGGAGGACACCCATTAGCAGGACGTTCGGAGGGCACCCACGAGGAGCAACCTGCTAGCGAAACCCCAACTGTCTGGGGGAGCCGTCGTGCGCCGCAATGCGCGTACCGAATGCCTCGTTCTGAGCCACCCGGCACGCCATTTCAGGAGAAGCAGGCGACGGGCCTGTTTCTCTTCTGAACGCCAACCGCGAGGCACCGACTTTCAGGGGCAAGCAAAGCCCGGGCGGTGCGCCCGATTGCGTGCCCATTTTCAGCGCGCTTTGGTTAGTTGATGACCCGCTTCTACCTTTCCTCTCCGCCTGGGAAATGAATTCGCCGCGAAAAAGCTAGGGTTTGTCGGACAACCCGCATGCAAATCGAGACGACGGCCTCGACGGGACCCGTGGAGCAGCGGAGGGTGCGCACATGCGTTGCCCGGGGCGTGCGGATGGGACCCTGGGGGCGGGGAGCTTCCTTACCTGGCAGCGTTTGTCTAGAGCCGGCCCATGCCCTATGTGGAACGATCCGCTGTTCGCCTCCACTATGAAGACGAGGGTGAGGGCACGCCAGTGCTCTTGCTGCATGGCCTCGGTGGCAGTGCGCAGGTGTGGGACGAGCATATGCCGGCGTTTGCCAAGCACTATCGCGTGTTGCGGCCCGACCTGCGGGGGTTTGGCCAGTCGGGCCATCCGCCTGGGCCATACCGGGTGACGGACTTTGTCGACGACTTAGTGGTGATTCTCCGGGCCGCGGGGGTGGAAAAAGCGCACGTGCTCGGCATTTCGCTCGGGGGCGTGGTGGCCCAGCGACTGGCCCTGGATCAGCCGAAGCGGGTGCACTCGTTGGTTTTGGTTTCCACCTCGAGCGAGATCAGTGAGAAGGGCACTGCGACCTGGTTGAGACTCGCTGACTTGGTAGAAACCATGGGGTTCGACGGGCGCACCATTGACCCTCGCCGGTCGGTAGCGCCTCGGTTCGCGGAGCGGCATCCGGAGCGGCTCGAAGAGCTGGCCGAGCAAACGCGGCGCTGCGATCCGAAGGCGTACGCGGCTGCAGCGCGTGCCGTAGCGAGGTACCACTACACCGATGAGTTGCGGCACTTGCCGCATCCTGTGCTCATTTTGCAAGGGTTGGAGGACCAACTGACTCCGCCGGGAGGATCGGTCAAAATGGTGCGGGCCATTCCGCGCGCGCGCTTGTTGTTCGTTCCGGAGGCCGGCCACAACCTGCCCATGGAGCAGCCGCAAGCGTTTCAGTATGCCGTGCTCGGTTTCTGGGCTGGGGTGGACCTCGCTGCTCACGCTGTTTGAAAGAGGGAGAGAAAGGAGAGAAAGGAGAGAAGTAGGGATGGACCGGCGCAAGTTGATCCAAATGACCCCGGAGGAACGGGCGGAATTTCTCGCAACGGCACGCACCGGGGCATTCTCGACCATCGATCCGTGGGGCTATCCGCATACGGTCGCCATGTGGTTCTCCATGGACGGGGACAACGTAGTGATGACGACCTACGGAAAATCGCAGAAGGCGCGCAATGTGGAACGGAATCCCAAAGTGGCCTTCATGGTGGAGGCTGGTGACACATACGACACACTGCGCGGCGTGTTGATCCGCGGCCGAGCCGAGTTGGTGCGCGACCCGGGGTATACAGTCCAAGTGCTCAAGCGCATTCACGAGAAAATGCTAGGAGCGATCGCTCCGGGGATCGAGGAAGCGTTAGAGCGCCAAGCGCAAAAGCGCGTCGTAGTCCGGATCCATCCCGAAAAAGTGAGCAGTTGGGATCACCGCAAACTGGGCGGCGGTTATTGAGCCGAGCTTTGCGTGGAAGGCGCAAAGCAGCGTTGAATTGGCTGGTGGGCAGGGGCATACAAGGCGGGCCTTATGGCTTGCCCGGGTAAACGTGCCTCGGTCGGTTGGTATCGGAAGCTTCTGCTGCGGCTTTGGGGCACGGCGGCGCTGTGTTGCCTGAGTTACCGTGATGCCATGGCAGTCGCGCAGGAGCCCTGCCCGGACGCAGGCGGGCCGATCGCCCAGTTGATCGGCCACCTCTTCGGCGGATCGGAGCCGTGCGTTCCAAGTGATCAGAATCAGGACGGACGGCGCAGCGTGGCAGACATCGTAGCTTGGGTGCGCACCAGCACCTCGCCGCCGCTTCCCACTAGGACACCCACGACCGATCCCGGCTCCTTTACCAGGACACCCACCCCGCGTGCGCCCACGGAGACGGCCACCCCAACGCTTGTGGCCCCTAGTGAAACCCCAAGCATTTCGCCAACTTGGTTAGCTTCAACCACCCCCTTGGAAACCTGGACACCCACTCTTGGAGTGGAAACCTGGACCCCCACCCTTGGAGCGCCCACTCATGCGACTGCCACGGATACCCCGCAGCGGCCGAGCGCCACGGTGGGAGCGGAGACACCGGAGCCGACACCGACCATCTCTGAGCCCCCAGAGGTAACCTCCTCGCCGACGTGGACACCGACTACGCGGACCGGATCGGCCACGCGGGAGCCAACGCTCACCCCGACGTTGACGGCGTCGGCGTCGCCGACGCCAACCCCATCGCAGACGCGGACGCCGAGTGCCTCGTTTAGCCCTACGCGCACGCCGACCCCTTCTAACACCTTGCCGCCCACGCGTACGCGCACGCCGACTCGGAGTCCGCTGCCCACAGCCACCGAGTCGGCCACGCCCACGGTGACGCCAACGGTGACACCCAGTCCGAGCGTGACGGTCACGCCGACCACGACACCCACCCGGTCAAAGACGCCGACGCGCACCGGGAGCCCGACGGCAACGCCGCCAGTGTTGCGGACCCCAACACCGACGCGGTCCCTTACCCCGAATCCGACGACGACACCCACTTTTACCCCGACGGCTGTTCCGAGGACACCCACTGCGACCGAAACGGGGCAGGCCGAGCGCACTGTCACCGCGACGCGAACGAGGAGCCCTACGCAGAGCCCGATGCGGAGCCCTAGCGGGACGGTGACCAGTCCTTCTACAGCTCGGCCGTCTGCGACTGCCACCCAGACCCGATCGCCAAGCTCTACGCGGACGGCCACGGCCACCCGCCAGCCCACGCTCACGCCCACGCCGAGCGCAACGGTCAGCGTCACAAGGATCCCCTCGCGAACCCCGACTCCCACTACGACCCGCACCTTCACCGCGACGCGGTCACCCACACGAACTCGGACACTGACTGCCACGCAGACGCGCTCTGCCACCCGCACCCCAACGCGAACGCGGACCGCAACGCTAACCGCGACTGCGACCTCTTCGCCATCCCGGACCCGGACCCGCACGGCCACCCCGACACCAAGCCCGGCGGTGGTTGGGCCAGTTGTGACGTTTTTCGGGATCGTCAACAACTTCGACGGGTGTGTGTTCTGTTGCGACCTGCGGTGTCGCCGCACGCCCACGCCGACGCCGGCGTTCGATGAAGCCGGGCGCCGCGTTTTCGAGGCGAGAAGCGGCCAGTTCGTGATCGTGGTCGAGGGTCGCCCAGGCCCCAACGGACTGGCTGTCGGTGTGTCGTTGGAGCCGCGGCTTGACGGAAGGCCTGATTTGCAAATTCAGAACAACCGTGACATGGGTAATGGCAGCTTGGCCGTATGTGATACGGGCCCGGTCTCTAACGGAGGGGGAGGCGTGCCAGGAGTGGAGCCGGCTCGATTCGACGAGGAAGATCCCTTCGTGACCAATGCGCTGAACGACTTTGCCTGCCGCTTCGACCCTTCCGTCAGTAACAGTGCGCCGTGCACAGTGTTGGACGAAGGGCGCGAGCCGCGGCTAGTCGTCGCCAATTCAACCGCACAGTTCTGTGACTTCGTGGCCTCAACAGCAGCGTTTCCCCCTGGCGAAAATGTGCTTACGGTGCGGCTACGAGACGTATTGGGAAACCCGGGGCCGACTGCGCAGGTTGTCGTGCGTGTACCCACGCCGGTGCCGCGTGCTGTGGCCGGGAGCGAACCGTGAACTTGTCGGGGCGGGGGGCGCGGCGGCGAGCAATCCCCGCTGTTGTGGCTGCTGCGATTCTGATTGCCCGAGGAGTGCTGGGGTATGATTGTGGCAGTGTCCTTGCGCCTGGGGGCGGATGGGGTTGGGTGGGGTTGCTCTTCGATGAAGCTGCGCCGTGCACCGATCCAGATGCGAATGGAGACGGCCGTTGGAGCGCGGCGGATTTGGTTGGGGCCGCGATTCGCGTGGCGGAAACGCCGCTCCCGACCAAAACGCTTTCGCGAACACCTACTGCCACCGTTTCCGGGACACCCACTGTGACGCCAACTCGCTCGACAACGGTTACACCGTCCCCGGCACCTAGCCAGACCGCTAGCCCGACGTTGACTCCGACAGCCACGGCTTCGTGGACACCCACTTTTTCTCCGACACCCCAACCCACGTCTTCTGGGACACCCACCTCGACCCTTCGGCCTTCCCCGAGCGGAACATCCTCCCTTGCACCCACCCTTACGCCAACCCTGGCTCAGACACCGACCAGCAGCGTCACTCCGACCGCTACCGGGTTGCCTACGGCCACCACAACACCGTCCCTGCCGCTTACGCCCACGGCGACCTGGACGGTAGTCGCGGCCTCAAGTCCGACTGCGACGAACTCATTTCGGCCAGAAACACAGACCCCGAGCGGGACAATGAGCCCTTCGAAGACGGCTACACCGAGCGGGACGCAAACGGAGACTCATACGGCCAGCCCGACCGATGTGGTGGGGCAGGCGACAGCCACTTCAACAGCCGAACGTGTAGACTCTCCCTCCGTGAGCCCGACGTCGGTTGCGAGCGATACCCAAACCCCGAGTCCGACGCTCTCGCCATCCGAGAGAGAAGAGCCGACGAGTGTCCCGACGGCGACCGCGACGCCGTCGCCGACCCGCACCTCCATCCCCGGGGTGATCCTGACGTTTACACCGAGTCACACGATTACCCTTCCAGCGACACGAACTCGTACGCCCACCCGCACGGGATCTTTTACGAGGACACCCACTGCTGCGGCGAGCGCCACAGGGACGGCGACCCCCAGCCACTCGGTAAGCGGGACACCCACGTTGGCCACCCCCGTACCCACCGCGACCGCAACCGGGACACCCACTCTAACGGCAAGCGGGACGCCCACGCTGGCCGAGCCGAGTCCGGATGTGTCCGCCACGCCCACGGTATCCCCTGTCGAGACCGCAGCGCAGACGCCCACCCCAGAGCAGACACCCAGACCAACAGGCTCGGCCAACCCCGCGGAAACGTCTACGAGACTGGCGACACCCACTCCGACCGAGACCCGTGGGGGTGTTCCTTCGGTGAGTGTGACCCCCACGGTCACGTTAGGGGGATCCCCGACTGTTTCACCACCCACACAGGCGCGGCCGACTGTAACCGCCACCTCTGGCGAGAGCGGTGCGACACCCACGCAAACGCCCGGGGCGAGTGCAAGCCCCACCCAGAGCCCGACGCAGGCGGGAGGGGCAACGGAGGGACCAACCCACTCACCGACCGCATCTGTGACCGAGAGTTCAAGTCCAACCGCAACGCCTTCAGCAACTGCGAGCGCCACTGCGTCGCGATCCGCCACTCCCACGTGGACGGTCTCCCCCTCTCCTACGGGTAGCCCGACACGGACGAGTTCTCCCAGCCGCACTCCGTCGCGGACGCCAACGAGCACTCGTTCTGCCACTCCGAGCCCATCGTCGAGCGCTACGCGCACCGCTACGGCAACGGCGAGCCCCTCATTGACGCCGTCGATCACTGCGACGGCCACGGCCTCGCCGACGGCCACGCAGTCGTGGACACCCACGTTTTCCCCATCCGTTACTCCGACGCGAACGGCTACCCCGAGCCGGACCCCGACTCGAACCGAGACGCCTTCTCGCACGCCCACAGCGAGCGCCACGCGCACGCCGACGGGGCAGGGCCCAGTGGTGACGACTTTCATCGTGGTCCCGCGGCTCGACGGGTGCCTGTGGTGTTGCGAACTGAGTTGTCAGGGTGAGCCCACCCCAATACCTCGTTTCGATGCTCAGGGAAGACGGATCTTCTCAGTAAACTCCGGCCAGTTCCTGATCGTCGTCGAGGCTAAGCCGGGACTTAGCGGGCTCTCGGTAGCAACGTCGCTTCAGCCGAGTGCCGATGGACGGCCGGACATTTGGATCCAGAACAGTCGAGACCTGGGAGATGGAAGCCTTCGAGTTTGCGACGTTGGTTCCCCCTCAGAAGGCGGAGGTGGGATCCCCGGGATTTTTCCACCGCGGTTTGATTGGGACGACCCCTTTGTCACCGATGCGCTCAACGACTTTGCCTGCCGTTTCGACCCGTCCGCGAGTGTCGCCAATCCTTGTACGATCCTGGACGCGAGCCGGGACCCGCGAGCGGTGTCGGCTGAATCCACTGCGCAGTTTTGCGACTTCGTGGCGGCAACTGCCGCCTTTCCGCCCGGGGTGAACCTGCTTTCTGTGGTGGTGCGCGACGTAGGCGGCAATACCGGACCCACGGCGCAGATTGTTGTGGAAGTAGCGACCGCGACTCCGACGCCGACGCCGACGGCTACCTTCCCCACTTTTACGCCTACCGTGACCTTGACGCGGACACGGACTGCCACCCGTACGTGGACACCCACTCGCACGGCCACGGCAACACCGACAACGACGAACACCCCTACCGCGACACCAGGCGAATCTCCGGTTGGCAATTTCGAAGCGCAAATGCGCAGTCGCAATCGAGGCTCTTGGGAAGTGGAGCCAGATCGCAACCCAGGACGCGCACGGCGCGATACGGGAGGTTGAGCAGACGGGAGAAACCGTCCGCCAAAAGCTAGGGATTTTCTTCCAACCCTGCCAACCGAAACCCGGGATTTCTCAGAAGACAAGTACAATCGCGGTCGCTGATTGGTTCCCGCCAGTGCCCTGAGACGACCGCCCCTCTTGTCAGTGGCCAGGGCGCGTTGTCGTGGCCGAAGCCCGTGCTCCTGGCGAGCGCCCCTCGGAGGATACAAGCGGGACCGGGTACCGTCGGGCTGGTGGCAGCAGATTTTCCCGGTCCCCCGATTGGACAACCCTTCGCACTCCGGGACACGCGCACTTCGGGGCACCGCGCACTCCGGGACACCCACTTAGAAGCCGAGTGCGAAGCGGGCTCCTGCCCAGAGTGGCCAGTGAGGACATGACTTGCTGAATTCTCAGCATGGTGAGGGAGCCTAGGCACCGCTTTGCGCGGACAAGCAAGTCGCAAACGCAAATGTGGCAGTTCGACGTGAGGTAAGTTTGCAACTCGGTGGGCGGCCGCGCTTTCCGCAGAGCTCCCAGGGCGTGCAGCGATGGTCCAAGCGTGGCCTCTCCTGCGAGGCGGCGTTAGAGCGCGAGATGCTGGGCAAACGTGGGTGCACAGCACCGGAGTCGTCCATCGACATCGGCAATGAAAGGTAGACCGTCCGTTGTCGTCGGCGGATGGTCGGCGCTGATGACGGATGCGCAAAAGTAGCGGGTGTCCCAAGAGCGGACGGTGGGTGTCCCACGAGAGGCGTGGGTGTCCCACGAGAGCGAGAGGGGAGCGAGAGGGAAGTGAGGGGTGAGTGTCCACAGCATGCACAGAGTCCATGCCCGGAGAGTGCATATTAGATACCGGACATAACGGATCTCAGCATTAGCAAATAGTAACCGTTTATTAATTTTGATACGTTACAGAGTAGTTTCCATGCAAGTTTATCTAAGGAGGTAAAAATGAGAATCTTGACACGTTCCCTAGACGAATGTATGCTTCTGGTCATGGCGCTGCCGCGGAGGATTTTGGTGGACGAGAAGGTCACCCCATATTACCACTGCATCAGTCGTTGCGTGCGGCGGGCGTTTCTGTGCGGGAAAGATCCCCTGACGCGCAAAAATTTCGACCACCGCAAGCTGTGGGTCATCGAGCGGCTTCGCTTCCTTGCGCAGGTGTTTGCTGTGGATGTGTGCGCGTTCTCCGTGCTCAGCAACCACATGCACCTCGTGCTTCGCCTGGCTCCGGAACGGGCGACGAGTTGGAGCGACGATGAGGTTGCCGCGCGATGGGCGCGGTTGTTCGCTACCACAGCGCGCGCCGCAGCATCGCTCCCGCCGAAGGCCCGGCAGAAAAGAATCGCACTGTGGCGGTCTCGCCTTTGCAGTCTCAGTTGGTTCATGCGCTGCCTCAACGAACACATTGCCCGCCGCGCGAACCGGGAGGACGGCTGTACGGGCCGTTTTTGGGAAGGACGGTTTTACAGCCAGGCACTGCTCGACGTAGGTGCTTTACTAACATGCATGACCTACGTCGAACTGAATCCGCTGCGAGCTGGAGCGGTGAAGACTTTGAGCGATGCTCGCTTCACGTCGATTTGGCAGAGGCGAGAGGAAACAAGAAAGGGGTTCGTTTCCGACTGGCTCGCGCCATTCGCGGATCAGACCGAAGCGTCCGACCCTGTAAACAACTTGGATTCGCTTCCTTTTGCCTGGACGGATTACGCTGGACTGGTCGAGGCGGCTGCTGCTGGCGTTCTCGCTGATCGAAACTCCATCGAGGGCCCCTCCCGAGCATTTCTCGCCCGCGTGGGGCTAAACGCCGATCAGTTCGGCTCTTTGGTGCGCAACTTCTCGCGTAGCTTTTTTGGGATGGTGGGCCACGTGCAATTGATTCGCGTGCGCTTATCGGAACGAGGCGCCGTACGCTGCAGATCTACTCGGGGCGCAGAAGCATTGTACTTGGATTCGCCGGCGCCACCTCATTTCCGCCAAGTCGCCTGAACGACGCACCGGAGAAAGTCGGCGACGCGCAAGAAGGTGATCGCGTCGCCGGCGCCATGGCCCGGTGGGCAAAAGAGGAGCCCTTAGGCTAGCGCAGCCGATCCCGACGCTTTCCATCCGGAGCTCGCGCCCCTGAAGTGCGAGTTGCGCCCCCCGCCTGTCCTCGGCTTAGCTGCGTTCGCGCGGGGTTTCGCCGGCGGGGTCGATTCGGAAGCGCAGTGGCGCGTATCTTGGCACGCGTGCTGGCATCCGGACGGGGTGCCGGGTTGCAAGGGGACAGAAGAGGACACCCACTATGCAATTCAGACAGGGACACCCACTTTTGGCGCAGCGAAGTCTCTAAGCGGCTCCCAGCTGAGCGGATCGCTTCGCCACGGCGTCCAAGGATTTACTAGCCGATACCACGCTGCCCCCTTTTTTTCCAAAACCAAGACCGGAACGCCCGAGAAGCACAGGCGTCCATCCGAGTGGGTGTCCACTAAGTGGGTGTCCACTAGTTGTCCTCCCGAGAAGCGCAGGTATCCCATCCGAGTGGGTGTCCATCCGAGCGAGTAAGTGGATGTCCACTCATTGTCCTCCTAAGTCGCTGAGCCGGGAGACTTCGAACGAAGGGAGCCCGCCGCGTTTGGACCACGTCCCTGCTGCCGCCTTGGCGGGACCGTCACGGGTTGACAGCGCCCGTGTGCCGCTGTTCCGGGCGAGCGGAGGAGGCCACAGAAAATGGAGTCTTGCCTTGTCCGGATAATACAGGCATCCGAGTGCGGAGTCGGGTCGATGAAGGGGTGGGTTCTTGTCGGGGTGCTGAGATGACGTCTGGGAGAAGACATACCGCGAGTAGAACGGGTTTCGGCACCTGTGGGACCGGAGTGGGTGAAGAAATGCCCGCTCACCCATTCGGTCGTTCGCGCGGGCTGAGTCTCGATTGTCGCCAGCGGTTGCCAGTTGGCAGAGTGGGCCCGTGCGAGACGGGCCCGCCGGTGGCGCCCAGAATCTTGGCACCGAGAGTGGCGCGACATCGGGACTCATGCGTAGGATACCAGGGTTGGACCCTCGGCCGCGTAGCAGTGATGGTTGTTGTTCCTCGGCGCCCGCCGCACACTCGGCAACACCGAGACGCTGCGCCCCGAGAAGACTTGCAGCGCCGTAGAGCGTCTGAGCAAGGTTTGCGGTGGGCGGCCGTTCTATGTGCGTTGCATAAAACGCACATAGAATGCGACCGCGTTGGGCGGACCCGAGTGCGTTGCCGCCTGGGAAGGGCGGTCGTGACCTCCTTTCGGGGCGGGCTATGCGCGGCGGGTGTGGCATCGCGGCAGCGAATCGCGAGGAGTTGCCACCGTTATGGAAGCCAAGGCCACGACGGGGCTCGGATCGGGGAACTTGGACTTTACGTCCTGGCGCTGTGGCGCTTAGCGGCGAGGCCGGTCAAGGAAGGAAGAAGGGTGCTGCCCCAGAAGATGTGGTTCGGATGGAGAGCGGTTCAGCATGGCCGCTTTGGCACGAAAACTCCGCGCGGACTTGCAGCGGATGGATACTTGGGGTCGCGCCGGGACATGGAGCCGAGGATGAGTGGGGGATTCGCGGAGCCAGAGAAGTGGGTGTCCACCGAGGATTTCCAGTTTGCTGGAGACGCTACGGTGGGCAGTACATCGGTGCCCATTGAAAAGGCCCGTTCGGGCTAGAGGCAGAGGATGATGGTGGAAATCTTCGGGCAGATTGCCGGGGAATGTTGTATGTCGGGGTCTGTCGAAACAGCGGGCATGTGAGGACCGGATGTACCTGACTTTGGGTCGAAAACGGGACGAGAGAAAAGTGGGTGTCCACGGAGGCGAGGGAAAAGTGGGCGTCCGCGGACGCGACGCAAGGGGCGTGGTTGCGGGGGGCAGTGGAGGGGTGTGGCGTTGGAAGTGGGCCGGCACCAGGGGGCGCGGGTGGAGCGAGCGGCCGCTCGCCAGGGTGGGGGCCCTTTGGGTCTGGCTGATGTGGGTGTCCCTTGTGTCGTCCCTTGCGGCGCTGGCGTGGGTGTCCTCGGTAGCGTGGGCTGTGGATGCGGACTGCGACGGGGTGCCGGACCGCGGCGTGCTGGAGTGGGTGTCCATGTTGTTCAGAGGTGGGGAATGCGCGGATGCGGACGTCAACGGCGACGGGCGGCGCTCGGCGGCGGATCTCGTAGCCCTGGTCGTGGTCATCGCCGCACCACCATCCTCCACGCCCTCAGCGACACCCGCGGCGCCGACCCCGAGTGTCACCCCGAGCGGAACCAGCGCGCCGTCGGGCTCTCCGACCCTCACACCAATTCTACCCTTCGTGTCCCCCACACCCACGGCTACCGGCTTGCCCAGTGGCACGGCCACGGGCACGGTCTTGCCGACGGGCTCGGCGACGCCACTGCCGAGCGAAACGTTGACCACCAGGCCGACGGCGTCATTGACTCCACCCGCGAGTTCCCCCACGCCAACGGCTACCGGCTCGCCCAGCGGCACGGCGTCTCCGCGGCCGAGCGAGAGTGCCACGCCCTCGCCAAGCGAGAAGAGGACACCCACGCTGTCGCCTACCGCATCGGGCACTGCCCCGGCGAGCTCTACAGCTACGGGTAGCGTCACCGCGTCGCCGAGTTTCACTGCCTCTGGAACGCGCACCGCGACTGCTAGCGGGACCGAAACTCCCTCCCCCACTGCATCGATATCCGCGTCGGCATCCCCGAGTGTCTCACCCAGTGCAACACCGGTGAACACCGCCACGACCTCCGCCTCACCTTCGGTGACTCGCGAACCGAGCGCAACTCCGACGCGGTCTTTCTCACCTCTCCCGTCCGCGACCGCAACGGAAGTCGCCACGGCAACGGACACTCCCACCAAAACCGCGAGTCCGACGCGCACGTCCACGCCCACCCTGACGCCCACACCGTCGGCAAGCCCGACGTGGACCATCCCGCCCAGCCGCACGCGCACGCCGACGCGTACCTCGGTTCCTACTGACTCGCCCACCGCAACCGCCACAGAGTCCGCTTCCTCAACTGTCACACCGGTACCTTCGGCCAGCGAGACCCCGAGTGCAGTGCCGACGTCGTCCCCCACCCCGCTGCCAACTCTCTCCCCGGCTCACACGCGCAGTGGGACACCCACTCTCACTCTGACACCGCTCAGCGGGGCACCCACTCCGACAGCTACTGTCCGCACAGCCACCGGCACGGCAACATTTACCCCCGCGGTAGCAACGCCCACCGGAACACTGAGTGGGACTCCCACCCGCACCGCCGCCTTCACTTTCACCCCAAGTGTCACTTCGGGAGCGCCCACTCTTTCAGCGACGGCAACGCACACGGTTGCACCGAGCCCGAGCCTCACTCCGACACGGAGCGAGACCGCAACGGTTCTGCCTTCCGCTTCCCCGACGGAAAGCGTTTCACCGTCCACGACTCCCAGCGGTACGCCGACCGCTTCGGTTAGCCCGAGTGCGAGCGCCTCTGTCTCTGCCTCACGCACCGTCACAGCGAGCGCCTCACCGAGTCGAACCGGTACAGCCACGCGTACCGCTACTCCTGTTCCCTCGCTGACTGCGACTCCTTCCCCCACTGACACGCCCTCGCCAAGTCCGATACCCACAGAGACTCCCACGCGCAGCCCCACACGCACCGGCACGCCCACGCGCACCCTTACTCCCACCGCTTCACCGACCCTGACCCGCACCCACACCGGGACACCCACCGATACCGCAACGCGGACCCCTTCGTTCACCGCCACGTCCACACGCACCCACACCCCCACCCGCACTGCTACCTTCACGCGCACCCCAACGGTCACACCGACAGTAACACCGACCGCCACGATCTCGGCCACTGCAACGTTAACGGCCACGCCGACCTGGTCGGCCACTGCCAGCCAAACCCGCACGATCACGCCCACACCGACGATTACCCCGACGCGTACGCCGACCAGTCCTGAGGCCGGACCTGTCATCACCTTCTTCGGTGTGGTGCGCGCCGATGGCTGCTTTGCTTGCAATGTGCCCCTGTGCCTGTGCGGCGGCTCTCCAACACCGACTCCTGGGTTCGATAGCCAAGGGCGGCGCTTGTTCGAGGTCGAGGGTGGCTCGGGATTCCTGCTCGTGGTCGAGGCGCGTCCGGGCAACAATGGCGCGGCGCCAGGTAGCAATGTTCCACCTCCGACGCCGGGGCTCGGCCAGTACCCGAGTTTGCAGATCGTTTCGAACCAGCCACTCGGTAATGGCTCGACTGCCATCTGCGATAAGCAGCCCACTAGCGAAGGTGGTGGCGGCGTGCCGGGGTTTCCGACCCTCAACTTCGAGCCCGACAAAGTGGATGCGATGGTGGACCTCGCCTGCCGCTTCGAAATCAAGCTAGCGGGCGAACCGTGTACGCTGGATCGCACCGGTAACGAAGCCACCATCTCGGGTCTGCCGAGCAACGGCCGGCAATACTGCTTTGCGGTGACCCAACGCGAGGGCTTCCCGCCCGGCGACACCGTGCTCCTCGGTCGCGTCGCCGATGCGGCCGGCAACCCGGGACCGCCGGTGCCGATTGTCATTCGGCGGTGAGGCGGTGCTCATTCAACAAAATTTCGCTTTCGGCTTGACTACCTGGGGGATTTGAGGCATATGCCGTGTGCGTTTGCGGGGACTCGAAGAGAAGTCCCGCGTGTTTGCGAGACGCTGGAGTGACCGAAAGGAGGCGTGCGATGCGATTGGTGAAGCGGAGTCCGTGGCTGTTGGGCCTGGGCATGCTGCTGGCTGGGGTGGTCATGGCGCCAGGTGCGCGGGCCGATGTGACCACAGACCAAAGCGGGTCCCTGGTGATTTACCCGAAAGTGATTTCGGACGGAACGCGAGACACACTGATTCAGTTGAGTAACCGCAGCAACAACTTTGCGTTCGTGCATTGCTTTTACGTGAACACCATGGGGAGTTGTTCCCTGAGTGGTGGTTCCTGTCGCCGCGACTCTGACTGCGACCCGGGTGAGACTTGCGTGCGTACCTGCGATGGGCAGAACTTTGACCTCGTTCTGACGCCCCAGCAGCCGATTCAGTGGCGCGTTTCCACTGGGCGACTCACCGTACCTTTTGCCCCACCGTGCCGTCCGGGCCAGACCTGCCAATGCACGTTTGACACATCCTCGGGCCAGTTGGTTTGCCCAGGGTTGACGGTCGGGGACACAAACTCCGCATTCGTTCCTCAGATCGGCCCGAACTTCGAAGGCGAACTCAAGTGTTATCAGGTGGACGCGGACGGCGCGCCCTTCGGTGGTAATGCGCTCAAGGGAACGGCGACGATCGAGACGCTTTCTACCGGTCAGATCAGTGAGTACAACGCAATCTCCGTGCTGAGTGGGCAGGTGAACCCGAACCGTGACCTGCTGTTGAACGGCACGGAGTACAACGCTTGTCCGCGAAACGTTGTCTTCGTGGCACCGGGAGAAGGTTCCACGGATTCATTTACCACAGCGACTGTGTCTACAGAGGTTACGCTCGCGTCGTGTACGGAACTGTTCGAAGAGGCGGTCCCTGCACCGGTAACGGTTCGCTTTGTCGGGTACAACGAACTCGAATTGACCCAGAGCGTCGAGGCGTTCCAGTTCGATTGCTTCTTCAATGATCGCCTCAGGGAGTTGCCTGGTAACGTGTTCTCATCCACACAGGGTGAACTGTGGAAGATTCGCGTCACGCCATCGTCCTCGAACGTGTGCTTGACGGGAACGAACCGCGGTGGGTCTTGCTCATCGGACGCAGACTGCCCCGATTTCCAGACTAGCCCGGGTGGTGAATCGCTTGGCTGCCGGCCTTCGCCCGGCGTGGTCGGTGTTGCGGAGCAGTTCTTCTTTCGCGGACTCCTCGAGGGTACTGCGGCGTACAACCTGCATCAGGAAAGCTCCCGCACGTTCGATATCATTACGGTGACAACCCCATGAGGAACGTTGGTGGAGGAACGAGGCAGCTTATGGCAGCGGCAAAAGCGAAAAAGAGAGAAAGCGGGTTGTCGCAGGAAAGGAGTGCGATCATGAAGGGATCGAGGCGAGTGGCGGCATTCGGGTTTGCCGCACTGCTGGGCTTGGGTGTAGGTTGGGTCGGACGGGCGAGTGCGTTGAGCACTTCGGACCGCCCGGCGGGAATTTTGGTGTGGCCGAAGGTCGTGGTGGATACGAGGGGCGTCTTCGGGGCACCTATGGACACGCGTATTGACATTGCCAGCACGTACGATCAGGGCATCCGGCAGGCGCATTGCTTTTACGTCAACGCGACCAGTCACTGCTCGGTCTCGGGCTTAGCGTGCAGGACTGGGGCGGACTGCGGTTCGACGGGCGGCGAGTGTGTCCCTTCCTGGAGCGAGATCGATTTCGACATCTTCCTCACTCGCGAGCAACCGTTGGACTGGTATGCCAGCCAAGGTCTTGCGGGGAGTAGCTTTCCGTTGCCCTCGGGCACTTGTCAGGGAGGAACCCAGGATACGAGACCATGCGTGTCTAGCCTGCAGTGCCCAGGCGGAACTTGTTCCTTCAGCAACAGTAACGTGGGGAGCAGCATCCCGCCCGTCCCGGAAGACCCGTTTATTGGCTCGCTTACCTGCATTCAATTCACGGGCGGGTCGAATTCTGTACCCGACCAAACCACGGCGCGGAATCGGTTGATTGGAGGTGCTACGATCGTGCGCCGCTTTGCGAACGGCTTTCCCGATGACCCAGCACGATACAGCGCTGTGGGGCTAGAGGCCTTGGGGAATGCGGTTTCTGGGAATACTCTGCAACTTCAGGATGGAAGCGGCAATTACAGCTCTTGTCCGAGCACTTTGATCCTGAGTCATATCTTCGATGGTGCGGTGGATCCTATCGCGAACAACGTATCGAACCAATACCGGACGGAGCTGACGCTTGTGCCCTGCTCGAACGACTTCTTGACGCAGCGGCCCGGTCTAGCGGTGGCGCAGTTCCTCGTGTTCAACGAGTTCGAGCAACGCTTCTCGACCAGTCGCACGGTAGACTGTCTGCTCGACACGCCGCTCTCTCTCATCGACACGCGGAACCCAGCCCGCTCGATCTTCAGCGCTGGGGTGGCTGGCTCGATTGCGGGGCAGACGCGCATTCGCGGCGTGGGCGGGCGAGATGAGCTGGGCTCGGGGCTGCTCGGCGTCGCCCGCGCCTTGGTCTCCGGAATGCCCGGCGGGCCCGCCGGCGTGACGAGCGCCGCGTACGGACTCCACCAACAGGGCAATGCACGCACGGACGTGATCATCCTGCCGTGACGGAGCAGTGGTGCGAAAGAAGTTTGTTCATCCACGGTAGACCGGCAAGGAGGAGATCATGAGGCGAAAGCGGAGTGGGTGGTTGGCTGGGGTCGGGTTCGTAGCCGCCCTGGCCTTGGCCGCCGCAAGTGAGGGGCAGACGCGCTCGGGTAGCGACCGTCCCGGCTCGATTTTGATGTTTCCCAAGGTGGTGCGCAGCGCGTCACGAGACACGATCGTGCAGATCACCAACACGGGGAATTCCGTGAATTATGTCCACTGCTTCTATTTGGAGGGGCCGCAATCGCAGGCAGCCAACGCGGCATGCCAGGCAGTGGACTTTGAGTTGGTTTTGACACGCCAGCAGCCGACACAGTGGCGGGCATCGCAGGGTAGGCGGGTCAGCCCCGGGGATGCCTTCGGCTCGCCGCAGGCGGGCTACGACCCCGGCTTGATCCCTCCGTTGCCTCAGGGGTTCGAGGGCGCCCTCGTTTGCGTCGAGGTGAACAGTAACGGCGAACCTTTCGGGCAAAACAGGCTTAAGGGTGAGGCGACGATCGTTGACGACGGTACGGGAGATGTGTCGAAATACAACGCATTCGCGCTTGCGAAGAGTGGGGGGGATACAGACAACAATTTGAATTTGGACGGCTCGGATTACGAAACCTGTCCTGCAACGTTGCACTTGAACTTTTCTCCCTGGGGTTCGCTGGATCCGGTGATCGAGGATTTTGGCAACGCAAACTTGAATTCGTTCATCTCCACGAACCTGGTGCTGCTGCCGTGCGACCTCGACTTCCGCAACGGGACGCGTACGAACGGAACGGTTTCGTTTTTGGTCCGGGATGAATTCGAATCGCCTTTTAGCGGATCGTTTCCATTTCGTTGCTGGACGAGCATTGATCTCGGCAGTCCGAGTTCCGGCCTATCGCAGTTCCGTTCCACCCTGTTGACCGGCGGTGCGATCGGAACCATTTTCGCCCAGGCGCAGCTTACACCGACGCGCCCGCTAGTTGGGGTGGCGGAGTCGTTCCATACAGACCAGGCAGGAGTGACGGGTGCGGCCGCGACGAACCTGCACACGAGTGGCTCGGCAAATGCGACAGTGCGCTTGCCGTAACGGAGACGAGGTGCAGCCATGAGGAAAGAGGATCGAGATATGGATGGCCAGAGGAAATCGCGGCTGGTGTTTTCTTTGGGGTGTCTGGTAACCGCGTTGGCGCTCATGAGTAGTGCTAGCGTGGCGCAGAAGGTGACTTCGGAAGAGCCAGCGGGTTATTTGGTGTTTCCGAAGATCGTGGTGGACCCCTCGGGCGGTCTCAACGGCACGCCGCGGGACACGGTAATTCGGATCACGAACACCGACGGGAACAATCCACGCATTGCGCATTGTTTTTACGTGGACGGAACACCGCGTTGCTCGATTGGCGGAGGGCTGGACGGATTCGGCGCGTGTAGGACGAATGAGGATTGCGCTCCCGGCGGAATCTGTGCGGTGCGCGAATGCGCGGTGATCAACTTCGACCTTACGCTGACACCGGGACAACCGGTGGGCTGGAGGGCGAGCGAGGGGGTGACGACAACCGGGCTTTGTGATGGGACTGCAGCCGGCCTACCTTGCTCCAGCGATTCCGACTGCCCGGGTAGCGGTAACAGTTGTGTGCAGCTTGGCGCAGATGATTTCGGGCGAGTCCCGCCGCTCGGCCCCGGGATTTTCATTGGCGAACTGAAGTGCGTGCAGGTGGATCGCACGACGAACATCACGGCGGGTCCCGGTACTCCGGTGAACCGCAACGATCTGATCGGAAACGCGTCGATTTACGCCGTCACGCCAGCGGATTCGACCGTGGACGTGCAGTCGTATAACGCCATTGGCGTGCAGGCCGCTTCTGAGGATGGAACCACGCAGGGCGATACCAGTATGAACCTGTCCGACAGCGGAGGAGAGTACGCTGGCTGCCCTGCGCAGGTAGTTGTGAACCACTTCTTCGACGCGGCTGATCTGGGTGGGGGCCGTACTGTGCAGAGCGACATCACGCTGGTGCCGTGCAGCGAGCAGCTCGAACTCAATACGGTGTTCTCGAGCGTGCTGCAGATCTTGGTTTTCAATGAATTCGAGCAGCGCTTCTCCACCAGCACCACGCTGGGCTGCTACCGCGAGTCGCGGCTGTCGAACCTGGATCGGCGGCCCGGCCAAGAAAGCACTTCCATTTTCAACGTCAACGTGCAGGGTACGCTTGCGGGGCAGACGGTGATCCGGCCGGTGCTGAGCGGTGATGGCGACCCGGGTAACGGGATATTGGCGGTGGTGGAAGAGTTTCATCGGACCGGGAATCAGCGTCGTTCCGCGGCATTCAACGTGCACTGGCGGGGTAGTAAGAACCAGGCGGACACCGTCTCGTACTGAATCCGAACGGCGCGCGAGGGCTTTGGAACGGAGGGCTGGTGGCGTCGCCACCAGCCCCTTTTTTTGTTGGCGAGGGCACAGTTTCTTTGTAAGCTGGGGATTATGTCGCGCAGGAAGATTCTCGTCGTCGAAGACAATCTGGATAACCGGCGAATTCTGGTGTATCGGCTCAAGCGCTTCGGTGATTACGAGATCATCGAGGCGAGCAATGGTGAGGAGGCAGTGCAGATCGTAGCCAGCGACCCCCCGGACCTGATTTTCATGGATCTGAAAATGCCCGTCCTGGACGGCTGGGAGGCAACGCGTCGGATTCGGGCCATGGAGGTAGGGGCGCGGATTCCGATCATTGCATTGACCGCGCAAGCCATGGCCGGAGATGAGCAGCGCGCACTGGCAGCAGGCTGCGACGATTACATTGCCAAGCCGATTACCGACGCTGAGGTGGTGCGCCGCAAGCTCGAGCAGCTTTTGGCCCGCGGGCGAAGCGGGCAGCCAGCAGGCGCGGGAACCTGACAGGATGCCGCTTCGCGTTGCCCGCCAGGCCCTGCTTGCCGTGTGTTTTTTCGCGGTGTGCTGTGTGGGGGAGTGGGTCGAGCAAAGCGGGGAAAGAGCCAGCTGGCCTCGTGGGTGGGATGTTGCGTGGCCCGCGGCTGCGCAGGTCTACGATCTCGGCGATCGCCCACCGCGCTTGCGCCAACTCGCCAAGGAGGTACGCGCGGCCCTGCGCCGGTTTCGGCGGCAGGTGAGCTTTGCTCTCACCCGCTGGCATCAGTGGCTGCCGAAGCTAGCCATGGGGGGGCTGGCGCTCTTGTTCCTAGCCGCGGCCCATCCAGATTGGTGGCGCGCAGTGCGCGCGCGTGATTGGCGGCGCGTGCGCAAGCAGATCACCTTGGCGCTTTCCGTGGTGCTGGGCTTGCTGATCGACCGGCGCACACCGGCGGTGGCGAAACTTCTCCTGGTGGCGAGTGTCTTTTACCTCGTCGCCAACCGGGACCTGCTCTGGGATCAGCGCGGCGCGTTCGGCTTTCTGGACGACGCGTTCGTGCTCTTGCTCGCCGCGCGCGCGTTCGTGGCGAGCTGCCCCGACGCGTTAGTCGGTGCGTGGGCCCGCCGCGTGCTGGCGCGACAGGAACGGCGGGAGGAGCTGGCGAGGGGGATGCAGACGGCACAGCCCGGAACGAGCTGGGGAGCGAGCGAGATGCCGGGCCCGCACGGGTCCGGCGAGAACCGCTCCCCGTAGCCTCACGCCGACGCCCGACTGCCAACAGTTTGGCCGGAACCCTGGCAACTCGCTCCCTGCGCGTAGCCGAGTGTGAACGGCACCACAGCACACGCGTCCTTAGTACCGGCGAGCAGCCAGCGGTGCGCGCCCCCCGGCGAATCGCGAATGGCTAACGGTGCGTCCGGCGGCACTTCCAACGACGGGGCGTAACGGCGTCTGGGAGAAGTTCGAAGGGAGCCCTTGTGGCTGCCCGTGGCTCCCCCGGCACCTGATTCGATCGTGCAGGCCGTGGTGCGGGGAACGCGCCGGCGCTGGACGGCGCGGCGCACACGGCCCGATTTGGGCATTCGGTTCGATTTGCAACATGGGCAGGCACAAGTTCTGTCCTACGACCCGTTTGCGGCCACATGGGCAGGAGTGCCGCCTTCGGAGTGTAGGGGCGGCCCTTGTGGCCGCCCGTGGCTCGATTCGCCAGAACTCTCTGCAGCCTTCTGAGGAAGCCTTCTGAGGACACCCACTTTGTCCTGGCTTGTGCAAGAGGGACACCCACATTGTCCTCCCCCGCCCACGGCGAGATACCACGCCAGGTTCTGTGGAAGGTTCTGTGGACACCCACGTTCCCAGGACACCCACCTCACGTCCTGAGGACACCCACTTTGTCCTCATGGGCCCTGGGTTGGATACCATGTCTGTTCGCGACCCGTTCCCTGCGTTCCCTGGACGTTCCCTGGACACCCACCTTGTCCTTCCCGGGACACCCACTTTGCCGGCAGGTCGAGTGACCGGCGGGGGCGTCTCTGCGCGCCAGTGTGACCGCCACCACGCACGCTCCCAGTGTGTTCCGTGGACACCCACAATGTGCGACGCGTGCCCGATGCCACCGAACCCCTGCTGCCGTGGGCAAAACGCTACCGGCAGATTGGCTAGGGGGCGGCCCTTTCGCCCCTGCGAGCGCCCTCGCGAGGACGCCCCCTCCGGCGCACTTCCCCGTCATTTCGCCGAGATCCGACGTGCACCGAGCTGCTCTGGGAGTCAGTGCCGTGCGGGCGAGAAGTGAAGCTTAGGTGTGAACGACGGCCCTCCGCTCCGAAGCGAGGGAGCCAGCGAGCGGACAGGCGAACGGAAACTCGGGTTGCGAGCAACGAAACCGGTCAACGCTGAAGGTGGAAGCAATCTTGGCGCAACGAGAGCCCCGCTCCGTGGACACCGACTGCAGCGGCGAGCTTGATCCCGCCGCGCTTTCGTGGACGCTTTCGTGGACACCCACCGTAGCGGCCAGTTCGATTCGGCCGGCCCCAGTGCCGCGCGCGCCATCTGGCGCACTGCGCCTGCCCCGAAGACATCTTGTCCTGGACACCTCTCTCACCATCTGAGGAGCGCACCGTCTCCGCCATGTGAGGACCCCCTCCACAGAGCTGCACTGTCCGAGACTGCACTGTTTGGGCCGTCTGAGTGGGCCGTCTGAGGACACCCATTTGGTCACTGCACGGCGCGTCGTGCGGGGCGGCGGCCGCGTCTGTTGCCGACCCCCTGTTTGCGCAGAGCGCCAGGGCGCGCCGTCGTGGTCCTTTGCGGTGCCGGCCAGCGATTCTTGCTGGCGACGACGCACGGCCGGTCACGAGGCCCGGCCCAGCCAACTCTCGGAAAGGGGTATGACGGTCCAGCAACGCGCCACCCTGCGGGGTGGCGGCCGAAAACGGGGGCTCATGGACGGCACAGGGGTAGGTGCAGGGGCAACTCGGCGGCCTCTGCGGTGGGTGTCCACGGAACGGGTGTCCGGGCGGTCCCCACAGTGGGTGTCCGCGCAACGCCAGCAGTGGGTGTCCGCGCAACGCCAGCAGTGGGTGTCCGCGCAACGCCAGCAGTGGGTGTCCACGCAACGCCGACCAGCGATTTCTGCTGGCGACGGAACACGGCCGGTCACGAGGCCCGGCCCAGCCAACTCTCGGAAAGGGGTATGACGGTCCAGCAACGCGCCACCCTGCGGGGTGGCGGCCGAAAACGGGGGCTCATGGGCGGCACAGGGGTAGGTGCAGGG
>JBBILD010000008.1:0-187130 GCA_037445065.1 Myxococcales bacterium
CGACTGGCCCATCGAGGACATCGAGCGCATCATGCAGGTCAACTACATGGGTGCGGTTTACTGGACCAAGGCACTCCTTCCCCACATGGTTCAGCGGGGTCAGGGCTGGATCGTCATGATGGCCTCGGTGGCGGGTAAGCTCGGGATTCCCAACTGGGCTCCGTACGCCGCCACGAAGTTTGCGATGGTGGGCCTTGCCGAGGCGCTCTCGTACGAAGTGGAAGACCGGGGCGTTCATGTCCTCACGGTGTGCCCGGGCGCGATCGACACCCCGTTTTTTACCGAAGACATCCTCTCGCGCCTCCCAGCGGCGACTCGCTTCCTGATGGTACCGCCGGGTCGAGTGGCGGCTGCAACCTGCGACGCGCTTCGCAAACCGCGCTGGGAGATAACCGTACCCGCGTTTTATCGAACTCTCGACCTGCTCCGAGCAGTGGCGCGGCCCTTCCTCCGTTCACTCGTGCGCAAATTGGCATGCGTCGGAGCTGGAAACCGTTGCGCCCAACCGCGTTCCACCCTATAAGCGGCGGGCTTTGTTGAACATGTCTCGAGCGATTGCCACGGCTCTAGCTGTGGTGCGAGTGCCCAAGGGAGCACCACGGCCCAGCGACGAAGTGTTTCGTGCGGCTCTGCAAGAGGACCGGAAGCGTTTAGGACTCGAGGAGGCGGAGGCGTTTGCAGACTTCGCGGTCAGCGGGCCCTACCCTGTACTCGTGGATGGAGTGGAGTACGACGAATATGTTGTTTGGGAGCGGTGAGCGGATCCCCCGCCGCTTCCACCGCGGCTCACTCGTCATCACGGCCGGCGCCGTTCTCTGCAGGATCTGACGGCTCCGGCGTGTCTTTGCCCTCTCCCACCGCCTCGCCTTCGCTCTCGTCGGCTTCCGCCAAGCGTGCGATGGCAACGACTCTTTCGCCTTCGCGCAAGTCGATCAAGCGCACTCCTTGCGTGTTCCGTCCGATTACGGAAACCTCGCGCGCGGCAAAGCGGATGAGCTTTCCGCCATCCGTGATGAGCATGACGTGATCCTCATCGTGCACCATCTGCACCCCAATGACTTTGCCGGTTCGCTCGGTGACCCGCATCGTGATGACACCGCGCCCGCCACGTCCCTGCAGGCGGTAGTCTTCCATCGGCGTGCGCTTACCAAAGCCGTTTTCGGAAACTGCGAGTAGCGTCGCCTCGGGATCCACCACATCCAGCCCAACCACCGCGTCTCCCTGCTCCAAAGCGATTCCCCTCACACCCGCGGCCGCGCGGCCCATTGGTCTTACCTCGTCTTCACGAAAGCGGATCGCCTGCCCGAAGGCGGTCGACAACAGAATCTCGCGCTGGCCATCGGTCAGGCGAACTCCGACCACCTCGTCACCCTCCTCCAGTGTGATCGCGATGATGCCACCCCGGCGTGGGTGAGCAAACGCTTCCAGCGGGGTTTTCTTCACGGTACCGGCGCGAGTAGCCAGGAACACGTAGCCACCCTGATGGAAGTCGCGCACCGGCAGCACGGTGGACACCTTTTCCTCGGCGGAGAGAGAGAGCAGGTTGACGATCGCCTTGCCTCGCGAGGTTGGCCCCGCCTGCGGGATCTCGTGCACCTTGAGCCACAACACTTTGCCGGAAGATGTGAAAACCAGCAGCCACGTGTGGGTCGAAGCGACGAAGAGCTGTTCGATAAAGTCTTCCTCGCGGGTCGTCGCCCCGATACGGCCCCGTCCGCCCCGCCGCTGTGCCCGGTATTCGCGCACTGGGCTGCGCTTGATGTAGCCCGCGTGGGAAAGAGTGACCACGACCTCCTCTTCTGTGATCAGGTCTTCGGGAGAGAGTTCCTCTTGCGCTTCGGTGATCTCGGTGCGCCGCGCGTCACCGTACCGTGCCTTGATCTCTTCTAGCTCCTGAACAATGAGTTCCAGGACTTCCTTCTCGTCAGCCAAAATGCGACGGTAGCGCTCGATCCGTGCCTGCACTTCCGCACGCTCCTGCAAAATCTTGTCTCGTTCGAGGCTCGTCAGTCGCTGCAGGCGCATTTCCAAGATGGCCTGCGCCTGCTTTTCGGAGAGTTGAAAGCGGCCGACCAACTGCACGCGGGCGGTCGCGGGATCGGGGGCTTGACGGATCAGCTGGATGACCTCGTCCAAGAAATCCAAGGCTACCTTCAGTCCGTCCAGGATATGCAATCGCTCCTCAGCTTGCCGCAACTCGAAGGTGGTTCGTCGGGTGACGACTTCCTTACGATGGTTCAAGAAGACTTCGAGGGCGTCGCGTAAGTTGAGCAAACGCGGCCGCCGGTCCACGATCGCCAGCATCGTGATGCCGAAGGAGGCCTGCAGGTCGGAGAGTTTATAGAGCTGGTTCAAAACCACTTCCGCCACGGCGTCTCGCTTAAGCTCGATGACCACGCGCAAGCCGTCGCGGTCGGACTCGTCGCGTAAGTCGGAGATGCCTTGCACCCGCTTTTCTTCCACCAGCCGGGCGATGCGTTCGATCAAGCGCGCCTTGTTGACCTGGTAAGGGATTTCCGTAACCACAATGGACTGGCGACCGCTTTTCGGATCCGTTTCGATGACCGCGCGGGCACGCACCTGCACACTTCCACGCCCTGTACGGTACGCTTCACGTGTTCCCTCCCGGCCGAGCAGCAGTCCGCCGGTCGGAAAGTCAGGGCCGGGAATGTACCGCATGAGGTCGTCCACTGTGAGCGACGGGTTACGAATCAACGCGACCAACGCCTCCACAACCTCCCCGAGGTTGTGCGGTGGGATGTTGGTAGCCATGCCGACCGCGATCCCACTCGCGCCATTGACCAACAAGTTGGGGATGCGCGCAGGGAGGACCACCGGCTCGCGCAACGTCTCGTCGTAGTTGGGAGCAAAGTCGACCGTGTCTTTGTCGATGTCTGCCAACAACTCGCCCGCGATGCGGGCCATGCGCACCTCGGTGTAGCGCATGGCAGCCGGCGGATCGCCATCAATGGAGCCGAAGTTGCCCTGCCCGTCGATGAGCGGGTAGCGCATGGAGAAGTCCTGCGCCATCCGCGCCACGGCTTCGTAAACGGCTGCATCCCCATGTGGGTGGTACTTACCGATTACGTCACCCACCACACGCGCAGACTTCTTGTACGGCCGGTTCCAGTCGTTGTTGAGTTCGTACATCGCGTAGAGGATGCGGCGCTGCACCGGTTTGAGCCCGTCGCATGCGTTTGGGACCGCGCGGCTCATGATGACGGAGAGGGCGTAGTCCATGAAGGACTGGCGCATCTCATCTTCAATATTAACCGGAATGCGCTGGCCTTTGGCGAGGGTTTCCATAAACTGCCTTTTCCTTTCGGCCTCTCTCAAATGTCCAGATTCCGGACGTTCAGGGCGTTTTCCTCGATGAACCGCCGCCGCGGTTCCACCTCCTCACCCATGAGGGTAGAGAACACCTCGTCTGCCTCGTACGCGTCCTCAATTTTGACCTGCAGCAACGTTCGTTTCTCCGGGTTCATCGTGGTTTCCCAGAGCTGCTCGGGGTTCATCTCACCCAGGCCTTTGTACCGCTGGATCTCGAGACCGCTGCGAGCCTCCTCGAGCAGGCGCCGCACTGCCTCTTGCACAGAACCGACTTCCACTTCCCCCGACGAGCTGCGCAGCACATACGGTGGGCTACCCAGGGCGCGCAAGTCGCGCAGGATCTTGCGGATCTCTTCGACCTCGGGGCTGGCGCTGAAACTAGAGTCAAAAACGACCTCACGGCTGCCACCATTGAGCCGTGTCGAAACAATGAGCTTGTGGCTGGAGTGCTCGCGGTCTTCCTCTAGCCGCGTGGTGACCGGTGCGAGGTCAGGTGCTCTAGCGACCAACGTCGTCTCCAGGTTGCGAGCAAACTGCTGTAGTGCGTCTTTCTCCCGCAGCAGCTCTGCCCCAAACCTCGCGTCCTCCAGCAGGGCGAGCACGACTTCGCGAGGCTTTTGTCGGCGCTCGAGCAATTCCAGCAGTCGCTCCAGGCGGCGAACTTTGCGTACGACGCCTTGAATCGCCGTGCCGCTCCACTCCCCACCCCCAGCCAGCGAGCGCAACGTCGCCTTTTCCGCACAGGTCTCGATAAGGAACTCATCCAGGGCGGCGTCGTCTTTGAGGTAACGCTCGAGCTTTCCTTTTTTTACGCGGTAGAGCGGTGGCTGAGCGATAAAGATGTGCCCCCGCTCGATGAGTTCTTGATGCTGCCGGTAAAAGAACGTCAACAACAGGGTACGGATGTGAGACCCGTCTACGTCCGCATCGGTCATGATGATGATGGTGTGGTAGCGCAATTTGGACAGGTCCTTCTCGCCCTCCCCAATTCCGGCACCGAGCGCGGTGATGAGCAGTCGGATTTCCTCAGAGGAAAGCATCTTGTCGTGCCGGGCCTTTTCCACGTTCAGGATTTTCCCGCGCAGCGGAAGCACCGCCTGGTTGCGACGATCGCGGCCCTGCTTGGCCGAGCCGCCGGCGGAATCTCCCTCGACGATGAACAACTCCGACAGGGCCGGGTCTCGCTCCTGGCAGTCGGCGAGCTTACCCGGTAGCGAACCGCTGTCGAACGCACCCTTTCGCCGTACCAGTTCCTTTGCCTTGCGCGCGGCCTCACGGGCGCGTGCCGCTTGGATGGCGCGGCCAACGATCTTGCGTGCCTCAGCCGGGTGCTCCTCCAAGTAGGTGGCTAACTTTTCATTTACGAGCGCCTCCACGAAGCCCTTTACCTCGCTGTTGCCCAGCTTGGTTTTTGTCTGGCCCTCGAACTGGGGTTCGCGCACTTTCACCGAGACAACCGCTGTGAGGCCCTCTCGCACATCTTCCCCTTGGAGCGGTGGTTCGTCTTTTTTCAGGAGGCCAGCCTGCACCGCATACTGGTTGATGCTTCGCGTGAGGGCAGCACGGAACCCGCTTAAATGGGTGCCCCCTTCGATTGTGTTGATGTTATTGGCAAACGAGAACACATTTTCCGTGAAGGTCTCGTTCCACTGCGCGGCGACTTCCACTTCGCACCCCTCGCGCGCGCCGTGGATGTAGATCACCGACTCGTGAACGGGTGTTTTCGCGCCGTTCAAATGGCGCACGAACTCCTCAATCCCACCCTGGTATAAGAAGCGGTGTGAACGCCCGCTCCCTTCGTCCTCGATCTCGACCTGAACGCCTCGGTTCAGAAAGGCAAGTTCACGTAACCGTTGGGAAAGAATGTCGAAGCTGAACTCGGTTGTCTCGAAAATAAGCGGGTCTGGCTTGAAGGTCACCGTCGTGCCGCGTTGCTCTGTCTGCCCGATTTCCCGGAGCGGGCCCTCCGGGGTACCGCGCTGGTATCGCTGGTAGTACACCTTGCCCTGGCGGCGTACTTCCACTTCCAAAAACTCCGAAAGGGCGTTGACCACCGAGACACCTACTCCGTGCAACCCTCCAGAGACCTTGTAAGCCTGGCCGTTGAACTTGCCCCCGGCGTGGAGGCGGGTCATGACCACCTCGACACCGCTTACCCCTTCGGTCTCGTGAATGTCCACTGGAATGCCGCGCCCGTTGTCCTCCACCGTCACCGAGCCATCAATGTGCAACACGACGCGAACATGGTCGCAGTATCCAGCGAGCGCCTCGTCAATCGAGTTATCCACCACCTCAAACACGAGATGATGCAGGCCGCGCTCCGCGGTGTCGCCGATGTACATCCCTGGCCGCTTGCGGACCGCTTCTAGTCCCTGGAGGACGGTAATCTGGCTCGAGTCGTAATGCTCTGTATTCAGTTGTTGATCCTCTGTGCCCATGGCACACCCATCCCCAAAAAGTGTTTTTTTCTTGCGAAACAAATTAGCACGGACGGGCCCGTACGTAAAGGAAAAAAGGAAGAAAAAAACCTTTTGTTTTCAATGGATTACTGAATATTATCCCAATGACTAAAACGCCCTTACCGAATCTCTAGTACCGGACCCCTTACGTGGAGCGCATGGGCATGACGACGTACAAGAAGTCAGGGTCTTCGTCCACCCGGAAAATCGCCTGCGTCGAGTCGTCCTTTAGACCAACGGTGGCGTTTGCCTGCCGTGGAAATGTCTCCAGTGCCTCCAAAAGATAGCGCACGTTGAACGCGATGGTAAGCGGCTGCCCACTGTATTCTGCTTCGACGGTGTCCGTTGCTTCTCCCAACTCAGGGTTCGCTGAGGAGACTTCGACGAAACCCTGTGCGAAGCGGAGTTTCACACCGCGTGTGCGCTCGCTGGACAGGATCTCCACGCGCTTCAACGTATCCACCCACGGGCCAACTGGGATGACGGCAGTATTCGGCGAAGTTTCGCGGATCACTTGCCGGTAATCCGGGAACTCACCCTGCACTGTTCGCATCGCCAATTCTGTGTCTCCCGCCAGCAAAAAGACGAGCCTGCTTCCCACTCGTACAGAGACATCCTCCGCGGCCGTTTCCAAAACCTTGAGCATCTCAAAGACACCCTTCCTCGGAACAATCACGCCGCTTGAACCCTGTCGGTCGGGCATATCGAGGCTCTCCTGGCTAAGCCGGTGGCCATCCGTGGCAACCAACTTCAACGAGCCACTTTGGCGCAAGTCAAAGTAGATCCCGGCCAGGGAGAGGCGCGTGTCGTCTTCGCAAACAGCAAACGCTGTACGCTGCAGCATTCTCCGCAAGTCCGCAGCAGGAATTTTCAGCTCCTCCGAGGAACGATCCTCCTGCACTGAGGGCATGGTGGGGAACTCACCTGGGTCCAGGCCCATAATCCGAAACTGGGCCCGCCCCGCTCGGATCTCCAGTCGTTGGCGGTCGAGGGAGCGCAAGGTTACCGGCCCATCCGGTGCCGCCCGAATTACGTCGTAGAGTACTCGTGCTTGAGCGGTAGCGGCGCCGGGCCGCGTCACCTCGGCAGGACACCGGCGGCGGACCCCTATTTCTTGATCCGTCGCTGCAACTACCAGGCTTTCACCGTCGGCTGTCACCAACACGTGAGCCAAGATAGGAAGGGTAACCCGCCGATCAGCGATCCCTTGCGCTAAGTGTAGGGCCTCCAAGAATGTCTTTCGTTCGATTGTTAGTTCCATGGCGGGAATCCTTTTTGCTGCATACTACTGGGAAGTTTTCTTCAATTGAAGTCGTCGTCGTTGTTTGTTGGGGATATGTGAGAAGGGTTGCGGCACTAAGGGGAAGCAGGTGAAGGACCTGTGAAGAGGCTCTTGGGGTTGTGGAGAACCGCTGCCCAGTGGCGGAACCTGCTCTTCTCTCCACAGCACCGTGCTTGTTTCTCACAGGCTTTCCCCAAACAGCGCCTGTTCGATCTGCTGCACGGCCATATGGAGACTCGGTTCCTCCTTCACACGGCGTTCGATTGTTTGCACGGCGTGCATTGCGGTGGTGTGGTCGCGACGTCCAAAGCGCTCGCCGATCGTTGGAAAAGAAGCGAGCAAGTGCCGGCGGCAGAGGTACATTGCAATCTGCCTGGGTACAGAAACCGAGCGGTCTCGCCGTTTCGAGCGTAGCTCGGCGGGCCGGATGCCGAAAAACTCCGCCACCACTTGCTGCACTCGCTCAATGGTCAAAGGTCTCGCTCCTTGTTTGGAGGAAGGGTGGACGACCTCGGCTGCGAGCTGAAGATTTATGTCGCTGCCCTTGAGTGAGGCAAGCGCGGCCAGCCGGATCAGGCAGCCGTGCAGCTCGCGGGCACTGCTCGCGAGGTGGGTGGCAATGTAGGTGGCGACCTCTTGCGGGAGCTCAATTTGCTCCGCCTCCGCCTTTCGCTGGAGGATGGCAATCCTGGTCTCTAGGTCTGGTGGCTGAACGTCCGCCAGTAGCCCCCACTGGAATCGGTTTGCCAGCCTCTCCTCCAGACCTGCGATTTTCTGTGGCGGGTCCGCGGCCGCCAGAACGATCTGCCGGCCTCGATCGTAGAGGGAGTTGAAGAGATGGAAGAACTCTTCCTGCGTTCGCTCGCGGTGTGCCAGGGTGTGGACATCGTCCACAAGAAGCAGGTCAAGCTGGCGGTATCGTTGCTTGAAGCTGCTGATTCGCTGTTTGCGCAGGGCGCTGACCAGCTCGGTCATGAACGTGTCAGCGGTCACATAGCGCACGCGCCAAGTGGGCTGCAGGGCAAGTACGTAGTTTCCGATCGCGTGAAGGAGATGAGTTTTTCCACATCCAGTCGGCCCGTACAGGAATAAGGGATTGTACTGCTGGGCTGGCTGGCGCGCGACTGCGAGGGCGGCGGCGTGCGCGAATTGCGTGGTGGCGCCCTGGACAAAGAGGTCAAAGGTGTAGGAGGGTACCAAGCCGGAGTCCGTACCCTTGCTGTTGGTGGGCGTTCCTGCCGGTAGGGAAGCGGCTCCCTCCGTTAAGGCTGGAAAGAGTTCCCGCTGTGGTGATGCAGCCGAAACCTCGACGGTCATCCTCTGCCCCAGTACGTTAGAGGCTTCCTCCCGCAGCAGAGGCAGGAACTGCTCGCACACGACCCGCGCGAGGGCCTCGGAAGGTGCCTCCAGGTGAAGGCGGCCTCCTTCCACTCCAACCGCAGCAAGTGGACGGAGAAACCTCTCCACGTCGTCTTCCCCGACGCTCGCTGCCAGTCGCTCCAAGAGTTCAGACCAAAGCTCCGCAGGGGTCATAATTCCACACAAACGCCAAAACCATAACGCGTTGATTTAACGAGGGGAAATCCGCGGAGGCGAAGAAAATCCACAACCTTTCCACAGGCTCGGTGGGGCCCTTTTCGGGGTTTTCTTTCACACGTGGCGTCGGTTGTAAAGAGGGCGGGTTGGTTGTGTGGGAGCCGGTGACGTGGTAGCGGCTTTTAAAGTCAGATGGCGGAGGCGAGGCTTTCAGCTCTTCTTTTCCAACGTGCCCGGGCTGTCATCCCAGGCGGGGTGAACAGTCCAGTCCGCGCTTGGAGTGCGGTAGGAGGTGAGCCGCGCTTTTTACAGCAGGGCAAGGGTAGTCGGGTCTGGGACGCGGATGGGAACGAGTATTTGGATTACGTTGGTTCCTGGGGGCCGCTGCTCGCTGGGCATGCCCACCCAGAGGTTGTGCGTGCCGTGCAGGAGGCGGTACGGGACGGTGCCAGCTTTGGTGCGCCCACCGCACAAGAGGTCGAGTTTGCGGAGGTAGTCTGTAGCGCTCTGCCTTCCGTGGACCTCGTACGCCTGACCAATTCCGGAACCGAAGCGTGCATGACCGCGCTGCGGCTGGCGCGAGCGTATACGGGGCGAGACCGAATCCTGAAGTTCGATGGCTGCTACCACGGGCACGCTGACGCACTGCTGGTGCGTGCCGGTTCGGGGGCGGCCACTCTCGGGATTCCGGACAGTGCGGGCGTACCGGTGCCAGTGGCAGCCAGTACGCTGGTCGTGCCTTTCAACGATGCGGACGCGGTTGCGCAGGCGTTTGTTGACTACCGGCAGCGGATTGCGGCGGTGATCGTCGAGCCAGTGGTCGGCAACAGCGGAGTGATTCTCCCTCGGCCCGGGTTCTTACAGGCGTTGCGCGATCTTTGCTCAGAGCATGGTGCAGTGCTGGTGTTTGACGAGGTGATCACTGGATTTCGCTTGGGCTGGAGCGGTGCACAGGGTCTGTACGGAGTCATTCCCGACCTCACCTGTTTGGGAAAAGTAATCGGTGGGGGGTTTCCGCTGGCGGCTGTCGGTGGGCGGCGGGAAATCATGGAACTTCTGGCTCCCTCTGGGCCGGTCTATCAAGCAGGCACGCTTTCCGGAAACCCTGTGGCAGTGGCTGCGGGGTTAGCGACCCTACGGCTTCTGCGGCGGCCCGGGACATACGAGCAGATCTCCTCTTTAAGCCAGCTTCTGGTAGAAGGCCTGCGCGATGCAATCACCTCGTGCGGGGTTCAAGCTTGCGTAAACGCAGTCGGTTCCATGTGGACGATCTTTTTCGGCGTCGACCGGGTGGAGAACGCCGAGCAGGCACGAGCTTGTGACCGGGAGCGATTTCGGGCCTGGTTTCACGGCATGCTTGCCGAGGGGGTTTACTTGCCGCCGTCCCCGTTCGAGGCTGCCTTTGTTTCTCTCGCCCACACCGACGCCGATGTGACCCAGACTGTTGAAGCGGCGCGAAGGGTCCTTCGCCGCCTTCGCTGAGGGTATGACTCGCGAGGCGGAGGGTTGGGCGCGAGGAATCCGCTTTGTCGCGGCAGGAACGGAACTCGCGGCCAGCGTGGTGGCCGGGGTGATTGCAGGATATTACTTCGACCGCTATCTCGGCTCGGCTCCGTGGCTGACCCTACTCTTCACGCTGGCGGGGCTGTTTGGTGGATTGACGCGATTGTTTTGGACGTTGAAAGCGCTGGAAAAAGTTCGGGAAGAAAACGGTGACCGTTAGCCTCGCAATCGCAGTTCGCACCCATCTTCTTCTGACCGCCCTAGGGGCGATCGTCGCGCAGGCGTGCGCGGGGCCTCTGGGCGCGCTGAGTTTGCTAGGCGGGGCAGCCTTTGCGCTCGGCAATTTGTGGTTTTGGAGCCTGGTTGTGCGGGGATTCACGCAGCGAGTGGCCGAGCGAGGGCCGATCCAGCGGGTTTGGTTTTGGTCTGGTTTGTGTGGGAAGTTGCTCGCGTTCACGCTGTTAGGCGCAGGGCTGCTGTGGAGGGTGCCCATTGAGCCCTTGAGCTTTGCGGCGGGGGTGGCGTTGCTGAGCGTGGCGTTCGTGGGGCTGGTGTGGGTTGGGCCTACGGCGCGGCAGCAGGAGGTTTGACGTTGGAGCACTCGTTCTTGTGGATCAGCCTCATCCCGGTCCTGCGCGACCTACCCGCGCACACGGTACACGCCGCACTGGTGATGGTGCTGTTGGTGCTTTGGGCGCTGCTCGCCCGGCGACAGCTCCAGCGCGCTGCTGACCCGGCTGTGCCCGATGCGCGCTTGACGTTCCGGAACGCCCTCGAGGTGTTCGTGGAGTGGTTCATCGGCTTTATCGAGGGAGTGGTGGGTCCGGGTGGGCGCAAGTACCTGCACGTTTATGCGACGTTTTTCATTTTCATCCTCACGGCCAACTTGCTTGGGTTGATCCCCGGGTTTTCCCCGCCGACTAGCGATTTCAACGTTACGTTCGCGTTGGGGGTGCTGTCCCTCGGCTTTTACGTAACGTATGGTCTGCTGCAAAACGGGGTCGCGTACTTGAAGCACCATCTCGGGCCGATTCTCTGGTTGGCTCCGTTGATGCTCCCGCTCGAGATTGCGGACAACTTGATCCGTCCGGTCTCTCTGGGCTTACGTCTCTTCGGCAACATGACGGGCGATCACCTGGTGCTCGAAATCTTCACGGACCTGACCAAGCTGGTCATCCCGGTCGCGTTTTATGTATTGGGTGCGTTCGTATCGCTGGTCCAGGCGTTCGTCTTTACGATGTTGAGCATGGTGTACTTGTCGTTGGCGATTGCAGCACACGACCATCAGGAGCACGGCCAGCATGCGCACGCGTGAAGAAAGGGAGATAAAAGAACTCGCAAATCCCGCTGACGAGGAGTGCCACTGGAGGCGAGGAGGACAGAGAAGGAGGGGCATATCCCTCGCAGCGAAAGGCAAAGGAGGAGAAACATGAGGAACTCGGTGGTACGGTTTGTTTGGCAGTTGTTAGCTCTCTTGTGCGTAGCCTTGCCTGCCGTGGCAGAGGACGGTTCCGCGAAGGGCTGGATTGGTTTGGGTGCCGGGTTAGGGATCGGTATCGCTGCCGGCGGTGTGGCCTTGGGTCAGGGCCGAACTGGAGCCTCGGCGATGGAATCCATCGGCAGAAATCCGAATTCCGCGGATCGGATTCAGACCCCGATGATCATTGCGCTTGCCATGATGGAAGCGCTGGCGATTTACGCTTTGGTGATCACGTTTTTCCTGCAAGGGAAAATCTAAGGGTCATCCTGCTTTGTTTGTGACTCGCAGGCCGGGTGGCGCTCTCGCTGGGAGGGCCATCCGGCTTTCTTTTCCCTAAGGACGGCTAGCCCCCCGTGCAAAGCGCAGCCGGAGTGCGGCGGTACCTGTTGGTCTTCATCGCAAGTGGCGCCTTTTCCGGATACGCGCCGGTTGCCTCGGGTACGGTGGGGACCATGGTTGCGGTTCCGCTGGCGGTACCCGCAAGTTGGTTGTCTGATTGGAGCGCGGGTGCGTACGCGCTTGTGCTCGGAGCGATCGTGATGCTCGCTTGCTGGGTGGCTGGCCAGGCAGAGCGCATCTTTGGCGAGCATGACAGCCGCCGGATCGTCATTGATGAGATCGTGGGGTACCTGGTGGCTGTGGCCTTGCTGCCCGCTTCGGGGGTGACCTTGGCCGCGGGGTTTGTGCTGTTTCGAGCTTTTGACGTTGCCAAACCTTTTCCCGCGTCTTGGTTCGATCGCAACCTGCCCGGGGGCGCTGGTGTGGTGCTGGACGACGTCGTCGCAGGACTTTACACCAACGCGGTGCTCCGCGTTTTCCTGGCGGCGGGCTGGTTGGTGTAGAAGTAAGGGCAACGACCACCCGGTTGGACTCTCTCCGGTTGGACTCTCTGTGGACGGGGTGTGGTTCTCGGACTCACAACACCCGCGCTCCCACGTCCGCGCTTGCTTGCTGGCTTCGGCCCACCGCCGAGGGGCACGAAGCTTGGGTTCGCTAGCGGCGTTTGGCGGGATCGGGTATCGGTATCAGCCATGATGGAACGAGCTGTCATTGTGAGCATTGGTGATGAACTCACCACAGGGCGCACCGTCGATACGAACGCCAGCTTGATCGCTGATCAGCTGATGGGAATCGGGGTGGAAGTAGTTGCGGTCCTCACGGTGGGGGATTTTCCGGAGCGAATTGCGTGGGCCTTTCGCGAAGCGTTGGAACGCGCGGACATGGTGATTAGCACGGGCGGGCTCGGTCCAACGGCCGACGATCTAACTACCGAAACGATCGCGGAAGTCGCGGGGCGGCTGCTCGTGTTCCACGAAGAGGTGGCAGACGCGATTCGCCAGCGCTTTGCGGCCATGGGTCGGCAGATGCCCGAGAACAATCTTCGTCAGGCCCGCTTACCGGAGGGTGCGGTGATCCTCCCGAACGCGTTGGGAACGGCCCCCGGGTTTCGACTGGAGATCTCTTGGAATGGCCAACGTCGCTATCTCTTTGCTCTACCAGGCGTTCCTCGAGAGATGCAGGCACTGCTGCGTGAACAAGTGCTGCCCTGGTTGCAACAAAGCCGGGGATCCGAGGAAGTCTATGCCAGCCGGGTCTTCCAAACCTTCGGCATTAGCGAATCGGCGTTGGATGAAATGGTGGCGGGCATCGTTCCGGCTGAAGCGGGCCGCCTCTCGTTTCGCGCTGCCTTTCCAATGATTTCGGTACGTTTGACGGTGCGCGGCCAACCCGCTGAGGCTAGCCGCCTGCTCGACGAGTACGGGCAGCGTTTAAGAGAGAGACTGGGGGCCTTCTGTTATGGCGAAGGCGAGGTCACAATGGAGGAAGTGGTGGCCGACTTGTTTCGCAGCCGCGGATGGCAGTTGGCCCTGGCGGAATCGTGCACCGGTGGGCTGATCGGCCACCGTATCACCAACGTTCCGGGTAGCTCCAAGTTTTTCCGTGGCTCGGTGGTTGCTTACAGCAACGAGGCCAAGGAGGAGTTACTCGGGGTCCGCTCGGAGACGTTGCGCTTGCATGGTGCAGTCAGTGTAGAAACAGCGGCCGAGATGGCAGCCGGTGCCCGCGACCGGCTCGCGGCGCCTGTGGCGCTGGCGGTCACCGGGATCGCAGGACCCGAAGGAGGTACACCGGACAAGCCCGTCGGGACCGTGTGCTTTGGCCTGGCCACTCCCGATGGTGTGGTGACACACCGTTACAGCCTGTGGGGCTCGCGTGAGTGGATCAAGACCCTGGCCTCGCAGATCGGCCTCGATTGGTTGCGCCGTTATGCGCTTGGCGCGGACGTGCCACAGATTCTGGCCGGAAGGTAGCACTACGTATGGCAGAGGGCAGGCAAGGCCGCTCTTCCCTGAGGGACTCTCGCACCATCGTGGCGACGAAGATCCGCTGCTTCGTGGCCATTGACGTGGCGGAGGAGGTACGCCAGCGCCTGGTTGCCTTCGCGCAAGATCTTGCTCAGAGCGGCGCGGATATTCGCTGGGTGCGGCCCGAGGGGTTACACGTGACCCTCAAGTTTCTGGGGCCGGTGGCTGAGGCAGAGCTGCCAGCCATTTGTGAAGCCGTGCAAAACGTCGCCGGAGCAAGATCGCCGTGGACCATCGTGGTGCGCGATCTCGCTGCCTTCCCTTCCTTGCGGCGCCCACGGGTCCTTTGGGCTGGCGTTCGGGACGACGGCCAGGTGAGCTCGCTTGCAAGCGCCCTAGAAGAGGCGCTGGAGCCCTTGGGTTTCGCCCGCGAGGACCGCCCTTTTACCCCCCACATCACCCTCGGCCGGGTGAATAGCTTGCGCGGTTGGGAGAAGCTCGAGGAGCGGCTAAAAAACAACCTCGCCAGCTTGTGGGGTGAGAGCAAAGTTGACAAGGTGATTGTCTATCGAAGCGATTTGAAACCGACGGGGGCGGTGTACACCCCGCTGTGGACAACGTTTCTCAAGGAGAACAGAGGCTAGACATGACGCTCGATCCGAATCGAGAGCGGGCTTTGGACTTGGCCCTTAGCCAAATCGAGAAGCAGTTTGGCAAAGGGGCCATCATGAAGTTGGGTGACCAGTCGCTGGTGCGCGACATCGAGGTCGTGCCTACCGGTTCCCTGGGGCTCGATATCGCGCTCGGCGTGGGAGGCGTGCCGCGCGGTCGAGTCATCGAGATTTACGGTCCGGAGTCCTCCGGCAAGACCACGCTTGCCCTCCAAATCATCGCCGAAGCGCAGCGGCGCGGAGGCGTGGGAGCCTTTATTGATGCGGAGCACGCGCTGGACATCGGCTACGCGCGTAAGCTCGGGGTAAAGGTGGAGGACTTGCTCGTCTCCCAGCCCGATCATGGCGAGCAGGCCTTGGAGATCGCAGAGACCTTGGTGCGCAGCGGTGCCATAGACGTCCTGGTCGTAGACTCGGTCGCTGCACTCGTGCCACGCGCCGAAATCGAAGGCGAGATGGGCGACCCGCAGATGGGCCTGCAGGCGCGGCTCATGTCGCAGGCGCTGCGCAAGTTGACCGCGACGATTTCCCGTTCGAAAACCATCGTCATCTTCATCAACCAGATTCGCATGAAAATCGGGGTCATGTTTGGCAACCCCGAAACCACGACCGGGGGTAACGCCCTCAAGTTCTACGCGTCGGTGCGTATTGACATCCGCCGCGTGGGCTCGATCAAACAGGGAGACGAAGTGATCGGGAACCGCACCAAGGTTCGGGTGGTGAAGAATAAAGTCGCCCCCCCATTCAAGGAGGCCGAGTTCGACATTCTGTATGGTTCGGGAATCTCCAAAGAGGGGGAGCTGGTTGATCTCGGCGCGGAACTCGGCATCATTGAAAAGAGTGGCGCTTGGTACTCGCTAGACGGTGATCGGATCGGCCAGGGGCGAGAGAATACCAAGGAGTTCTTGCGCGAACACCCGGAAGTTGCATTGCGGATCGAGGAACGCATCCGTCAAAAGCTCGGCATACCTGCTGGGGTAGGCGCATCGCCGGAGCCAGAGCCAACCGGCCGCGACACAAAAAAGGGTACTCGCGCCGGTAGTTGAAACGCTTCTCAACGGGCGGGGTGGCGCTGCCTTTTGCCACTGGCACGTCGGGGGCTCCGGTATGCGGCTTGCATGGCTACTAGCGCATGCACCTGGATGAGATTTTGCGCACGGCCATCGAGCTCGAGGCGTCTGACGTCTTGCTCAAGGTGGGTGCCCCTCCCGCCCTGCGCCTCAAAACCGACATGGTGCCGTTGCCAGGTGCCGCTCCGCTCACACACGAGGACCTCGAGGCAGCTGTCGACACCGTGCTTGACGACTACCACCGACGCCGCTTCGCGGCGGAATTGCAGGCCGATTTGGCCTATGAAAACCCAACTCTTGGCCGCTTCCGGGTCAACGTCTTTCGCCAGCGGGGAAGTATGAGCGTGGTGATTCGCGTGATTCCGTCACGCGTGCGCACGGTGGCCGAGCTGAACTTGCCCCCTGCGGTGGAACGCATTGCGGAGGAACGGCGCGGCCTGATCCTGGTGACAGGAACCACAGGGAGCGGGAAGAGCACCACGCTGGCGGCGATGATTGACCACATCAACCGCACGCGCCGGGCCCATATCATCACCATTGAGGATCCGATCGAGTACACGCATCGTGATCAGCTGAGCTTCGTCAACCAGAGAGAGGTCGGCTTCGATGCGGTCAACTTTGCCGCTGCGCTGAAAGCCGCTTTGCGCCAGAACCCTGACGTGATCCTAGTGGGCGAGATGCGGGACTTGGAGACCATCGAGACCGCGATCTTGGCTGCCGAAACAGGCCACCTAGTGATGAGTACGCTGCACACACTGGACGCTCCTGAAACAATCACGCGCGCGATTAGTGTATTCCCGGAGCACCAGCGCGATCAGGTGCGGTTGATTTTGGCGAGCGTGCTGAAGGGGATCATCAGTCAGCGGTTGATCCCGCGCGCCGACGGCCTCGGTATGGTCCCGGCCGTAGAGGTTTTGGTTTCGACCGCTCGCGTGCGGGAGTACATTGCGGACAAGGAGAAGCTGCGAGATTTACGCGAGGTGATTGCTCAGGGCTACGTGAGTTACGGGATGCAGACCTTCGACCAGTCGCTGATGGCGCTTTATCAGAGTGGCTTGATCAGCCGGGAAGAGGCGCTGAAGAATGCGAGCAACCCTGGCGACTTCGACTTGAAGTTGCGCGGTATCTCGTCCACCAGCGATACTCGTTGGGATGACTTCGAGAGACGCGAAGGGGTCGGCACGGGGGCCCCGGCCGTCTCCATCGAGCGCTTCTGAGCTGCGGCGGCGCGCCTTGCGATTGCTCGCCCGGCGGGACTTCTCCGCCAACGAACTTCGCCAGCGCCTCCTCGGCCTCGCTGAGGCATCCGCGGTGGATGCGTTGCTTTTGGAGCTTGCCGCTGAGGGCTTGCTCGATGACCGCCGGGCCGCCACGCAGCGGGCCCGCAGGTGGGCCGAACGCGGGTACGGCCGCGCCCGTGCGGAGCAGGACCTCCAAGCGCGGGGCTTTGCCGAGGATGCCATCGAGTTCGCCTTGAACGAGTGGTTCGCGGACGAGTGGAGCAATGCGCAACGCGTCCTGAGCCGCAAGTTTCCGGCGCTCGCGCGCCGAGAGACGCGCGTGCAGGCGGCGCGGTTCCTGCTGCGGCGCGGTTTCGCAGAGGACGTTGTCGTGGCCTTACTGGGCGACAGCTGCTAAGCGAGCAACGACGATGACCGGGTCGCAAATCCGCGAGCAGTTTATCGAGTTCTTTGTCCGCCGAGGCCATGAATTCGTGCCCAGTGCGTCGCTGGTGCCCGAAAACGACCCCACACTGTTGTTTACCAATGCCGGCATGGTTCAGTTCAAAAACGTCTTTCTTGGTACCGAGCGGCGGGAGAACCCGCGTGCGGTAAACGCACAGCGCTGCCTGCGCCTGAGTGGCAAGCACAACGACCTCGAGGAAGTTGGGCACGACGGCTACCACCACACGTTTTTCGAGATGCTCGGGAATTGGTCGTTCGGCGATTATTATAAGCGCGAGGCCATTCGCTGGGCGTGGGAGCTGCTCACCGCCGTGTGGCGGCTACCGAAAGAGCGGCTATACGCAACCGTTTTCCGCACCGATGACGAGGCGCATGCCCTCTGGGAGCAAGAGACGGACATTACTCGCGACCACATCCTTCGGTTCGACGAAAAGGACAACTTTTGGGAAATGGGTGAAGTCGGGCCGTGTGGGCCTTGTTCGGAAATCCACATCGACCGAGGTGCGGGCCTGTGCGATCGTGCTCACGTCCCCGGACATGTGTGCCGGGTCAATGGCGGCTGCGCTCGGTTTATCGAACTCTGGAACCTGGTCTTTATCCAATTCAATCGTGACGAGCGCGGTGAACTCCATGAACTGTCTGCCAAACACGTCGACACGGGCATGGGTCTCGAACGGATCACTGCTGTGCTGCAGGGGGTCCCTTCGAACTACGACACCGATCTCTTCCGCCCCTTGATCTCCTTCATTGAACGGGAAAGTGGGCGTAGCTATGGCACGCGCGCGGAGGACGACGTAGCGTTCCGCGTTCTCGCCGACCACAGCCGCGCGATTTCGTTTTTGATTTGCGATGGTGTGCGGCCGGGCAACGAAGGGCGTGCCTACGTGCTGCGCAGGCTACTGCGCCGTGCCGCGCGCCATGCCCGGCACTTGGGTTTCCGCGACCCGTTTTTATGGCGCCTCACGGGAGCAGTCATCGAAATTCTCGGCTCTGCCTACCCGGAGATCGTTCCGCAACAGGCCGAGATTGAACGGGTGGTACGTCTCGAAGAGGAACGGTTCACGGAGACTTTGGATAAGGGTCTCGCATTACTCGAGGAGGAGCGGGCACGTTTGCGTGCCGAAGGAAAACGCTTGCTCGCCGGGGACGTGGCGTTCCGCCTCTACGACACGTACGGCTTCCCCCTCGATATGACCCAGGACATTTTGCGGGCCGATGGAATCGAGGTGGACGTGGCAGGTTTCGAGCGCTGTATGGAAGAGCAGCGCAGCCGCGCCCGCCAGGCACGGAAAACCGCAGCCGAGCAATGGGAACTGGCGGCCGAGGCCTTCGCGACAGCGTTGCGCGCCCCGACCCGCTTTCTCGGTGACTTTGTTTACGAAGCAGAATCGGAAGTGCTCGCCCTGCACAGCGAGGGGAGCGATCGTGCGGAAGTTCGCGAGGGCGAACACGTGCACGTCGTCACCGCTGAGACGCCTTTTTATCCCGAAGGTGGCGGGCAAGTGGGTGACCGCGGCCTGATCGAGACGGAGGGAGGGGATTGTGTCGAAGTCCTCGATACGCAGAAGGCTCGCGGTGACCTCATCGTGCACATCGGGCGGGTGTTGCGCGGGAGAATCCGCCGTGGGGATCGCGTGCGCCTGCGGGTGGACCGCGAGCGGCGAGACGCCGCGCGGCTGAATCATTCTGCGACCCACATCTTGCACGCTGTGCTGCGCGAGCGCCTGGGCAAAGAGGTGCGGCAGGCCGGCTCTTTGGTGGCGCCGGACCGCTTGCGCTTTGACTTCACGTACGGTGCTCCTGTCCCTGAACCTGAGCTCGCGGCCATCGAGCGAGAGGTGAACGCACGGATTCGCAGCAATGACCCGGTGTGGTGCGAAGAAATGCCGTACGACGAGGCTCTGCGCCGGGGCGCTCTGGCGTTCTTTGGCGAAAAATACGGTGACGTCGTGCGCGTTGTGCGCATTGGGGAATATTCGACGGAGCTGTGCGGCGGCACGCACGTGCGCCGCAGTGGGGACATCGGCTTGTTTAAGTTGCGCGAGGAAGCGGGCGTGGCCGCTGGCGTGCGGCGGATCGAGGCGTTGACTGGTGAGGGTGCGTGGCGGTGGCTTCACGAGCGCGAGCGGCTGCTCCGCGAAGCCCGCGAACTGCTGCACGCACCGGAGGCCGAATTGGTCGAACGGCTGGAGAAAATCCTGGCACAGCAGCGGGAGGCAGAACGCCAGCTCAAGCAGCTCCAAAGCCAGTTGGCGAGTTCGCAGAGCGAGGATTTGTCGCGCCAGGCTCGCCAGGTCAACGGTGTCCGTGTCCTCGCCTCCGAAGTGGAAGGGCTCGACGACGAGGCGCTGCGCCACCTCGCCGACCGCTTGCGCGACCAATTGGGTTCGGCCGTGATCGCCTTGGGGACCCGGCGTGGAGACCGGGCGGTGTTATTGGTCGCAGTGAGCAAAGACCTTGCGAGCCGGTTCCACGCCGGCAAAATTGTCAAACAGATTGCACCATTGATTGGTGGCGGCGGTGGTGGCAAAGCAGATTTTGCCCAGGCTGGTGGGAAGCATCCAGAAAAACTGAAAGAAGCGCTGGAGGTGGTTTACCAACTTGTCGTTTGAAACGGAAATTTTGGACGTTGCAGTCGAAGAACCTCGTTCGAGGACGGAAGTTTCTTTTTCGAACCCGCGCGTTTTCCAGGAACTCTTGGGCCAGCACGATGAGCATCTAAAGCTGGTCGAGAAACTTCTTGACGTGCGGGTGGAAGTGTCGGGCACGAGCTTACAGATTCGCGGCGATCGGGTTGCGGAAGAGTTAGCCGCGCGGGTGTTCAGTCAGCTCTACGCAGTGGTCGAGAAGGGGTACCCGATTTATCCCTCCGACATTGACTACGCGGTTCGGATCTTGAGCCGCGACCGCATGGCCAACCTGCGTGACATCTTTTTGGACACCGTATACATCTCTGCCCACAAACGCATCATCACGCCGAAGAGCGTGGCGCAAAAGGAGTACATTGACGCCATTCGCGAGTACGACATTGTGTTTGGAATCGGTCCTGCCGGCACCGGGAAAACCTATCTGGCCATGGCGATGGCTGTAGCCGAACTCATGAAGAACAATTTTGCGCGCATGATTCTGACGCGACCAGCGGTGGAAGCCGGCGAAAAACTCGGTTTCTTGCCTGGGGACCTGGTGGAGAAAGTAAACCCGTACTTGCGTCCCCTGTACGATGCCTTGCACGACATGGTGGACTTCGACCGCGCGCAGAAAATGATCGAGCGGGGCGTGATCGAAGTGGCTCCTCTCGCCTTCATGCGCGGCCGTACACTGAACGACTCGTTCGTGATCCTCGATGAGGCGCAGAACACCACTAGCGAGCAGATGAAAATGTTCCTGACCCGCTTGGGATACGGGTCCAAGGCGGTCATCACCGGCGACGTGACGCAAATTGATTTGCCCGCCGGTCGGCCCTCCGGCCTCAAAGAGGCGCAGCAGGTGCTCAAGGGTGTAGAAGGGATCAAGTTCTGCTTGTTCAGCGAGAAGGATGTTGTGCGACACCGCCTCGTGCAGGACATCATCGCGGCCTACGATCGTTACGAAGGCCGCCGGAAGGCCCAAGAATCGAAGGGTCCAGAGCCTGAGGAACGTTGAGCGGGCCTTGCTCGCCGGTCGTTCGTTCTATGGGCGTTGAGTTTGTCGTCCGTTGCCGTGTGCCTGGGATGCGCTTGCGCGCGCTGCGCCGCTTTGCTGCTGGCGCGCTGCAGCGGTTGGGGGAAGGAGATGCCGAGGTCGCCGTGACGTTTGTCTCGAACCGGGAAATGCGCGCTTTGAACCGGCGCTACCGCGGCAAGGACCGACCGACCGACGTGCTCGCCTTCCCGGCTAGAGAGGGTGAGCCAACGCCAGGCGAAGAGGGATTGTTGGGGGACGTGGTCATTGCCGTGCGGGTAGCACAGCAGCAGGCAGTTTCTCAGGGGCGCTCGCTAGCCGAGGAGTTACAGATGCTGCTCGTGCACGGAGTGTTGCATCTCTTGGGTTACGATCACGAGCGCTCAGCCGCGGAAGCGCGGCAGATGCGCCGCAAGGAACGCTGGCTCCTCAGCGTGGCAGGAACCTAGCGCACCTCCGCTGCCCGGGCTCGGCGCTCAGCCTGCGCCGGTTGAGCCCAATTGGTCCCGCCCCCCAAACACCGCGAGCGGACTAGCCTCAGCGTGAAGCCCCTGCTGCGTGGTTAGCGCGGCGCTTGAGCAGGTTTAGCGATTCTGATTGAGTAAGCTGTGGGTTCTGCCCGGTGGCAAACGGTGAAGCGCGGCAGGTAAGCGGCGGCATGGCTTGGGGCGATCGCGAGGCCTTGTACAGAGAGTACCGCCGACAGCAGCTTGCCGACCAGGTGCCGCAAGTGGCCGTGGTTCTGTTCTTCGTATCCGTGTTGTTCGTCGTTTTCCTCGGCTTGCTTGCGTTTCCCCGCCTCTATGACCAGCGCTGGAACTTGCCCTTGCTGATCTTGGCGCCGGGCCTGTGCTGGTTGGCGGCAAGGCGTTGGCCGGCGTGGAACCGGGCCCACCCCTATGTGCTGCCGGTCCTGACGGACGCCATGTATACTTCCGGCGTAGTTGCTGCTCTGTATGCGCCGAGTACCCCCACCTCGGGTACCGCCCTGTTCGTCACGGTGAAGATGCTGTCGAGTTCGATGCTCGTTCCGTGGCATCCGGCCGTGCAAACGATCTCGGCAGCAATGACGCTCTCGCTCTATTGGACCCTGGCGTTGGCCACGGGGCGTCTTTTCCCCGGCAGTCAGGAGCTTCCCCATCAGCTTACCGGTCCACTGTTCGGCGCCTTGATTAGCGTGATCGTGAGCCTGCGTGCGGAGTCGTTGCGGCGGAAGGTGTTCGAAGAAAGGCAGCAGCGTGAAGAGCAGGCCCGAGTCAACGCTCAGTTTGCAAGCGTCATGTCGCACGAGCTGCGCAACTTGCTGGCGGCGGTCCTCGGCTACAACGAGATCCTGCGAGAGGAACTAGGGCAGCTCGCAACGGCACAGGTCCGAGAGGCACTCGAGCGGCAAGCGGTCGTAGCTCGCCAGAGCCTCGAAGTGATCGGCGTGACCTTGGAACTCAGTCGCGGAACTTTGGCGAGCGTGCCACCCGAAGAGCCGATCGACACGCTGCAAGTTCTCGACGAGTTACAAAGCGAGTACGCACTGCGCGTGTTGCCAGAAAAGCTGGTACTGCGCTGGGACTTTTCGCCGGACTTGCCGAGGCTGCGTGCGGACCCGGTGAAGCTCAAAATGATTTTGCGCAACCTCATTGATAATGGTCTCAAGTTCACGCCGGAGGGCGAGGTCCGAGTGCGCGTCCGCCCACTTCTGGAAGAGCTGGTGTTCGAAGTATGCGACACCGGCATTGGGATCCCGGGCGAGCTGCAGCCCTTCATTTTCGAGCCCTTTCAGCAGGCTCACGATGAGAGCCGGGGCCGTGGTGGTGTGGGTTTGGGGCTATACGTGGCAAGCCGCCTCGCTGAACTGATGGAGGGCAGCCTGACGGTGCAAAGCGAGCCTGGTAAGGGGAGTTGTTTCGAGCTGCGTATTCCGTTGCACCCACGGATGAAGCGGGCGGAGGAAGCCCGGTTCACCTAAGATTAGGGGAGACGATGTGGGGGCTACTGGTGGCTCGGGCTCGGAGCGCCAGCCCCATCCTCCGCAAAAAGGGTGTGCGAGTTCGAGCTGCTCACCTGTACCCAAACCCGCTCCCCGATCCTGCGGCCCTGGCCGCTGGGTAGCACGCAGGTTTTAAACTGGGGCGTTTTTCCCGCCAGCCAGCCTTCCTTTCGTCGCGCCGGCCCTTCGATCAGAACTTCAACCGTTCGCCCGATCCAAGCGCGATTCCGTTCCGCGGCGATTTGCTCGTGCAAAGCAATGACCTCTTGCAGCCTTCGCTGCTTTTCCTCGGGCGACACGGTCTCGGCCCACCGTGCGGCTTTGGTGCCGGGACGAGCAGAGTATTGAAACATGAACATTTGGTCGAACCGCACCTCGCGTATCAGCGCCAGGGTGGCCTCGAAATCCTCTTCTTCCTCGCCAGGGAAGCCCACGATGATGTCTGTACTGATCGCCAGCTCGGGCTTGGCGGCGCGCAGCCGCTCCACAAGACGAAGGAACTCTTCCACCCGGTAGCCGCGCTCCATGCGCGCCAGTACTCGGTCCGAGCCCGACTGCACGGGCAAGTGGATCTGGGGGCAGACCTTCTCGCACGTGGCGAACGCTTCGATGGCAGACTCGGTCATGTCTGCGGGGTGCGGCGACGTGAAGCGGATGCGCCAAAGACCTTCGATCGCGTTTGCGCACCGCAGGAGGGTGCCAAAATCCGTTTCTCCGTCGCGGTACGCGTTCACTGTCTGCCCGAGAAACACCACCTCACGGTATCCTTCAGCCACTAAGCGGTTCACCTCGTCCAAGACCACGGCCGCTGGCAAACTACGCTCGCGGCCTCGCACATAGGGCACAACGCAAAAGGTGCAAAACTTGTCGCACCCGCGCATGATGGTGAGCCAGGCTCGTACCCCACGCTCTCGCTGTGCGGGCAGGTCGGCGTATGTTTCTGTACGGTCGAGCCGGGTGTTAACGAGTAGCTCGCCTTGGCTTTCCTCGAGCTGCTCGGGAAGACGGCGGTAGCCGTCGGGTCCGACCACGAAATCCACGAAGGGCAAGCGATGGAGCAGCCGGTCGCGCACGTGTTGGGCCATGCAGCCGACGATGCCGAGCTGTAGCTCTGGACGCTCCGCCTTGTAGCGAAACAAATCCCCGAGACGGCCCACAACCCTCTCTTCCGCGTGCTCGCGAATGGCGCACGTATTCAGCACGACGACGTCGGCCTCGCGGGGGTGATCAGCGCGGTCGTAGCCGGCACGGGCAAACTGGCCGAGCAAGAGTTCGCTGTCCGCTAGGTTCATCTGGCACCCGTAGGTCTCGATCCAAACCCGTCGGCGCCGCTGGGTCGAACGCGAAAGGAGGTGGCAGTCGGTCACGGCACTGGCTCCGTTGACGAACAAGTCTTGCACCGTATAACGCTGGCGTGCCAGGGTGACAACGCGGAGAACCTATGACCTGGCGAAGTATGGACGTGCACGAAGCGAGCATCCTTTTCTCGTGGCGCCGCAGCGTGGCGCTGCGAGCGCGCAGGCGAGAGAGGCACATGGGCCTGCGGGGCAACAGAGTCCAGCACCTGCGTGGCCCGGCGTGCGGGCACGCTGTGCAGCCCGCAACTTGGCAGTGCCGCAACGCTGTGCGTTAGAATCGGGGGTAGCCCCATGGCCAGGGAAGTGGCGCGGGCACTGGAGCGGACGGCGGGAACAGCACCGCGGCTGGTTTCCCTGCTCCCCGCCGCCACGGAATGGGTGTATGCGCTTGGATGCGGCGACTGGTTAGTAGGCGTTTCCCACGAGTGCGACTACCCGCCGGCAGTGCGGCAATTACCCGTGCTTACTTCCACTCGGGTGAATCAGAATGGCAGTTGCGCTGAGATTGACCAGCAGGTGCGTGCAGGAACAGCTTCCCAGGAAAGCTTGTACGAACTCGATACAGCTCGACTGCGCGAGCTTGCTCCCGATCTCATTTTGGTTCAGGAGACATGCAAAGTTTGTGGGGTTTCCGCGGCGTGGTTGCGCTCTGCCTTGGGAAGCGAACTGGCCGCGCGCACGGCAGTGCTGTCATTCACCGCTCGGGACCTCAGTGGGATTTACGCAGACGTGGCCCGCCTCGGCGCCGCGTTGCGTTGCGAAGAGCGAGCCGCCGCGGCAGTGCAAGCGCTGGAGCGCGAAGTCCAACAAATCCGCTGGCGCAGTCAGCGAGCGCGCTATCGCCCTCGGGTATTGTGCCTGGAGTGGATCGAGCCCCCGATCGTGGCCGGTCATTGGATTCCGGAGCTAGTGGAGAACGCGGGAGGCCAAACGGTCTTGGCGCAGAGCGGCCAGCCGGGACGGCGGGTCGCGTGGGCGGACATCCGAGAAAGCCAACCAGAGGTTGTGATCCTTATGCCCTGTGGCTTTTCGCTTGCGCGGGTCATGCAAGAAGTGGAGCGGTGGGTGCGGCCGGCGGAATGGTGGAGCCTGCCCGCGGTGGAAAACGGCCGCATCTACGCGGTGGAGAGCAACGCCTTCCTGAACCGGCCCGGCCCTCGCATCCGGGAGAGCGCTAGACTCTTGGCAGGAGTAATCCAACCGGCGCTGTTCGCCTCCTTGGTGCCTGACGCTTCGGTGAGCCGCTTCGACCGTTGAGCAGTTGGTGACCGAGTCCGAGCCGAGCAACGGTGAGGGAAGAAGCCGCCGCCTCTTTTCACTCGTAGGGTTGAACAAAGGCGGCTCTCGGCGGGCGCCCGCAAACAGGGATCGGTCAGCTCAGGATACGGACAAGGGCGAGCACGAGCATCACCAACATGACGACTTGCCCCACCATGAATGCCAGCGACCGCCACGGTTGCAGCGCCGCCAAGTAAAAGCTGGTGTGCAGAACCCGCGCGAGCAAGAAGGTAACGAACAAGGTCTTGGCCAGACCTGGAGAAGGTCCGCTCAAGGCATAGAAGAACCCGACCGCGAAGAATGGAAGGATGTTCTCAAGATCGTTTTGGTGCGCGCGCCGAGCCCGTTCGATTTGCTCTTTGCCCTCCCCAGGCTCGGCGCTGGCGCTAATGCCTTGCAGGGCGTAGTCCTCAGGCGTGGCATACACGCGGTAGCGCAACCGGTAAAAACTGGTGACCCATCCCACGGCCATCACTTTGAGGACCAGCAGCAAATAGGTAAGCGCAAACCAGCGCATTGCGGGACTGTGGAGCAGCTCCATACGACTTCCTCCTTCGATGTTGCCCGAGGTTGTTCCGCGGACAAAATACCGCCCGGGCTGCCGGTTGCATACTGCTTCCGACGAGGAAAAGACAGAATACGTAACTGAAAACGATTGCCCCGTTCCTGTCTCTGGGCGTTGGCGCTAACCGACGTGCGCGCCTGCATAAAGGCACGGTACCTCCCAATTGGCGCTTGGCGGAGAGAGAATCAGCAGCCCGACCTGGAGCAGCGCGCTCCCTTGGAAGCAGCCGTGCCTGTGCCCTGGCGCGGGACCGTTTGGATTGCCACCGTTCGCTGAGGGTCGGCCGAGCGCAGAGACCGTAAAGAGACGCGGCGGCAGGGGTCGCGGGAGGCTCGCGCACGACAGGAACAATGACTTGTTTCCGGAAGGCAGCGCCTGCGCCCGTGTCTGTGCCCACGGCACCGCACAGGTGACGGTTGCACGCGCCACCCTGGGCGGCTGGCATTGTCCGCCGCGTGCAGACCCGGGGCGCCTCCGCCAATCGCAAGATGCCGCGGCAAGCCTTTGTTGCCTAAAGCATGCGATCACAGCGCTGCTGAGCGGGGAACGGGACCGCAGAGAAGCGGGTGCAGAGCAACGCTGCCGTTGCAACCCGGCGGGGGTCTGCCCGGAGAGGAGGAAAGTTTGTCGGGTACGGGTCGTCGGTACCCTGGGCCCTGGCAACTGCGACGACCTGCAGGGCCCGGGGCAGAGCCCATCGGCACAACGATACGCTTGGCCAGTCACGGGAGAGTTTCGGGGCACGCGGCTGCGCACAAAGGAGCATTTCGATACAAGCGGGTGATTGCTGCCTATGCCTGATCGCTTTGCCGTTCTCCCTTTGCTCTCTTGGCGTTCTGTTCGGGTTCGTATTTTTGTGTTTCGCGGAGATCCTCCTCAGAGAAGCCGACCATTCAGGCCGCAGCTTGCGGTGCCCGAAGCGGATGGGAGAGCCCAGTCCAAGCAAGACTCTCTGAGCATACCTAGCGCCAGAGCTACGGCATTGGGTTCGGTGCGGCCAACTGTCGAGAGGTGTAGCGGCCGTGGGTGAGACTCCCGACATCCATTGGACAGGGGTGGCGGTGTTCGCCGTCACCTACGCTTTGATGTCAGTTCGCCGTCTATCGGCTCTGCAGGTGGATCGGCCGGCTGCCTCGCTCCTCGGGGCGGTTGCCTGCGTCGCGCTTTCCGTCCTCACGTTGGACGAGGCGATCGCTGCGATTGATCTCAAGACCATCGCCTTGTTGTTCGGTGTCATGGGGATGGGCGCTTTCCTCACTCTGGATCATTTTGCTGAGGGAGTGGACGCGGCCATTGAGCGGTACATGTACACCCCGCACCGCCTCCTTGCCGCGATCGTGTGGGGCAGCGGGTTCCTGGCGGCGCTGATAACCAACGACGCGGTGTGCCTGCTTGTCGCTCCGATCGTGGTGCGTGCAGTGCAGCGGCACGACTTGCCGCCGCTGCCGGCCTTGCTCGCGCTGGCGACTGCGGCCAACACGGGAAGCGTCGCTACTTTGATAGGGAACCCCCAGAACATGCTTTGCGGCGTGTTGGGCGGCCTCTCGTTTCGGACTCACCTGGGGGTGGCTGGGCCGTTGGCCATCATCTGCCTTGCGATCAACCACGGAGTACTGCTTCTACTCTTCCGGCGGGAGCTGGCCACAGCGCAAATGCGGCCGCTGCGCGCGACGGCACCGGTAGTGAACCCGCGTGTGTGTGTTACGCTTCTGACGATCGGTGTGACGGGGCTCGCTGCCACGATCGGTGCAGACGTCACCGGCGCGGCGGTTACGGGCCTTGTCTCCCTTATGCTTTTGCACCGGCGCGACACCCGCCACGTGTGGGAGAACATAGACTGGTCGCTCCTCCTATTCTTCGCAGGGCTGTTCGTGGTGGTTGAAGGGTTCGCTCGCAGCGGCGCACCCGCGTGGTTTTTCGCGCACTATCCTCTGGGCATCGCCGAACCGAGTTTCGCAGGCTGGCTGCGCACAGGAGCGTTGTTCTTGGCGGGCTCCAATGTGGTGTCAAATGTACCCTTCATCTTGCTGGTGAAGCCCCAAGTTGCTGCGCTTCCGCAGCCGGTGCTGGGCTGGGAATTGTTGGCGGTGGCTTCGACGTTTGCTGGGAACCTGACCTTGCTCGGCTCGGTCGCCAACGTAATTGTGGCCGAAAGCGCTCGTGACGTGGGTGGTCTGGGGTTTTGGAGTCATTTGAAAGTCGGGGCACCAGTGGCGCTGCTCACTACCGCCGTGGGCACGTTGTGGCTTGTACGCGTCTTCGGTGCGTGAGGCCGAGGCGCGGTGTTTCGGGATGCCGGGGCGGAGGGCGGACGCAATAGTTTGCGTGCTCGGGAACGCTGGCGCTACGCACTTCTTTCCGTCAAGCTTTTCCAGCCCCGTCGCCAGTGCGACCCTCAAGGGATTGGCGCAGCGAGCCCGCCTCGCGTCGAAAAAATGGATTGATTCGGTTCAAGCGCTCTCGGCACATTGTCTGGGAGAAATCTTTCCGTAGGTTATGTCCATGAGGCGATTGTTTTACTGGTGTTCTGCTGATTTGCGGGCCTTGGCTAGTTTTGCCGTTTTTATGACTCTGGCGATTGGGTCCGCCTTGGCACAGGGTTACTCGCTGCGTTTTTACGGCCACGGAACGGGAGACATCGACCGAGTCAAAATCAAGATTGACGCCCCGGCAGTGCCGGCCGATGTCGGGCGTTCGTTCACGGTCGAGTTCTGGCTCAAGGCATTCCTGTCGGAGAACCCGAGTCCGGATTGCGCCCCGGGAGGCGTCAATTGGATCTTTGGCAACGTCATCGTTGATCGCGACGTGTACGGAGATGGCGACCGCGGCGATTATGGAATCTCGCTGGCAAACGGGAAGATCGCGTTTGGGGTTTCCCGCCGTTCTGAGTCTCAAACCATTTGTGGTTCCATCTTAGTCGCCGATGGCCAGTGGCATCACGTCGCGGTGACGCGGAATGCCCGCAGCGGCGCGATGGCGATCTTCGTGGACGGGGTGCTCGATGCTACAGGGTTTGGCCCCCGCGGCTTTATCGGGTATCGAAACCGACGCTCGACGTTGTACCCGAATTCCGATCCCTACCTGGTCTTCGGTGCCGAGAAGCACGACGCAGGTCCTTCCTATCCCTCGTTCTCTGGCTTTCTCGATGAGGTGCGGATCTCAAAAGCGGTGCGTTACACGACCGATTTTCCCCGCCCGGCGGCGCCGTTCGTTCATGATCGGAAGACCGCGGCTCTGTACCATTTCGATGAAGGACCGCCTGGTCCGTGCACCGGCGTCGTCACAGACTCCAGTCGGCGAGGCCGTAGTTCGGGTACGTGCCAGTACGGCGGGAGTTCGCCGAGCGGGCCAGAGTACCACACCGACGTGCCACCGTTCCCCACGAACACGCCCACCCCAACACCGACACCGACGTGGACCCCCGGTGGTTCTGGCACTGGAGATTGGAACCAGCATGCTGGGAATGCACAGCGGACTGGTTTCCAGCCAACAGGGGTTCCTACCCCTTGGCGTTGGAAGTGGGCGTGGAATGGGCCGGACGGTTCTGGGCGGGTGCGCAGCGGGAAGTTCGGGTTGCCGCGCAACAGCCAACCGGTGACAGGAGCGGGTCGGGTGTTCATTGCGGCGGGAAGTCGCGGCATCTACGCGTTGGATGGGGCTACCGGCAACGAGCTGTGGAATGCTCGGCCCGGTGGTTCGATGAACTCCACGCCTGCGTTCGATTCCGATACGTGGGCCGTGTTTTCGCTCTCTTCCAACGGGACTCTCTACAAACTTGCGGTGAGTGACGGAGCGGTGCTGGGCAGCTTCGCAACGGGTGCCAGCAGCTCCCTGCCCCTGCCTCCTGCCGTCGCCGGCGACCGCGTGTTTTTCTCCATGGGCACGCGTGTGTTTGCGCTCGATAAGTACACACTGGCTAGCACTTGGGTATACGAGGCAGGTTCACCCGTGGATACGCCACCCGCGTATTCCGCGAGCCGCAACGCGGTCGTGGTGGCTTCGCGCGACCTCTTTGTCCACGCCGTCCGCGCCAGCGATGGCGCTCAGCTTTGGCGCACGAAGACCACCGTTCGCTCGCCAGGAGACCCAGGTTCGAACACCAACTTTGCCGAGGTAAGCTACGGTTGGCCGGTGATCGCGGAGCAGCACGGGATCGTGTTCGTGAAGTTGCGGCTCGATTGGAACACGATGTGGACTTGGTCGCCGTGGCCCAGTTCCAACTCGGCGATGCGGTCCAACCTGCTTGCGCAGCCGAATCAGCAGGCGTTGCTGGCACTCGACCTCGACGATGGTGCCACCGCTTTTGTGGCCAACGTGGGCCACGGCGGTTTTGGGGACGGTGACTACATGCCCATGGGCCCGATGCCCGTAGTGGCCTCCTTGCCAGGAGGGCAGGAGGTGGCGTATGTGGTCATGCGTGGCAGCCCCTGTCTGGTTAGCCCTTGCGACGGGCGGGCTGACTCGCGCTTGGGCGAACTTCTGCTCGACGATGCCACGGTGCCCGGGTTCAGTGCGGGTGAGGTCCGTTTCATGGACAACACATTCTTTCCGACGGACGAGCAACCGTACTTGTCCATGGCGGGCAACCAAATCTTTGCTGCGCATTGGATGGTGGGCATCGCCCACGAAATCGTGGATCGCAGTCCTTCTCGGGGGCAAGGCGCTTCCGAGTCGATCACCGTGGCCAACTTGCCCCACATCGTCAACTCGGCGAGCAACTGTGGTTTTAGCGCGAGTCACTATTGTGCTTCGGGATTGGTGCAGGACGGGGATCCGCGCAGTTTCCCCCCCGGATTCTACATCTATTACGACGAGGGTACGGTGTACGACCAATATTGGAGCGAGTACGCCGGCTGGGTGATTAGCGAAGGGACTCTGTACTTTGTGAGTACAGACGGAGCCGTGGTGGCGCTGGAGCACGGCAGTCCGTTGGGGCGCGCGTATCCGCCCGCGCCGAATCGGCTGCCAGCGAACGAGGAGGTTGCCTTGGTGGCGCACGGGGTCTTCCCGCACACGGCGGCTCGAGAGCTGGCGGGCCGGGTGGCCACGATCGAAGGGGTGCTGGAAGAAGTGTTCAATAACGGGAAGGCGGTCTACCTAGGCTTTGAAAAGCCGCATCGCGGCGCGTTCCTGGCTCGCATCCTGCGCCGCCATTGGCACGCCTTCGCCGATCGTCCCGAAGAAAAGTACCGGGTCGGCGAGCGGATTCGTGTTTCCGGCAAGATCGAGTGGTACCAAGGAGACCCCGTGATTTACGTTCACTCGCCCGCGCAAATCGAACTGGTATCTCGACCCCAGGTGGAACTGGCTTGTGGGGCGCAACCCGGGGCTGAGAGTGCGACAGGGGCGCCATAGCGCGTTTCAGATGGGAGCGCAGGAAGAGGATCAATCGGCTACAGGGACGATTTGTGTGCGCAGGCTGAGCGAACCTGCCGCGTAATCCATGATTACGATTCCGCCGTTCGGAGGCACGGTGAGGCTATCCCAGCCCCCGAGCGCGTGGGCGATAATGGCCAGCATCACCCCTCCATGGCTGACGAGCACGACTTCCTGCCCGAGGGCCTCAGCCGAAAGATCGAGAACTGCAGGCACAACGCGAGCGGCAACGTCCTCGAGTGACTCTCCTCCTGGCGGTCGCCATGCCCAGCGGGGCCCATCATGATAGGCTGCGTCGGTGAGGAGCGCTTCGTAAGGCCGGCCTGCAAATACGCCGAAGCTCTGCTCTCGAAAGGCTGGGTTCTCCTCGACCGACAATGAAAGCTGCTGGGCAAGAATGTTTGCGGTCTGACGAGCACGTAAATAGGGGCTACAAACCAGTCGCTGCGGCCGGAACCGCTCCTTGATCCAGCGGGCGGCGGCCTCTGCTTGCCGTTTGCCGCGTTCGGTGATCGGCACCTCGGGGGTTTGCGTAAAGATGCGGTCGCGATTGCCTTCGCTCTCTCCGTGGCGAACCAAGATTAGGGTGCTGTTTTGCATGCAGGGATCTTGGTTAGCAAATCGCGAGCGCGCGCGGCGACCGAGATGCTCCGCTGCGCCGTTGACGCTGCATTCCGAGCGGCTGTAGAAAGCGAAAGATGAGTAAAGAACATGCGGTGGGGGTGCTCGGTGCGACGGGTTACACGGGCCGGCTGGTAATGCGGGCACTCTGTCAACTGGGTATGCGGGCGCTAGCGGCGGGACGGAACCGGGCGAAGCTCGAGGTGTTGTCACGCGAATTGGGAGGTGTTCCCTCGCTGGTAGCGGATGTGGAGCGCGCGGAGACCTTGGCTGAGCTGAGCCGCCGCTGCCGGGTTCTGATCAACTGCGCGGGGCCCTTCATTGATTTGGGCGAACCGGTCGTGGAGGCCGCTATCGATAACGCTTGCCACTACCTCGATACGACGGGTGAACAGCCGTTTGTTCGCAGGATTCAGGAAAAAGATGAACGAGCCCGGGAGCGTCGAGTCGCGATCGTGCCCGCACATGCCTTCGAAATTGCCTTGGCAGATTGCGGGGCTGCGCTGTTAGCGGAAGGGTATCGCGAGGTAGCCTCGATCGAGGTGGTCTACGCCACGCGCTTCCATGCGAGTCAGGGCACGAAACGGACGGTCCTCCGCATGTTGGCGAGCGAGAGTTTCGCCTACCAGGACGGGCGTTGGGTTCTGGAGGCGCCTGGCCGAGTGCGCCGGTCTGTGGACTTACCGCCACCGTGGGGAAAAAGGATCGCCGTGAGCTTCCCCGGCGCGGAGATCGCTACCATTCCACGCCACACCCGTGCTCGCAACGTTCGCGCGTTCATGGCACTCCCACCGTCTCAGGCTGCGGCAGCCGCCCTGGCCGTGCCCGTGCTGCGTTTGTTGCTCGCCTCGCCGGCGCGGCTGCTGCTGAGTTCTTTGTTGGGAACAGGCACGGAAGGGCCTGAGGAGTCGGTGCGCGCGCAAGATACGTTCCTCATCTCCTTCGCCATCCGCGGGGTAAAAGAGGGGCGTGCGCGGCACGAGCGGGCCCTGCTCACCGGCCGCGACCCCTACGGCATCACGGCGGTGCTTGCCGCCCGAGCGGCGTGTCGCATGAGCGAGGAGTCGTGGGATCGGAGCGGGGTGTTGGCACCTGCGCAAGCGTTCCGCCCGGCAGACGTGTTTGCCGACGCGGCCGAATTCGACTTGGAATGGAAGCGACTCGACGGAGACTAGTGCTCCACCTCGAAGCCCAGCGATTCGACCATCTTTCGCACCGCCTCTGCCGCTTCCCCGGGGGTGGTGAGGTATCCATCCACGAACAACGAATTGGCGGGATAGAGCGCTAGACCCTGCCAACCGCCGAGGTGCAGCTCGCGACCTCCGGCGACGCGAAGTTCCGCATCCGGCCGTACAAACCGCATCAGACACAACGCGCGCAAGCACTGCGCAGGATCTAAGTTCCAATGGTTCTCGAGAGGTGTTCCAGGAATGGGATGGAGAAAGTTGAGAGGCAGCGAGTCCACCCGCAACGCGCGCAACTCGAAGGCGAGGTCAATGAGATCGTCTTCGTCTTCTCCCATTCCGATGATCCCGCCGCAACAGGTGCGCAGTCCGGCTTTCTGCACGGCGCGCACCGTGGCGAGCCGATCGTCGTAGGTGTGCGTCGTGCAGATCCGGGGATAAAAGCGGCGGCTGGTGTTTAGGTTATGGTTGATCCAGCCGACCCCAGCCTCTTTGAGGGCACGGGCTTGGTCTTCGTTGAGAAGCCCAGGCGAGACGCAAATTTCCAGCTCAGGAAACTCGGCCTTGATGGCGCGCGCAGCCGCAGTGAACCGTTCGAGATCCACTTTGCTCGGCCCGCGCCCGCTGGTCACCATGCAGTAGCGTTTGGCGCCCGCGCGCACCGCCCGCCGAGCGGAGCTCACGAGTTCGGCGACGGAGTCCAGGCGGTAGCGCGGAATCGCTGCAGTGGAGATGGCGGATTGGGAGCAATAGTGGCAGTCCTCGGGACAGAGGCCGCTGCGCGCATTGCGCAGTTGGCACAACTTCACCCGCCGCCCGTGGAAACGCTCGCGCACGCGCAAAGCAGCGTGCAGTAGATCCGGCAAGCTTTCGGTCGGGGTCCGCAACACCTGGCGCGCTTGCTCGCGACTCAACTCGCCACCTTGTAAAACCAGGTCGGCAAGCTCTTGGTAACTGGGTGCCGGCGCAGAGACTGATTGCATGGGGCTTTTGGCTACCAAGCACGCTGTTTTGGGACAAGGCTGGGACTGCGATTCTCTGGCGCGTACTTGGCACAGGTGTGTTTGTGCTCCAATAGCAAGCCAATGCGGTCACAAGCTTTCCTGTCTCTGGTAGCGAGTTCGCTGATCGGCGGGTGCGTCGCGCCGGCCCCCCCGGAGCCAGCGCTCCCTCCACCGCCTCCGCCGCCGAAAATCCTGGTCGAAGAAGAGGTTCGTCCGGTGGAGCGACCGGAGCTGGCCATTCTCGAGGTGGAGGAGAACAGAGGGAGCGACCCGCAGATGGTGGAGGTCGTCGGGCGTGTGCTCAATCGCGGCCCAGGGCGCGCGCGGCAGTTGTCCGTAACGGTACACGTACTCGATGACCAGGGTAACGAACTCGCCTCCCTGCCCGCTCAAGTGGACAGCGACACGATCGAACCCAACGCTACTGTTGGCTTTCGTTTGTTGCTTCAACGCCCCGCTGGGGCGAGCCGCTACGAAGTGGTGGCGGTGGCTCGAGGGCAGGACGAGAGCACCCACTGAACTCTGCGGCCGGAAGACCCACCCTCTTCCCGCGCAAACGAGTGAGAAGAGGTGGATCCGTATGGGGGCGCTGGACCGGTGCAGAATGTGCGAGCCACCGGTCTCCATCCTTTCCCAGGGTGAGAATTCAAGAGCGACTGGCGTCTTGAGGGCGCGTTTCTGCGTACGCCTGCAAGATGCGCCGCGCCACCACCATTTTGTGCACTTCATCTGGCCCGTCATAAATGCGCGCGAGGCGCGCCTGGCGGTAGAAGAAAGACAACGGCAGGTCGTCGCAAACTCCAGCGGCCCCAAAGATCTGTACGGCCTTGTCAATCACGCTGTGCAGCATACGCGCCCCGAAAAATTTGATGAGGGAGATTTCTTCGCGCGCCGCGTAGGTTCCCTCGGTGTCGATCTTCCAGGCCGCGTGCAGGGTCATCAGGCGGGCAGCTTGGATCTCGGCGCGGGCCTCTGCGATCCAATCTTGGATATTTGCCTTGCGCGCGAGCGTGCTGCCGAAGGCCTCCCGTTGGTTGGCGTAGCGGCACATCAGTTCAAAGGCGCGTTGCGCCATGCCGAGCCACCGCATGCAGTGGTGGATGCGGCCCGGCCCCAGGCGCTCTTGCGCGATCATGAACCCCATACCCTCTTCGCCGAGCCGGTAGCTCACCGGAACCCGGCAGTTCTCGTACCAAATTTCCGCGTGGTGGTTGTCGTCATCGCCGAGAACGGAGAGACCCCGGGCGATGCGGAACCCCGGGGTATCGGTGGGCACAATGATGAGGCTGTAGCGCAGGTAGGGGTTGTCGCGCTGCGGATTGGTGAGCGCCACCACAATCGCAAATGCCGCTCCGTGCGCCCCGCTCGTGAACCATTTGTGCCCATTGATCACGTAGAAGTCGCCGTCGCGTACGGCGGTCGTACGCAGGAGGCGCGGGTCCGAGCCTGCCACCTCCGGCTCGGTCATGGAAAAGCAGCTACGAATCTCGCCGCGCACCAGCGGCCAAAACCAGCGCTGTTTTTGTTCCTCTGTGCCAAATCGCCAGAGGATTTCGGCGTTGCCGGAGTCCGGGGCTTGTGAGCCGCAGACTACGGGCGCGATCGGCGAGCGCCCGAGCACCTCGTTCACGAACACGTACTGCATGAACGGCAGCCCGGCCCCTCCGGCCTCGCGCGGCAGGTGGAATGCCCAATAGCCCAACGCCTTCGCCTTGTTTTGCAGCTCTCGAATCTGGGGTGGATACGGTGGCCCGTGTTCCTGTAGTACCCAGCGTTCACGGCGGCGCTCCAACGGATAAATGTGCTCTTCCAGAAACTGGTGCAAATTGCGGCAGAGCTCCTGGGTTTCCTCCGGGATCGAAAAATCCATCGCGCACCCTCCTCGGGCAGTGTCTGCGCCAAAGGATCGGTTCGGTCAACCAGCCCTAGCTTGCTCGAGTGTTGGATCGCACGGGAGGAATTCCAAAAAGCGGCGTGCGGCTGCGGCTGCGTTGCTGGCTGCATAGCGGTAGTAAGCGGAAAATTGCGCGAGGAACCCACCCAGTGAAAGCGGATCCCCTGGGCCGTCGGAGACCGCCCGGAAGGCCACGAAGGGAATGCCGGCCTGCGCTGCCACCTCGGCGATGGCGGCTGTCTCCATGTCTTGAATCGACGGCTCTGCGGCCGCCTGCGGCGCCAGATGCACGGGGCTTTGCTTCGTGCGGGGAGCGGCGTTTGCTGCAGGAACATCGCAGCCGTATAGATCGTCTCCTCCCTCTTGGCAGGGGAACGGACGGCCAGCGAACGGATCATCACTAAGACCAAGATCCACGGCGAGCAGGCGCGGTGCTTCGGGCATGCACACTGGAAGGAGCCCGCCGGGGAGCTGCGCCGAGGTGCAGCGCTGCAGACCGGCCTCGGCTCTCGCGGCGATGCGACGTACCAGGTTCCACCAGGGCAAGTGCACCGTGAATTCCCTTCCGTCCCGCAGCATCCAGCGCCGGGGAACAACCACGCTCCCAATGGGCACGCGACTGCTCCCCGCCACGCCGACTACGAGCACCGCTCGCGGTGCAAAGTGCTGGATGGTCAAAGAGGCGACGCGGCGGGCATTGGCCAACCCGATCCCGGTCATGGCGATGATCCCGGGATGACGGCCGACTTGCGCGCGACGGAACCTCTGACCGTCCACGACCAACAGTTCGGTTCCTGAGGAATGCTGGAGGACCGCCTCCAACTCGGCCGGGAAGGCGCTCAAAACGGCGAGCGGTGGCTGGTCCCCTGACGGACACAGTGGCTCTCCGTCACTGCCGCAACCGGCGGCGACCAGTGACGCGACAAGGATGACAAATCGAGCGAGCTTGGCTTGCATCCGCGTTGCAGGAGGTGCGTGTGCGTTCCAGCAAGTTCTGCTGGCTCTGGCAAGAGCCATGGTGAGAACAGGATGACCCTAGCCGTGGCCCCTTTTGTGCCGCCGGATTGGCTGGTAGAAGCCGCGCATTCCACGAGGAAAGGCAGCGTAGCGATGCAGGTCGGTACATGGGTGGCTTTGTCTTTGGCCTTGTTCGCGGTTTCGGGCACGCGCCTAGGACCACCTCCGGTGGTGCTGGATTTAGGGCCGCTCGAACCAACGCCTGTGCCTACCCCTGCGCAGGCCCAGAAAAAGCGACTCATCACCACGCTCACGCTGCAAAACAGCCCGAAGGGCGACACAGTCGTTACCTTCGAAGCCACCGACGTCGTCGAGGAGGAGGGAGGTACGTTTCGCACCTTCGCTTCGAAACAGTACTCACTGGCGGAAGCCCAGGAAAAGCCCGAACTCAAGCCTCTTGCTCGGCAAATTGTCGAACAAATCCGTGTCCTGGAAGGCGAGCTGCTCGACTACGTGGAGAAGGCAGGCGCGCCCAAGCCGCGCGCGCCGATGACGGGCGGCCAGCGCCCTTGAGCAGCGTGCGATCGGGATTCGTCCCTGCCCGCAGGCGGCGCGCCGCTTACTCGGAACCGAGCAGCTGCACCAGTGCCACCACGTCGGCCGCGGTGACGTGCCCGTCCCGATTGACGTCGGCGCCTGCCCCGGGCGGCAACTCCTCGAACACAACGGCGAGTAGAAGCTCGAGGTCGAGTCCATCCACCGCGCCATTTCCGTCAACGTCTCCGGTGAGACCCGAGTGCGTCGGGGTAAGCGAAGGGGTGCGCGTGGCCGTGCGTGTCCGTGTAGCAGAGGCGGTAGGAGAGCGCGAAGGCGTCGGTGTGACCGTGGGTGTCGGGGTCATAGTCACGGTCGGGGCGGGGGTATTGGCCGAGCCGAGAAAAAACGGAGCGTAGCGCAGCAGGTTGACGGTAGCCGGCCCCTGGGTCGCCAGCCTTCCCAAGAAACAGTAGTTGAGAGTGCTGGCGATGACCCGGCCCTCCCCGTACACATACTCGACCAGACTCGGGCCATTGGCATTTTCCAACAGCACGGTTGCGTTCGGCGGAAGATTGGTGAGAATTCCTTCGTCCGTGGGACCCCAACCCGCAAAGTCTGCCGTGGTCAGTGAAACGCCGCCGAAGCCGTTCCCCGTGAAGTACGGGTGCTCAGGGGCGAGGAGCGTTTCGCTGTCGTGCACGGCCGTTTGCGCGAAGCCGACCCCACCGGGCGCAACGTTGGCCTGATCCCCGAATCGGCCGGCAACGTGGATCACCGCCACGCCGCCGCTTGCCACGAACTGTTCGATGAGTCCACCGGGGCCGACAAGCCGCTGCAGCACGAGGTAATCGTCGAGGGAGAGGCCGGGGGGTACGTATAGGGTTTGAAACAACTCCCGGATTGCGGACGGATCTTGTCCCTCGAGGCTGGTCAACGGCCGCACGGCGGTTTGGAACCCGACCGCGGTTGCGAGGTCGAAGATGCAGTCAATCTGATTGTTCCCGGAGGCAAATAGGAAGGGTATTCGCGGAATCGGGGTAGGCGTGGCCGTGGGTCGAGTCCCAGTCACTGTGGGTTCCGGGGTTAGGGTGCGGGTGAGCGTCGGCGTGGAAGAGGGTCGGGTTTGGGATGGAGTTGGGCTGGCCGTGGCGGAGGCGGTGAGCGACGGGGTGACGCTACGCGTAGGGGAAGCGGTTCGCGTCGGTGACAAGGTCGCGAGTACCGTGGGTGTATCGGAGGCCGTCGCTGTCGGGGACGAGGTCAGAGAGTAGGTGGGGGATGGCGAGAATGTCGCGGTCTGGCTGGCGGTTGCGGTTCGAGTTCGGGTCGGCGTCAGTGAGGGGGTAGAAGTCAGTGTAAGCGAGGGAGTTGGGCTTGGCGTGGCACTCGGAGTGAAGGTCACGGTGGCAGGAGGAGTGGGAGTTTCCGTGGGTGTCCAGGTATGAGTCGGGGTCACGGATGCGGTGGCGCTCGCGGTCGCAGTAGTCGTAGGTGTAGGGGTGGGTGTCGGCACTTCGTAACATACCTCAACCCAAACGCTGGTGGTGCGGACGTTGTCGCCGGCGCCAACCTGGTGAGCGACACCGGCTTGGATGCGGTTCACATCCGCCCACGTCCATTCCGAGCCAAAGGCAGGATTGAGGCACGGTGGGGGACCGGGTGTGGGAGCGATTCGTTGGCAGAAGTTCTGCACGATCTCGGTATAGTGGGTGCCCAGGTTTCGATAGACAGGGTTGGTTGGGTAGATCGTGGATGTGCCTCCACGTAGTAACGCAGCCGCCTGGCTGCGCGGAGCCGCGTTGATCGAGCGGGACACCACGTGCACGTTGACCGCGACGATACGTTCCGAGCGTGGGAGAGTATCTTCGATCGCGTACATGTCGACCTGTGGGCCGGGCCCGCTGGTGTCGCGATCGTAGAACACGAAGCTGGCATCCCCGTCGTCCCCGATGACGCATTGCCAGTTTGCCGTACAGCCAAAGCGGAAATTGGCCGGCGCCTCGGCAGGACCATTCGGCGCAAGCGCGATGCAGTTCGGCCCAGAGGTGGGGAATTGGATGGGAGTGTTGGTCGGTGTGGCACTTTGCGTGGGCGTGGGAGTGATGGTGGGGGTCATGGTCAGGCAGAACCCCCCGCTGCACAGAGCCTGAAACACCGGGGTGCTGCCAGCCGGGCAGCGACCTCCGGCAGGCAAGCCGCAAGCGCGTTGCTCTTCGGAAAGAGGAATTTCGCAGCAGTCGTTGGGGCCGAGGGTGGGTGTCAGCGTAGCAGTGGGGGTGAGGGTTGCAGTCAAGGTAGGTGACAGAGTCGGGGTCAGGGTGGGGGTGTGGGTGTACGTGGCGCACTGCCCGTCTCCGAGGCAGGCCGCTTGGTAAACGATGACTCCGGGGCCGCACTCGTGGTCGAAAGGCACGCGGCAGACAAGCAGGCCCCCAGTCACTGCTTGGCAGCAGTCCTGGGTTCCCGGTGTGTTGGTCGGGGTGGGGGTTTCTGTCGGCGTGGCGGTGCGCGTCGGCGTGCGCGTGATGGTGGGGGTGGTGGTGCGGGTCGGAGTTACCGTGAATGTAGGCGTAGACGACGAGGTCGGCGTGCGGGTGGGTGTCAGAGTGAGTGTAGGCGTGCCCGACGGCGTGTCCGTGCTTGTGGGGGTGGGTGAAGGTGAAGGGGTTGGTGTTGCGCTTGGAGTGTCTGTCGGGGTTTGCGTTCGCGTAGCCGTGGCCGTGGAAGTGGGAGTAGAGGTACGAGTCGCGGTCGGTGTCTCGGTTGCAGTCGGAGTCTCGGTGGGGGTCGCTGTCGGTGTAGGGGTGTACGGGAGGCAGGTGCCGTCAAAGTTGCACACAGCGTTAGGCACGAACTCGCACTGCGTCACATTGGAAAGGCAGGTGCCAGTGTCGGTATTGCTACAAAAGGGGACTCCCTCGATCGGGCAAAAGCAACAACCCTCCTGAGCGCTCGAGGGAGCGAGGGTGCCGGCGCACGCGAGGAGCAACAGGGCGAAGGTGGCCACAGAAAGGCAAGTCCAGGAGCGCCGAAAGTTCAGCGCCGTGCCTCCGAGCGGCCGAATAGCTGTGCGTCGGCGTTCCACGTGCGCGGACCATTCGTTGACTTGCAGAAGGGCCTCTGTTACCGGCTTGCACCTTGCCGCGCAAGGTCCAAAAATGAAAATCGCTTCCGTGAAGGGGTTTCACGACGTCCTCCCGGGAGAGAGCGCGCGCTGGGCTAGATTGGAGCAGTGTGCCCGCGAAGTGTTTCGCCGCTACCGCTTCCGTGAGATCCGCATTCCGATCGTGGAGCGTACCGAGTTGTTTCAGCGTTCGATCGGAGACACCACCGACATCGTAGAAAAAGAAATGTACACATTCACGGATCTGGACGGCAGCGCCTTGACCCTGCGTCCAGAGGGTACGGCAAGTGTGGTGCGAGCCTACGTGGAGCATTCGTGGTGGCTGCAGGAGGCAGTCGCCAAGTGGTTTTACCTCGGGCCGATGTTTCGCCGCGAGCGTCCGCAAAAGGGGCGCTCGCGCCAGTTTCACCAGATCGGGGCGGAGGTCCTCGGGCGCGAAGACGCGGCGATCGACGCCGAGGTCCTCATGTTACTGCACGATCTGTTATCCGCGTTCGGGTTACCCGCCTTTTCGTTGGAACTGAACTCGCTGGGCGATGGGCAATGCCGCCCGGCGTATCGTGACCACTTACGGCGGTATGGCGAAGAGCACGAGAAGGACCTGTGCGAGAATTGTCGCCGCCGCTTGGAACGAAATCCGCTGCGTTTACTCGACTGTAAAATGGCTTCGTGTCGGCACGTCATGGCTTGTGCGCCCGTGATGCTCGATCATTTGTGCGCAGGGTGCCGGCAGCACTTCGATCAGGTGTGCCGCCTCTTGGACCAGATGAAGGTGCCGTATCACTTGCAGCCTCGCATGGTGCGCGGGCTGGATTATTACGTGCGGACGGCCTTCGAGGTGACCGCACCGGGGCTCGGCGCACAAAATGCGGTCGGTGGTGGCGGGCGTTACGATACGTTGGTGCGAGAACTTGGCGGCCCAGAGGTGCCGGGGATCGGTTTTGCCCTGGGGGTCGAGCGCTTGCTACTTGCTCTGGGTTCGGGGGCACCCGCCTTAGAAGAGCGGCCGGACTTGCTGATTTTGCCGGTGGACAGTGCTGGCCAAATGCAAGCGCTGCAGCTCGCGCAGCGCTGGCGGCAGCAGGGTCTCAGCATTGACGTGGGAACGAGCGAGCGTAGCCTGAAAAGCCAGATGCGCGCCGCCGACAAGCAGGGGGTGCGAGTGGTCGCCATCATCGGCGAGGCGGAACGGGAAGCGGGTGCGGCGACGGTGCGCGACATGGTCGGGAAGCGCGACCTGCCTCAGGCAGTTCCATTTGACTGGAGCGGCGAGCAGTTGCGGGCGTTTCTGGCCGGCCTAGGTACTGGTCAATCGGCCGTGTCGTTCTGACTCAGAATCCCACGAGGGACATCATGGCACAACTAGAGGAAGCAGGGCTTCTGCAAGGACTCGGTTCGTGGCGCCGCTCGCATATGTGCGGGACACTACGGGCTAGCGAGGCCGGGCAAGAATTGGTGTTGATGGGTTGGGTAGACTCTCGGCGCGATCATGGCGGCCTGATTTTCGTAGACTTGCGTGACCGCACTGGGGTCATCCAAGTGGTGTTCGACCCGCGCCGCGGCCCGCAAGCGTTTCCCATTGCGGAGCGCTTGCGCAGCGAAGCCGTGCTCGCGGTGCGCGGTCGGCTCGAGCGGCGGAGTGCGGAAACCGTGAACCCTCAGATTCCGACCGGCGAGGTCGAACTGGTGGCCAGCGAGGCTCGTCTTCTGAATTCCTCGCGCCCCCTCCCCTTCGCTCTCGATGCAGCAGGGGAGGTCGCGGAAGCTACGCGCCTCAAATACCGGTACCTGGATTTGCGCCGGAAAGAAGTGCAAGAGCGGTTTGTACTGCGTCACCGACTCGCTAAGGCAGTGCGCGACTACCTCGACCGGCAAGGCTTCTTCGAACTCGAGACGCCATTTCTCACGCGCAGCACGCCTGAGGGTGCACGGGACTACCTGGTACCGAGCCGGGTAAACCCGGGCAAGTTTTATGCGCTGCCTCAGTCGCCCCAGCTCTTCAAACAGTTGTTCATGGTTTCCGGCTTCGACCGGTATTTCCAAATCGTGCGCTGTTTCCGTGACGAAGATCTACGAGCTGACCGGCAACCGGAGTTTACACAGATCGACTTGGAGATGTCCTTCGTCGGGCCTGAGGACGTCATGGCGGTTACCGAGGGCATCCTGCGCGCCGCATGCGCGGTGTGCGGCATCGAGTGGAAGGAGCCGGTGCGGCGCATGAGCTACCAAGAGACAATGGATCGCTACGGGACGGACCGGCCGGACCTGCGCTTTGGACTCGAGCTGACGGACGTTTCCTCAGCGCTCCGCAACTGCGAGTTCAAGGTGTTCCGCGAGGCTTTGGAGCGCGGCGGAATTGTCAAACTCTTGCGCCTAGAACAAGGCGACCGGCTCTCCCGCAAAGACTTGGATAACCTTCCCGCGCTGGTCGCGCCGTTCGGGGCAAAGGGCGTGGCCTGGGTGCGCCTGCAGGCCGACGGCTGGCAGTCGCCGATTGCGAAGTTCCTCAAGCCGGAAGAGCGCTCTGCGATCGAAACGGCATGTGGAGCCAAGCTCGGAGACCTGCTGCTGTTCGTTGCGGATCGTCCGAAGGTCGTGAACGATTCGCTTTCGTATTTGCGCCTCCACTTAGCGAACCAACTGCAGATGATCCCCTCGGATCGGTGGGAATTTGTGTGGATCACAGATTTCCCGCTGGTGGAGTGGGACGAAGAAGAGAAGCGCTACGTTGCGGTTCACCACCCCTTTACCTCGCCGCGCGAAGAGGATTGGGACCGCCTCGAGACCAGCCCGGCTGAGGTGAGAGCCTTGGCTTACGATATTGTCTTGAACGGCACCGAGCTGGGAGGGGGAAGCATCCGGATCCATCGCCCAGATCTTCAGTCTCGGGTGTTTCAGCTATTAGGCATCAGCGAAGCCGAGGCCAGACAAAAGTTTGGCTTCCTGTTAGATGCCTTGGCGTTTGGCGCTCCTCCCCATGGCGGGATCGCATTGGGCTTCGACCGGATCGTGATGCTGCTCAGCGGTGCGGCTTCATTGCGCGATGTGATTGCCTTTCCTAAGACGCAGAAGGCTGTATGCTTGCTCACTGACGCACCCAGCGAGGTTGAGCCAAAGCAATTGCGGGAACTGGGGCTGAGGTTGAGTCTGGCCCGCCCTGGGGAAGCGCAAAAATGATCATCCGCGGCGGCCAGCTCTGCACGCTCCGCTGGCTTGCGGGTGCGATCGCGGCATGTGCGATCTCGAGTTGCGGATGGCTGTATCGTATGCCTCCTCTCGACGAACCGGTGGAGACGCTGGCGGTCCTGCCTCTGGAACGCGAGCCTGCTTTGGCCGGAAAAGAGAAAAGTGTTCCTCCCGGTGCGGAGCGAATCGTTACGGCCCAGATTTACGGCGTCTTGGCGGAGTCGCCTCATTGGCGGTTCGTCCCCGACGTAACGGTGGAGCAAGCCTTGGCGCGCATCCCCCCGGGTCTACATGGTAAAGAACGGGCACGGGAGCTAGGCCGTGCCGTCAAGGCTGACGCCGTTTTGTATGGTCGCGTGGAGCGGTACGTGGAGCGTACAGGGGGAGAGTATGGGGCGGCCAAGCCTGCTTCTGTGGCGTTCGAGCTGGCGCTGGTTTCCGTGGCGAGTGGAAAGGAGTTGTGGCGGCGGCGCTTTGCTCAAACGCAACAGCCGCTGACTTCCAACTTGCTGAACTTCTGGATGTTTTGGCGCGCGGGCCCACGCTGGTTCTCGGCCCAGGAACTGGCTCGGCTCGGGGTGGAGCGTTTGCTCGAGGACTTGCGGCGTCGCACTCCGGGTTGAGGGCCGTGCGGGTTTTTGGGGCGGGATGGGGCCTGCCACGTTCGGTGCGAAGGCGGTCTCTTGGCCTGGTGGCCCCGAGCAGGATCGGTTAACCGGACCTGCATGGCGATCCTGAAAGTCGCCCGATTGGGGCATCCGATCCTCCGTAAGGTTGCAGCACCAGTCTCACCGGAAGCGATTTTGTCCCCGGAGGTCCAACAACTGATCGATGACATGATCGAGACCATGCGCGAGTACGATGGGGCTGGCTTGGCGGCCCCACAGGTACATGTCAGCAAGCAAATCACCGTGTACGAAGTCGCAGAAAATTTGCGCTACCCCGAGGCAGACGCCATCCCGCTGACCGTGTTGATCAACCCGCGGCTGACTCCCCTCACGGAAGAAATGGCAGAGGACTGGGAGGGTTGCCTCAGCGTTCCCGACTTGCGCGGGCGGGTGCCCCGCTACACACGGGTGCGCGTCGAAGCCTACGATCGCCGTGGCAAGAAACTGCAGTACGTGGCCGAGGGATTCCACGCTCGTGTCGTTCAACACGAGACGGATCACTTGCACGGTAAGGTTTACCTCGATCGGATGCGTTCGCTCGAGTCCCTTTCGTTCTTGCGCGAGTTCGTTCGTTACCATGCGGGCGGGGTGATCCGCGAAGATTGAGCCGAGGGCGGTGGCGCCGGCAGGCGTGTGCGCGGAGAATCGCTGGCTGGCGTACCGTAGGTGCCTCCGCATGGAAGCGCTGGTCGCTTACCTGCGACTCAAGGTGCGACGGGCGTGCCCGCAACTCGCAATGCCCGGCACGCATCCGCTATGCGGTTTGACAAAAAGCGGCGGCTTGTGGGGCCAGAGCAGCGGCCCGGCTGAAGTTGTCGAGGGAGTACGGGCGCGACCGGCGGAGACTGTCGCACGAAAGCTCGGTCCGCCCGGTTGATGACGAGTTGGCTGCGAAGATCGTTGGCAGCATTGTTTGCGAGACGAAAAGTTTCGTGTGGCGAAGAACTTGCTTGCCCACTGCGCAACGGACTGCGGCCACGGTGTTTCGGATTTCTCTCGGAAAGTGGGGACGAAACACGGGCGGCTTGCAATGCGGCTACACGCTGGTGGAGCTGGTCACGGCGCTGGCTGTGGTGGCGGTAGTTGCGGCGGTCGGGTATCCGCAACTTTCGGCGTACAATTCGCAGTACCGCCTAATGGCTGCGGCAAACCAGGTTGCGTTCGACCTCAGCCGAGCGCGCATGAAGGCAATCGGCGAGAATGTTTACACGCAGGCCAGCTTCGGGACGGCGGTGTCTAGCCAGTTTGGTTACGGGGCGGGTTACGAGATTCGCAAGAGTAGCGACGGGCTGACCTATACATCGGAAGCGAGTCGGGCAGGGCAGCCCCTGCCAAGCGACGTGGTGTTGTATGCATTCCCGTCCCAGGTGACCTTCAATCGCCAGGGGATGGCCAGTGCCCCGGTCACGCTTTGGCTGAGAAACAGCCTGTACCAATGGAGATTGGTCACCATGAACTCTGTGGGGCGGGTAAGGGTGCAGTGAAGCGGCTTTCTGACCACAAAGGCGCGAGCACCATCGAAACGCTGGTGGCTTTGGGCCTCTTTGCCATCGTGGGGGCGGGCCTCGCCACCGCAGGAATTACCAGCACGTTGCAGACGGCGCGGAGCAAGATTGCAACGGCGGCCGCGGCGCTAGTGGAAGACCAGGTGGAGCAGCTCCGCGCCTTGGATTCGGCGACCAAGCCGTGGCAGTTGCAACCTGGGACGTACAACGATCCGAATAATCCCATCACTGCGGCCGGCATAGCGAATGGAAAATGTTACCGAAGCTGGTCGGTTACGGCCAACACACCTTCGCTCGGTCTGGCTCGCGTACAGGTCACCGTGCGCTTCGATGGCCCGCTGGCTTACAGGGCAGAGGGGGTAACGTACGTATGCACCACCGTGACGTGCAGTTAGTCCGGCACTCCCGGTCAGTAGTGTGCGGCCAGCGCGGATCGTCCCTCGTGGACATGCTGGTGGGAACCGCCTTAGGGCTAGTCACCCTGGCAACTGTACTTGGCTTCTACCGCTTTCAGTTGTTCGCCCTCCGGAACCAAAGTGCCTCGATAGAGGTGCAGACGGCAGCACGCAGCATTGTGAACTTGATGGTCGGAGAGATTCGTCGGGCTGCCGCGGATCCCACTTGTGCGAAGAGTTTCGAAGGAATCGCGGAGGCCTTTCGCAACCGTCTGCGCATCCGCAGCGATTTGAATGCGAGCGGCGCAATTGATGCCGCAGGTGAGGATGTGCTGTACAGTTTCGACTCTGCCTCCGGGCGGCTGACGCGCACGGCGGGAGGCGTCACGGAGGATTTGTCCGACGCGAACTTTCTCGCGAGCGACGTTCGGTTTCAATACTACGACGGGAATGGAACCGAACTCGTACCGGGTACGAACGGCCTGACGCAGACCCAACGCGCGTCCGTACGGAGGGTGCGTTTGTCGCTGACACTACAGCGGCGATCCATGGACCCCCGGAGCCAACAGCTTTTGACGGCAACGGTCTCCTCTGCCGCCGACCTGCGCAATCGCTTTCTAGTGTCCGTGGTGACTTGCAGTTGAGGAATTCCATGGAAAACACGTTACGCGGCAACCGCGGCTTTGCCTTGGCCAGTACGTTGATGCTGCTTTTGCTCCTGATCACCATGGGGGCAGCGGCGGGCCTGTACACGACGCTCGAACTCAAGTCGACCAACCATTACAACACCGGAAACCAAGCACTGTACGCTGCCGAGGCCGGTGCACTGCGTGCCCTCAACGTGATGAATCAATCTGGGGTGACGCACTTTGCCAACGACGTGGTCAATCGGTGGAACACGTTGTTCACCCCGAATCCGCAAGAGGTGTTCGGTTTTCCGCAGTTCACGTTTAGTTCGGCAGTGGCGGCAGATCCCACCAATCCTGGCGACCGCGGCTGGATTACTGCCACGGGTTGGGCCCCGTATCAGGCGCGCCGCATCGTGCGCATCGGGGTGCGCCGGGGCCCGATCGGGCGAGGGATCGGGGCGATTTATCTGGCCGCCGACACCGTTGCGCCGAGTTTTTCAGGCAATGCCTTCGAGATCGATGGAAACGATCATGACGCTTACGGCCGGCTCACGGGAGGCCCGGTCGCCCCCGGCATCGCCACTCGCAATGACAGCGTGACCAACGCGGTAAAGAACGCCCTGAATGCCCAGCAGAAAGACAACGTAAAAGGGGCCGAGTTTTCGTTGAACCCGCTGAATCCGAGTGTGGTGAGTTGGGAGGGCCGAGCGCGAGCGACTTGAGCCGGATCGTGAATTCGATTTTGGCTGATCCGAGGGTGGTTCGTTACAACGACAGCCGAATCAATGGCAACGTAACCTTCGGCACCCTACAGAATCCGCAGATTACCTACCTGACCTCTTCAGATGTGACCATCCACGCGAATGGCAACGCGTCCGGGGTGGGGATCTTGGTGGTGAACGGTTCGCTGACGATCAACGGTAACCTGAATTTCGTGGGCTGGATCATCGTGCAAGGGAGTACAACGATCAGCGGGCCGGCGAGCGACGACGAGACCACGCTGCTGGGAAATGCCACCATCATGGGCTCGCTTTGGACGTCGCACATGAACATCCGTGTCGGCGGCAGCGCCATCGCCGACTTTTGCGAAAGCTGCATCAACATGATCGTGCCGCCCGGCGGCGGCGGGTACATGCCAAAAGCGATGATCGTGACTTCATGGCAGGAGGTTTGTGAAGATCCGTGGCTTCGGCCTTGCACTGCTCCTGATGGCTTGTCTCGTGTCCCCCACGGCTTTGCGAGCACAAGAGGTGCTCGAGCAGCCTGTCGATCCGCGAGACACGCTGCGAGAGCTGGACGACCAGGTGTTGCAAAAGCAAAAGGCACTCTTTGCAGCTCGCCTGCGCGGCGACCCAGAAGAGATTCGGCGCGCGGAAGAAGAATTCGCCGACATTCAAAAAAAGCGCAGCGCGACCGTTCGAACCATCGAACGGCTGCGCTAAAGGCGGGACTTAGTGGACCAGAGGGTGCGCTCCCGCGAACACGCAGAATTCTCGCCAGCGGTTTGTTAGTTTGCCAGGGTGAGTGCTCGGAACAGGAATCTCGCAACGGTTGCGTACGCACTCATCGGGGGCGCACTGGCCTGGGTGGTGGTCCTTTGGCTCCCGTCGGAAACCCCGGAGCAGCGGCCGACCACGCAGACAAAGCAGCCAATACTGTGGGACCCAGAGCCATGGCCGGAGGTCCGGCTCGGCGCCCAGTCCTGGGAGCAACCCTCGCCAGCGCCTGCCCTGGACTCGGAGGCACTGAGTTGGAACAACCGAGCCGTGGAGCAAGCGGAGCGGCGAGACTTTCTGGCCGCGGTACAGAGTCTTCGATATGCACGGGCTCGCGATCCACGCTCTCCCCTGCTCAAGAAAAACCTGCAGCAAGTCCTGCTCGCCTGGGCGGCCGAGCGCGTGCGAGCGGAAGAATGGATGCAGGCGCGGGACCTCCTCGAGGAGGCGTTTGAGCTGGGCGGCGGGGCAGATGTGGCTTATCTCTTGGGCCTGGCTTGGCAGAAGACCGGCGAGAAGCAGCGGGCGCGATCGCTCTGGGAAAAAGCGATCGAGGAATCACCGCGTGACTCTCGCTTGTTAGTGTCTCTTGCTGGAGTGTACGAGCAAGAGGGCCTGCGCGCAGAGGCCCTCGATCTGCTTTACCGCGCACAAGCAGCGGGAGCGAAGGTGGAAGGCTTACGCTCGCGCATTGAGCGCTTGGAGCGCGAGGTGGATGCTGAGTGGGAGTACGAGGCAAGCCGCAGCCCGCACTTTCGGTTCCGCTATCCGGACACGCTGCCTCCGTCTTTGCGTGGGCAGTTGGCGGATGTTTTCGAAGAAGCCCGAGTGGCGGTCGCGCGCTTCTTCGAGGTGGAGCCGCTGTCTCAAGTGGAAGTGGTGCTTTACGATGGGCCTCGCTTCGAGCACGTGACGCGGGCGCCTGGCTGGGCCGCGGGTGCGTTTAGCGGGCGTATCCAGTTGCCAGTAACCAGCGTCGAGTCGGCAGAGCCGGAAGCTCTGGCAAGGGTGGCCCGTCATGAAATGGCTCACGCTGTGCTCGCTGCCTCCTCTGCGGCCGCTGTTCCTGCTTGGGTCCACGAAGGGCTGGCCATGCACGCGGAAGATTTCACGCGAGGTGAGCGCTCGGCCTGGGCACAAGAACTCGTTGCGAACTCCGCCACAAGGCTCGGGGATTTGCCGCCCTCCTTCCTATCGTTGAGTGGGGAAGAGGCTCGCGTTGCATACGCCCTCAGTTACCGTGCCGTACAGGTCTTGCTGAACCAGCACGGCGTGCAGGAAGTACTGAAGCTTCTGAAGAACGATGGCCGGAGCTTCGAAGCGCGTTTCCGAGAGCTGACAGGCGTACAATTCACCGACTTCAGTAACCGGCTTCGCTACTGAACGCGTCGAAAGGAAGCGCTCGAGAAGGTCAGAGGGGAGTTAGAGCCGCAAACGCCACAGACACTGCTCCAAGCAGGTGCGGCTTCCGGTACGGAGGGAACATTCGTCCACCCGCCGTGTTGACACCCCGCCAATCCTTCGCTCCGTGAAGGTGACCATCGCTGGCTCTTCGTCTACCGGACAAGCCACTAAAACCCGCAGACGCCGCTCGCTCGGAGGTTCCTGGTCGCGCAGGAAATAAAACGCGGCGACGAAGCCGAGGAAAACAAGCGTCATCCCGAGACCGACCCAAATGCCGATATCTACCGACTCCATATGCTCGCCACCTCGCGTTTCGCGCTGCCCCGCCCTCCAGCACAGAGCGTGCCCCGTCCACCTGGCGAGACCTGGGCGGCATTTCCAATTTTGATTCCATGGATTCGGAAACCTTGTGCAGTTCCTTGTTCAAGGCTGCGAAGGGAACTGGCCCTTGTCACCGGCCCGCTCGGTGCCTGCGGCCATTCGCGGGAGGTCTCTGAACAGGCGGCGTTCAACGATAAGCCGCGGTGGACATTTCGCTGCTGGGGGGCAATAAACGCAGTTGCGTGTGTATGCTCAGAGCCAAGCGCCCAACCGTACTGGTGCCGTTCCTGTTTGCTGTCACCGTGCTCGGCTCGGGGGCGCGAGGGGCATCGCTCCCGATTGCTCTGCCTGGCGCGAACCCGATGCCTCGTGAACTTCAACAGAAACTTTGGGCTGCTTGGCAGGCCGCCGGAAAGCCTGTGCATTCTCAGCACCGCAATGCCGAGGGAGGCCCGCGTTACCTGAACCGGTTGATGTTAGAGCCGAACCCATACTTGCAGTTGCACGCGCAGCAACCGGTCGACTGGTATCCCTGGGGAGCTGAGGCAATAGGGCGCGCGAAACGCGAAGGAAAGCCGATTTTCTTGTCCATTGGCTACGCCACTTGTCACTGGTGTCATGTCATGGCTGCAGAGACCTTCGATAACGAAGTGATCGCCGAGATTCTCAATCGCGATTTCATTTGCATCAAAGTCGACCGGGAAGAGCGGCCCGACCTCGACACCGCTTACGTTGCTGCCGTTCAACGCCTGACCGGGAACGCTGGTTGGCCGCTTACCGTGTTTTTGACCCCGAGTGGCGATCCCTTTTACGGGGGAACGTATTTTCCCCCGGAGGATCGAGGAGGCAGGGTCGGAATGAAGCGAGTTTTGCAAACGGTACGCTCGTCCTGGCGGCAGGATCGAGAACACGCGGCGGAGGCCGGTGCCTCATTGCGGGCGGCTCTGGTGTCGGCGCTGCCCGTGCCAGCAGAAGTGGATGCGACCGTGTTGCGGCGTGCGGGGGTGCACTTTGCGAAGCTGTTTGACGCCCAACACGGTGGATTTGGCCGAGCACCCAAATTCCCACAGCCGCACGTGCTACAGTTCCTGCTTCGATACGGCCAGCGATATGGAGACGCGGCCGCGACCGCAATGGTTACCAAGACCCTGGAGCACATGGGGCGCGGTGGAATCGTGGATCTGATCGGCGGAGGCATACACCGATATGCCACCGATGCTGCGTGGCGTGTACCGCATTACGAAAAAATGCTGTACGACCAAGCCGGAATGGCGATCGCGTACTTGGAAGCATCACGCGCAGCCCGGTCCATCGAAGGCCTGAGCATCGCTTCGGATATCTTCGAGTACGTCTTGCGCGAGTTGCAACTCCCTGAGGGAGGTTTTGCGGCGGCACAAGACGCGCAAAGCGGTGGAAAAGAAGGCGCCTTTTATTTGTGGACGCGAGACGAGATCGTGCGCGCCCTCGGTGCTCAGGAGGGAGCCTGGGTGGCGGACTTCTTTGGTCTGGTGGAATCGAGTCCAGGTCCAGCGCCGTTGTGGATTCCTGTTCCACCGGATCAGTTCATCGGTCAGCGAGGCCTGACGCAGAAGGAGTTTGTTCGTAGGATTGGCCAAGCGCGGGCCGCTTTGCGCGCCGTTCGTGATCAACGGCCGCGGCCCGCCATCGATGGCAAGCTTGTCACGGCTTGGAATGGCTGGATGATCGCAGCGCTCGCTGAGGGCGGGATGCAGTTAGAAAAAGAAGATTACGTGAGCGCGGCGAGCCGGGCCGCGGAGCGCATCCTGCGCGACCTTTATGCCGAAGGCCTGCTGTGGCGCAGTTGGTATCAGGGCAGGCGGAGTGTGCCGGCGTTCTTGGATGACTACGCGTACCTCGCCTTTGGACTGCATCGCCTTTATGAGGCGACCGGGGAGGCGCGCTGGTTACGTGAGGCGGATCGCCTGCTGGGCGAGATGTTGCGTCGCTTTGACGACCCAGCCTCGGGCAGCCTCCGATACGCGGCGCTCGATTGGGATCGTAGCGTTCCCAGCGTCTGGAGTTTGGAGGACGCCGCTTTGCCAGCCGCACAATCGGTTGCGGCGCTGGCGCTGCTTCGCATGGGGCACCTGCTGCAGAAGAAGAGTTATTGGGAGCGAGGGGAAGTTCTGTTGCGGGCTAACGGGGCGGATGTCAGCAAGGCGCCGACCGCGTACGCGTTTTTATTGCAAGCGATTGACTTCGCCCTCGGCCCACGCGCGGAAGTCGTGATCGTAGGTGCGGCACGTGCGGCCGAGACCCAGGCGCTGCGGCGAGCGGTGGGGCGCGCCTTTTTGCCACGTGCGCTGATCGTCCCGTACCAACCGGGGGATGCAACCACGGAAGAGTTGCTGCCTTTCGTGAAGAAGCAGCCGCCAAAGGAAGGGAAGCCGACCGCGTACGTGTGTCAGAACTTTACGTGTAACTTCCCTACCACCGAAGTCCCGAAGCTGCTCGAGCAGTTGGCGGGGCTACAGGCCCCGGTCCCCACCCCCCGCTCGGAGCCCCAACCGAAGCCGCTACCGGATCGGTAAACTGCGCAACTGCACAGCTCAGCTCGGATTAGAAAGGCTCCTCTCCACCTGAGCCTTCCCGGGGGAACGTAACGCGGCCACATTGGCAGCTTTTGCTCCTCATGCTCTTTGTCGGGGGTGCGCGACAGTGGCTTTACTGTGCAAACGTCCCGCACGAGTCGCGCGGACAGTGGTAGCCAGGAACAACCCGATCGCAGCGACGTTGCCCCACACTCCGGCCTGCCGTAAGTGGGAGAACCACAGCAGGTCTCCCGCAACTCGAGCCACCACTGAGGCCTGCAGGGCAGCCAGCGGAAGGTAGAAAAGCGGCGAGAATCTCATGCGCAGGCTGAGAACAGAGGGAAAGATCACAGGAGCGTGAGCAAAGATCATCGTGAGGACAAAACCCAAGAACACCGCATGCAGCGTCGCGTCATAAAGAGGCCCAATGGCGCGGCCCTGCGCGAGCAGCAAAAAACCGGAGCAACCTAGCCACCCAAAACCAGACAGAAGAGCGATGGCGACGTAGCGGGGCTGCCCGTGATGACGGACGGTGCGGCGGGCCAAGTCGAACGTAAGAAGCCAGGCTGCCAGTGCGAGCAAACTCCCGCCCAGAAGTCTCGCACCGCGATCCGTGGCCAAGTCCCCGAGCAGCAAAGAGCCAGCAAACCCTGCGAAGGAGAGCACAAATACCACTGCCGCCCACCGTGGTTTCGGAACCACCCGACTCAATTCCAGCCGCTCCCCTGCGATCGTAGCCACTAAGAAGGCCATCCAAAGGCAGGTGACGGTGTGCGCTTCTACCCCACTGAGCCAGGCCAGGTGGCCAACGTACAAGGCCGCAGCGCCCGCCATCATGGTTGCCGTGAACAGCGCAGGATGCCGCCAGCACAAGTGGGCGGAGGCCACTAGAAGGACGAAGGCGCTGGCCAGATACGCGGCCTGGGCGAGTTCTATCGCACTGCCGAGAAGCAGCAGGAGAGAACCTACCACTCCGAGCAGAGGAGCCGCATAAACCCAGGGGTGACCGGTCGCTCCCACGGCGCGTTCGAGACCGATCACTGTGGCAAAAAATCCGGCCACCATGAGCGGGCCGTGGGCCGAGGGCTGGACGGCTACTGGGAGCACCGCCCCGGAACGGAGGAGCCCGGCGTAAACGCCTGCAACGAGCGCCACCATAGCGCCAAAAAGCAACGGCGCGCGCGCCAGGCGAGGATCGGCGTCGCGAACCTTATTGCCAGGCGCTGGAGAGGTCGGCTTGGCCGCCATGTTCCGCCCGTTCCTCCACTGGGCGGTTGCGCTCGTCCACGAACACACAGCGCGGTTGCCACTGCCGGGCCAATTCCTCTGCAACCTCGGCAAACGCGGCGATGATGACCAGATCGCCTTTGCTCACTTTGCGGGCTGCGGCCCCGTTGATGCAAACCACACCGGATCCGCGCTGCCCCGCGATCGCGTATGTGGAGAAGCGCTCTCCGTTGGTCACATTCCAGACTTCCACTTTTTCGTACGGCAGGATGTCCGCACGCTCCAGCAGTTCCGCATCGATGGTCACGCTGCCCTCGTAGTGCAAGTCGGCGCCGGTCACAGTGGCGCGATGGATCTTGCCTCGCAGCATCGTACGCATGACAACCCTCCTCTGCTTGTTTGTTACACGTTCCCCGAGGGTTCCCCGCCAATTCCGTTCTCTTTGGCCGCCAGCGTTCGGTCGGCCGTAGGGACCTCGAGTACGCAATTGTCGATCAACCGCGTGCTGCCAAAAAACACGGCTAGCGCAAGTAGGGTGGGGCCCTCGATGGTGGTTATGGGCCGCAGTCTCTGAACATCGACAAGTTCTACGTAGTCCACGCGAGCGAGAGGCTCCTCTGCCAGACACTGGTACACAAAAGCGCGTAGTTCCTGAGCAGCTCGCACGCCGCTTGCCACTTTCTGCTGTGCAAGCCGGAGTGCGCGCGACAGGACCGTGGCGGCAGCGCGCTCGTGCGGCGCGAGATACGCATTGCGCGAACTCATGGCTAGGCCATCCGGCTCGCGCGCAATCGGCGCCGCCACAATCGAAATGTCGAAATTCAAGTCGCGCACGAGTTGGCGCACGGTGACCAACTGCTGGAAGTCCTTCTCGCCGAACACAGCGACGTGGGGTTTGACCGCTAAGAAGAGCTTCGTCACAACAGTTGTGACCCCGCGAAAGTGCGTGGGTCGCGAAGCCCCGCAGAGGCCCTTGGTTACTTCCTCGACGTTAACGCTCGTTTGGAAGCCGGCAGGATACATCTCTGCATAAGAAGGAAGAAAGAGCACATCCACTCCTTCGCCAGACAGTAGGCGCGCGTCGCGCTCCAGATCGCGCGGGTAGCGCTCCAAGTCTTCGGTGGGGCCGAATTGCAGAGGGTTCACGAAGATGGACACGACCGTTCGCGAGCAGAGTTCCTTTGCACGCCGCACCAAACTCAGGTGGCCCTCGTGCAGGTACCCCATCGTGGGCACAAAGCCGATGCGCTCGCCCCGCGCGCGCTCAGCGTCAGCCCAGTGTTGCATTTCGACGATTCGCTCGATCGTTCGCATGGACTTCGTTTCACTCTGCCCCCACGGCCTTGTCTCGACCGACTGGCAACAACGTGTGGAACGCGTGCTCGTCCCCCGGGAATTGGCGGTTGCGTACGTCCTGTGCATAGGTGCGCAAAGCGAAGAGCGCGTGTTCCGCTAGCTCGGTATACCGCTTGGCGAATTTTGGCGTGCGTCCGGCGGTGAGACCCAAAACATCGTGCAGCACGAGAATCTGGCCGTCACAGTCTGGGCCGGCTCCGATCCCGATGGTGGGAATGGAAACCTGGCGGGTGATCTCGGCGGCAAGTTCTCGCGGGATTCCCTCGAGAACGATCGCGAAGGCACCCGCCTCCTCCACCGCCAGCGCGTCCTCGATGAGCCGTTCCTGCTGCCCGGGCCCGTGGCCGCGACGCTGTCCTTGCACCTTGTGCCCGCCCATACGGTGCACGGACTGTGGGGTAAGTCCTATGTGGCCCATCACGGGGATGTCCACAGCCGTCATGGCTCGGATTGTGGGGGCAACCGCTACCCCGCCCTCGAGTTTCACGGCTTCCGCACCACCCTCTTTCAGCGCGCGTGCCGCGCTTTCCAAGGCACGCTCCACGCTCGTCTGATACGAGCCAAAGGGAAGGTCAGCGACCACTAGGGCCCTGCGCCGTGCGCGCACCACCATGCGGCAATGGTAAAGAATCTCCTCGAGGGTCACGGGCAAGGTGGTGTCCAAACCTTGCACCACCATGCCAAGGGAGTCCCCTACCAGGATGATGTCGATGCCCGCTTCGTCAACAAGGCGTGCGAACGGGAAGTCATACGCGGTGATCGCCACCAGGGGCTCACCGGCCGACTTGCGTTTGAGGACCTCAGGAACGGTTACTTTGCTTTGCATGGGTGATACCTCCCCGGACCAAGTCCGGAGGGCTTTCCCATGCAAGCTGGTCAGCTCCCTCGACCCTGCACCTCGTGCAGTCAGCGCGGATCGCCATCGCTGCTGCTGGAACGGGTCGCTGGGATGTCATGACTGGCTCCTGTGAGAGCGCTCCGTCTCGGTCCGGCCCGCGAGCGTTCGCTCCAGGTCATTTGGATCCAAGCGGAATGTAATGTTGAACTCCTCCTGCCATCGAGCGGATTTCGCGAACGAGATCGAGGAAATCGGCGCTGTTCGCCACAAAGTCCACCGCGGACACATCAGCCACGAGCAGAGGGGCCTCTCGGTAGTGAAAGAAGAAGCGCCGATAGGCCTCTGCGATTCGTTCGATGTATTCGCGCGGAATGTACCGCTCGTAGTCCCGATCACGCTTTCGCAACCGCTCCATTAAAATTTCTGGCCGCGCCTGAAGATAGATCACGAGATCCGGTTTGGGCAAGCGGGTATCGAGGAGCGAGTAAACTTGCCGGTAGAGGGCCCACTCGTCGCCCTGAAGGTTCACCTGGGCGAAGATCTGGTCCTTGGCAAACAGATAGTCCGCCACCGTGATTTGCCGGAAGAGGTCTCCTTGGGCCAGCGTGAGTTGCTGTCGGAAGCGACTCAGAAGGAAAAAGATTTGGGTTTGGAAGGCGTAGGTTTTGGGATCGTCGTAAAACTTCTTTAGGAAGGGGTTTTCCTCGACTTGCTCGAGCATGGCTCGCCCCTGCAGTTCCTCAGCGAGGAGTCTGGCAAGCGATGTTTTGCCGACGCCGATGGGTCCTTCCACTGCGATGTACTTGGGAGCGAGCATTCTGCATCCCTCACCGGAGCACCACGAACGCTCCCTTGGTATCATACGATCCAAAGGGCGGCAAACGAAAGGCGAAAATCAGGTTCTTTGTCTTGGCGGTGGCCCACATTCGTGCGACAGAGAGCTGCCAATGATTCGGGTTTGTCCCCATTGTGGGGTGAACAATCGTGTTCCGGCGCGACACCTTTCCGACCGGGGTCGCTGTGGGTCTTGCCGCGGAGAGCTTTCTCCAGTGGCTGAGCCCTTGGAGGTCGATCCTGCACAGTTTGCGGAGATCGTTGCTGAGGCCCGCGTGCCAGTGCTGGTGGACTTCTGGGCAGCCTGGTGCGGCCCGTGCCGGCAGGTTGCTCCCGAGGTCGCGCGCGCTGCGCGCAACTGGGCGGGGCGCGCCATTGTGCTCAAGGTGGATGTGGATCGGTTTCCTGAGTTGGCTGCTCGTCACGGTGTAATGGGCATCCCGCACTTTATCGTCTTCCGCCAGGGCAAAGCCGTGCTCGAACACTCAGGCTTCGTTCCTGCTGCAGAGTTGGAACGGTGGCTTGCCAAGGTCTCCGGCCAGGGGGAATCGGACTGAGGGCTTTGCCTTCAAGGAAGGTTGTTCGCGAGGCGCGTTGCCGAGGCCAGCTTTTCGGGGACGGAAAGAGGGCAACCTCTAAGTAAGATTTCCTCGCAGCGGGCTGCAGATTCCGAGCGGAATCTGGCCTTTTTGCGACGACCGAGCAGCGGCCCATCACTGGCTTTTGTCCGGGAGCACTCGCTCACGAAGGAGCACCTTGCGGTACAAATGGGACGGGCTACCGGGCTTGATCGCCTTCGGCGGACGAAGAGCCAGACGGTCTGCGGGCGACCTCGCGAAAAATGTGCGTTTCGTACGTCTTCCGAACGGAAGATTCGCTTTGCACTACGGCTACGCCCACCCGGCAACGGAGGAGTGCAGGGCACTCACCCACGTCAGCGAATGAGAATACCTGGGTTTCCGCTGAAGCTTTCTGGGGTTACTCGGCGGTTTCACACGGGCCCCCATGCCGGAGGGTCACCGCGGCGGCTAGCCGCTCGCAATCATTCCCGTAGGTGATGCCGTCGCACCCGCATACGGGAGAATAAAACAAAGGGCAGGCTCGCGGCCGAGGCGTGCACGATCCAGCGAGATCGGCAACGGAACAGGTGGGATCCTCCGTGTTGCAAACAAACCCGTCCGGACAAGGGAAGCCCGCGATGCCGCCGCAGAGGCCGGGAGCTGGAGAACACGGTGGCAATTCGGGGATGCACAGGAGTCCATCAGGGCAGCACTTCTCGGGGCATTCCGGCAAGTTGAGCGGACCACAAAGAGCCCCGGGTGGACAGCACTCCGGCACCTTGCAGGGCGGGATGTGAGGTAGGCAGCGCGCGTTGGGCGGACAGCAGCTCGGTTCGTCCTCGCAGGGGTTTTCCCGGCACGCGCCCGCTGCACACACGCCTCCTACCATCCAGTCGCACCACGAAACACCGAGCGGTGTGAGATTGGTGCGAGCATAAGCGCAACAAGCGTCGCGGGTTTGCAGTTCGGCGAGCAGCCCTCCGGAGCACGAGCCGAGAAAACAGCCGGAGGTTCGATCCGCAGGGCCCGGCGGGGTCGGCGTCGGACTTGGAGTGCCCACGGTCACGTCGAGGTAAACCACGGGGTCGTAGTACAGGTAAAAACGACCGTAGATCCGGTACACCCCGGGAGAGACAAGGTTGCCGCTGGCATCGCGCAGGTCCCAGACGGCCCGAGTCTGATAGCGCAACACTTCTCGATCGCGGTCGGGCGCGCTTGCTTCCAGAAACGGAGCCCCACAGCCCTCTTCCCGCAGGGTGCGGATCAGTTCGGCACCACGAAACACATAAAGATCGAGGCAAGGATCGAACACCCCACCTCGAGGCTGGGTTTCTGTGACGGTGTAACGTAGGGTCACCAAACCTGGGACGTCGTAGCGAGCACAATCCGACTCCAGCACGACGCGGTTGAAACCGTCCGTCCACACGGCCCGATTGACGTTCGCAGGGTCGCAGTATGCCAGGTCCGAAGTTTCGTACACCTCGATCGTTACCGGTTCGCTGCGTAACCCGGAAAATTCTGCCCACACTTGCACGGTCCCAGCGCTCAGTCCCGCGAGTCTCCCGTTCGCCGCGAAGCGAGCTACGGTTTCGTCGCTGCTGCGCCAACTTGCGGCTTCCGAAACGTCGCGGGTCATTCCGAGGTCGTAGGTAGCGGTGGCGCGGAAGAACATTTCACCGCCTCGCGCCAAGACGCGATCGTTCCCTTCCGGCTGAATCCAGAGCGCCACCGCGGACGCTTCCGAAACCACCCGCACACGGACCGTGTTGCTGCGCAGGTCTTCAAGCAGCGCTGTGACTTCTGCATCGCCAGGAGCGTTGGCGACGGCGAGCCCTGCACCCAAGAAGCCGACCGCTGCCGGTGCAGAAGATTGCCACTCCACGGACTCGGTAACGTCCTGCCACTCGCCGGTGTCGTACTCTGCAGTCGCCCGGAACTGAATCCGCTCTCCGATCAGGAAGGTCACGTCATAATCGCAACCAACACAAATCGGCGGCGTACCTTCCTGGGCAGCGCCGGAGCCTCGGGCAAGCTCGGGGAAGGCGCGGTCCGCCGAAATGTAGAGAGCGATCGGGGTGGGGCGCTCGACCACGCGCAGGTTCACGGCATCGCTGCGGACTCCTTGGAAAGTGGCGCTGATTTGCGCCCAACCGGCTTGCCTTGCGACCACCTCCCCCGCACGCACCTCGGCAACGTTCGCCGGCTCGGCGCTCCACTCGGCAAGCGGCGTTACGTCTTCAACCGAACCATCCGCGAGTTCTGCCAGCGCGAGGTACTGTAAGGACGCTGCCACGCGGAGCACCTCGCGGCACCAAGGCACCGGGGAGGGCAACGACGTCTCGGGAGCTTGGGGACGAAGGATACAGGGCAACTCCACCGGGCGTACCGCCGGATCGCTGAGCCAAGTCGGGCCGCAGCGGCACAGAGCGTTGATCACGGTTAGGCGAAGCACGGCGGGGCGCTCTACCACCCTTACTGGTGCCTGCGTCGTCCAGCGATCATCCCAACGCGCCGTCACTTGCGCCGAACCCACCGCGAGCCCTTGGATATTGCCGATGGGATCCACCCTGGCTACCGACACATCGTCTATGTTCCAATCCAAAAGCGGCGTAACATCGATCCGGCTGCCATCGGAGAGGCTTAGGGTTGCCGTGGCGGAGATTGCCCGCCCGATCGGAAGCTCCATGGAATCGGTTATGGAAAGATCCGTAATCTGTACCGGCAAGCAGTTCGGTATGCACACCTGGCGGGGGCAATCGCCGCACTCGGGACAGCTCGCTACACACACACATTGATCGGTAGGATTGACGCAGGTTCCCTGCTCGCCGCACCGGTAGGCGTAAGGGATGGGCGTCCTGCTGCATACTCCGGGGCCGCAATCGTCGCAGGCGGGACAGCTCGAAGTGCACACGCAGGAAGAGTTTCCTTCGCACCCGGCTTCGAAATCACAGGGCCAGAGAGTCGCATCGCACGACTGGGGATCGAACGTGCCATCCGCGTCCGCGTCGCTCCAGGTGCGCACGCCGTCGCTGAACTCGCTTGCTTGGCCGTCCCGGCGGACCAAGTACAAACCCTTGTCGGTTTGAATTTCCTCGTAGATTCGCCCAGCGCGTTCATAGCGGACTACGCTGCGTACCTGCCCCCAGGCAACCTGCACCAATAGCGAGGTGATCCCGCGATCACCGACAGGGAGCGGCAGCGCAGTTTGCACGAGATTGCCGTTGAGCGCTTTTGTGATGAGTAAACGGTATTTTCCTGGACGCAGATCTGGCAGTCGAAACGACCCGTCGGCGCTCGTGTCGAGAACAAAAGATTGTCCCTCCCCCTCCACGAGGACGCTGGCGTGCGCGAGGGAACGATCGAAATCCTCACCGATCGCAATCCCCTGCCAGGATCTGGGCGGTACGCCGATGGAATCAGTAGGGCCCGAGGGAACGTCGTTACGGAGAACGAGCAAGCCCTCGACTGCGGCGGCTGCGGCGGGGGTTGCTGTTGGTATGGGTGTCGCCGTGGGACTGGGGACTGCGCTAGGCGTGGAACTGCGCGGCTGGCTCTCACTACCACAAGCTGCGATCGTAAACCCGAGGAGAAAGCAAGCGGCCCCTAACAGCTGGATGTTCATGACCCACCTCCGTCTCATGCGCCGAGCGATCGCTTCTTGTCGTGCACGTTCGTCATGTAAACAAAATTTGTTTGTTCCACGATGGACCGATGTTGTCAAGCCAGAACGAAACGAGTCGAACGATTCGCGCGCCTGCCGAGATGAGGCAGCGAGCGCGGAGGAATTGCTGGCGGCTCTCGAGAGGAAGACGCATCCGTTGTCGCGACTCATGTGCGCGTGGCGGGCACAAGGCTTGCGCCGTCAAAGAAAACAGGGCACTCTCCTTTGCCGCTGGTGCCGATCTAGAAGGTTCGAGGTGGCTTCACGATTCGGGACAAAGGGCCAACGAGCAAGCTCGGGCGACGCTCCACGAAGCGGCGGGTTCGATGAGCTAGTGCCACTGGGCCAGGACTTGTGGGCATACGATCGCGAAATCGTGTTGGCGCGCTGGCTACCGTTTCCGGCCCGCATGATCGTGCTGCGCGGCGTGACAGGTGCTTTGGCATTGCTTTCGCCGTTGCCCCTGAACAGCACCGTGCGAAGTGCGCTCGACCGAATCGGAGTGGTGCAAGCCCTGATTGCTCCAAGCTTAGTTCATTACCTGTTTCTCGCTGAAGCGGCGCGTGTGTACCCAGCGGCCCAGGTTCTGGGCCCTGCAGGCCTAGAACGCAAGCAGCCGGGACTGAAGTTTGAACCCTTGCCGGAGCGAGGCCGGCCGTTGCCCGACCTGCCGGACCTCGAAGTTTTGCACGTACGAGGAGCTCCGTATGTGGAGGAACATGTCTTTTTTCATTGGCCGACACGTACCTTGCTGCTCGCGGATCTTCTTTTCCATGTGCGGCAGGCGCGCCGCTGGAGAACGCGGGCTTTTTTCGCTGTGATGGGAGCCTATGGTGGTGCGCGGCAGAGCCGAATCTGGCGCTGGTTTGTCCGCGACCGAGCGAGTTTTGGCCGCTCGCTGCGGTCCATTCTCGACTGGCCGGTCGAGCGGGTGGTGGTCGCACACGGCGAGCGACTCGAGGGTAACGCGCGCCAGCAGTTAGAAGTCGCATGGCGCGCGTTTCTCAGGCAGTAAAAAGTGCGGTGCTTGCGGCGTGTGACGCGATGGGGCTTCTGCGCAGCACCGCGGGCTGCGGGCAAGGCTCTCCCTGCGCGGGCTGCATGGTTGATCGTTGCGGGGCTGCTGTTCGTGCCTTTGTTAGCGGGCGGTTGCGCGCGGGGTGCCGCTGGCGGTGAGGAGTTACGAATCTGGGCCATGGGGAAGGAAGCCGAGCACTTGGCTTCGTTGCTGGCGGAGTTCCAGCGGCATCACCCGACAATACCGGTACGGTTGCAGCGTATTCCGTGGAGTGCAGCGCACGAGAAATTACTCACCGCCTTTGTTGCGGGAACCCTTCCAGATGTCATCCAACTGGGAAACACTTGGATTGCGGAGTTCGTCGCAGTGGGCGCCGTGGAACCACTGGACCGGTGGCTCGAGGGAACGGATCTAGAGCGTGACTGGTTCCCAGGTATCGCGGAGACCAACCGGGTTGATGGCCGCACCTGGGCGGCCCCTTGGTATGTAGACACACGCGTATTGTTTTACCGGCGCGACCTGCTGGCTTTAGTCGGCGCGTCTGTGGCGCCCCGCAGTTGGGAGGAATGGCGGCAGGTGATGTTCCAAATCAAGGAACACGCTCCTGGGGGATACGCCCTTTGGGCACCACTCCATGAATGGCAACTATTGGTAGCACTTGCTTTTCAACAAGGAGCTTCTCTGCTTGTGGAGGAAGAGACGCGCGCGAACTTTCAGAGCCCAGAGTTCCGGCGTGCCTTTGACTTTTATGTGTCTTGGTTTCGCGACGGACTGGCGCCGTTTGCTGGTGAGGCCCAAGTCGCCAACATTTATCAGGACTTCGCAGCAGGGCTGTTTACCTTTTACGTGACCGGACCCTGGAACCTGGCGGAATTTCGCCGGCGTCTGCCCGTTGAGTTGGACGCTGCCTGGGAGACCGCCCCTCTTCCTGCGCCTCGACCCGGAGAGGTGGGTCTTTCGGTCGCCGGAGGTGCGAGCCTGGGGATCGTTCGCTCTTCTGCACGAAAAACGGAAGCGTGGATGCTCATAGAGTTCCTGCTGCGAACCGAACAACAGGTTCGTTGGTATGAGATCAGTGGCGACTTGCCGGCCAGGCGCTCTGCTTGGCAGGATCCTCGCTTGTGGCGCGACCGTCGGATCGGTGCGTTCCGGGCTCAGCTCGATCACGTGCGCGCTGCCCCTAAAGTCCCCGAATGGGAGCGCATTGCTGCCCTGCTCATGGCGCACACAGAGCTGGTAGTACGATCGCAGCGTACGGCGGAAGAGGCCCTGCGCGAACTGGACAAAAGGGTAGACTCGGTGTTGGCGAAACGGCGCTGGCTCCGGCAGCGTGCGCGAGACGAGGCCAAGTGAAAAATCGAACCGTCGCGATAGCGGGCGTGTTGTTGGTTGCCCCAGCGCTGGGGGCGATCGTCGCGTTTTTCGTGCTGCCGGTGGCCAGCGGGTTGTTGCTGAGTTTCACAGATTTCGATGTTTACGGGCTTGCCGGTTGGGATTATGTGCGCTGCGTCGGCCTCGGCAACTACGGATCGTTGCTCGCGGATCCACTTTTTTGGCGGGCATTGGTGAACACTCTGTACTTCGTGCTTGCAGGGGGAGCTTTGTCGCTGTTCGTCTCCCTCGCCGCCGCCCTGTTGCTCACCGCTGGAGATGTGTGCGGCCGAGCTGTGTGGCGCACGATGTTTTTCGTGCCCGTGGTAACGACCGTGGTTGCGGCAGCGGTGGTGTGGCGCGCGTGGTATCACCCGCGGGTTGGTGTGTTGGCTGCTTTGCTAAGCGCTGTAGGATTCGAGCCCGTGGATTGGTTGGGGGATCCGCGTTGGGCTATGCCGGCCATCATTCTTTTCGCGGTGTGGAAAAATTTCGGCTTCAACATGGTGATCCTGGTGGCGGCCCTCCAGAGCATCCCCAGTGCGCTCTATGAGGCTGCCAGTGTTGACGGAGCGGGGCGCTGGCAGCAGTTTCGCGCCGTCACTTTGCCCATGCTGCGACCCGCCCTCTCGTTTGTGGTTCTGATGACCACGATCGGTTCCTTTCAGTTGTTCGCGGAGCCGTACGTGATGACCCAGGGCGGGCCGGCGAACGCGACCCTGAGCCTTGTGCTGCTGATGTACCGGAACGGGTTTCAGTGGTGGAACGTGGGTTACGGGGCGGCGGTGGCTTGGGTTCTGTTCGCTCTCTTGCTGTGCGTGACGGTGGTGCTGACGCGCTGGCGTGCCCTGGGCTGGCGAGGCGGAGGTTCTTGATGCAACGGTCTGCGTCTTGGCGGGTACGCTGCGGGCGGAGCCTGCGCTGGTTGCTGCTCCATGGGTGCTTGGCGTGCTTTGCAGCGGCCACCCTACTGCCCCTGTTTTGGATGGTGGCCGCCTCCCTCATGCCATCAGGGGAAGCGAGCCGCCTTCCTGTCCGCTGGTGGCCCAGCAGGGTCACGTGGGACCACTACGTCCAGTTGTTTGCCACGTTGCAGCTGGGGCGTAGCTTTTTCAACAGTCTGTTCGTTTCCACCGCTGCAACGGTGATTTCCACGACCCTCAACGCCATGGCAGGATACGCGCTGGCAAAACTGCCGTTTGCGGGGCGCGACCGGATATTCCGTGGCCTTCTCGCGTTGTTGGTGATTCCAGGCCAGGTTGGAATGCTGCCTTTGTTCTTACTTCTCAAAGAGCTGCAGTGGATCAACACGTACTGGGGCGTGCTGGTACCAAGTTTGGCGAGTGTTTTTGGCATCTTCTTGGTGCGGCAGTATGTGCTGGGTATCCCCGATGCGCTGCTTGACGCGGCGCGTGCCGATGGAGCGGGCGAGTTCCGAGTGTTTTGGTCGGTTGGCCTGCCATTGTGCCGGCCGATTCTTACGACTCTGGCCGTGTTTACATTTTTGGGTACCTGGAACGATTTCTTGTGGCCCTTGATTGTGCTTACGGATGACTCGATGCACACGTTGCCGGTGGCGCTCGCCAGTTTGGCAGGCGAGCACGTGCAGGATACCGAACTCATGATGGCCGGCGCAGTTCTAACGATGCTGCCGGCGATTCTGCTGTTTTTGGCGCTACAGCGGGCATATTTGAGCGGTCTGCTCGGCGGCGCGCTGAAGTTCTAGCGCACCTGAAAACGAAGCGAAGCGGGACCAAATGCACAGCCAGCAAAGCGCCGATCGGGTGAAAGACGTCGTGGTGAATCGCCGGGCGCGGCATGATTACCATATCGAGGAAACGATCGAGGCGGGGTTGGCCCTGGTGGGAAGTGAAGTCAAGTCGTTGCGCGCGGGTAAAGGCCAACTGAAAGATTCCTACGCGCGTATCAAGGACGGTGAAGTTTGGCTCGTCCAAGCGCACATCAGCGAGTACACACCGGCGGCGCGTTTTGGGCACGATCCGACTCGCCCGCGCAAGTTGCTGTTGCACAAGCGCGAGATCGTGCGCTTGGCGAGCAAAGTAAAACAAAAGGGCTTCACTCTGGTTCCTCTCCGGATTTACTTTAAGCGCAGGCGAGCGAAGGTCGAACTCGGCTTGGCGCGTGGCAAGAAACTGTATGACAAGCGGGCCACGATCCGTGCGCGGGAGGCGCAACGCGAAATCGAGCGAGCGCAGCGCGGGCGGAGGGGGTGAGGGTCTGTTTCAGGATCGGCCAGGTTGCCGGTCTGTCGGCTGGCTTCTGCGGGGTCGAAGAGCGCGCGCTCGCAGCTTCAGTTCTTCTCGTGCCAACAGCGCCGCGATGTAGTTGTCGAGATCAAAATAATCCCGGTACTCGGGCAGATCTTTGAACGAACGATCGATGAGCATGTGGTATCCGTCGGTATCGACTTCCAAAACCAGCGGCCCGGTTGCGTCTGTGCGGATAATATCCACGGCTGCCACCGCCGCACCGAGTACGCGCGCCGCTCGGAGAGCCGTTTTCTCGGTCTGTTCGCTCACGGATAAGAGAAAGCGATAGTAGGCTCCGCGACTCACGTTTACGATCCAATCCCCAGGGCGCCTGTAGACGCTACGTACTCGTTCAGTCCAAAATCGTAGCTCATTGTCCACTATGTAGGCACGCAGCACCTGCCCAGGGCGAAATTCCCCTTGTGCATGCGTGCCGATCATCTTCTGTACGTAGTACGGAGGAGGTAGGAAGAGCCGGTCCTGGGCAATGCGTTCCGGCCCACCGCTGAAGTCCAAACGATAAGCGTTGTACCCGTTGTCCGCCATCAGGCCAGCCCCGTCTTGCCAAATTACCCAGTGCCCGCTGCCGCCGCACCCGAAGCGTTGTTTCAGGATGGCAAAGCCGTGCCTGTGGACAAAATCCCGTACCTCGCGACCATCGTGCGTCACCAGAGTTTCTGGCACCGGGACACCGCGATTAACCAAACGTTGTTGCGTGTCGAGTTTGTCCCAGCACAAATCTTGAACGGTAAGCGGAATCAACGGGCGCCCGTTGGGGAAAACCTTAGCGAGTTTTTGCGCCGCCTCTGCCGCCGAAGCTGCGTCGAAAGGAAGTAGGTATAGGCGTTCTACGTACGGGTAAGAACGGTTGGAGGAAAGAGCCTCTTCGAGACACACTCCCTCTCCTGATGCGCGCTGGGACAAGCGCACGGCCGCGCATAGATCCTCCACGGCTTTGGCCACGAACGGCCAGTACGGTCTCCCATACACAACAGCGATCATCAGCGGAGTCGGGGGCATGGAGCGTCGAGGCAACGGTTCGGTACCAAAAAGGGTTAGCTCACGAAAAGAACTTTTCTGCGTCGCCTAGCTGGACGAGCAGGTCGTGCACCTGCCTGTCACGGTACACGCGCAAGCGCACGTGTTCGCCAGGTGATCGGGCCCAGAGTTCATCGTACAGCTCGTCTCGCTCATGAACGACTCGGTCTTCGATGGCAAGTAGGACGTCTCCGGCCCGCAGACCTGCGAGTTCCGCGGGACTTTCCGGCACGACTCCAGCCACCACCAAATGGTTTCGCAGCGCGTAACAAAACAGGCCGAGCCACCCACGCGGCTTGCGTCCGAGCGCTTCGCGGTTGTGGAGGAACTGTTCGCGCTTCTCGGCAAGCTCGTCGACCGGAGCGATCAACGAGAGACGGCCGATTTCGCCAACGTCCAGTAGAACGACACCGCGCACTTGACCGTAGCGGTCGAGCAGGGCACCACCGCCAAAGCCAGGATTCGGGGCTGTGGTAAAGATGGCTCGTTGTAAACGGTATTCCCAAAACGCTGTGAACGGTTCGATCGCGGATACCACGCCGTCGTGCACTCGCCGCCCGTTGTCTGTCACGGCAGCAACCAGGAAAATATCCTCTCCCTTCTGCAATCCAGCAGAGGACGAAAGCGGCAAGGCCGGAACGGACGCCTCGTGGTCGATGCTCACCACAGCAAGCCCGGTCAGGAAATCTTGTACCACCTTACGGCCGCTCCATTGCTGGCCGTCAGCCGTACGCACCGTGATCGAGGACCCGCCGACAACGACGTAGTTCGCAGTCAGAATCAACCCGCTAGCATCGAAAAAGACTCCGCTACCGTGGCGAGTGGTCCCCAACAGTGCCGCCGAAGGGTGTCGGGCAGGAACTTCCACTTCGAGTTCGACGCTTGCTGGGATTACGGTTTCGAGCAATTGAACTGCTGCGTTCATTCGAGACCGTTCCTTCGCTGAGATTGCGGACCACGTTGCGCCCTCGGGGTCCTCTGGTTAGCTCGACGCAAAGCAGGAATCGGATGGGCAAGCAAGAAGCGATGTTGTGCTCGGCTTGGGACACCGCGCAGGGGGAGACGATGTCTCCTTACTCCGCCATCCTGGATGGTCAAGGGCCGGCCTCTTGGGGCTGTGGGCGAACGCTGCTTGCCCGGAAACCTTCCGCGCTCCTGTGGGTTGGTAGCAGCGGGGAGGTTTTGTGGCTCGAGGGCAAGCATCAACGTAACGTTTCGGGAGCGCTTTTCGAGCTACTGGAGCACTTTTGTGAAGAGCACCTGGGGGAAGAAGCGGACGGGCGCCATGTGGTTGCGGCGATCTCTTACGAGGCTGGTCGAGCTGGGAACCTGCTTCCGCCTGCAACAAGCAATCGCTGGCCGCTTCTGCTGGCGGCAGCGTATCAGCCACCGGAGGTGATCGAGGCAGTATCGTGCAAGGTGGAACCTCGCGGGCTGGTCTGTGCCGATCCGGGAATGCAAGGGCCTGGCCCGCGGTTGCATGGCTTGGCGGCGGAACTCAAGCCAACGTGGGATGCGGAGCGACACTGTAATGCAGTGCGTCGAGCGTTGGAATATATTGCTGCGGGTGACGTGTATCAGGTGAATTTGGCGTACCCATGGCGATGCGCGGAGAGGGTCCCTCCGCTCGCTCTTTTTGAAACCCTGCAGCGGGGAAATCCGGTCCCTTACGGTGCGTACTTCCGTTGCGGGCCATTCGAGCTGGTGGTCAACTCACCCGAGTGCCTGCTGCGGCGCCGCGGGCGGTGGGTGGAGACCTGGCCAATCAAAGGGACCCGGCCGCGCGGAGCGAGCATCCACGAGGACGAAGCTTTGCGTGAAGAACTGCTTGCCGACCCCAAAGAACAGGCCGAACTCGTCATGATCGTCGACTTAGAGCGGAACGACTTGGGACGTGTGTGCGATACGGGCTCTGTGCAAGTGATCGAGCACGCCAAGGTGTGCAGCTTCGAGCGCTGGCACCACCTCCAGTCGGTAGTGCGGGGCCGTTTGCGAGCAGACGTCAGTTGGAGTGCCGTCCTTGCTGCGCTTCTGCCAGGGGGCTCGGTCACGGGTGCGCCGAAACGACGAGCGATGCAAATTATTGACGAACTCGAAGGCGAACCGCGCGGATTTTATACCGGCGCTCTGGGGTGGTTCCGATCTCGGTGTGACGCGGACTTCGCGTTGACCATTCGCACCGCGATCGTGGGTTCGGCAGGGCTCGAGTACTGGACCGGAGGAGGGATCGTGGCCGACTCGGTCCCGGAAAGAGAGTACGCAGAGACTTGGCTCAAGGCACTCCCACTGCGGAACGTACTCGAGGCTTGGAGAGGAGAGGAGGCCCGATGGTAGGCGCTCAGACGACAGTCTTTCCCCGCTACGTGTGGTTCCAGGGGCGTGTCGTGAAGAGCACCCAGGCGCGCGTCAGCGTCTTTGACCGAGGGCTACTTTATGGGGACGGCCTGTTCGAGACCTTGCGATCTTACGATGGGCGCATCTTTGCTCTCCGCGAGCATTTGGTCAGAATGAGGCGATCTGCTCGCGCATTGGGATACCGGGTACCGCTCCTGGATTGGGAGGCAGGGCTTACGAAGTTACTGGCGGCGAACCGGCTTGCCGACGCGTCAATAAGGATCACGTTGACCCGTGGCGCTGCCCCGCCAGGACTCCTTCCCCCTGCCCGTTGTGATCCTTCGGTCTTTGCTTTCGCTCTGCCTTTGCCCTCTTCTCTGGTTAGGAACCAGCAGCGAGGGATCTCCGTGATTTCTGTCCCTTTTTCCCGCTTGCCCGCTTTTGCCGCGTTCAAATTGCTGGATTACGTGCCTGCCCTTATGGCCCGGAGGGAAGCGGCAAAGCGGAAAGCGCAAGAGGCGCTCTACACGTCGCAAGGTTATGTTCAGGAGGCCACCACCGCGAACGTGTTTTGGGTAACGAATCGGGTACTGAAAACGCCGCCGCTAAACGGGCCCTTACCCGGGGTCACGCGAGAGCTAGTCTTGCGCCTGGCACGCGGATTGGGGATGGCGGTAGCAGAAAGTCGCTTGGCAGTGGAAGAGCTGGCCGAGGTGGACGAGCTATTCCTGACCTCCTCTGTGGTAGAAGTGCTGCCAGTGGTCCGCGTTGACGGCCGCAGGGTGGGCGAAGGCGTTCCGGGACCGTTCACCCGCGCTTTGCAACGAGCCTACCGCCAATTCGTTGATCAGACACTTCAAATCCGCCGGTAGGAAGCGGCACGGTTTTTTCGTTGGTTCCCGGCAAGCTGCTTGGGCTGAACGGACTCAATCTGGCAAGGGCCTTGCTTCGAATCGCGAGATGTCTGGAGGTCAGCCATGGACACACGCGATTGGGGAGCGGCGAGCCTAGTGGATTTGCTGGGAGCGGACGCGATCTTGCCGGAGCAGTTTTTTGGCAGAGGCTCGGCGTGCCAGGCCTCAGGTGAGCGAGCCCTTATGTGGGCGGTGTTTGCGGACGGCCTCGAATGCTACCGGAGGAACTTGGACGCCACCCAGGCGGCGGATCGCGTTGCGTTCTTGGAGGCGGAAAGCTGGATTTTTCGGAACGATTACGAGTGGCCGTTTTCCTTCGTGAACCTATGCGAGGCCTTCGGTTTTGATCCGAACGGCGTGCGGGCAGCACTCTTACGCTGGGCCCGGGCTCGTAATAAGCCATTGCGAAGACAGCGTTTTCGTCCCGCCGCGCTGCGCGCTGCTTGACCGGACCAGTGACCCACTGCGTTCGGGGGTGAAAGTTCCGAGAGGCTTTTGATCGGGGTGCCAGCGTTCGCTGGCAAAGACTAGCCGGCTCCGCTTGGCTGACTAGGGTCCGTAGGCCGCGGCTTTGCCATGGCAGAGCCGTGGGCGGCCCTCAGGGCTTTCTCGACACCGCGCTCAGCAGGAAAGAGCCGGTGTGCTTTGTTGGAGGATTGCCTTCGGAGCGGATGCGGCCTGGGCACTGCGCGGTGGGCAGAGAAGGCACGCCGAATTCAGGGGCGAGAGGCGGTTGGGTGTCGGTACGTACCGTTTAGGACCGGGGCCCACGCACCACTGCTTCTCGGTTTGGGAGAGTTCTGTTATTCGGCTTGTGGTCGTTTCACGGAGGCAACTGGTATGGGCGGGTCCACGCAACATTCCCGAGAGGCAGAGCAGCTTCGAGAAAAGCTGTGGGTGTACGCACAGCGAGTGGTGATCCTGATGGTGGTGCTGGGAGCCGGCATCCTGATCGGGTACCAACTTTGGGGGGAGGCAGAGGAGCTCCGCCAGCAGGTGCAGGATTTGCGCGACCGGGTGGTGGCTCGCGAAAAAGAGCGAGACACCCTGAAAAGCCAAATGGCCTTGATGGATCGGGATAAGAAAGAGTTAGAAAAGCGGTTGCAAGACGCCTTGGCGCGATGCGGGGTAGAGTGATTCGGCCACCGGTTGCGCGAATTGACAGGGCAGAAGCCCTTCGGTACTCTGTGGGACTTCGAATTAGCCGCGGTTCTTCGTCAGATAGGTTTTCCCACTTTCCATGTTCGACTCTTTAACCGAAAAACTCGAGGCCACGGTACGCCGGCTGTGGGGAGTCGGCACGATCACCGAGCGCAACATCGAGGATACTGTGCGCGAGGTGCACTTGGCGCTGCTCGAAGCGGATGTGCACTTCGAGGTGGTCAAGGAGTTTACGGAGAAGGTGCGGCAGAAGGCGTTGGGGCAAGAGGTTCTTAAAAGTCTAACCCCAGCGCAGCAATTCATCAAAATCGTCGACGCTGAGTTGACCGCGGTGATGGGGGGCAGGGCCGTTCCCTTTGAGCTGGGTGGGCCTCTGGCGGTGGTCCTCATGGTAGGCCTCCAGGGTTCCGGCAAGACGACTACCGCGGCCAAGCTGGCGCGCTACGCGCGTGAGGAGTTGGGGCGAACGCCGTACCTAGTCCCAGCGGATGTGTACCGTCCGGCAGCGATTGAGCAACTCGCACTGCTGGCTCAGCAAGTCGGGTGCCCCTACTACCCTTCTGATCCCAAGCAATCCGCGGTTGACTTGGCCGCCAGCGGAGTCGCGCAGGCGAGAGCGCTGGGGTGTGACACGGTTATCATCGACACTGCGGGCCGGCTCCACATTGACGAGGCGCTGATGGAAGAAATCGAGCGCATCAAGGCAGCGGTTCAGCCGCGACACGTGGTGTTGGTTGTTGACGCGATGACAGGTCAGGATGCGGTTCGCGTTGCCCAGGGTTTCCACCAGCGTCTGGGGGTCAGCGGCGTGATTCTAACGAAGTTGGACGGGGATGCGCGCGGTGGGGCAGCTCTTTCCGTACGAGCAGTGACCGGTGCGCCAGTGTTGTTTGTGGGCACCGGCGAGAAGATCGAGGCTCTTGAGGTCTTCCATCCGGACCGCATGGCCCGCCGAATTCTGGGAATGGGCGACGTGCTGACCTTGGCAGAGCGGGCGCAAAAAGCGTACGACGCCAAGAGGGCTCTGGAACTGCAAAGGAAGCTGCGGCGAGACGAGTTCACCATCGAGGATTTCCGAGAGCAACTTCGGGTGATTCGTAAGATGGGCTCGATGGGGGAGTTGTTATCCTTGATCCCGGGGATGAAGAAGCTCACGCGTGGGGTGGATTTGAACGAAGCTGAGGGTGAGTTGAAGCGCATCGAGGCGATTATCAACTCGATGACCAAGGAGGAGCGAGGAAACCCGGGAATTCTGAATGGCAGTCGGCGGCGGCGGATCGCAGCAGGCAGTGGTACTTCGGTGGCGGAGGTGAACCGCTTCCTCAAGCAGTTCGAGCAGACGCGTAAGATGATGAAGAAGATGTCGAAAGTGATGGGCCGCGGAGGTTTGCCCCCGGGCTTGGGTTTGTAGTAATTCGACCAGGAAGGAGAACACGAAACAATGGCAACCACGATTCGCCTGGCTCGGCATGGCGCAAAAAAACGCCCGTTTTATCGGATCGTTGTCGCTGATCGCCGAGCACGCCGCGATGGTCGTCGGCTAGATCAGATCGGCTATTACGATCCCAACCGTGAACCCGCGGAAGTGCAGATTGACGAACAGAAATTGCAGCTTTGGCTCGCGCGGGGTGCCCAGCCGACGTTGATTGTGGAGCAACTGATGAAGCGCTGGCGTCAGGCCCGCAGTGGCGCTGAGGCCGGCAGTGTACCGGCACCAGAGAACGGGGAGGCATAGTCATGAAGGAACTGGTTCAACTCTTGGCAAAGTCCCTGGTGAGCAACCCGGACGCTGTGGAAGTGCGGGAAACGCAGGGGGAAACTGCTTCGGTCCTCGAACTCAAGGTGGCACGCGAGGACCTGGGCCGTATCATTGGTAAGCAAGGCCGTACCGCGAAGTCGATCCGCACGATCCTCAATGCGGCGGCGTCTCGTGCCAACCGCAAAGTCATTCTCGAAATCATCGAGGAGAAGTAAACCGCAGTCGGGGGCTTACCGCCCAGGCGAGGACTTGGGCTGGATTCGCCTGGGCCGACTTGTTCGCCCGCATTCTTTGTCGGGGGAAGTTTGTTTGTTGCCCGACAACCCCTCGAGTTCGACGTTGTCGAAAGGCACGGAAGTCGAACTCCGCCTGCAGGGGGACCGACAAATACGGCAGATCGCCGGTGTACGCCGACATAAGGTATTTTTGCTCCTGAGCTTTGCTGGGATCGAGGACCGGAGCGCAGCAGAGGCGTTAGTCGGCGCCGAGTTGTGGGTCAGAGTCGAGCAGCTCCCACCCTTGGGTGAGGGTGAGTTTTACCTCCACGAGCTGCGCGGTATGGAGGTAGTGACCACGAGTGGGGAGAGGGTGGGAGAGGTCCTGGATGTGTGGCCAGCTCCAGCGGGCGATGTTTTGGTGGTGGGGTGTGGCGGCCGGGAAAGCCTGGTCCCGATGGTGGACACATTCATCAAGCAGGTTAATCGGCAGACACGCCAAATCCTCATTGATCCCATCCCGGGGTTACTGGGCGAATAATGCGGATTCACGTTCTCTCCCTGTTTCCGGAACTGTTCTCTTCGGTGTTGAACTCCACCATGCTCAAAAAGGCCCAGGAGCGGCGGGCCGTGGAGTTCTGTTTGGTGAACATCCGGGACTATGCCACCGATAAGCACAGAGTCACGGATGACACGCCTTACGGCGGTGGGCACGGGATGGTGATGAAGGTAGAGCCCGTGGTTGCCGCCTTGGAGGCAGTGGGGGAAGGCTCGGAACGTCCGTACCGTGTGTTGCTGACGCCATCTGGCCGAGTTTTCAACCAAGACCGAGCCGTGGAATTGGCGAAAAAGCCGGGCCTCGCTTTGGTGTGCGGCCGTTACGAAGGCGTTGATGCAAGAGTCGCGTTCTTCGTTGACGAGGAGCTATCGGTCGGTGACTTCATTTTATCCGGTGGTGAAATCGCGGCACTCGTCGTCATTGACGCGGTTACCCGACTTCTGCCAGGCGCCTTGGGCTGTGAGGAGTCTTCACGGTCCGAGTCGTTCGCGGAAGGGCTGCTCGAGTACCCGCAGTACACACGGCCGGCTGAATTTCGCGGGCTTCGGGTTCCTGATGTGTTGCTCTCCGGTGACCACGAAGCGATCGCACGTTGGCGAAGAGAACAGGCGCTTCGGCTTACCTGGGAGCGGCGCCCGGATCTCTTATCTCGCGCTAGGCTCACTGAGCAAGACAAGGCGTTTTTAGCCACCCTCGTTGCGGCCTCACATGGCTGATCTCTACCTCGCTCTGCTTCATCACCCCGTACTGGATAAAAACGGGCAGGTTGTGACCACTGCGCTCACGAACATGGACGTGCACGATATTGCCCGCTCCGCCCTAACGTACGGTGTACGCCGCTTTTACGTGGCGCACCCGGTGCGTGCCCTGCGCCTGCTGGCACAACGGATCGTCGAGCATTGGCAAACCGGCTACGGCGCCACGTACAACGTAACCCGTAAAGAAGCGTTGAGCATCGTGGCCCTCGAGGCGGATCTGGATGGTGTCCTCGTTGCGATCGAGCGTGAGACTGGCCAGTGGCCGCGATTGATTGCTACCTCGGCACGGGAGAGCCCCCAGCGCAGGACCTTCGCGGAGCTTCGTGACGACCTGTGCCGGAGCACGCAACCCCAGCTTCTCCTGCTCGGTACAGGGTGGGGGTTGGCGCCCGAGGTGATCGCTCGAGCGGACGCTTTTCTAGAGCCGATCAGGGGTGTTGGGCCGTACAATCATCTATCGGTTCGTTCGGCGGCTGCCATTATGCTTGATCGGCTGAGGGGCTCGCGCTAGGGATCGCCGTTCGTCTTACGAGGGAAAAATATGAAAAGCGGCAAACAGGTGATCGAGCGCATCGAGCAGCGCCAGCTCCGGTCCGACCTTCCCGAGTTTCGCCCCGGTGATACGGTGCGCGTGCACGCAAAAGTGGTCGAAGGCGACAAGGAGCGCATTCAGGTGTTCGAAGGAGTGGTCATCCGGCGGACTCGCGGCGGTATTCGGGCCACGTTTACGGTGCGGAAGGTGTCTTATGGCGTGGGGGTGGAGCGGACGTTCCCGTTGCACTCCCCGCGTATCGATAAGATCGAGGTTGTCAGCCGTGGCAAGGTGCGACGGGCGCGGTTGTATTACTTGCGTGAACTGTCAGGAAAGGCTGCTCGCATCCAGGAACGATCGTCCTGAGTCAGTTCCTGGCGCTGACGGATCGTGGTGACTAGCTACGTACCGCTCCACGAATTCGTGTACGCGGGCCGCAACGATTTCTTTTTCGCAATCAACGCTGACAACGTGAAAGCTCCGTTCCAACCGAACGATTTCGACGCGCCCGGCGCCTGCTGCTTTTAAGAGTTCAATACCCTGCCAAGAGCAAGTGTGGTCCGCAGCGGACTGAACCGCCAGGATCGGCTGTCTGAGAAGGGGCAACGCTTTGCGCACTTCGCGCTGTAAGCAAAGCAGCTCGTAGAGGGCGCGAACCGGGATCTGATCGTATCCACGCCGCGCCGCTCTGGCTTCGGGGTCGGCGATGTCGCTCGGCCCTTTGCGTAACAACGGCCGCCAGCGGGCCAACAAAGGGAGCGCCGGCCGGAGCCAGTGTAGCCAGCGCGACTGTAAGACCAGCGCTGGGGCAAGCAGCACGAGTGCAGCCACTCTCTCAGCGCGATGCAACGCCGCCCACATCGCTAACAAGGCCCCAAGGGATTGTCCTACGACGATTGCAGGTTGTGCTGGGGTAGCGAAGGCAAGCAGTGTCTGTTCTAAGCGATCGTACCAATCACGCCACGCGACACGGTTCAGGTCCGCGGCTGAGCTGCCGTGACCGGGCAGCTGGACGGCAATTGCTTGCCTGCCCTTTTCCGACAGTTGGCGGGCGAGAAACGCCATCTCCTCGGCGGTGGCGGTGAAGCCGTGGACCAGCACGCACGCGGGCGAACGGCCGGGATACAATCTGATGGAATCACTTAGGCTGTCGCTTTGACCAGGTACGGGCAAGGACCGAGAGAACGTTGTAGAAGCCGTCACCGAAGTCAGCGAGCGCCGGAGGAACGCGATGCTGCAGCCACTTCGACTCGGCCGAGGCGGATCTGCGCTTCCGCCTTAAGGCCGTTGAGAAACTTTTCCAACACCTCGGACCGCCGCTCGTTGGTCGCTTGCTGAATCAAGCGATCCTTTTCCTTCTGGAACTCTGCCCAGTCCGGCGCCAGCTTTTCTTTGAAAGCGACAACATAGAAACTGTCCCCACTGCTGAACACTTGCGATGGTAAGGGTGACTCAGCTGAAAGTGCGAAGGCGATCTTCTTGAGTTCTGGCAAAGTCCCGATGTGAGGAACGTACCCCCCTTCAAACGTGAACGGACCGGTTTCCTGAACTTCGCGTTGCATAGATTGCGCCGTGGCTTCGAAGCCTTTCTCCTTCGCGGCGGACAAGAAGGCCTCTGCCTTCTCGCGCGCCAGCGCGCGCGCCTTCTCGAGCCGGGCCTCAGCCGCAACCCTTTCCCGGATCGCGGGAAGTTCGGGTACGAACGACTCCTGCCTTTCGAGGACGCGGAAGATTACGAAATGATTTCCCGACCTGACCACGGGCCCGACTTCCTGCACCTTGGTTTCAAACGCTGCCCGACTGAGCGGGTGTGCCCCTAATTTCTCGATCGGGTCGTTTTGGGCAAACGGCCCCGCCACGCGCACCTCGATGCCCGATGTCCCCGCCACCTGTGCGAGGGAGTCCCCACTGGCCACGCGCTCCCGGTCTTGCTCCGCTTGTATCTGCGCGAGCGCGCGCGCCCTTTCGCGTTTGAGTCGTTCAGAAAGCGTGGCCTTTACCTCGTCGAACGGGCGAGTGTGGGCAGGCAGCTTCTCTTCTACCTTGATGATGTGAAAGCCAAAAGTGGTTTCCACGGGCTCGCTGACGCTCCCGGGTTCCAGACTAAAGGCGACTGCCTCGAAGGGAGCCACCATTTTCCCGCGCTCGAAAAATCCCAAGTCACCGCCCTGTTCGGCACTGCCGGGGTCCTGGGACAGCTCTTTCGCGAGAGTGGCAAAGTCCTCACCTTTACGGATGCGGGACAAGGCCTCTTCTGCCCGTTTGCGGGCTTCTTGTTTTTGCTCTGCCGACGCCGACGGTTCGAGCCGGAACAAGATGTGGCGGGCCCGGACCTTCTCAGGTGTAGAAAACTCGCTTTCGTGCTCTTCGTAGTAACGGCGAATTTCTTCCTCCGTTACCTCGGCGCGAGGCAAGAAGGTTTGTTCGTCGTAGAGCGCGTACTCGACTTTGACTCTCTCGGGCTCGCGAAAGGACTCGCGGTGCCTGTTGTAGTAATCTTGCACGTGGGCATCATCCACTGCCACTTCTCGGGAGAACTGGTGCGGGTCGAACTCCACGAAGGCCAAATTGACCTTTTCGTTCACGGCTAGGAACTGCTGGCGCGCGTCCTGCTCGGACACGTACACCCCCGCCAACGCGATATCCTGCACCTTACGTACAATAAGATCCCGCCGGACAGATTCTTCGAACTCACCCGGTGTTAGGCGATTGGCTCGCAGTACCCGCAGGTAGAAGTCCTTGTCAAATTGGCCTGCCTCGCTGCGGAAGGCTGGCATCTGCGCGATTGCGTCACGCACCTCCTTATCTGTCGCGGTAAGGCCCCATCGCACCCCAGTTTGATACAAAAGCTCCGTCCGGATGAGCTGATCGAGTGCCTGACCGCGGGTGTCGACGCTTTGCAAGAGTTCAGGGCGAAATTGGTCTCCGTACAGGTCGCGGTAAAAGCGAACGAGATTCTCATGTGCGCGCTCGAGTTCCTTCTCGGTAATCGGCACCCCGTTTACAGTCGCGGCAGGACTGAAACGATCTGTTCCCTGCAAGCCCACGCCGATTCCCCAGTAAATGAACGTCGCCGCCAACAGCCCGAACAACAGTTTGATCCACAGAGAGGCGGCGTGGCGGCGCATGAACTTCAACATACGGGCGGTACCTCGAATGCCACGATAGACAAGCCTTCTCCTAGGCGCAATTCAAAGGCGACCGGCGACCGAACCGCGGGGGTGACTCTTCGGGAGCGTTTACGTGACGCGGCGCGTGTAAGCTCGCCACTCCTCCGGGGTGAGAGCTTCTACGGAGAGCGCGTGAATCCAGCTTCGCAACTCTTCCGCCAGGAGTGCGTATACAGCCCGATGGCGGTCGAGAGTGGACTGCCCAGAAAATCGTTGCGACACGATGCGAAGACGCAGGTGCTTTTTGCCCGGTTGCGCTTCTCGGTGTCCCCTGTGACGATTGCTCTCGTCCTCGAGTTCTAGGAACTCGGGTGCAAAGTAGTTTGTTAGCTTAGTGCGTAGCTGTTCCAGGTTCGCCTCGGACATGTCGGGTCGGCCGCAAAGGAACCACTTCATTCATCTCTGTCCAATAAGCAATCAGACTTCGGACTACATGGCAAAACCGCTCGAACTGCGTCGGTTTGACTACGTAACTGTTCGCGCCCAAGCGATAGCACTCCTCGATTTCTTCGGAATCACTGGAAGAGCTAAACACGACAACGGGGAGGAGGGCGGTGCCAGGGTGGGATCGAATTTTTTGCAGCAACTCTCGACCATCGGACCGCGCTAGGTGCAGGTCCAGAAGAACCAATCGAAGCCCGCTCTCGTCTCCAGAGGCTTCCTCTCCAAAAAGTACAGCTTCGGCTTCTCCCACCTCTGTGACTTGAAGCAATTTGTAGAGCCCGCGCCCATCGCTCAAGGCCGCGGCCAAGATCTCCTGATCGTAGGCGTCGTCCTCGACCACCAACACCACTGGCAATTGGGATCCGCTCCGCCACTCCCACCGTTTCTTTTGCACTGCATCACCTGTATATCGTGTTGCTAGCGTCTCATTCTCTTTGCCAGATCGCAATAGAAAAGAGTCCCGGCCCTCAGACGGGAGGGACGGTGAGGACGCGCACGGAATGGGGCGGCATGAGACCTAGCTCGACCACGCCGTTGCGTACGGGCAGGATTGCGCCAGTCCAAAATTCGGGCACATGGGTCAGGCTCCTGGCGTGGGGCGCATACCGCAGGAGGTCGACATGTTTCGTCGCCGCGGTGTCCATCGGATTGAAGATGGCGATCGAGAACTGCTCAGCGGAACTCTGTACCAAAATGTCCGGAAAGTCCCCGCACATTACGTCCACAAAAGTTGCGCTGCTGTCGGTGGCCAGTTCTAAGGTTTGTCGTAGTCGCTCGACCTCGGGCTGGGCGAACAGCGCAAGGCGATCGCTGAGGACAACGGACCCGCCGGTGAGGGCGATCGCGGTCGCCAACGTACGAAACTCCTCTTCGCTCAGGCGTGTGGACTGAGTACGAACCATCAAACAGTCAGGGTCATTGATCCACCAGCGCCGGTGCAAAAAGGCACGAGACAGAATGTTGCGCACGGCGTGTTTCGTTGCCACGCCGTGTAAGTCGCGCAGGATCACCCGGCTGATGGTGTCAGACCAATATGGCGCGACGTCCGGGCCAATGCGCATGCTGTCTACGAGCCCGACCGCAGGTCCGAAAGGGCATCCACAGCCAATCAGGAACGTGTCCGGAGCGGCGCGGCGAATCGCCTCCAAGCCAATCCGAAGGGCCGCCGCGCGGGTAACGTCTTTCCGGTAGCGGTGCCCCGGCAAGGCGCCGGCGTAGAGAAAATCCAGCTTGAGCAGGTCGAAGCCCCATTTCTGTGTCAGAGTCGCGATGGTTCGTTGCAGCCATTCCAGGACGTCTGGGTGGGTGCAGTCGACCGCGTAACATGCCCGCCAGCCCCACAGCGGGTTCCTTAGCGCAAGCACCGGACGCCCTTCCTCGTCTTTGACGAGCCACTCCGGGTGCTCCCGAGCGAGGCGGGATGTGCTGCGGGCGAGAAACGGGGCCAGCCAAATTCCGGCCCCATAGCCCGCGCGGTGGATCCGCTCCGCCAAGTACTGCATCCCATGGGGAAATTTCGAGTTGGTGTCCAGCCAATCCCCTACATCGGCTTGGTAGCCGTCATCGATTTGCACGTAGTCGAGCCTCAAGAGGCCGCGCAGCTGCTGGGCATGTTCTAAATTTTCGAGAACGGCCCCCTCGTCAACATTAGTGAAATAGTAGTACCACGAGCACCACCCATGAGGTTTTTCCGCTGCAAGCCGGGCTTCCATGGTTTGCCCGCTGAGTTCTGCGTAGGCACAAAGTAGGGCGAATGGGTCGGATCCACAGCCAAGGGCGAGCGGGGGCAAAATCAGCTCTGCCCCAGGCTCCAGCCGCACGCCCTCATAATCCACTGCGGCGCGCCATTGGGTGCAGTGATTTGCGTTGACCGCGATTTCGATGGCGGGAAACACGGTGCGCGCGTCCAAAAAGCCAGCGAGCAATGTGCACCCTGTAGGCCGGTGTTGGATGGCGGTGAAAATTTCGGAACGGAACTCCCCTGGGCGTTGTCGCGGCAGATGTTGGGGGTCGAGTACGCTGATTTGCACGAATGAAAAGCAGGGAGCAGGATCTATATCGGTCGCGGCGAAGCTCCGCGTGCCGGTCCAAGACTGGTATCCGTTCCGATAGATCATCCATTCTCTGGTTGGCCCGCGAACCGCTACCCTGCCAAAGTCGGGCAACCAGAGAGGAGCCACTTCATACATCCGAACCGAAGCAGTGCCCAAGTTGCGGAGCTTACCGTGGATCACGGCGAAATCTCTCTGCTGGGCAAGGGAAAATTCGAATTGCAGCCCATCGCCGTTTGGCTCGCACAGAATTTTGTCCGTCGTTCCTGGCAGGGCGGGTCGGTACGACTCGCTTCTGCCGCCGGCCAAGTAGCGAGCCGCCGGGCGTAAGTCCTGGAGGAAGATCCCGTGTTCCTCGCAGCGGAAGTGAAAACGCCCGTCCCGAACCTCGTACTGCAACCCCACCCATTTCTCCTTTGACGTGGCGTGAAGCCGTTTGCTTTTGTCGTGAAAGGAGTAGGCTGTCAACTCCCGAACCAGCCTCAACAGTTGGTTCAATGCTTGGTGCGAGGCCCGGCGATCCCTCGTTTGCTGCTCAGCCGGGCCCAGGGCGTCCTCTTCCCGCCTCGGGATCCTAATCGCCGCACTTTCCGACCGGTATTTCCCTCAGGCAAAAGCTAGCCGCGTTCCGTGCTCATGGATCACTTGCAGAAACTCTAGCAGCAACTCCTCACGGATCGCGTTGAATTCCCCAAGGCTCGTCGTGCGCACGTACGCCGAGATTTCGATATCGAAAGAGCGGGTGCCAAATCCGACGAGCGACACGCGCCCGGAGTCGGGAAAGACCTTTGGGTGGCTCGTTAGGGTCTTGCGCAAGTGATTGAGGACCTGGTGCAGCTGCTCGATGGTTGCATCGTGGTGCAGGTTCAAAGTAGTGGAGAAGCGCATTCGGTCCCGACGGCTGAAGTTCTCGATCTGCATCGAGGCAAACTGGCCGTTCGGAATCGATAGTAGGGTTCGGTCTGGGGTGCGCAGCCAAGTGGAACGTAAGCCGATGTCGATCACAGTTCCGACCTTGTCCCCGAAGCGGCAAAATTCGCCCACTCGCACCGGTTGATCCGCCACCAAGGTGATTCCGCCGAATAAGTGCTCCAAGGTCCGCTGGCCGGCCAAAGCCACGGCGAGGCCACCGATACCGAGCCCGGCCACAAGGCTCGTCACGTGGAAGCCGAGGTTCTGTAAGGCGGCCAGGCTGGTGAGAATGACTGCAAGGCTTTTTGCTGCTCGGCGGCCGAGTGGCAGGAGAGCAGCAACCACCTGACGGTTTGTGGCGCGCTCTTGAAGCATAAGGGCCATCCCGTCGATGGCACGGAGGAAACACCAGGCCACGAGAATCCAGCTTCCGGCGCGGATCAAGGATTCCGCGATTTGCGTGGTGCGCACAGACAGGCTGAGCCACTCGATTCCCTCGCCGAAAAGCTGCGCCGCGATTAGCCAGTGGAGAGGCCGGCGTAAGCCCGCGACGGACTCTTCGCTGAGCGGCACCCACGACCGGGTGATGAGCAGGCGGCCGAAACGCACCAGAACGTTCGTGACGCCGATGGAGAGCGTCCACGCAATGACAGAGAGCGCAACCAAACTGATCCACTGCCAGGCTGGGACGCCGGCAACCCGAGTCTCCAAGAACGACTCGGGCAAGTAATGCTCGAGGGGGCCGTAACCGAACTCCTGGTAAAGTTCTGGCACGCGCGCCACCGTGTCGGCCGCAATCTTCCAGATCAACGCGCCATCTTCGCGGTGGATGCGTTCGAGCAACAAGCGCACGGGTTTTTCGCCAGGCTTGAGAAGCGCCACGTTTTCGCGACGCGGGGGCAGTCCGTCTTCCCGATCTCCTTCAGGGGAGTCACTGAGTAGCTCAGGGTCGATCCAAACCGTCCGCTCAATGATGATGCACAGTTGGCGAGCGAATTCGGGGCCGCGCACCGAGCGAGCCGCAGGCGGGATGCGGCGTAGGTCGAGGTAGTGTTGGCCTCGCTCATACTCGCTCCCGCTGCAAGTAGCGAGAAACGCGCGCATCGTGGAACGAGGAGTGCCGCGTTCGAAATCGTCGACCGGTCCTGGAGGCGAGGTCGCAACGGCGACCGGACTCGGCGCAGAACCCGGTGTCTCTTGGGCTGGCGCGATCGCTGCGCAGAAGCCAAACAGGCACGCGCACGCAGCGAGCAGACCATTGGTGGACCACCGGACCATACCCTTGCTCATTCCAAACCTCCTCGCGGAGACCGGACCTAGGGGTGAGGCTGTCGTTGATGCAAGCGGATAGCGCTGCCGAGCATTAGGCTACTCGCAGGCTTCGTTCCCGTAAGATGTCGTTGGCCTTTTATGGTTCCAGGGCTGTGCTGTTATGTGCCAGTGTTTCGGAGACCACCTAGCAGGCTGCATGCAGTCCGCTGCTTGCCCGGTCGAACGTGCCCGCTAGAAGCGAGGCATGCTGTCCATTGATGAATTTGGGAAGGTCGAATTGCGCGTCGGTACAGTTGTGACAGCCGAGGTACATCCAAACGCTGACCGGCTGCTGGTGTTGCAGGTGGATCTGGGAAGCGAGAAGCGGCAGATCGTGGCCGGGATCCGCAAGCATTACGCTCCCGAGTCCCTCTTGGGTAAGCAAATCGTCGTGGTGGCGAACCTCGAACCCGCAACGCTGAGGGGAGTCGAAAGCCAAGGCATGCTGTTAGCGGCGAGCGACGAGGAAGGCCGTTTGGCAGTCATTTGTCCTGAGCGGGAGGTCGCGGCAGGCGCTCGTGTGAAATAGCTGCCGGCTCCACGCGCGGTGGCGGTTGCCCGAGCCGGTAGCCACGTTCGAGCGCTTGACGTAGGGAACAGGAGCAGACAGCTCAGCCCAGTTCGGAGGAGGTGAAGCCATGGCGATTGATTTCTCGTTCCCACCAGAGATCGAAGAGGTCCGGCTGCGGGTGCGGAGATTCGTAGAGGAAGTGGTACGCCCTGCCGAGAAGGAGATCGAGGCGCGGTCCGGAGATCGCAGCTTTCTGATCCGCAAGATCGTCGAGATGCGGCAAGCGGCGCGGGCATGGGGCGTGTGGCTGCCACACATGCCAAAGGAGTATGGCGGCATGGGCTTGGGGCACGTCGCGATGGCAGCAGTGTCCGCGGAGGCGGCCAAGTCGCCCTATGGTCCGTTCGCCCTCAATGCACAGGCTCCGGATGAGGGCAACATGCACACCTTGTTGCATTGGGGAACCCAGGAACAGAAGGAGAAATATCTTCGCCCGTTGTGCGAGGGCGTGATTCGGTCTTGCTTTGCCATGACCGAGCCGGAAGTGGCTGGCTCCGATCCGACTTTGATCCAAACTCGCGCGGTCCTCGAAGGAGATGAGTGGGTAGTCAACGGTCATAAGTGGTTTATCTCAGGAGCGCGCGGTGCAAAATTTGCGATCCTTATTGCACGCACGGAAGACAATCCCCCCATCCCGCAGGCGGCCAATTCTGCATTCATCGTGGATCTACCCGCCGAGGGCTGGACGGTTGTGCGCGATATCGAGACCATGGCTGGGTCGCACAATCACTGCGAGATCCGAATCGAGAACCTGCGCTTGCCACGGAACAGCTTGCTGGGGGAACGAGGTCAGGGGCACTTACTCGGCCAGTACCGGCTCGGGCCGGCTCGGTTGGCTCATTGTATGCGCTGGATCGGGCAAGCGGAAATGGCGTTGGACATGATGGTGGACCGAGCGCTGAAGCGGTATGCGCATGGGTCGTACTTGGCGGAGAAGCAGGGGATTCAGTGGATGATCGCCGATTCAGCAATGGAGTTGTACCAGTGCAAGCTCATGGTTCTGCACGCTGCGTACAAGATCGACCGTCGCGAGGACTTCCGCAGCGAAGTTTCCATGGCCAAACACTTCGTTGCGAACGCACTGAACAGGATCATTGACCGTGCCATCCAAGTGCATGGTGCCTTGGGGTATTCAATGGACACGCCGCTGGCGCGAATGGCGCAGCAGGCTCGGTGGGCGAGATTTGCTGATGGCGCCGATGAAGTGCATCAGTGGCGAATTGCTCTTCGCACCATCGAGGCGTACAAACGGGATGGCACGACCAAAGCTGCGACCGGCGGGCTACCACTTTGACTGAGCGACCACAACGGCTGCTTAGCGCGCCCGTAAAGCGTGCCGTGCCGGTGTGAGGGGCAGATCTAGCCAAGTTTTTACGCCCGGGCTGGCTTGGCAAAGTTGAGGAATCGCGTTGACGAGTCGCATGGCTGTGGCCACGCAGCCATCAATATTATGATCCGTGCTGTGAAAGCCCACCTGCAGGTCACATCGTAACGAGGGCATTCCTTCGATAGTGACCCGGTACGTTCCGGGGCCAACGCCCTGCGGCCAGTATGGCGCTAGGTCGTCGCGAAGCCGCGTCACGTGTTCCACCACGATTCGTGGCTCGCCATTCACCATACCCATGACTTCGAAGCGCAGAGCCGCCACGGTCCCTTTGCGGATTTCGCCGCACGAGATGCGGAAGTCTTCGGGCGCCAGTTCCACTTCGTGTTTCTGCTCGATGCCATCGAGTTGCACGCCAAGTGCGTCGGCCACCATCCGTACCGACGCGCCCCAAGCCATGCTGAGGGCTCCCGGCATCAGGAGAGGGACCGGTGTGCCAGGCGGTTTGCCGAAGCCCATAACTTCGAACAGTGTCTCGGGTTGATCGTAGGTCGCGTAATTGAAAATTTCCTGGGCACGTATGCTCTCGATCCGTTCGCACAGGCTCGAGAGAGTGATGGGCAGCGCGTCTGGGGAAAAACCTGGATCGATCCCGGAGCAGTAAAAGCTGGTCCCCCCTTGCTCGCATGCGCGTTGCAACTGCTCGGCAAAAGCTGGCACAACCGTCCATGGATAAATGAGGGGAACGAAGGAGCTGGTCACCACGTTTTTGCCCGTTGCGAGCATGCGGCACATGTCCTCGATGGCTTCGGTCGGACGGTAGTCGGTAGCCCCCGTGTAACACACGCAATCGGCGTCGAGACGCAAGAGCTTTTCGGCGTCGCGGGTCGCCGTGATTCCAACGGGGCCGAGACCGCATAGCTCGCCCACATCCTTGCCTTCCTTCGCAGGGCTACTGACCCAAACCCCAGCCAACTCGAGTTCGGGGTGTTGTATGATGCCGCGCAACGCATGTTTACCCACGTGCCCAGTAGCCCATTGGATCACTCGCCACTTCTTCACCGTTCCTCCCTCCACAAATCAGCGCTAACGAGAGTCGAGTTGCTTCCCTGCTCCGCTTGCGGGCATTTTGCAAGCCGCAGGTGCTTATTGGTCTAAGGCACAACCTCAAGGGGTCGGATCTACTCTGGCTTGTATCCCGGCCGTGGCCAAGGCTTTCATCAGTAACGAAGAACGCCCGATTTTCCCGAGTTCTTCAGGGCTGAACACCCTTCGCATACTGCCCGCAGGTGCGTCCTGAACGAGTTTCCGCAGCAACTTCGGAGGGAGTTCTAGGCGGAACACTTCGATTGCAAACACGCGATGCACAATGGCATGGCGGATCCGCCCGCAGAGAACTAGCTTGAGGTCGAATCCGAGTTTGAACGAGGAGTCGAGCGGCTCGCTGAGTGGGAGCCAAAGTGTCCGCAGGTAAGGGAATCGCCCGCGTTCTAGCACGATCCGTCGGCCCCCGTTCGTGACAACAAAGAGGGGAAGCTCGATGCGCGCTCGCTTTTTGAAGGGCGCTGCCTTTGGAATGGCTCTCGAGGTAGGGCGCCGATGCCATGCACAAAGGCGCCGTACAGGGCAGCAGCCGCAGCGCGGGCGCGAAGCGGTGCAGATCGTTTGGCCGAGTTCCATGAGCGCCTGGTTCCAGTCCCCCGGTCGGCGCCGATCGAGAAGCAGAGCCGCTAGCTCATCGAAGGTTTGTCTGCTCTCCCCTGGGAGTAATGCGAAAAAGCGGCGGAGAACCCGCCGTACATTGCCGTCAACAGCTGCGTAAGGCTTGTCGAAGGCAATCGACAGCACCGCCGCTGCTGTGTAGGGGCCCACCCCGGGCAAAGACCTGGCTTCGGAGTATTTGGTGGGAAAGCAACCGCCGTGGGTGCTGACTAGTAGTTGTGCAGCCCGGTGCAGGTTACGGGCACGATTATAATACCCGAGTCCTGACCACGCTGCCAGCACTTGCTCCGGTTCAGCGTCCGCGAGATCCGCGATGGTGGGGAAGAGGCGCAGAAAGTCACCGTAGGCACGCGCGGCCACTGCCAGCCTCGTTTGCTGGAGCATGGTTTCGGCCACCCAGATCAAGTAAGGATCGCGGTGACCCCGCCACGGCCAGTCGGCGCGATGTTGATCGTACCAACCCAGAATCCGCTGGCGAGCGAGACGCGCCCGTCGCCGCAAGTTTGCGTTGAGGCTTCCCACCTTTTGCACAGTTTCTGTGTGCTATCAAAGACACCGCCAAAGAGCACGGCGGACGCCGGAGTCGAGAAAGGGGCAACGTAAAATTCAAGTGCATCAGCGATTGACAGAACTGCCAGCATCTGTTTGGCTGCCGACGTCCGACAACAAGTGATTTTTGGTTCCTCAGGGGTGGCCGTCGCCCCTAAGGAAGAGACAGCGCAGCGGCCGTCCGCGCGACACGGAGTTCGCGAATAGACATCGAGTAAGGAGGAACCAATGAGCATCCAAGAAGGCAGTCACGTTTCCATCGAGTACACGCTGCTGCTCGAAGATGGCAGCGTTGTGGAAAGCAACGTCGGAGAAGCGCCCTTTGAGTACACGCACGGAAACTCGGAAATTATCCCGGGGCTGGAGCAAGGTCTCGAGGGCATGGAGGTAGGGGAACGAAGATCAATTCGGGTTCCACCGGAGCTTGCGTATGGACCAGTGCATCCCGAGGCTTTTTACGAAGTAGACAAAGATTTGGTACCGCAGAGCGCTTGGGCAGTGGGCACAGAATTGGTAGCGCGTGACTCGAACGGCCGAGAGCGGCCAGTGCGCGTTCACGAGGTACGTGAAGATACGATCGTCATTGACGCGAACCACCCCTTGGCGGGCAAAACGCTGGTCTTCAACGTTCGTGTCCTTGCGATCGACTGACGGTGATCGATTAAGGCGCGAATCCTGACGCTTCCGCGCTGGGCTATCCGTCGCCAAGCGCGCGATCGAGGGGCATTTCGCGAATCGTGGTAAACGCGATTACCGCAAGAACCTCTTCCGGGTCAAAGAAGCGTGTTTCGACGACCCGGGTCCGACCGCGACTTTTGATGAGCTGGCTTTCGATCCAGAAATTTGGCCCGACGATCGGTTCAAAGTAATCGAGACGCATGCTTGTGGTGGCAAGCCAAGTGCGCCAGCCATCTCGCGGTTGACCGGCACGCACGGTCAGCAGTGCGACGAGGTCTACGTACGTCGGGGTGAAGCCTCCGAACAATTGGCCGCGGGGGTTTTTGACATGCTCGGGTAAGTGGGCTCGTAAGCGCAGCTTGCCAGGAGCCTCCTCAAGCACGGTCCAGAGGTACGCTTCGAGGAAATCTCCGGCCGGATGGCCCTTGCCAATGAGCTGCCCTGGCTCGCGCTTAAGCCAGGGGCGAGAGAAGAACCCGGGTTGCCGCGATTCGTCGGTCATGCCGCTTGTAATACGGCGCCGCCGCGCGCGCGGCAACGTAGGGGCTGAAAGGGCGAGAACTTCCTTCCGACCTTGACTGGCGGCGGATTGTTTCCGAAATGCACTTTATTTTTTGACGTTTTTCCGACGGGAGGTCAAACATGAGCGAGAACGAACTGCCGCGACCCGAGCCCAAACCGATCGACGAGAAGCTCGCAATGGAACTCAAGCATTTGGCCGAAGATGCAATTTTACGTGGCCGGCCAAATGGGGAGGAGCGATGCCGGAACTGCTTGTATTATCTGAATCCGGACGAAGACATCGCCTACTGTTGGCACCCAAAGATTCGCATCCTGGTAGGTGAAAACTGGTGGTGTCAGTGGTGGGAGCCAATGGAAGAACAAACACCAGCCGAAACGGCCTCCGGCCAAGGGTGAGCAGCGATTGCCTGCGCAGAGCGCGCGCGTTTCTGTGGACTGCACCGCCAAAGGGCTCGCCCATTTTGCCACAACGGCGCGCCCACATTGGTATTAGAAGATCGACGACAACGCCTTGGTGGACGGCACACGGACTATGGCCGCAGGGGGAGGGTTCGCGACGGGCGGTGGTCAGTCAGTGAGCCGACTGGATCAGATGCCCGATGGTGAAAAACTCTTCTGTGAGGCCTGTCTTCTCTCCTTGGTTAAAGTACCACCCCTGCTCGCCTGTGTAACGATTGCTCGGTAACGCAGCGCGGGTGGCGTGATTGAGCTGCACATCCACCATGGTGATACTCGGGCCGAAAGGCATTTCGCTCCTGTACTCGATTCCTCCGGGTAAGATTTGGTTGCGAAACGCGTACTGATTGATCCAGACCTTCCAGAGTTGGCCGGCGCGGTCGAAAATATCGGAGAATACGATTAGGAACGTTTCTTTGTCGACAAAAAGCAAACGCTTCCCATACGCGTACTGGGGCTGTTTGGGCGTTCCCTCGATCACCCAGACTTCTCGCTTCTCCCAGTTGTCGCAGAAAACAAAATCACCCTCTCCTTCGCAGTACCGGACGGGAAAATGCTCCGAGTGGAACGAGCCCAGAACCGTCTTTTCGCCCAGGAACTTCCATTGGAACCAGGGGATCTGGCCGGCGTAGCCCCCGTAGCTGTCCACGTCCGTGTCTTGGCCAAACAGTGCGTCGGAGCGTTGGGCGCTCGACAGACGGCGCACTCGCCTCAGGGAGGGCAGGTAAAGCCAAGTGTCGTCCTGCCGGTCTGGATCGAGATAACGGATACTGGTGAGCCCAACCCCTTTGAGGTCGAATGGCTCCAGGATGGGGTGCATCGAAGCCTTGTACCGTACCCGATCGGGGTTCGGCAGCGCTGGTTTCGGCTCGACGATCAAGCGCCCCGTGTAAAAGAGGGTTCGGAAGTGATCTAAGAGAAAGTGCCGTTCGACGGACAGCGGAGCTCCTCGGTTTAAAGGCCCTGTGTCCGCGTCGAAGTTACGCAAATCGCTGTCATCGGTTACGAAGGGCTTGTACTCGTAATTCCACATGATTTTGACCGCGATCTGGGGGTCGTTGGGGTCGAGTTCGGGAAAGGGCAGGCCGGCGACGTAGTTTTCCAGGCGCCGACCATCGGCGGAGAGGCGGACTTGGCCCGAGTATCTCTCGGTCGCTTCTTGGTACTCGGGGTTCCACTCGATTTTGCGGTAGGGCGCAATGCGAAGCTGCAACCCTCGCTCGACGCACCAGCGGACGCCCGGCGAAACTAAATCGCCGAGCTTCTCGAGGTTGTGCTTGTTGATCACATCTCCGGGACTCACGTCGGCTCTGGTTGCACGGGGGAGAGTGGGCAGGAGGAGCTTCGCTGCCGACAACGAGAGCAGCAAAAAGACGTATGTGGCGGTGCGCATGTCTGGGAACGGTTGCAAGAACGAGCCCAGGACAGCGACTCTCACGCGGAGTGACCAATGGATCTGGGAACTCTCACCCTTGCGAAGCTCCCTCTGGTCCCGGGTGGCGACTACGGGACGGTGCTCGTCCGTGTCGAATGTGTGCTAGGGTTGTTTCATGCCCAAGGGTTCGAAACCCCCTACCGAGCCGGACTTATTCACTGCGGCTTCGGAAACAGCCCGCCTGCAGCAGGCCCCGCTCGCTGAACGCATGCGCCCCCGGACCCTGGAGGAGTTTGTTGGGCAGCGCCACCTCTTGGCGCCCGGCCGCATCCTCTATGAAATGGTCGAGGCAGGCAAGTTGCAGTCCCTCATCCTCTGGGGGCCCCCAGGGAGCGGAAAGACTACGCTCGCGTTATTACTTGCGCAGCAAATGCGGGTTCGGTTTGTGCGTTTTTCCGCCATTCTTTCGGGGGTACGGGAACTCAGGCAGATCATTGCGACTGCAGAAGAAGAGATTCGTCTGCACCGCCGGCCTACGGTTTTGTTCGTGGACGAGATCCACCGTTTCAACAAGGCACAGCAAGACGCTTTTCTCCCGTACGTCGAGAACGGCACAATTACCCTGATCGGTGCAACTACGGAGAACCCATCTTTTGAAGTCATCGCGCCTTTGCTCTCGCGTTGTCAGGTCGTGGTGCTGGAGCCACTCGGCGAGGAGGATTTGAAGATTTTGGTAGATCGCGCTCTTGCAGATCAAGAACGGGGGCTTGGCAAACGAGGCTTGAGGATATCTGAAGAAGCTAAGGAGTTTTTGGCGTGGCATAGCCACGGGGACGCCCGAATTGCGTACAACGGTCTTGAAGCGGCCGCGGAATTCGCACAGCTGCGCGGGACGCAAGAGATTGACCTGCACATCGTCGAGGAGGCCGTCCAGCACCGCGCGCTTTTGTACGACAAAGCTGGGGAAGAGCACTACAACGTAGTTTCAGCATTCATCAAGAGCTTGCGCGGCAGCGACCCGGACGCGGCGCTTTATTGGATGATGCGGATGCTGGAGGCAGGGGAAGATCCCCTCTTCATTGCGCGGCGTATGATTATTTTCGCTGCTGAGGACATCGGCAACGCGGATCCCCAGGCTTTACTCGTGGCGGTCGCAGCAAAGGAGGCGTTTCACTTTGTGGGGCTTCCCGAGGGTCGCATCCCGCTCGCGCAAGCGGTGACCTATCTGGCCACAGCGCCAAAATCGAACGCTTCCTACAAGGCAATGCTAGCCGCGGCAGAGGATGTCCGGCAGTTCGGTCCCCTTCCCGTCCCTCTCCACCTGCGGAACGCTGCCACCCCGCTGATGCGGGAACTCGGGTACGGGAAAGACTATGAATACCCCCACGACTCGCCGGATCACTTTACTCCGCAAACCTACTTGCCTTCTCGGCTGGGTGGTCGCCGCTATTATGAACCGACGGACCAAGGCGCGGAGCGAGAGATTGCTCGGCGACTTGCTGAGTGGCGAGCAAGACGCAGAACAGAGGAGGGGAGCGGTGATTCGTAAGAGCGGCGGTCAAGCGCATTGGCCGATTGTTGTTGCTGTCGGTTTTTTGATGGTTGCTTTGCTGGTGGCTCCGTTGGTCCTGCACTTTACCCAGAAGCGGCACAATCAACTCGATTTCGATCTGCAGCGCGTTTTCCCAGAAGGAAAGCGGATTGTCGGCGGAGAAGTTTTGGCGAGCACGGTGATCGCGCTTGTGGAGCACGAACTCGAAGGAGGAACGGGCTGGAGGCCGAACGATTTCGTGCTTTGGGGGCCTTCAGTCCTGGCGGACAACAACGCCAATCGCCAGCTCGGGATTTTGCAAGCCGTGCGTGAGACCACGCGGGTATTCAAGGACCATTTGACCAAGGTTTCCAGCGATGAGTTCGACCCCAACCTCGTGCGCGCGGACACCGCGTTCCGGAACGACCCTACGAAATTTTGGTTGCCCTCGGCGGAATCGAAGCTGCGCGAGGGAGTCCAAGCGCTGCGGGCCTACAGAGATGGTTTTGACGCGTCGCCGCCCCGTTCGCGTCCGATCAACCAGCGCAATGTTGAACTCATACGACTCTTTCAAGCCTGGACCGATTTGCTCGGCGACGTGCACGCTCGCTTGTACCGGAGCCAAGTTGGGTTTTTCCGAATTGACGACGAGTTCTATTATTCTCAGGGCGTGGCTCACGCCCTTCATTTTCTTGTCAGCGCGGTTCGACTGGAATACCGAGACTTGTTCACAGGGCGGCCCGTACTGACTACGCTGATCGACGAGGTAGCCGGAGCACTCGGGCAGGCGGCTCGGTTGAAGCCCCTCATCGTTCTCAACGGGAGCCCGCATGGTTTGCTGGCCAACCACCGCCGCAACCAGGATGGTTTTGTCACCGAAGCCCGGCAGAAAATGTATTCGATCCGCGAGGAACTGGAGAAGTAGGCGTTGGTCTGCTCTAGCGCATCAGCGAGCGCGCGACTAGGCAGTGCCCCGTCCCGGGGCTGGGCCTCACGTGGGCAAAGGCTCCAAGCTAGTGAGCACTGCCCCTTGTGGGGTAACGTAAGAGATCAAGAGAGAAAGCAAGTTGATACGGGCGTCGAGCTGCTTGCCAATCCCACTCAAGAGCCCCATGACCCGGAGCACCAGCAAGATATCGGAGGGAGCTTCGACGAGCGGGTTGGCACGCAGCGTTCGGGCGAGCTTCTCTTGTAGCTCCTCGATCAGTTCCCGATCTGCGTAGCCCTTTCCACTGCGTGCTACTTGCCCGAGAAAGGCTTCCCCTAACGTAATCAAACTGTCGGAGTCGGGGTTACGGGTGCGAAAGCCAAGCTCGCGGAAGGCAGCAACGATGCCCACTTTGTCTTGCAGCAAGATGGCGGCAGCGAGCCGAGCGATGCCTGCTCGGAACTCCTCCGGTAGCGCTTTGGCAAGACCAAAGTCCAGTAGCACAATCTGCGGGCCGGGACGCACAAAGATATTGCCAGGATGCGGGTCGGCGTGGAAGAAACCATCCACCAGAATCTGATGGCAGAAAATCTCGGTGAGTCGGCGGGCCACCTCTTGAGGATCGATGCCTGCGTTTTTTAAGCCGGCGAGGTCCGTAACTTTGGTACCTGGGGTGAACTCCAGCACCAGCAGTCGTTTCGTCGTAAACTGCCCGAATACCTGGGGCACGATCACGTCATGGCGGTGGGCCAAGGCCGCACGGATGCGCTCTGCGTTACGGGCCTCATTGCGAAAATCAAGTTCGAGAGGGACATGGCGTCTCACCTCGCGCAAGACGATCCGTAAGTCGAGGCTCTTCTCGATGCGTGCGAGCAAGTTGATGAAGAAGGCCAAGTTTTTGAGGTCCGCGTGTACCAGCCGGGCGACCTCGGGGTACTGGATTTTCACCGCAACTTCTTCGCCGCTGTGAAGCCGTGCCCGGTGAACTTGGGCAAGGGAGGCAGAAGCAAGGGGTTGCTGGTCGAATTCCGCGAAGACGGTTTGCAAGGGGCGGCCGAGTTCACGCTCCACCTGCTCCCGAAGCTCGCGATCGAAGTCGCGAGGAGGTACGCGATCTTGAAGCTGTGAAAGGATTTCCACGTACTCGTCGGGCAGCAAATCGGCACGTGTACCTAGAAATTGGCAAGCCTTGATCAATAAGCCCTCGAGGTGAGTAGCGAGCCGGTAGATGGATTCGGCTGAACGCCGGTGCTGGCGCGAGTAAAGGGGGGCCACACGGTGCGCGCCGAGCGCCTTGCCAAGTAGCTGAATCCCCTTGTAACCCCCGTAGATGCGAGCCACCATGCGCGCAACCAGAGCGAAGCGCAGCGGCGGGACGCGCAGTACGTGGATAGACGGGCGTCGACGTTCGCGGGCCCTTGCTGGGATGCCGATGGTCGCCACTGCTCGCGTTTCGTCTCCAGGAAAAGTTCTGTCTTAGCTCAACAAAACAGCCAGGATACCTGTTAGGAAGATTCCATCAAAGGTTCCAGCGCCGCCGATCGAGGCAACGGGAGCCCCTAGTCCCGTGACCCGTTTCAAGTTCAAAAGGTCGGCGCCGATCAGCGTTCCCAGCGTTCCAGAAACATAGGCCACTGCGGGGGCATGCTCCGACGAGAGAACAAGGCCTGTCAGCGCAGCTAGAGCCGGCGGGATGAACAATGGCATGGCAATGCCCAGGCCCGGTACGGGGCGAGCGAGACGGTGAACGACCGCGGAGACGATGCCGATTCCGATCAGAGATTCGATCCAGATGCCGGTTCGCAGTAACACGTACGTCGAAAGCAAGACGGGAATCAGTGCGCCACCAACATTCACCGCTAGGACGGTCCGCGGAGCCAAAGGTACTGGAATGCGATAACGAGTTCCGAAAAACACCACTTCGGTTGCCTCAACCATTTCCCCACCGGGCACCGTTCCGATGGGAATGTTGATGTAGCTTCCCAGCAGGGAAAGCAGGAGCAAGAACAGGATGTGTTCCTGTGGCACTCCGAGTTTCTCGTACGCGTAGGAAACGATCCCTACCTGAATGAGGAAAAGAACGGCCAGCGTGATGAACAACAGCGCAAAGAGAAGCGGTAGTGTCAGCGGCAGCAGAAAAACGAGCCGGCGCACGAGTCGTCCGCTCTCGAGTGCAACAAACCACAGGCGGCCGCGTTACTCAGTCCGCTGCGGCCCGTTGGTACGCCGGCCTCTGCGTTAGGCGGGTCACGTAGTCTTGCAGCACTGGGAAGTCCGCCAACAAACCTAGAAGCGCTGCCCAAGCCAGCGTGGAGCCAATCATGATATCCGCAGCGGAAAATTGTTCCCCGAGTAGAAAAGGCCGCTTGTGGAGGGCTTCAGTGAGTACCCGGGCTACTTCCCCAAAGCGATTCTTGCCTTCAGCGAGCGATTGGGGAGAACGTTTTTCCTCCGGCAGCATGACTGAGTGCTGAAAAATCTGGATCAGCGGCGGCTCCAGCGTAGCGATGGCATAAACCATCCACTGGTAGTACAGGCCTCGATCGGGCGTGCCTGGCAGCGGGCACAAGCGGTGCTCCGGAAACTTATCCGCCAAATACATGCAGATCGCGCTCGACTCGTACAACGCGAGTTCCCCGTCCACGAGAGCAGGGACCGCACCGTGAGGGTGGATGGCGAGATAGCTCGGCTGCTTATGTTCCCCCTTGCTCAAATCGATTCTCACAAGCTCGTATGGCACGTTCATTTCTTCGAGCAGCCAGCGCGGGCGCACAGAACGAGTGCGGGCAGCATGATAGAGCTTCATGTACTCCCTCCCAGAACTTTTTGCTGCATCTTGCCTGGAAAACGCCGTTGGGTCGAGAGGGTGCTGGGGTCAATCATCGCGAAAAAGTCATGAAACCTTCGCCGATCTGTCACCCGCAGATGGTAGGCTCTTTCTACGGCACAACGATTGATTTCACGAAAATGTCACAATTCCTTTACGCAAAAGTCGTGAAAACCAGGTACGGTTGCCTCCACTTTGTCATGTCGTGGAGGGAGCCGATGGGGAGGAACGGTTACTGGGCGTTAGGGCTGTTTGCGATTCTGGCGTCCCGAGGTGCTGCTCAGGATTTTTGCCTGCTTCTGCAAGCAAAGGGCATTCTCACGAGCGAGGAAGTGACTTCGTGCCTGCAGGCGGTGCGCGGCGCCAATCCAGGAACAGGTGCGGACGATGAGCGGAGTGAAAGAACCGCTGGCGGGTCTGGGAAGAACTCGTTTCTTCCGGCGAATTACAAGGTGGGTGCCGGGTTTTTGTGGGAAAGTGCAGAGAACGACCGTGCTGGCTATGGGGACTCTAGCCACAAGCCGAAGTTTTCCCTGGCAGTCGGGAACCGTTTGCAAGTGCGCTACACCTTCGCGGACCGAAACGAGCCCGGCGCTTCAGATAGTTCTGCCTTTCGGGTTCGCCGCTTCAAATTCTTCCTAAACGGGAACGCCTTTTATCCTTGGCTGCGCTACAAGCTGCAAGTTGATTGGGTGGGGGACCAGGAAACCGCCGGCAATCGGCCCGATTTGGACGATGCGTTGGTGGACGTGGTGTATTTCCCGTTCCTCTCAATTCAGGCTGGACAGTTCAAGGTTCCCTTCAACCGGCAGGAGCTGAACTCTTCAGGAGCGCTGCAATTCGTTGACCGTGCGATAACAAATGCACGCTTCACGCTGGGTCGAGACCAAGGAGTGATGGTGCATGGGACCCTTGGCGCACACGAGCGTCCTTGGCTGGAGTACGCCGCTGGCGTTTTTAACGGCAATGGCAAGAATCGCCTCGAAAAGGATAACGCAGACCATATGGGTGCGGCGCGTTTGCATTGGACGCCGCTAGGCCCCATGAAGTACAGCGAGTCCGATTTAGAGGGTTCGCCTACGCCGCGGCTAGGTCTAGGGGGCGCCTATGCTTTTAACGTGCTGCACGGAACCACAACTGCGCAGGCTCCCAAGACGGTACTTCTGCCTGATCCGTCAAACCCCACGCGCATGATCCCCGTTCAGGTGGGCACGGTGAGTACCGTCACGCGCCAAGATGCTGAGTACCACCGCGCAACTGCGGATGCCCACGTCCAGTGGCAGGGTGCTTCGGCTCTGGCCGAGTACTTTTTCGAGAGCCGCGACGACAAGACGCCGCAGGTGACCGAGACGGAGACGATCTTTGGCCAACTCCCGAGCACGATGACCTCGTCAGGAGCGAGAAGAGGAGTGGCCCACACCCACGGGATGAACTTCCAGGTGGGCTATTTCCTCTTGCCGCGCCGTGCGGAAGTCGCCGCGCGTTACGCTTGGGTGGATCCAGCCGGCCTGCGAAATCGTCAGGAGGAGTTGCGGGGAGCCGTCAGCTACTTTGCGCTCGGCCACGCTCTCAAGGTGCAAGCCGACGTCGGCCAAGTGGCGGTGCAACGGCCCGCGGCCGCAGATCGGCGAGACCTGGAATTCCGAACCCAGTTGCAGGTGATTTTCTGATCGCGCTGTAGGTTGAAGGAAAGGAGTGAGGCAATGAAGAAGGAGAAGATGGTCGTTGTTGGCCTGCTGATGCAAGTTGTCCTGCTGCTCGGGAAGGGGTTCGCAGCGGAATTGGTGCAGCTCGATCCGGCACTGCCCGTGTATGAAAAAGTCGGCGGAATTTCCGGTACACTGAACAGCATCGGATCCGACACCATGAACAACCTGATGACGTTGTGGGCGGAGGGATTCAACAAGCATTATCCCAACGTTAAAGTGCAGGTTGAAGGAAAAGGGTCCAGCACGGCACCAGCGGCGCTCATCGCACAAACGGCGCAGTTAGGGCCGATGTCTCGCCCGATGAAAGAAAGCGAAAAGGATCAGTTCGAAGCGCGTTTTGGCTACAAGCCGGCGGAAATCCGCGTCGCCATCGATGCGTTGTCTGTGTTCGTGCATAAGGACAATCCGCTCAGCGCCCTCTCCTTGCCGCAGGTAGATGCGATTTTCTCGAAGACGCGCCGACTTGGTTATCCCAGGGACCTGCGATTTTGGGGGGACCTGGGGCTCGAGGGACCTTGGGTTAATCGCCGCATCAGTCTGTACGGGAGAAATTCCGCGTCCGGTACATACGGTTTCTTCAAGGAACACGTCCTCGGCAACGGGGACTTCAAGGACGAGGTTAAAGAGCAACCCGGTTCTGCTTCTGTGGTACAAGGGGTAAGCGCCGATCCGGCTGGAATCGGCTACAGCGGGATTGGTTATCGTACCTCTGGTGTGAAGGCGCTGGCTCTAGCAGAACAAGAAGGCGGCAAGCCGGTAGAACCGAGTCCAGAGAACGTGTACGATGGTTCGTACCCGTTAGCGCGCTTCCTGTTCGTGTATGTGAACAAACCGCCCACTCAGCCGCTTCCGCCACTGGTACGCGAGTTTTTGCGATTCATTCTCTCGAAGGAAGGACAAGCGATCGTAGTCAAGGACGGTTACCTCCCCTTGCCCGCGAAGGTGTTGTTGGAGGAAAGGGCCAAGCTGAATTGACTCGGCGCCAGGGCACAGGTCGGCACCACGCCGAAATTGTCGAATGACTGAGTTCCGTGTTGCGATAGGCAAACGCCGCGCTTTTCGCCGACGCTTGGCTGACGCCCTTGCGCATGGGGTGGCCACAGCGGGCGGGCTCGCCACGGTGCTGGGCATCGGCACCATGCTGTTGTTTTTGACTGCAGAGGTGGCGCCTTTGTGGCAGGGTGCCCGTGTGCAGTTGGAAGGACGAGTGCCCCTGGGCGAGCAGCCGTCACTCTTGTGGGTCTCCACTGACGAATACCGCGAACTCGTTCAAGCGATTCGCGCGGATGGAAGCATCGAGTGGAGGCGGGTGGCCGATGGTCGCGTGGTACACAACAGCCGGCTCCCCGGTACCGAGGGCTTGGGAGTGGAGGCCGTGCAAAGCCCGCGGTCCGGACAAGTGGTGTACTGGCGTTCCGATGGTGTCCTGGTGGCCGCAAACGTCGTCACCCATACAGAATACACCGCGGCAGGACGCGCACTCAGGCCAGAGACGGCCGAACTCGGCCGCTGGAATCTACTGCCCCCTGGCCAGACTCCCCGTCTCTTTTCCACCGGCGCGTACACGGACAAGGGGATATCGGCTGCTTGGCTTCGTGCCGATGGTGCGGTCGAGTGGTGGAGTGTGCGCGAACAGCGCTCCCTGCTGGGCGGTGGGCGCCAAGTAGAAATGCGCGAAGTCATCCGAACTGCTGATGGTGCCCGAGTGCAGTCGATGGTGCTCAACCATGCCGGCAACCAGTTGCTCATGGGCACCGATGAGGGAACTCTCGAAGTTTGGCAGAGAGGTCCATCCGCGAGCCAACTGATAGACCGGCGTAGGGCGGCGGATCGAGCGAGTATCTCCGTGTTGGCCTTTCTGCTGGGCGAGCGTGCAGTTGCGGTAGGCGACTCGGCCGGAGGCGTTTCGGTGTGGCAGTTGATCAGAGATCCGCAAACGACCACCGGTCATCGCCTGGTACGCATTCATTCCTTTCGTCCTCATCAGGCCCCGGTGGTGCAAATCGCTCGCTCGGAGCGAGACCGATCCTTTGTTTCCGCGGACAGCACCGGAACACTGCTTTTACGCCACTCCACTTCCGAGCAAACGCTGGCAGAAATTCCCGCCGGCTCGGTTCGATTTCTCGTTTTTGCTCCGAAGGGAGACGGGTTGTTGCAAATCACCTTGGGAAGCGAAGCGCGAGCGTGGCGCCTGGAGAACCCGCATCCCGAAGTTACGCTGAAAACCTTGTTCGGTAAGGTTTGGTACGAAGGTTACGATGAACCAGCGTACGTTTGGCAGTCGACTGGCGGAACAGACGACTTTGAGCCCAAGCTCAGTCTCGTCCCGCTCGTATTTGGTACCGTCAAAGGAACGCTGTACGCGCTGCTCTTTTCGGTTCCCATCTCGTTGTTAGCGGCGCTTTACGTCTCGCAGTTCAGTCCGCCTCGGTTGCGCTCTGCGATCAAGCCGGTGGTGGAAATCATGGCGGCTTTGCCGAGCGTGGTGTTGGGCTTTGTCGCGGGGCTTGTGTTGGCCCCGGCAGTCGAGAAGCACATCGTTGGAGTACTGATGGCGTTGCCGCTGGCTCCCTTGAGCGTATTCTTGGCAGGGCTCCTTTGGCACGCTTGTCCTGCGGTCGTGCGGGCGAGAATGCCGCACGGGGGAGAGGTAGTTGTCGCCAGCGTGTTCTTAGCCATCACCGGGTACTTTTTCTGGGTGACGAGCGCCTACTGGGAGCAGCTCCTGTTTGCAGGCGATTTCCGCCACTGGATCTCAGAGGTCGGATTGGGGCGGTTCGATCAGCGCAATTGCTTGGTGGTAGGGTTGGCCATGGGGTTTGCGGTCATCCCCATCATTTTCACGATTGCTGAGGATGCACTGGCCAACGTTCCTCAGCGACTCGTGTCCGCATCTTTGGCCCTGGGTGCTACTCGCTGGCAGACGGCGGTACGTGTGGTGCTGCCTGCGGCGAGCCCGGGTATTTTCTCCGCAATCATGATCGGCTTTGGGCGCGCTGTGGGCGAGACCATGATCGTGCTCATGGCAACGGGCAACACCCCGGTTCTGGACTGGAGCGTGTTCACTGGCATGCGTACGCTTTCGGCAAATGTTGCGGTGGAGATTCCCGAAGCACCATTCGGTGGGACGCTCTATCGCGTGCTGTTTTTGGCCGCGCTCATGCTGTTCGTAATCACGTTTATCGCCAATACGCTCGCCGAGGTCGTGCGCCAGCGGCTGCGCGAGCGATACCAGCGACTCTGAAGTGAGGCCAGAGCCACAATGCAGAGTAGGGTGTGGAAGTCAGGCGACCCTTTCATTTGGCTTGCCGCAGGAGCGCTGGGGACCGCCCTGTTGATGATCGGCGGGCTGTTCTGGCTCATCATTACCCGAGCCCTAGGTGTCTTCTGGCCGGCGGAACTCGTACTGCTCGAGCTTCGCACGGGAGAGCGATTCCTCGGCCACATTGGCGCCGTCGAGGCGAGTCCGGATCCGGAAAACAGCAAGACTCTGGTCAGGAGAATCCAGGTGCAAGTGGCCAACCGGGATCTGTCTTCCGCAGACTTTGTGTGGATCGATGAGGACCAGATTGCGAGCCGCACCCGGCCCACCGATGCCATCGTCGTGGAACGCCAGGAATGGGGCAACCTTTTCGGGTGGTTGGTGGCTGTGACCGAGGATGGCGAGCCCATCGCCCAGGGAAGCGAACAGAGTTGGCAAGTCTTACAACAAATGCTTCCGCAGGTGGCAGCACAGAGAGGCAGAATTCGCCGGCTCGAGCAGCGGCAGCTTGGGGATATCAACTACCGAATGGAACAGACTCGCCTCGAGATGAAGCGTTACGAACTGCGCGGGGACGACGCTGGCGCGCTCCAGGGTGTTCGCGAGCGGCTGACCCGGCTGCAAGCAGAGTACGAGCAAGTGTATGCCCGACTCGAAGCCATGAAGCGGGAGGCGCAGCGCACGGTGGCGGTGTTTCAAACGGCCAGTGGGCAGGAAAAAAGCGTCCCTCTGGTACAAGTCGTTCGCGCATACTGGCCCAACCAAATGTCTACCTGGCAGAAGGTGCGTTTGTATTGCGCCAAGTTTTGGGAGTTTGTGAGCGGCGAGCCGCGCGAATCGAATACCGAGGGCGGAGTGTTCCCGGCGATTTTTGGAACCGTGCTCATGGTGCTGATCATGAGCTGCGCGGTCGTTCCCTTTGGAGTGCTTGCTGCGCTGTATCTGCGTGAGTATGCGCGCCAGGGGCCGGCGGTGCGCCTCGTCCGGATCGCCGTGAACAACCTGGCAGGCGTGCCCTCGATCGTGTTCGGCGTGTTCGGCTTGGGTTTTTTCATTTACTCGGTGGGCGGCAGCATAGACAGTTGGCTTTTCGCGGAGCGGCTGCCAACCCCGACCTTTGGGACAGGTGGAATCCTGTGGGCGTCCCTCACGCTTGCGCTGCTCACGGTTCCGGTCGTAATCGTTGCTACCGAAGAGGCGCTTGCGGCTGTGCCCCGTGAACATCGCGAGGGCTCGCTTGCGCTCGGGGCCACGAAGTATGAGACGATCCGCAACGTCGTCTTGCCGAGTGCGCTGCCTGGAGTGTTTACTGGGTTGATCTTGGCCATGGCTCGTGGTGCCGGTGAAGTGGCTCCCCTCATGATCACCGGTGTTGTCAAGCTCGCCCCGAGCCTGCCGCTCGATCATCATTGGCCGTATTTGCACCTGGATCGGAAGTTCATGCACCTCGGTTTCCACATCTACGATGTCGGGTTTCAATCGCCGAACGTTGAAGCCGCTAAACCGATGGTGTACGCAACCACACTGTTATTGGTGAGTATTGTGGTATTCTTGAATCTTACAGCGATCTTTCTGCGCGCGCGGATTCGTAAACGCTTGCACGCCGGCGCTTTCTGAGCGGGCCATTCATGAAAGTGGGAAACCCAGGGGCCACGTTAAGCTTTCCTGTTTCCGACCGGGTTGTGCGCGAGCGCGTCTCGGAAGAAGGGCTAACGCAGGCGTTGGCGTCGAGGGGCGAACTCCCCGACGCGATTTTAAGCGTGCGGAACCTTTCATTGAGTTACGACGGACAGCATTGGGCGTTGCAAGACATTTCCCTGGATATCCCGCGCCACCGTGTCACCGCGTTTATTGGCCCCTCCGGATGTGGCAAATCCACCCTTCTCCGCTGCTTTAACCGTTTGAACGACTTGATCGACGGAGTGCAGATTCGGGGTATGATCAACCTGGATGGGATGAACATTTACGATCCCAGGTTGGCCGTTACTTCGTTGCGCAAGCGCGTGGGCATGGTTTTCCAAAGGTCCAATCCATTTCCGAAATCCATCTACGACAACGTGGCATACGGGCCGCGTCTGAGCGGCAGCCGCAATCGCCGCGAGCTGGATGAGATCGTAGAGCGAGGCCTGCGAGCGGCGGCTTTGTGGGACGAGGTCAAAGATCGGCTCGACGATAATGCCTTGAGCTTGTCTGGAGGCCAACAGCAGCGATTGTGCATCGCTCGCGCGCTTGCCGTGGAACCCGAAGTCCTCTTGATGGACGAGCCTTGCTCCGCGCTGGATCCGATTGCGACCGCAAAAATCGAGGCCCTCATTCACGAACTCAAGGGGCGGTATACGATCGTTGTGGTCACGCACAATATGCAGCAGGCTGCGCGCGTCTCCGATTACACTGCGTTTTTGTACCTCGGGCGCTTGGTGGAGTACGGTGCCACGGATAAAATCTTCACGAATCCAGATCAAAAGGAAACGGAAGATTACATTACTGGCCGCTTTGGCTGAGTAGGGACGAGGAGAACGGCTTGCCGCAGCGCGCGCACACCGACCCGCACTTCGACGAAGAGCTGAGAAAGTTGCACGAGAAGCTTCTCGAGATGGGGGGCTTAATCGAAAACCAGATCGCCACAGCATTGGACGCACTCGTGCAGCGAGACGATAGCCTTGCGCGGCTGACCATCGAGCAAGACCATGCTGTCAATCGGCTCGATGTAGAGATTGATGATATGTGCTTGCGTTTGCTCGCGCGTTACCAGCCGGCTGCCCGCGATCTTCGCTTGATTACGACTGCGCTGAAAATCACCACGGATATGGAACGCATTGGCGACATGGCAGTGAACATGTGCGAGCGGGCGTTGGAACTCAATCAGGAGCCCCCGCTGAAACCGTTCATTGACATCCCTCGCATGGTGGACATCGCGTTGGGAATGTTGCGGGAGAGCTTGAACGCCTTTGTCAGGGAGGACGTGGAACTGGCGCTCAAGGTGTGCCGCGATGACGATCAAATCGATGCCCTGACTCATCAGGTCTTTCGCGAACTGCTCTCCTACATGATGGAAGACCCGCACTCGATCACTCGAGGGATTCGCTTGATGTTCGTGGCGAAGTATATCGAGCGGATCGCGGATCACGCGACCAATATCGGTGAGATGGTTGTGTTCATGGTGAAGGGAAAAAGCATCCGCCACTTGGATCGGATTCCCCCCTCGGTTTGAGTTGTCATGGGTGCGAGTGCGTCGAGTCGTAACTCAGTTGGCCCGGTCGCAAGACCCCGACCCCATATTTTAGTGGTCGAGGACGAACCGGACCTGGCGGAGTTGATTCGCTTCCATCTCGAGCAAGAAGGCTTCGCTGTCCGGGTTTGCGGAGCGGGAGACGTCGCCTTGGAAGAAGCGCGCCGCAGCCGCCCCGATGCCGTTTTGCTGGATTTGCTGTTGCCGGGAATCTCCGGCCTGGAGGTTTGCCGACGGATTCGAACCGACGCGCGGTTGGCAACGGTACCCGTGATCATGGTGACGGCGAAGGCGGACGAAGCGGATCGGGTTATCGGCCTCGAGCTCGGTGCGGATGATTACATCACCAAACCGTTTAGCCCACGCGAACTTGTGGCTCGGGTACGCGCGGTTCTGCGGCGCGCATACGCCGAGCAGCCAGCGCGCGCTCCTGACGTTTACGAGCGGGGTTGGTTGCGAGTGGACTTCGACCAGTACGAGGTCCAAGTTGCCGGGAAACCCGTAGAACTCTCGCGCAAGGAGTTCGAACTGCTCCGGTTTTTCCTTCGCCACCCGAATCGCGTGTTCGATCGCTTGCAGATCCTCGACTCCGTTTGGGGAGAGGACACCCATGTCGAGGTGCGGACCGTGGACGTGCATATTCGCCGCCTGCGTCTACTGTTGGAAGAGGAACCGACCCCTCGCTTACTCGTGACTGTACGTGGTGTCGGTTATAAGCTCGATGAACGAGCTCTAGACCGGCCGCGGAATTCTTAAATCGGTATTGCCTGCACTGGCTGCGAGGCAAAGCGGCGGACAAGAAGTGACTCCTCTCGAAATTGCATTGAGCGTACTTTGCGCGGGTTTGGTTGTGCTCGGATGGCGGACGTATCGTTTGGTTCGCTCGCTCGACCAAGGCCTCGCCAGTGTGCTCGACCGAGGCAGTCGCTTCGCAGTCTTGCCGCGGCGGCACTTGGTGCTGTCGCCGCTCGAGAGGAAGATACAGCTCGTCTTAGAGTCTTTTGAGCAACGCCTCGCCGAGGCGCAAAGGGAGCAAACCTGGTTTCGCGCAACTGTGCAGGCGATGCAGGAAGGGGTCCTGGTCCTCGACGAGCAAGGCGAGGTCCTCATGATGAACCCTGCCGCAGGCCGCTTGTTGCAAGTCGAGCAGGCGATCGAGGGGAAGACCTTGATCGAGGTGTGGCGAGAGCCTGCGGTGTGGGAGATGGTCAAAGAATCGCTTCAGGCCGATCGCCGAAGCGAGGTTGAGATCGAAGCTGCGCCTGGTAGGCGGTACGTGCGAGTCAGCGCCAACTCGGTTCCTACCGGTGAGCAAAGGCTCGTCTTATTGGTGTTGCGCGATGTGACCGCTGAGCGCCGTCTGGAGCAGATGCGGCGGGATTTTGTAGCCAATGTGTCCCATGAACTCCGGACACCCTTGGCGGCGATTCAAGGATATGCCGAAACCTTATTGGAAGGTGCATTAGAGCGGCCGGATTCAGCGCGCCGATTCGTCGAGGTGATTGCTCGGCATGCCCGTCAACTGGCCCGCTTGGCTGAAGATCTGCTGACGTTATCGAACCTTGAGCTTGGGCGTACCCGGCTCGAGATCGGGCCGTGTGAAAGCGGAGCCGCGGTGGCAGACGCAGTGGAGGCTGTGAGCGCTTTGGCTCGCTCGCGAGAAGTGCACGTGGTGGTTGACTGCCCTTCGCCCTCTCCCACGATGCTCGCAGACCCGGATCGGGTTCAGCAAATCTTGGTCAATCTGCTGGATAACGCCATTAAATATTCCCCGCAGGGGGCGACTGTCACCGTTCGAATCCGGGAGGTCAGCGAGGCTGCTGGTACTCATTTACTTGCCACAACCCCGGTTGGCCGCTGGGTGGAGATCCTGGTCGAAGATCGTGGGGAAGGAATTCCGAGCCGCGACTTGCCGAGAATCACCGAGCGCTTTTACCGAGTGGATCGAGCCCGCTCCCGCGCCAGCGGCGGGACCGGACTTGGCCTCGCCATTGTCAAGCACTTGCTACAGCTTCACGGGGGTGCCCTGCGCATCGAGAGCGAACTGGGCCACGGTACGCGCGTGAGCGCGTACCTGCCCGCAACTTTGGGGAATTGACACGAGAACATCCCCTGCCCAGCAAAGACGGAGGCGGGGTTGCAGCCTAGCTTTTTGGAGCTGCACCGCGCAGACCGGGCCAAACCCCGATTCGTGCAGGTTGGAACAGTCGCTCGGTGTAGTGCCGGTGCGACGGAGCGCTTGACGTGGAACGGAAGGTGCTTACTTCCCTTGCGTCGTCGCGCCAAGAAACGCGAGGCAAAAACGATGAGCAAAGGAGGGATTGATATGGCCCGATGGGATCCGTGGCAGGAGATGGAAGCGCTGCGGCGCGAAATCGATCGTGCCTTCGAAAGCGCGGGGTTTCGTTTCCCGTCTTTATTGCGCACGAGCCTATGGCCGGCACGGGGCGAGCGAGGATTTCCCCCGGTCAACGTTTATGAAGACAAGGACAATTTCTATGTAAGCTTGCTCGCGCCTGGCTTGGAACCGCATTCCATCAATTTAAGCGTACTACGCAATAGTCTCACTGTTTCGGGCGAGCGGGCGCCTCAGGGGACGGGGAAGTTCGAGGCAGTCCACCGTCAGGAGCGCCCGGCGGGCAAGTTTTCTCGCCGCATCGAGCTTCCGGCTGAAGTGGACGAGAGCAAAGCCAGGGCTGAGTATCGAAACGGAATTTTGACCGTCACCTTGCCCAAGGCTGCTCAGGCCAAGCCCAAGGAAATCACCGTTCAGGTAGGCTGAGGAAGCAACCGACCCATCGAGAGGAGGAAATCACCATGGCAGAGAAAGCGGTATCTGCAACTGCAGCACAAGCACCGGGAAGGACGCGAGAGGCTACGCGTGCGGAGGATCGTTATGTGGCTCCCGCAGTGGACATTTACGAGACGCCAGAGGAGTTGGTGCTCCTCGCGGACTTACCTGGCGTAGGCAAAGATGAACTCGATGTCCGAGTGGAGGAAGATGTGCTCACCATCCGGGCGCTGAGCAAATATCCGGCCCCCGGCGAAGTGTTGTGGGAAGAGTTTGAGCTCCCCAATTACTTCCGCCAGTTCGAGTTGAGCGAGGCGATCGATCAGGAAAAGATCAGCGCGGATTTTAAAAACGGCGTGCTGACCTTGCACTTGCCGAAATCCCAGAAAGCTCGGCCGCGACAGATCGAGGTTAAAGTTTCGTAAGATTCAGCATGCAGGGGGGCTCTCTGCCTTCCTGCATGCTGGAAACAGGGGGTACGCGGTGAACGGATGGTTGCCCGCACAGTGGGTGCAAAAGCTCAAAGATCTGCGCACTGGAGTGGAGGGAGCGTTACGGCGGTGGTTTCAGCGCTACGTGGAACACTCTACCTCGCCCGGGCCAGTGCAGATCACTAGGAAGGATGTCTGGGGCTGGCCTACGATTGACCTAGAGGACTACCCGGATCGCTTGGTGGTGAGAGCGGATATTCCAGGTCTCGAACCGGAGGACATTCGGATCGAATTACTCGGCGATACGCTGGTCCTTCGGGGGGAGAAAAGGAGAGAACAGGAAAGCCGGGCCGATGGATACTTCTACTCTGAGCGCTGGTACGGTGCTTTCGTGCGCCACCTCGCGTTGCCGGTGCCTGTGCGAGCGGATGAGGCGTCTGCGCGCTATCGAAGCGGACAACTGGTGATCGAGCTGCCCAAGCAGACCCCTGCTACGCGCGTCCCCATCCGCGCTGTCTGAAGTCGGAGCGCCTCCCTGCAGGTCGGGCGAGTTTACAGTTCGAGCTGCACGGAGAGAGACTTCCGCGCAGGCTTGCAGGGTGTCGACCCGTGCTGCAGGGGAGGATTGCGTCACCATGAGCTTTAGCGATGTTTTTTGGGTCTTCTTTATCGTTTCTGCGCTCCAGCCTGTGTTGCGCCAGCGGCTGCTGGAAGCATCCCGCCAGCGCTTGCTGGCACGCATCGAGCGAGAACGCGGGTCCCGAGTCATCTTGCTGGTCCATCGCCAGGAAACCATGAGCCTGCTCGGCTTTCCGGTGATGAGGTACATCGACATCGAAGACGCCGAGGCGGTTATGCGAGCTTGCGAACTGACCGACCCGGAAGTTCCCCTGGACATTGTGCTGCACACTCCCGGAGGGTTGGTGCTTGCGTCCTTGCAGATTGCCCGCGCGCTCCGGCACCACAAGGGCAAGGTCACCGTGTTTGTTCCCCATTACGCGATGTCGGGAGGTACACTCATCGCCTTGGGCGCGGATGAAATCGTGATGTCGCCACACGCGGTTCTGGGCCCTGTGGACCCGCAACTGGGGCAATACCCGGCTGCCTCGCTCCTCAAGGTGGTTCGAGAGAAGCCGGTTGCTGAGGTTGACGATCAGACGCTGATCCTCGCGGATGTGGCGGAGAAGGCGATTCGGCAGGTGCGCGACAGCGTCACGGAGTTGCTTACGCGTACTCAGACTGCTGAGCGCGCTTCGGAGCTGGGCGAGATCCTTTCGACCGGAACCTGGACCCATGACTTCCCGATTACCCTCGAAAAAGCTCGAGAACTCGGCCTGCCGGTGCGGCAGGATATGCCCGCTGTGATCCTGGAGCTGATGGAATTGTATCCGCAGCCGGTGCGTAGAGCCCCCGCCGTGGAGTTTTCTCCCGAGCCGCGCCGCGCCGACCGCGCCGCGAGGTCGGATGTCTTACTTCGTTGAGCCAAGCGCGCCAGCGCTCTCGGCGAGAAAACGAGGTCAAAAGCGAGAGTGGTGAACGGAGTCGTGGAATATGCGGTGCTCGCGCTGAGCACCTTGTTCGTGATTGTCGACCCCATCGCCGTGGTGCCGGCGTTTCTGGCAATGACGCCGGATGACCCGCCAGCGGTGCGCCGCCGCACCGCGCGGCTCGCCTGCACTGTAACCGCAGGTGTCCTGCTGGCGTTTGCTCTCCTGGGAGACTGGATCCTCCGTTACTTGCGGATCACGCCCGCTGCGTTTCAGCTTGCTGGGAGCCTTCTGCTTTTGCGCATCGCGCTGGATATGCTGCACGGGCGCCGCTCCGAAGCACAGGAAACCAACGAAGAGGTCTTGGCTGGCGCAGCCAAGCAGGAGATTGCGATTAGCCCGCTGGCGGTGCCGATGATGGCCGGGCCAGGCGCGATTTCCATGACTCTGATCCTGGCCAATCAAGCCAGTACGGTTTTCCACAAAGCCGTACTGCTGACTGCAATTGCTTCGGTGAGTGCTGCAAGTTACGCGATTTTCTTGCTCGCGATTCGGGGCACGCACCGTTTGAGTCCAGTGGCGTTAAAACTGACCAGCCGCTTGATGGGACTTTTGTTGGCGGCCGTAGCAGTCCAGTTTGCCCTGGATGGTTTCGCTCAGGCCGGTCTGTCCCTACAAGCGCAACAATCCGGCTGAGGCAAAGGAGAGAAACTCATGGCAGAGGAAGCCAAGGAGCTGACTCAGTTTTCCTGGAACCTGGTGACCCGAAACCTGATCGGTCACCCACTGTTACGCAAGCAACTTTCCCGGCGGGTACAAGCGCTCGGCAAGCTACTGCGTCATTACCCACCCGACGGAGTCCACTTGCACGTGCTGTTGGAAAAGAATCCGCACCGCGATTTGTTCACTGCTACCCTCACCCTACGTCTACCACGCCACATTTTGCATACGGAAAAAACTGCGCACGAGCCGATTCTTGCGCTCGACAAAGCGTTTAAAGCCTTGGCCCGTGAGATCGACAAACTCAAGGCGCACCAGCGACGTGAGGAGGAGTGGAAGCGCAAGGAGCGACGCGAGCGCCTGCATGTGCTCAAAGCCACCGGGTTTGCCAGCGAGCCGCTTCCTGAAAGCGAAGGGCCGCAAGATCGCTTGGCTGTGGTGGTTGACTTCCTGAAACGACACTACAGGCGCATGCTCGAGCATGTGCAGCGGCACATTCGGCACGATGAATGGAGTGGCGAAATTCCCCCGCATGCTGTGGACGCGCGCGGGGTAGTCGACGAGGTGGTCCGGAAGGTTCTGCGGGACTGGCGGCGGAAGCCCGCTGACACCGGGTGGCTGGTGTGGTTTTTTCGCCTCATCCACGAAGAGTGGGAGCGCAGGCGCCGAGAATTTCGCCGCGCCGCCCAGGAGCGGGTATCGGTAGATACTGACGTGAAGCGGCCCGACGAGGAAGACCTGACGGCGGGATTCGATGCGGAGCAACCGCTGGACATCATTGTCCGCGAATATGAGCCAGTTCTCACCGAGCTGCGGGAACTCGTCCCTGATCCCAGTGCTCCCTCGCCAGAGGAAGAGTTGCAACGTCGAGAACTGCTGCAAAGCCTGCAAAAGGCCATTCAGGAGTGGCCGCGGTTGGAGAAAGACGTCTTCGAACTGTACTTCGCTCAGGGATTCGATGAGAGCGAGGTTGCCCAGATATTGCGGCTGGACGTGGCGAGAGTGCGCGAGGCGGTCGCCAAAATCCAGCAGCGTATCCGTATCCTTTTGTTTACCGGACAGGCGTAAACTACCGGTCGCAGGAAGCATCAGGGCGCATACCAGAGAGTTTGGCTGCCGAAGCGTTTATCCTGGTGGCCTCGAGCGCCCTGGGAGTGCTGGTGTGTGCTCGCTTCCGCGTTCCCGTGATCCTCGGGTACTTGCTGGCTGGCGCTGTTGTCGGCCCGCACGGTGCCGGGCTTGTGGGGGATACGCCGGGGGTAGCATTTCTGGCTTGGCTCGGTGTCTTGTTCTTGCTCTTCACGATTGGGCTCGAGTTTTCCTTGGCCAGTCTACGGAGCGCTCGGCGCACCGTGCTCCTCGCGGGCGGGCTGCAGGTAACACTGACCACTGCAGTGGCTGCAGCCGGCGCGTTCCTTGCCGGACTCGAGTTAGAAGCAGCGCTGGTGATCGGTGGCGCCCCCAGCATGTCCTCCACTGCACTGGTTGCAAAACAGTTGGCCGACCAAGGCGAGTTGTTTACCCACCACGGGCGAGCTGCGGTCGGGATTCTTCTGTTCCAAGAGTTGGCCACCCTACCGTTTTTGACCCTCGTTGGTGCACGGGCTGCGACGGGCAGTCCGGAGGGAAACTCGTTAGTTGCTGCGCTGGGATGGACGACGGTGAGTTTTCTGGTCATCGGCTTGTTCGGTCGCCCGGTTTTGCACCGCCTTCTGGGATTTGTCGCGCGAACTCGATCGAATGAGCTGCTGCTTCTCACCACGATTTTATTGGCGCTGGGCAGCGGCTTTGGACTGCATGCCGTAGGCGTACCCCCTTTGTTGGGCGCTTTCCTGGTCGGAATGATCCTCGGGGAGAGCGACTTTCGCTTTCAGATCCAGGACGATTTGCGGCCGTTCCGCGAGACTCTGCTCGGCCTGTTTTTTGTGACCGTGGGGATGACCATTGACTCCGCAGTCATCCTCGCGCATTGGCCGGTTTTATTGGTTACGTGTTCGTTCTTAGTGCTGGGGAAAGTGGCGTTGCTGGTGTTGCTCGGCCTTCTGCTCGGTTGGACGAGGGCGATGGCACTCCGCACCGCAGTGATCCTCGCACATAGCGGCGAGTTTGGCTTGCTTTTGTTGACGTAGGCTACCCATGCTCGCATGATCGAGCTGCAAACCGCGCAGCCTCTGTTGGGTGCCATGGTATTGAGCATGGCACTAGCGCCATTGCTGATCGCAAGGAATGAATCACTCGTGCACGGCCTGTTTTCTGCTCGCCGCACTGGCACAGAAGCGGAGCAGGAAGCTTGGCTTACGCGCGAAAGCGAAGCGCTGCAAGGGCACGTGCTGCTGCTCGGGTGCGGGCGGGTCGGTAGGCAAGTCGCTGCGGTGCTGGAAGCCGCAGGTGTGCCGTACATCGCGTTTGAGAATGACCCAGCAAGCTTCCAGGTTGCCAAGCACCAGGGGTACCGTGTGGTCTTGGCCGATGCGGGACGCTTGCGTTTGCTCGATGCGGCGGGCCTCAGCCGCGCCCGCCTCCTGGTGGCCACCTTTAGTTACGGAAGGCTGATTGAACGTATCCTACACCACGCGCGGCAGGTAAATCCCGCGATTCAAACGCTGGTGAGCGCCGCCGATGAAGCGGATTTGGCGCAGCTTGCGAGGGCCGGAGCAACTGCGGTTTTTCCCGAAAATTTGGCAGCCGGGCTTGCTTTGGGGAACCAAGCCTTGCTCCTGCTCGGCCGCTCGCACGAGGAGGCAGCCCGGGTTGTCACCGAATTGCGCGCTTTGCTCAATCCTGAGCTGGAGGGACACCTCGGGCTTTGATCTGCCCTGCGCCCCGCACGTTGACTTATCGCCGGGAAAAAACGAAACGATGCTTCTTGTGGGTGACAGGACCGGCTTTCGCGCGGAGGCCGAATGCTCCCATGTTGCACGTTACAGAACATTGCTCGTGAGGGAGTCTACATGGAAACACGCGACCGCCGAATCGTGCTCATCGCTCCGCCCGGGGCAGGAAAGAGCACGCAAGCAACGCGCCTAGCGCAAGAGTTTGGGATCCCATGGATCTCTACCGGGGAATTGCTTCGCGCCGCTGTCCGGGAAAACAGCTCACTCGGGCAGCAGGCCCGGTCATACATGGAGAAGGGAGAGATGGTGCCGGATGACGTGGTCATCGCCCTCGTTCGGGATCGCTTACAGCAGGCAGATTGCCAGCAGGGGTTTATTTTGGACGGCTTCCCGCGCACCGCTGTGCAGGCTCAAGCCTTGCGGGCCGCTGGTGTAGGGCTCGACTACGTCATCGAGCTAGAACTGGACGAACAAGAAGCAGTGCTTCGCTTGAGCGGCAGGCGCGTGCACCCAGCTTCGGGCCGCGTCTACCATGTGGTGTTTCAACCTCCGAAAGTTGCGGGCAAGGACGATGAGACCGGTGAGGATTTGGTCCAGCGCGAGGACGATCGAGAAGAGGCGGTACGAACCCGGCTGCGCGTCTATCGCCAACAAACAGAGCCGGTCGTCGCATTTTACCGGGAGTGGTCCGCGACAAACGGTCCCGGAGCGCCCCTGTTTTGCAAGGTGAGCGCCGCAGGCAAACCGGAAGAGGTGGGTGAGAGACTCCTGGCAATCCTGCGCGGCTGAGTGGGGCGCGCGCGGACCTGACTCTCCGCGAGCGCCGGCTGTACTTCTGCGGGCCAACCAGGGCGAGAGGTTTGCACGGTCTCTACGTGGGTGAACACCAGCAGACGCTACAAGCGGGCCGCCGAATCCCCGTTCCGATGCTCGCTGCGGTGCTTCGGCTGGCTCAAGTCACCTGGGCTGGATTGTGCCTGGGCGCCTCCGTACCGCTGCAACTGTTGCGCGCACGCCGCGACCCGCCCCTCTTTTGGCGTGCTTTCGGGCGTGCAGTCGTCCGACATTGTACTCGCCTGGGCGCAACGTTCATTAAGATCGGCCAGATTGTCTCCGCGCGCCGCGACATCATCCCCGCAGAGTTTGCAGCCGAGTTGGCTGCACTGCAGGATCGCGTTCCTCCATTTCCCTTCCCCCAGGTGCGCCAGATCATTGAAGAAGACTTTGGGAAACCACTGCACGAGCTTTTTAGCCAATTCCACGAAGAACCAGTGGCCGCAGCCTCGGTGGCTCAGGTGCATCGAGCGATCTGGCGGCAGACCGGCGCAGTCGTTGCTGTCAAAGTGCGCCGCCCGGATGTGCTGGAAAAGATCGAACTCGACCGCGCGGTTCTCTTGACTCTTGCGCGGGCGGCCGAACGCTTCGTTCCTTCGCTTCGCTTGGTCTCGTTGCACCGTGCCATGGAACGGTTCTGCGCGGCGGTCGAAGAGCAAGCCCACCTGCTGCGGGAAGCTGAAAACAACCGCAGGTTTCGGGAGAATTTTGCCGGTGATCCTGACATCGTTTTCCCAGCCTTAATTCCGGAAGCTTGCTCGGACCGAGTACTAACGATGGAATTTGTCGAAGGTGCGCGGGAGGAGGCACTAGACGAAGTGCAGTTCGACCGGCGCCGCCTGGTTTCGGCTGGGGTCCGTTGCGTAGCCCGGATGGTTTTTGAACATGGGTTCATTCACGCCGACTTGCACCCTGGCAACCTCCGCTTCCTCCCTCCCCATCGCATTGCCCTTTTCGATCTGGGGTTGGTCGGCGAACTCAGTGACGCCGACCGCCTGATGACCGCGCGTACGCTTCTTGCCTTCGCCACTGGAGACGGAGCGACGGTTGCGAGGCTTTTTTACGAGAACGCACCGTATCAGGCAGTCCCCGACTATTCGGCATACGAGGCCGAGGTGATCGCCCTGGTGGAAGATTTGCGCCACAAGCAGTTAGGGGCCGCCGAGGTAAGCTTGGACATCGGCCGGATCTTCGACGTTCTCCGCCGCCACCGGATCCAAGCGCGCGCTCACATGACGATGGTCAATCTGGCGTTGGTAACTGCAGAAGGCTTGGGTAAGCGGCTCGATCCCGGGTTGAATCTCGCTCAGGCCGCTCTCCCGTACATTCGCGAGGCCCTCGACCGGGAGCGCGTCCAGCCTCTCGGCCCGCGGGGCCGGCTGTTCGAGGCTGAGAATCCGCAGAGGCCTTTGCCAAGGAACCTCGACAACAGTGAGCATTAGAAATCGCTGGGCGGCAAGCGGGCACGGAGCCTTGCCGCTAGGTCGGCGAGGTGCTCGGGCTTGCCCAGGATCCGTGAGTGCAGCCGAACGGGTTCGCCGGTGGCTCGTGGCATGAGATGCATGTGATAGTGGAAGACCGTTTGCCCGGCGGCTGCTCCGTTGAGCTGGAAGACCATCAAACCCTCGGGGCGCAATACCTCCCGTAGCGCGTGCGCGACACGTTTTGCCGCGCGAGCTACTGCCGCCAATTCTTCCTCCGAGGCTGAGAACAGGTTCTCATGATGATTGCGGGTCACCACTAAAGTGTGCCCTTCGCTGACCGGGTAAATGTCGAGAAAGGCAACGGTGTCGCGATCTTTATAGACGAAGTGTGCTGGAGCCTCACCGCGGATGATTCGGCAAAAGATGCATTCGCTCATAACCTCAGGCTGCCTACTCGGGAGCGGGATTCGTGTCCAGTCGCAGGCACTGCCCAGCGAGGTGGTGGCGAAATCCGACCGTTGACGCGTGGTTTGTTACCAGTCCGCGAAGTTTTTTCACTTCCGGGAAGGTTCTCGATTGCGGCAAAAATGGCACGCAGGTATGAGCGTATCTGGTCCGATAGATAAAACGGCTCTTAGAGGTGGACACGTATGGGAAAGGGATACCGGGGCTTGTTCTTGGTGCTTAGCTGTTGCGCGTTGGGGTTAGCGGGTCTCACCGCCAGAGCCTCGGCGGAATCTTGCGACAACGGCTCGTTTTCGAGCACGTTTGAGCTCATCCAAAAGGCGATTTTCGAAAACTCAGGGTGCACGAACCAAGTCTGCCACGGCGAAGCCCGTGCCGGTGGGCTCGACCTCCGTGAAGGTCAGTCGTACGCGCAACTGGTGGACGTGGACGCGACCACGGTGCCTGGTGCGAAACGGGTCGTGCCAGGGCGTCGTGATCTCAGCCTGTTGTTCACCAACGTGGCTGCCAAGACCTTGCCTGGCCAGTACCGAGCCCCGTTGCGGCCGATGCCACTCGATCCGTTGCCCGCACTGAGCTTGGATCAGCTCGAGGCTCTGCGCCGATGGATCGAGGCAGGTGCGCCAGCCACGGGCGTGGTCGCCGGCACCGCGGAATTGTTGGACGCTTGCTTGCCGCCGCCGGAGCCGATCGCGATCAAACCGCTCGATCCGCCACCGGCGGGGACCGGTATCCAGTTGCGCATGCCCCGGTACGTTTTGGCTCCTCACTCCGAGCGCGAGACTTGTTTCGCCAGCTACTACGACGTCAGTGATCAGGTACCGCCAGAATTCCGCGGGCCAGATGGCAACACTCTCCGCTACTGGCGCAACGAGATCCGCCAGGATCCGCTCAGCCATCACCTGATCGTCAGCCTTTACGCTGGCAACGCCTCGCCAGACGACCCTGCGTGGGGCCAGTTCTTCTGCCGGGGAGGGGAGCGCGATGGCCAGCCTTGCCGGCCTACGGACCTGGCGTTCTGCGGCGAGGGCATTTGTTCGACCACCCCGGTGAACAGTGTTGCGTGCATCGGCTTTGGCCCTCAGGATGCCGATTTGGGACTCGCCACTGCGGGCTTTACGGGAACTCAAGAAACGGCCTCCGAGTTCAATTTTCCTCCAGGTGTGTACCGCGAAATCCCCATTCGCGGCATGGTCATTTGGAATTCTCATGCGTTCAATTTGACCGACCAGCCTGGGAAACTGGAGGCCTGGCTCAATTTTGAATTCGCCCCGCCCGAGCGGCAAATCACGCCAGCACTGCAAATTTTCGATACCCGCACGATCTTCAAGATGACGTCGGTACCCCCCTTCCAAACGAAAGAGGTGTGTAGCCACTACGAGCTCCCTCGCTTCTCGCGTTTGTTCGAGTTGAGTTCTCATGCGCATAAACGCATGAAGCGATGGCGAACCTTCGAGGGCAAATTCGAGTGCCAGGCCCCCGAAGGACACCCGGCGCGGGGCCAGGCGTGTGAGCCCCTGGGCTACGACTTCACCAGCCCGGATGTGTGTGCTGGCTACCCGTGCAAGGCCTTCAAGCGAGTGAGAAGCGGTGACTGTGACGAAGACAATACCGTCACGGTTGATGAGCTCGTCCGGGCCGTGAATATCGCCCTCGAGAGCCGCGAGATCGGTCGCTGCGTGGATGCCGATGTTGACGACAACGGAAGCGTTACGGTTGAAGAGATCGTTCGCGGCGTGAAGGCCGCACTCAATGGAGTGCCCGCTCCCTTGGAACGGGATCCGAATGACAGCCTACTGTATGTGAGCCTCATTTATAATGACCCGGTGGTGCTGCGCTTCGACCCGCCACGGAAATACGATGCAAGAACAGCCTCGGAGCGGACGTTTACGTATTGCGCGCTTTACGACAATGGTTTCACTGACCCAGCCGAGGTCAAGCGTAAGTCAACCTCACCTACACCCCCAGTTCCGATCCCTGGGATCGGTGGGCCGTGCCAGGCGCCCACCCACTGCGTGCGAGGGAAAGTGGGCTCCCCCTGTTCTGGCAACAACGACCGGCAGCGGAATGCTTCCTGTGATTCCGCCGAAGGCGCGGGTGATGGTCTGTGCGATGCCTGCCCACTCACAGGAGGGGTCACCACGGAAGACGAGATGTTCATCTTGATGGGCCAATACTTCGTCCAGGAGCCCTGAGAACTCTCCTGTCAAGGAATGGGTAGGAACCGGGGGCTTCTTGCACGAGAAGCCCCCAATGTTGGCATTTGTATCCTCGCATTGCAGAGGGCTTGCACCGCCCGCCGCCGCACAGGTAGTCTTCCTTCCCAATGGGGCGAACAAGCCGCGGAAAAAAGCAAAGGAAGGACCGGAAGACGTGCCGCCTTTGCGGCGAGAGGCCGGCAAAGTACCGCTACAGGGATCGCGTTCGGTACGACCCGCGACATGATTTGTGCTTTGCGTGCTGGCGGTCAACCCGCGATCGAGCGCGCGTGTTGCCGCCGCATACCCGGGTCGTCGAAGAGCCAGCGACCGAGGCAGTAGCCCGAATGACCGCGTAGCCTCATGGCGCTACGCAGCATCGGGACTCGATCTCCGTGCCCTCGGTGTTCGCCCTGCCCCCGCGCGGAAGAACTGGCTGATGAGGGTACGGAACCGGCGGCCTGGGGACGAGCGTAGCCGTTTGTGTGCACCGCGGTTGACCGTATCTCCGGTAGCTCGGGAGCGCTCCCCTCTCAGGTCTCGCCCTACGACTTGGCCGCGGGAGGTGGCGAAGAATGGATTGCTCCCGTTGCCCCACTCGCATCACTGCCGTGGCCGCGAAGTACATCACCCCTCAACCCGGGAGCATCGAGCACAGCCCGAGCGGGCAGTGCTTCGCTCCGGGTGGAGATGCGCAAGGCTCGGCTCGAGCAGTCTTGCGGCTTTGAACGGGCAAGTACGGGCAAGCCCAGGATCGTTGCTGGTGCGGGCCCGCGAAGTCTCGGACTCGCGGTTACATGTGCCGGATCACCGCTTCACCGAATTCCGAGCACTTCACCTTGGTTGCCCCCTCCATCAGGCGGTGGAAGTCGTAGGTCACGGTCTTGGCCGCAATCGCTCCTTCCATGCCTCGGATGATAAGGTCGGCGGCTTCGTTCCAACCGAGATGGCGGAACATCATCTCCCCAGAAAGGATCACGGACCCGGGATTTACCATGTCGAGGTTCGCATATTTCGGTGCGGTACCGTGCGTCGCCTCGAAGATTGCGTGCCCCGTGACGTAATTGATGTTGCCCCCCGGGGCGATTCCAATCCCTCCGACTTGCGCGGCAAGGGCGTCCGACAAGTAGTCCCCGTTCAGATTCAGTGTGGCGATCACATCGAAATCCCGCGGGCGCGTGAGCACTTGCTGCAGGGTGATGTCGGCAATGCTGTCGCGAATGAGGAGCTTTTCCTTCCACTTGCCATTGCCGTGGCTAGCCCATAGCGCGAGCGCTGCCTCGACTTCGGCGCGAACCTTCGCCTGCTGTTCTGCCGTCATCATGTCGTAACCAGGATCAATGGCGCGCGCGTTTTCCTCGATGCTGAGATTAGGATTTTGTTCCTTGTTGGCGAGAATCCAGCTCTCCCGCTCGGTAACGATGCGATCACGAAATTCTCTTTTCGCCAAAGCATACCCCCAATCACGAAAGGCCCCCTCCGTGAACTTCATAATGTTGCCTTTGTGCACGAAGGTCACGCTACGCCGCCGGTAACGCAGGGCGTATTCGATCGCGGCCCGAACCAGCCGTTCTGTCCCTTCGCGAGACACTGGCTTGACGCCGATCGCGCTGGTTTCCGGGAAGCGGATTTTCCGCACCCCCATCTCTTCCTGCAAAAACTGGATGACCTTTTTCACTTCGGCTGAGCCGGCTGGCCACTCAATCCCGGCGTAAATGTCTTCTGTGTTTTCCCGGAAGATCACCATGTCCACCAGCTCGGGGTGTTTGACTGGGCTGGGTACGCCGGGGAAATACCGGACCGGGCGCAAGCACACGTACAGGTCTAGCAATTGCCGCAGCGTCACGTTGAGCGACCGAATCCCTCCACCCACAGGGGTGGTAAGCGGCCCTTTGATTCCAACCACGTAATCCTGGAACGCTTGTACGGTTTCGTCCGGCAGCCAGGTGCCGAGCTGATTGAACGATTTTTCTCCTGCCAGCACCTCCATCCAAGCGATTTTCCGCTTCCCTCCATACGCTTTCGCCACCGCCGCATCGAATACCTTTTGACTTGCCCGCCAAATGTCAGGGCCAGTGCCATCTCCTTCGATAAATGGAACGATCGGTTGGTCCGGCACCTCTAACTTGCCAGCGACGCAGCGAATCTTTTCTCCGGCAGGAACTTTGAGCCAGCTTGCCATGCGGTTCACCTCGCGTTGTATTCACGGAATCCCTCGCGGCTATACCAAGCGACGCAAAAACTGTCGACGGCTGAGGTTGTGAGGGGCTGCTTGGTTTTCGCTTCGTCTTAAGCACTGCGGTTCTTTCCCCCTCCGAACAAAGACTCGTGTGCGTCGCCCCGGTGGGGTGCGGAAGCCGGTGAACGGCTGGGAACTGGAACGCGATTCTCCGGCCGGTCTTGCGACCTGCTCGACGTGCTCACCGAAACCCGGCCGCCTGGTGCGGGTGAACAGCTTGCTCGTTCTGCCTGAGTTCGTTCCAGATCTTCTCCACCGCTTGCTGCCCGGAACGAACGCAATCCGGGATGCCCACACCCTCGTATGAATTTCCGGCCAGCGCGAGCCCCGGGACGGCGGCTACAGCATCGCGAATGCGTTGCACTCTTTGCAGATGGCCCACTCGGTACAGCGGCAAGCCAATCGGGTACCGGCGCACGATCGCGAGCTCTGGCGTTCCGCTCAGCGGGATCCATGTGCCAATCTCACTGATGGCAAGCTGGATCAGTTCGGCGTCCTCGCGCCCCAACAGCTCTTCTTGATCCGCGCCCCCATAAAAGGCCCGAAAAAGAACCTTACCGGACGGTGCGCGACCCGGGTACTTCCGACTGGAAATGGTGCAGGCCCACAAGTGCTGCTTCTCGGTACGCGGCACGACGAAACCAAAGGTCTCCGGCATCTTCCCGACCTGTTCCGATGGGAATGCCAAAGAGATGGTGAGGGAGGGAGTGGTCTCGATCCCAGCGAGCTCGGCGCGCAGCCGTGAGCAGGAGTCGTCCAACAACACCCCTGCTCTCCGGGCCGGCGTGGCCAAGATCACCGCGTCGGCGAGGAGGCAGCTCCCGTCATCCAAAACCACGCGCCAGCCTTTCCCGCGCTCGAGGCGACGGATCCCGATTCCGAGGGTAATCCGGGTGCGCCGCAGCGACTGCGCCAAGGCATCCACCAGTACCTGTAGGCCGCGGTCGAAACTCGCAAACAGATTCCAGCGCGCTCCGCTCTGGCGTGGGCCAGTGCGTTGGGCTTCTCGTCGCATGGCGAGAATCACACTGCGGTGCTCCTGCTCCATTTCTAAGAACCGAGGCATGGTTGCGGCGAGACTGAGCTCCTCAGCCTTGGCCAGATAGATGCCACCGATCAACGGTTGCGCCACGCGCTCGAGGGCTTCGCGGCCAAACCTGCGGGTTACGAAAGAGGCCAGACTCTCGTCTGGTTGTCTCTGCGCGCGAGGTAAAAAGAGTTCGAGAGCCATGCGCGCCTTCCCGGCGAGGGTGAATAAACGACTGCCGAGCAGTGGGCCGAACGCTGTCGGGGCCAGCAAGAGAAAGCCCGCGGGCAGCGGGTGCAATTTGCCATCTTGCGCCACGAACGTACGCCGGAACCTTTCCTGGGTGTGAACGATGCGTGACTGGAGGCCCAGTTCGCTAGCGAGCTCGAGCGCCCATGGTTTGGCGGTGAGGAAAGAATCCGGCCCCGCCTCGACCAAAAATCCATCATGCTCCTCCGAGCGAATGGCGCCGCCCAGTCGCTGTTGCCTTTCGAAGAGTTGCACTTCGACGTCTCGCCCGTGTGCTTGGCACAACCTTTCCAGCCGGTAGGCGGCGGCAAGCCCAGCGATCCCTCCCCCGACGATGGCGACTCGCAAACGGGCCTCGGTCATCACTCCCGCTCTGCAACGGCGTGGAACGCCTCGCAGACCAGATCGGCGAGCATCCCGATAAACGCGGGATGGTCGTTCACGGTCTGCGCTCGAACGAAGTTCACTCCGACCTCCGCTGCGGTTCGGCGAGCGACAATGTCGAGGTCGTACAACACCTCGACGTTGTCACAAACGAATCCTACTGGCGCAACCACCACATCGGTGCTCCCTTGCTGGGCAAGGGCGGGCAAGAGCGCGTTGATGTCCGGCTCGAGCCAGGGCTCTTGTGGATTTCCGCTCCGGCTTTGGTAGGCGAGGTGAAAGCGCGCGTGACCGAGGCGGGTCGCCACTGTTCGTGCCACGTCCAGCAACTCGCGTTCATAAGGAGCGTCTGCCGCCATTTCGAGTGGGAGAGAGTGTGCTGTAAAAACCAGTTCCGTGCGTTCCCACCGTTCGTGGGCAATGGTCAGCAAGGCTTGCGCGACGCGGCAGGCGACCGCGTCGGTGAACCCTGGTTGGGTGGACCATGGAGGAACGTACTCGACCTCTGGGCAGCTCCCCTCCAACTGCTGGCCTGCCGCTTGCACGTCCGCCATGTAGCGATCCCAACTCGCAGTGCTGCGCAACGGCGAGAGAATCACTCCCACCGCGCGCCGCACGCCATCCTGCCACATCTGCCGTAAGGTGTCGGAGATCCACGGGAACCAGTTGCGCATGCCAATATACACGGGGAGCGGCAAATCCCTCGAGGCGAGCTCCCAGCGTAATCGGTGAGCTTGCTTTTGCGTGAGCTCGAGCAGCGGAGAGCGTCCGCCGATCTGCGCGTAGTTTTGCTCTACTTGCGCCAGTCGTTCGGGCGGTATGTTCCGGCCGCGCGCCACGCTCTCGAGGAACGGGCGAACTTCCTTGGGCGTTGTGGGGCCGCCGAAAGCGATCAACAAAACGGCGTCGTATGACATAGGATGTCGCAGCTCTGTTTATCTTACTCGTCTGGCATTGGCAGCGCTCACGTTGTGCACAAGGTCGACGAGATAGCGGACGTGATCCACCGGTGTGACGGGCAAAATCCCGTGTCCCAGATTAAAAATGTGTCCGTGGCGGCCCGCAGCTTGGCGCAGAATCTCGTGAACGTGGTCGCGGATACTGTCTCGGTCCGCCAGAAGCACAACCGGATCCAAGTTGCCTTGGATAGCCCGGTCGTAGCCTATCCTCTGCCAAGCCACGGCTAAGTCGATGCGCCAGTCCACGCCAATCACACTTCCGCCTGCAGCGCGCATGGATTCGAGAAGGCCGCTGGTGCCAGTGCCGAAGTGAATGGCCGGCACTCCCTCCGGTAATGCCGCGAACAAATCCCGCATGTGCGGGAGCACGAAGCGCCGATAGTCCCACGGCGTGAGGCAGCCCACCCAGCTATCGAACACCTGCACGGCTTGTGCCCCTGCTGCAATTTGCTCGCGGAGGTACGCGGCCACTGCGTTGACGAGTTTTTCCATTAAAGCATGCCAAGCTTCCGGGTATCGGTGCATGAGGTTTTTGGTGTGGATGTACGTGCGCGACCCACCGCCCTCGATTGCATAAGAGGCAAGGGTGAACGGAGCCCCGGCAAAGCCAATCAGCGGGATATGGAGGGCGCGGCGTGCGAGACGAACCGCGTCGTATACAAACGAAAGCGCGGCGGGGTCGAAATCTGGCAAGCGGGAGACGTCGTCGGGTGTGCGCACCGGCCGGGTGAGTACAGGACCGTCCGCCGGAGTGAACTGAAGGCCCAGGCCGAGAGGCTCGAGCACCAAAAGGATGTCAGCAAACAGAATCGCTGCGTCTACCTCGAGGCGCTCGGCTGCTGTCACCGTCACTTCCGCTGCCGCTGCCGGGTCGTGGCAAAGTTCGAGAAACCCTAGCCGCGCGCGAATGGCTCGGTATTCGGGCATGTAACGGCCCGCTTGGCGCATGAGCCAGACCGGCGTGTAGGGCACCGGGTCGCGCCGGCAGGCTCGCAAGAATGTGTCGTTGTACGGCAAGGTACCTCTACAGCTACTCGCCTTTTGCGAGCCGGTAAAGGGCTGCTGGGCTTCTCAAACCTTTTGGCGCTCTGCCTCTGCCTAAGCCTGATTTTTCGTGGCCCACAGTCGGCGGCCGTGCTCGGCAACGAGTTGCACCAATGGCCCCATTCTCGGTGGGTCGGCTTCTAAGTCCGGTTCGATCCCGTGCGCCCGTAAGGCGGAAGAGCAAACAGGCCCCACAGAAGCGACCACGGAGCTCCGTAGGGCTCGGTTCCACGCCTGAGCACGTTCTGGCAGTTCTTCTTGCACAAAGTCGAACACCGCGTGGACTTGGTTGGCGCTGGTGAAGATCACGATTTCGACCCTTCCGCTCAGCGCGGCTTCGACCCCCGCACGTAGCGCTTCGACGTCGCTGGGACGATCCCACTGGTACAAGGGAACACGCACCACGCGAGCCCCTTTGCTTGCAAGGCCGCGCAACAGCTCGTGGTTTGGAATTCCATACTCTTGCACTGCCACCGTTTTTCCAGTCAGTAGGTGTTCGCGTTCCATGAGTTCGAGCAACTCGCGCCAGGTGTGGGGACTCGGGACGATATAGTCCGGGCTGAGCCCGAGCCCACGGAGGGCAGCGACCGGCTTGGGGCCGCGTGCCACCAGAACGGCGTGCCGCAGCGCTGCGGCCACTTCGCGGGCGCTCAATTCGGGCTCGACCTGCGCGACTAAAAAGCGAACCCCGACGCCGGTGAGGAGCACCACTACGTCAATGCCTCCTCTCTCCAGCGTGGCGAGGTAGGAACGTAGCTCCTCTTTGCTCGCGGTGGCCACTTCGCGCATACTCGGTGCAGAAAGCGCTCGCCCGCCGTAGTGCTGTATCAGCTTGGCAAGCTCTTGCGCGCGCCGGCTTTCAAAAGCGAGTACGGTCAGCCCCTCTAGCCCACCGCCCTTTGGCATCGGTCCACGTCAGCTCCCGCTCGGCGGATCGGCAAGCGTGTCCATCACCCGTCCGCTTTGGGCGTCCACCAGCTCGAAGCGGACAGTCTCGCTTACCTTGAACCGCGACTTTTGTTCCCGCAACCGGCCGATCATGCGTTCCCGGAACAGGGCGCGCATCGAGTCTCCCATTTGCTCCATGGGGAAGTCCTTCAGATACACGCGGGCGGCGAACTCTCCCTGCCAGTCAATGCGCTGCACGCGACTCCCCATCACCGGATTTTGGCGGAACAAGCTTTCTGCCGCGGCTCGGAAGGTGCCGGCCTCGTTCTCTGAGCGACCCGTTCCGGCTTGTACCTGCTCGGGTTGTGGCGCGCCTTGTACGCGAGCCAGTACCTGATCCACTTGCTCGCGGATCCTTTGGTCCGGGGCGAGGTCCCGTGCCTTCCGGAAGGCGGCGAGAGCTTCCTCGACCTTGCCCATGCCGTGATACGCCACTCCGAGGTTGAAGTGGGCTTGGAAGAATTCAGGGTTTTTCTCGATCACACTTCGATACGTTTGAACCGCCTCGTCCTGCTTGCCACTTGCCAGCAGCATCGTGCCGTAGTCGGTACGAACCTCGGGGTCCTCTGGTTTGACTGCCAGGTAGCGCTGGTAAAAACTGATCGCGACTGCTGGTTGCTGCCGCTCGTACGCAATGTTTCCTAAAGCCCGGAGCGCATCCAGATCCTCTGGCGCCTTCGCCAAGATGTGTTGGTAGGCGGTTTCTGCTCCGTCGAGATATTCGGGCTCTAATAAACCCGCACGGTACTGCGCTTGCGCTACCTGTCGCCACAAATCGAGGTTGTCGGGCTCTGCTTTGGCTTTGTCCCGCAATTCGGAGATTGCCTTCTTGACTTCCTCTGGAATCCGGATCGGCGGGTGGTCTTGGGGCAGCGGCGCTGCTTCAGTGGGTTTGTTGCTCAACGTCGTTTTGGGCGCTGGGAACAGGAGTCCGGAAACGACCGCGGCGCCGATCGACACGACCACGACACCGGCCACGAACAAAGGGGCGAGTTGGGGGCTCATTCTGGGCAGGCGCCCTGCCTTGCCGCTACCACTCGGCGCCGCCTCCAGCGGCGCGCCGCACTGGACGCAATAGCGAGCCTGCGGTCCCCGTTCGGCGCCACAGTACTGGCAGAAACGTGGTGCATGCATTGCGTTGCACGCTAACGACCGCCCTTCGCGCGCGCAATCATGGCTTCCTCACGGAGTCCTGGCGGTGTGTATGTGCCGCAAACGGGAGAAACTGGCCAGCTCCGTGGCGAGCTTCGACCGGGCGAGCCGAACGAGTTTTTTTCCTGAACGTGCGGGCTATACTGGCGGCATTTCCGCGAGGAGGAAACGCACTCGATGGTACCCATGCGTGGACGGTGGATGGCAGTGTGGTTGTTGGCCATGAGCTTCTCTTCTTGCACCTGCGAACGTGCCTTGCCCCCTGTACCCAACGAAGAAACCACGGCTTTTCGCGAACGGGCTCGTAGCGTGACGACAGCGAGTCCATCTCCCGCCCAGGTTGCGGCAACCCCTACGCCGAAGAGCGAGGCGTTGGCAGCGGCATCGCCACCGCCAACGCCCGTGGAGCTGCCGCAGGACTTTCCGGCCGACGTTCCTATTTACCAGGGAGCGCGCCTCGAGCAGGTGCATGAACTCCCCAACAATGCGCACAACGTGATCTTTCGCACTCCGGGCGAAGTAGACGAGATGAACCGTTTCTATCACGAGAAACTGCAGGCAGCGGGTTGGAATGTGGTACAGCAGTTCGCGCGCAAAAACCACGCGTTCATGACGTACAAAAAGGGCAATTTGGTAGCCAACATCACCATTGCCGAGGACGCGCGTGATCCGAACAACAAGGTGATCGCAGTGATGTACGAAGAAGAGCAGCCGCTGCCATTCGAGGAGTTTTAAAGCAGCTCGCTGTTTCTTTGCTGATCAGAAGCGCAGCGTCTGCAGGAAGTCGCAAACTGCCTGTGTGAACAGGTCGTTGCGGTCGCCTGCGATCATATGGCCCGCCTCGGCCACGTCCGCGTAGCGCGCATGCGGTACTGCAGCGAGGAATTCGCGAACGCTTTCCTCCGAGATCACGTCGCTCATTCTCCCTCGCACCAGAAGGGTTGGGATTTGCAGACGGCGTGCCGCGGCTAGTAGACGCTCGGGTTGCTGCGAGGCGTCCGGGCGCCGCTCACCGAGCACGAAGCGCGGGTCCCAGTGCCACCGATAGCGTCCATCCTCCCCCCGCCGCAGGTTTTTCTCCAGCCCAGAGAAATCCTTTGGTGGCCTTCGGTGGGGGAGGTAGGCAGCAACCGCCGCCGCGGCCTCCTCAATCGAGGAGAAACCATCCAGGTGTCCGCGCATGAAGGCGACGATACGCTGCACCCCATTCGGATCCATGCGTGGTGCAATATCAACAAGCACGAGGGCGCGCAGGGCCCGCGGTGCCTCTTCGCCTGCAGTAAGCAGGCCGGTGATGCCACCGAGGGAAGCACCGACGAGGACGGGAGCTTGGCGCAATTGTGCGAGTACACCCAACAAGTCCGCGACAAAGGCTTGCAGCGTGTAATCTCCATCCGGGGCCCATGCACTCGCGCCGTGGCCGCGCAGGTCGAGTGAAACCGCATACCAGTTCTGCTCAGCTAAGCGCGCGGCCGTGTCGCCCCACGCGTGCCGCGTCTGTCCACCGCCAGGCAGCAAGAGTACGGGCGGGTCCTGGGGGTTTCCCCAAGCGTCGGCCTGGAGACGAAGCCCCTGGTAGCCGCGAAATTCAATCGTTTGCAGCGTGGGCACGGCCACGCTCATGCGCAAGTGCGGGCGCTACTGCAAGGGCGTTCGGCATGCGGTGCAGGGGGGCTGTGCCGTCTTGCGCAACGAGTTCTGTGATGGGTTTGGGCTTGGATGATGGGGGTGTGTTCTGGCTCGGTCAGGGAGGCCCGCCAGCGGGTAGCTCGCCGACCGCGATGCGAGCAATATGTTCGCCGATGGCAAGGGAAGCGCTCGCCGCAGGAGACGGAGCGTTGAGCACGTGGACCGCGTGCGGCCGCGCCAGCACTGCGAAATCGTCAACCAGGCTTCCGTCTGGCGCCACCGCTTGGGCGCGCACGCCGGATCCCCCCGGGATGAGATCCTCTAAGCCGATGTCTGGCACCAGTTTTTGCAGTGCGCGCCAGAACGCCCGCTTGCTGAGCGAGCGATGGAGCTCCGCTAGTCCGGTTCGCCAATGGCGGCGCACCATGCGCCGAAACCCCTTGTATGTCAGCATTTGGCCGAGCTCTCGCATGCAGACGTCACGCAGCCGGTAGCCTTCGCGTGCGAACGCCAACACCGCGTTCGGTCCGGCTTCGAAGTCCCCGGTAATCCGTTTCGTAAAGTGCACCCCAAGAAAAGGAAAGCGCGGGTCCGGAACAGGATAAATCAAGGCTCGCACCCACTGCTGGCCCGGGCGAAGCAGGTAATACTCCCCACGGAAAGGCAGGATGCGTACGGTGGGCGTCTCTCCGAGAAGCTGGGCGACACGATCAGCATACAACCCGGCACAGTTGATCACGCGGTGCGCTCGTACCTCCCGCCCAAACCTGTCCGTCAAGAGGACCGTGCCTTCCTCGATCCGCGCTGTTTCAACCTTCATTCCGAGATGGAAGCTGACTCCCTGGCGGCGCAGAACCTGCGCCAGGGTGCGAGCGACCTGGGCAAAATCGAGCACGGCGGTGAACGGAGAGTGAATAGCCCGCAACCCGCGCGCATATGGTTCGATCTCCCGTAGTTCCTCCGGACCGATCATGCGCAATCCCGGCACGCTGTTGGCCCGGCCTCGATCCATTAATTGCTCCAGGCGGGCTAGCTCGTCCTCATTGGTAGCAACAATCACCTTCCCGCAATCGTCAACGGGAATCCCCTGCTCTGCGCAAAACTCGCGCATCCGCGCCACGCCTTCGACGCACAGGCGAGCCTTCAAGGAACCCGGTTTGTAATAGATTCCGGCGTGCAGTACCCCGCTGTTGTGAGCGGTTTGATGCCTGCCCACGGCAGGCTCCTTGTCGATCACAGCGATCCGCTCCTGCGGGCGCAGTGCCCGTAGAGCGCGAGCGGTGGCCAAGCCAACGATCCCGGCACCGATGATCGCATAGTCGAATCGGTCGTCTCGCATCGGCTCGCTTCCTAGGGTTGCACCCGTTTACGCAGTGCCATGATTGCCTTGCAATGGGGCAGGAAGTGACGCCTGCTCACTCGTGGTAGCCCAGTGCTCGTAGCCGCTGTTGCGTGGCTTCATCCAGGGTCACAGTTGGACCAGGACGGGCCGCGCTGACCAGCGCTTCGATGGCGAGCACATGCTGATGTAAGCGCTGCATCGCCTCGGGATTTCGAGCATGTTCTTCAGCCAAGGCTTGTGCACGCACCTGGAACAACTCCCTGCTTCGGTCGGAGTACTCCATGAGTTTCCAGCCTCCCTCGATCGCCGCCAGGCGCTGCGACGGAGCTTCTGCGTTGAGCGAGGCGCCGCTGAGCGTCGTCAGTCGGCCGCTGTAAACCGGTCTCGAGGTGGTTTGCCACAAGTGACGGCGAAGCCAGGCCCACCATCCCGCGGGCGCTCGCAAGGAGCTTCCGGCCATCGAGTCGGGCACTTTGCATCCGGCCACGTCCAGAACCGTCGGAGCTAAGTCGATCAGGGAGACTGTTTGGTGAACATCCGTCCGCGTACGCTGGCCGGGGAAGGAGACAAACAGGGGCACGCGGATCAGTTCCTCGCGCAGTGCGTGGCCATGTCCGAGCTTGCCGTGTTCGTGGAGTTCTTCTCCATGATCCGCGGTGACAACAACGAGTGCGCGGTTTAGCAATTGGTAGTGCGATAAGAGCGCAAAAATCCGTGCTAGGGACTCGTCAGCAGCTTTGACCTCTGCGTCGTACAGTGTAACGATTGCTTGGCGTTCCAACTCACTGGGCTCTTGCCAGCGATTTCTCGGGTCGAAGAATAAGTTGGTGATGGCAACGCGTAGCTCGTCTTGGTTGCCAGCTTGGCGGAGTACTGCGTCGAGGCTTTCCTGGGGCGGGACATAGAGGAAGTGGGTGTCCATGAGGTGCAGATACAGAAACAGTGGTTTCCCGGACGCGGCGCTCGCCCGTTTCAGCGTCTCTTCGAGTACGTGCTGCACTCGATCGGCTCGGATCTTCTGCAGTGGCTTGCCGCCGCTAATTTCGTCAGTGACCACGCGCCACTCATCGAAGCCTCGGGCAAAGCCGCTCTCCTCCCGGAGCAAGGGGTTGGCCGTGATTCCAAGCGTAAAGTAGCCTGCGGCTTGCAGGACCTCGCTGAGCGTTGCGCTGTCACTGGTCAAAACGGAGCGGAAGGAATTGACCCCATGTGCCCACGGGTACTGTGAGGTGAACATGGAGGCCACCGAGGGCAGAGTCCACGGTGAAGTTGCGTACGCTCGCCAGTACACATGAGAGCGTTGCGCAAGCTGGTCGAGAAAGGGCGTAAGGCCGGTTCCTGGGCGGTAAACACCCACTCGATCCCAGCGCAGGCTATCCGCCACGACCCACACCACATTCGGGGCCTGCTCTGCGGCGCGAGCGCATCCGCCCCCCAGGGGCATCAACAATAACGCTGTTGCAACGCGAAGCCACCCTCCGAGCCAGCTCATCCCTTTTGCCGCTAACATCCTCGCTGGTCCCTGTGAAGCCGAAAGCGAAGCAACAGGGCAACGCGCTTGAAGTTGCAACCAGAGCGGCGCTGGGCGGAGACCACTGTTGTCCAGGGGGCAACCAGCCGTTGTTCATGAAAAACGGGGCACCAGAGGAACGTGAGTTCCGCGAGGGTGAGTTCCGAGGCAACGCGACTCTGCAGGCTAACTCGAGCGGGTGCCTCTTTCGGTTGTGCCGCATAGGGGGTAGGTTACAAGGAGTATCGTTGAAGGAAAGGAGAGCGCAATGCTGTCAACTCTCGAGCTGCGTGCCAAGGGGCAGAGCGTTTGGCTGGATCAAATTTCCCGTTCGCTTTTGCGAACGGGCACGTTGCGCCGTTACATCGAGGAGTTCGGGGTCTCCGGCTTGACCTCGAATCCGACGATTTTCGACAACGCGATCAAAACATCGCGCGACTACGATCCGTACATTCGGCGAGGACTGGCCGCAGGCTTGAGTGGGGAGGAGTTGTTTCTGCACTTGGCGCTGGAAGATCTGCGAGAGGCAGCAGATTTGTTGCGGCCCGAGTTCGAACGTACCAACGGAGACGACGGATGGGTGTCGCTCGAGGTGTCTCCTCTCCTGGCGTACGATGCGGAGGCGACCGTAAGCGCCGCGCAGTCGCTGTGGGAACGAGCGGAGCGGCCCAACCTCTTCATCAAAATCCCGGGTACGGAACCTGGATTACGTGCGATCGAAGAAAGCATCTTTCGAGGCGTTCCTGTCAATGTGACCCTGCTCTTTTCCGCAGAGCATTACCGGGCCGCGGCCGAGGCCTATATGCGGGGTATTGAGCGTCGGTTGGCTGCTGGCCTGGAACCGAGGGTACGCTCGGTCGCTTCGTTGTTCGTGAGTCGGTGGGACAAGGCTGTGATGGGAGCAGTGCCGGAGTCCCTGCGCAACCGCCTGGGTTACGCCATCGCTTTGCAAACCTATCGTTCGTATCGGCAACTTTTGGCCAGTGAGCGCTGGCAGAAGCTAGCCCAGGCCGGAGCGCGGCCGCAAAAGCTTCTGTGGGCCAGCACCGGGACAAAAGACCCGCAAGCATCCGATGTTTTGTACGTGGAGATGCTCTTCGCTCCCGATACCGTCAACACCATGCCGGAGGAAACGCTGCTGGCTTTCGTAGACCATGGCCGCGTTGGAGAGCCACTGCCCGCCGATGGGAAGCCTGCGGACGACATCTTGCAGGAGTTTGCCCGGGCGGGAATCGACGTACCGGGGCTTGCGGCGAAGCTGCAGCGCGACGGGGCGGAAGCCTTTGCCCAATCTTGGCGGAGCCTGCTGGAGCGGCTGGGAACGCGCGCAGAAGAACTGCGGGTTGCGGTGTAACGGTTGTTCCCTGCGGATCTCGGTCTCATGCCTGCGATGCGCCTGCGAGAGCTGCCGGCGTGGCGTGCCCTGGAAGACCACCGCGAAGCCGTCGCGGATCGCCACCTTCGCGAGTGGTTTCGCTGCGATCCGGACCGTGGCCGCCGTCTGACCTTTGAGGCCGCGGGTTGGCGGGTGGATTTTTCCAAGAACCGCCTAGGGCCGGAAACTTTGGACTTGCTGGTCCGGCTTGCTGAGCAGTGCGGAGTGCCACAGCGCCGGGATGCAATGCTACGCGGGGAACGAGTGAACTCCACAGAAAATCGCCCGGCGCTGCACGTGGCCCTGCGCATGCCGCGGTCACGCTCCCTGGTGGTGGGAAGCGAAGACGTCATTCCTCAAGTGCACGCCGTTCTCGATCAAATGTCGGATTTTGCGACCCGGGTCCGGTGCGGGGCGTGGAAGGGGGCCACGGGTAGGCGCATCCGCCGTGTTGTGCACCTCGGCATCGGCGGTTCCGATCTGGGGCCAGCAATGGTGTACGAGGCACTCCGCTTTTACGCGACTCGCGACATCGAGTTTTTCTTTGTCGCCAACATCGATAGCGCGGATTTGCACTTGGCGCTGGCAGGTGCCGACCCGGCGGAGACCCTCTTCATTGTTTCCTCCAAGACGTTCACCACCTTGGAGACGATGACCAACGCGCACAGTGCGCGGGCCTGGCTGGTGCGTGCCCTGGGTGATGAGGCGGCGATCAAGCGACACTTCGTCGCTGTTTCTACTAACACAGAGGCGGTCCGCGCCTTCGGAATCGCCCCAGAGAACATGTTCGCGTTTTGGGACTGGGTGGGTGGCCGCTTTTCGGTGGATTCTGCCATCGGTCTAGCGGTGATGATCGCGATCGGTCCGGATGCCTTTCGCGATTTTCTCGCAGGCTTTCATGCCATGGATGAGCACTTTGCCAGCGCACCGCTAGCCCGCAACCTGCCCGTGCTGCATGCACTGGTGGCGGTTTGGAACACCAATTTCCTGGGCGCGGAAAGCCTTGCGGTGATCCCGTACTCGCACTGCTTGCGGCGCTTCCCCGCTTATTTGCAGCAGCTCTTTATGGAGAGCAATGGGAAGCGGGTCACCGTACACGGGGAACCGGTTGATTACCACACCTGCCCAGTGCTTTGGGGTGAGCCCGGGACGAATGGACAGCATTCGTTTTTTCAACTCCTACACCAAGGCACGCGCTTCGTCCCTTGTGACCTGATCGGTTTTTGCGAGCCCCAGGACGGGCGATGGGATCATCACGACGTGCTGATGGCGAACCTCATCGCCCAGGCGCAAGCTTTGGCCTTTGGGCGCACAGCCGAAGAGACTGCGGAAAGTGGGATGCCTTCGCGACTCGTGCCGCACCGTACCTTTCCTGGAAACCGCCCAACCACCGCCCTCCTTTCCGTACGCTTGTCCCCACGAACCCTGGGCGCCTTGATCGCATTGTACGAGCACAGCGTGTTTACCCAGGGGGTGATCTGGAACATCAATTCCTTCGATCAATGGGGTGTCGAGCTAGGCAAGGAGTTGGCGCAAAAAATCGTTCCCCACCTGACCGGGGAAAGTGAGGCCTTGCTCGGTTGCGATTCGTCGACGGAGGAACTCGTCCGCTACTATCGCAGCAAGCGGCATCAGAGTGGTGGAGAAGCGGGTTGAGAAGCCCACCAAGAAAAGCGGTTTTGCAGTTCGGCAAAGGCGGCCGGAACGGAGGATGAAATGCAAGTGGGCATGATTGGGTTAGGAAGGATGGGGGCAAATATGGTGCGACGGCTCCTGCGCTCCGGACACGAGTGCGTGGTGTACAATCGGAGTGCGCCGCCAGTCGAGGAACTCGTCCGCGAGGGTGCCCGCGGTGCAAAATCGCTGGCTGATTTTGCCGACCAATTGCGACCACCGCGTACCGTGTGGCTGATGTTGCCAGTCGCAGTGGTGGACGAGGTGATGGATCAACTGGTTCCTTTGCTGACCCCGGGGGACGTGATCGTGGATGGCGGGAACACGTATTTCCGCCTCGACATTGAGCGCGCCAGCCGGCTTGCTCCGTTGGGAATCCATTACGTGGATTGTGGAGTGAGCGGTGGCGTGTGGGGACTGGAGCGGGGATACTGCCTAATGATCGGGGGAGAGCGGGAAATCGTGCAGCGTCTCGACCCCGTGTTCCGCAGCCTCGCTCCCGGATCCGCCAGCGTTCCTCCCACGCCAGGGCGCCGCGCGCCGAGTACCGCAGAGGTGGGTTACCTGCATTGTGGCCCACACGGTGCTGGGCATTTCGTGAAAATGGTTCACAACGGGATCGAGTACGGGCTGATGGCCGCGTACGCGGAGGGTTTCAATATTCTGCGCCATGCTGCCGTGGGCGCTGAGCCGCGTGCCAAAGACGCGGAAACGGCTCCGGTCACCGATCCGCGCGCCTACCGCTACGAGTTGCCGTTGGCCGACATCGCCGAACTTTGGCGTCGCGGCAGTGTGATCAGCTCGTGGCTTTTGGACTTGAGCGCCCGCGCTCTCGCTCGCGACCCGAAGCTCGCCGCTTTTCGCGGCGCGGTGGCTGACTCTGGAGAGGGCCGCTGGACGGTGCAAACGGCGGTGGAACAGGGTGTACCGGCACACGTCCTCAGCGCTGCGCTATTTGCTCGCTTCTCCTCACGAGGCCACGCGGATTTTGCCCAGCGACTGCTCTCCGCTCTGCGTTTCGAATTTGGCGGGCACCGCGAGGCAAGCGGAGAGGGGCAGTGAGCGCCGACGTTGTCGTTCAGGCTGTTGCTAAGCCGTGTTCCGATTACCGGCTCCCTCCAGCGGAACCTTGCACGGTCGTGATCTTTGGTGCCATGGGCGACCTCAGCCGCAGAAAGCTCCTACCAGCCTTGTTTACGCTGGCCCGTGAAGGGTGCCTGAGCCAAGGCTTTGATGTTGTCGGAGTCGCGCGCCGGCCGATTTCCCAGGAGGAATTTCGGGCACAAATGCAAGCGAGTGTCGGAGCCTCGGGTGCGGACTGGCACGGCTTTGGGCCGCGTTTGCATTACCTCGAAGGACACCTGGAAGAACCTCGCACGTTTGCCAGGCTAAGCCAACTTCTCGACCAATTGGAAACGGCAGCGCAACGCCCGCCGAACCGGCTTTTCTATTGCGCAATCCCTCCTTCGCTGGCTCTGCCTATCGTCGAGCGCTTGGGGGCAGCCGGTTTGGCTCGCTCCCGAGGCTGGGTACGGATCGTGCTCGAAAAACCGTATGGGCGCAATTTGGCTGAGGCGCAGATGCTCAACCAGCGCGTGGCGGCAGTGTTCGACGAGCAACAGGTGTTTCGCATCGATCACTACCTGGGCAAGGACACGGTACAGAATCTCTTAGTGTTCCGCTTTGGGAACACCCTTTTCGAGCCTGTTTGGAACCGGAACTACGTGGATTACGTCGAAATCACAGCGGCGGAAACCTCGGGAGTGGGAACCCGTGCCGGATACTACGAAGAGGCCGGCGCGTTGCGCGACATGGTCGCGAATCACTTGCTGCAGCTCTTGACCTTGGCAGCGATGGAGCCGCCGGTGGCCTTCGAAGCCGATGCCGTGCGCACGCAGAAAGTGCAGGTATTGTGCGCCATTGCACCGATGACACCGGAGCAAATTCATACCCAGACGGTGCGCGCCCAATACACCACGGGACGTGTCGCTGGAAGCGACGTGCCGGCGTACCGCGCCGAACCGAACGTTGGACCGGACTCTCCAACGGAAACGTTTTGCGCCCTGCGCCTGCAAATTGACAATTGGCGCTGGGCAGGTGTGCCGTTTTACTTGCGCACAGGAAAACGGCTGGCCAGCACTCTCACCGAGATTTGTGTCCATTTTCGCCGCCCCCCGCAGGCGCTGTTTTCTCGCGCGCAAGAGGGTTCGTTGGAACGGAACGTGATCGCTCTGCGAATCCAGCCGAATGAAGGGATCTCCCTCGCGTTCGCCGCGAAACGACCCGGGCTCGAGATGCGCACGGCGTCGGTCGAAATGGACTTTTGCTACCACGCGTCGTTCGGGGTCCGCTCGCACGACGCGTACGTTGTGCTCGTTCTGGACGCGATGCGCGGTGACGCCACTCTGTTCACGCGCAGCGATGAGGTGGAAGCGCAGTGGCAGGTCATCGATCCGATCCGCCAGGCGTGGGACCAAGATCTCCCTCCACTGACGTTTTATCCTGCTGGCAGCGAAGGCCCGCGTGATGCCGATGCACTCCTTGAGCGTTCGGGCCATTCCTGGCGTCGCCTGGTGCGCTCGCCCGGTGCGTGTGATTCGGGCGTGGCTCCATGAACGCCGAGCTGTACGTGGGCTCGAACCAGGAGGAGGTAAGCCGCAAGGCGGCGGAGTGCTTCGTGGCCGCCGCTCGCCATCTGAGTTCCTCGCAACAGAAGTTCGCTGTGGTGCTTGCCGGAGGGAGTACACCTAGGCGAACGTACCAACTCCTTGCCCAAGAGCCGTTGCGCAGCGCGGTTCAATGGGAGGGAGTTCATTTTTTCTGGGGCGACGAGCGAGTGGTTCCGCCGGACCACCCGAATTCCAACTACGGCATGGCCCGCGCAACTCTTTTGCAACCCCTGGGCGTGGCTCCGGCGCAGGTGCACCGCATTTGCGGAGAACATCCGGACCCGCACGCCGCAGCTCAGGCGTACGAGCAGGAAATCGCTCGCTTTTTCTCCCAGCCGCCGTTGAACCCGCCGCCCTCCTTTGACTTCGTGTTTTTGGGTGTGGGGCCCGATGGCCATGTTGCGTCTCTCTTCCCTGGGATGGCTGCTCTGCAAGAGAGGAAGCGATGGGTAGTGGCGAATTGGGTTCCTCAACTCCGTAGTTGGCGCATCACGCTTACTCTGCCAGTGCTGAACGCAGCCTCGTGCCTTTGCGTTTTGGTTATGGGCGCGGAAAAGGCGCCTGTGGTGCGTCGCGCCCTTGTAAACAGAGGAGAGGCGCAGAGCTTGCCCGTAGCGCAACTGAGGCCGAAATACCGGGTCCTCTGGTTCCTCGACCACGCTGCCGCCAGTGAGCTTCCGAAATCGCTTTGGTACAGCGGCTCTGCCGGCTGAGCGGTGATTCGCCCGCCTTGACAGAATGCTGGGACCGAACAATCGCCAGGCTGTCCTGCCTAGTTACGACTGTGGCAGGCTCGAGGCGCCGAACACTGGCGCGTCGAGTGTTCGCGATTGGGCGGCAAGCGGTCCGGCGAAGGGCAAAGAGCGAGAGTTCCGGTTGCCGCTGGGGCCGGCTTTGCGTTAGGAACTCTGTGCACGCAAAACCGAACCTAGCGCGATGTACCGCTTGCCGAACCGAAACGAAGCCCTCGACCAAGTCCGCTCGCGCCGCAAGCCGTGGGACCTCGCTATCGTCGGCGGCGGTGCCACGGGTGTTGGTGTGGCTCTGGATGCCGCTGCACGCGGATACGAGGTCGTGTTGTTCGAGCAAAGCGACTTTGGCAAGGGCACCTCGAGCCGCAGTACGAAGCTGGTGCACGGCGGGGTCCGCTACCTCGAGCGAGGAGACGTGCCCCTCGTTCTGGAGGCTTTGCGCGAGCGCGGGATCATGCGGCAAAACGCTCCGCATTTGGTCAGCGACCTAGCCTTCGTGGTGCCCACTTACGCATGGTGGGAAGGGCCGTTTTATGGCGCGGGACTGCGCGTCTACAACTTGCTCGCCGGCCGCTACGGGTTCGGCAAATCGCGCAACCTGTCTAAGGAAGAAACTCTCGAGTACTTGCCGACGTTGCGCCGCGACGGCTTGCGCGGAGGAGTGCTGTATTACGACGGGCAGTTCGATGATGCGCGATTTTTGATCAGCTTGGTACAGACGGCGTTCGAACAGGGGGCATTCTTGCTGAACTACTGCCCGGTGGAGAGGCTCGAGCGCAACGGGGAAGGCGTGGTGACTGCCCTGCACGTCAGGGATGCGGAGACCGGAGAAGAGCTGCGAGTGGAGGCGCGGGTGGTGGTCAACGCGGCTGGTCCTTTCGTTGACTCCGTGCGCCGCTTGGCCGACCCCTCGGCGCCCGCCTTGGTGACCCCGAGCCAAGGGGTGCACCTGGTTTTTGACCGGTCTTTCTTGCCGGCGGATATGGCGATCATGGTCCCGCACACGAGCGACGGGCGAGTGTTGTTTGCGATCCCTTGGCAGGAGCACACGTTGATTGGCACCACCGACACGCCGGTGGCCGAAACCTCCCTGGATCCACGGCCGCTCGAGGTAGAGATTGATTTCATTTTGCGCACTGCTGGACTCTACTTACACAAAGTTCCTCGGCGGGAGGACGTGCTCAGCATGTTCGCCGGGATCCGACCCCTCGTGCGGGGTGGCAATGGGAAGAGCACTGCCGCCTTGTCGCGCGGGCACACGATTCACGTGGACCAAAACGGTTTGCTGACGATCACCGGTGGGAAGTGGACGACCTACCGGCAGATGGCGGAGGATTGTGTGGATCACGCCATGATGCTCGCGGGTTTGGAGGAACGGCCGTGCGTGACTCGGACGCTCAACTTGCACGGCTATCTGCGAAACGCAGAGCGATTCGGACCGCTCGCGGCATACGGTTCGGATGCACCGGCGCTCGATCGGATGGCCCGGGAGGAGCCTGCACTGGCGGTACAGTTACACCCCGACCTGCCATACCGCGCCGTGCAAGTTGTTTGGGCTGCACGCTACGAGTATGCGCGCACGATTGAAGATGTGCTATCTCGCCGCTTGCGAGCCACCTTTTTGAACGCACGGGCCGCGCTCGAAATGGCGCCCCAGGTGGCTGCCTTGTTGGCCGCGGAACTCGGGCGAGACGAGCGCTGGCAGGAACAGCAGGTCAAGGAGTTTGCCTCGCTTGCAGCTTCGTATTTGCCTGGTTGACGCGCATGGCCGCCGCCGCACAGGCGCCCGTCATCCGGGTGGGTTGCGCCGGCCACCTCTGCGGCGAGCAACGAGAGGAGAGGGAAAGGATGCGCCTGCCACGTGGAAGCGGGGTGCTGCTGCACCCGACAAGCTTGCCGGGTCCGTTTGGAATCGGTGATCTCGGGCCGGAGGCCCGCGCGTTTGTGGACGGGCTGGCGAGGGCCGGCCAGCAGTGGTGGCAAGTCCTTCCGCTCGGCCCCACTGGCTACGGCGACTCGCCCTATCAGTGCTTCTCGGCTTTTGCTGGCAATCCGCTGCTCATTGCCCCAGAAGAACTCATCGAGGAAGGCTGGCTCGAGCGTTCTGATCTGGAGCCGCTTCCTCCGTTCGTGGGGGGGCGTGTGGACTTCGAACGGTTGACGCCTTGGAAGCTTGCCTACTTACGGCGCGCCGCCCGCGGCTTCCTGCAGCGCGGTGGCGGAAACGCAGCTTCGGAGTTCGAGCGCTTTCGCCAGGAGCACGCGTTTTGGCTCGAGGACTTTGCCTTGTTCATGGCGCTGAAAGAAGCTCATGGAGGCGCAGTGTGGAGCGAATGGGAGCGGGATGTGGTGTGCCGGAAGGAACGGGCATTGGCGCGATGGCGGGGCGAGCTGGCCGCAGTGGTGGAGGAGTACAAGACCTTGCAGTTCTTCTTTTTCCGCCAGTGGCAGCGTTTGCGTGACTACGCTGCACATCGGGGTGTGCAACTGATTGGGGATGTGCCGATTTTCGTGGCGTACGACAGCGCGGATGTGTGGTGCGCTCCCGAACTGTTCTTCCTGGATAAACAGAGGCATCCAACGGCAGTGGCTGGCGTTCCCCCGGATTATTTCAGTGCCACGGGGCAACTGTGGGGCAACCCGCTGTACCGATGGGAGCGGATGGCCGAAGATGGGTACCGGTGGTGGATCGCTCGGGTCCGCCACACCTTGGCGCTGGTTGATGTGGTGCGCATTGACCACTTTATCGGCTTTGTTCGTTACTGGGAAATCCCCGCCGGTGCTCCCACGGCTCAAACGGGGCGTTACGTTCCGGGGCCAGGGGCGGATTTCTTACAGGCATTGCAACGGGCGTTGGGTGGTTTGCCGCTGATTGCCGAGGATCTTGGCGCGGTCACACCGGAGGTGGAAGCGCTGCGCGATGCGTTCGCTCTGCCGGGAATGAAGGTGCTGCAGTTCGCCTTTGCGAGCGACGCCCACGATCGTTTCCTCCCTCATAACTTCACGCAGAATTTCGTGGTGTACACGGGCACTCACGACAACGACACCACGGTTGGCTGGTTCCAGAGCGCAAGCCCGCGAGAAAAACAGTTTGCCCTCCGATACTTGGGCCGAAGCGGCAAAGAGATCGCCTGGGAGCTGATTCGCTTGGGGATGTCATCGGTAGCGGACACCTTTGTGGTGCCAGCGCAAGACTTGCTCTCTTTGGCAAGTGAGGCGCGCATGAACTTTCCCGGTCGGCCCGAGGGCAACTGGGGGTGGCGTCTGCTCCCGGGGCAACTGGGCACGGCAGTTTGGGACCGGCTGGCCGATCTCACAGATGTGTATGGCCGAGCTCAGCCGGGCCCGAAGGCCCGGAAGGCAGGCTTGCCAGAGAACGGTTGCCCTCCTCCTGTGCTGCAAGCATAGTCTGGCCATGACCGAAGCTGGCGCAGCGGAAAAGGACACCGCCTCGCTTCTGGCTGCGGCGCAGGCGGGCGACCGTTCGGCCCTCGAACGGTTGCTGGCACGCTACCAAGGACACATTTTGCGCTTCGGGCTCAAAATGTGCCGCCACCCGGAAGATGCCCGCGACGTGGTGCAAGAAACGCTGGTGGCGGCGGCCCGCTCCATTGAGCAGTTCCGCGGCGAAGCCTCGCTCTCCACGTGGCTCTATCGAATTGCGCGCAGCTTCTGTGCCAAAAAGCGTCGCCGGCGCGAGCTGGGATCGCCAACGGATCGCAGCGAAGAACTCGAGCAGGCCACCGACGCCGTGGCCGAGAGTCCTGAGGAGCAGGTCGGCACGCGCCAACTCGTGGAAGCCCTCTACGCTGCCCTCGACCAGCTCGACCCAAAATACCGAGAGGTGTTTTTGCTGCGCGATGTCGAGGGACTGAGCGCCGCCCAGACGGCGAGCGTGCTCGGCTTGCAAGTCGCGACCGTGAAAACCCGCCTGCACCGTGCGCGACTGCAAGTTCGGGCTGCCCTTGCCCCTGTGCTGGGCCGATCCGAACGCCAGCACGGCTGCCCGGAGATCGCGCGCGTGTTTTCGCGCCACCTTGAGGGTGACTTGTCTCCTCAACTGTGCGCGAAAATGGAGCGGCACCTTCGCCAGTGCAAGAGCTGCCGCAACGAATGTGAATCTCTCCGTTTCCTCCTTGCGGCTTGCCGCGAACTGCCCGGCACCGAGGTTCCAGAAGACCTGGACCGCGCGGTGCGCACCGCGATTCGAGAGGTGGCCTGAGGGGCCGGGCGGGTGGTGCGGCGCGCATCCTTGGCTGGCGCTGGGGCTTGGCGCGATAGGCGCGTGCGGGAAGCACGCCGCGGCTCGATGGACCGAGCCGGGCAAACTCGCTAGCGTGGCCCCTGTGCGTTTGGGCGGTATCACCTTCGACTTTGGCGGCACGCTAGATGCCGACGGGGAGCACTGGTGCGACCGCTTTGCTCGCCTGTACGGGGAAGTCGGCTGTAGGGTTGATCCCGCCCAGCTTCGCGCCGCGTTCGATGAAGCAACCCGCGCTGGCTACGCCGCCTCGGGGTTGCGGCATGCAAGCCTCTCCGAGCTAGTAGACTTCCACTTGCGCGCGCAGTGGAAGGCCTTGGGCTGGAAGTGGGGTGATTCCGCCCAAGCCATTGTTGTCCTCTTCCTGCAAGAGGCCCAGGCGTATCTTCAGCGTAACCGTGCCCTGTTGGAGCGCTTGCGGGGTCGCGTGCGGCTCGGGGTGATTTCGAATTTCTATGGAAACTTGCCACGCGTGCTCGAGGAGGCAGGAATGGCGTGCCTGTTCGATAGCGTGCTCGACTCGACGATCGAGGGTTTTCGCAAGCCGGCTCCAGAAATCTTTGCTTTGGCTGCTGCTCGCTTGCAGGTAGCGCCCCGAGAACTCCTGCACATTGGCGACTCTCTCGAGCAGGATGTTTTCGCCGCCAAGCGCGCCGGGTTTCAAGCCGCCTGGCTGTGCGGCAACCAAGACAACACGGGTTGCCAGCGGCGCGAAGCAGACTGCGTGTTGCGCTCGCTCGAAGAGCTGATCCCCCTGGTGGAGCGTGCCGCCGTGCTTGACTCCCCGCACGGCAGCGCGGCCGTCCCCGTGCTTGGCCGGAGATGATTCAGCAGGCCGGGATCCTTGCTGCTGGGTTAGGAACGCGCTTGGTCCAGGACCGGGCGGCCGGGAAGCCAATGGTAGAGGTGCGGGGAAAGCCTTTGATCCATTACGTTGTTGCCGGGCTCGTCCAGGCTGGGGTGCGGCGCGTAGCCATGGTGCTCAATTCTCGCGGGCGAGCCGTCGAGGCGTACTGCCGGACAGCTTTTCCGCGTGTGGACTGGCGCATCGCCTATCATGACACTGCTCATTCCCTCGAAACGTTTCGTGCCCTACAGCCGCTCTTAGAGCGCCAGCGGTTCGTCTTGAGCATGGCGGACACTGTGCTGGCTCCGCGGGCACTGATCGCCTTCGTGAGCGAGGCGAGCGTGCGTTCTGAAACGATCACGCTGGCGGTGACGGACTGGGTTGACGACGAAAAACCCTTGTGGGTTCGTTTCGATGCAAAAGGACGCGTAACAGCGCTTGGGCCTGAGGCGGCTGGCAGCGGTTGGGTGACGGCCGGGGTCTACGCCGTGGCCTCGGAGGTGTACTCCTGGCTCGACCGTTCTCAGGTAAGAAGCATGCATGGACTGAGTGAATTCTTTGCGTACTCGGTCAGAGTAGGGGCTGCTGTTCGCGCCATTCCGGTCGGCCAGGCGGTGGATGTGGACCGACCGGGAGACCTGGTGCAAGCAGAGCGCCTGCTTGAGCGACTGAAGCTGCCATGATTCCTGACTTTGTGTGCGTCTTGCGCGAGCCAGAGTTTTCTCCCGGACGCGTCGAAGATGATGCAGGGATCCTGCTTGCCGTTGCTAGTGTCCTGCGCAACCGGGGTTACACGGTGGAGCTCGTACAGGCACACGCACAGCGCTGGCCAAGGATCGGTACGGAAACGCTAGTGCTGTCTATGGCACAGGGCACGCCGGCTCTGGAGCGCCTCCGTGTTTGGGAAGTTGAGGGGGTACGGGTCATCAACTCGGTGAGCGCCGTGCAGAATTGCAGGCGAGCAGTTACCGACCGACTGCTGCGCCAGGGAGGCATTCCTCACCCTCCCACCCGCCTCCTTCCCTTGGACGCGCAAGTGTTGCCGACGGAGTGGTTTGCCTCGGGCGTATGGATCAAACGGGGCGACTTCCACGCCATGGCCGAGGGTGACGTGTCGTTGGTGCACTCCCCTGTGGAAGCAGACGCTGCGCTCGGGCGGCTGCGGGGGCGTGGCGTGGAGTACGCTGTGGTGCAGCAAAACGTGACCGGCCGAGTCGTGAAGTTCTATGTTGTGGCGGAGCAGTTCCTTTGCGTCACAGATGGGGGGGTGCCGGTAGCGGTACAACGCAAGATTGGAACGCTCGCGCGCCGTGCGGCAGCGTTGCTCGGGCTAGAGGTGTTCGGCGGTGACTGCGTTGTGACGCAGGCCGGCGAGTGTCTCTTGATTGACTTGAACGACTGGCCTAGCTACGCCCGTTGCCGTCTTTCCGCAGCCGCGGCGATTGCCGCTTACGCGCAAGCAGAAAAGGGGAAGGGCTCGTCCCAAGAATAGAGCCGAAGATCATGACGCCTTTCGATTTCGTTCCAGGGCCGGGCTCGCGGCGAGTGGTTGAAGAGGAGCGGCTCTATCTCGCTCCGGGTGTGCAGCGCATTGCCTCGCTCTCTGGCTTGGTGTTCCATCGCGGCCGAGGGTGTACGCTCGAGGACGTGGATGGCAACCGGTACCTGGACTTTTTTGCCGGTGTCGGGGTGGCAAGCTTGGGCCACAGTCACCCGCGCTTCGTTAGCGCCGTTCAGCGGCAGGTGGAGCGGTTGGTTGTCGGCAGCTTCACTTCGCAAGCCCGCGCTCGCCTCTTGCGCCTGTTGGCGGAACTAGGCCCGGGCAGGCTGCAGCGGTCCCAACTGTACAGTGGTGGTGCCGAGGCCGTAGAAGCAGCCATTCGGCTGGCGAAGTCGTACACGAAGAAATTCGAAGTGATTGGATTCTGGGGTGGTTTTCACGGGAAGACCGGTGGAGTCATCGGCCTGATTGGCGATCCCTGGAAACAGCATTGGGGACCGTTGCCTCCCGGAACGCACTTGCTGCCGTACGCGGATTGTTACCGCTGCCCGTTCGACCTGCAGTACCCGAGCTGCGGTATGTTTTGCTTGGAGTTCGCACGCCGGGCCATCAAACGGAGCACTGCCGGAGCCGTTGCGGCCATTGTCGTCGAGCCGATGCAAGGGACGGCGGGGAACGTGATTCCTCCGCCTGAGTTTCTGCCTGGCGTGGCGGAAATCGCGCGTGAGCACGATGCGGTGCTGATTTGCGACGAGATCATTACCGGCTTTGGGCGTACGGGAACAATGTTCGCGTGCGAGCACACCGGGGTCGAGCCAGACGTAATGACGATCGGGAAGGGCTTCGGGAACGGCTTCCCGATCAGCGGCCTCATTGCCCGCGAGGAGGTTACGCAAGCAGAACCGTTCTCCAGACCGAGCGCCTCTTCTTCCAGCTACGGAGGGAATCCCCTGGCAGCCACCGCGGCCCTCGCGACGGTGGAAACCATCGTCGAAGAAAACTTGGTCACGCACGCCGCCCGGGTCGGCGAGCGGTTACTGAATGAGCTGCGAGCCCTGCAGGAAAAGTACCCCTTTGTCGGCGACGTGCGTGGCGCTGGGCTTCTTATCGGTCTGGACCTGGTGCGCGATCGGCGCAGTAAGGAGCCTTTGCCCGCCGAAGTAACCGAGTGGGTCTTCCTGCAGGCGCTGCAGCGGGGTTTGCTGTTTATGGGGTACTTCTCCCGCGTTCGCATCAATCCTCCGTTGGTTCTAACCGAGAGTGAGGCGCGCGACGGGGCGGCAATCTTGGACGAGGTGTTTGCTGAGTTGGAGCGGAGTGGGCGGCATCGCGCATGACACGACGGCGGCGTGGGGCACTGCTTGGCTTCGGAGAAATGGCGCGCCTGGGGCACTTGCCTGCCTGGAGGGAGCGGCCGGAGTTCGAACTGGTCGCGGTGGTTGACCCCAACCCGGAGCGACTGGCATTGGCCCGGCAGGCCCTACCACACGCTCGGCCCTGCTCGACCTTGGAGGAATTGTGGGAGCACGGCCCCCTCGACTTCGTAGACATTGCTACGCCACCCACTTTCCACACCGCTATGGCCCGAGCTGCCCTCGATCGCGGGATCGCTGTTTTGTGCGAAAAGCCCTTGACGACGAATTTGACCGAATTCCTCGTGCTCGCGGCCATCAGCCGGAGCGGCGGTATTGCCCTCCACACGGTTCACAATTGGCGCCATTCGCCTGCGCAGCGGGCCGTTTCCGCGTTGTTGCAAAGCGGGCGTATCGGACGAGTGCGTCGCGCCGAAATCCGCGTCGAACGAGAAGGGTGTGCGGTGGGAAGCGCAGGTGACTGGCGCCTGCTGGGCGAGGTCGCGGGAGGGGGAATCCTCACCGATCACGGCTGGCATGCGTTCTATTTGGTCGCGGGGTGGTTGGGCGGCACCCCGCGATTCGTTCGCGCCTCGGCGGAGCAGCGGCGCTACCTCCATGCCGAGGTGGAAGATACGTCGCACTGCGTGATCGAGTTCCCGAGCGGAACGGCGGAGCTGCACCTCACTTGGGCTGCGTCACGACGCCACACAGCGTGGCGAATCGAAGGGGAGCGCGGGGAAATTCGAGTCGAGCAAGGGGTTTTGGTGCTCGAGGATGAGCGGGGGCGGATGCGGCGGCCAGTTGCGGGGCTGTCTGCTGGTTCCCATCACCCGGATTGGTTCGGCGCCGTCATCGAGGAGTTTCGTTCTGTCCTGGAGGACCCTACGCAGTCCAATTTAGAGCAGGCCGGCTGGTGCGTGGCTCTCCTGAGCCAGGCGTACCGCTCGATTCGTCAAGGGGGAGCCAGGGTGCCTGTGTCCCTGTCGCTCCCGTGAGCGGGAACGAGGAGTGGACATGGATCGCGCGGTGATTCTACCGCCCACGGAAGCTAGCTTTTGGCGCGTTGCGGGGCTCACGGTATTGGAACGGGTAATACGGACTGCCCAGCGCGCTGGTTTCCAGACGGTGGCGGTGTGGTTGCCGGAGGAGCGAGATCCCGCCCCGTGCGGGAGTGCCGAGCGCAATGCTCGACCTCTCTTGTCCGACGTCCGTCTCCAGCCAAAACCCCGATTGGATGACCATGTGTGGGTGCTTTTGCCGAGCGATGCAGTGTGGCCGGCTGCTACCTTACACGCTTTGCGTGGGTTGCCCCTGAACGGCGCCGTACAGGAGATCGAGCTTGCGCCGGGCGTGAGCGTGTGGGTCGGGCCCGGAAAGCAATTGACTCGCATCCTCGAGGGTTGCGAGCCTGCTCGCGCCGCAAAGCTTTTAAGTACGCTAGCCAGCGCAAAACTCTCTCTGCCCGACGGGGTAGGCGTGCGAGTCGCACAGCGCCGAGCCGTGGATCACGCCGAGCGCGTGCTGTGCGAACACATTCGCGGCCAGACGGCGGGGTCGGATGGTTTGCTGGCACGCTGGTTCGACCGCCGACTGTCGCTTTGGCTGAGCCGACAAATCGTTCGCTACACCTCGCTCCGCCCGAATCATATCACGCTGCTGGGCACCGCCGTGGGCTTGTTTGGGGCTGCTTTGCTGCTGCGTGGCGAGTACGCGAGCAATGTGCTGGGAACAGCGTTGTTCTGGCTGGCGACGGTGCTCGATGGATGCGACGGAGAGGTGGCTCGGCTCAAACTGAGCGAGTCGAAATTTGGGCAGGTGCTGGACGTGGCTACCGACAACCTCGTCCACGCGGCTGTGTTTCTCGGCCTGGGGTTGGGTTACGCCCGCGCGCAGCCGGAGGCCCCGTACGGGTGGCTCACGGTTTTGTTGCTCGGCGGCTTCGTCTGCGCTGGAGGTGCGAGCTACTTTGCGCTGGTGCGGCACCCCGAACTTTTTGTGGGGGACCAGCGCCGTGCCTCGCGAACAGCCCGGATGCGAGCGGCTTTGCTGCAGGGACTCAAGGCGCTCATGACCCGGGATTTTGCGTATCTGCTTTTGCTTCTCGCTTTCCTCGACCGCTTGCATTGGTTCTTGTGGGGTGCAGCTTTCGGCACGTACGGTTTTTGTCTCCTGCTTTTGCTCCTCTACCGCTGGCGCCCTTGAGAGGTGGGCGAGCCATGGGAGTACTGCGCTCGCGGAAATTCGAGGCGGCCTTTTTTCTCCTGGGCATCGCGTTGTTTGCCTGGCTGGCGCAGCGCTTTGGCTGGTCAACGCTCGTGGATGCGGTGCAACTCGCCGGCTGGGGTTTGCTGGCCGTTGTCGCGCAGGAGATCCTCGCGCATCTCTTGAACACGCTCGGCTGGTATTTTGCGTTTGCCCGCACCAGCCGCCGCCCTCCGTTCTCCTCGATGCTCCTCGCCCGCATCGCGGGGGATGCCGCCAATTACCTTACCCCGACTGCGACCCTGGGTGGTGAGTTTGTCCGCTTGCAACTGCTGCGGGATGCTACCCATGGCCGGGAGCTGGTGGCTTCGCTGGCGGTAGCGAAGTTGGCGCAAAGCGCGGGACAAGTGGTGTTTATTTCTGCCGGTGCCCTCGTGCTCCTGCCGGCCCTTGCACTCGATGCGAAGTGGTGGTGGACGATAGCTGCAACCATCGCGCTCATGGCCGTAGCGTTGGCCGTGCTTTTGTGGTGGCAGCGGCGAGGTATGTTCACTTCGCTGGGAGGTTGGCTGGGACGCGCCAACCCTTTAGCGCGCGAGCGATGGGACCGCCGCTTGGCTGTGCTCGACGCCGAAGTTAGCCGCGTGTACCAGGAGGCCGGGCTGCGCATGCCGCTTTCGGTGCTCGCCTTTGCTCTCGGTTGGGCGGCGGGCGTGATCGAGATGTACCTGATCCTCTGGTGTTTAGGATTGCCGGCAAGCTGGAGCCTCGCGCTGGCGATCGAGGTGCTCTCGGTGACCGTTGACGGTTTGCTCTTTTTTATTCCGGCCAAAATGGGTGCGCAGGAGGGGGGTAAGGCGTTGATCTTTGCCCTCTTGGGGCTGGACCCGAGCCGCGGCTTCTCTGCTGGCGTGCTGCGCCGAATTCGTGAACTGGTTTGGTCGGGCGTTGGCCTTGGCCTGTGGTGGCTCGTCCGCTGGCGGAACGGAGTGCAGGTCTCCGCGGCCAGTTTGGGGTAAGGAGGGGGCTTGCTGCCAGCGAGTGTTGCAGCAGGGCGGGAACCCGCAGCGCGTCTCGGGCCGCAGCAGGCTCTTATCGTCTCTGCAGATGATTTTGGCCTCTCCCACGGCGTCAACGAGGCAGTCCGGCAGGCGCACTGCCACGGTGTGCTCACCAATGCGAGCCTGATGGTCAATGGCTCAGCGTTCGAGGAAGCGGTAGACATCGCGCACTCGCTGCCGAGCATGGGCGTGGGCTTGCACTTGGTGCTCTTGCAGGGGCGCGCAACCCTTACCGAACTCGACCTCCCAGGACTGATTTCTCGCGAGGGTTTCTTCCGGCAAGACCCGGTCCGTACCGGCTTGCTCTATTTTTTCGCAAAGCGCTTGCGCGACCAACTCGAAAGAGAAATCCGCGCTCAGCTCGAAAAGTTCCTGGCCAGCGGGCTCGCGTTGTCGCACGTTGACGGGCATTTGAACATCCACGTGCACCCAACGGTGCTGAGCATCCTTGTCAGCGTTGCGGCGGAGTACGGCATTCGCGCCCTGCGCCTGCCTAGGGAGCCTTTGCGGTTATCGCTGCGCGCTAACCACTCGCAACTGCTGCGCAAAGTGGTCGAGTCACTCACCTTTCGCGCGTTGTGCCGCCATGCGGCCAGGCGGCTCGACGAGCATCGGATCGCTTATCCCGATCAGCTTTTTGGGTTGCATCACTCGGGGCACATGACCGAATCGTACCTGCGGGTGATGACCGAGAGCCTGCCGCCAGGAGTGACCGAAATCTACACGCATGCTTCGCGGGTGGACGACGAGGCAGCCCGTTGGCGTCCGCGGGACTACGAGTGTGAAGGCGAGCTGCAAGCTTTGCTCAGTGCGCAACTAAAACAGCAGATCCAAGACCGTGGCATCGCGCTGATCACGTACCGGGATCTGCCGCGACTTCGGGGGGCGGAGCAGAACGAGACTCGGTCGCCGTCGCAAGCAACGCTGCTCCGCTAATGGCCAAAACGAAGGCCAGCAGGCGATAACTTGCCTCTGGCTGCTGTGGGGGAAGACGCTCGCCGAGCACGACCAAACCAGCGACGATGGGCAACATGTCGGAAAGAACTGTGAGGATCGGCACCACCACCACACCGCGCCCGTGCTGCAGTGCTGACTGCATCAGGGAAAAGCCGGCGACATTGGTAACGATAGTCAGCCAAAGAGCTGAGCTACGCAGCACCTCGGCCAAGGACGGCGCCACCGCCAGGAGTTTCGCAAAAAGCCCTGAGAGACCGAGGATCAGACCCGCCGCGATCGAGTACCCTACGGGCCGCCCCGGCCGCGAATCGAGCCCGAATGCCAGCGTGGCAAGCAACACTTGAGTCGCGACGAACCACCACAAACCTCGCGGTGCGGTCGGGAGCACCGGCTCGTCGTCCAAGGAAAGCCCGAACAAGACCAAGGCCACGGTGATCGAGAGGGCTCCGAGCCACTCCCGTTTCCCCGCCGACTCGCCGAGCAGCGAAACTGCCAAGAGCAGGAACAGGACCAGCCCCCCGCTCAAAGCAGTGTGGACGAGGGACAGAGGAGCGAAGCGGAGCACGGCAAGATAGAGTCCGTACCCAAGCGCTTGCAGGGCGACTCCCCAGAGCCAGGCAGGGTTGCGCAAGAAAGCCGCCCACGATCGGAACCGTAGGCCACCCGCCAGTTCCGGCATCTTTGGTGCCTCGCGCTTCATCAGGTAGAGGCCGCAACTCAGAAAAGCGCTGGCTACGGCGGCAAGAAACAGGGCGAGTTGCGGGCTCATGCGTGCAGTCGGGCCGAGCTGTTGCAAAACTCCTGCAGAGCTGCCCCCGGGGCCAATGTTCCGTTCGGGGAGGGGTGAGCAACCAGGTGAGGAGTCAAGCGGTCAGGCAGATGCTGCCGGCTCCCGCCTCTGGGCAAAGAAGGAGAAAAACTCGCGCGCCTCGCGCAAGCGGCGAACCATCACTTTGCGGTCTTTGAGCATGTCCTTCATAATCCGCAGAATCGGCCGCGGGCGCAGGTAAAACGCCTTGTAAAAATGCTCGAGCGCCTCGTGCATTTCCTGCGACGAGAGTTCTGGGTAGTTCAGAACCGCTTGCTGGATACCGTGGTCTTCTACGAGTCCGTCTTCTCGATCCGGCGGTAGCCAGCCTTTTTCCTTCGCCTGACGGTACAACTCCGTTCCCGGATACGGGGCAGCCAGGGACACCTGCAAGCTGTACGGGTCGAGTTCCTTGGCGAACTCGAGGGTGCGCGCGATGGTTTCTGGCGTCTCGCCCGGCAGGCCAATGATAAACGTGCCGTGCACCAAGATGCCGAGCTTATGGCAATCGCGCATGAATTCGCGCGCGCGGTCCACCCGCGTGCCTTTGCGGATATTGTTCAAGATGTGTTGGTTCCCGGTTTCGAAGCCAACCAAGAGCAGCCGCAGCCCATTGTCCTTGAGCACCTTGAGCGTTTCGTACGGGACGTTTGCTTTCGCGTTGCAGGACCATGTGATCCCTAGTTTCCCGAGGCCGCGCGCGATTGCCTCGGCGCGCGGGCGATCATCGGTAAAGGTGTCGTCGTCGAAAAAGAACTCCCGCACCTGAGGAAAAATCTCTTTGGCGTGCGCCATCTCAGCGATCACGTGCTCGGCGCTGCGGGTGCGGTAGACGTGCCCGGCGATCGTTTGTGGCCACAAGCAAAAGCTGCATTTGCTCCGGCAGCCGCGCCCGGTGTACAAGGACACGTACGGGTGCTGCAAATAACCAATGTAGTAGTTCTCGATGACGAGGTGCTTTTTGTACACGTCCACCACGAACGGGAACGCATCTAGGTCGTGGATGGGCGGCCGAGTCGGGGTGCGCCGGATCTCCGTTCCCTCGCGGTACGCCAATCCGGCCACGTTCTGGTAGGGCTGGCCTTCGGCGATGTCGCGGATCACGTAGTCGAATTCGCCGAGCGTGACAAAGTCCACCGCAGGAGCCACCTGCAGTGTCTGCTCAGGAAGCACCATGGTGTGGGCGCCGACAAAGCCGATCACGGCGTGCGGGTACGCCTCTTTGAGGGCGGCCGCGACTTTGGCGTCGGACCGCAACGATGGCGTAGAGGTGTGGATGACGATCAAATCGTGGCCAGCCGCGCGCTGAATGACTTCTTCCAAGCCGAGTTCGTGCGGCGGTGCATCAATCAACGTACTGTCGGGAAGCAGCGATGCAGCCTGGGCAAGCCAAGTCGGGTACCAGAAGGAACGGACTTCGCGCCGCGCCTGGTAGCGCGACCCAGCCCCGCCGTCGAAATGGTCGAACGACGGTGGGTTCAAGAACAACGTTTTCATCGCCACAGCATCACCCCGTTTCCAGGCCGCTGCACAGTAACCGAGCCCACCTGCACGATCAAGGCAAAGTGCGCGCAGCTTTGGGGAAGGGTTTCCTTGTCTTTGGCCCGATGGTGCTTCTCGACAGCCTGGGTGTGCCGCCTGGGAGGAATGGGCGGAAGGGAAAGTCGCAGTGAGCAACGAAGCGATCCGCCCGCTCTGACGGTAGCCGGATGGAGGCACGAGCGAAAAGAACGGCTGGGGTGGAGGCAACGTTGGCGGAAATCGAGTTCTGGCTAGCCGCGGCGGTGAGGTGCTAACTAGCCGCCATGGCAAAAGCGACGGTTTTGGCGCTTACCGCCGGAGCGGTGATGTGGCTGACGTTCCTTGGCCACTCTGCGCGCGCGCAAAGCAAGTTTGCGGGGCTAGTTGAAACGCGGCGCGTGGAGGTGGATGCAAACACGTTGGTTCGCGTTCTGGGTGGAGTTGCCGGGGATCCGGTGCAAGTGTTCAGCTTGCCGAGTGAGCGGATCGTGCGCCTGAAAGAGCAGGGAGATCCCGGGGTGCAAGTCAAGGAAGAAGTCTTCCGTGTGCGAGACGGTGTTGTTCGCGCAGATGTACCCTGGCGGAACGGGCCTTCGTTTGTCCTGATCCGCGTTGGTCAGGACGTTATGGAATGGGTCCATCCCGGGGAACGCACTGTGATCCAGTGGCGCAAACCGCCCATTTTGCGCCAGCTCACGCCGAGCCCGACTCCCGCGTTACAACCCTTGCAGCGAACGGTTTCGCTGGGGGGCCTCGAGGCCGAAGGCTACCAGCTCAAGCGAGGAAGCGAGATCGCCTGGGTGTGGATTGCTCGCTCGCCTGCAGGCCTGGCGGAAATCGCGAAAGCCGTGGCCGCCTTATCGCAGGCAATCAAACCGGAAGCGGAGCGCGTGGACGATTTTGCAATACGGGCCGCTTCTGCGATCGGATTTCCGGCCCGTGTGCAGGCGTGGACTGCGCGTGGCTACACCTTGTACGAAGTGGTGCGCGTGGAGCCGAAGGAACAACCCGCGGAGGATTTTGCGGCGCCGCGGGACTTTCGCCGCGTGTCTACGGGCGATCTCCAAGGCGAGAAAGAGAGCCGACAGCCGTGAGCGAGGGGCGTGCAGCCTGGGAGATTTTCGCGCCGGATTTATTCCGTGGCCACACCGCACTGGTAACGGGTGGTGGCCGCGGCATTGGTCGGGCAATCGCCCATGGTTTTGCCAAGTACGGCGCAAACGTCGTGATTGCTGCCCGCAACCCTGAAAACCTCGAGCGGACACGAGCGGAACTGGAAGCGATGGGAGTCGGTTGCCTGGCGGTGCCAGCCAACATCCGCGAAGTGCAGCAAGTGGAAGAGTTGGTGCAACGAACGCTCGAGCGCTTCGGTGCGATCGATTACTTGGTCAATAACGCTGGAGGGCAGTTCCCGGCGCGGCCACAGGAAATCAGCGACCGTGGTTGGCGGGCGGTTGTAGACCTCAACCTCAACGGTACGTGGAACATGTGCAGCCGAGTCGGGCCCCACATGCTGGCGCGGGGGAAGGGCGCGGTGGTGAACATCGTGCACATTTATTCGTTCGAGCGCGGCGCCCCGGCTTTCGCCCACTCGGGGGCAGCCAGAGCCGGGGTGGTCAACCTCACCCGCTCTTTGGCTTATTACTGGGCCCGGCGCGGAGTGACGATCAACGCCTTGGCCCCAGGCACAGTTTCGACCCGGGGTCTCCGCGAAGAGGAATTCAGCCGCGCGGAAGTGAGCGATTACGAGGCATTGGCGGTCCGCGACATCCCAGCGCACCGCTTGGCGGAGCCCGAGGAAATCGCCGCGGCGGTGTTGTTTCTCTGCTCGCCCGCAGCCCGTTACATTAACGGTTCGGTGCTGGTCGTGGACGGGGCCTTGTCCTTGAGCAATTGGACTCCGCTCTTCGACCCAGAAACGTTTTGAAGGAACCCTGCCGGCCGCCGTCTTGGTTGGGGTGCTTCGTCGCCAGAGCGCTGCGGGCCCGAGAAGGTTCTGCGCACAGAGCCTGGCACGCTCACGATCGGCGGCGAGCAGGCTAGCGCCGTCATGCCACGGACCCCCGCGCTAAGCTTTGGTTGTTTTCGGGGCCCCTGACTCTGGCGAAGAGGTAACGCAGCGCCTAACCCCAGGCGAACTCCCGGAGGTGCCCATGAGTGAGATTGATCAATTGTTCACCAACAACCGCCGCTGGGCGCGGCAACTGACCGATCGAGATCCTGACTTTTTCTTGAGGCTTTCTCGCCAGCAAGCGCCGCCGTATTTGTGGATCGGTTGCGCCGATTCGCGCGTTCCGGCCAATGAGATTGTCGGCCTCTTGCCCGGCGAGCTGTTCGTGCACCGCAACGTAGCCAATATCGTCCTGCACGCGGATGTGAACTGCCTTTCTGTTCTGCAGTACGCGGTCGAGGTGTTGCGCGTCCGGCACATTATCGTCTGCGGCCATTATGGCTGCGGCGGCGTTGCGCACGCCATGGGCCATGGAGAGCTGGGCCTGATCGACAACTGGCTGCGCTGTATCAAGGACTTGTACGAGAGGAACCTGCAGGAACTCGAAAAGCTCGAACCACAGGCGCGCTTGCGGCGGCTGTGCGAACTCAACGTCGCGCAGCAGGTGCGCAACGTAGCGCACACCACGATTGTTCAAAGAGCCTGGCTCGATGGCCGCTCGCTGGCCGTGCACGGCTGGATTTACGACATCGCCGATGGCCTGCTCCATGACCTTGGTGTGAGTATTGCGGGCCTGGATCAGCTTTCCTCTATCTACCGACTCCAACCGCCGAATGCGTGAAACAGCAACCGCCCGGCTTGCCCGAAGGCGCCGGCTGGGTATGATGCGAAGCATCAACGAGGCAGGAGGGAACTGACGCTTGGCAGGAATCGTTCGGTACGGGAGCTATGTGCCTTATTTCCGGTTACAACGCGCGGCCTTCGGTGCTGGAAAGGGCGAACGAGCGGTAGCGAGTTATGACGAAGACGCCGCGTCGCTCGCGGTCGAGGCAGCGCGTGATGCCGTGCGGGGCTCGCCACCGGTAGACGCGCTGTTATTCGCCACCACCAGTCCCCCGTACGCGGAAAAGTTGAACGCTGCCACCGTGCAGGCAGCACTCGATCTGCCCGAGTCGATTGCCGCCTTCGAGCTGTCTGCCTCCACGCGCATGGGTGCGGCAGCGCTGTCGCTTGGGTGCGATTTGGCGGACGGGGGGCGCCGCGTCTTGGTGTGCGCTGGCGACGTGACGGTTGGCGCGCCCGGGGGCTTGCGTGAGGCACAAGGAGCAGATGCGGGAGTCGCGTTCTTGCTCGGTCCGGATCAGGAGTCTATCGCGCGCCTGATCGGCAAGTCCCAGCGAACCGTGGAGATTCTCGATGTTTGGCGAGTTCCGGAGGAGCGCTTCCCGCGGCAATGGGAAGAGCGGTTTGCCGCGGAGACGCTCTCGCCGATTGTAGTAGAGGTGGCACGCCAAGCACTGCTCGCGGCAGGCGTGAGCCCAGAACAGTTGGCGGCGGTGATCCTCGACGGTGTCAATCCTCGCACGCTGGCGGCGTTGCCCCGGGCACTGGGGATCGATCCGACGCGCTGTGCGGACCCGGTGGCCATGGCCATCGGCCGTGCTGGCTGCGCGGCAGCGGGCTTGGCTCTCGCTCACGTTCTGGACCAGGCACAGCCAGGGGAGCGCGTGCTTGTGGTCAGCGAGGCAGACGGGGTCGATGCGCTGGTGTTCGAAATCACGAGCCACATCCGCAGCGCGCCTAGGCCGCGGCCTGTGCAACGGTGGATCGAGTCGAAACGCAACGATCTGCCCTACACAACGTACCTGAAGTGGCGTGGGATCTTGCCGTTCGAGCCACCGCGGCGGCCCGACCCAGAGCGACCGGCCGCGCCGGTGATGCGGCGCCACGAGCGCTGGAAGATGGCGTTTGTCGGCTCTCGCTGCCGTCGGTGCCGGACAGGGCACCTGCCTCCCCAGCGCGTGTGCGTGCAATGCGGTGCCGTAGACGAGATGGACGACGAACGGTACGCCGACACCGCGTGTCGCGTTGCCACCTACACCCTGGACTACCTGGCCTATTCCCTGCAGCCGCCGGTGGTGGTGGCAGTGGCTGATTACGAGGGCGGTGGCCGGTTTAGCTGCGAGCTGACCGATGTCGATCCAAAGCAAGTCAAGATTGGCGATCAGTTGGAAATGACGTTCCGCCGGCTCTACACCGCTCAGGGGGTTCACAACTACTTTTGGAAAGCGCGGCCAATGCGCTAAGCGAAGCCGCTGGCAAGCAGAAAGAGGAGGCAGCCAATGGCAAGCAACGGAATCAAAGATCGGGTGGCCATCGTCGGCATGGGTTGCACCCCATTCGGCGAGCACTGGGATAAGGGACCAGAGGACCTGTTGATCGAAGCAGCCAAGGAAGCGTACGCCTCGGCTCACATCGCTCCCGAACAAGTGGACGCTTACTGGCTGGGTACCATGGCGAGTGGGTTCTCGGGTTTGATGCTGTCGGAAGCCCTCAAAATTCCGTACAAGCCGGTCACTCGTTTGGAAAACATGTGCGCAACAGGGAGCGAGGCGTTGCGTAACGCTGCTTACGCGGTGGCGAGCGGGGCGTACGACTTGGTGATGGCGATCGGGGTGGAGAAGCTCAAAGACTCAGGATTTTCGGGTCTAGCCATGCAGAATCCTCCACACGATGGCACGATTTCCAACATGACCGCACCGGCCACGTTTTCGTTGCTGGCGCCGGCGTATGCAAAGAAGTACGGCGTTCCGGAAGACACTCTCAAGCAAGTGCTGGCCCGCATTGCCTGGAAGAACCATAAGAACGGTGCCCGCAATCCGAAAGCGCAGTTTCGGAAGGAAGTCTCGATGGAAACCATCTGTAAGTCGCCTCCGGTGGCGGGCATGCTCGGGATTTTCGATTGCTCGGGGGTGAGCGACGGAGCTGCGGCTGCGATTCTTTGCCGTGCTGAGGATGCACACAAGTACACGGACAAACCCATCTTTATCAAAGCGCTTGCCTTCGCGGCCGGACCAGCAGAGGGATACTTTAGCCAGAACTACGATTTCACCACCTTCCCAGAGGTGGTGCGTAGCGCCGAGGACGCCTACCGGCAGGCAGGGGTGACGAATCCGCGCGAGGAAATCAGCATGGCAGAAGTGCACGACTGTTTTACCCCAACCGAACTCGTGCTGATGGAGGACATGGGCTTTTCTCCGCGCGGGCAGGCGTGGCGAGACGTGCTCGACGGCCGCTTCGATGGAGACGGGCCTCAGCCGGTGAACCCGGACGGAGGACTGAAGAGCTTCGGGCACCCGATCGGAGCCAGCGGCCTGCGCATGATGTACGAGATGTGGTTGCAACTGCGCGGGGAAGCCGGCCCGCGCCAAATCCCCAACCCAAAGCTTGGGCTCACCCACAATTTAGGCGGAGCACCCGGACGGTGCGTGAGCTTCGTCTCGATCGTCGGCTTGTGAGGCTTTGCGAGGGAGCCTGCAATGCGCGAGGCCCGTCATCCGGTGGACGAGGGAATTCGGCTGGTGCACGGAGATTTTTACGCTCACGACCCACACCCGTTCTTCACCTGGATGCGCAAAAACGCGCCCGTGTATTGGGACGAAGGTGGCCAGGTTTGGGGCATCACCCGCTACGAAGACGTCATGCGGATTTCCCGCGACGGGCAGACGTTTTCCAACCGCTATGGTATGCGGCCCGACTCGCCTCCCATGCCCTCGATGATCAACCTGGATGACCCCGAGCACAAGCGGCGGCGCAGCTTGGTGAACAAGGGGTTCACCGCCGGCCGCGTGCGCGCACAAGAGGACAAAATCCGCCGCTGGTGCCGGCAACTGTTGGACCGGGCACAGGAGAAGAGGCAGTTCGACTTCGTGCGCGAAGTAGCGATGCCTTTGCCCATGCTGGTGATTGGCGACATGCTGGGCGTTGCGGAGGAAGACCACGAAACGCTGCTGCGCTGGTCCGACGAGCTGATCTTGGGCTCCACTATGACCGCTCCCCAAGAATGTATCGAGGCGGCGCAGCGCGCCTTCGAAGAGTACGCTGAGTACCACCGCCGGGTTGCCGAGGACCGGCGCCGCAACCCGCGCGAGGATTTGATCAGCGTCCTCGTGCACGCCGAGATTGACGGCGACCGCCTAAGCGAGGACGAATTGCTGCACGAAACCTTGCTCATCCTGGTAGGTGGGGATGAAACGACGCGCCACGTGATCAGCGGGGGACTATACGAGTTGTTGCGCCATCCGGATCAATGGTCGTTGTTGCAAGAAGAACCTGCGCGAATCCCGGTGGCCGTCGAGGAAATGTTGCGGTGGGTAAGCCCGATCCAGAACATGGCGCGCACGGCGACCCGAGACGTGGAAATTCGCGGTCAGCGCATTGCCGCCGGTGACAAACTCCTCTTGTTGTACCCATCTGCCAATCGCGACGAGGATGTATTTCCAGAACCGTTTCGCTTCGATGTGACCCGTCATCCGAACGAGCACGTCGCGTTTGGTGGATACGGTACGCACTTTTGCCTGGGTGCGAACTTAGCCCGTTTGGAATTGCGCGTTCTGTTCGAGGAGCTTGCCTCGCGCAAACCCCAGTTGGAACTCCTGGGCGAAGGGCCCCCTCCGCGGAGGCCGTCGAACTTCATCGTCGGCTTCGAGTCCCTCCCCGTGCGCTGGCAGTCGTAAGATTGGCTGCGCGCTCAGTGGGAATGGGGGCTCAAAGCGTGGCCCCGCTTGGGCTTAGGCGCGGCGGCGAGTGCGGGACCGTTCGCGACACCGCTTTCGACGGTAGCCCCGTGCCCAGTGAGAGCGCTCCACCGATGATCTTCGAGCTTCCGAGACCAGCGCGCTAGGTTCTTCGAGGAGCGCACCGGATACACGCAGAGAATTTAGGGCCTGCTTACCCCCGCGCGCATGCACACCTCTTCGAAGGCCCGTTGAAGATCCGCGTACGTGTGCGCAACGCGAAACTGCGGAAATTGAGCAGCGATTTGTTGCGGTGGGCGAAACAGGATCCCATAGTCCGCCTCGGCCAGCATGGTGACATCGTTGTAAGAATCCCCGGCTGCAACCACGTCGAAGTTCAACAGCTTGAGTGCCATGACCGCTTTGCGCTTGCCGTCACGAATTCGAATTCGATAGTCCCGAACGCGCCCCTCCTCGTCAACCACAAGAGAATTGCAGAAGAGGGTCGGATACCCCAGTTGCTCCATGAGTGGGTGCGCAAACTGCTCGAAGGTGTCGGACAAGATGATCACCTGAAAGCGGCGGCGCAGCCAATCGAGAAACGCATGTGCACCCTCCAACGGGCGCATTTGGCGAATGACCGCTTGAATATCGGCGAGTCTGAGTCCGTGCGCATCGAGGATTTCCAGCCGGCGGCGCATGAGCTTGTCATAGTCGGGTTCGTCTCGGGTGGTGCGGCGCAGCTCTGCGATGCCGGTACGTTCTGCCACATTGATCCAGATCTCGGGGACCAGAACCCCTTCCAAATCGAGGCAAGCGATCATGACCGGCGGTTAAGATCAGTGCCGCGCGACGTGCAAGCCTGCTGCAGGCGCAATCACTGGAGTACACCGGGTACTGCCAAGGTAAAAGGAGCGATTTCGATGTCGAAGTACGAGCCGTCGTTGCGCCGCATGCGGTAGCTGCCATGCATCGAGCCGATCGGCGTCGGGAGCGGGCAAAAAGAGGAGTACTCGAAGACGTCGCCCGGCCGCAGGAAGGGCTGCTCCCCGACCACCCCTGCGCCCTGAACTTCTTTGACGCGTCCCTCGGCGTCGGTGATGATCCAGTGGCGGCTTACCAAGCGGGCACTTTCGCTCCCTTCGTTGGCGATCGTCACGTGGTACACGAACAACCAGCGATTGTCCTCGGGGGCAGAATGGTCTGGGGCATAATGGGCGGCCACGCGCACGCGAAATCCGCGCGTGAGGGCTTCTGACGTGAATCGCTCGATCATGGGGAAAACTTCTGTAATGAGCACTGACCAGCCGTGCAACGCTCGGGTTCCGAGAGATCCGTGGCGAGTTGACACTTTTTGCTGCTGTGCAAAGCACGATGCCGGGAGTCGGGAGCACGAAGATGATGGCGGAAGAACGACCCTTTCGGGTACTCGGGATACAACAGATTGCGATTGGTGCCCGCGACAAGAATGCCTTGCGGAGGCTGTGGGTGGAATTGTTCGGCTTGCCAGTGACCGGCAATTTCCGCAGCGAAAGCGAGAACGTGGATGAGGACATCTGCGTGCTGGGCTCCGGCGCTGTGCGGGTAGAGGTGGACCTCATGCAACCGATCGATCCGGAGAAGCGGCCGAAGGTCCATGAGCCTCCCCTCAACCACATTGGGCTTTGGGTGGACGATCTCAAGACTGCTGTCGAATGGTTGCAAAATCGAGGCGTTCGCTTCGCGCCCGGGGGGATCCGCAAAGGCGCCGCGGGTTACGACGTTTGCTTTATCCATCCCAAGGGGAACGAGGAATTTCCGTTCAGCGGGGAGGGGGTGTTGATCGAACTCGTGCAAGCCCCACCCGAAGTGATCGAAGCGCTTACCCAAAACGAATAGTTGCGCAGAGGTTCCTTTGCGCCGCTGGTGGGGACCGCAGCGCAAAGGATCTGCTGCGGACTCGTCAAGACCGGCGTTGCCTGCGCATCTGCCGTTCTAGGAAAAGCGCGGCACGGGTCACGCGCGCTTGCAAGATATCGAGCCCTCGCCGCCGGAACGAACGGATCCAGGTGCGAACGTGGTTGAGCGCGACGCCGAGAGCTGCCGCGATTTCCTCGTCGCTGCGCCCTTCATGGGCTGCCAAAAGCACCTGTGCGAGTAGCCTTCTGCCCGGTTGGGGGTTGCGGCGCCAAACCTGGAGCACTCGTTCCACTGCGGGCGTCAAACGCAACCGCAAGTGCCTTGCCCTGCGCCAGTACTGGGGCGGGAGCTCACTGCCACGAAGCAACTGCCGCAGTCCCTCGACGCTGATTTCGTAGATCAGCCCCTGTTCGAGCAAGTAGGAACGGAGCAAGCGCAGAGACCAGCGTCCCCGCGCAAGCCCGAGGCTGCGTGGAGAACTCTGCGCGATGCGGATGATTTGGGATTTCGTATCCTCGTCGAACAACAGCGGGCGCGCCGTGCCCGTGGCTGCGTGCATGAGGCCTGGGATTCCGCGTTCGCAAAAATTCAAGACGCAGTTCCGCACTGTGTTCGGATGGATGCGGAAGCGGCGGGCAATCTCTTTGAACGGATAGCCGGAGCCACGGGCGAGGATGATTCGCGCCCTGCGTGCGACTCGCGCTGAGGCGTGTTTAGCGAGCCATTCCAGTTCTCTTTGCTCGGCTTCGCTCAATTGCAACGGGTCCCGTAGCGGTCGCTTCATTTGCTCAGCTCCCCCACACACGCGCCGAACGTGCAGTTGCTGTTGCATATGCGCTCTGGCAAGCAAAGTCAACGGAAAACTGGGCAAAGACTCCGTCTCTAGGGAGGAGGGTAGGGGAAACCGATGAATGCTGAGAGGCCGCAAGTGCGATGCGAGGAACGGGATGGGGTGGTCTGGATCGTCATTGACCGGGCGGAGAGCCGCAACGCTCTTAGCTTGCAAACCTGGCGGGAACTCGAGCATGCGGCCAAACAAGCCAACGCAAGCTCAGCCCGGGTCGTTGTGGTGCGCGGCGCGGGGGACGAAGCCTTTGTTTCCGGCGCCGACATCCGCGAATTTCCCCGCTATCGGGCCAATCCTGAGCAAGCCAGATTGTACGATCGAGTGAGTCAGGCTGCCCTCGCTGCGGTATCGGCGGTGGAGAAGCCAGTGATCGCCATGATCAACGGACTGTGTTACGGCGGCGGGTGCGCACTTGCGCTCGCCTGCGACCTGCGCTTTGCCGCTCAGCACGCGCGCTTCAGTATTCCTGCCGTCCGCCTGGGGCTGGCCTACCCACTGCACTACGGAATCGCACCGTTGGTGGCCACGGTTGGCAGTGGCCGCGCTGCAGAACTCCTACTCTCTGGCCGTGTTTTTGATGCTCAGGAGGCGCTGGCCATCGGTTTCGTGCACCGGGTCTTCCCAGCGAGCGAGCTGGAGGCCTGCACCTTGGAGTATGCGCGCGAGTTGAGCCAGTCGGCACCGCTGACTCTGGCTGCGCACAAAGCCGCGGTTCGTGCCCTCGCGCTCGGCGAGGACACCGCCCTGGTGGAAGAAAAAATCCGCCGTTGCTTTGCAAGCGAAGATTATCAGGAAGGAATCCAGGCGTTCCTGGAGAAACGGCCGCCTCGCTTTCGCGGCCGCTGAGTTTGCCTACATCACCAGCCCGCCGTTGGGCGAGAGCACTTGCCCGACCATGTAACTGGCCTCGTCGCCGGCCAGGAACACAGCAACCGCCGCGACTTCTTCCGCAAGTCCAAGTCGTCCGAGGGGCGTTTGCAGCGCAATGCTCTGTTTGAGCGCCGGGTCGAATTCCGCGAGCAGCGGAGTGTCGATAAAGCCCGGGGCAATCGCGTTGACGAAAATTCCGGCCAGGATCGCTTCACGCGCGACCGCCTTGGTAAAGCCGATCACCCCCGCTTTCGCCGCGGAATACGCAGCCGCACCCACCAGGCCGGTCAAACCGGCCACGGAAGCCATGTTGATGATCTTCCCGCTCCGCTGCACCTCCATGATCTTCAATGCTTCGCGCGTGCAGTAAAACGTTCCGTCGAGATGAACCGCTAAGGTGCGCCGCCAATCACTGTCGGAAAGCGTCGAGGTCGCACGGATGGGCTCGCTGATCCGTTGCCCAGACAAGCGTTCCGCTTGTGCGCGCATTAGATTTTGCCGCACGGTTGGATCGATCAGCACGATACCAGCATTGTTGACCAAAATGTCCAGCCGCTGCCACTTTTCGCGCAACTCTTCGAACCAATACGCCACTTCCACGCTGTCGGACACGTCACCCACGAACACCAGTGACTGCCTACCAAGTTCGCGCACCGCACGCGCGGTGTCCTCTGCTGCGTCGCGGCGAATATCGTTCACAGCCACGTTCGCACCTTCGCGGGCGAACGCTACGGCGATCGCCCGGCCGAGGCCGGACCCGGCGCCGGTAATGAATGCTGCCCGATTCTCCAACTTCATGGGCTCCTCCGCTTTCGTTGCTGTCGCCGCTGGGCGATAATGACGCTCCGGGACGCTAAGCGAGATGCAACGATATGTCCATGTTGTCAGTCACGGTCCGCAGTGTCTGGACGGTGTGACCGCGGCCGTGGTGGTCTCCTGCTTCCACCCAGACACCTGTTTGCCCCCGCTGTTTTGCAGCAACACGAGTGTGAATCGGACGTTGCGTGAGTTTGAACCCAAGCCGGCGTCTGCCGAGCACGAACTTTGGATTACGGACATCTCGTGGACTGACCCGGCGGCAGATGAGCACCTCACGAACTTGCAAAAACAGGGGGTGCAAATCGTTTGGATTGATCATCATCGCACTGCCATCGAACGGTTTCGCGCCGGCCAGGTGCAAGCCCGCGTCTTGCACACCGTATTGGACGAAACATACGCTGCTTCGCGGTTGACCTTCGACTTCTTACGGCGCCGGTATCCCGATGCGACCCTGCCCCCCTTTCTCGAGCGGCTCGTTGAACTCGCGGACGACAACGATCGCTGGTTGCACCGCTTCCCGGAGTCGCACGCGCTCGCCCTCGCGGTTGGCGCTTTGGACGGCAGCCAGACCTTTTCTGAGCTCATGGCCTTTGCGCAAAGCGGTGCCTGGGGAGAACGCTTGCAGGCAGCGCACACGCGTGCCCAGAGAGAAGTGGGAGAAAGCTTGACCCTGGCCAATCTTACCCGCCGCGAGCGGAAAGTCCCGGAAAGGGGCGTAACGGTGGTCGCAGCACTCTGCGATGGGTACCCGAGCGAGGTGGCGGAGAGCTGGAAAGGCACTTCGAAGGAGTCAGTCTTTGCCTTTTTTGATTTGCGCAGCCGTACGGTGAGCTTTCGCCGCACCCCAGACTGCTCGGTGGACCTCTCGCAGCTCGCTCGGCGTCTCGGTGGTGGGGGCCATCCCGCAGCAGCAGGATGTGACCTCCCTGAACTTTTCCAGGCGCTTGCCGCTGAATTGCTCGACACAGTGGAAGGCGCCTTGCGAAGCTCCGGCGCAAAGGATCCGGAAGGGCAAGGCGGCGGGGGCACGTAGACACATTCGCAAGGACGCAGCGCCAGTCGCCCCGCGCTTTCGCGACTGGCCCCTCCCCCTGGCTTGGTGGCCAGAGTCAATAGCGTGACCGAGCAAGCGATCCCCGGAGGCTTGCCCGCGAAGGCAGCTTGGGGAGATGTGCTGAGCGTACTTGCCCTGCGGAGGGCAAGAAGCGCTGCTCCTTGGTACCGCAGAGCGAGTATCTCTGCCCTTGCTTAGCTCGGAAGCTGCCGAGTGGTGAAGGCGTCTTGCCGATTGTGTCTCGAGTTGTCCCAGCAAGCCCATGCGCTGAAGGAAGGGAACTGCGCCGGGCGCGGAGGAAACGGGGAGCTACCCTTTGGTCGCTGGGAATGCACACCCGCACGCCGGTCCACCGATTGGGTCCGCACGGGCTCGTAGGGGAGCGCGCGGTGCCGGCAGTGCGCACAGACTGTAAGTTTTTGCGGACGACTCTGTACAAAAGGGGCTCGCTTGTGGCAGGATGCCTGCGCGTTTTGGTGGTATCCCGGGTGGCATCCGGGTTGCTCGAAGCTGAGCAGGTTGGAGGAGGTGGAAGATGGCGAGAGGTGGATTGCTCGGAACCGAGCCGCGCAAACGGGCGCTTACGGCGGAAGAGCTGCTGATGCTCGCAGTACTGGAGCAAGCGCTTGCGGACCTTGATAACCCTTGCCCTGCTGTTCGGGCGGATGCCGATGCCTACTTTTTTTCGTACGGTCCTGACTACAGCATTTTCAGCTTCGATTCGGTCTGCCGGCACTTTCACTTGAGCCCCACCGCGGTCCGCGAGGCGTTACGGCTGCGTGCTCGGAAGCTGCCGAAGCGCAAGACACCGCGCTCGTACCGCCGCGCTGCGTGAGTAGGCGGGTTGCGGCCAAAACGTCGGCCGCTGCTAACAGTCACGGGCGAGGGCTTCTTCGACTTGCCGGCGCAGAGCCTCGATGTCGCCGGAGTTGTCGAGAATGACGTCCGCGAAGGGCCGCCGCGCGTCGTCGTTCCACTGCGCATGTCTACGCGCTTCGAAATCAGCCGGATCCATGTGTCGCTGTTCCGCCAGGCGCTGGCGAGCCAAATGTGTCGGCGTCACCACCAACCACACTTGGTCGACCAGCGAGTGCCACCCAGCCTCGAGGAGAAGAGCCGCTTCTAGCACCACGGGTCCTCCGAGTCGGTCCGACCGCAGGCGCTCGATACGCTTGCGCAGCTCCGCATCCACGAGTGGGTGCATGATCCGGTTCAGGCGCGAGAGAGCCGCGCGGTCCGCGAACACGATTGCCGCGAGTTTTCTGCGATCGATGGTTCCGTCGGGTGCAACGATTCCTTGCCCAAAGGCGGATACCACTTCCTGCCAGCCTGGCGTCCCGGGCTCGTAGACTTGATGAGCCACTCGGTCTGCGTCGATGATATGGGCCCCCCGCTCTTGGAGGATGCGGGCTACGGTGGACTTACCGCTGCCGATCCCACCGGTGAGGCCGATGACCTTCATCGCTGCTCGCTAAGTGTCCACGCTCGCGCCCTCGGTTTCAACTGCCGGAGGCGTAGGGAGAAAGCGAGCACCAGTTCCGAACGCTCGTCGCGATGAAGGCCTCAACGCCCGCGCGGGCTGCGGCGGGGAAATTGAGGCAGTGAGGAATCGCCAGGGTTCTCCTTTGCCCGAGCGTACCACTCCTCGAGGCCGCGCCGGACATAGTCCGGGTCGAGCCCGAGCGCGTCGCATATGTTCTCGAAGGAGTACCACCACTGCCGGTCGGCGGCAAAAATCCAATCATGCGCTTCGCGAAAGATTTGTTGGCTGCGGTGATCGCGGGAGAACGCGTGCTTGCGGAAACACTCTAAAGCGTCCTGAAGAACGGCCATCATCAAGCGCCGTTCCGGGTAGGCTGGCGAGCCCTGCCGGAAATTCGCATAAAACTGCGCCGGCAACAGCGCATCGGGTTCGAACAACCCAGAACTTCGCTCCATGGTGACCCTCCCGTGGACCGAATAAATTTTTTGATTTTGCCCGCCGACTCGCCGCGGATTTGCGTACCACGCTCGGTATGCCCCGGGGCTCCAGCCTCCCCCCTTCTACGTCGGTACCCGAGTACGGACCGGGGCAAGCATAACGGGGCTTACTTTTTCGTTCCGAGGACGGAGTCCTTGAACGATTTTGCTACTGAGAAACGAACTTTTTTCCGGGCCGGAATCTTAATCGGCTCACCCGTTTGTGGATTGCGCCCCATCCGAGCCTTGGTCTGCACTTTGCGGAAGGTCCCAAGCCCGGGGATCTTCACTGGGTCGCCCTTTTTTACCGAGGCCACGGTGACTTGCACGAGCGTCTGCAGGACCGTGTCTGCCTGCTTCTTGGAGATGCTTGCTGCATCGGCCAGCTTCTGCACCAGTTGCGACTTCGTCATGCTTTACTCTCCTCTCCCCTCAGCTTGCGTTCCGTTTTGCCACGCCACCTCACAACCGGCGAGACAGTTGCGGCTATAGTTGCAACGATCCAAGTGCCCGTGTCAAGAAACCCCAGCGACTTTTTGCAAAAAAAGCGTGGCGATTGGGGCCGCAGGTTGTGGCGCACCGGGCAGGATCAGTCGTAATATTCGAGCCCCAGGTGGGTGATGAGTTCTTCGCCCCGCAAGTACCGCAGGGTGTTCTTCAGCTTCATGAGCTGAATGAAGAGATCGTGTTCGGGATAGAGTCCCGGAGCGGTCTGCGGGTTTTTGAAGTAAAAGGACAGCCACTCTTGGATCCCGCGCATGCCTGCGCGCTGTGCGAGGTCCAGAAACAGCGCGAGGTCCAACACCAGGGGCGCCGCCAAGATGGAATCCCGGCAGAGAAAGTTCACCTTGATCTGCATCGAGTAACCGAGCCAGCCGAAAATATCGATGTTGTCCCAGCCCTCTTTGTTATCCCCCCGCGGCGGGTAGTAGTGAATGTGAACCTGATGCACGAAGTCGCGGTAGAGATCCGGATACACCTCGGGCTGCAAGATCACTTCTAGGGGAGAGAGTTTGCTTTCCTCCTTGGTCTTGAAGGAGCCCGGCTCGGCCAGCACCTCTCCATCTCGGTTTCCGAGGATGTTCGTCGAGAACCAGCCTTGCAGGCCGAGCAGGCGGGCTTTGAGTCCGGGCGCGATGATCGTTTTCATGAGGGTTTGGCCCGTCTTGAAATCCTTGCCGCAAATCGGCACGTGCTGGCGTTGCGCCAGCTCGACCATGGCGGGAATATCCACGGTGAGGTTAGGGGCACCGTTCCCAAACGGAATCCCGCTGCGCAGAGCCGCGTACGCGTAAATCATGCTGGGCGCGATATCCGGGTCGTTGCGTTCCAACCCGGCTTCCAGGGCGGCAAGGGAGCTGTGAACTGCACTTGGCCTTAGATAGCTCTCCGTGCTTCCGCACCAAATCATGACCGCTCGCGCCACCCCGTGTTCGCGGCAAAATGTGCGAATGTCTTCACACAGTTGTTCAGCTAGGTCTCGCTTGTTCTTGCCGTGCTTGACGAAGGTGCCGTGCAAGCGTTTTACGAAAGCGGGCTCGAACACCCCCGGCCACGGCTGAACAGCTTCCAGGAAATCTCGGATTTGTTCGAGCTGGCTTCGCTCGAGTACGCCGGCGCGAAGTGCGGCTTCGTAGGCGTTGTCGGGGAAAATATCCCATGCTCCGAAAACCAAATCCGAAAGTTCGGCCAGCGGTACGAAATCGCGGATTTTGGGAACCCGACGTTCGGTGCGCTTGCCGAGGCGGATGGTGCCCATTTGCGTCAGCGAACCAATCGGCTTGGCTAGCCCTCTGCGCACCAGTTCCACACCCGCGATAAAGGTACTGCTGACGGCGCCGAGCCCTACCAAGAGTACGCCGAGTTTTCCTTGTGCTGGCTGGATCGGTGTTGGCGTCGGGGTCATGGGTCGCGGCTCTAGAGTACGGCGCGAAGCCTGACAAGCGAAATTGCTTTGCCGGGTAGAGCTGCTGTGATACGCAAGAGCCATCGGAGCGGAAGGACGGAAATGGCTAGGATTGCAATCCTGGGTGGGACGGGTCCGGAGGGCATGGGCTTGGCAGCTCGCTTCGCGTTTGCCGGCGAGCAAGTGCTGATCGGATCGCGACAGCGAGAACGGGCGGAACAGGCAGCTGCGAAGCTGCATGACAAACTGCACTCGGCCGGTTGTTCGAGCGTTGTGGATGCGGGAGAAAATCAGGAGATCGTGCGGCACGCCGAGGTAGTGGTGCTGGCCTTTCCGTTTGAAGGCGCGGAACCACTCCTGACCGGATTGCGGCAAGAGCTCCGCGGCAAGATCGTCCTCGATACTCTGAACCCGATGGTTTTGCGGGACGGGCTGTTCCATCTCGTCCCAGTCCCGGCTGGGTCGGCGGGTCAACAGATCCAACAATGGCTTCCGGAGTCGCCGGTGGTGGCCGGCTTTAAAAACTTGAGCGCCCGCGAGCTGTGGGACGTTCCCCACCGACTGGAAGGAGATGTGCTCCTGTGTGGAGACTTTCCCGAGGCCACCCGGTTCTTTGCGGACTTGATCCGCCGCATGCCGGATCTCCGAGCGGTGGATGCGGGGCCGCTGGCGAATTCTCATCACTTGGAAAGCATCACCACTTTGCTCATGAATCTGAACCGGCGGTACAAGGCGCGCACTTCTGTGCTGATTCTAGGACTGAAGCTTGACCGATAGGCGGCTAGAAAGGACGAGACATGAGCGGTGTCCGGGGTGTGAAAGCCTGGTGTTCGCGAACAGCGGTGGTCGGGTTCTCGCTGGCGGCGTGGACTTGCTGCTTTCGAGGAGCCGTGTATGGCGCGGGCGGCCTTGCCTGGGAAGCAGAGTTGAGGATGAACGCCGGAGAAACCAGGCACCTTCGGGTGGTCACGGCGGAGCGGAAAGCCAAGATCAGCGAGCGAGGCGGCATGGAATATGTGCTGCGGATGGACCGCGATGAAATGTACTGGCTCGATCCGAAGCGCCGCACCTACCAGGTGGTGAAGCTCAGCGAGGTGGAACGAGCCGCCAAAGGCATGGAAGAGCAAATGCGGGTTGCCTTGTCGAAAATGAAAAAAGAGTTGCAAAGTCTTCCCCCTGAGCAGCGAGCCATGATCGAGCAAATGATCGCCAACAGCCGGGGCGAGCCCGCTCAACGCTCGCCACGTGCGCAAGTGACAAAGACAGGCGTACAAAAAACCATCGCTGGGCTGCGTTGCGAAGAGTATGTGGTGGAGGTGGAAGGCAAGCAGCGGCTGAGGGCCTGCACGACAGACCAGGTGCCGGGGTTCGAAGCGATGCGCGGCGAGTGGCTGGACGTGCAGAGGCGCATGGCGGAGTGGATGCCAATGGGATTCGGGCGCGGTGCGGATGGATTCGAAAAAGTCCCCGGTTTCCCACTCGAAAGCGAAATGGGCCATCTGTATGCGGTCGTGCGCAAGATCGAGAGTGCAGCTCCCCCGCCTTCCGAATTCGAGGTTCCTGCCGGCTACGAACGCCGCCCCGGTCCGTTGTTCCCCCCCGTGCAGTGATCCAAGACGCCGAGGGCTCGCCGTATGAGCAGCACAGGCGAGGGTGGCCGTTGGGTTGTAGATGCAGACGGGCATGTGCTCGAGCCGCCCGACCTTTGGGCTCGCTATGTAGACCCGACGTATCGGGATCGAGCGATTCGCGTTTGCACCGGTCCTGATGGCCGCGATGCTCTGTGGATTGACGGTAGGCCCGCGCGCCTGACGACTACGGAAATGTTGGGTGGCATCGGTTGTATGGGCCAGGACTTGTCGGTGCTAGCGGAAGCGGCCACCTCAGGGCGGTACCTGGCTTTTGCCGCTCCGGCTGCCTACGAGCCTCGCGAGCGCTTGGCCTTGCTCGATCGAGAAGGCGTCACCCACGCGGTGCTCTACCCGACTTTAGGGTTGCAGTGGGAGGCAGAGGCTCCGGACGCGGATTACGCGTTTGCTCATGCACAAGCGTATAACCGGTGGATCGAAGAGTTTTGCTCGAGTAGTCGGGGACGCCTGGTCCCCGTGGCGCACTTGGTGTTGGGTGACCCGCACCGTGCCGCACAAGAGCTAGAGCGCGCCGTGCGCCACGGAGCGCGCGGTGGATTTGTGTTGCCCTTTACCTCGAGCGGGCTTCCTCATGGGCATCCTGACCACGACCCTTTATGGGCGAAGGCGCAGGAGTTGGACGTGCCCATTGCCATTCACACCGGGGTTGACCCACCGCAGCGGAGCTTGCACCACCGCTACGACGGTTTGTCATGGCCGGAGGCGGTGCCGGCGGGCATCTGGTACCTGCAGCTCTTGTTCGCGCACGCCGTGCAGCAGGCCTTCAGCTCGTTTTTCCTCTACGCCACCTTCGATCGGTTCCCCGGGCTCAAGCTTGTCCTGCTCGAATCTGGTGCGGGTTGGCTGCCGTATTGGATGGATCGGATGGACAATTTCTACAAGGGTGCGCTGCGCATCACATTGCCGCTACGCGATTTGCCGAGCAGCTACGTGCGCCGCCAGTGCTGGATCGCTGCGGATCCGGATGAACACACGCTTCCCTTCGTTCTCCAAGAAGTGGGCGCAGAAAGGGTCTTGTGGGCCAGTGATTATCCGCACAGTGACCACGCAGGCACCTACATGCGCGAGCTGGACGAGCTGTGTGCCAACCTCGATGCCGAGGTGGCGTTGCGCCTGCGCGGAGAGAATGCGGCCCGGCTCTACCGGCTTGCCTGAGCCGCGCCGCTGCCCTCACAGCAGGCCTGCCACAACTCGTGCAGACGCGCGTGGCCGTCACGAAAGATCGGCCATCCATCCCCGACCAGCACGGCTTCAATCGCTGGCAGACGCACGAGCCGCGAGATCGAGGCACACGCTGCAGCGCGGTCTCGCAGTTTGGGTTCCGGCAGGAGCGTGAGCCAACCGCCACGGTGGCTGCGGATCAGGTCGCCACAAATCAGGGTGTCCGGCTGTAAAAACAAAGCGAGTTCTCCGGGGGTTTTGGAGCCGCCCAACTCGAAAACGCTCAGGCCATGGACGACTTCGTCTCCGTCGGCGAGCCAACGGTCGCAGGCGAGGGGAAAAGAGTCGCGCTCGGCTCGAGGGCCAGCGAGCTTGGCACCGGTAGCGCGCGCCAGCTCAGGGGCGGCGCGAACATGGTCGGAGTTGGTGACCACGATCCACTGCACCGAGCCGAGTTGCGCCAAGTGTGTTCGATCGTGTTCCGACAAGGGCAAAGGGTCAACCACCACGTTCCCCCCGGCGCGCACCCAGAGATAGCTGTGAAAATCCAGGTCTCGTTCTTCGTTGAACAGAGACCAGCAGAACAAATCGTCGCGGTGCAGCCGTTTCATGACAGTGCCGCGCTCACTCGTGTTCTGCCAGCTCCCACTTAGCGATCTGGTTACGATGCACTTCGTCCGGACCGTCGGCAATACGGAGTGTTCGGGCCCCCGCGAAGGCGTAAGCGAGCCCGAAGTCATCACACACACCCGCCGCGCCGTGTGCCTGGATTGCCCAGTCGATCACTTGCTGCGCCATGTTCGGCGCGGCCACCTTGATCATCGCGATTTCTTTGCGGGCAGCTTTGTTGCCGACCGTATCCATCATGTAGGCAGCTTTCAAAACGAGTAGCCGTGCTTGTTCGATCCGGATGCGTGCTTCGGCGATCCGTTCTAGCGTGACGGTCTGTTCGGCCAGGGGCTTGCCGAAGGCAACCCTCCGTTTCACCCGCTTACACATGGCATCCAGTGCTCGCTCGGCGAGGCCGATCAGCCGCATGCAATGGTGAATGCGTCCCGGCCCCAGGCGGCCTTGCGCGATTTCGAATCCACGGCCTTCGCCCAACAAAATATTGCTCGTTGGCACGCGCACGTCTTCGAACACGACTTCCCCGTGCCCATGCGGCGCGTCGTCATACCCGAACACGGGGAGATGGCGGACCACCCGCACCCCTGGGGTATCGCGCGGCACCAGCACTTGCGATTGCTGTTGGTGTCGGGGTGCGTCAGGATTGGTCTTTCCCATGACAATGATGAGCTTGCAATTCGGGTGGAGAATACCGGACGTCCACCATTTCCGGCCATTGATGACGTACTGATCCCCGTCGCGGCGAATGCTGCATTGTATGTTGGTTGCGTCGGAGGAGGCGACCTCGGGCTCGGTCATCGCGAAGGCAGAGCGAATCTTGCCTTCGAGCAGTGGCTCTAACCACTCTCGCTGTTGCTCCGGGGTGCCGTAACGGTCGAGGATTTCCATGTTGCCGGTATCCGGTGCCGCGCAATTGAACACTTCTGGCGCAATGTGGGAGCGGCCCATGATCTCGCACAATGGGGCGTACTCGAGGTTCGTGAGGCCCGCGCCGCGCGGGCTGTCGGGAAGAAACAAGTTCCACAAGCCCGCCTTGCGTGCTTTCTCTTTGAGTTCCTCCATGATCGGCGGTTGCGCCCAACGTTGTGCCTCGAGCTGTTGGTGGTACACGGGTTCTGCGGGATATACGTAGTCCTCCATAAATTGTTCGAGCTTCTTCTGCAGCTCGCGCACCTTTGGCGAAAAAGCGAAGTCCATGTCTGCTCTCCTCCATTTGGTTCCTTGGGGGATCGCGCGAGTTCGGTCAAGCACACCGCCGCTTGCAGGCGGCGGCCGATGAAGGGATAAGGCCACGGATGAAACGCGACGCCAAGAAACACGCAGCTCCGCGCGAGCCTCTTCGAACGCACCGGGTTTGGCGGCTGGTGGAGGGACTGGCGGTGGTGTTCAAACCCAAGGGGCACACCGAGCCCGAGCATTGCCACCCGTACCCGATGCGCTTGCGCGTGTTGCGTGGTTGCCTCGAGATCCGTGCGCAACGCAGCACACGCAAGCTGCGCAGCCCGGGCCGGCCCTTGGTTCTCGCAGCCGGAGTGCCTCACGCGACGCGCGCAATCGAAGATACGTGGGTATGGGTGGAGGTTGGGGGCGAACCGGGCATCCACAACCCCGCCTCACCCGCTACCCAGGGGCCCGAGAAGGGAAAGGCTAGGCGGTCTTAAGCCGCCTCTTCCCCGGTGCCTTTCCCGTATTCCTTGGCGAAATGCTCGGCGCACAGGCCGCGCCGCAGCAACGGCTTACGGCAGCCCTCAGCATGACACGTTTTGTAGCGCGGTTTGGGTAACTTCCCTCGACGCCATTGCCGGTAGTGACGTGCACAATACCCTTTTCCTTGCACGGCTCCGCGGCAGCCCTCGATCTTGCAGGTTCCCCTTCCCATAGGCCTCTCCTCTTATCCCCAAAACTCTGGTTTTGATTCACGGCGTAAGAGGTCCGTAAGCACTTGCAGCGCGGGCTTATCCTCGTGCAACAAGGCTCGCACCTGTTCCGTGATCGGCATCTCGACACCATTGCGGCGGGCGAGTTCGCTGATGCTCAAGCTGTTGCGGACTCCCTCGGCAATCATGTGCATGCCGCCGAGGATGTCGGATAGGCGTTCGCCGCGGCCAAGGCGGACCCCCAGGGTGCGGTTGCGGCTCAAGTCCCCTGTGCAGGTGAGAACCAAATCACCCACACCGGACAAGCCAGACACAGTTTGTGCCTCTCCGCCTAGCCGGGTAACAAGGCGACTGATTTCCGCCACGCCGCGGGTGATCAGTGCCGCGCGGCTGCTGTGCCCGAGGCCGAGGCCGTCGCTCACTCCTGCCGCAATTGCAATCACGTTCTTGGTCGCTCCGCCGATCTCGACGCCGACCACATCGTGGTGTGTGTACACTCGAAACGTCGGAGCCCGGAATGCGGCCTGCGTTGCGCGGGCGGCTTCTAGGTCCTGGCCGGCCGCGGTTACCGCTGTGGGCATTCCGAGAGCGACCTCGCGCGCGAAACTCGGCCCTGAAAGCACCACGACCCGCTCCTGCGCGTCGCCGCCGAACACCTCCGACAGCACTTGTGACATGCGCAAGAGAGAACCCTCTTCGACGCCCTTCGTTGCACTCACCAGGATGGGTTTCTGATTCGCCAGCAGGCTCGGTACTGGTGCGATCACGTCGCGAACCACATGCGAGGGGGTGGCGACGACCAGCATCTCGGCTCGGTTCACGGCCAGCGCCAAGTCGCAGGTCGGGCGAATGGTCTCAGGCAGTGGAATCCCGGGAAGATAACGGGAGTTTTCCCGCCGCGCGGCGATTTCCTCGGCGCGCTCTGCAGAGTGGCACCACAACGCCACGCTATGGCCGTTCTCCGCAAGTAATTTGGCCAAGGCGGTTCCGAAACTCCCAGCTCCAATCACTGCGACCTGCATGGCTTGCCGCAACTGCCTGGCACACGTTTCCGTGTTTGGCAATCGCAACGACTGGAAGGCGTTCAGAAAACCCGCACGACGATGTACGCCGGGCGGCCCAGATTCCCGGCTCGGTCTCGCCATTGAACGGCCAGGATCGTATCGCCGCGAGGGAATCGCATCTCGTTACCGATCACTGTGTCGGTGCAAACCTGCACTGTGGAATCGGAACGCACAAAGGCCGGCCGTTCGAGGGCGTCGAGGGTGCAGGGAAAGAGCGTATTGTCACTTAAGCGGCAGCCAAGGTCATTGAGCGCGCGGGCTATCGCTTCCGAGGTGGGATCGAAGACCAGGCTGGGGAAGCCAGGCACTCCGCCAATGGGTAGGGGAGCAGGTCCTTTGTCGCACACTTCGCTACTGCCATTGCCAAGGGGCCGGGAGGCGAGGATTTGCACGTCGGGCCACACCGTGGGGTCGCTCGCGTTAAATAGAGTGCGCGTATCCGGTGGACTGTTGCTGGTCCCTGGCTTGGCTTCGATCACCAAAAAGAAACCAGCGCCGACGGAGCGGATGAAAATTGGGCGTCCGGCCTCGTCCACCCCCGTGGGTTCGATCAAGCGGTTGTCCGCAGTGGTAAGGCCGAAGTGGGTGATCACCGGCCCTGCAAGTGGCGGGAAGGTCGGTGTTGGGGTGCGCGTTACAGTGGGGGTGCGCGATGCGCTCGGCGTCAAAGTAATGGTCGGCGTATTGGTGGGTGTGCGGGTTTGGGTGACTGTGCGCGTTACCGTGCGCGTTGCGGTGATCGTCGGAGTTGGAGAACTGCTCGGGGTGGCGGTGGCTGTGCGAGTTCGGGAAGGAGTGCGCGTGCTGGTGGGCGAAGCGGTAGGCGAGATGGTGCGGGTTTCCGTGGTTGTTGGGGTTGCCGTGCGAGTGCGGGAAGGGGTGCGGGAACTTGTCGCAGTCAAGGTTGGCGATGGGCTCGCGGTCGGAGAGGGAGTGCGGGTGATGGTGACGGTGCGGGTGGGGGTGTTGGTTGGGCGCTCGCTCGGTGTGGCAGTGGGCGTGATGGTCGCCGTGCCCGTTCGAGTCGCGCTCGCGGTACGCGAAGGCGATCCCGGCGTGGGGCTGGATGGAGAAGCACTAGGAGTGGCCGAAGGAGGCGCAGGAGTGGCGCTGGTTGTGGGTGATGGCTGTGCCGTAGCCGTCTCCGATGGCAGCGGGGTCGAAGTTCCTGTCGGGCGCGGGCTTTCACTTGCGCTGGGGGACGCAGTGGAAGACGGCGTCCGGGTTCCGGTGGGAGTGACCGAGGAAGTCGGAGAGGGAGCAGTGTGTGTCGGGGTTGCGCTACGCGCGGGTGTGAGCGTCGGCGTGGAACTGGACGTCAGGGTAGGCGTTCCGGTTGCGGCGGCGGGAGTCGAGGGCGTGGGACTGGCTGGCGGAGTCGGCGTTCCGCCCGTGGGGGTCGGCGAGGCGGAGGGCTCCCCTGGCGTGGGCGTCGAGCTGCGCAGGAGTTCTTCGATGGTGACGACCAGATCCGCGGCACTGAGAACCCCGTCCGCGTTACCGTCGGCCATCGGGCAGGCCATCTCTTGGGAGAACAAGAACGTGGCGATCGCTGCGAGGTCCGCCTCCTCTACCGCTCCGTTGCAGTCAGCGTCACCGCGCGGGGTGCTCTGCGCCCTTGCGGAGGTGAACAAACCCAGTAACGCAAGCAACAGACCGCAACCGAACCACCTGCGGAGCCCAGTCCTTCTCGCTCGTGCCGCCATCCGTGCTGCCGCTGCATACACGGATTTTGCGCAACGCGCTACCTAGAGAATTTGCTGCGCGTCTCTCTCCTGGCGCTAGTGCCCGCAAAAGCGGAACGAGGTGATCAGATCGCTTCCTTGAAAGGTGTGCAACGCGGGTGCGACGAGCGCAAAGCATCCTGGACCCTCGGGATTGGTCCAATCAGTGCAGGAAAAATTCTCACCTCTCGAAGTAAAGACAAGATTGCTGCCCTCCTCGTTGTTGGCGTTCTGAATTTCTCCCCGCACCGTTGCCGTGGTGAAGGCGAACGCCTGGCTGAACCCGCTACCGGCTTCATCCCCACAGGGGAGATCGCGCTCGATCGCCAGTTCCGCCGGAAAACCAGTGAGTCCAAAAACCGGGGCGATCACTGCGGCTCCCGGGCCGCTGTCTTCGCCTACAGAGGACACGGAGAACGTCCCGTTGCAAACTCCGGGGTGAACCCCGCCAGGACCGCACGCGCCGTCAGAGGCGCCGGGCTGCGAGTCGCACTCTGCATCGGCTCGGCACGGGTTGCCCACCCTACCCTGCCGGCAGGTCGGCTGGGGACGGCAGGTGCCCGCTTGCGAGTCGGTGGCGCACTCGGCGTCACTCGCGCACGGTTCTCCCACACGGCCCCTCGTGCAGTACCTGCCCAAACCGCAAATCCCATCGCCTGCTTCGCTGGCCGTATCGCAGTCTGCGGCTGCTCGGCACTGTTCGCCGATCAGCCCGGCGGCGCAGATTTGGTCCGGCGCCTCCACTGTGCCGCAGCCGCCGGCGTTACAAGCGCTCAAGCAGTCGCTTAGCGTAAAGTCGCCGTGCCCGATTTGGCCAAGCCGGTGATTGGCACAGAGAATGATGCTGTAATCGAAGCCACCCTGGCACGCGACGACGCCGGCGTTGCGAATGGGCACCAGCGGTTTGAGGCAAAGAACAATCTGGGCGACCCTCCGGGCGTCGACAAAAAAGTAGTCGGAAGCTTCCGTGATCTCGAGCGGCGCTAGACCTGAGGAGTCCGGTTCGCCGGCGCGCAGAACTAGGTAAGCGGGTTCTTCGACCCCGTTTTTTTGCCCGCGAAAGCTGCCCAGGGGGAGGGAAAACCCACCGGACAACACCGCCCGAAACTCACTCCGGTCGCTCAAGGTGAAGCGGCGGTCGCCGAGCGGCCCAGACGGCCCTGAGGTCGGGGATGGAGACGGTGATGGGGACGGAGAGGCAACTGGGCAGGCGTCGAGGGCGAAATTCACCGCGGCAACAATTTCCTCCACCGTCACCGTGCCGCTTCCATCGCGATCCCCAGCGGGGCAGTCGTCCACCTGGCGGCTTTCGAGCGCAATGTTGACCATGAGCACGATCTCATCTACCGTGACGTTGCCGTCGCCGTTGCAATCGCCAACGCAGTTCGCCTGTGCCGAACCCGCAAGACAGGTTGCAACGGCGAGTGCGCCGACCCACCAGGTGCGTAGCATACGACTCTCCCCTCCCTCGTGATTCATCGGTCTCCCCTACGTGCTCACGCCCGTCAAGGCAACTCCCATCCCGCCGAACGGTCGAAAGCGCCGCCGCACCGGCGCACACCAGAAGCTCACCAATGCATGCGGCTCCGCAACTCGCGTGTTTGGCTGCGACTGAGTTCGACTTCAGAACCCTTTTGGTCCTTCATCACCAGCTTGTAGCGTCCACCGAACCAGGGCACGATCGCTTTGATTTGCTTCAAGTTGACGAGCCGCGATTTGTGCGCCCGAAAGAACACATTGGGGTCCAAGTGCTCTTCGAGTTCTTTGAGGGTAAAGTTGGTCATGTACCGGTCGCCGTCCACGTGGGCGAACACGAGGCGGTATTCTACCTCGAACCAGAGGATGTCCTCGACGGGGAGCACGATGATGTTCCGGCCGCGCTGCACCGGCACTTGCGACAGGTACCGCCGCTCTCGCTGCTCGATCAGCGCCAGCAGTTGCTCGAGAGAGTGGTTCGAGCTCTTGCTCTCGATGCGGCTGCGCACGCGCCGCAAGCTCTCAGCGAGACGTTCGCGGGAGATAGGCTTGAGCAAGTAATCTACCGCTGAAACCTCGAAGGCCTGGATTGCGTATTGATCGTACGCTGTTGCAAAGATGATTTCGGGCCGGTGGTGAATTCGTTGCAGAACCCCAAAGCCATCGAGTCCCGGCATTTGCACGTCGAGAAACACGACATCCGGCTTCAAAGCGTCGATGCTTTTCACCGCCTCGAGCCCGTTTTTCGCCACCCCGACCACCTCGACGTCCGGTTGGTTTTGCAGAAACGACTGAAGCCGCTCGCGAGCGAGTTTCTCGTCATCCACGATCAGCGCACGAATCATGTCGTGTCCTCGCTTGTTTGGAATGGGATCTGTACGGTCACACAGGTTCCTCGCTCCGGCTGCGAGTCGAAGGCAAGTGCAGCGCGCTGCCCATAAATCCGCAGCAGTCGGTCGCGCACACTGCGCAGACCGATTCCACTGTCGAATACCGCCCCGCTGTCTTGCACGCCGTTTCCGGTATCGGCCACGCGGAGAAGCAAATGGCCGTCCCGTACTTGTGCGGCAATCTGCAGCGTGCCCCCGCCGATTTTCTGGGAAACCCCATGTTTGACCGCGTTTTCTACCAGCGGTTGCAAGACGAAGGCTGGAATCTGTGCGCTTCGTGCCTGCTCTTCGACTCGCCACTCCACGCGCAGATCGTCGCCAAAACGAGCGTGCTCGATATCGAGGTAGGCTTCCACCAACCGTAGCTCGTCCGCCAGGGGTACGAACTCGCGGTCGCTGCGCTGGAGCAAGTAGCGAAAGATCTCCCCCAGTCGCTCGACGCATGTCTCCGCCTTGTCAGGATCGGCATGAATCAGCTGCGCAATCGAATTCAGGCTGTTGAAGAAGAAGTGCGGGTGAATCTGGGCGCGAAGTGCTGCCAGTTGCGCCGAGGCGGCGAGTTCTTGCAGTTCGCGTTCGCGCGCTTGCATGAGGAGAATGCGCCACCAGTGCAGGTTGAAGCCGACCACGCAAAGAATCGCCGAAGGGACAATGGGCATGAGGGCGTAAATGATCGGGGCCCCGCGCATTGCGGCCGCTGGGATGGTGATGGTGCGGTCCGGCCCGTCGTACGGATTGAGAATCGAGTGCCCCCCGAACAGAAAAGAGTTTGCTTCGACGGTGACAAAAGAGAGAGCGGCGAATGCCGCAACAGAGGCCAGCAACTGTGCAGTCAAGCGCTGCAGGAAGGGGCGTTCGGCAAAGCGTGGCAAAAGCCAGTTCCACAGCCCGAGCATGAGCGTGGCATACACCACGGTGGCACCCAGGAAGAAGAAAAAGGCACCGGGTGAGCGCCACAGGTAGAGGTGAATGAGAGCAATGTGCAGCCCAATGGCGAGCCCGGTGCCGTAAACAAAAAGGATCTGCAGACGGCGGGAGCGACTGTCCGCGGGTGGGGGGCGCAAGAGAGTGCCGCCTTCCGTTTTAGGGAGATGTGGAGGCAGGGTGGCGGTTCGGGCGGAGCTTTTCGGCTGCACGAGGTGCCACCACGACCGCTGGGACACAGGCGAGTTTGACATAGCCGAAACGCTCGGCATACTACTGCGAACATGAGCGGAAAAAAAGCGTTCCGGTTAGCAGCGCTGCTGGCCGTCGGTTGTTGGTTCGCGGCAGCGAGCGAAAGCCTGCAGGCTCAGGAAGTCGTCACCGTGCAAGGCGAAGTGGTCGACATGGCCTGTTACATGGCCAAGGGCAGTAAAGGGCCCGGCCACAAGAGCTGCGCGCAGATGTGCGCAAAAAAGGGAGTACCGTTGGGCCTGCTGACCGACGGCGGGGAGCTGTACCTCTTGCTTGACGACCATGACAACGTTGCCGCTTATGACGCGGTAAAAAAGCTCGCCGGCGAGCGAGCCCAGGTGAGCGGTAAAAAGTTCGTCAAGCAGGGTGTGGCCAGCATCGTCGTCGGCGAGGCGAAGCCCCAGTAAACCCTCACCGGAATCGGTATGCCTGGGCAGATCGGACCGGGAGGCTTTTCCCGGGCAGGGTGGGTGTATGTGTGGTCGTTGCTGTCCTGCTTGGCCGCGACTGCACCGATGGGCTGCGCCGGGGATGGTTCTGACCCCGTTACCCTCAGCAGCGGGACCTTTGCTGAGTTGCAGGCCAGGGTGTTCGATGCGCGTTGCACCTTGGGCCCCTGCCACTCGGCAGCGACGGCGGCTGGAGGTTTGGTCTTAGAAGGAGCGTCGGCTTACGAGCAGCTCGTCGGTGTGGAGCCGATGAACCCCGCGGCTGTTGCTGCGGGGTTGCTGCGTGTAGCTCCGGGAGAACCGGAACGCAGCTTTCTCTGGGTGAAGCTCACGCAACCTGGAGCTGCGCAAGGAAGTCGCATGCCCTTGGGGGCGGAACCGCTGCCCGCTCACGAACTCGAGGAAATCCGCGCTTGGATTTTGGCTGGAGCCCCGCGCGATCCGTGAGGGCCTGACTCTGCTCACAAGCCCTGGCAAAGGAACAGCGGCTCGCTCTCGCCGGCGGTTGTGCGCACGACAAGCGGGACCGGGGCGGCGCACGTAAAGGGCATCCGGATCACGAGCATTGTCGGCGTCATCGCTTCGAGCTGGGCCGGAATCCCCGCGACGGTAACACACAGTCCGTCGCGATCGGGCATGCAGTCGAAGCGGGCCGGTCCGGGTTGGCAGATGGAGTTCGGAGAGACACGGTGGGTCAGGAAGTGCTCGCCGAAAACCCGAACGTGCTCTCCCGCGGCGGCTGCATTCGGGCGAGCGGTCACAAGCCGCGGGGCTGCTGCCGCTGGCAGCGCAGGCTCGCCGAGCGACACAGCCGCCGTTCTGCCGCGTAATTCGCGGTCTCGAACTTGCGCCGCCGAGCAGCTCCCGGCTGCCAAGCACGATTCCCAAAAATTTGCCTCCGCCCACAGCGTGCCCTCGCCAAGCCAAACCAAATTGGGCCCTGGCGAGGGGAGACGGTTCCAAGCGAACAGATTACGGCCGGGGCTCCCAGATGGGCCGCCGCCGAGGTCTGCCAAGCTCGCGGCCTCTGCGACGACGCCGTTGCTCGAATTGCAGGCAAACACCGAGCCGGTCGCGCGCACGCCCGGGACTCGAAAGCCCGCCTCCTGGATGCGCAGTCCGTCGCGAGCATTCGCAATCGACGCCGAATGTTCGATCCAGGCAATTGAGTTTGCCCGCACAGAGGCGCCGCTTCCTCCGTTGCTGCGGGTGATGGTGCTTTGAGCGATCAGCCAGGCAGGCGAATCGGGCGTCTCTAGGGCCGCACCGTTTGCTGACAGACCATTTTGCGCGGTTTGCCCGCCGTTTCCCTCGATGAGAGAGTCGCGTACCCAAACGCGCCCGCCGAGGGTGGCTTGGATGCCGCCGTTTGCATTGCCATGGACCCAGCACCGCTCGATGACAGCCGTGGCCCCGGTCGTGACTTTGATGCCCTTATCGAAGGCAGCTCGCACCTCGGAGTCCCGCACGATGTTCGGAGCGAGCAGGAAGTTTCGTCCGGCTCGGTCATCGATCCCGATCGCGTCCGCGGTCGCTGCTACCTGAACCCGGCAGTGTTCGATCACATTGCCGTATGCCCCCGCGCCCCGGATGGAAAGCACATCGCGGTTGTTTCCTCCGGCGTTCTGCAGCGTCAACCCGCTGATCCGGTTGCCGCTGCCGAGCACGGTGAGGGCGGAGAATGGTTGGCCGTTCACATCAATGACCCGCCAGCCCGGCTGTCCCTCAGAGTCGAAGCCGTCCATGGTCACCTGCGAGGTGTCGAGCGGGGGTAACGGGGAGGAGAGGACGATGCGCGTTTCGGTGCCGGGCGGAAACACGTCATCGTCGAAGCGGATCAGGTAAGGCTTGGGGGCGTCAGCGGCACGCAGCAGGCCAGTCCGCAGGGAATGAGCATTCAGCGAATCCTCGGGGTCGCGGACAACAAACGTTTCAGCGTACAAGCGCCAGTCAAGACGATTGTAGGTGGGGGAAGCAATGAGTAGGGAGCGCCGATACTGAACTTGTCCCGTAGGGGGTTCTAGTACGTCAATCCCATGGAGCCACAGCCCGGGGTGCAGATTGTCGAGCAGCAGGGTTCCCGGCCCTCGCTCCTCCTCATAGGCCGTGTTCCAGCCGGGTGCGTGACGGCAGCTCGGAACGAGTAACCTGCCGTGCAGGCGCGCTCGCGCCGAGGCATACTCGGCGAGCGAAGGGGTCAGCCGAATCTCCAGCGTTGCAGGTGATGGAGGGCAGAGGTCCGGAGTCGGACTAATGGTGGGAGAGGCGGTGATCGTCGGGGTGGGGGTAACGGTGGGAGTGGCCGTGCGCGTGGGACTAAACGTCCGGCTCGCTGTGGCCGATGGCGATGGTGTTGGTGTTTCGCTGGGGCTTGCGGTTGCCGAAGGGGTTGGGCTGGGAGTCACCGACTCACTGGGCGTGGCGCTCGGCGTGAGCGTGAGGAAGGGCAGCGCCTGGATCCGTTCGACCAAGTCTGCCACGGTGACTCGCCCGTCTTGATTCGTGTCGAAGTGGGTGTCCGCTTCCGGCGTGAACAGCGGCTCGATGAGCGCGAACACCAGCGCTTCGGGCTGCATCGGCTCCGGGCTCCACCCGGCTCCGGTGAGATCGCCTAGGAGGAAAATCAGCGCCACGGACGAACGGGAGCGCGCCAGCCGACGGGCCAGGGCTTTTACACGGAGAGCGCGCTGAAACACTCGCGCCGCCAGGTCAACCGCGCGCGAGCATTGGCTGGCTTCAGCTTTTGAGGCCGATGCCACGCCGCCGTGCTTCTTCGAGCCCCTCGTTTAAGAGCGCGATGATGGCGACCGTTTTCGTGACCCCGATTTTTTCGGCCAAGTGATGCACGCGGGCGAGAACATCCGCTGGAATCTTGAGATTCACCATGCGCTGCTCGCGCAGTCGTTTGCTCTGGCGCAAGATGTCCTCGAACTTGATCTCGGTGAGCGAGATGGTGGCGGTTTTCGTCGATCGCTTTCGCGTAGACATTGGCTCCTCCTGATCTGCTGAACCTATGCTTGGCAAGCCCCCAGCTTTACTGCGTGTGCGCATTCTGTCAAGTTGCGGATTGCAATCCACGCCCGCGTGCTGGGGCAAGAGGTGTGGTTGACTTGCCGGCACACTCCTCACTAGCTTGGGCGTATGGTTGCCGTCCGGCACGAGGTGGAGGTGAGACGATGACAGAACGCGTGCGCGAGATTTTGAGCTGGTACCAAGGTGAGAACCCGGGGGTGCTGACCAACCTGGCACGGCTGCTCAACCACGGCCGGCTCGCAGGCACGGGCAAGTTGGTCATCCTGCCCGTGGACCAAGGGTTCGAGCACGGTCCGGCGCGGAGCTTCGCTCCGAACCCTGCGGGTTACGATCCACGCTATCACTTCGAACTCGCGATTGAGGCCGGATGCAACGCGTACGCCGCGCCGCTCGGTTTTCTCGAAGCTGGCGCTGCGCAGTACGCAGGCCAAATCCCATTGATCTTGAAACTCAACAACTCGGATACGCTGTACACAGGGTCCGATCCGTGTCCTGCCGTAACGGGCAGCGTGGATGACGCGTTGCGTTTGGGTTGTGTGGCCATTGGTTTTACGATCTACCCGGGTTCGGCCGCACGGAACGAGATGTACGGGCAACTCAGGGAGCTGGCCGCCGAAGCGAAGCGCAAGGGGCTGGCGGTCGTGGTCTGGTCTTACCCGCGGGGCTCGGGGCTTTCGAAACAAGGGGAGACTGCGGTGGACGTGGTCGCGTATGCGGCGCAGATCGCTGCCCAGTTGGGCGCACATCTGATCAAAGTCAAACCGCCCACAGCCCACATCGAGCAGGAAGCGGCGCGCAAGGTGTACGAAAAGCAGCGGATTCCGATCGAGACGCTAGCGGACCGGGTACGGCATGTCGTGCAAAGTGCGTTCAATGGGCGCAGGATCGTGATCTTCTCGGGCGGCGAGGCAAAAGAAACCAACCAGATCCTCGACGAAATCCGGGCCATTCGTGACGGGGGAGGTTTTGGCAGCATTATCGGCAGAAATTCCTTCCAGCGCCCGAAGTCCGAGGCGCTAGAGTTTCTGCGCACCGTCATGGATATTTACGCGGGGGCCAGCAGGTAAGGCTTGCGCGCTGGAGCCTCTGGCGTTTCGTGCCGCCGTCTCCGAGTTGCGGTTGGCCAGGTGTGCTGGCCGCTCAGCGTTTGAGCAGGTTGCGGGCAATGACCACCCGCTGGATTTGCGAGGTTCCCTCGTAAATCTGCAGTAGCTTTGCGTCCCGCATGAGCTTTTCCACCGGGTACTCGCGCATGTAGCCATAGCCGCCGAAGATCTGCACTGCGTCCGTAGTGATGCGCATGGCCGCGTCGGCGCCGAAGGCTTTCGCGTAGCTCGACACAATCGGTGCTGCAGCACCTTGATCAATGAGCCAGGCTGCCTTGTAGGTCAGCAGTCGCATGGCCTCGATCTCGATCGCCATATCGGCCAGCATGAACTGAATCGCCTGGAAATTTGCGATTGGCTGCCCGAAGGCATGGCGTTCGAGAGCGTACTTGGTGGCCTCGTCGAGGGCGCGCTGCGAGATGCCGATGGCGATGGCGCCAATCTCAGGGCGAGTGTGATCGAAGGTTTGCATGGCAAGCTTGAACCCTTGTCCCTCCTCGCCAACCAGCGCCGATTTCGGAACCACCACCTCCTCGAAGACCACCTCAGCGGTGTCCGCAGCTCGCTGCCCCAGCTTGCCGTGCATGCGCTGGCGGCGAATGCCGGGGGTGTCCGCCGGCACTACGAAGCAGGAGATGCCCTGGTGGCGGAGCGCCTTGTCCTTGGTTGCGAACACCGTGTACCAGTGTGCCATCGAGCCATTCGAGATAAAGTGCTTGACACCGTTGATGACGAAATCGTCCCCGACTCGACGGTACGTCGTGGACATTCCAGCGACGTCGGAACCCGCCCCTGGCTCAGTCGTGCAGAACGCGGCAAAGGAAAATTCGTTGGCGAGCATGCCGAGGTACTTGCGCTTTTGTTCTTCGCTGCCCGCTTTGAGGAGCGGAACGGCGGCCAGGCCGTTGGCGGCAAGTGCGTTTGTGATTCCTGCGCATCCATAATTCAGCTCTTCCAGAATCAAAATCGTGTCGAGCACGCCGAGGCCGGGCCCCCCGTACTGCTTCGGGATTTCCAAGTTCATGAGCCCCAGCTCCCAGGCTTTGCGGCAAACGTCGAGCGGGAACGTTTCCGTCGCATCGCACTGTGCCGCAATGGGAATGATCTCTTCGGCGGCAAACTTGCGGGCCAGTTCCTTCATCTCGCGTTGCTCGGGGTTCATTTCGAAGGAAAACATTTGTCTGTGTCTCCTTTTCGGGGCTTCTGATACGCGCTTTTGGTTGTGCGGGCGGCTCCTAGCACGAGCCGCGGGAACCCGTCCACCCGACTTTTTCGCGCTTGCTTTATGCGCCGACTTATGCGCTAAAGGCGACTCCGGCTCGGGAGGATTTTCGTTTGACAAACCAGAGTTCGGGTTGAAGAGTAGGAGCCTGCGTCAGGATTAGCACGATGCTTGGCTTGCGCTGATTGTTTTTGGTAAGGCGGCGACGATTCGGATTGAGGAGAGTACTCGATGAGGCGGAACATTGCTGTTGCACTTACGATCGTGCACGGGGCGCTGGTCTGGTCCGTAGCGGGCCAAGCGCAGATTTCTTTTATTCCGAGCTTGCAGCGTTCAGTGCCGAACGGCCCGACCTTTGTGACCGGGGGGGACTTCAATGGGGACAACATCAATGACGTGGTGGTGAGCAGCACTGTCCGCGACCGGGTGACGGTCCTTCTTGGTACTCCGGATGGGACCCCAGGGACCCCCGTTGAGATCCCGGTGGGAGCATTGTTGCGCGGCGTCGCAGTGGGCGACCTAAATGGCGACGGCCGCAACGATATTGCGGTGGCGGACTTCAGCCAAAACCGCCTCTTTGTGGTTTTCGGGCGCGGTGATGGTACCTTCGCTTCCCCGCAAGGGTTTGCAACCGCGCGGCGTGGCCCGGTGTGGGTCGCTTTAGGGAATTTCGACAATCGCCCCGGTCTGGACGCGGCTACGGCCAACGGTGTGGCCGACTCCTTCAGCGTGCTTGTCAACGAGGGAGGAAACCGAGGTCTACGTTTGGCTGGCAACTTCCCCGTCGGATCGAATTCCAATCCGCGCGTCATTCTGGCGCACGATCTGAACGGCGACCGCATTGATGATCTCATGTTGTTGGATACGGGTACGCGCGGTACCGACGAGGTCTCGGTGTTCTTGAATACAGGAACCGGTTCTTTTTCCGGTGTGATCCCACAGCGCTTTGTGGTGGGGATCGACGCCATTGGTATGGCCAAGGGCGACTTTAACAACGATGGTCGGATCGATCTCGCCGTTTTGAATCGCCAACTCCAGCAACTGAATCGTTTCTCCATTTCGATTCTTTTGGGTAGTGAGAGCCCACTGTTCCGGGTTTTGCCGCCGATCGAATTTTCCTGTCCTTCCCGAATCAACGGAATCGAGGTGTTTTGCACGCCGCAGGACATTGCTGCCGCGGATTTTGACCTCGATACGCGCACGGACTTAGCGGTCTCTTTCAGCACACGGGCAACCGACAACTCGCAAACCACGGCTGGGTTCGTGACTGTGTACGCGGGTCTTGGAGATGGCCGCTTCGAGTTTGGCACTCAGGTCATCGTCGGTTTAGGCCCCCGGCGCATCGCGGCCATGGACTTTACGGGTGACGCGGTGCCAGACATTGCGGTGGCGGAGTTTTCCAACAACTCCGTACGGATCCTGCGTGGTAAAGAGCCGCCTAGGAGACCGAACGGGGCGTCGTGCGTGGTTGGCCGCCAATGCGAGTCGAATGCGTGCGTGGACAATGTTTGCTGCGCGACCCCCTCTTGCCCCGAGGGGCAGCGTTGCGATGTCTTGCCGCCGAATTCTTCGATCCTGGACGGGGTTTGCCGGCCTCCGGCACCGAATGGCAACCGTTGCACCTCGGGAGAACAGTGCCAGTCACGCCGGTGCGTGGACGGCTTCTGCTGTGCGTCGGCGGCGTGCCCGCAAGGCCAATTCTGTAACACGGGCACCTGCGGTCCACCGGCGCCAAACGGCGTGCCGTGCAACGCCGGAGAGCAGTGTGCATCGGGCAACTGCACCGACGGTGTTTGTTGCGCGGACCCGCAATGCGCGGTGAACGCGGCGTGTAACATTCCTGGATCCGAGGGCGTCTGCACCACCCGCCGGCCGATTGGTAGCCCGTGCACGGACCCCGCTCAGTGCTGCACAGATGCGACCGACCCGACTCGTTGCGATCCCTCGTTCTGCATTGAAGGCTTCTGCTGCGAGCGTGCCTGTGGCCCGAATGAGACTTGCAGCATGCCGGGCTTCGAGGGACTCTGCATGTTAAAGCCAACACCGACTCCGACCCCGCCTTTTACCCCGACCCCGAAAGCGATCGGAGATCGCTGCGTGACAGACAGCGAGTGCATCAGCGGCTTCTGCGTGGACTTTGCATGTTGCCGCGAGCGGTCCTGCCCAGCCGGGCAGACCTGTAGCTTCCCCGGAAGCGCAGGGACGTGCACCAACCGGGGGAACAACGGAAGCGTGTGTGACGGAAACGAGGACTGCAATTCTGGCTTCTGCCGCTTGCCCGTCGGTGGAAGTCTGGGCGTCTGTGACAACCCTCCACCGACTCCGACTCCAACCCCGGTTCCTCCTGGCCGGCCCTGTTCCGATACGCTTCAGTGCACCGGCGGTTTCTTCTGTAACCTGCGGGAGGGTGGTATCTGCTGCAACCTCGAAGAGTGTCCAGCCAATATGAGTTGCCGGGTCCCTGGCCAGGAGGGCTTCTGCAACCCCATTCCTCCGACTCCGACGCCGCGCAAATTTTTGGCGACTCCTTGTATTCGTTCCGAGGAATGTGAGTCGTTTGCTTGCGTGCACGGAGTGTGTTGCGAGACGGCGGAATGCCCGCCGGGTGAGGAGCCGGAACGACGCTGCGACATTACCGGTTTTGAGGGGTTCTGCGTTCCGCCGTTGGGAGTGGACGAGCCTTGCAGGAAGAACTCCGACTGCTTGCCCCCGAACGTGTGCCGGGAGTCTGGGCTGCAATTGGTTTGCGGGCCTCCGCCTACCCCGACGCTGCCGCTGCCGACGCCACCGATCGCTACCCCGACACCCGACATTCAAACAGAAATCGATCGTTCTGGCGGGTGTCAGATTGACCGCGAAGGCGGAAGCCTGTCGTGGTGGCCGCTAGTGTTCTTGACCGGGTTGTTGTGGTTGCGGCGGCGGCAATCGGCGCGGGTCAGAGTACGCTGACGCTGGGCTGCGCAAACAGTGCCTGACAAGCGGCCCGCCA
>JBBILD010000009.1:0-175079 GCA_037445065.1 Myxococcales bacterium
CCCAACCGACACTCCCACCGAGACTCCCACGGCAACACCCACCGATACCGCGACTGCGACTCCCACGGAGACGGCCACGACAACACCCACCGACACACCCACAGTCACTCCTACCGAAACGCCCACGGCCACGCCGAGCTTTACCGCGACCCTGACACCCACACCGAGCGCCTCGCCCTCTCCGTCCCTCACCCCCACTGCCACCAGCACGGCAACGGCCACGGAAACCCCGGTGCCCCGCCCATTTGCCCTGGTCACGAACCTGGGTGACGACACCCTGGCCATCATTGACGTCGAGAGGAACCGGCGGATCGCGGCCATTGCGGTTGGCAGCGGGCCGGTCGCCGTGGCTCTCCATCCCTCGGGCTCGCGCGCTTACGTGGCCAACCAGTTCGGCGCCTCGCTGTCGGTGGTGGACCTCGTGCGAGAACGCGAGATCGAGCGCCTCGCCCTCGAACAGCGCCCGGTGGACGTGGCAGTTTCGCCGGATCAGCGCTGGTTTGCCGTGTTGAACCAGCTTAGCCAAAGCGTGCTGGTCTTTGCCGAACCGAGCCGCGAGCGGGTAGCGCGGATCGCAGTGAGCGGCTCGCCGACCTCGCTCGCTTTCTCTCCCGACAGTGCGACCCTCTATGTCACCGAGCAGTTCGACAATCGGGTGGCCGCTATCCGCACGGCAACGTGGGAGGTCGAGGCCCGCTTTGCCACCGGCCAGTGGCCGCAAGCGGTGGTGCCGTCGCTTTCCGGCGACACGCTCTTTGTGAGCCATGCTGCCGACCGTACCGTGCGCTTCCTTTCGGCCCAGACTGGCGACACCCTGGCCACAGTTCGCGTTGGGCGCGAGCCGCAGGCACTGGCACTTTCCCCAGACGGCGCATTGTTGTTCGTCGCCAACCGCGGCAGCTCCAGTGTCTCCGTAATCGCAACGGCGACAGCACAAGCAGTCGCTGAGGTGGCCGTCGGTTCGGAGCCGGTGGGTGTGGCGGTGCGACCGGATGGCCGCATCGTGTACGCCACCAACTCCTTTACCAACAGCATCAGTGTGATTGACGTCGAGCGCAACCTGCTCGCCTCGGCCATCTTTGGTGTGGGAACAACTCCGACGGACATCGTGATTCAGGTGCGCTGATGAAGACACCGTGGTGGTGTGGATGTACGGCGGCCTTGGTAGCGGTGTTGCTGATCTCGCCTGCCGCTTACGGCTCCGAACTTTCCAAGCGCCTGTACAACAAGGGTCTAGTCGAGTTTCACCGTGGCGACCTGGAGGCCGCGGAGAAACTGTTCGACGCAGCGGTGGAGGCGGACCCTGATGATCCCTTCGCTCATTACTACCGTGGTGTGGCACGCGGCCGCCGCGGCGAGCGAGAAGCGGCCATCGCGGATTTGCGCCGTGCCCTGGAACTCAAGCCGGACCTGTTCGACGCTGCTTTGGACCTCGGCATCGCGTTGATCGAGGCGGCGCGGCTCGACGAGGCGGAAGCTGCCCTCCAGATCGCGCGCAACTCGCCGGCGCTAGCCGCTCAGGCCTCGCTCTACGCCGGGATCACCTTCTACCGGCGCAATCGGTACGCCGAAGCCCGCTCCTACCTCGAACACGCGCGCCAGCGCGATCCATCGCTGGCAGCGGTGGCCCGCTACTACCTCGGGCTCACGGACACGGCGGAAGGCCGCTGGCGCAGTGCCCGCCGCCACTTCCAGGCAGTCGTGGAGCAACAACCGGGCACGCCGGTGGCGCAAGAGGCGCAGGAGATGTTGGCTCAGCTCGACCAGCGGGAGCGAGAGCGCCTCCGCCTCTATGCCAGTGCTGGCCTCCAGTACGACAGCAACGTGATCCTCGCCCCAGCCGGCGATGTGGGCGCCGCGCTGGCAAAAAGCGAAGTGGGTGTTACCCGCCAAGGGGACGGGCGCGCCACGCTGCTTGCCGGCGCGCAGTACGCACTTGCACGCTCGCGCGAGGCCAGACTGCTGGTCGGTTACGAACTCTACCAGAGCCTGCACTTCGAACTCAGCTCCTTCGACTTGCAGGGGCATCGCGGCTCCGTGCAGCTCGCGCGGCGCAGCGGCGTTGCCGAACTCGGGTTCCTCGGCCGCTACGATTATTACTTGCTCGATCGCGACGACTTTCTGCGCGAAGGCACGGTGCTCCCCTACGCGCGCGTCTCGGAAGGAAGCCTCGGCAGTACGGAAGTCTCCTTCCAACTGCGCCGGCGTGACTTTTTGAAGCCCGAATTCCGCATTCGCGATGGCTTCAACTTTGCCCCTGGCATCGCGCAAAGCTTTTGCCTGCAACGCTGCGATCGCACGCTCACGATTTCCTATCAGTTCGACGCCGAAGAAACCGAGCCTGGCCTTGCCTCGCGCGCATTCGCGTATCAGGGCCACCAGATCGGTGGCGGCCTCCTGTGGAGCTTTCCGCACCAATTCACCGTGCAAGCGGACTACGCCTTCCGTCACGAGACCTACGAGCGCTTGCCCAGTGCAGGGCGCAAAGACCGCGAACACCTCATTATTTTCCTTGCACGCAAAGCGCTCGCGGAGCATATAGACCTTGTGTTCGGCTATTACGGGCAAGTAAACCTCACCAACTCGGTGCAAGTGCTGCAGGGCACGCCGCAAAAGCTCTTCGAGTACGAGCGGCACATCGGCACGGTGGGAATCGAAGCGAGGTACTGATCATGCGCAAAGCAAGGATGGGAAGCCTGGTCCTAGCTCTGCTCTTTGGCCTGGCTGTTGCCGGCCGCGCGGAGGAAGTCGGCACGGTGGCGGCGGTTGAAGGAGAGGCACGCCTCGAGCGAGGTGGTGTTGCGGTCGAGGCCAGCATTGGCACCCCGGTTCAGCGGGGCGACGTGCTGGTCACTGGCCCTACTGGGAAACTGCGCGTGGTCTTTCAGGACGACTCCGTGCTCACCCTCAGCCAAGATTCGCGGGTGAGTGTGGACGACAGCGTGTTCGAGCCGGTGCAGCATACGGCGCGCTCGCTGTTTGGCCTCGTGCGCGGCAAGGTGAACGCAGCGGTAAGCGAATACTACCGCCAGCGCGGCAATGCCTACGAGGTTCGTACGGAAACCGCGGTGGCCGGCGTGCGCGGTACCGAGTTCGCAGTGGTTTTCGATCCGCAAACCGAGCGCACGGAGGTGGTCGCCATCGAAGGCACGGTGCAGGTGCACAGCCTGCGCGACCCGCAAGCGCCCGCAGTGCTGGTGCGGGCACGCGAGGCAACGGTCGTGGATCCGGGCGGGCCGCCTGCTGCCCCCCGGCGGCTCGACGAGCCAATGTTCCGCGAGCGCATCGAGGGCTTCGATTTCATCAGCCGTGGCCGGCCCGAAGGGCTGATCACCAGTGTGGCTCTTGCCTCCGGGGCCGGGGCGGTGCGCCTAGCAGGCAGCACGTTGGTGACAGAAGGAGTTCCCCCGGGCACAGAAAGCGGCGCCGTGAAGAGTGCCTTGATGGAGGGAGACGCAACCGGCAAACTCGGTCAGCCGCCCGCCGGCATTCGCTTTACTGGCCAGCTCGGCCTCGACCTCGGTCGCTGAGCCGGCGCCGGCAATCGGCGCAATGCGCAGCTCGTGCGGGTAGGGGAACAAGCAGCCGCCACGCTGCCTCCTGTGCATCTCCTGCGTGCACGAAGCCGCAGCGTAGAGGGTACGCAGGTCTAGAAGCCTTGCCAGCCGAACGCTCCGGCACTAGGCAGGAGTGACGTGGCTCGCTCACCGAGGCTCGCGCCTGCATTGCGCGGCCTGCGCCCAGGGCACAACCTGTCCCTGCGGCAAAGCGGCGAGCCCCGCACGGCAGTGGCCCTCGTGCTTAGTGGTCTCGCTTGCGGGAGGCATCTGCCGCTCTGCGGGCGGAGAGAAGGAAGTCGAGTGCATCGTCCCAAAACCCTGGCCCGACCCACGCCGGCCAGTCGTTGTGGCCAGCCCCGCGGATCGTGACCAGCCGCTTCGGTTGGTCGAGCGCCTGGTACAGCGCCACACCGAAGCAAGCCGGAACGATGTCGTCGCGCTCCGCCACCACCACCAGCACCGGCACCCGCAAGCCGGCCAAGTGGGCAGCCGTTTCGTACCGGTCGCGCAAAAACCAGCGCACGGGCAGCCAGGGGAAGTGATGCGCAGCAACGTTTTCGAGGCGGTCCCAAGGAGTGATCAGCAAAAGGCCGCACACCCGCTCCGGTGCGCGGGCCGCCGCCGCAGCCGCCACCCCGGAGCCCAGGGATTCACCGATCAGAAGCAGCGGGCCACCGAAGTCCGCGTACACCCGCGCGATGGTGAGCGCCGCGTCGGCAACGAGACTCTCCTCGCCCAGTTCGCCGTGCCGCGGGCCGTAGCCCGGGTATTCGGCGAGAATCACCCGCACGCGGCGCGGAAGCAGTGCCGCCGCGTAGTCCGCGCGGTGCCCCGCATGCCCAGCATTGCCGTGGAAGACGATTGCTGTCGCGCGCGCCTGGCTGTGTGGCTCCGCGAGCAAACCGCGAAACTCAGTTGCCGACGGCCAAGCACGCAGTCCTTCGCCGACAAGCGCCTCCACCGGCGCCCGCTCCGGAAAATACAACAACCGCTCCTGCAACGCGGCCGACACCCGATCCGGCAACACGCCCAGCAAGAAGACCACGGCACCCACACAGCCCGCAAGCTTTCTGACCTCGCGCGACCAAATCCGGGGGAGGGAAGAATCAACCGCGGTGCGAGGAGAACCCGCTCTCACCGCCAGCACCACCGACTGCATCACAGCGGGCATAGAAGACGACGTGGGAGCAGTGCAGCGGAAGAGCGAGCCGCGAGCGGTAAATGGCGAATGGCGAATTGTGTGGTCGGCCCCCCGGCGCGGGTGTTGCGAATCGGGCAATCGGTTCGATTCGCAACACGGGCAGGCACCAGGCCTGCCCCTACAACACATCGCGGCAGGTGTGGCTTCATGGCGACACCGGTGTTCCATTTACAGGCACGCCACGGCGCAACCGGTAACACGGCTGTGACCGGGTTGCGTTCCCACGAGTTCCGAGCCACTGGTTCCGAGGACACCTGGTTTTGAGGGCACCCACATCGTCGGCCGGCGCGAGCCTCAGGTAGCTTCCGCGCCCGCGAGTAGCGAAGGCGTCTTGCCGGGATCCGCTGCCCCCGCGCGACGCGTTGCAGGCGCGACCCTTGCGGGGGCTGTACTGCGGGGGGCCGCTCGTGTTGGGGCCAGGCCCGCAGAGGTCGTGCCCCGCCTGGGCCACTTCCACGGCTACGGGCAGCCGTCGAGCAGGGAGGCGACCGCCGCCAGCACTTCGTCAATCGTCACCTCGCTATCGCCGCTGCGGTCCGCGGCTGGGCAGGAGGCAACGCCAGCGCCACCCAAGGCGATGCGCACTGCGGCAATCACTTCGTCCACGGTTACGGTGGCGTCGCCGTTGCAGTCGCCCGCACAGCCAACCGAGGTCGGCCCTTCCACCTCGACCACCATCGCGCGCGGCGGACCCACATTCCCCGCTTCGTCGCGCAGGCGAGCGCGCACGATCGTGCGGCCCGGAGGGAAACTCCAAGAGGAATTCACCACCGCGCAAAACTGCAGCGTGCTTTCGGGGCGGACGAAGTGGAATTCTCCATCCGGGAAGTACGTGCACGCGTACTCCTCGGCCACGCCTCGGGGCTGCCCAGTGCCGTCGTCAACGCGGCAGCCAAAGTCGTTCACCGCGTTGCGCACGGCCGGGCGGTCATCGAACTCAAGACCAGGCACAGCCGGAATCCCTCCTGGCTGCGGGGCGGCTTTGTCGCATACCTGCGGGCTACCGTTGCCGAGCGGGCGTGAAAACAGCACCTGCAAATCCGGCCATCCGAAACCGGTACCAGCGGGAGCAAAGGCCGAAACTCCAAGCGGGCTGCGGCTGCGCCCCGACGTGCCTTCGAACACGAGCAGGAAGCCCGAGCCGGAACCCAAGCGGTACACGGGGCGCCCCTCGTCGTCGTAATCGGCTGGCAGGAGCGGCTGGCCATCGGCACGCGCCACGCCGAGGTAGGTGAGTTCGGGGCCGGCGGGACAGGTGCTGCTCTCGAAGGCCATCCAGTAGAGGCCAGCCTCCGGCTTGCCGCACAGGCTCACCAGCACCGTGTAGACTCCGTCCACCGGCAGGCGCGCGCTCAGTTGGCCACCGCACGAGTCTCCGCCCGCGCCTGGAAACGGCATGCCGCGCGGATCGAACAGCCGCAGGCGCATGCGCTGCGTGCCTTCGCGGGGCAAGCCTTTTCCCGCCCAAATGCGCACCGTGTCGCCCGCACGGCCGAAGAACCAGTACGCGCGCGTCTCGCCTGCTTGGCGCAACCGCCGCACCTCGGCCGTGAGGCCGCAGGGCAGGGGGGTCGCGCAGTTTTGCGGCCCCTGGGAGACCACCGAAACGGTAATCGAGAACTGGCCACTGTCGCGGCCAATGCAGTCGGCAACCTCCACCTTCACTTCGTCATCGTCGCGCTTCGGCTTCACCAGCAAAGACCCCGCGCACGTGCGGTTGCGGTCCCCGGCCTCGAGCTTGAGCAAATCAATCGTACCGGAAACGTCCACCGCGTCCACCACCACTGTGGCTCCGGCCACCCCCCTCACCACGAACTCCTGCTTTTCGCCGCGCTCGAGCACGCCCACCTGGGGCACGCCGCATTGCAGGGGGATGTCGTCGGCCCGCACCGCGAGCCGGGCACACAACCCCGCAGCCACGGCCACGATCAGAGGGATCCAGCGGCGTGGCCGCTCCAAGGAAGAGCCTGGTACAAAGCGGCTTCTCAGCGCAGCGCCTCCATTACGATCCATCCCTCACGCCCGTCCGCGAGTTGCACTCGATACCAATCGCGTTCTTGCGTGCCAACCCGGACCGTCTCGCCGCGCTGCAGCGTCGCCACCACTTCGGCGCGTGGGTGCGGCGCAGCGCGTACCTCTGCGCGGGCTGCTGCCACCCGCACCTCGTTGCCGACCGGCACTGCGCGCGTTGCTCGCTCTTGGGCTCCCGGCTGCAAGGCGAGCTGCCAGACTTGCACCGTGACCAGCACCAGGCCAGCAGCCAATGCGCTTCCGAACCACCATGCCTTGCGGGGGAGGGGCAAGCGAGAGCGCCGCGGTGCACGCACGCGCGGCGGTCTCTCGCTTGCCGCTGGCGCTGCCGGGGGAACGGAGGGTACTGTCTCCGAGGCGGGCGCCGGCAGAACCATGTCCATCTCGCGATCTCGCGCCCAGCGGCGGCTGGCCGCTAGGAGCAACTCCAAACACGCGTCGCACTGTTCAAGATGCCGATCGAGCGCGCGCTGCCGCTCGAGGGTTGCAATGCCCCCCAAATACGCGGCCCATTCTTCCTCGCTCGGGCATCCGTGTTGCCAACGTTCCGAGGGCCTCACCGGGAACCTCCTCTGCGCACTGGCAGCTCGCCGTCGCGCGCACGCAGCCGCTCGGCGATCTCTTGCCGCACCCGCTGCACCAGAGACGCAACGTTGCCGACCGTGGTGTTGAGGATGCGGGCTATCTCCTTGTACGGCGCGGTCGTCTTGCGCCGCTGCACTTGCCTACACAGCTTCTCGCGCTGCTGCTGGCGCCAGGCGAGCTTGCGCGTCAGTTCGGCCTTCTCAGCTTCGAGTTTTTCCGCCTGGGGCGAACCGGGTGCGATTCCGGCCAGATCCACCTCGATCCAGCGCAAACGCTTGCGGTACAGTTCGATCCAGGCATGCACGCTGTCGAGCCGATCGAGCAACGCTTGCTGTTGGGCTTCCCGCTCGCGCACCACGCGGCGCAGCTCCTCGATCTCGCGCAACAGCTCCGGCACACGCTTGCCTGTGGCCGCGCACAAATAGCGGATCTCGGCTGGGGAAAACTCCGCGTCTTCCACATGCAGCAGTTTGGCCACCACCGACTTTTGTGGCGGCAGGCTGTCCAGCACGCTGCCCCACCACCCTTCTCTCTCTTCGCTGGGGCTCGGGCTGACAATGTCGAAGTGCGGATTCTGTTCTTGGAGGAGTTCGATGGAGACCGTGTCCAGCTCGCGGCGGCCCCGCACCCACTCGATCCACAAGTGGTCCAGGGCGAACCCCAAGAGGTACTTGCGCAGGCTCACCCGGCCAGCAAACGTGCGCAGGCGGCGAAACAGCCGCCCGTCCTCGAACACGAACACGTAAAAATCACCGGCTTCCTCAGCTGGCGCCCGGTACACTCGCATGGGAAACGAGTACACCAGCGGGCCGAAACGCTGCTGAAACTCCGCAACCGCTGCGGCCTCTCCTGCCACACAGCGCCCGACCAGCGCGCGCTCGTCGTTTTGCCCTTCTGCACCGCGGTTCATCCCCTCACTCCGCGGGCGACTCGCCCGGATTCGGTCTCGCCTGGGAAGCGCACGCAAGGGCAGGGCGGCGGCTCGTGCCGCGTGTTGTTGCCCGGCTTGGCTGCGTGCGCTCGGGAACATGCTTGCCCTCTGCCCGACTCCATGATGCAAGAAACCGGATTTTTATGGCACGGGAGCAGGCTCTGGCTACGTTCTGCGCATGGAGCGAGACTGGCTTGCATGGTAACAGCACGGCGCAAGGGACTGCCTCAGGGTATCAAATGCGAGCAGGGGAGGAAAACACATATGGGGAATGCACCTCTCCAGCTCTCTGGATGCCGCTCCTCCTGCTTCTTGCCTGCGTCCTCCCGCGCAACGGCCTGAGTTCGGGGGCCCTCGCGCAAGCGCGCGTGGAGCCGCGCTTGTTCGTGCTCGCCATTGGGGTCAGTCGCTACCACGACAGCTCCCTTTCCCTGCGCTTTCCGGCCAAAGACGCGCAGGCCCTGGCCGCCGCCCTGCAACGGCAGGCCGGCGGCCTGTACCGGGAGGTCGAGGTGCGCACGCTGCTCGATGCACAAGCCACGCGCGAATCGATCCTCGAAGCCTTGAACGGATTTCTCGCCCGTGCGGAACCCAACGACGTGGCGGTGCTGTTCGTGGCCGGCCACGCCATCCAGGATCGCGCCACGGGCAGTTACTACTTCCTGCCGCACCCGGCGAGCGGCGAAAACTACGTAAGCACCGGCCTACGCATGACCGATCTCGACGAGATGCTGCGCTTGGTGCGGCGCAGCGCGCGCAGCGTGGTGGTCATGCTCGACACCTGCCACGCTGGCGCACTGCGCGTTGCCGCGCCGCACCTCGAAGCGCTCGAAGACCCAGCCGCGCGGCTGCAAACCGGCGAAGGGTTTTTCTTGCTTGCCGCCAGCAAGCCGGGCGAGGAATCGGAAGAGCGCGCCGACCTCGGTCACGGGGCCTTCACGTACGCATTGCTCGAAGGGCTCGCGGGGGCCGCCGATGTGGATCGCGACGGAGGCATCAACCTCACCGAACTCTTCGGCTATGTCGCCCGGCGCGTGGCTGAACTCACCCAGGACCGCCAGCACCCCTACTACAAAGTGGAAGGCACCGACTTCCGCTTCGCCGCAGTGCGCGCCGGGGCCTCCGTGCCCACGCTTCACCCAGCACCGATAAGCGATCCTGCCGCCGAAGAACGCGCCGGCAACACGCTCGCAGTTATGGAATTCCGCAACCTGCGCCCGGACGCAGAACACGACTGGGTCGGAATCGCCTTGCGTACGGCCTTCAACACCGAGCTGAGCAAAGTCAAAGCACTCAACGTGTATGCCCCCGAACTGCTCGACCGCGCCTTGCGCCAGCGCGGCGGCGACATGGTAGCCACCGCCCGCCAGCTCGGTATCGACCGCTGGATCAGCGGCTCCTTCCACATCGTCGGCGATGCCATCCGCATTGACGCCCGCATCGTGTTCGCCAAGACCGGCCTGCAAGAAGGCTCCGACAGTGTGGAGGGACCGCTCAGCGAGTTTTTCTCCTTGCAAAAACAGCTCGTGCACCGCTTGCTGCGCCGCATGCACGTATCCCTGCCCGGCGAGACTGCTGGCGGCAACGACAAGAGCGACCTCAACGCGCTCCGCCTCCTTCTGGAAAGCGAGGGCGAAATCGAGCCGCCTCCCGCCACCCCCACCCGCCCTGCCTCCCGCCCGGGGCGGCGCTCTTCCTGGCTCACCCCGCACAACCTGTCGTGGCTCGGCGCGCGGCTTGCGCTGGCACAGGAAACACCGTCCCGAGAACGCGCCGCCAGGGAGCTGCTCGAACGCTACCGCAATGCCCTCGAGCGCAAGGACATCGAAGCCTTTGCCGCCTTGTACCTCGAGTTTCCAGCGGAGCGGCGCACCACGCTACAGCGCTACTGGCAGGCCGCCGAGGGCCTGCGCGTGGACATCGAGTCCGTACACGTACAAGTGCAGGGAGAAGAACTGGTCGTCTCGTTTCTCCGGCGCGACCGCTTCGTGGACCGCGAAAGCGGCAAGCCGGTCACCCTAGAAGTGCGCCTGACGCGCCGGCTGGTCCCGGTTGCCGGCGGCTGGAAAATTGGCGGTAAACCTTGAGCAGCGATGAGGGCGGCAACGCACGCACACAGCGGCACACACGAACGCGGCCCAGCCGCGTGGTCCGGCAGCGCGGGGCATCTTCTGCTCTGCTGGTGCTGGGTAATCGCGTGGGCTGCCTTGGCGTGCAGCACCGCCCATGCCCGCTCGCTCGAGGATCGGATCCCCGGCCTGTTTGGCGGCGTGTTTCGCACCTCGATCACGCCGTTCGCATTTCAAGACGTGCAGGAACCACGCGTTGCCGACCGCTTCCGCACACTCTCCGCGGCCCTCACCGCGGCGCGCGCCCAAGTGCCGCCGCCGTCTGCCACCGGGTCCTTCCGCTTCGAGTTCGACGAGGCCTCGGAAGCGTACATCCGGCGAGCCCAGAGCTTAGGCCCGAGCGTGGCGGAGCGGGCCACGACCCTGGGGCGCGGCACTGTGGCTCTGAGCTTCTCGTACACGCGCATTGACTTCGACACCTTGGAGGGCGATTCGCTGCGCCGCTTGCGCGCCTCGCAACCAGCACTCTCGGCCTCCTTCCTCGACCAGCTCCCGGAAGAGGACCGGCTGCGCGCTGCCGACAACACCCTCGAGACCTCGCTCGACTTGCGCTTCGGCTTCGATTTGTGGTTCCTCACCGCGGCCTACGGGCTCACCGACAACGTGGACTTGAGCCTCTCTTTGTCGCTGGCACGGGCCCGCATGCGTGCCTCCGCGCTTGCCACCATCGGCGACCCCAACGGCGATGGGGGAGCGTTTTTTACTGTGGACCAAACGGGCGTACTGGTGGACGATCTCGGCTCCTGCCCGGGCGAATTCCTGTGCGCGCGCGACTCCTTCGATGCAAGTGCGTTCGGCACCGGCGATCTGTACCTGCGAGGCAAGTGGCACCTGGCGCAGGTGTCGTGGGCGGAGCTGGCACTCGTGGGGGTGCTTACCTTGCCCACCGGCAATGCGAGCGATTTCCTGGGCTTCCACGACCCCACCTTCACACCGTGGCTGGTGCTTTCCCGCTCCTTCGGCCTTCTCACCCCGCACTTGAACCTCGGCTACGCCCTGCGAAGCGGCAAGGATGTGAGCCAGGCCCAGTGGATCGCCGGCGCCGACTACCTGCTTCACCCACGCTTCACCGCTGCCGTGGATGTCCTCGGCTTCCACGACGACCGCCGCGACGGCATTAACGACGACATTCTGCAAACCGCACTGGGCATCAAGTGGAACCCCTTCGGGCAGTGTGTGGCAAGCGCCAACCTGCAACTCCCGCTGAACCGCGACGGCCTGCGCGCCGATTGGATTTACTCCTTCCAGTTCGAGTACGCATACTGATCGAGGGGCCGCCCAGCCTGCCCCGCAAGCCCCGGCTTTCTCCCAAAGGTGCCGCCGTTCGGATGTGCGCGCGCCGGCGGGCGTGCAGGGTGCCGCAAAGCCACGCCGCCGTCCGCTCGGACCACCGCACCGCCCCCCTTTGACTTGGCAGCGGGCACCAGGAACAGTATGCGGAATTCCCCACACAAAGGAGAGTGCTGCATCGCGTCATGGAGTGGTCCGCCACATCGCGCTCGCGCATCTTGCGACGAATGGCAGAGGAGAGCTTCGACCTGCTCGTGATCGGTGGTGGCATTACCGGTGCGGGAGTGGCGCGCGAGGCTGCTTTGCGCGGCTGGCGGGTGGCGCTGGTCGAGCGGCGGGACTTTGCCGCGGGCACCAGCAGCCGCTCCTCCAAACTCATTCACGGTGGCTTGCGCTACTTGGCGCAGGGGGACGTCTCGCTCGTGCGCGAAGCAGCGCGGGAACGGGCCGTGCTCCGCCGCTTGGCTCCCCACTTGGCAGAGCCGATCCAGATGCTGGTGCCGGTCTACAGCCGCACCGGCTACCTCACGATTCGCGCCGGCTTGTTCACCTACGATCGGCTGGCCAAAGTCAACAAGGAAGAGCGCAACCGCATGCTCGGGCGCGAGCAAGCGATCGGTCTCGAACCGCTCCTGCGCGCGGAGCGTTTGTACGGGGCCGGCTTGTACTACGAGTACCTGACTGACGACGCGCGCTTGGTGATCGAAACCGTGAAATCCGCCGTGGCCCTAGGTGCACTGGCTGTAAACCACGCACCGGTGGTGGGCTTGCACCTGCAGAATGGGCAGGTAGCGGGAGCGATCGTTCGCGACGAACACGACGGAGGCGAGTACGTGGTGCGTGCAGCGGCGGTGGTGAACGCAGCCGGGCCGTGGGTGGATGACGTTCGCCTCATGCAAGGAGGGAGCGAGCAGCGCCGGCTGCACCTGACCAAGGGCATCCACCTGACACTGGCACGCGAGCGGCTACCGGTGGGGCGCTGCGTGGTGATGCAGGCCGCCGACAAGCGCAGCGTGTTCGTGATCCCGCACGGCGAACTCGTCTACCTCGGTACCACCGACACCGATTACGAAGGGCCGCGCGACGAGCCAGCCATCACCCGCGCCGATGCCGACTATTTGCTGGCCGCCGCCAACGCGACGTTTCAAATCGAACCACTCACCCTCCGCGACGTACTCGGCGCCTGGGCTGGCCTGCGACCGCTGCTGCACGAGGAGGGACGCAAGCCGAGCGAGATCTCGCGCAAAGACGAAATTATGATCGGCCCGACCGGGCTCATCTCCATCGCGGGGGGCAAGCTCACCACCTTTCGCTGCATGGCGCAGAGGATCATCGAGGTGGCGGCGGAACGCTTGCCGCCAGCACGGGCCGCGGCGGTGGTGGCGCAGGGCAACAGCGAGACCACACCGTTGGCCGGGGGTGCCTTTGCGGCGCAGGCGGAGTCCGACCTAGCCCTCGCCGTCAAAGAGTTCCACGACCGCTTGCACGTCCGCTTTGCGGGCTTCTCGCCGCGCGTGCTGGATCGCCTCGTGCACCTCTACGGCACGCAGGCGGAGGAGATCCTGGGGCGTGCCGCCGCCGAGCCAGCACAAGCGGAGCTGGCCGACGCGGAAAGTGGGCTGACTCGCGCCGAGGTCGAGTACAACCTGCGCAGCGAAATGGCGCTGACGCTGGCCGATGTGCTCGAGCGGCGAGCCCGGCTGTTCCTGTGGGACCGCAGCAACGGCTTGCGCGCCGCGCCGCGGGTGGCTTCCTGGATGGGGGAAGTTCTCGGTTGGAGCGCGGCGCAGCAGCAGGCAGAGCTGGCAGGGTACGAGCAGCACGTGCGGGAGGTCAAAACCTTCGCCCTCGCAAGCCCGGCAGAAGAAGCAAAGGAGGCACATGCAGCCAGCAGATCGTGAGCAGCATCGGCGCGCCCTGGCGCAGGTGCTGGGCGAGTCTCAGGTGCGTTGGGACGAGGAGAGCCTGCGCACCCACCAGCGCGACACCTGGTTCTTGCACGTCTGGCGTGCTTGCCACCAGCGGCTCGCAGACGAGCCGCTCTGTGTGGTGTGGCCGCGCTCGACCGGCGAGGTGCGAAGCGTGGTGCGTTACGCCGCGGACCATCGCTTGCCGCTGGTTCCCTTCGGCGGCGGGTCCGGCGTGTGTGGAGCGATCGCCCCCACCGCCAGTGCCATCGTGCTCGACCTGCGGCGCATGAACCACTTGCTCGAACTCAACGAAACCGCCCTCTACGCGCGCGTGCAAGCCGGGAAAATGGGCAACGAACTCGAGGGGGAACTCAACGCGGCAGGCTACTCGGCAGGACATTTCCCGCAATCCATTGCCCTCTCCACCGTGGGCGGCTGGGTCGCCACCCGAGCCGCTGGCCAGTACTCGACCCGCTACGGCAACATCGAGGACATCCTGCTCGCACTGGAAGTGGTGCTCCCCAACGGCTCTGTGCTGCGCACCAAGACGGTGCCGCGCGCTGCCACGGGGCCCGACTTACGCCAGCTTTTCCTCGGTGCCGAGGGCACCTTGGGGGTGGTTACCGAGGTCACGCTCAAAATCTTTCCGCGTCCGGAAAGCACGCTTCTGCAGTCGTTTTCCTTCGCCGATATGGCCACCGGTCTCGAGGCAATTCGCCGCATCCTGCGCGCGGGCTGGCGCCCTGCCGTGGTGCGCTTGTACGACGCCGTGGAGACCGTGCGCCACTTCCCGGCCGCGAGCGCAGGAACGAACTGCCTGCTGCTGGTGGTCAGCGAAGGGCCGGGTGCCTACACGGTTGCGGAAGCAGCCGCTGTTGCAGGCGTGTGCGCGGGAGCGGGCGGAGAAGCGCACGGGCCCACACCGGTCGAGCACTGGCTGCGCGAGCGCAACAACGTTCCGAGCTTCGAGTCGTTCATCGAGCGCGGGCTGGTGGTGGACACCATCGAAGTGGCGGCCACTTGGGACCGTATCGCCACCGTGTACCACGAAGTGGTCGCGGCCGTGCAGGCGGTGCCAGGTGCGCTCGTGGCCTCCGGCCACAGCTCGCACAGTTACGCGCAAGGCACGAACCTGTACTTCTCGTTTGCGGCCCGCCCCCCCGCTCCCGAGCGAGCCGAGGAGACCTACCTCGAGTGCTGGCGCGCCGCCATGGAGGCCACCTTGCGCGCGGGCGGCTCGATCGCCCACCACCACGGCATCGGGCGGGTGCGCCGCCCCTGGCTTCGCGCCGAGCTAGGGGAGGGGGTCGAGGTACTGCGCGCCATCAAGCACGCGCTCGATCCAAGCGGTCTCTTCAACCCCGGCACGTTGCTGCCGGACTGAGCGGAACGGAGGGGCGCACCGGTGGCGGCAATCTTGGCCATTGACGAGGGCACCACGGGCGTGCGCGCCTACGTGTTCGACGAGCAAGCGCGCGTGCGCGGGCGAGCGTACGCAGAACTCACACCGAGCTTCCCGCAGCCGGGCTGGGTGGAGCAAGACCCGGAAATGATCTGGCAGCGCACGCAACAGGTTTGCGAGCTGGCCTTGCGCGAGAGCGGCGTGAGTCCCTCCGAACTCAGCGCGATCGGCATTTGCACGCAACGCTCCACCACGATCGTGTGGGAACGAAAAACCGGCCGCCCCCTTTATCCCGCCATTGTGTGGCAAGACACGCGCACTGCCGCCCGCATTCCGGAACTCTTGGCGCGCGGGGTGTTCACCAACGCCATGGCCTCGGCAAGCAAGGTGCAGTGGATTCTCGAGCACGTGCCCGGCGCTCGGCAAGCCGCACAGGACGGCAAGCTCTGTTTCGGCACCGTAGATAGCTTTCTCCTGTGGCGCTTGACCGGCGGGGCGGTGCACGCCACCGATCACTCGAACGCCTCCTGCACCACGCTGTACGATCCGTTTGCGGGTAACTGGCAGGAGTTCGCTCTCGAGACTCTCGGGATTCCGGCCGCCATGATGCCGGCGGTCGGCGACTCGAGTCAGGTCTACGGCTACACCGACCCCAACGTGTTCGGGACACGGGTCGCGGTGGGAGCGCTCGCTGGCGACCAGCAAGCGGCGCTGTTTGGCGAACTCGGTTGGCAGCGCGGCGCTGCCAAAATCACGTTGGGCACCTCCGCCATGGCAGACGTGCACACGGGCGCCGAGCTGGTCGTATCCACCCGCGGTGCCTACCCGCTGGTGCTGTGCACGCTACCCGGCCAGCGCGACTTTTGTCTGGAGGGAACGGCAATTTCGGCGGGCGCCGCGATACAATGGCTGCGCGACGGCCTGGGTATCTTACGCTCGCTCGACGAAGCCAGCGCGCTCGCAGCGTCGGTGTGCGACAGTGGCGGGGTATGGGCGGTCCCCGCCTTTCAGGGCTTGGGCACGCCACACATGGAGCCACACGCCCGAGCCGTGCTTGGCGGCCTCTCTCGTGCCTCCACCCGCGCGCATGTGGTGCGCGCCTTTCTGGAAGGGATCGCTTTTCGCTGCCGGCAAGTGCTGAACACTCTCTTCGAAGAAGCTGGCCTGCCCTGGCCCGAACGCTTGCGCGCCGACGGTGGGGCCGCGACCAACGACTTTTTGCTGCAGCAAATCGCCAACGCTTGCGGCCGCCCCGTCGAGCGCCCTGCATCCGTGCAAGCTTCCGTACTCGGTGCGGCTTACCTTGCCGGACTCGCAACCGGTGTGTGGCAGTCGCCCGCGGACTTAGCGGCCACTTGGCAAAGCGGCGGCATGTTCGAACCACAAGGCTCCGAAGAGCAACGGGAAGCGCGCTTCCAGCAATGGGAGCGCGCCCTCGCTGCGGCGCGGCTCGGGGCCTTGTCGTAAGCTCCAACGCGGCGGCCGCGTTGCACAAACCGATTTGGCTCTGTAGACCGTCAGTGGGTGGCAGGCTCGGTTCGGGCGTCACGCTGTTTGCCGCTCAGGGAACATCCGTGTCTGCAAAGGGGAGCCGGGAGCCGCTCGCCCGCGCACCACTCCCTCCACCCAGCGGCGGCTCCCGCCGTTACTTCCCGCGCGCGTTCCGCGGGCGGTAAGAGAGCACCCGTGCTGGCTTTGGTTGCTTGCGCGACCCGAGGGCCTGATCTGCCGAGTCAGGCTCGCCCTTGTTCACCGCAACAGGCATGGCCACCACGGTGCTCCAGCGCTTTTCTGCTTTGATCCACCTTCCGGTCATCACCACCTTCGCCATCCACTCCTCCGTCAGGCGCAAGGTGGAACGGCAAGCGCTGTGCCACTGCGCTCGCGTATCAGCGCCCGTACACAGGACAGGGCACCGCACAAGCTTGTGCGGCGGCAGAGAACAAAATTGCGCAGTGGGCCAAAGGTGGGCGTACGTAAACGGCGAGCTGCCGCTCAGGCGCGGTTGGCCGCGCGGCGGCGGTAGGTCTCGAAGGCAGCGAGGAACAAAATCACGCAGCCTTGGATCACTTGCACAAGCACGGCCGACACCCCCGCCACCCGCTGCATCGAGTTGGAGCCAGCGTCGAGGGCGCCAAAGAAGGCTGCGGAGAGCAGCGCTCCCAACGGGTGGATGCGGGCGAGCAGGCCCACCGCAATGGCCGTGAACCCCCAGCCGGGCGAAAAACGCTCGTAAATGCGCCGCGTCACGCCTGCCACTTCCACACCCCCGGCCAAGCCAGCCAGCGCGCCGCTCAGGGCAAAGGCGAAGAGCACCGTGCGTCGCGCATCAATGCCGGCAAGCACGGCTGCGGCCGGGTTCCCACCCACGGCGCGCAGTTCGAAGCCGCGGCGGGTGCGAAACAAGAAGATCTGCAAGGCCACTGCGGCGAGCACAGCGAGCCCCAATCCCGCATGCACGCGGTAAGGAGCCAGACGCGGGAGCAACATGTGTGCGGGCAGTGCATCGCTTTGCGGGTAGCGAGCGCCGGCTTCCATCAACGGTCCTTGCACCAGGTAACTCAACAGGGCGGCGGCAACGAAATTGAGCATGATCGTGGAGATCACCTCGTTCACGTTGCGCTGCACTTTCAGCAGCGCAGCCAATGCGGCCCACGCCGCCCCGCTGGCCGCCGCCAGCGCTAGCCCAGCAGGCAAGGCGAGCAACGCGGGCAGCTCGGGGGCGAGGTAACGCCCGGCAAACGCAATCGCGGCAGCACCAGCCAGCAGTTGCCCCTCCGCCCCGATGTTCCACACCCCAGCGCGAAAGGCCGCGATGATCGCCAGCCCCGTAAGCAGCAAGGGGCAAGTTTTTACCGCCACCTCAGAAAGACTGTCCAAGCTGCCGAAGGCTCCTTGCACGAGAGCAGCAAAGGCAAGTGCAGGGCTCACCCCAGAGGCCCACACAAAGGCAGCGCCGACCAGCAGGGCCAAGGCCACAGCTGCGAGAGACGGGAACACCTCGCGCGCTACCTGTCGCATCATGTTCATGGCTGGCCGGTCTGTGCGAAGCCGAGACCTGCCATCCACGCCGACAGGCGCTGTAAGTCCCACGGGCGAGCGAGCAAGGGGCTCGTACTGCCGCGGTACAGGACAGTAATCCGGTCGCTACACGACAGCACTTCGTCCAAGTCGGTCGAAACCAACAGCACCCCGCAGCCGCGCGCTGCCACCTCTTGCAAGGCTTTTGCGATCGCCCGAGTGGCGAGGAAGTCCAGCCCCCGGGTGGGGTTCACGGCCACCAAGAGCTGCGGCTCAGCGGCGAGTTCCCGCGCCAAGATCAAGCGCTGCTGGTTGCCACCCGAGAGCGCGGCAGCACGTGTCTCGAGGCTCGGCGTGCGAATGCGGTAGCGCTCGACCAACTCGGCGGCATGAGCGCGGATCCGCGACCACTCGAGAAATCCGTGGCGCGTGAAGCGGGTGAGAGACGCGCGGTGCAAAAGCACGTTTTCCGCCACACTCATCGCCAGCACCAAGCCCTCGCGCTGCCGATCGGGAGGGATGAAGCCCACACCAGCGTCGAGCACCTCGGACGGGGAGCGGGGCGCAAGCCGCCTGCCGAGCAAGCGAATCTCTCCGGCCTGCAGCGGGCGCAATCCGGCCAGCACTTCGAACAACTCGCGCTGGCCATTGCCGTCTACCCCCGCCACGCCGACGATTTCGCCCCGGCGCACTTGCAGGGAAACGGCACGCAGTGGCATCCCCGCTGCGGAGGCGGCAGCCTGCACGCCGTGTAGTTCGAGCAGCGGCTCGCCGGAAATGCTGCGCGGGCTGGGGGCGGACTCCACGGGCAACTCGCCCACCATGGCGCGCGCGAGTTCTGTAAGATCCGGGAAGGGCCCATCGAAGGTGCCCACCACGCGGCCGTGGCGCAGTACGCTCACGCGGTCTGCCACCACCGCGACTTCCGGCAAGCGATGGGTAATGAAGAGCACGAGCAAGCCTTGTGCTTTGAGCTGGCGCAGCATCGCAAAGAGTTGCTCCGCCTCGCCGGGCGTGAGCACGGCAGTCGGCTCGTCCAAGATCAACACCCGGCGCGCCCCCACCAGAGCCTTGAGGATCTCGAGTCGCTGGCGCGCTCCCACCGGCAGGTGGCCGACCGGTTCGTCGAGAGCGGCGAGTTCCAGTCCGACACGTTCTGCCCAGGCACGCGCGCGCCGGTCGAGCTGCGCAGAATCGAACCGCCACTCCCGGGGTTCGGCCAGCACCAGGGCCAGGTTCTCGCGCACACTCAAGCGGTCAGCCAGAGCGAAGTGCTGGTGCACCATCCCGATGCCGAGTGCACGCGCTTCGAGCGGCGAGCGCAAGTGGAGCGTCTGTCCCCCGAGCCGGATCTCGCCGGCATCGGCGCGCTCTTCGCCGGCCAGGATGCGCATGAGTGTGGATTTGCCGGCGCCGTTTTCCCCCAGCACGGCGTGCACCTCGCCCCAGGCAAAGGAAAGGGACACTCCCGAGAGGGCCTGCACGGGGCCGTAGCGCTTGTAGATCCCGCGCACCTCTACCGCCGGTGACCCCGACATGACCAGGTTCCTTCTCGTTCGTGCTGGCGGGAAGCGTTGGGCGCCGCTTCAAAACTCCACAGTCGGCACTTGCAGCGAGCCGTCCAAGATCGCCTTGCGCGCGGCCTCCACCCGTTCCTTCGCGGCCGCCGGGATGCGTACTTCCAGGCGCGGGTTCCACTGCAGGGATACCACTCCATCCTTCATTCCCTTGCGCTCCACCCGGCCCACGAACCGGCCTTCTCGCACCTCGCGTGCGATCTGCACGAAGGCGCGTGGCAGATCAATGACAGCACTGGCCAGCACCACATCAGGGGCGACATCGTTCTGGTTTTTGTTGGCGCCAAAAGCGAACACCTTCCGCTCCTGGGCGGCCTGGAAGACTCCCAAGCCGGCGGCGTCGGCGTTATGGAACAACAAGTCCGCCCCCTGCTGGATGAGCGCGAAGGACGCCGCCTTAGCCGCACCTACATCTTCCCAGTTTCCGATGTAGACCACGCTCACCTGGAAATCCGGGCGTACAGACTTTGCCCCCGCTTCAAAGGCCAAGATGGTGCTTTTGACGGAGGGGATCTCCACGCCACCCACCGCTCCAGCTTTACCGGTTTTCGACATCGAGGCCGCGAGCACCCCCTCGAGGTAGGTCGCCTCTTCGAGCAAGAAGCGGATCGGGGCGACGTTTCTCCGCACCGTGTTCCCGGAAGTAGTGATGAACACTGTGTCCGGAAAATCGGGTGCAACGGCGGCCGCTGCCTCTTGAAATTCGAAGCCATGGCCAAAGATGAGCTGGTAGCCGCGGCGCGCAAAATCGCGGAAGCCTTCTTCGAACTCGGCCGGAGTTTTGGTTTGGATTTGGCTCACCTCGGCGCCGAGTTCGTCGCGGATCTTGAGCAAACCCTCGTAGGCGAGCGCATTCCAGCCCGCATCGCTCACTGGGCCAGGGCTGAGGAGGGCAACCTTGAAGGGTTTTTGCTGCCCGCTGGCCACACCCGCAGTGAGCCCCAGCGCCACGCATCCTGCCAGGAAGCAGGCCATCCATTTCATGCGCGCGGCTATAGCCAAGGCTTTTTCGCTGCTGCAAGGATTTGACCGCGCACCGCGCATTCGCGAGCATGCCTCGGATGTACCTCAGCTTGCTCACCCTTGCCCTGCTGTTTGCAGCGCCGCCAGCCAGCGCCGAGCTACGCTCGGTGGTAAGCACGATTTTTCCCTTGGCCAGCCTCGCACAGGGTTTGCTCCAGCCGAGCACGGACGTGACGGTTCTGCTGCCCGCTGGCGCCAACCCCCACACCTTCGAGCCCGCACCGCAGCATCTGGCGGCTGTGGAGCGCGCCGATTGTGTGCTGGAAGTCGGGGGCGGGCTCGACAACTGGGTGCAAAAACTCCTCCGCGCCCGCTCGCGACCACCGGTGGTGTTCACCCTCACCGCGGTCACGCCGCTTCTGCCCGCGGCAAGCGACGAGGCGCACGGCAGCGACCCGCACGTGTGGCTCGATCCGATCCGCATGCGCGATCACGCGCTGCCCGCGCTGGCGCGCCTTTTGGGGTCGCTCGATCCGCAGCACCGCACGCAGTACGAAGAGCGGCAGCGGCGCCTAGAGCAGAAACTGAGTGCGCTCGATCTCGAGATCGCCGCTACCCTCGCACCCGTACGCAGCCGCGCCTACGTGGCTTTGCATTCGGCCTGGCGCTACTTTGCCGCGCGCTACGGGTTGGTGGAGGCGGCAACCTTGGAACCGTTCCCAGGCAAAGAACTCTCTGCACGCGAGATGGTCGCGATCGCGCGCCAGATCCAGGCGAGCGAAGCCAAGGTGCTGCTCGTCGAACCCGGCCTTTTCTCGCGCCTGGCAACGCAGGTAGCCGCGGAATCCGGACTCCGCTTGGTGACGCTCGACCCGTACGGGCAAGGGGGGCAGCCCGGCTTCGACCGCTACGAGACCCTGTTACGCACAACGGCACAGGGCTTGGCCGAGGCGCTCCGATGAACTCCGCACCGTTTGCCATCGAGACCCGGGCGCTGGCGGTGCGCTTGGACGGGCGCGAGGTGCTCTGGGAGATCGATCTCGCCATTCCGCCCGGCCGCTTTGTGGGGATCATCGGCCCGAATGGGGCCGGGAAAACCACGCTCCTGCGGGTCTTCCTCGGGCTGATCCCGCCAGCCCGCGGCGAGGTACGCATTTTCGGGTATGCACCGCGCGAGGCACACCGGCACGGCATCCGCATCGGCTACGTGCCGCAGCGACCACAGATTGACCCGCTCTTCCCGGTCAGCGTGCGCGACGTGGTGGCCATGGGGCGCGTGCCGCGCATCGGCTGGCTGCGCTGGCCCGGGCGCGAAGATCGCCGGCACATCGAGCGCGCGCTCGAGCGGGTGGGCCTCGCCCACCTGGCCGGCAAGCGCCTGAGCGAACTTTCCGGCGGCCAGCAGCAGCGCGCGTTTCTGGCCCGTGCCTTGTGCAGCGAGCCAGCCTTGTTGTTGCTCGACGAAGCCACCACCGGGCTCGACCTCCCGGCACAGCACGACCTCTACAGCCTGTTGCAGCAAATCCGGCGCGACTTGCAGATCACGGTGGTGGCGGTGTCGCACGACTTACTCGAACTCGCCTCGCACGCCGACGAGCTGGTGTGCATCAACGGCACCACCCACGTGCACGGCAACCCGGAGTTCGTGCTGCACAGCCACAAGCTGCGCGAAGCGTACCGCTGCGAGGTGGATTTCCTGGCCGAGGATCGCGCGCACCACCGCGCCGCCGCGGGGGCTGCACCGGAGGCAAAGCGGTGAGCGATTGGCTTGCCTACAGCTTCCTGCAACGCGCGGTGGTGGCGGGTCTTCTCGCCGCCGTCACTTGTGGTGTGCTCGGCTTTTTCGTGCTCCTCCGGCGGCTTTCGTTTCTCGGCGTGGGTGTGTCGCACGGTGCGCTCGGCGGCGTGGCGCTGGGCCTGGTCATGGGCGTGGAGCCCGTTCTGGCCGCAGCGGTGTTTGCAACGCTGGTCGCTTGGTCGGTGGGCTGGCTCGGCGAGCACGGCAACATGCACGAGGATACCGCGGTCGGCGTGTTGTTCTCCGCGGCAATGGCGCTCGGTGTCGCCATCCTCAGTGCTTCGCCCGAGTACCGCGGTGACTTGTTCGGGTACTTGTTCGGCAACATCCTGGCGGTGACCGGCGCAGACCTGTGGCTGCTCGGCAGTTTGAGCGTGGCCGTGCTCACGGCCGTGGCCTTGCTCTTCAAGGAGCTGCTGTTCGCTTCGTACGACGAAGAGGTCGCGCGCGCCAGCGGCCTGCCGGTGACCGCCTTGCACTATTTTTTACTGGGCGCTCTGGCACTGACGGTCGTAGTGGCGATGCGCGTGGTCGGCGTAATTCTGGTGGAAGCGCTGCTCGTGATCCCGGCTGCGACCGCCTACCAGTGGGCGACTGGTTACCGCGAACTACTCGTGCTCGCCATTGCGTTCTCCGTGTTCGGCACACTCGGTGGCTTGCTCGCTTCCTATTGGTGGAACGTGGCAGCAGGGGCCAGCATCGTGCTCGTGCTCGCGGCCGTATTTACCGTGAGCGTGCTCGCCCGCCGCGCCCGCCGCACGTGAGCCGAGCGGCGTCGCGATCCTCGTGCCGGCGGGTTTTTGGGCGAATCACCGACCTCCATCGAAGCGCGATCGCCTTCGGCGTTGCGCGCGGCCATGGCAAGGTGCCTAGTTCATGGCCGCGCAGCAGTGGAAGCAGCGTCCCGTCAGAAGCACACGATTCGCACTACCGCGTGCAGCAACGACGCGTGGGTTCGCGGAACCACTGCGCCGATGCGTTGCAGGGCAGGGCTCGTGCCTGCCCGTGGCCCAACCGGACCGACAATGTCCAGAGCGCACCGCGGGCGGCCCCTACGATCGGCGGGGGCACCGCACCGATCCCGCCCGGTGCCCTGCCTGCGGACCATTCGCCACTCCCCGCTCCGCATGGACGACGACAAGAGGCGTGCCCTCAAATCCGCGGGGCAGCTTGCTGCCCGCGGTCGCGCACAGTGCCCGGCGAACCCACCGTTCGCCGTTCGCCATTTGCCATTCGCGCTTCGCCCCGGCACGGTCGTTCGTGGTCGCGGCGGGCCTTGGGGTCAGGGCTGCGCTCTGCGCGCACGACTCTGCCCCGCTCCGCAGATGGGTACATAGGAAAGAAAACCTGTGGTCGTCTGCCAAGGTGGTCCTTCCGCGACCTACCTGACTGGTGGTCTTCGCGGTTTGTCCTTTCCCGCCATGCGAATCCCGTGGCCTCGGTGTCCCTGGACTGAGGCCCTCACTCACTGCCCCGACAGTCGTCCGGCGCAGGAGCCCGGTCCGGCGCCTGCCGGCGATCGCCCCGGGGAGCCTCATGGCCGCGCTTCAGGAGGACCTGTGCTGTCTACTTCCTCGCGCATCCGGCACCAAGTCTCCAGCACAGGGGCAAGCGCACCGGCAAACGCAGCGAGCCGCTCTTCATCCTTCCGATCGAAGGGGCCACCGTGCTTGTTCAAGAGTTGCACGGCGCCGATCACCGAACCAGCGCGGCCGCAGACCGGGGCGCAGAGCACGGTGCGGGTGCGGTACCCAGTGGCTTCGTCCACTTGGCGATGAAACAGCGGATCCGCGTACGCATCCGGCACGTTGCGGACCTTGCCGGTGCGTACCACCTCGCCGGCGATGCCGCGACCGAGCGGCAGGCGGATCTCCACCGAACCCGCGTCGCCTTGCGCCACCTTCGACCACAGCTCCCCCCGCTTCGCATCGACTAAAAACAGGGTGGCGCGATCGGCGCCAACCAGCCGGCCAGCTTTGAGCGTAAACGCCTCGAGCACTTGGTCGAGCAACGCTTCGAAGGCTGCATGATTTCGCAGATCGAAGGCGCGCAAGAACTGCTGGAAGTCGGCCGTCGTAGATTCCAGCAACTGGCTGAACTGCTGTTCCGGCATTTCCTGCACTTGCCGCACGAGCGCTCCTTGCCGGTTGTTTTGCGTCACCAGGTCGAGGAAGCGGGAGCTGTCAGCCAGTGCGGCACTCGTAAACGAAGACAAGCGCCCATCCTCCATATGAATCATGCGATCCGCAACATCGAGAATGCGGTTGTCATGGGTAACCAGCACCACGGTGCAGCCTTGCTGCTTGGCCAAGCGGCGCATGAGTTCGACCACTTCGCGACCCGACTCCTTATCGAGTGCGGCGGTGGGCTCGTCCGCCAAGATGAGCTTCGGCTCGCGCACCAGAGCGCGCGCGACCGCCACCCGCTGGCGCTGTCCCGCGGCCAGTTGGCTGGGAAAGTGCCAAGCACGCTGGGCGAGATCCACGCTTTCCAGCATGCGAAGCGCTCGCTCCCGCCGTCGCCGCCGGCTCACCCCGGGTTCCAAGTACAAGCCCATTTCGACGTTTTCCACAGCGGTAAGCGAGTCGAGCAAATTGTGGGCTTGAAAAATGTACCCGATGCCGCGCCGTACCTTCGCCAACGTGCGCCGCGACACAGCGCACAGTTCCTGCCCAAAGACCCGCAGGCTCCCTGCTTGCACGGAGCGCAGGGCCCCGATGAGCGTCAGTAGGGTGGTCTTCCCCGAACCGGAAGGCCCGGTCATGATCACGATCTCGCCCGCGTGTACCGTAGTGGTGACACCGAACAAGATTTGCTTGCGCAGAACACCGCTACCTACAAAGTGATCCACCTCGCGTACGACGACGGGCTCCGAGGACACGGCCTGCCTCCACCTCAGAAGATGTCCGCCGGGTCGGCGGCCCGCACCTTGCGCACGGCCACCAAGCCGGAAACCATACACATTGCCATCGTGAGCAGCAGCACGCCGATGCCGACCTCCCATCCCAAGTGCATCGGCAGCTTGGTGGCTCGCTCGGTCAACGCATACAACTGATAGCTCAGGGCGGCCCCTGGCAAGAATCCTACGAGAGACAGCCACAGCGCTTGCCACAGCACCACCCGGTACAACTAGCCGTCGGTGTAACCCATTGCCTTGAGGGTGGTGTACTCGGATAGGTGGTCCGACACATCGGCAAAGAGGATCTGGTACACGATCACCAAGCCGACGACGAACCCCATGACCGCACCGAACGTGAACACGAAACCGATCGGTTGAGCGGCGGCCCAGTAGCGCTTTTCGCGCTCCATCCACTGCGCCTTGGTCAGCACCTCCACGTCAGCGGGGAGCCGCTGGGCGAGTTCATCGCGTACACGCTGTGAATCCGCACCCGGCTGCAGCCGGATCGCGCCAATCTCGATCAACCCTTCGTCTCTCCCCGGGAACAGGCGCAGGAAGTTCAAGTCACTGGTCACCAAGCTGCCCTCAATGCCGAACGAGGTGCCGAGAGCAAACAAGCCGGCCACCCGCATTTCGCGACCGTTCACCTCCGCATGCACGCGCCTCCCCTGGCGCAAGAGAGCCGGCACTGGGCCAAAGGCGGGGCGCGAGGCTTCATCGAAAAGCAGCAAATCAGGCTCCACCAACAGCGAGCGCTGATGCTCTACCCCGTCATTCGCTAGCACGGGCTGGCGCGGATCAAGGCCCGCAACAAAAATGCGGTGCGACTTCCCGTCCTCCGGATTCTTCCACACCATCATCGCTACACGTACGGGAGCCACCCCTTCTACTTGCGGGTGGCCGAGCGCTTGGTACAGCCGGCGCCAGCTAAACGGGCGCATGGCAGCCAGGTACTGGGACTGCGGGCTGATCAGGAACACGTCGCCGAAGAGCTGGCTATGGAAGCGCACCGCACTCGCGAACAGCGCCCCGCGGAAGCCGAGCTGCATCAGCATGAGGACCACGGCAAACGCGACACCCAGCACCGCCACCAAAAGCCGCAGCCGGGTGCGCGTGAGTTGCCGCCGAGCGAGCGCACCAGAACGCAGGCGGTTTCCCTAGCTGCTTTCGCGGGTGGAGGCGTTGCGGACGCCAGGCCCTACAGGCTCGAGTCGCACATCCACACGCAGGTTGGTGAGTCCGGCTACCGGCTCGCTGTCGGCCAACCGGATGCGCACCTCGACCACGCGAGCGTCGGTCTTGGCGGCCGGGTCGTCGGCGAGCACGTCGAGCTTGCCGATTTTGTAGCCGATCTGCTCGACCACACCCCTGATGGGGTTTTCGAGGACCGGGCTACTGACCAACGCGGGCTGCCCGACGCGCACCCGCCCGATATCGTCTTCGAACACCTCGGCGACCGCGTACATCTGGTTCGTGTCGCCCAACTCGAGCACTCCGGCGGATGTCACCCGCTCTCCCGGATAGGCATGGATCTTGAGCACCCGCCCATGGATCGGCGCGCGAATGCGCGACAGTTCGAGGTCTGCTTCCGCTTGCTCGAGTTCCGCGCGCGCCAAGGCGACACGGGTGCGCCATTCATCGCGCTCCGCCGTAGACACCACTCGCGCCCGGTGCAGCTCTTCGAAGCGTCGCAGTTGAAGCTCAGCAAACGCCAGGTTTGCCGCGGACCGCGCCACCGCCGCTTGGCGGCTGGGGTAGGTATCGAACACGCCCACCACCTCACCGCTCTTCACTTCAGATCCTTCTCGCACGTACAGCTCGCGCACCACACGCACCAAGGTCAGTGCCTCTGCCGACCCCGAAACGCGCAACACCCGCTGCTTGGGCTCGAGGCGACCGCAGGCCGCAATCGCGGCTGTCTGCGGAACGCCACCCTCACTGCCAACCCTATCCCCCGCTGGTACCCGCAAAGCGGGCACCGCCGCCAGCAGGAGCAGTGCGGCGAAGCTTCGGCGGGGGCTTCTCGTTCTCCACACGCATTCGCCCGAGCGGTTCCGCCATCGCGCAGCCGAGCCCACCAGGCGCCCCGCGCGGGGCCACAGCGTTCGTCTTGTGTTTTCCATCCTGTCACCCCCCTGCCGGCGTGCCCGGGGTGCCGAGGCAGCTACTTAAAAAGGCGAGCATTTCTTCCACGCTGGCAAAGCGTGCCGCCATTCCGGAGAGAAGATGCTCGACGCGCCCGCTGCACTGCCTCGCTTGCGGGTCGGACTGCTCGCTCAGCTCGACAAGGAATGTTCTCTCCAATTTGCCAGCCATACACTAGCCGCCTTTTCCAACTGTGGTGCCTACCAGGCTACCGCGGCAGCAAACGGAATCCAAACCGCAGCGACCGAAAGGTTTCCGAAATTTTTCTTTGTCGCCCGACTGACCCAAAGCTGCGGCGGGCGGCCTGCGGGAGGGCAGGCGTGGGCCGGCGCGAAAATTCTGGGGCCTGCAGCGACCGATTGCTCTGCCGAAGCAGAAGCGGTACTCGCTTCGCCAGCGAGGCAACGCATGTCCACACAAGACCGAGTCCTGAGCGAGCGGCAGGCAGAGCTCTGGGGTGGCGTGGCGCGGGCGATGATCCCCTCGCGCGGACCCTTTCCCATCGGTGCGGACGAGGCAGGGGTGGTGGAAGTCTTGAGCCAGCATCTTAACTACATGGACGCGAGGGTGCGCGCACAAATCGCGCGACTCATCTGGGCGTGGGAGTTGGGCAACGCGCTGCTGCCCCCGTTTCGGCGGTTCTCGCGGCTTCATCCCGAGCAACAACAAGAACGCTTGCGGCGGGCGTACCACGGATCGTTGCTACTGCCGCGCCTCATGGTGGAAGGGCTCAAGCAACTGGTCGGCTTCGCGTTTGGATCCTCGCCTACGGTGCAGGAGCATTTTGGCGAACGCGGCACCTGCCTCGATCCTAGCCCTCCGCGGCCGGGGCCGCGCTTGCATCCACGGCAATTCCCGGAGGTGCGCGGCCGGCTCAAGGTACGGGCCGACGTGTGCGTGATCGGCTCGGGCGCGGGCGGGGCGGTGGTCGCCGCCGAATGCGCGCGCGCCGGACTGCGGGTCGTTGTGTTGGAAGAGGGCGCGTACTTCACGCAAGACGATTTTTCCGACACGCCTTTCGCGCGCATGTTGCGCATGTACCGCAATCATGGCGCCACCGTTGCCGTCGGGCGCCCGCCGATTCCGGTGCCGCTCGGGCGCGCGGTCGGCGGCACCACAGTGGTGAATTCGGGCACCTGCTTTCGCACGCCGGAGGCCGTGCTGCGCCACTTCGTAAAGCGCTACGGACTCGAAGGGTACGAGCCGGAAGCGATGGCACCCTACTTCGAGCGTGTGGAGCGGGAGTTGCACGTCATCCCGGTGCCGGCAGAGGTTCTCGGCGCCAACGCGCAGTGGTTCGCGCGCGGCGTCCAGCAGCTCGGGATCCAAGGCGCGCCGCTGCGCCGCAATATCGTTGGTTGCCGCGGCTGCGGCGTGTGCGCGTTTGGCTGCCCGAGCGACGGCAAGCAAGCCATGCACTTGAGCTACTTGCCACGCGCAGAGGCCGCGGGAGCGACCATTTTTGCTCGCTGCCGGGCGGAGGAGTTGGTGCGCGCGCAAGGGCGGGTGCGAGGAGTACGCGCGCGTGTGCTCGGCTCCTCCGACCACGAGACAGCCGGCTGGCTCGAAGTAGAAGCCGAGGTGGTCGTCGTGGCCTGCGGTACGCTGCACACGCCAGGTTTCTTGCGCCGCAACCAGGTGCGCGATCGTAGCGGGCAGCTCGGGCGTAATTTGTCCCTGCACCCTGCGCTCGGCATCAGTGCTTCCTTCCAGGAACCGATCCACCACTGGCGCGGCACGTTGCAGTCGTACTTCGTGGACCACCTGCACGCTTCGCTGGGTGTGATGATCGAGGTGACCAGCATGCACCCAGCCATGGCGCTGAGCGCGGCCAAAGGGGTGGGCAGCGAGTTGCAAGACTTCCTGGCCGATTTGCCGTACCGCTGCTCCGCAGGGCTGTTCGTTTCGGACACCTCAGCCGGCGAGATTCGCTCCGTTCCCGGCCTCGGCACGCCACTCGTGCGCTACTCCTTGAACCGGCACGACATGGCGCGCCTGCTGGTCGGCGCTCGCCTGGTGGCGGAGATCTTTCTCGCTGCCGGAGCGCACACCGTGCACACGGGCCTGCCCCACGCGCCCGAGGTGCGCGGGCGTGCGGACCTCGAGCGGCTCGCCGACGCGACACTCTGCAAGCCCACCGATTTGCACCTCGCCGCCTTTCATCCCATGGGCACCTGCCGCATGGGCCCGCGTGCCGAGGAGGCGGTGGTGGACCTCGACGGACGAGTGCACGGCGAGGCCGGCCTTTACGTGGCTGATGCGAGCCTCTTCCCGGAGTGCGTCGGCGTCAACCCACAGGAAACCATCATGGCGTTTGCCACCCGCATCGCGGAGGGCATCGCTGGCCGCCTGGCGCCGCTGCCCGCAGGAACGCCACAGTGATCACGGCCGTAGGCGCGAGGTGCACCCGCACGCGCAGGCCATAACAGACCGGGGACCAGCCCCGGCCGGTGAAGGAATCCCTCAACGCTGTCACCACAGAGTGCCGGCTTGCCGATCTCTTTCCGACTGCGGCCCTTGCAAGGAACCGCTCTCGACGACTGGGCTACGATCACGATCCTAGTCGAGCGCTTCGCGAGTCGGCCCCGGTACGAGCTTCGCGTTGCGCTTGCGCAAGTAGGTGAGGGCGCCGAAGCGCAGTTGAACGGGGACTGTGCAGTCCGCTCTTCCAGTCGTGTCTTCTGCTGAACCCTTGCGCTTGCCTTCGGGGGGCAATGGTTCGGCCCCTGCGCGGCCAGAGCGGGGAATGCAGATACGGCACGGGGTGAGACCAAGTCGCCCCAGCTCCACATCGGCCCGTTGGATGGTCCGGGAGCCGAGGGCTGAACAGCAAACGGAACGTGGCAGCGCTTGCGGACTGTAGAGACGCGCGAATCCAGCGCGGCGCGAGCGCGTCCGGAACTCCGCTTTCGGAAGAACCGCGGCAAGCCCCACGCCCCGTCCGCTTGCCCCAGCAAGTTTGACCCCCACGCCCACGGCGACATCGAGTGGCGGCCGTCTTTCCGCCCGCTCCGCTCGCCAACCAACCCGCCGCGACCGACCAGCAGCGGCAGAGCGTTGGTCGGCGGCTGGCAGCACCTGCGGCCGTTGCACAGGGGCTCTGCCAGGCAGCGCTGCGGCGCGCGCGACCCGGGCCGCGATTGCGCCGCTCCACGCTCCCGGCGCGCATCGCCCCGGAACCGAGGATTCCGTTCCGCGTCTTCGCCTTTGCCGGGGCGATCGGCCCCAGCTCCCAACACCAGGAACGCCAGGGCGGTGTGCACAGGCAACGAAGGCGTTGCCGTCTTCATCCTTTCCCGCCGCGCAATCCCGCTCGTGAGTCACCCGCTCGCGCGCACACCAAGTCCGATCTCTGCGGGCACCCTTACGACCACGGGCAGGAAAGCAACGGACACGCGGCCGCACATTGCACCCTAGCCCCCGATGCCCACGCAGAGACCGACTTGCACTTTCGCCCCGCTGTTCTCCCACACTCCTTCACCCACGGGCACGCCGACCGCTCCTCCTAGCCCCACACCTATGCTCCCCGCCGTCCAAGAGAACGAGGCACGCGCACACCGACGGAAACACCGACTCCGCCGCCGAGCCCCAGGGCCAGACCAGCATGGGGGCCACACCCACACTTCCCCCGTCCGGCAACCCACCACGCGCGTGGGAGACTGTTGCGGTCTGGTGACGTCCGCGTGGAGGAAATCATCGCCGGAGCGAACCTCCTCCTTGCCTTCCAGCCCCGATCCATGTGCGCCGTGCTCGACCGCAACCAAGGTGGCCAGTTGATCGTGCAGGAGCGGATCAACACTGGGAACAACCCACAGCCCGGCTGCCACAGGGACGGCGAGCGGAGACTCTCGGAGTGGCGCCACGCTGATTTGCGCCGGGTCGGAGCGGCAAGGGGCGAGCGCTCGGAAACGACCCGGTAAAAGCCTACTGCGCCTGGCGGCGCAACGAAGAGGAGCGGTTGGCAAGCTCCCTGCCAGGAGAGTTCACCAAGGCGGGCGCTTCGCCGCGGCCACCATCCGCGCCCTCGCTCCGTTTTGCCTGCCAGGCCCAAAGCGCCGGGTCGCCTGCGCGATGGCGCGGCCTTTCAGACTTGCCCGCTGCAAAGCATTCGAGGGGCCCCGGTGTTCTCGGCAAGGGAGCCACGGGTGGCCGCGCCGTCTCCCAATAGGTAACTCCCGCCCGCAGGCGCTCACCGTTGCCGCCTCGTCCATTGCGAGGCGGACGAGCATACAAGTCCCCCAAAAGGCACCGGCTCCTCCTCGGGGCGCTACCCGCCACTGGGCTCCACTGGTTGCTAGCCGCCTGCGCCCGACGCGCAAATTTGCCACCCAGGACTGCCCACCTTGCCGAGTACACTGGAGCGCGACGCCAGTTACCGCGGCAAGCGGGCAACAAAATCCGTCAGCGTCTCCACCACGCGCTCGGCAGCCAAGCCACGCCCTTCCGATTCGCGGAAACTCGGGAACAAGGCGTGGCGGCCGCGCTCGATCAGAAACGTGTGCACGCCGGCGCGGGTGCCGCCCAGGATGTCTTCCACGTACATATCACCGACGTGCACGTGTTCCTCTGGCTGTACGCCAGCGCGTTCTAGGGTGCGGGCGAAAATGCGGGCATCGGGCTTGCGAGTCCCTTCGCAGGCCGACACCACAACATAATCGAGCTGCTCGAGGATACCGAGCCGTTCGAGCAAGCGGGGCATGTCCGACGGGGCATTCGAGAGCACCCCCACCCGCAAGCCGCGCGCACGCAAGGCGGCAATCGTCTCGGGAACATCAGGGAACAGTTGCCACTGTTCTGGGTGCCAAAAGCGAGCGAAGAACTCGCTCATGAGCTGCTCGTGCCCATCTTCGACCCCTAGTTGGTGGAACACCAACTGCCCGAGCATGCGAAACTGCTGGGCGAACTCTTCGTCCGAGTCCGTGTACTGGCGCTCCTGTTCCAATTCGCGGCTTGCCCGCTCCTGTCCAACCACCCACAACGCGCGCACCAGCCGCTCGGTTTCCGCGGCGCTCACTGGTCGCCCGGCTTTCGTGCACAGGTCGGCAAAGATCTCCCACATGGACTCGCGCGGATAGGCCAGCGTCCAACCCACATCCAGCGACACCGCTCGGATCGGCATGGGTACTTTGAAAGCACAGCGCCCGTTTTGGCGCCAGAAGCCGGCCCACCTTGCGTTGCCCTGCGCTCCGGTTATTGAGGCCGGCTCATGTGGTGGAAGGCCGCGCTGCTCGGGGTGGTAGAGGGGCTAACGGAGTTTTTACCGATTTCCTCCACCGGCCACCTGATCCTGGCGGCCGACCTCGTCAACTACCCGGCGCGGCAGCGTGTGACCTTCGAAATCTTCATTCAGCTCGGAGCCATTCTGGCGGTGGTGTGGCTCTACCGCCACTCGCTGTGGGAACTGGTGCGGCAAGCACCGCGGCAAGCGCGAGCGCGCGCCACGCTCGGGAAGGTGTTCGTCGCTTTCCTGCCCGCGGCAAGCGCTGGATTTTTGTTTCACCGTGTGATCGAAGCTCACCTGTTCCGGCCTTGGGTGGTGGCAACGAGCTTAATCCTCGGCGGAGTGGTGCTTTTGTGGTTGGAGAGCAAGGATCATCGGGGCGAGCAGCGGGAGCTGGACGAAATCGGCTGGCGCCAGGCGCTGTGGATCGGAGTGGTGCAGGTTGCCTCGCTGGTTCCTGGCGTGTCGCGTGCAGCGGCTACGATTGCTGGTGGGTTGTGGGTGGGGCTCGAGCGGCCGCTGGCGACGCAGTTTTCCTTTTACCTCGCCATCCCCACGCTTGGCGCGGCCAGCTTGTACAGCCTCTTCCAAGCGCGTTCCGAACTTACCTTCGCCGAGGCTGGCCCGCTCGCGCTGGGTTTCGGAATGGCGTTCGTATCCGCTGCGATTGCCGTACAGACCTTGATCCGCTTCGTGCAGCGCCACACTTTCCGCGTGTTTGCCTACTACCGAATTGCGCTCGGACTGATCGTGTTCTGGTTTTGGAGGGGATAAGTGGGCCGAACATCGCCCGCGTCGAGTGAGGAGGCCATGGCATCGAGAACGAAGCAGTGGTTTCGCGTCAAACCCATCCACATGGTGGAGGAGGACCTGGCAGGAGAAAACCGCTTGCGCCGAGCGCTGGGCCCCGTGCAGCTCACCTCCCTGGGAGTGGGAGCGATCATTGGCGCAGGCATTTTCGTGCTCACCGGCCTTGCGGCGCACGATTACGCTGGGCCAGCGCTGATCCTATCGTTCGTCATTGCAGGCTTGGGCTGTGCGTTCGCGGCGCTTTGCTACGCCGAGTTCGCAGCCATGATCCCGGTGGCCGGAAGCGCGTACACCTATGCTTACGCCACGCTGGGGGAGTTGCTGGCCTGGATCATCGGCTGGGATCTGATCCTCGAATACGGCATGGCCTCGGCGACCGTGGCGCACGGCTGGTCGAAGTACTTCCTGCACTTGCTCGAGTTGTTCAACGTCCACTTGCCGGTGCAAATCAGTTCCGATCCGTTCAGCACGCCGGGAGCGTGGTTCAATTTGCCGGCTGCAGTGATCGTCCTCATCGTGACCACCGTGCTGGTCATCGGCATCCGCGAAAGTGCCACCTTCAACGCTACCATGGTGGTGCTCAAACTGTCCGTCATCTTGTTCGTGATCGGGTTGGGGGCGTTCTACGTTGACCCGAGCAATTGGTCTCCGTTTCTCCCCTTTGGCTGGAAAGGCGTGGCAGCGGGAGCCGCCTACGTGTTTTTCGCCTACATCGGCTTCGACTCGGTCTCCACCCAAGCGGAGGAGGCGCGCAACCCGCAGCGTGACGTGCCCATCGGGATCATCGCCTCGCTGGCGATTTGCACGCTGCTCTACATTGCCGTGGCCGCGGTGCTCACCGGCATGGTGCCGTACACCGAAATTGACGTGGACGCCCCGCTGGCAGCGGCCTTTGCCCGCTACGGCATCTCGGCGGCCGTGCTGATTATTTCCGTGGGCGCGGTGGCCGGGATCACCAGTGTTCTTTTGGTGCTCATGCTCGCCCAGCCGCGCGTGTTTTTCGCGATGGCACGCGACGGGCTGTTGCCACAAGAGTTTTTCGGCCGTGTCCACCCGCGTTTCCGCACACCCCACCGTTCGACGATCCTCACCGGCTCCATCGTGGCGGTGGTGGCCGCACTACTACCGATCCACACCCTGGCAGAAATGGTCAACATCGGCACCCTGTTCGCCTTCGTGGTGGTGTGCGCGGCGGTGCTGATCATGCGCTACACGAATCCTGACCAACCGAGGCCGTTCCGCACGCCGTTGTTTCCCTTGGTGCCCATCCTCGGGATTTTGTTCAATGTGGGTATGATGGTGTCTCTCGGCTCCCATAACTGGATGCGGCTCGTGATCTGGCTCGCAATCGGACTCGCCATATACTTCTCGTACAGCCAGTTCCATAGCCGCCTGGCGAAGCGGCAGGCTGCGGCCGCTCGGCCGCACTGAACCGGGCCGAGCACGGCGGATGAAGTGACCATGACGGCCGGGGCTCCTCCACAAGAACTCGATCAAGGGAGCGCGAGGCCGGTCGAATTCGCGCGCGTTCTCGGCCTGTGGGACGCCACCGCGATCGTTGCCGGCTCGATGATCGGTTCGGGCATTTTCCTGGTCAGCGCGGACATTGCTCGGCAAGTGCAGGCTCCCGTTTGGCTGCTAGCGGTGTGGGGACTCACCGCCGTGCTGACCGTGATGGGGGCGCTCATTTACGGGGAGCTGGCGGCAATGATGCCGCGTGCCGGCGGGCAGTACGTGTACCTGCGCGAAGCGTACGGGCCGCTGCTCGGGTTCCTCTACGGGTGGACGCTGTTCACAGTCATCCAGACCGGCACGATCGCTGCGGTGGCGGTGGCCTTCGCGCGTTTCACTGCGGTGCTGTTCCCGTGGCTCGAAAGTGGGCCGGTGGCCCCCTTTGTGCTCGACCGCCAGCGCCTGCTCGCCATTGCCGTGATCGCCTTGCTCACTTGGGTCAACACGATGGGCGTGCACACCGGGCGGCTCGTGCAAAACGTGTTCACCGCAGGCAAGGTCGGCTCGCTGTTGTTGCTGGCGCTTCTCGGCGCCCTGTTCGCGCCCGCGCGCGGCGCCGGGGAGGCGAACTGGGAGTGGTTTTGGGGGCGAGAACCACTCGCCTTGGGCGCCTTGCTGCCCGCATTTGGCGCCGCCATGGTGGGGGCGCTGTTTTCCGCCGATGCGTGGAACAACGTGACCTTTGCGGCCGCCGAAGTGCGCCAGCCGCAAAGAACCATCCCCGCGAGCCTGGTGCTCGGAGCCGCGCTGGTGACCGGCCTCTACTTCCTCACCAACGTTGTGTACCTGGCGATCTTGCCACTATGGGGCGACCCGCAAGGGTCCACGGCACTCGCGCGGGGGATCCAGTACGCGAGCAACGACCGGGTTGCCACCGCTGCCATGGAGGTGCTGTTCGGAAGCGCCGGAACGGTGGTCATGGCCGCAGCCATCATGGTGTCCACCTTCGGCTGCGCCAACGGCTTGATCCTGGCCGGAGCGCGCGTGTACCACGCCATGGCCCACGATGGCTTGTTCTTCCGCATCGCTGGCTTCCTCAACACCCGCCGGGTGCCGGGAGCCGCACTCGTGCTGCAAGGAGTCTGGGCGAGTTTCCTGGTGCTGTCGGGCACGTATAGCGACTTGCTCGACTACGTGATCTTTGCCGCACTATTGTTTTACGCGCTCACGGCTGCGGGCGTGTTCGTGCTGCGCTGGCGGGAGCCAGCACGGCAACGCCCCTACCGGGTCGTCGCTTACCCATACCTCCCTGCGCTCTATATCCTGCTCACCGGTGCGATCCTCGCTGACCTTCTCCTGGTCAAGCCGCGCTACACCTGGCCCGGGCTCGGCTTGGTTCTCTGCGGAGTCCCCGTGTATTGGCTCGCCCGCCGTCGCGGCTTACAGGGCGTTTGATTTGGCTGGCGGGCGCGGTCTTCCGCGCAACAGTCCGGGCTATGGCGAGCGCTGCACATTTCCCGAGCGGAGAGGATTCCGACCGATCTTCCCGATGAAGAACCGCTCCGCCAGCACCCCAAACCTCCGAGGCGAGGCTCCGCCATCGTCATCCAACCCCTCGGATCCAACAAGGGGGCAACGCAACACGGGTAACGGTGCTTCTGCCGGGGACCGAAGAACACAACGCCGGGTGCCGCGATTATCACGTTCGCGGCAACACGCGCCACTCGTCGGCTATGCACGAAGACGATTCTCGGAGACGCGCACTAGGCCTTGCCCGCTGCAGGCACCTCGAAGGTAGCACGATGCGGTTACCGAAGACCGTTTGGGAAGGCAGTAGCCGAAATGGATCGCACCTGCCGCTCGCGCAAGATGCGCTCGCTGGCCAGCAGGCGCGACGTAACCAGCGCGCGAGGTGCAAGCCCGAAGCCTACGAGGACGATGACCAGCGCTGAAAACGCCCACGCCTCACGGCTGGTCAGTCCTAGCTTTAGGCCAGGGTGGAGGCGCGCATCGGAGCGGCCGCAAAACAGGGAAAAGTACATGCGCAGCACGGCAAGCCCGGTGAGCGCCGAGGCGACAACCACCGCTAACCCCATCACCGGGAAGGCCTGTACGGCACCTTGCACCAGTAACTCCTGGCCCACAAAACCCAGCGTTCCAGGAAAGCCGGTGCACGCCAGGCCCATGGTGAGGAAGGCCACAGCGAGGAGGCGCATCCGCTCGTAGCCGCCGTGATACGTAGCGAGACCGAGCCGCCCCCGGCGTGCCTCGAGAACGAGCACACAGCGGGCAAGGCCCGCAAAACTTAGGCCCGCCGACAGCCAAACAAGCAGCCCACCTGTAAGCGCGGCCACACTCGTACAGTCGAGCCCCGCCATCACCAGGGCCGATTGGCTCATAAACAAATAGCCACAGGCCCGCCGTGCACTCCTCTGCACCAGCGCCAGCGCGGCCCCGTAAACCGCGGTGACCAGAGCGAGCAACGCAATCGAGCGAAGCATCTCCGGTGAGGCCCGCGGTACAATTAGAATCACCGTGAGGTAAGCGCCCAACTGCGGACCGCAAAATAGGATGGCCGGCCCCAACCGCCCGTGATCGAAGACCTCCGGCACCCAGGCGTGAAATGGGACAATCCCCTTGCGAATCATCGCGGCGATCACGATCAACCACATCGCCACCGCTTCCAGCGCGGAGTGATGCGTCGCGCGCGGGCCCACAAGCAGCGCCACGCCAAGACCCAAAAGGAGCGTCGAAAGCCCGAGATAGGCGGCCGCCACTTGCCGTTGGTAGCGATGCGCCGGACCGCCGATTGCGGCGAGAAAGGTAGCCACCGAAGCAGCCCACAGAGCGAAGAGCGCGACCGCACTCTCGGTCATGAAAGAGGCGAGGGTCAGCAAGGACGCCAGCGCCGTGCGACGCAGCCCGCCACGGCCCAAACCCGCACGGGGAGTGACAGCGACGGTGAGCAACCACAGGCCAGCAGCAAAGGGCAGCAACACAGCCGCGAGCCCGTCGATCCGGATCAACGCCTCCTCCGCCCCGTCCCAACGCAACCACCCGGTGCGCAGGGAAAAAGCTCGCACTTGGGGGGAGAGAGCAACCACGAGAGTGACCGCCAACAAGGCGATTGCCGCAGACACTGCGAGGCGACGTAACCGTTCGACCTCGAGCGGGAGATACGAAGCCGCGATCACGGCTGTGGGCAGCACCGCGATCGCGGTCAACCAAACGGGAGCGTCACTCGTCCCCATTCTCTCCTCCCCGCCAACCCTCAACTTTCCGGCTGTCAGGTTCCACTCCGGTCCTGGAACCGAGGGCAACGCGAGCCACTGTGAGTGCGGCGTCGCACAACCAGCGGTCCAAACCCGTCAGCCACCCAGTGACCCGCCGGAACGGCATCACCACGGCACGGTCGAGAAGTGTGTCGAGAAACCCGCGTTCCAGCGCAAACAGATACAGTCGGGAGCGCAGCCACCCTGGAGCCAATCGCTCCAGATAACCTTGCTCCGGTACGAGACGGTTGCCAATCGCAGCCTCGATGCCGTGCAGGTCGTGCAGCACGTTCGGGGCGCTGAGAAATTGGAACAGACGGAAGCAGATGTGCCCCGCGAGGTGCGCAAAGGCCAGCGTAGAATAACCGGCAGCAATCTCGCAGATCACCAAACCCACTTGGGTGAGCGAGGCATAGGCCAACGAACTCTTCACATCGCTTTGTACGCGGGTGGTGACAGCCGCGTACAGGGCCGTGGCCGCGCCAAGAACCCCCGCCAAGACACGCGCCGCCGGGGCCCGTTCCAACAGTGGCGCCGCGCGCAACAACAGAAAGCAGCCAGCATGAATAGAAAGCGCGCCATAATAAACGGCACTGGAAGGGGTCGGCCCCTCCATCGCCCGAGGCAGCCACCCCGAAAAGGGTAAAAGAGCGCTTTTCGCAGCAGCGGCAACGATGAGTAGAACGGCGATGGCGGTGGCGCCCATGGTTCCCAGACCAACGGGCGCCTCCGCGTGACCAGCGCCAAAGAGCAGCGAAAGGCTATCAGTACCTGCCAACGAATGAAGCAAAACTACTGCCGACAGCATCGCGGCATCGCTGATGCGATAGACTGCAAATACGCGAAGCGCGTTATCGAGCGGCGCGGGACGCTCGTGGAAAAACCCTACTAAGAGCGCGGAACTCAACCCAATCAGTTCCCAGCCCACGAACAATCCTTGCACGTTCCCCGCGAGCGCCACGAGAAAGATGCCCGTGGCAAACATCGCCAGCAAAACGAAATAGCGATGATACCCAGGCTCGCGGTGGAGGTAGCGGTGGGAAAACGCGGACACGATGCCGACGATCGCGGCCGATAAAGCCGCGAAACCCAGCGCCAACGGATCCACCAGAAACTCTAGCGCGATACCGCCATGAGCAGCGGCGGACCATGTGCCGTAGGAGAGACGGATGGGGCCCCCACCCCTCGCCGCGCACGTGATCCCTGCGAGGGAAAAAGTAACGAGCGCCCACGTCATCGCCGCACCGGTGAGCGCCGCCGTCCACCGCTCCGGTAAACGGCGGTTCAACAGAGATGCGACCCCCAATATCGCAAACAAGATGGCCGGCGCCGCGACACCGCTGGCCACCAATCCCGCGAGGCTCCGAGCCGCCATCAGGACCCCGCTGTAACATGCATCCCGGACTGCTCGGCCGTTGCCCTTGATCCCGGGCCAAGCGCGACCGGTGGCAAAAACCCCCTTTTCCCCTCGTACCAACGCATCGAGTCCCCCGTGACCACAGGTAGACCCTGTTGAGGCACATGGCGGACGAACCCTCTCTCCGTCCATTCCCACAATGCCCCGGAGTCGAGATCGAGCGCTGCCAGCCACACCCAGCGATTTCGAACGAGTCGTTCGACAGCGGGATTGGCGCGCACGGCTTGCAACACTCGGTCGGGCTGCGCCTCCACGACGATCACCAGTCGCACTGGCTCGTGAATTTCCACCATTTGCCAGGGTAGCCCGCTGCGCAAATCGCTTTGCGCTCCATCCATCACACCGAGAAGCGCGGTGACGTTGTGCGGGAGCTTGGTTCCGCAACCGTACCCGGTGGGGTCAACGTAGCTGAAGTAATACTCGAGGCTGATGCCAGCCGCGACTGGCACAACTGCGGAAATGACGCGGGCCAGAATCGAGCCGTCGGGATCACTCTCTGGATCGTAGGACGCCAGAAACGCGCGGCGGTCCAAAAACAAGCCCCGCGTGCGCGCCCGCCGCCCGATGACGCAAAGAGCGTTCGTGGCGTGCCCATACTCCGGCCGCGGCTGCGCCAGATCAGCGGCGCGCCCCTCGACGTGAGCCAGTGCGGCCGTTGGCGGGTACCAGAGCGGGACCGCATCGAAACGCCGGCAACGTTCGTGCGCCTCACGCCGCCGGACCACCTCGATGGCCGCCTTGGCCCGCTCGAATAATGCCCTTCGCTCAGGGGGAACGAGATTCTCGTCGAAGAAGGTCACGCTGTTACTGGCAGTGTTCCGCTCTGCCCCTACGAACCAGGTGCCCGGGGGGATCTTCAGTCCCTCGGCTGCCAGCAACTCCCGCACGCGCGTGTCGTTGGCCATCTGCGCGAAGGCGCGGGCGTTCGCCCCACCTCGCCCGCCACCGCAAGCTCCACAGTCATGGGCCGACTCGTGGGGGTTGTTCAAACTAACCGAGCCATGACCCACGACGAGGACAAGCGGAGCGAGACGATCCCTGAGGCCGGTGTCTTCGAGTACCCGGCGGACAATCCGTGCCATTTCAGGTACCGTGAAGCCAGAGTACTTGCCGATCGGCGGAACTTCAGGCGAGCGCTCAAGCTGCAGCCGGGTCTGCGCGGGCCGGAAGGACGCCTCTTGGGCGCGCCTCCAGCGAAACGACAACCAGGGGAAGACGACGCGAAACACAAGCGGAATCAGCGCAAGCCATCCGAACAGCGTGGTGAGCAGCGCCCCGCGTACAGGCAGGCGACTGCCAAGATAAATGTTGTGGCCCAGGAACCCAACGGCGCGCTGCCGCAAGCGCCACCCATTGCGGCCTGGATCGTGGTGGCCCGTTTCCACTTCGGCAACGTAGTGCTCGGGGCGGATGGCCACCGGGCAAAGGGGCCTCGGATGCGCGTCGGACACACCCTCGTAATACATCGCGACGTGGAAAAAGCCCGGTGTCCCAAACGTCTCGCACAACGGCTCGACTTCTTCGAGATGGCGGCGGAACGACTCCTCTCTCTCGTCGATACAAAACACCGCCTGAAACACCGGCCGCGTCGGAGCGCGCTCCGGCACGTGTTGGCTGATCGCGTCATAAAACCGGCTGCGGATTGCCCGTTCGAACGCTTGGTGCAAAATCCGCCGCGGCAATCGTTCTCCGATTGCTTCTAACTCCGCTTCGAGTTGGCGAACCTGATCAGGGGTCCAGGCTGCTACGATGGAAGCGTCCCAACCGCACAGTTGGGCCAGATGAAAGAGCCGCCACGCTCGCTCTGCCACAGCAGGCGGAGACAAAGGGCGAAGCTGCTGCGCAAGCCATGGTCGCAGTTCTGCCAGTGAGCCAGCAAATGCGACTCGACGCGCCGCCTCCTCGAGCGCCGCCCGCTCGAAGAGCAGGCGCACAGCCAGATACCCAGTGAGGCTGACCTTGAGCTCCCGAACCGGAACGCGGTCTGGACGCTCCTCGATTTGGCGAACGATCCCGGCCCAACCGCGCAGAGCGAGAAGCTCCGCGCTCAAGTAATCGGCCCATTCCGACTCGCCTACCCCTAGGACCTGCAACGAGTTTGCGAGGGAACTCCACTCGTTCCGGCCGTGCAGGCGATCCTCTTCCACGATACACGGCAACGCACGTGCCCAAGATCCACACCAAGCCGCGAGCCGTGTTCCGTAGAGTTCGAGGAAACAACCGTGGATGCCCAACTCGCGGCCCGGCATCGGCCAGTGGGCAAGGCCCTGATCGAGATAGCCGGCTAGGAAGCGGATCAAGGGTGGGTGAATCCAGGCATCTGGGTCAAGCCCGAACACGGCACGCAACCAGTCCGCATGCCGAACCCAAGTGGGAGAGAGACACGCCCCAGTCTCAGCCGCCCGCTGGACTGCACCGATGCAGCCTGTCCACAAGCTCTTGACCGCTTCCCGTTCTGCGGCCAGCTCTGGCCCCAGCACATCCTCTCCAGCAAACAACGCGCTGAGCGGTGCACCTTTCCGAAAACGCGCCAACGCCTGGGTTTCCTCGAGCATCCAGCCGAGTTCCCGTCCCGCGGCCGCGGGAATGCCATGCAAGATCACGGCCCGCCAGAGTTCGAAACGCGAAATCAGTCCCGCCACCTCTTGCTCAGCGCAAGCGCCAAGATGCTCACGGAGCACCAGCTCGACATCGCGCGCGTACATGCGCCCTGAGGCCAGCTTTGCCCGCAGCCGCCGTTCGGATAAGTACGGCTCGCGCCCGAGTTGCCCCGCCGCTGTTTCCACCGCCTGCTCGAACGGCAGGTGTTCGAACGCGTGAAGCGGGTTGTGGTGAATGAAAATGCTGATCGGACCCTGAGCCGGCAACAGGTGCGCGAGTCGCTCGATCAAGCTGGCTAAGGTGCAAAGGGCGGAGGAGGCGTCCGACGAACTGGTTTGCAGGTGCATGCGAAGCGTTGCTTTAGATAGGGATATTGAGATATTCTTGTCAATGGATGCCACAAAAAAACCAACACCGCGCCGGCGGCTCCCCACGCCCCAACGAGCTGCAAGAGTTCAAGGCGCGCTTCTTTCGCGCTCTCGCGCATCCAGTGCGGATCCAGATCTTGGAAATCCTGGGGCGCGGCAGCCGCGCGGTGCAGGAACTGCAAGACGAACTGCAACTCGAACAGCCGATCGTCTCCCAACAGCTTGCCGTCCTGCGGGCTCACGACATCGTCTGGGCGCAGAAACAGGGCGCCTCCGTGCGCTACGCGCTTCGCGACCCGCTTGTCCGTGACCTGCTGGCAGTGGCACGGGAGATCTTTAGGAACCGCCTGGATCGAACTCGCGGGCTACTCGAAGAGCTACACCGGCAACAGCGGCGAGGCGGGCGCCGTTAAGCGCCCCGGCGGGCGTTGAGTTCGCGTGCCGCGCGTGCTTTGGGGGACGTCCCCCCAACAGGAGGCATCGCTTCGCTGTACCTTTGGCCCGCCCACGCTCCCGCGCAGCAAACGAACTCGTACTCGAAGCTGATCCCCTTGGACCCGGGGGCCTCCCAGCAGAAAGCGGATTCGGGCCAGGCCCGACACGTTTCGCCGGCGCAAACACCATGCCCAGCCGCGACCGCCGCTCTTCCAAACAATCCCCCAGCTTGAACTCTCGGTGCGGGCACGGAGAAAGCACCGGATCCTGAGACGGCCTCTCGCCTCCGCCGGAGCCGAAGCGGCGACACCGCAAGAGCGGGCCCTGCACGCTGCGCAGGGAGCGTGGACTTCGCGCAATCCTTCCCGCGGCACGCGGCTCTTGGCATGGACCTCGCACGACCCAGTTGCGGCAACGATTGCCACCACCCAGCGAGAATCGAGGCGGAGCTTCGTAATCGCACCGAGCACACACAAAATTGCAGGCTGCGTTGCACCGCTTCCGCGTGTTCGAGCCGGAGCCGCGCGCGCAGGCCGTGCGCTCAAGGAAGGTGGAACTGCTTCCAGCGGCGTTCTTCCTCGTCCGCGGCAACGTCTTCCACGTGCGTGGCAATCCACCAGACATTCCCACACAGGTCCCGAACGCCTCCGTATCGCTCGCCCGAAGGGAAGGTCATGATCGGGAACACCGACTCGCCACCGGCGGCAAGTGCCCGCTCGTACACGGCGTCGCAGTCCGGAACGTACAGGTACAAGGATGCAGGCATGGCGGGAAAACGGTCGCTCGCCTTGCCCAACATCAGCATCGAGTCGCCGAGCCGCAGTTCGGCGTGCATGATTCCTCCATTCGCTCGCTTCTTCACGAACCTCAGCTCTGCGCCAAAAGCGACTTCGAGAAACTGGATCAATCGCGCAGCGCCGTGCACGAGCAAGTACGGCGTCACGGTGTGGAAACCATCGCGAATCGGTTGCACTTGCACATTACGCTCCTTTCTACCGGAACACCTCTGCCCGGCCCTTCGCCGCCTCGCCTATCACTGGTGGAAGACTGCCTGCAAATCGAGCCGCGCCATCGGAGCTGACCATCTTGGAAGTACGGCATCCTGCCGAACTGAGCATTCTTGCCACGCCGGCTGGATGCGAGTTGAGAGGTCGGCTCGATCCAAGTTCGAATGTCGGCTGCATGCACGTCGGGCCGCGCCCGGGCCGCCCGCAGGAAAACCCGTTTGCCAGTTTCGAAGCAGCACCCGCGACCACATCCCAGTGCGGCAATGCATGCGCACTTCGCAAGCCGACACCATCAGGCCGATGCGCGGGCAAAGGCTCCAGCCGGGTTCCCCTTCAGTGGAAGTTCAATTGCCCCGTTGATGGCATGGCGTACCGGCAAGTTCGTGATACTGTGACCTTTCAGGCTCGTGCGTCTGTGAATAGTCCACTGCCACGATGATCATTCCAAAAGCGGGGGTCACGCTCACCTCCACAGTGCGCGCGCCGAATTGCCGCTTGGCGGATCGAGGCTGCTTCTCGACCTGCTGCTTCACCCAACCCTCCGCGCCCGGGGCCACATTCCCAACGAAACGGAGCATGACCGCAACCGCTTCGTGCCGATTCAGCGCCGTTCGCCCCGTGCCGCCGCTCTCCGTGTAGGTGGCGAGAGCGGCCTTCCGCTCGTGAGCGAGGCCCACGTAGTCCACGACCAGCCCGCCAGGCTTGTCGCGAAAGACACGATTCGCGCGCAATCGCCCGCATCAGGCCGTAGCCATGCATGATCTTGTCTACGTAGATCGTGTGCAAGCTCGGGCAGTCGAACCCAGTGAGCCAAATGTCGCGCACGATGACCAGTCGCAGCGTATCGTTCGGGTTCCGGAAGCATTTGGCCAGCCCCTCGCGCCTGTCCTGTTTCTGACGTGCGGCTGCCAGTCCACCGGGTCAGCGGCGGAGCAGGGACCACCGGCCGCTCGCCCCGCGCTACGATCCACACGATGCCGTGAATGTGATTCGGCATTACCACGAATTCATCATCGAACAGTTCATTTTCCTGTCGGATGTCTGCCGACCGGAACCCTTCCTCGCGTGCGCTGACACCCCACGCGTTCAATCGCATCTCTCCATCCACCACATGGCGGAAGAGGCATGCGTGGTTTTGCGTCCAGAGGGTCACGAAATACCCCCTGCCAGGGCGCAATCGCACCCCTTCAGGCGAAGTGATTGGCGGTGATGGAAGTGGGGGTGGTGAGTCATAGCTGGGGCTCTCCCTAAACCCGCTCCGCATCCCTACATCCGCAGCTCACCGGAAATCGAGTTGGGCAGCAGCGCGTCCCGCAAGGCGGCGACGGCGGGATTCATGGTCGGCCTGCGCAATCCTCTGCAGAACAGGACCGCGAAAGTGACAAACACGCAAGAGCAGATTACCCTCGGCTCGTACGATCTTCATCGCCGCCACGACCTCCGACCGAACTGCGGGATAGGCGGCGCCGTCGGCCAAATGAGTGAGACCCTGAGTGAGACCCTGAATGTTGTCCATCGCCGTGGCGGCGAGATAAAGCAACTCGGCGAGCTCCGGCGTTGGCAGCCGAAGGACCGCAAAGGCAGTGCTGTCTGTAAGCCCAGATTCGGACATGAAAGCGTAGGAGCCGTTTCCTGGACGTACGGTACCAACGATCGAGTCTCGCGGGCGTAGGGCCCGCTGAGCGCGGCTAGGCGCTTCGGATTCCGTATATGTGGTGATCGCGTCGGTTCGCCGCCATTTCGTGCTCGAGAGGTAGGCATAATCAAGTTCGGCAGCGCGTGTTTCCTTTGTCCACACCTTGGCACCAAGAGTTGAAACGTCCGCGAGCGTTCCCACCTCCCACCCCTCCGGGATCTCGCCGAGTTCCGACTGCACCAAGCGGTCGGGGAAGAGGTCGTAGAGGTGCGCGGGAAGCCAAAAGCCCCTCTCCCCCTGGGAGAGGGGAGTGTGGGCGCCAGCGGCCCTCCATCTTCGCGCGGACAGGCTCGAAGTCTACGAACCATGACTTGAACAGCGCCCGCGCCATCTGCTCCAGCGTCTCGCTCATGCGGCGGTTCAGCTCGATCTTGTCGTCCAGCGTGCCGAGGATGTGCGCGATGGCGCGCTGTTCGGAGAGGGGAGGAAGCCGAACAGTCTGCGCCTCAAGCGTTTGGTTGCTAATATATGGTTGGCCGCTTCCTTCTCGGATTCGCGCAAAGTCAAAGTTCCGCATCCAGTAGAAAAGAAAACGCGTGTAGCAGCCTGCCCTGCCTCGGATACCGGCGGCGTTGTTGTTGATCCAGCAAGGCCCTGCTGAATACATAGCCGCGCCACAGTTGGAGCCGATCCGCGCGAAGGCGATGATTGGGGCATCATAAAGCGGCACGGGAGATTTCCCCATCACTGAGTTCGAGCCAAAAATGAGGTACGGACCAGTGGGATCGTATTGTTCAGCGGGGATATATTTGCCCGGCAGGATTTCAGCGACCTCGCCAAAACGCACTGTGCGCCACTCACCCGCCATAGCCCAGCCCTTTCCGCTTCATCCAACCAGCCCACGTAACAAGCCGGCTATCCGTTGAACCAGATCTGCGCATCCACCGATGGTCGCAGCAGCCTTCACGCCCTCCCATGCCGCAGAGATGATCCCTCGATTGGGCTCTGGCTTTGCGAGCTGCGTCTCAATAGTGTCAATGTCCGCAACAATGCTCAATTTCTCGTGTTCTGGTGCAGCGGAACTTGTAACCGCTGTACGGAGTTCGGCGAGAGCCTGTCCTAGGTCCGTGTACTGTGCATTGATCTGGTTGCCGTCACCAAGCGTGATGATGTTCTGGCCGGTCGCATTGATGTTGATCCCGTGAAACTTTGGCATAGTGAAGTCGCCGGGTCCTTCGATTTTGTCTATGCCTGCCGCTGTGATCCTGTAGTAGCTGGTCGCCGAGGGAATAATCGTACCGCCGGGTGCCGTGACCGATTTCTCTATCCTTTCCTCCTCCACCCAACCTTGGCTGAGGAGATAGGTAAGGTTGCTTTGCACTTCCTGCTGGGTTAGGCCGTGCATCGCTTTGAGCTCTTTCTTCACGTCACTGATCTTGACTGCCGAACCCTTCTTGCCCCGAACGCTCGTCGCGTTCTTGTTCCGGTCATAGAAGTACCGAAGCATGACGCGGCGGATCTCGTTGTTCGATGGGCGCTGCTGACTCGCCTTCGCTTTAGGCATACCCCAGTTCCTTCAGGTTGGCGGCAATCGCGGCGTCGAGGCTCGCGGCCTCGGCCTGCTGTTCACGTACCGTCGCCACCAGCCGCTTCATCTTCTCTTCGAAAGGCTCGTCGTCGTCTTCTTGGACCTCGGCGCCCACGTAGCGGCCAGGGGTGAGCACGTAGCCGTGTTCGCGGATCTCTTCGAGGGTGGCGCTCTTGCAGAAGCCCGGGGTGTCTTTGTACCCCTCACCCCGGCCCTCTCCCGCTGGGAGAGGGTGGCCGAAGGCCGGGTGAGGGCCGCGAGTACGCCAAGCGTGGTAGGCGTTTGCGATGCGGGCGATGTCCTCATCGGTCAGTTCCCGGTGGAGGCGATCCACCATCCGGCCCAGCTTGCGGGCGTCAAGAAAGAGGACCTGGCCGCGGCGGTCGCGACCCTCACCCCCGGCCCCTCTCCCCGAGGGAGAGAGATGGCCGGATTTGTTGCGCGCGATGAACCAGAGACAGGCGGGGATCTGCGTCGAGTAAAAGAGCTGGCCGGGCAAGGCCACCATGCAATCCACCAAGTCGGCGTCGATGATGCTCTTGCGGATCTCCCTCTCCCCCGATTGGTTGGAGGACATAAAGCCGTTGGCGAGGACGAAGCCGGCGTAGCCCGTGGGCGCCAGGTGGTGGATGATATGCTGGACCCAGGCGAAGTTGGCGTGGCGCACGGGTGGTATGCCATATTTCCAGCGCCTATCGTCGCGCAACCTCTCGCCGCCCCACTCCTTCATGTTGAACGGCGGATTCGCCAGGATGAAGTCGGCCTTGAGGTCGGGGAAGCGATCGTTGTGGAAAGTGTCGCCCTGCTCGATCCGACCATCGATGCCCCGGATGGCCAGGTTCGTCTTGGCCAGCCGCCCGGTGGTGTAGTTCAGCTCCTGCCCGTAGATGCTGATCTGGCTGCGGGCGCGGCCGCCGTTGCCGTTCCCCGTGGCGTGGGCCTCGATGAACTCCACCGACTGCACGAACATGCCCGCCGAGCCGCAGCAGGGATCGTAGACCCGGCCCTGGAACGGTTCGAGCATCTCGACGAGCAGCCGGACCACACACCGGGGCGTGCAGAACTCACCGCCCTTCTTGCCTTCGGCGCTGGCGAACTGCGAGAGAAAGTACTCGTAGACGCGGCCAAGCACGTCTTTGGCCCGGGCATCGGCATCGCCCACGCGGATGTTGGTGACGAGATCGATCAGTTGCCCGAGGCGCTGCTTGTCCAGAGCCGGGCGGGCATAGTCCTTCGGAAGGACGCCTCTGAGCGAGGGATTGTCGCGCTCCACGGCCTCCATCGCCTCGTCCACGATCTGCCCGATGGTGGGCTGGCGAGCGTTCTGCCGCAGCCGCTCCCAGCGGGCCTCGGGCGGGACCCAGAAGACGTTGGCGGCGCGGTACTCGTCCGGGTCCTCGGGGTCGGCGTGAGGCTCCTGCTGCAGCCGCTTGTGCTGCTCTTCGAAGGCGTCCGAGATGTACTTGAGGAAGATCAGGCCGAGCACCACGTGCTTGTATTCGGCGGCGTCCATCGAGCCGCGCAGGGCATCGGCCATGCGCCAACGCTCTGCTTCGTAGCCGACCGTGGCGGAGTTTGTCTCGGTCACTTGCCTTTTGCTTCTCCCTTTAGCCATTTTTTCACCTCACCCAATGCCCAACGATCCATGCTGCTCGGCCGCGCGCAACGCCGCCCGCTGCAACCGACTGTCCGCGTGCCGAATTTATCTACTGATTTTACACCTGACTATCCCGCATCTCGCCGAGGGCCCTCGCCACGGCCGTTCGCGACTGGCCAACTCCGTGGGCGAGGATCGCCAGCCGAGCAGCTTTTTACGATGTGCTTTCCTGTACGAGCCAGCTTCTCCGGGGGTCAGAGATCTTCCAAAGGCTGTGGGGCGAGTCGCGTTTCATCAAGCCTTCCCGTACGAGGGTGTTCCGCCACCATGGGGCGCTCTTCTTCCAGGGCACGGAGCGCGGATCCGACGGCACCGGTTCACAATCGCATTGGTTGAGACCGCTCTTGAGCTTGGCGCCAACCTTTTCGAGGACCTCGCCAACGGGGGCACTGCCGCCGAGCTCGACCAAGGCGTGCAGAATCGGCCTTCGAAACGCCTCTTCCGCAGTGCGCAGCCCGCGCCCGAAGCGTCCGTTAGCGGCTCGAGGCGGCTTCGGCGGACGTGCTTTGAGGCCCCCCTGTAAGACCTGCCCATTCGCGCTGGAGCGCCTTGACCTTCTCAAAACAGATTTGTGCGGGCGCTCAAGTTCTGCGTCTGTAGCCGCCTGGGCGTTCTTCAGGGTCTCGAGCTTCTCCTGCACCGGCTCCAGGCGTGCCACAATGCGGCGTTGCTCCTCGAGCGGTGGGAGGGGTCTGGGGGGCGCTCCATAAGGCATCGAGACGGGTGCAGGGCTGACGGCCCCCTGCCATGTTGCGGTTGGCGTATGCAAGGAATCCTAGGGAGCGCTGGAAACCTCTTGAATCGTGCGGGCTAACTATATCGCGGCCTCAGAGCGATGCGGACACACCCAGTTGACGCAACGCCTTCGCCAAACGGGACGACCACCTTGTTGAGCCACGGTCTCCGCTTTTTGTAGGAGACAAAGCCGAGTCGGAAAGCGATAACTCGGCCCCTGATATCCGAATCCCGCACCTCAACCCTGCAGGGTTCTTCCCACTGGCCTGGAGCGACATGCTCCTTGGCGAAGTATCGGAAGCTCAAGTTAGGCTCGCCGCTGGTTTTCATGATCACCGGCTCACGCTGTCGCACCTCCCGCAGCCTTACCCGGCACCTGGCTACGGGGAGTGTGTAGGGTCCGTCGGTGATGGTTGGGTCTCCCTTTTTCTTTCTTTGGGTTGGGGCATGTTGCAACGTATCCCAACATCGTTCTCCAACCACGATTCCCATTCGCTGTCCTGACCTATGGCGTCGGGGTTTTCCCGATCCAGATGCCACTGCGTGGGGTTTTCCAAAATGTATTTGTGAATCCGTTGTAGGGATGTTTCGTTGCGAACGATGTGTTCGGAATCATTGCGTGGCCAGACAGGTACACCGAGCATACCACGATGTTCCTTGATGCGTTTGGTCGTGGCGCATTTGAATGCGCGGACAATCGCACCCAGGGAACCGGGCGCAACGTTGATGGCGGTAGGGGCTCAGTGCCGCTGCTCCCTTACGATAAGATCCCGCGTCGTCACGACGTCATCGCCCAAAATCCAAGGGATCCGGTGAACGTGGTTAGGCATGACCACGAATTCGCCATTGTCCGACCGCACATAGGGGCGGATGCATCCGGTGGCCATCCATTCCTAGCACGCGATCTCGCCCCATTCGTTTCATCGCATTTCCCCATCCACCACCTCGCCGAACAAACATCCGCGGTCATTGGTAACGACGGTAACGAAATACGCTGCCGGTTGGGTGTAATCGTAACCCTCGAGGCGGATGGAACGCCGGTGAGGCGTTTCAGGATCGAGCCTCATGATTCGCTGCTGCTCCCTTGCTTCATCGCTCGTCCAGTCCTTCACCATAACCAGGATCTCCCGCTTGGGCTCCGGAGGGTCCGCCACGATCTCCACCCGCGAGGGAAGCACCTCGGTTTCCTTTCAGTTCGGGTTGCGGGCAGCAAGGTCTTAGGCGCGCTACTTGAGCTCGTCGGCAGACACAATCTCGGTCAATGCCCACGCTGGTTGTCTCGCCCGCATGCGCCACGGCGCGCCAAGGTTAGGCCTTGCGCCCGCTCGGCCTCTTGGCGGGCCGACATGGTTCCCCGCCCTTGACTTGCCGGCAGCGGCAATCGAGAGAGTGGGTTATGCCGCTCGACCGCTTCGGACGTGAGATCGACTACCTGCGCATCTCGGTGATTGATCACTGCAACTTGCGCTGCGTGTACTGCATGCCCTTACAGGGGCTCAAATTCACCCGCCCCGAAGAACTCCTTTCCGCAGAGGAAATCGAACGGGTCGGGCGGGCGGCCGTGCTGGCTGGCTTTCGCAAGTTCCGCCTCACGGGTGGCGAGCCGACCTTGCGCCCGGACTTGGAAGAAATCGTTTCCCGCTTGGCGGCGCTGCCGGGAGTGGCGGACCTGGCCATGACCACGAATGGGATCTTGCTGCCCAAGCTCGCAGCGCGCTTGAAGGCTGCCGGTCTCAAACGGGTCAACGTGCACCTCGACACGTTGCACCCCGGGCGCCTCCAGCGTTTGATGCGCTTCGGAACGGTGGAGGAAATTTGGGCGGGCTTGGAAGCTGCAGAGGCGGCCGGTCTGGTGCCGATCAAGCTCAACGTGGTGGTGGTGCGCGATTACAACGACGAAGACGTCGTCGAGCTGGCGCGCCTGACGCTCGAGCGCCCCTGGCAAGTGCGCTTCATCGAACTCATGCCGCTCGGCGGCGGCGAGGAAGCCCGCATCGCCCTGAGCCAGTTCGTGTCCAACGAGCGAGTCAAAGCTCGCATCGAGGCGGCTCTCGGCGCCTTGCAAGCTGTGCCGAGCGCGAACCCGGCCGACGAGGCGGTCCTCTACCGCTTACCCGGGGCGCGTGGCACTGTGGGCATGATCAGCCCGGTGAGCCAGCCCTACTGCGGTACGTGCAACCGCATGCGCCTTACCGCCGATGGCAAGCTCCACCTCTGCTTGCTGCACGACGACGAACTCGACCTGCGCGCTGCCCTGCGCGCCGGTGCCCGTGATGCAGAACTCGCGGAGCTTCTGCTTGCCGCCGTGCGCGCCAAGCCGACCGGGCATGCCTTATCCCGCGGGGTCGCCCCCGAGGAGCGGAGCATGTACCAGATCGGCGGATGAGTCAGAGGAGTACGGGAGTGGAAGAACACGTGTTGCTGACTTCGATGGACGCGGGCATCGCGACGCTGACCCTCAACCGCCCGCAGGCGTTGAACGCACTCTCGCGCGCGTTGCGTCGTGCCCTCACGGAGGCCTTTTTGAGTCTTGCCCGCAATCCCGACGTTGGCGTCATCGTACTTACGGGCGCGGGGCGGGCGTTTTGCGCGGGCCTCGACCTCAAGGAACTCGCCCAGCAGCCACGCGAAGACACCGAGCAGGCGGTCAGCGGTACCGACTTAGTGGCAGCCATGGAGCAGTGCCCCCAGCCCATCATTGGCGCCATCAACGGCTTTGCCATCACTGGAGGCTTCGAGTTGGCACTGGCTTGCGACATCCTCATTGCCTCGAGCGAAGCCAAGTTCGCGGATACGCACGCGCGGGTCGGCATCATGCCGGGGTGGGGCTTGAGCCAGAAGCTCTCCCGCCTCATTGGGATCTACCGGGCCAAGGAACTCTCGCTAACGGGCAATTTTCTCGACGCGCGCACGGCAGAAGCGTGGGGTCTGGTGAACCGCGTCGTGCCTCCCGAGGAACTGTTGCCGACCTGCTACGCCCTGGCCCGCGACATCTTGTCGTGCGACCCGGTGCTCGTACGCCAGTATAAGCGGCTCATTGACGACGGCTTTGCACTTCCTTACGCGGAAGGCCGCGCGCTCGAGAGCCGGCGGGCGCGCGAGCACGCCGCCTCGCTCAGCCCCGAGGAACTGGCTCGCCGCCGCCTCGCCGTGCAGCAGCGCGGCCGCCAGCAAGCCAGCTCAGAGTAAGCCCAGGCCTCAAGAAGCGCTGGCCACGAAGCGCACCTTGCGCCGCGCCGTACCGGCCACGTCGCTGCGCGTAAAGCGGAAGGGAAAGGTCTCACCGCGAATCCACTTGGGCGCCAAGTCCCCGTAATGGATGTCAGGCTGGATGCGAACAAACCGGTTGTCATCCGCGGTGCCACCAGGATCGCCGTTGTTCCCGCCGGGGAGCGAATTGATGGCGCGGATGCCGCGCGGATCCAGTTCCACCACAAAGCGCATGGAGGGGCCGCTGGAAAAGTCGAAGTTGTCACTATTCAAACTAAAGCCAGCCGGGTTGACGGTGGAGCGAAAGCCCGGCGCGGCAAACGGCCCCAAGTCGAAAATGTTCACTCCTGCCTGTCCGAGAAAATGCTGGAAGCGCACGCGGTGGATGAGCCCCCACAGCCAGTTTTCCTGCTCGCTGGTTTGGAACTTGCCTTCGAGGAAGGCGAGTCCTTCGCGCAAGGCACGCAGCAAAATCTCGTCGCGCGTCTCCACCTCGGGAGTACCGCGCACGTCCCACAGCGTGCTCTCTCCGTTGGCGCCTAGGGTATAGACGCGGAAACCTTCGTCCTGCCGATCCACATCTTCGAGCAAGTGAAGCAGGGCCTTGGTGGCATCGTCCCCGCCCGGCACTCCGATGCCCGTTCCGGCAAAGTCGTCGCCAAAGGTGAGGCGGCTCAAGCGCGTGAGAAAGCCGGCGAAGATGGAGGTGGCCACCGCATCGCGCCGCTGCTCGTCGCTCACCGGGGTGGCGGCCGGCGGCACATCGTCGCGGCCGTGCGCGGCATCCACTCCCGGCGCCGTGTCGAAGGGCGGCGAGCCGGGTTTCGCGACTCCCCACTCTTGCAGGCGCGCGAGGGCTGCGCGCATCGCATCGGTCACCAGCTCGGGCCGGTTCTGGGCGGCCTGGAACAGGAAGGGCAGCAGGCGCTCGGCTTCTTTCGAGCTGTGGTCGTACTGATAGCGGGCCAGATCCGCCATGGTGAGCTTGGCGTTGGCGGGCCGCACTTGCGCCTGATTGGTGAGGAGTTCGGTGATGCGCTGGGCGCGGAACCCCTCAGCAAACGGGCCGCCCAAGTACACCTCGTCGTTGAGCGGATCGTTGTCGAGGGTCACACCGATGGTGTCGTTGTTGGCAGTGACCAGGAACCCCTGCGGCGGGTTCACAGCCTGCGGAACCTTTTCCGGCGGCAGCCAAAGCGTGTTGCCTTGGGCGTCGGTCAGCCACTCCGCCTCCCCGGTGCCCGGTAGCGGCAAGTACGGCACCGTGCCCGCCGGGCGCTGCGGGATGAGCACCTGCGTGGACCAGGCGATGTTCCCTTGCGTGTCCGCCCAGATCCAGTTCTGGCCACCGGTACCAAAGTTCCGCAACGCGTTGCGGAAGTCCTGCACCGAGCGAGCCCGGTTCAAATCGAGCAGGAAGCGTGCGTCGTTGGTCAGCTCGTGGCCCGTCCAGCGGACACTCATACCGGTGGCCGCCAGCCCCTCGATGTTATCGGTCACATCCGGATCCGGCATGTTCGGCCCGTGGTGCGGCACGACTTCGATCACGAGCTGCAGGGGCAGACTGCGCCCGCGCATGACGATGGGTTCGACGACGCGAATTACGGGTACGCGCTGGCCGCGGAACAAGACGGTGCGCGGCGAGGCTGGGTAATCCGGCGGCGTCTCGATTTCTTCCACGTACACGTCGGTAACGTCGTATCCAGTGGTGGTTGCCCCCCAAGCGCCGTAGCGGTTGTGCCCCAGGATGACCCCAGGCAACCCTGGGAAAATCACCCCAATGACCTCGTCGCCCGTGTCGGCCGCCGAGAGATGAATCATGTGCCACACGGGCGGATTGAACAACGCCAGATGCGGGTCGTTGGCGAGAAGCGCGTGACCACTGGCGGACAACTGCGGCGATACAATCCAATTGTTGCTGCCCGCCCCACTGCGCAGGCTGCCAATCGGCAGGGAGGCGAGCAACTCGTCGAAGGCGGCAGCCACTTCATCGAGAATCGGCCGCGGCGGCAAAAAGCCAACTCCCGCGCCACCCGGGGCCGCCGCGCTTCGCGCCACTCGTGGCTGCGCAGGCGGCAACACGGTGGTGGGCGCGGCAGGGGCGAAGCGAAACACGTCGCGCCACACCGCTTCTGGAAGGGCTTGGCGGATGCGCGCTTGCTGCACCTCGTCATCACCAGAGTAAGACAGGCTAAACGCCTGCAGGCGCGCAATCGCCAGCACATCCGCTGGCTCCCAATCAGCGAGTTGCTCTGCGGTCAAACCCAGCACTCCGGGCAACGTGTACTCCGGCGGCAGGTGGGCACCGTTGCGACCCGCGCGCAGGTCAGCAAGCCAGGCGTTCACTCCGGCCGAATAGGCTTCGATCAGGCTCGCCGTTTCCGGGTCTACCTGCTGCACGTGTTCCCACAAGGCGCGGTGCAAGCGGCGGCCGTCGCGGGTGGTAAACAAGGTGCGCATCTGCACGTCGGTGGAAATCGAAAGGCGGCCGAACAGTTCGCTCAGCCGACCGGTGGCGAAGCGACGGATTACGTCCATCTCCCAAAAGCGCGCTTGCGCAGTCAGGTAACCCTGCACGTACAAAGCGGTGGCAAAGTCGGGCGCGTACACGTGCGGCATGCCGATGTCGTCGAAGACCACCTCCGTGGTGCCGGCCAAACCCGGGAGGGCGATTGTTTGTGCCACTGGCAAGGAGGCAATCGGATCGGCCGCAGAACTCTCTCCATCGTCGCCGCAGCCAGTGACCCAAAGGGCAAGCAGTAGCGCAACCAATATCAGGGCGTGTCTTCGAGCCTGCATGTTCCCTCCTTTGCTCCAAGCCAATGCCGCGGCGCAAGCGCCGCGGCAAGTCACAGCGGCTCGGTCGCTGCCACCGCCGTAGCTCTTACGCCTCCTGCTGGGTTGTCCTCAGCTCTTGCGCGCGCGCAGGATGTCGGCCACCTCGGGTACGGCCTTGAGCAGCATGTCGAAGTGAGCCAGGCGAGGGCCGACTGTGGATGCCAGCGCCGCTTCGTACTCCCCCAACGCTGCTTCCAACTCCTCCCGCTTCTCTGGCACGATGCGCTCTTCGGGATCCAGGCACGCATTCACCTTCTCGGCCAGTTCCTCGAGTTTCTTCTCGCCCTCTTCTCCCAGTTTGGCGTGCAAGGTTTCGTTCCACACCGCCAAAAAGCCCAGCGTCGCTGGCACTTGCCGGCGGAGTCCGCCGCTCAACAGGTAGAGCTGCTGGGCGAGCCGCTGCGCGCTGTGCAGCGGCACGCGCGTCACCAGAGCCCGCATGCGCACCAGTTTGTCGCGCAGGCGCTGCAAGCCGATTTCTTCCGCCAGCAAGGTAACCGCTTCTTCGAACTCCTTGGCGCTAAGATGTGCCATCGTGCCTTTTGCTCCGTTTCGTGCGCAACGGCCCCGGCTTTTGACGTTTACGGCCAGGCGAGTCAAGCACGTGACGCGCTGGCCCCCGCATCCGCTTCGGGAAAGTGGAAGGTCAGCGTCTCGCAGTGCTCGCTCGCGTACTCCAGCATGGCAGCGAGGTCGAGTGCCGCTTCGGCAGCGTGAGCCTGTTCCACACTCATGCGGGTGGCAGGCAGTTTCGGGACGAAGAGTTGGCAACAGTCCTGATCGGGCTGAATGGAAATCTCGTACGTGCCGATGCGCTCGGCTTGGGCACGGATCTCGTTTTTGTCCATGCCGATGAGCGGGCGCAAAATCGGCATGCTCGCTGCCTCCTGGATGGTGACCAAGTTCTCCAGCGTCTGCGACGCCACCTGCCCCAGGCTCTCGCCCGTGACTAACGCTTGTGCGCCGACGCTCTGCGCCAGCGCTTGCGCAATCCGCACCATCATGCGCCGGTAGAGCACGACGCGGTATGGGCGGGCCACCGCCGTCACGATCTGCCGCTGCAACTCGCCAAAGCGCACCACGTGCAGGCGCGACTCGAGTTGGTAGCGGGTCAGCAAGCGCACCAATTCGATGGCTTTGTCCCGGCTCGAGCGGTCTTGATACGGTGCGCCGTGAAAGTGAACGAACTCTACCGGGCAGCCGCGACGCATCATGCGCCACGCCGCCACCGGCGAATCAATTCCACCGGACAGGAGGGCCACCACCCGCCCACTGGTTCCGACCGGCAATCCCCCGAGCCCAGGGAAACGCTCTGCGGACACGAATGCCTCGCGCGCCAGGATCTCGATCACGACTTCCACCTGCGGCCGATTGAGGTCCACCCGCCAGCCGAGCTCCCCTTGCAGAACCGCACCCACGTGCCGACACACTTCCGGCGAGGGCAGGGGGTAGCTCTTGTCGGCACGCTTGCAGCGTACCGCAAAGCTTTGTGCCTCGCGCCCGCGCACGAGGTCGAGCGCAGTTGCAGCGAGCGCTTCCACCTCCCGCTGGCTGGCACGCGCGAGCGCAAAGTTCGCAATGCCGAAGACATAGCCGAGCCGCTCCTGCACGAGCGGCCAGTTCGCGGACGCGGGCAGATCCACCACCAACCGCCCCTCCGCCCGCCGCACTCGGCCGGCACCGGTGCCACGCAAGATGGCCGCTACGTTCCGTCGCAGGCGCTCGACGAAAAACGGCCGATTGCGCTGCTTGAGCGCGATTTCGTGGTAATGGATGACGACCCGATCCACTGGCGTGCCTCTCCCGTTTACCAGCCTCCGGCGCGCCGGTGATAGTGGAGTCGGGTGACCGCTTCCAGGCGCTTGGGCTCAGCGCGCCTTCCGTGCTAAGAGTGCGCCTCGCGTTTTGCGCGGGGGCAGTGGCCGCCATGCTTTGGGTGCATCGCAGCAATCGGCTGGAAGAACTCGTAAGCGTTTTGCTCGAGTATTTGAGCGACGATCGCCCGCACCCACTGCAAAAGCAGCCGATCGTCGTGCAAGGTGCGGGAATGGACCGTTACCTAGCGCAGCGCCTGGCGGCTCACTTCGGGATTTGGGCGAACGCCAGCTTCCCCTTTCCCCGCAACTTCTTCGAGTACTGGTTTGCGCAAGCAGGCATCGCTCCGGTGGAAGGCGGCGATCCGTACGCAGTGGAAGACCTCACCTGGGCCATCGCCCAGCTACTGCCCCAAATGTGGTCGCAGCCCGCGTTCGAACCGCTCTTGGGTTACGCCCGCGCGCTCGCCGAGCCGCAAGACACGGAGCCAGGGGCGGGCCTCGCTCGCGAGCACCTCGCCCTCGCCCACCGCCTGGCCCGCGTGTTCGACCGTTACGTGGTTTACCGTGCCGACTTGCTTCATAGCTGGGAGCGACTCGCTCCTCGCGACGATTGGCAGTGCCAGCTCTGGCGTGCCCTCACCGAGCACCTTGCCGCCCCCCACTTTGCGGCTCGCGCCAAGCAATGGGTGGAGCGACTCGGGCAAGGCAACGTGCCTCTTCCCGCACGGGTGTATTTCTTCAACCTCTTGCACCTACCGCCCCTGTACGTCGAGTTACTGGGCCAACTCGGCCGTTCCACCGAGGTACACTTGTTCTTGCTCAGCCCGTCGCGCGAGTACTGGGCAGAGATCCGCGCCCGGCGGAAGATTCTGCAAGAAAACCGCGCCCTCTTCGGCTCTGTGCAGCAGCTCGAGGAAGCCTGGAAGCAAGCCGTGGGCAACCCCTTGCTCGCTTCGCTGGGCCGCCTTGGCGGCGAGTTGCAAGCCGTGCTCGAGGGAACGCTCGACTACCAGGACAGCGACCGGTACCAGGACCCTGCCGAGAACTCCCTACTGCACGTGCTGCAGGCAGACATGTTCTCCTTACAGCGGCGCGCTGCAGACGGCTCGCTCCCCCCATACCCGCTCGGCCCGAGCGATCGCTCCGTGCAGGTGCACAGTTGCCACAGCCCGAAACGCGAAGTGGAAGTGCTGCACGATCTCATTCGCGACTCCCTGGAAGCGGACCCCAGCTTGCGTCCGGAAGACTGCTTGGTGTTGTGCCCGGACCTCGCCACCTACGCACCCCTGATTCACGCCACCTTCGGCAACCCGCTGCTGGGCGAGCGTGCGATCCCGTACCACGTTGCGGATCAGCCACTGCGCTCCACGGACGAACTCGTGGACGCACTGTTCGCCGCTCTCGATCTTCTGCGCGGGCGCGCTCCCAGTAGCGCCGTGCTGGGGCTGCTCGCGCGCCCCCCGGTGCGGGCTCGCTTCGGTGTCTCCGCCGAGGACATGGACCGTTTGCGCCAGTGGATCGAAGAAACGCGCGTGCACTGGGGCTTCGACGCCACCCACCGCGAGGAGGAGGGCTGGCCGCCGATCGCCGAGCATACGTGGGAGTTCGGCTTACAACGCCTTTTCCTCGGCGCCGCCATGGCTGCCGACGAGCGGCGCCTTTACCAAGGCGTTTTGCCCTACAACGACGTGGAGGGAGACGGGGCCGAACTGGCAGGGAAACTGGCGGAGTTCTGCCATCGCTTGCGCACGTTCCGCGCCAGGATGGCAGGGAAGAAACCTGTGGCAGAGTGGACCCGTTTGCTCGACGAGCTGCGCACGAGCTTGTTTGCCACGCAAGAACCGTACAGCAGCCAGCACCGATCCATCCGCGAGCAATTGCGCGAAATCGAACGCGCCGCCCAGCGTGCACGCTTTTCGCACCTGGTGGAGTTGGAAGCGGTGACCGACCGTCTGGCCTCCCTCCTCGAGGAGCGAGCGCGCCCGTACGGATTCTTGGCTGGCGGCGTGAACTTTTGCGCCTTGCGGTCCACTCGCTGCATCCCCGCGCGAGTGGTGTGCTTGCTCGGCCTCAGCGAGAACTCGTTTCCCCGCAACGAGCTGCCTCTGCCCCATGACCGGCTGACCAGTGAGCCACGCCCTGGCGACCCCAATCCGCGCGAAGAGGACCGCTACACGTTCTTGCTCGCCCTCCTGTCCGCACGAGACCGATTCATCGTTACGTACTGCGGGCAGGATTTGCGCAACAACGCCGCCCTTCCACCCGCCACGGTGGTGCAAGAGCTGCTCGACACAATCGATGAAAGTTGCCGGACCGACTCGGCCTCACCTGCGCACCAGCACGTGCTGGTCAAACATCCGTTGCATCCCTTCAGCCCCAAGTACTTTCGCCGCGAAGAGGGGCCTTGGTTCAGCTTTTCCCCGTCGCTGTGCCGCGCGGCGGAGAGCTTAAGCGGGCCACGCGCCGCGCCTGAGCTGTGGTTTCCGGAAAAACACGAACTACCCCCTTGGAGCGAACCGGAACTGCCGCTTCCCAAGCTGGTTTCGTTTTTCCGCCACCCGCAGCGCGAGCTGTTGCGCACCCGCTTCGAAATTCGCTCAACCGATGAGGGGTTCACCGATCTCGACCAGGAACCGATCGAGCTCGACAGCCTGCAGGAATGGCAGTTGGGAACGTTCTTGCTGGAGTGCCGCCTAAACGGCATGCACCCCGAGGAAAGCTTGGATTACGCACGGGCAGCGGGTCTGCTTCCGCCGGGGCGACTCGGCGGCTTCGCTCTGGAGGAGGTCCGCGCAACCGTGGAAGCGCTGGTGCAGGCGGTTGCGAAGAACCGCTCGGGCAAGGCCCTCCCCGCCGTTCCGCTCGCGTTACCTTTTACGCACCCCCGAGGATCCGACGCAGAGGAAGGCAATGGGAAAGGGTCGCTGCTGCTCACCGGCCGGCTTCCGGAGCTGTGGAAAAAGGCGCAGGTCCTGTACACCTTTTCCAAGATCGAGCGGGGCGAAGAACTGCGGGCTTGGCTTCTGCATTTGGCACTCAACTGCTTGCCGGACCGCGCGCTGCCCAAAAGGACCGTGCTGGTCGGCCGATCGACAAACGGCACGGCCGCCGTACTGCACTTTGCCCCGGTGCGAGAGGCGCGCGCGCTGTTGCAGGAGTTGACCCATTGGTTTTGCCTCGGCATGCGCGCGCCGTTGCCTTTTGCACTGCGCGCCTCGCGTGCCTGCGCTGAGCAGTTGGCAGGGGGAAAGGACCGCAAGGAGTCCGAGCGCGCTGCTGAGGCTCGTTTGGTGGAACGGTTCGACGGTGGCGAGGCGCCAGCCGACCCAGCGTTTTTACTCCTTTACGGCACGCACGAGCCGCGGGTGGAAGACCTCGACGCGCGCCGCCCCCGAGGCAGCCCGCGGTTCGCGGAACTGGCGCAAAAGGTGTTTTCGCCTTTGTGGGAGCACAGCTCCATCGCGGAGGACTGATGGCGGTCCGTCCCCTCGACCCGCTTCGCGTGCCGCTTTCTGGCACAACCTTGATCGAAGCCAGCGCCGGCACGGGCAAGACCCACACCATCACCACTCTTTACTTGCGCTTGCTTCTCGAGCGCGCCCTGGCAGTGGAACAAATCCTGGTCGTCACCTTCACCCGCGCTGCCACTGCAGAACTCGCCGATCGCATCCGTCGGCGGATCAGCGATCTGCTGGCCGTCTTGTCCGGGAAACCCGCTGCCGACCGCGAACTCGAAGCATTGGCCGCCTCTCGGCCGCCCGAGAAGCGGCAAGAGGACCAAGTACGCTTGCTCACCGCCCTGTACAGCTTCGACCTAGCCGCGGTGTTCACGATCCACAGCTTCTGCCTGCGCATGCTACAGCAGCATGCCTTCGAAAGTGGCCTCGCCTTCGATGTGGGCCTTTCTCCCGACACCTCGCGCCTCGCGGAACAGCTCTGCGATGATTTCTGGGTCCGCCTGGCACAAGAAAACGCGGACCCACAAATCCAGCGCCTCTTCTGCCCGAAGGACGACCAGCGCTTCCTGACCGCCAAGAAAGCGCGCTCGCTCTTGCAGCAAATCGTGCGGCTTAAACTCCGCCATCCGGACTTGCAGGTCGTCTGGGGCGACCGTTCCGCCGATCGGCCGGAGCGGTCGTGGGCACGGGTCTGCCAGGAGTGCCTGGACTACGTGCTGCGCGCGCGCGAGCAGCACTTGCGCCGCTCGCGCACGCTCGGCTTTGATGACCTTTTACGGCGCTTCCGCGATGCACTGCGACAGCACGAACGCCTGGCCCACTCGGTGCGACAGCAGTTTCCCGCCGCCCTCATTGATGAGTTTCAAGACACCGACCCCGTGCAGTACGACATCTTCCGCACACTCTACGTGCAGCAACCGGACTGTTCCTTGTTCCTGATCGGCGATCCGAAACAGTCCATCTACGCTTTCCGCGGCGCCGATGTGTTCGCGTACCTGCGCGGTAAACGAGACGCCCAGCGCCAGTTCACCCTAACTCGGAATTGGCGTTCGTGGCCGGCTCTGGTGGAAGCCGTGAATCACCTATTACTGAACGCACAGACGGAACCCCCGTTTGTGCTCGAGGGAATCGAGTTCCACCCAGCGAAGTCCGCCCTCGACGGCTCTGCACCGGAGGCGGGGTTGGAACTCCTGTTCGTCCCTAGCCCGGAGGGAACCAGGAACAAACAGGACGCGCGCCCCCTCGTGTGCAACCTCGTCGCTCGGGAGATCCGGCGCTTCGTGGAAAGCAAACCACGCTTCGGCGAGGAGGAAATCTCCTACGGCAGCATCGCCGTGCTCTGTAACACCAACGCCCAAGCGCTGGACCTGCAGCGCGCCTTGCGCCGCCTCGGCATCCCGTCGGCGCTGGAAAGCGAAGCCAGTGTCTTCGACAGCGACGAGGCACGCGAGTTGGAATGGGTGCTGGCAGCGGTGGCCGACCCCTTTGACAATGGCAGGGTAAAAGCCGCACTGGCCACTTCGCTGTTCGGCTGGAGAGCCCCGGCTCTGTTCGACCCCCCGGAGAACGTGATGGACAAGACGCACGAGCAGTTCTTCGAGTGGCGCGATCATTGGCGGCGCTACGGCGTGATGGCGGCTCTGCAAGCGATTTTGGAGGCAACGCAAGCCTTGCCGCGCCTGCTTACCCTAGCCGACGGCGAGCGGCGAGTGACCAACTTCTTCCATCTCGCTGAACTGCTGCAGCGTGCCGCGGAAGAGCAACGGCTCGATCCGCTCTCACTGGTGCGCTGGCTGGGCCTGATGCGCCGCAGTAGCGAGGCGCGTAACTCCGAGATCGGCTTCGGCGAGGAGGCGCAACTGCGGCTCGAGAGCGACGAGCGAGCCGTCAAATTGGTCACCATCCACAAGAGCAAGGGGCTTCAGTATCCGATCGTGTACTGCCCGTTTCTTTGGGACGCGAATACGCGTGCGAGCAAGGAACTCCCGCTCTTCCACCAACAGCCAGACTTCACCTTGCAGCTCGACGCTCGCCTCACACCGGCGCGGGAATCGCTTCTTGCGGCTCGGCGGGAAGAGCAGGCCGAAGCGCGCCGCCGCCTGTACGTGGCCCTCACACGCGCCCGCCTGCGCTGCACCGTGGTGTGGGGAAACTTCAACGGTGCGGCGCAGTCGGCGCTGGCCGGCCTCCTCCATCCACACGCGATTACCCGCAACCAGGACGGCCGACCGAACTGGAACAGATCTTTCACGCTACAGGGAGACAGCGCTTTCCTGCGCGACTTAAACCAGCTCGCCAGCAGCTCGAACGGCAGCATCCGTGTCCGCAGATGGGAACCCCCGCGCGGCCAGACGACCTCCACCACTTCCGCGGCTGTGGGCGCTGGGTCGCTCGCTGCACGCCCCACGCAGCGAGTCCTTACAGCTTCCTGGCAGGTGGCTAGCTTCACCACTTTGATCCAGGGCCACGATCCCACCCGGCCCGTGCTGAGCGAGGGCACGGACTACGACGCAGTGGGCACAACGACGTTGGACGGCGCGCCTGCACCGGGGCAGGGTCTGCTGTTCTCCACCTTTCCTCCTGGGCCGGTCAGCGGGGAAATTCTGCACGGCGTCCTCGAACGGCTCGAGTTCACCCGTCCCGTCAGCGAGCAGCGCGATCTACTCGAGGCTGCGCTGGCGGGAAGTCCGCTCGGGAACGCATCTGACCTCGAAAGCAGCTTACAACAAGTTTTGGATACGGAGCTGCCCACTGGCTTTCGCCTGGCCGACATCCCGCGCCGCCAGTGCCTGCACGAACTCGACTTTCTCCTGCCCGTGCACGCTAGCGAGGGTGGGCAGCGGTTCGTGCGTCCGGCCGATCTTCAGCAGACCTTTGCCCGCCACTGCCAGCTCCCGAATGCGCGCGCGTACGCGGAAAGCCTCGCCCGCCTCCCGTTTCCTGCATGGGAAGGATTTCTCAAAGGGTACATGGATCTCGTCTTTGAGCACGAGGGGTGCTGGTACCTGGTGGATTACAAGTCGAACCAGGTGGGAGTGCGCGTAGCCGATTACGCCTCAGAGCGGTTGTTGCCTGTCATGGCCCAGCACCATTACTTGCTCCAATACCACCTCTACACCGTCGCCTTGCACCGATTCTTACGCGAGCGGCTCGCGGACTACGACTACGACGCCCACTTTGGCGGCGTGCTGTACCTGTTCCTCCGTGCCGTCTCGCCGCAACACCCGCCGGGAAGCGGGGTGTTTTTCGATCGCCCACCGCGAGCGCTCATAGAAGCGCTGCACCAACTGTTTGCCGGAGACAAACTGCCATGACGCTCGAGGCCTGGGTGGAAAGCGGCAACCTCTCCTGGCTCGACCTGCATTTGAGTCGCGCCCTCACAACCCTGGGCAGGGTCGAGGGAGAAGAGGCACAGTTGGTCGTGGCGCTCCTGTCATCGGCCGTGCGCGGCGGCCACGTGTGCCTGGACCTCGCGCACCCCGCGGCAACCCTGCAACGCTTGGGATTCGATCTGTCTTTGGATCCGAGGGTGAACAGAGGCTTCGCGGCGCTGAGGGCGAGCGAACTCGTCAGTGACGGAAGCGAACACACGCCACTGGTGCTCGATTTTGCGCGTCGCCTGTACTTGCGGCGCTACTGGGAATACGAGCAGTTTGTACTGCGCGCGTTGCGCGAGCGTGCCTCGCAGGTGGAGGAAGCCGCAACGCCCGACACCCTTCGTCCTCTGATCGAGCGCCTGTTCCCTCCCGACCAGGGTGCGAAGGGAGAACCTGACTGGCAAATGGCGGCCGCTTTGATAGCGAGCCGCCGCCGGTTTTGCGTGATCACCGGCGGGCCCGGTACCGGAAAAACGTACACGGCGGCACGTGTGCTCGCTCTGCTCCTTGAAGTGGCCAAGGAGCGCGGCCAGCCCGCACCGCGCATCGCCCTGGCCGCGCCCACGGGCAAAGCCGCGGCGCGGCTTGCGCAGACGATTGGCGAGGCGCGCGACCACTTGGCCAGTGCCGTGAGCATGGAGACGTGCAGCCGACTCCCAGCCGAGGCTTCCACGATCCACCGTTTGCTGCGGCCCATCGGCGGTAGTGACGCCCGCTTTGTCTTTTGCGCCGATCACCCATTACTGGCGGACGTGGTGGTGGTGGACGAATGCTCCATGGTAGACCTGGCGTTGTTCGCGCACCTTCTCGCCGCCGTTCCTCCGCATGCGCGTTTGATCCTGCTCGGCGACGAACACCAGCTCGCCTCCGTGGAGGCGGGAGCGGTGCTGGGCGACATTTGCGATCGCGGCCGCGAACGCGGCTACTCTGCTGAGCAAGCCGCCTGGCTCGAGCGTGCCAGCGGCGGCCGCCTCGCCGGCGTTCCCTTGGGTAGCAGCGCAAATACCCCTCTGGCCGATTGCATCGTACGGCTCAAACGCAACTACCGTTTCCGCGGGGAAGGGGGCATCGGGGCGCTGGCGCGCGCCATCAACCGAGGCGACAGCGAAGAGGCGTGGCGGCTGCTCGAGAAGGCTGGCGCAGGCGATGCCATCGGCCTTGCCCCGCCTGCACGAGAACGAGAGATCCGCAGCGAGCTACGAGAAGCGGTAAGGAAGGGCTTTGCCCCGTACTTACGCAAAAGGGATCCCGGCGAACGGCTGGAGCAGTTCGAGCAGTACCGGGTGCTTTGCCCGCACCGGCACGGTCCGGCGGGAGTCTCGTTTCTCAACCGCCAAATCGAAGCCTGTCTAGCGCGCGCCAACCTCATCCGGCCCTATGCGGCCTGGTACGACGGACGCCCGGTACTGGTCACCGAAAACTCTTACGCACTGCGGCTTTTCAATGGCGATATCGGCGTCGTCACCGAGCGCAGCGGAGAAGGGCGCGGGCCCCAGGTGGCGTTTCGGACCGCGAGTGGGGAACTCCGCTTCGTGCCCCCCATCTGGCTTCCGGCGCACCAAACCGCGTTCGCGATGACCATCCACAAGAGCCAAGGCTCGGAGTTCGAGTGCGTTGACGTAGTGCTCCCGCAGCAACCTGGCCCGCTTCTGACGCGCGAGTTGCTCTACACCGCGATTACCCGCGCCAAGCAGCGAGTCGTGCTACACAGCAACCGGGAAGTGTTCGTCACTGCCGTCAGGCAGCGGGTCGAACGTTCCTCGGGCCTGCGCGACGGGCTGTGGGGAGCGAGCGGAGAATAGCCCCAGGCGCGGGGATCGCCGCGCGAGCAACCGCGCGGGCTGGGCTGCGCTTTGCGCCGAGCCCGCCGGTTGCTAGACAGCGGCGCCGTGCCGCTGCTCGAGATCCGCGACTTGCGCGTCAGCTTTGTCACCGCGCGCGGCGAGTTGCGTGCCGTGGACGGCGTTAGCTTTGCCATCGAAGAAGGCGAGACGTTTGGCTTGGTGGGCGAGTCGGGTTGCGGGAAGACCGCCACCGCACTCAGCATCCTGCGTCTCCTGCCCCCGAACGGCCGAGTGGTGAGCGGGGAAATCCACTTTGCTGGTCGCAATTTGCTCGCCCTGCCGGAGGCGGAACTGCGCGCCGTGCGCGGCGACCAAATCGCCATGGTGTTTCAAGAGCCGATGACCTCGCTCAACCCAGTCTTCACCGTCGGCTACCAAATCGCCGAAGTGGTGCGCGTGCACCGCGGTATGAGCAAAGCGGCAGCCCGCGCCCACGCGATCGAAATGATGAAGCTGGTCGAGATCCCCGAGCCCGAGCAACGCGTAGACGCCTATCCGCATCAACTGAGTGGCGGCATGCGCCAGCGCGTGATGATCGCCATGGCGCTGGCCTGCCAGCCTCGCTTACTCATCGCCGACGAGCCCACCACGGCGCTCGATGTCACCATTCAAGCCCAGATCCTCGATTTGCTCGATCACCTGCAACAGCGGCTCGGCATGGCCATCCTGTTCGTCACGCACGACCTCGGCATTGTCGCTGAGCGGGCGCGCCGGGTCGCAGTGATGTACGCGGGACGGGTGGTAGAAACGGCGCCGGTTCGCGAGCTGTTTTCCCGTCCACTGCACCCATATACGCGCGGGCTCATGCGCTCGATTCCGCGCCTGGGGCAAAAGGGCCAGCGGCTCGAGGCCATTCCAGGAAACGTGCCCGCGTTGTGGGAGCTTCCCTCCGGATGCCGCTTTCGCGACCGCTGCACGAGCGCGATTGCCGAATGCGCAAGCATAGACCCGCCGCTGGCGCGGCTTTCCGAGACGCACGCCGCGGCGTGTATTCGCGCCGGAGAATGGCTGGGATGAGTGGGGGCGACAGGACAGACGGGGTGCTGGTCGAGGCGCGGGGCCTCAAGAAGTACTTTCCGGTACGCCGGAGTTGGGGCCGCGTGCGTGAGGTGGTGCGGGCGGTGGACGGAGTGGACCTGTTCGTCCGTCCGGGGGAGACTTTAGGGATTGTGGGGGAGTCGGGCTGCGGTAAGTCGACCCTCGGCCGGCTGCTCTTGCGCCTCATCGAACCCAGCGAGGGCGAAATTTGGTTCGCAGGCGAGAACCTCTCCCGCCTGCGCGGACGGGCCCTGCGGCGCAAGCGGCGCGAGATGCAGATCATCTTTCAGGACCCGTACAGTTCGCTCAACCCGCGCATGCGCGTCGGCGAGATCGTTGGCGAAGGGCTGGCGATCCATGGCCTGGCGCGGGGGCAGGAGCGACGCGAGCGGGTCATCGAACTCTTGCGCCGAGTCGGACTCTCGCCCGATGCCTACGACCGCTACCCGCACGAGTTCAGCGGCGGCCAGCGGCAGCGCATCGGGATCGCGCGCGCCTTGGCGGTGGAGCCTCGCTTTCTCGTCGCCGACGAACCGGTCTCCGCCCTGGATGTGTCGGTGCAAGCACAGATCGTGAATTTGCTGCAGGACCTACAACAGGAGCGCGGGCTTGCGTACTTGTTTATCGCGCACGACCTGCGCGTCGTGGAGTACATCAGCCACCGCGTCGCCATCATGTATCTGGGCAAAATCGTGGAGCTCGCGGAAGCTGAAGAACTCTACCGCAACCCCCGCCACCCGTACACGCGCGCCCTTCTCAGTGCCATCCCCGAGCCCGACCCAGATCGCGGGAAAACGCGCCTGGTCTTGCCCGGCGATCCACCGAGCCCCATTCATCCGCCACCGGGATGCGCCTTTCACCCGCGCTGCCCGTTCGCGGAAGCGCGTTGCCGCAGCGAGGTGCCGCGTTTGATTGCCAACGCACAAGGCCACGCAGTTGCCTGTCACGTGTTTCCGGCATGAGCGTGTTTGCACCGTGGACCCCGAGCAGGTATGAGTGCGCAGCGACGAGGAGAGGACCAGAGTGGCGTTTTGGAATCGGGCACCCAGCGAGCGTAGCGTGGGGGAAAAAACCCCCGAGCCCGCGCCAGAAACGCCAGCGAACTCCCCACAGACCCCCAGGCACGGTGGGGGGCTCGACGCAACTGCCTTACCGGCAACGATGGTCACGGAAACCTCGAACATTCGCCAATCCCTAGGCCGCGAGACCACGGTCACCGGCAAGCTCAGTTTCAATGCCCCGACGCGCATCGATGGCGTCCTCAACGGCGAGGTGCGTGCCAGCGACCTCTTGGTCATCGGCGAGGAGGGCAAGGTAGACGGGGCCGTCCGCGCACAACAATTGTTGGTGCTGGGCGAAGTGTGCGGTGAGCTGCATGTGGAGGGGCGCACCGAGATCGGCGCAACCGGCAAGGTGCGCGGCGTCCTGCACAGCCGCCACCTGGTCGTCCACCCAGGCGCGTTCCTCGACGGCGACTGCAAGATCGGTCCGCGCTGAGCACCCTGTCTGCACGGGGCCGTGCACCGCCTCCGAGGGCAGACGCTGCGCGCCGAGCCCGAACTTTCCTGCGCAACGCCTGCGGTGCTGCTTGGCGGTCTGCTGCGCGCAGCCGTCAGACGGTGGAAGCGGAACGCGGCGGCAGCCTGGTTGCGACCAGCCAGGCACGGTGTTGCCCCTGACATGGCGCACCACCGTGCGCTCCATGGTGGGTGTCCTCGGAACCCTGTCGTGGGTGTCCTGGCAACGGTGGCCTGCCGGGCAAGCGGGCCGGCTGCCCGCCTGCCCACCACACGTGCACACGGGCTGGCAAGGGAGAAGACCCGTGCCTCCTCAAGCGGTGCCTCGAACCGCCCAACGAAATGCGCCCACGCCTGAGGCGTAAATCAAAACGGCGAGCACGGTGACGACCTGAAAGCTCCACGTGATCCCGATGATAACGGCCAGGACAGTGCCAATCACACTGGCACAGCCGTTCGCGCCCCAGCCCCAAGGAACCAAACCAGGGTTGATCTCACGTACGATGCGAATGCCATTGGGGAAAAACGCCCCCATCACCAGGCCGAGAGGTGCAAGCAAAGCCACCGCAACCAGAATGCGCACCGCCAGCCCAAAGCCGAGAAAGAACTCGAACACCTGCGGAAGCACGACCAAGTAACTCAGAGCCAGGCCAGCCAGCACGAACAGCAACCGTTGGATTTGCCGCAAGCGATCGCGCGTATGCTCGGTCCGATAACTGCCAATTCCCGTGAAGACGAGCAGAGAGAAGAGAACCACACTGAGCGCGTACGTGGGGTAACCGAGGAAAAGGGTAAACCTCTGGATAAAACTGATCTCCAGCAAGATGAACCCCAGGCCCAAGGCGACAAAGTAGAACAAAAGGCCCGACTTACGGGGCACAGCGTGCAAACCGGTGCGCAGCTTTGCGAGCGGCATGAGGATCAGCAGCGCCGAGAACAACACCGATTGCGCCAGCATGATCAGTAGCACCACCTGTCCGGTGGCGTACGAGCGGCGAGGGTCGAAAGAGGCGCGTTCGCCGAGGCTACTCCACTTATAAAAATTGAAGAAAAACGGACTCTCGTCAGTGGCTGGTTTCAAGCTCAGGTAGACGGAGTCCATATAAGCCGCGCGCTCCTGCTCGTTCCCGAGCAAGAGAGTAGAGTGCCCCGTCGGGAGTCGCCGGTCTGGCCGATGCCAGATGTCGAAACCCTGTTCGTTCGCGAAAGACTCGATTTTCGCAACCTCTTCCGGAGAAAAAGGCTCGTTTTTCACCAGCGTTTGCGTGAGAGCGAAGAAATCACGGCTGGCGAGCACAAAAACGTGCTGCCCCGGGGAAGCGACGCCGCGATCGTGAAGTGCTTTACGCACGACCGAAGCCAAGCGCAGGCTGTGCCGGGGGAGTTCGGTGGCATGGCGCAAATCTCCCATCGACATCGAAAACATCCCCCCAGGTTTGAGATGGGCCAGGTACTCACGCACAGCATCGGCAGTGTAGAGGTAGCTCTCCGAAAGGACGTAGGCGCCGGTGGTAAGCGCGGAGAGGGTGTCTACGCCGTTAATCATGATGAGATCGTATTTCTCGTGCTGGGATCGCAGGTAATTTCTCCCCTCCGCCGCAACCACTTTGACGTTGGGCAGGTTGAACACGTTCCCGTTCCACTGGGAAAGCAGACGTTTCCCGATGTCGACTGTAACCGGATTCAATTCGACGCCTACAATCGAGGCTGCACTGTTGGCAACCGCCGTGAGGACGTCCGCCCCTCCCCCAATCCCGATCAAGAGCACTCGCGGTTTTTCGAGAAGAACGTAGGGAGCGCGTAAAATGTGGTGGCGGAACAGCGCAATTTCGTCGAGGCTCCCGTTCCAGCGATACATCACGGCACAGGAATCTCCGTCGTAGGAGACCATGCCGAATTGCGGCTTTGGCCCCGTGTACCCCCGGCCGAGCCCGACGCGCGCATAGCTGCCCTCGGGGTCGCTCAGCTTCACGAAGTCTACCCGGTTGATCGGGGTCCACTTTTTCACGAGATGCTCGCTATCGCTCCGAGCGAGAAACAGCGCCAAGAACTTGCTCGGTGCCGGCTTGAAGTCGAGCGAGTTTGCGACCGGCAGCGACGCTACAGTGATTAGCCCCAGCCCCAAGGCCGCGGGAACCAAGATGGTGCGGCCTTCCCCGACCGCGAAAAACACCGCGGCCGCAGCAAATGCCAGGCTCGAGAGCAGGGTGGCCAGGGGCGTCCCCACCACCCAAATCGCGGCCACTGCCAAGCTGCAGGCGAGTGCACCACCGAGCAAGTCCGCAAAATAGAGTCGGCTGACCGCTCGAGAAGCAAGCGTCAAGGTGCCGGATACACTGATGCCGGCCAAGAAAAACGGCAGAGCGACGGCCACGTAGTACAGGAACAACGTGCCGATCTGGTTACGGTTCGCCAGCACCTGCATAGGGTCGAGACGCACGTCGGCGAAAACGTACAGTGCGAGAAACACGGTTAAACTCGCGGCAAGGACCGAGCCAGCAAGGAGCCTCCTTCCTCCACGCTCCAGCAGTGCCGGGAACGCTGCCAGCACGGCGCCCGCACCGCCGAAGCCGAGCAGCGCAACGCTGATTGTGAGATACGCGAAATGGTACCAAATCGTGAAGGAAAAGATTCGGGTAAGGGTTATCTGGAGAAGGAGTACCCCAAAAGTGGTCAACCCCAGCGCGACGTAAAGCGAGAGGGGGACGCGTTCCTGCCGCAAGTCTGCCATCGAACGTCTAACCTCGGAGGCGGCCGCATGGCATAGGTTGGTCCACAAGTAAAGCGCGGAGTCTCGCGTTCCCTTTTTCGCGTGCCGTGCCTCGCATCTGTGGAGGCACCGCCTCCGAAACGCGGGCGTCACTCGCCCCGTTCCATGCACCATGCCGGAGCCGGCAACGGGCAATGCTCCGGGCTCGGGCGGTTGGGGGCTCCGTTCGGGTCCACGCGGCTACTGCTAGGTATGCGGGGGATAGACGATGAAACACGCCCGGCCACCATCGGTGCAGCGGCGCACATCCGCAAACGAACTCGAGTAGCCCTGCCGGACGCAACGTGTCGGTGGGGGCGGGGCGTTATGGCGAGGCAAACGGGGAAGTGACACCGATACCGCGACGTTTGTAGGGGCAGGCCTTGTGCCTGCCCGTGCCGAACCACCCGTGCGCGGATGGTACCACGGGCGGCCACAAGGGCCGCGCCTACAGATCCAGGTTTCGGCATTGTTCCCTAGGTGCTCGATCTCTCTGGAACGGCGTGCGGCTTGGCCTGCATGGTCGTCGAAGCCAAGCGGCCATCCGCTCCCGTAGGTCGGCTTTGCTCCGCGGCAAGCCAGCGACTAAGCAGTGGTTCACTGCACCATTCGTGCGCAATCGAGTAGAACGACCCCATGCTCGTCCTTTCAGCCTCTGCTGCAAACCTGGAGCGGGCCGCCGCGCTGCTGCGCCGCGGCGGTGTGGTGGCCTTTCCTACCGAAACCGTCTACGGGCTGGGGGCCGTGGCGCTCGATCCCGAGGCAGTGGCTCGGGTGTTCGAGATCAAAGGCCGCCCGCGGTTCGATCCGCTCATTGTGCACGCTGCCAGCCTGGCGGAGGTCGAACCGCTGATCGCCGGGCTGCCCGAGCGTGCGCGCGCCGTCGCGGAGCGATTCTGGCCGGGTCCGCTCACTTTGGTCCTACGCAAGTCGGCACGGATTCCGGACATTGTCACCGCTGGCCTCGACACGGTGGCGGTTCGGGTACCCGCCCATCCGGTCGCGCTGGAACTGTTGCGCCGGGTGGGGATGCCGCTTGCTGCCCCGAGCGCCAACCTCTTTGGAATGGCAAGCCCCACCACGGCCGAACACGTCCGTTCGCAGCTCGGGGCCCGGATTGACGCTTTGCTCGACGGTGGGGCCTGCGCGGTGGGCATCGAATCCACCGTGGTGCTGATCCCCGAGCAAGGCCCTGCGGTGCTTTTGCGTCCCGGCGGCACGCCGGTGGAAGAACTCGAGCCGCTGCTCGGTCCGCTCGAGCGCTCGACTGCAGCCGGGCAGCGACCCTTGGCTCCTGGGCAGCTCTTGCGCCACTATGCGCCGCGCACGCCGCTCGAGTTGTGCGATTGGGTGATCCCGCCCGCTCGCGGTGAAAGGGCGGGGCTGATTGCCTTTACTCCCCAACAGGTAACCGACGGGTTCGCTGCCGTAGAGGTGCTCTCGGAGACCGGCAACTTGCGTGAGGCAGCGACGCGGCTGTTCGCGGCCATGCACCGGCTCGACGCCCTTGGCCTCGAACGCATCGTGGCCACGCGGGTACCAGCTTCGGGTTTGGGTCTGGCGATCAACGACCGCCTCGAGCGCGCCGCGAGACAGACATCCGAAACGCTTGCCTAAGCCACTTCCGTTCGGGCATACCTTGCCCGGGCTCGCCTTCGGGCAGGCCCAAAGGGGAGATGAGCACCGCGGTCCACACCCGCACGGAATGGGTCGAGATTCCCAAACTCGGCAGCGTGCGCCTGCGGGCGCTCGCCCCCGCACGGCCGCTGCCCTTCGCGTCTGCGGTTCTGGTGCTCGCCCACGGTGCGGGAAACGACATGGACACCCCGCTCCTCGTGGAGCTTCAGCGCCTACTGGCAACAGATGGGCTTGCGTGTGTGACGTTCAATTTTCTTTACCGCCAGCACAAACGCACAGCGCCGGATGCGATGCCGGTGCTGGAGGAAACCTATCGCTGCGTGGTCGAACGCGTCCGTTCTGTGTTCGGCCCCAAACAACCGCTGGTGCTGGGGGGCAAGTCGCTCGGCGGGCGGGTGGCCTCTCACTTGGTGGCCGCCGGCGAGCGTACCCGTGGTCTTGTGTTTCTCGGCTACCCGCTCCATCCAGCCGGCCGGCCCCAGCAAGTACGCACCGCGCACTGGTCGCGTATTCGCGTTCCCATGCTCTTTATCCAAGGAACACGCGACCCCTTGTGCCAACTCGACCTTTTGCGCGCAGCGCTGGTGAGCTGGGAGGAAGAAAGCGGCTGCGCAGCGGCGCTGGAAATCATCGAGGGCGGGGACCACTCGTTTGTACTGCCCCGCTCGCTCGGCAAAAGCCAAGCAACCGTGTACCGCGATATCGCCGGCCGAATTGCGCGTTGGTTCGAAAGCGTCCTGCGCGTGCCGGTCGGGTGAAGCGGGGGAACCGCACGTGCGCGGCAGCCGCGTGCCAGGCGAGCGCTGCACGCTGGCCGGATTCCCGTTAGATGAGCCAAGGATTCCACGCGCAATCGAGGAGGAACACCATGGCGGATGAGAAGAAAACCGCAGCCCTGACCGAAAAGATCCAAATCCAAATTGACCCGCAACAAGCCAGTGGCGTGTACTCGAACTTGATGATGATCAGCCACCGGAAGGAGGAGTTCATTCTCGATTTCCTGTTCGTGCAACCGCAGCGGAGCCCACAGGGAGAAATGGTGGCGAACCTGCGGGCGCGGGTCATCACCTCGCCCGAGCACATGAAGCGCATCTTGCGCGCCATCGAGGAGAACATCGCCCGCTACGAAGCAGCGTTCGGCCCCATCCACGCTGCGACCGACATTCCGCGCGTCACGCACTGAGGCCGTTCATCGGTTTTCCGCTGGAATCAGCCGCTGCCTCTTTGCGCGGCCGCGGTTCCACCGGCGGTAAGTGGGCTTGAGCAGGCGGTAGAGGTGGCGGAACTCGGCATAGCAACGGTCGTACTCGACGCGGCGCTTGTCGTCCGGCACGAAGGTTCGGTCAACGCGCACGGCTCGCTCGAGGTCCTCGAGGGAAGCACGCCCGAGCGCGAAAAACGCAGCCAAGGCCGCACCCACGGCGTTCGCAGCCCGCGGCGAAGCCACCCGCTCGATGGGCACGCCCAGCACGTCTGCGAACATTTGGCACCACAGGTCCGACATCGCCCCGCCGCCAATGAAGCGCAGCTTCGGGAATGGCTGCCCGACGAACTTCTCCACGTGTTCGCGCAGCCAGCGCAAGTTGAAAGCGACCCCCTCGAACACGGCGCGCACCAAGTGGGCGCGGGTGGTGCGATGCGTGAAGTTGGCCAAGGTGGCGCGGGTGAACGGGTCGTCGGCGGGAACCAAAATGCCATTCACCCAAGGAGTGAACAGCACGCCTTCGCTACCCGCCGCGACACTGGCGGCTAGTTCGTTGAGGTAGCCGTATACGTCGTTCGGAAACGCGACCGCTGGGTCGCCGGCAGGAAGCAATACGTTGTCCTTGATCACTTCGAGAAAGCGCCCGGCCATGCCCTGTTCCGCCATCACCACGTAACGGCCGGGGAGCGCCGCCGGCATGGTGGTGAGCATGTGGCGCAAATCGGTCTTTTTGCGCGGCACGTGACAGCTCATCCACGCGGTGCTGCCAACGTAAAAGTAGCCGGCAAAGTCTTGCACCGATCCAGCTCCCAGCGCCGCAGCTTGGCCATCACAGGAGCCCGCCACCACTGGGATGCGCGGGGAGAGTCCGAGTTGCTCGGCCACCTCAGGGAGAAGTTCGCCGACCACCGAGCCCACCGGATAGAGGGGTGGAAGCTTTTCCGGGTCGATCCCAGACCAGGCCAGCAATTGCGGGTGGTATGCAATGCGATGCGGGTCGCGATTGTCCGTAAGCCAGTACGGGAACATGGTGCCAAAGGAGGCAGCCACTTTTCCGGTAAGCCGCGCGTTCAAGTAGTCCATGGGCTCCACGAACTTGTGCGCAGCCCGGTAGATCTCCGGTCGTTCGTGTTGGAGGAACAAAATGTGGGCGAAGCCATCCACTCCGGCGCGACTCGGGCAGCCGCCGGTCAGGCGGACCCACTGCCAAAGCTTGTAGACCTGATACCCCATGATTTGCGGGAAGCCGCTCACCGCGCGCCGAACATATGGGGCACCGCGCGAATCCATCCAAGAAATGGCGGGCCCGAGGTGGTGGCCGGAGCGATCCACTGGCACCGTAACCGCCCACTGTGTGGTGCATGCCACGGCAATGGTACGCTCTGCGCTTTGCGGAACGGCAGCTACGGTGGCACGGGCGGCGTCACAGGTGGCCTCCCACCACTGCTCTGGGTCCTGCTCGGCACCGCCTCCAGGTAGCAAGCGGGTACGGATGGGGCGAGTCTCCACCGCCAGCGCTTCCCCGGCCAAGGAAACGAGCGCGGTTTTCACCGCACTCGTGCCGAGATCAATGGCTAGCACCAGGCTCGCTTCCCGCACCGCCGTCCTCTCCTCGGCACGTCCCGCCAACTAGCTATCTTGGCTGTTGGCGTCGGGCCATTGCTGGCGAATCGCCTCCAGCGCTGCGGCGTACACAACTGCAAGCGGCACCGCGGCTCGAGTTGCAGCCTGGCGGCAGTCCTCGTACTCGGGGACTGCGCGGGTACGGCCGCGCGGTGTGTGCGCCACCTTGATGCGAATCTCACCGAAGCGCGTGCTTACCAACCGCTGCTCGCGCGGCAACACGTGGCGCTGCACCGCATAGGTGCGCACACCGAGGGTCGGCGTTTCCTCCAGCATCGCCTCCACCACTTGCGCGTGGGCACTGGCGTCGGCGAGTGCGGAAAGGACAAAGCCGGGGCGGCTTTTTTTCATTTGCACCGGGGTCAGCCATACATCGCGTGCTCCGGCCGCGAAGAGCCGCTCCACGATCCATTCGAACCACTGTGGGGAGAGATCGTCGAGGTTGGTTTCGACCACCAGCGTTTCTTCGTGGCGGCCGAGACTCGCTTCCTCGGCCAAGACCAAGCGCAACACGTTCGGGCGATCCGGCAGCTCGCGTTTGCCTGCACCGTAGCCTGTGGCCAAGGGACGCAAGGCGGGCGGCGGCTGGGGACGCGCAAAGGCGGCAACCAAGGCGGCACCCGTGGGCGTCACCAATTCTCCACTGCCTTCCTCGAAGCGCACCCGGTAACCGCGCAACAGCTCGAGGGCGGCGGGGCCCGGCACCGGCAACGGGCCGTGCTGGCTTTGCACCAGACCGCGCCCGAGTGGCAGTTCCGATACGTAACAGCGCTGCACGCCGAGATACTCGAAGCCAAAGCTGGCTGCCACGATATCCACAATCGAGTCTACCGCACCGACCTCGTGGAACGTCACGTCTTCAGGCGGCACGCCGTGCGCTTTGCTTTCGGCTTCGGCGAGCTTTTGGAAGACGTGTACAGCGCGACTGCGTACGCCAGCCGGCAGCCCGGCGCCTTCGAGGAGGGCACGGATGTCGCGCCAGCGCCGGTGCAGGTGATGCGGGTGGCCGTGTGCGGGCAGCACTTCGAAACAGCGTGCCTCCAGCCCGTGCAGCTTGCGCGTGTAGGTATGCAGCTCGTAGCTGCCGAGCGGCAGGTGTGCGAGCAAGGCCTTGAGCTCTTCCCACGGCACGCCCAGGGCGAGCAGCGCCGCCACGGTCATGTCACCGCTCACCCCCGCAATGGCGTCGAAATACACCACCCGCATGGATTCCACCTCGCTCCCCCTGCTTGGCATGGCGAGGAGGTTCGAACAAGGCAGAGCACCGCCGCTCGGGCAGGTCGCATCGGGCAGGTCGAGCGCGGCGAACGTGCCCCGCGGGGCACCCCCCTGGCCGGGCACGACGCAGCTCGCGCGGTCGGTGCGACCCTTGTGGCCGTCCGTGGTGCGGCGTGGTGACCACCAAGCGCAAACCAGCGCCTTGCGAACGGCCTCGGCAGACGCGGAACGTACCCACCTTGGGGAAGGCTGAACGAAGAGCCGCAACGTCTACGGTCAGAACGGCCCCGGTTTGCACGCCGGGCGCAGAGGGGGCTTCAAAACGTGGGCAGCCCCACCGAACGGCGCAGTGCCGCAACTTCCTGCGGACTCAGCAAGCGGCTGCCTCCGGGAGGCAGGGAGCCCAGCGCCAACGGACCAATGGCGACGCGTTTGAGCTTTTCCACATCGTGACCCACAGCTTCGCACAAGCGGCGAATCTCGCGCTTTCTCCCCTCGCTCAAGCGCACCTCGAGCCACGACTTGGCGCCGCTCGTGCGCAAGATGCGCACCGCGTTGACCTTGGCGATCCCGTCTGGCAAGCGCACGCCGTGTTGCAGGCGCTCGAGCGTTTCGCGGCTCGGCGTGCCCTTGACCTTCACTTGGTACACCTTTTCGACACCGTAGCGCGGGTGCGAGAGGCGCAAGGCCAGTTCGCCATCGTTGGTGAACAGGAGCAAACCGGAAGAATGGTAATCGAGTCGCCCCACAGGATAGACCCGTGCCCGCAGCTTGGGGAGGAGCTGGCGCACCGTAGGACGCCCCTGCGGGTCGGACATGGTGGTCACGGTTCCTACCGGCTTGTGCAGCATGACGTAAACGAGTTCACCCAGAGGGCGGACCGGTTTGCCGTCCACGGTGATTCGGTCGTGCCAGGGATCGGCTTTGAAGCCGAGTTCGGTGACGACGCGGCCGTTCACGCGCACGCGGCCGTCAAGAATCCACCGTTCCGCTTCGCGGCGCGAAGCCAGGCCCGCCTGGCTCAGAATCTTCTGTAGCCTCTGCTCCTGCGCCGCTTGCCGCGGCCGCGGTGCTCGGCTGGCTCGCTCCTGTGGGGGGCTCGGCGGACGTGGCTTGGCTGCCTTCGTGTTTTTCATGCGGATCTCTCTCGGGTGGGTTGTCCATGAACGGTAGCTCCGGAACCTGGGGCAGTTCACTGCCCTCGGGAAGGGGCGGCAGGTCATCCAGACTCTTGAGCCCAAACGTCTCGAGGAATTCGGGCGTGGTCGCGTAGAGCAGCGGACGGCCCACAGTGTCTCTACGACCGGCCACGCGGATCAAGCCGCGTTGCAAGAGGTTTTGTAGGGGGCCGTCGGTGTCCACCCCGCGGATGGCTTCGATTTCCGCCTTGGTGATCGGTTGCCGATAGGCGACGATGGCCAGAGTTTCGAGCGCGGCGCGACTGAGGCGCGGCGGCTTTTCTGCAAACAAGGCCCGTACCCACGGGGCGTTCTCGCGCGCCGTACGAAACTGAAACCCTCCCGCAACCTCGACTAAATGGATGCCGCGTGCGCCCGGTCGGTAATCCTGGCGCAAGAGGTCCAAGGCCTCCTGAACGGCACGCTCGCTGACCCCGTCGAGGATCTCCGCGAGCTGGCGCAAGCTAAGTGGCTCGCCGGCCGCAAACAGCACACTCTCCAAAATATACGCGAGTGTCCGCGCATCCCGCTCCTGCCCCGCTGCGGGAGAAGAGGAAGGTGCCGCGGGCTCGCTGGCAGGCGTGTGTGTGTTGCCTTGCTGAGTGTCGGTCATCGGGCGCGATCCTGCGCAAAGCCAGGGGCGTCGTTGCCGGCCCCCTCCGCGCGAGACTCCCATTCCTCCAGACGCAACCACTCCACCTCATCGTGGCGGTATTCGAGTTCGATCGGGCCGCTATGGGCCTCCTGAAATGCCACCACGGCGCCGAGACGGATCAGCTCGAGCAGGGCGAGAAACGTGCCGATGATCACGGCACGCGAGGCCTCGGCTTCGAACAAATCGTCGAAGTGGAGCTTTGCGGCTGCGCGCAAACGAGCGAGCAACTGCTCCGCGCAAGCGCGCACCGACACGGGCTCGGCTTCGATTTGTGGCGGCGGCGGCACGCGGCGCCGCTCCAGCACCGCCTGCAGTGCCGCTACCAAATCCCACAGACTCACGGCAAGCCGCGCCCTCACTGGCTCCAACCCGTCCGGGCGGGTAGGGGGCCGCGCAAACACATCGCGCTGCAACAAGGGCCGCTCCGCTAGTGCCAGGGCCGCGTCGCGGTAGCGCTGGTATTCGAGCAGTTGTTGCACGAGTTCCCGGCGAGGGTCCGGCTCCTCGGCCTCTTCTTCATCGCTGCTCGGCAGGAGCATGCGCGATTTCAGGAGCAGCAAGGTGGCGGCCATCACCAGAAACTCGCCAGCGACATCCAAGCGCAACTCGCGGAGCAGGTCCAAGTACTGCAGGTACTGCTCGGTAATGACCGAAACCGGGATGTCCGTGACCTCCACTTCGTTCTTTTTGATTAGATGCAGCAAGAGATCCAGCGGGCCCTCGAAGACTTCGAGCTTGACCCGATAGAGCGGCAGCGGCAGTTGCTCGCCAATCAAAACACTGCCCTCGCTCATTCGCCCAACCCAACCGCCTCGCGCACCTCTTGCATGGTCGTTTCGGCTACCGCGCCCGCTTGTGCCTGTCCGCGCTCCAAAATTTCCTCTACCCAGCCCGCTTTAGCCTCGAGCGCCTCCCGCCGTTCCGCCATGGGCGCCAAGTCCTCGATCACGTGGCGAATCATGATTTTCTTGCATTCGAGGCAGCCGATGCTGGCGGTCCGGCAACCGCGCGTGCAGTAGTCAATCTCCTCAGGCGTGCAGTAGATCTTGTGAAGCTGGAACGCGGGGCAGTCCTCAGGTTCCCCGGGATCGGTACGGCGCACGCGGCGCGGATCGGTCATCATGCGGGAGAGCTTCCGGTCCACCTCTTGCGGGCTATCGCGCAGCCACACCGCGTTGTTGTAACTCTTGCTCATCTTGCGACCGTCCAACCCGGGCACACGCGGAGCTTCGGTGACCAGCGCTTGGGGCTCCGGGAAGACGGGGCGGTACAGGTGGTTGAAGCGGCGGGCAATCTCGCGCGTGAGCTCGATGTGCGGTACCTGGTCGGCGCCGACCGGCACCTTGCTGGCCTTGTAGATCAAGATGTCCGCGCTTTGCAGAACTGGGTAACCCAAGAGGCCGTAGCTCAGGGTCAGCAATTCGCTTTCTTCCTCCGAGCTGACCAAGCCCAAGTCGCGCGCTTGCTCCTTCACCGTAGGGTTGCGGATCAGCCACGGGGTGGGAGTGATCATAGAGAGCAGTAAATGCAGCTCCGCGTGCTGTTTGATTGCCGACTGGCGAAACAGCACGACCCGCTCCGGGTCGAGCCCGGCAGCGATCCAGTCGGTGACCATCTCCAAGCTGTGCTGGCGAACCTCGTGCGCATCTTCGGGGCGGGTGGTGAGCACGTGCCAGTCAGCCACAAAGTAAAAGCACCGGGCGCCGCTCTCCTGCAGCCGGATCCAATTGCGCAACGCGCCATGCCAGTGGCCCAGATGCAAGCGGCCCGTGGGTCGCATTCCACTTACGATGGTCTCCATCTCCTCCTCACCCCAACAACCAGCCAAGAATCGCCCGCACCACCGGATTCATTACCGCACTCGCCACGTTGCTGACCAGTAACACAACCACCACCAGCAGCCCGAAGCGTTCGAGCTGCGCGTAACCCGTGGCCAGGCTGGGAGGCAACAGGCCGGCCACCACCCGGCCACCATCGAGCGGCGGGACTGGAAGCATGTTGAACACCGCCAGCACCACGTTCATCAGTACCCCGCGCAAAGCGATTTGTGCTACCAGCCCTTGCTCGCGCATCGGAACTCCCGGCTCGGCTGCTGCTTCCAAAAGCGCCGCAAAAGCCGTTGCCAAGAGCAGGTTCGTTGCCGGGCCAGCAGCCGCCACCAACACCATGTCCCGCCGCGGCGAACGCAAGCGCGCGAAGTTCACGGGGACCGGGCGTGCGTACCCAAACAGGAACGGCGAGTTAACGGCGAGTAGAAACAAGGGCAGCGCCACGGTGCCCATGGGGTCCACGTGCGGCAGCGGATTGAGCGTGAGGCGGCCGGCTTGCTTGGCAGTGGGGTCGCCGAGCCGGTAGGCGACCCAGCCGTGCGCCACTTCGTGCAAAATCACCCCCACCAAGACCGGCACGGCCCAGACCAGGACATTCTCCAGCAATGCGGCGCTCACTGGCGCTCGGCTAGCAGAAGCGGCGCAGGCAAGCCACAGAAACGGACCGAGCCGCACCTTGCACCCGCCGCCGATCCTGATCCGCTGGCCGCGCCAGCGCGGGGCGCCATCGGCGAGCGAGCATGCCTGAGGGAACGCGACGCCGTACCTTGCTCAGCCCTACTGGCGCGGGCATAAGATGCCGGCGATGCGAGCACGGATCGTTCTCGCCCTACCAGCTCTTACTCTGTACGGCCTCTTTCTTGCGCGCTTCGACCCGTCCAGGTTCGACCTTCCCACCGAGGCAAGCTGGCTGGGAGCTTGGGTCTTGTTCGTACTCGCCTTTTGGCAGGCCCCGCTCCAGGAACATTCTCGGCTCCCACAGCCATACGGGATCTACGCGGCTTACGTCCTTGCGCTTTTGCCGTGGGTGACCGACTGGCGCTGGGTGGCGGCGGGGGATTCTCTTTCGTGGTTCGATCAAGGAGTCGTGCTCGCCGAGTACGGGCCGCAACGGAGCTTGCTTTCGGCGCTCGGCGTGGCGCAGTTTTCCTACGGGCAAGCAAGCCTTCACAACTTCTTCATGTGGCTAGTGGAGCCTACCGTGAGCTGGCACCGGCTCGGCCAGGTCCTTACTGGGCTTGCCTGCCTGGCCGCGATTTACACGGTGTTTGCCCGCTTGTTCTCGCCGGACTTCGGGCTCGCGGTTGCGCTGGGCAGCATGACCACCTCGGTCATGCTCGTCCACACCTACATCAGCTACCCGCTGCTCGACGGGATCGCGATTGCCTTTGCCGCCTGGGCCGCGGCGCTGTGGATCGAACGCGCACCGAATGACCGCCGGGCGTGGCTCTGCTTCGGGGTTGCCACGGGCCTCATGTGGTACCTGACGCAAAGCTCGTGGCCGACCGGAATTCTCCTGTGGGCCTACTTGAGCGCCAGCGTGTTGGGGCGCTGGCGCCGATGGTCCGAGTGGGCCTTGGCCGCCCTCACCCAGGCTTTGATTGCCCTGCCGCTCTGGCTGCAGATCTGGCACGGGGAAGCGGCAAACATGTTCAGTCTGGTTCTTGCCGAACCAGAAGGGAAACCGAATCATGCCCTTCTCTTGTTCGAGGCTCTCACTTTCCCGTTTGCCTCCCAGTACCAAAGTGCTGGCGCTTTCGGCCCGCAGCTACCCACCGGCTTCCGCTGGCTGTTCGTGATCGGGGTCGTGGTCGCCCTTTGGCAGGCACGCCGATCAGGCCCGGTGCGGGCGGTGGTGGCGCTTTGGTTCGCAAACGTGTTGTTCCTTGCTTTTGCGCAAGGCCCGTATCTGAGCGTGTCGGTCAAGCGCGCGCTCTTTCTGATCCCCTTCGCTACCGCCTTTGCGCTTTTGCCCATTGCCCGCTCCTTGCGCTCGGCCGCCGTTGCGGTGCCCTTGCTGGGGCTGTGGGCTAGCCTCGGCGTGTACGACCTTGCGTATCGGATGCAGCCCGGGCGGATCGGGTACACGTTGCTCGACGGCGTCGTAGAAGCGTCGCAGCGCTTCCGCGGGCGGCCGGTGTGCATTTTTACCAGCAACGACCCGTGGGCGGAGGTGTACGGACCGGGTGGTCTAGTGGACCGGGCCTACCACCTCTACCCGCGGGTGCGGCGCGTGACCGACCTGCAAGATCCCCACTGCGACCAAGTCCTCTGTTACTCTCCGGACATTGACCCGCAGGTCTCACTCCTCTCCCTCGGATACCGCGAAGTGGCCATGGAGAACACCGTGGAGCTTCGCTGCGGCGAGCGCTGAAGGAGAAAAGCGGGAGCGCTTCGGTGGGTGGGGGAGTCGGCAGCGTTTGCGGGCGTTACCGCTCGGCTCAACCGCGCGGATGGAACTTGCGGTGCACTTGCCGCAAGTGCTCGCTGCTGACCTGGGTGTAAATCTGCGTGGTACCGATGTCGGCATGCCCGAGCATGAGCTGCACGGCGCGCAGGTCGGCTCCGGCTTGGACCAAGTGCGTCGCAAACGAGTGGCGCAGGGTGTGCGGTGTGAGCTTCTCTGCCAAGCCCAAGCGCTGGACCAGTTGCGCCAGGCGACGCGCTACGTGGGTGCGGCGCAGCGGCCGGCCACGACGGGAAAGAAACAGGTACGGGCTCGACCCTGGCCGGGCCAGACGCGGGCGGACCTGCTGGAGGTAGTGTGCCAGCCGCTCGCGCGCATAGCGCCCGATCGGCACCACTCGCTCCTTGCGACCCTTGCCGATCACGCGCACAAAGCCCGCCTCCAGGTTGATGCCCTCCAAACGCAGGGACACCGCCTCGGAAACGCGCAGGCCGGCTGCGTACACGAGTTCGAGCAAGGCACGGTCGCGCTGCAGGGCGAGGTCGTCGTCCGGTTGGGTGGCCAGGAGTTCCTCCACCGTTTGCACCGACACTGCCTTCGGCAACAGTTGGGGCAACTTGGGTAGCGGCAGGTCGCGCCGGAAGTCCCCCGCCAGCCACTGTTCCCGCTGAGCGAAGCGGCAGAAGCTGCGCACTGCGGAGAGCACCCGCGCCCGGGAGCGGGCCGCAAGGCCGCTTTGGTGCAACGCGTCCACGAAGCTCTGCAAATCCGCCCCCGAGAGGGCCTGCAGCGAGGTTTTGCCCCGCTGCTCGGCGTGGCGGAGCAAGCGCTGCAAGTCGCGCGCGTAGGCTTCCAAGGTGGCCTTCGAGCAACCTCGCTCGGTAGCCAGGAAGGTCAGGAAGCGATCCACCGCCTCGTCCCAGCCCAGCTCGCGCTTGCCCCTAGCCATGGCTTACCCAGCCGCAGCCACGCTCCCCGAGTCCTCGCTCAAGCGCGCGTAGAGTTCGCTTCGAATGCGTTCGATTTCCTTCGGCTCGGTGATCTTTTGGCCGGTTTGGTCGGTGACGTAAAACACGTCCAGCACCTGATCCACGTTGGTGGTGATCTTAGCGATGTGAATCGAGAGACCCACGTGAAACAGCGTGTTGGTAATCGTGAACAGCAAGCCCACGCGGTCGTGGGTGTAGACGTCGAGCACCGTGTAGTGAGCCGAGACTTCGTTGTCCACGTCAATCTGGGTCGGCACCTTGGGCACGTAGCGCCGCGGCAAGGCCAAGGACGGGCGGGCACGTTCCACGAGTTCTTCGACGTCCACTTGCCCGGCTAGCACTGCCCGCAAGTTGTCCTCCGCGCGCTGCCAGCGCTCGGCGCGCATCACCACTTCGGGCTGATCTCCGTGGGAGATTCGAAATACGTCCAAAACGAAGCCGCTCGAACTCGTGTGGATGTTCGCGGTGAGGATGTTCATCCCTTGGGCGAGCAACACGCCGGTGATGCGCGCGAACAAGCCAGGCTGGTCGCGGGTAATGACGGTCCACTCGCTAAAGGCGCGTTCGCGAAAGTGGCGCACCTCGCACACCAGGTCACCCTCGCGATAGCGGTCGAACAGCTCGAGGTGGTGCAGGATGGTCTCCTCGGTCGTACTCAAGAAGTAGCGCTCGGGCATTTCCGCCAAGAAGCGGTCGCGCACGGCGGCAGGCACCTTGGAAGAAGCGGCCACGCGCGCACGAATGCGGGCTGCCCGCTCGTGGTAGTCCTGCTCGATCATGGCTTCGCGTTCGAACGCCTCTGCGGTGCGCAGGTAGAGTTCGGCGAGCAACATATCGTGCCAACTGTTCCAGATCTTCGGCCCCACCGCCCGCATATCCGCAAAAGTGAGCAAATAGAGCCGTTTGAGATTGTCCAGCGTTCCGACCCGTGCAGCGAAATCGAGGATGAGGCGCGGGTCATGGATGTCGCGCCGCTGTGCCAGGTGCGACATGTTCAAATGGTGCGCGACCAAGAAGCGCACCTGTTCGGCCTCATCCGGGTTCAAGTCGAGCCGCGCCGCAATCGCGCTACACATCGCGGCACCCCGTTCTGAGTGGCCGCCACCGCGGCCTTTCCCGATGTCGTGCAACAGCATGCCGAGGAGCAGAAGGTCGTGCCGGTCGATGTCACGCATCACGTGGGTGAGGAGCGGCACCATCTCCTGGTACTTGCCGGCACGCAACCACTCGAGTTCTTGCACCGCGCGCAGGGAGTGCTCGTCTACGGTGTAAATGTGATACGCGTCGTGCAACGCCATGCAGGTGAGGGCACCGAACTCGGGAAGAAACGCGCCCAAAACCCCGGCTTGATGCATGGCGCGCAAGGTCTGCGCCACGTTGCGACCGCGCAAGATTTCCTTGAACGTGGCCACCGCTTCGGGTCGCACCCGCTGCCGCTCGTCCATGAGATGGGCGAGATGCCGCACCAACCGCCGCGAGGCGTGGGAGACTTCCACGCCATGGCGCTGCGCGTCATGAAAGATGCGCAGGAGGTTGACTGGGTCCTCCTCGAGGATGCGTGCGTCGGTGACGTTCAACAGCCCTTGCACGATCGCCACTCCCGGACGCAAGCGGCGGGCCCGGTTCCAGCCAAAGGAAAACACCGAGCGGCGGGGCGGGCTGCAGCGCTCGGTCATGTCCGCGAGAAAGCGTTCCAAGGTGGAGGCCGCCAAATAGTACCGCCGCATCATCTGCTCGACACCCTTGAGTGCCGGCGAGTCGCGGAAGCCGAGTAGGGGGGCGATTTCCTCCTGATACTCGAAGGTGAGCTGGTCCTGGTGCTGGCGCGCTAAGAAGTGCAGCGAGTTGCGCACCCGAAACAAGAAATCTCGCGCGCCTTCGATCTCCTCTTCCTCGCGTTCGCTCAGGACTCCCTTTTGCACGAGTTCGGCCAAGCGGTTGGTCTTGAACTTGACCTTGGCCATCCACAGCGCCGAGTGCAGCTCGCGCAAGCCGCCCTGGCCCTCTTTGACGTGGGGTTCGAGCAAGTAAACCGAATCGCCGTAACGATGGTGGCGAGCCTCGATCTCGGCCAACACGTCGCGAAAGAAGCGCTCCGCGTTCCGGTTCAACACCTCTCGTTCGAAGCGCAACGCAAAGTCGCGGTACAACTCCGCATCCCCACAAATCTGCCGCGCATCGAGCAACGCGGTCTTCACCTTGAAGTCCTGATTGGCGAGGCTCACGCACTCGCGCACGTTGCGCAGTGCGTGGCCCACGGTGAGGCGTGCGTCCCACAAAACGTACAGGATCCGCTCAGCCACGTACTCGACGAACGGATCGCTTTTGTACGGGTACAGGAACAAGAGGTCCAAATCCGAGTACGGGTTGAGTTCGGCGCGGCCGTATCCCCCTTGCGCCACGAGTGCACAGCGCTGGTCGAGCCGCCCGAAGCGTTCTTGCGCCTCTTGCACGGCACGTTCGAAGAGGACGCAAATCAACTGATCCATGGCGCGGGTGTACGCCTGCACCACCGCTGCGCCCGAAGCGCCGCGGCGGTGCCAGTCGAACAAACGCTCGCGGGTACGGTCGAGGAACTGCCGGGCGCTGAGCCCCCAGTCCTGCCCTTCGAGCAACAGCGCTTCGCTCGCTGGCTGCTCGAACTCCGCTTGCGCCTGCAACGCTTGATGCATGGATGGTTGAGGCATTGTCTACCGTTTGGCGCCGCGGGCGCAAGGGCAAAGAGACCTCCTCTCAGCGTTTGCGCGCCAAGCGGCGCGCCTGTTGCACGAATTCGTCGAGCTTGACTAGCGCTTCTACGGGAGTCAGCCGCTCCACCTCGAGCCCGGCGAGTTCCTCCGCCAGGCGTTCTCCCGGGTCTTCGAACAAGGGCATTTGCCCCACCTCGGTCTCACCGCTGCGCGCCAAGCGCGGCTGGCCTGCCGCGTCGAGTTCCCCTTGCTCCAGGTTGTGGAGGATCTCGCGCGCGCGCCGGATCACCGCCTCGGGCACGCCGGCGAGGCGGGCGACCTCGATTCCGTAACTTTTACTGGCCGGACCGGGGACGATGCGGCGCAAAAACATCACCTCGCCCTTCCATTCGCGCACGGCCACCGAGAAGTTGGCGATGCGCGGGAACAGCCGCGCCAGATCGGTGAGTTCGTGGTAGTGGGTGGCGAACAATACCAGGGGCCGCAATTTCGACTCGTGCAAGTACTCCGCCACTGCCCAGGCGATCGAAATGCCGTCGAAGGTGCTCGTGCCACGACCGATCTCGTCGAGGATCACCAGGCTGCGGGGGCTCAAGTGCGCCAAGATGTGGGCCGTTTCCTTCATCTCGACCATGAACGTGGATTCGCCTTCGGCCAAGTTGTCGGCAGCGCCGACGCGGGTGAACAAGCGGTCCACCACACCAAGGTGAGCCTCGGCGGCGGGAACGAAGCTGCCCATTTGAGCCAGCAATACGATCAATGCCACTTGCCGCAGGTAGGTGGACTTACCGGCCATGTTCGGGCCGGTGAGGGTGACCATCTGCACGCGCTCGGGGTCGAGTTCGCAGTCGTTGGGAACAAAGCCCTGGCGGCCAGCCATGGCTTCGACCACCGGGTGGCGCCCTTCCCGGATCCACAACCGGCGGCTGCGATCGAGTTTGGGCCGCACGTAACGGTTCTGCTCAGCCACCTCGGCCAGCGAGCACAATACATCTAGCCGGGCGAGTGCTTGTGCCGTACGCGCCAGCGCGGCCTGATGCGCGCACACGCGTTCCAGCAACTGCGCAAACAATTCCGCCTCGCGGGCGCGCAGCCGTTCCTCGGCGCCGACCACGCGCCGCTCGTACTCTTCGAGCTGCTCGGTCACAAAGCGCTCCGCGTTGGCAGTGGTTTGCTTGCGGCGGTAGTCGCTCGGTACCAAGTGCAAGTTGGGCTTGGTGACCTCGATGTAGTACCCGAACACGTTGTTAAAGCGTACCTTGAGCGAGCCGATGCCGGTGCGCTGCCGCTCCCGTGCCTCGAGTTCCGCGATAAACTGCTTGCCACTTTGTGCCAGGCCGCGCAGTTCATCCACGACCGGATCGAAACCCGGGCGAATCAGGGGCGCCTGGTGCAACTGCGCCGGTACTTCGTCTACCAGCGCCCGCTTCAGTTCCTCGACGACCTCGGGCAGGGCTTCGATTTCGGCCGCACACTGGCCGAGCAGGCGGGCGCCCGCGTCTTGCAACTCGCGCTGGCAGGCAGCAGCTTGCTCGAGCGCGTGGCGCAAAGCGGCGAGATCCCGGGGCTGCACGCGCCGTGAACCTAGCCGGCTGTTGAGCCGCTCGAGATCGCCCAGGGTGGCCAGTAAGCGCTGCAGATCCCGCCGCCACGAGCTTCGCTCCCGCAGCTCTTCGACCGCGTCGAGCCGCGCCCCGATGGCAACCGGGTCGGTCAGCGGCGCAAGCAGCCAGCGGCGGAGCAAGCGGCTGCCCATGGCGGTGCGGGTGCGATCGAGCACCCACAAGAGAGAACCGCGCTGCTCGCCGCGAAAGGTGGCGAACAATTCCAAGTTCCGCTGGGTGGCCGCATCGAGGGAGAGCTGGGCCTTGCGGTCGAACACTTCCGGAGGCCGGAAATGACCGAGGCCCGCTCGGTGCGTGCGTTCGAGATAGGCAAGCGCTGCTCCCAAGGCTGCCAGCGCAGGGGTGCCGGCGGCCAGCTCGATTTGCTGCTTTGCCGCCCAGCAATTCGCCACCGCAGCCGAAAAGGAATCCGGCTCTACAAAGCTTACGCTTACACTGGGCAAGCAGCGGCGCAGCGCCTCCGCCCAAGCTTGCTCTCCTTCAGCGAGCAACACCTCGCGCGGCGCCCAAACGCGGAGTTCCTCCCACAGTTCCGCCTCCTCTCCCAGACTCAGCAGGTACGATTCCCCGGTCGAGAGTTCCACCAGGGCGAGTTCCCGTTTCTCGGCGCTAGGCTGCACAGCGGCCAAGTAGTTCGGCAGGCGCGGATCGAGGCATTCCTCTTCGACCACCGTACCGGCAGTGACCACGCGCACCACCGCGCGCTCTACCAAGCCGCGCGCGGTGGCTGGGTCTTCCATCTGTTCGCAAATCGCCACCTTGAAGCCAGCGGCGAGCAACTTGGCGATGTAGCTTTGCGCAGCGAAGTGCGGAATCCCGCACATGGGGATGGGCACTTCATCCTTGCGGCTGCGTGTGGTCAGGACCACGTCCAAGATGGGCGCCGCCGTTTCCGCATCCTCGAAAAACAGCTCGTAAAAATCTCCCAAGCGAAACAGGAGCAGCGCATCGGGGTGCTCGCTCTTGAGCCGCAGATACTGCTCCATCATCGGCGTCAGCTTAGGCCCTACCCGCTCCATGGCGCCCGATTCTCGCACCCTCTCCCCCTACCGGCAATGAAACTAGGGAGCCTCCGCCGCGCCGGCCGCCGGAAGGGCAAGCCGGCCTTCGATCAGCGCCTGGTGTTGCGGCAACAAGTGGGTTGCCTGCGCGAGCGCCTCACGCGCCGCGGCTGCTTCGCCTTGCAAGCGATAGAGGTCCGCCAAACCGCACCAGCCTTCCCAGTCGTTGGGCACGAGCGAAAGCAAGGCCCGATAGCCGTCCAGCGCTTTGCGGACCTCGCCCCGCATGGCCAGCAGCTCGAGCTCCAGCCACTCTCGCTCGCTCACCGGCAGGCGATTGCTGAGCAACAGGGCGTTTTGTCTCGCCTGTACCGCCAGCTCGCGTTCCCCGAGCCAACGGTGCAACTCGGCCAAGCGCAAGTAGGCGAGGGCAAACTGCGGGTCAGCGGCAATCGCTTCCTGCCAGAGGAGGCGGGCCTGTAGATACTCGGCGCGAAAGAAACGCTCCTCGCCGGCGAGGAAAGCCCGCAGGGCGTCTGGGTCGGACGACGTGACGGCACCGACGCGCGCGATGCGCACCTCGTCGGGGGCTAAGCGGTTCTGCAACAAGGCGTCGGCTAGCCGGTCTACCAGCTCTGCCCACTTACCCGGCCGGCCGCTTGCTTCGACCACCACCGGCTCGCCCTCTGGCTCGGCCGCGGAAAGCCACGCCGCGCGAGCTTGCACCGTGCTCGCGGTCATGCGCAACTCACCGACCACGATCGCCTGTGCGGCGAGCCTCTTAGCCAGGGAGCGGGCGGCAGCGGGCTCGCGCAGCGAGGGCGCGGCAGCACCGCTGCGGGCTGCCACCACCTCTGGCGCCACCCGGCGCCAACCACCATTACCGGCAATACGTGCGGCGAGTAGGCGCGGCAGCCCGAAGGCGAGACCCTCTGGATCCTCCCCTGCGGCCAGCGCAAACGGGGCAACCGCGACCACGCGGTACTCTGCCGGGGTGTGGCCATCCACGGCGTCCTGGCGCGAGCGGTACCACACAGCGGTGATCACCACCGCCAACAAGGCGAGCAACAACACCAGGCGCCAGCGAAGCAGGGCCATCGGGCTCGCCGCGAGCCGCCGCTCAAGCGGGCAGGCGAACGGCCTCCGCGCTCGGCACGTTCAGCCGCCGTAAAAGGTTTTCTCGCCGAGGTCTTTGAGCCACAGGGCCGCGTCATCCGGGCGGCCGCTCGGGGCCTGCCGCAGAACTGCGTTCACCACCTCCCCGACGACCACCGAGTGATCCCCGCGCGCGATGAGGTCGGTCACCTTGCACTCGACGGCTGCCGGCGCATTGAGCAACAGTGGCGCGCCCGTGGTTCCGCGTTCGTAGGGCTCACCGGAGAGTCGGTCACCCTCCTTGGTCACCGGTTTGAAAAAGGTGAAGGCAAGCGCTTGCTGCCCTTTGCCGAGAACATTGAGGGCAAAGGCAAGGGTTTCTTGCACCAAGGCGTGTGCGTTGGAGTCAGCCTTGATCCCCACCACCACCAACGGCGGCTCGAAGGAAGCTTGGGTCACCCAATTCACGGTAGCGGCGGCAACCTCGCCGCGGCTGTTTTCCGCGGTCAGAACGTACAAGCCATACGGGATCATGCGCAGTGCGGTTTTCTTCGCATTCGGATCCATGAGCGACTCTCCTTTCTTCTCGTTCCTAGAGCTCGCGAACCGGGCACGGTTTTGCTCGCCCCGATCCGAGCGAGCCCCTCCAAGCTGGCGAGCGTAACAAGCGAAGTCAACGGCCCTCAAACTTGCGCCGAGCCCTCGGTGTCACAGGCCTTCGAGTTCGGTGGCAGCAAAGCCCCCTGCTCGGCGCAGGCGCGCACCAGGGCGCGTACGTCCCACCAAACATCCTCTCGCTCGCGGCCGCGCACGATGACGCTCCATTGCTGTCCCTCGGCGCTGCGCAAATACCGGTAAATCGCCCAGCGCCGGTCGAGGTCGGCCTTGTCCACCAGTTGCGGCTCGCGGTGGGGCGCGTCGAACACGCTCCACAGTCGGGCAAAGCCTCGATCGAAGTCCTCAAGCCTAAGATCGGCACGCGCGGCCACATCTCCCTGACGCACCGCCCAGCCTTCGGCCCCGGTAGCCCCTGGGCACGCCTGCACCACGATCGCGTCGTCTCCCTGGTACCGGGCCAGGAGCAGCATGCGCCGCGCTTTCTCCACGCTGGCAAGCCGCCGTTCCAGGCGCAAGCTGAGCTGCGGGTTGCCATCTCCCTTGCCGGCGAGCGAGTGCTTCCAGTGGTGAAAGCTCTCCCAACCTCCGGTGAGCACGCGCAAAGCGCGCAGCAAGCGCACGCCGTAGGTTCCCGCGCTGACCTCGCCCATGCACGGAGCCAGGCAGGTCTTCACTTGGAAGCGCCAACACTTCTGCCCTTCAGCAGCGGGCGGCAACGGGTCTGCGCAGGTGCGCAAGGCAAAGGCGTCCGCCACCTCTGCGAGAGCCGCTGCGAGGCGCCGCGGGGCAAGCACCGGACCGAAGTAACGCGGCCCCGGCTCCACCTCGCTGCGCACTTCCAGGCGCGGAAACGGCTGGCGGAAATCCACCGCAAAATAGGCGTAGCGCTGCGGGTGGCGGTACTGGCGGTTCAGGCGCGGGGCGAGCTCTTGCACCAAGGTGATCTCGCGCAAGAGAGCGGCAAAGTGGGAGGGCATTTCTTCGACCGCAAAGCTGGCAGCGAGATTGCGCAAGGCCGACTTCTTTCGCCGCTCCTGCGCTCCGGGGCGAAAATACGACTGCAGCCGCTTGCGCAAACACTTGCTCTTTCCCACGTACAGCACCGCGCCATCTCGGTCGAAAAACACATACACGCCAGGCCCGAGCGGGACGGTGGAGAAGACGGGGGCCTCAGCCGTCACCGGCCTCGCCAGCCGCCCCCAATCTTCGCGCCGCTGCTCCCTGGGCACCATTTCGCTGAGTATGCCACGAATCTCGCCGCTTCGCATGTGGGCCGGCGCTCTTCGCAATTTTGGCCGCAGCCGCGGGGCGCGCCGCGTCCTTGACTCGCACCGCTGCCTGTGTCTTGAGACACCCCATGCATACGCAAGGCAGGTGGTTGGGGTTGGCCGCTGGACTTCTCTTGCTGGCAGGAGGTGCGTCCGGGGTGGCGGCGGAAGACGGGGCCGAGGTGTACAAAGCAAAATGCGCGAAATGCCATGGCGAGACGGGCAAGGGCGACACCCCCACCGGGAAATCCATGAAAACGCCCTCGCTGGTCGGTGACGAAAAAGTCCTGCAAGGTTCCGAAGCGCAGCTCGTCCAGGCAATCCGCGAGAACAAGAAGCACAAGGAACCGGTCAAGAAGGCGGCGGAGGCCGAACTCCGAGCCGTGATTCCGTACATCAAGAAACTCGCTCGAGGGCAGTAAGAACGAAGCGTGTCTTTTTACGCTTCGAGCCTCTGCACCACCACGCTTTTGATGTTCACAAACTCCTTGATCCCGTAACTGCCCAACTCGCGCCCGTATCCGGAGCGCTTGACGCCGCCGAAGGGCAAGCGCGGGTCACTGTGCACGAGTTCGTTCACGTGAACAGCCCCGACTTCGAGCTTCGCGGCAAGGCGCTCGGCGAGTTCCAGGTCTTGCGTCCAAAGCGACGCACCGAGGCCAAAGGGCGTCGCATTGGCCAGTTGGACTGCCTGCTCTGCGTCCCGCGCCACCAGCACCGCTGCCACTGGCCCGAAGAGTTCTTCTTCGAACGCCGGCATGCCCGGACGCACAGCGGTCAGCACCGTGGGTGGGTAATAAAACCCAGGACCCGGCAGCGGCTTGCCACCGAGCAACACCCTTGCCCCGCGCTGCACAGAGGCGCGCACTTGCTGATGCAGGCGCCGGCGTAGGTCGGCACGAGCCAAGGGGCCGATCTCGGTTTCCTCGGCAAACGGATCGCCCACCTGGCGTTTACCCATGGCGGCCGTGAAGGCCGCGAGAAAGTCGGCGGCGATGCGTTTCTCCACGATGATCCGTTTCGCAGCAATGCAACTCTGCCCCGAGTTGATCAGCCGCGCCTCGGCGGCGCGCTCCGCAGCCAACCCGACTGGCGCGTCGCCGAGGACAAGGAAGGCATCCGAGCCGCCTAACTCGAGCACGGTTTTCTTGAGGTGCCGCCCAGCAAGCGCGGCAACTGCCCGACCCGCAGCGTCACTGCCTGTAAGCGTGACGCCAACCACCCGCTCATCCGCGATGACACGGGCAGCGTCTCGCTCTTCGAGCAGCAGGACTTGAAACACTCCGCGCGGCGCTCCGGCCGCCCGCCATTCTCGTTCGATGGCGAGCGCACAGGCAGGCACATTGGGCGCATGCTTGAGTAAAATGGGGTTCCCGGCCAGCAGCGCAGGAGCCGCAAAGCGGAACACCTGCCAGTACGGGAAGTTCCAAGGCATGATCGCAAACAGCGGCCCGAGCGGATCGAAGCGCACCCAGCTCCGCCAAGCTTCCGTGGGCACGCTTTCTACGGCAAGCAAGCGCTCGGCGTTGTCGGCAAAGTACCGGCAAGCCCAAGCGCACTTAGCCACCTCCTGGCGCGCCTGGCGAATCGGCTTCCCCATTTCTTGCGTGATCCGTCGGGCGTGCTCCTCGAGATTGCGCTCGAGCCCGTCGGCGACCGCCCGCACCACCTGCGCACGCTCGGCAAAAGAGGCTGCTGCCCAGCGCCCTGCAGCGGCAGCCGCCAGTGCCAAGCACCGTTCCACCTGCTCGGCGCTGGCCGGTGCGTAGGAGCGGATCAACTTTCCATTGCGCGGGTCCATCGAGCGAATCGCCATGGATACACGGATAGCGCGCGACAATTTTCGCACGCAATTGAAGTCGCTGCCGAGCCCCAGCTCCGCCGATCAAGCCTGGATTCAGGATTGCGTTGACCCTGGCGAAAGCCGTTCTCTATGCTGCTCGAGTCTGCCGGAGGCACCTCCATGCCCATGAGCAAGCTGGGAAGCGAGCGCATCGAAGAGTGGCTAGGAGCGGTGCGCCGCCGCTTGCTGTGGGACCATCGCCTACACCACGCAGCATGGGGCGCAGCCGTGCTCGCGCTGCTGTGGATGGCCGCCGCTTGGCTTCCGGTCTTGCGCCAGCACTGGCAGTGGCTTGTGGGAACCTCGTTCCTGGCTGCGTTGGCGTGGGCAATCCACGGCTGGCGGGGCGAACAGCGGTGGAGCCGCTCGCAGGTGGCCGCGTGGGCGGACCAGAAGCTGGGCCTAGGCGAGGCATTGCTCACCTTCGCCGCCCTGCGCGACACGCGCGCGCGGGTGCGCTTGTTTCCCGCGCTTGTGGCCCGCCTGCTGCTGCGATGTGCGGACCGCAAGCCCAACGCCGTGGCACCCCTCCACTGGCAAGGGCCGGTAAGCGTTGCCTTGTTTGCAGTGGCAGCAGCAATCTCTTCTTGGCTGTGGACCCAGCCTCCGCCGACCGCCCTAGGTACCAATCCCCCGCAGGTGGCACAGGCTGCGCCGGCTGCCGCCGCTGCGAGGGCCGGGGGGCGAGCGCAGGACCGGCTAGAGCTTGCACAAGGTGCCTGGGCACCAGCGGAGGAGGCAGGCGAAGAGGGAGCCAGCGGGGAGGAAGGCCACGCAGAAGGGCCGTCCTCCGTGGGCTCATCCGAGGGCGGAAAGAAAGGAGCAGGAAAGGGAGGGCAGCGGCGCTTTGCCACCAGCGCGGAGAACAGCAAACAAAGCGAACCTTCTCCGGACGGTGCGGGCGATGAACACGGCGAGGGCGGCAAGAGCAAAAGTGCTCTTCCGAGGCGGGCTGCAACCGGAGAGAGCGCGCGGCAGCCCCCGCGCCACTTGCCGCCGGCGCTGCTGCAAGGTGAGACGGTGGCGGAAGAACGTGGTGCGGGTGAGCAAACAGAGCGGGGGCAGCAAGCGAACAAAGGATCTACGCAACGAGAACAGCACGGGAGCGCGGCCGGTCCTGGCGCAAGCGGCAGCTCACAAGCGGGAAGCGGCAGCGCCCCCGGGGGGCTGTTTGCAGATCCGGGCGCCGGGATGGGAGCCGTCGGTCGCACGCAGGAGCCACCTTTGCTTGTAACCCTGAGCGGCTTGCGGTACCGGGAGGTAGCTCGCCAGCACGGCGGGGTCAGCGGCGCGGCGCAGGGGGAGCTGGCGGATCCAGCGGCAACGGCGGACCCCGGCAGCGGGGCACCAGTGTGGAAAGCGGGCGTGCCGCCCCCGTATCGAGAGGCAGTGCGTCGCCTCTACCAGCGCGGAGAACCACGATGAAACATCCGTCACCCACCCCACCCGCACAACGTGAGATTCAGTTCTTTGCCGACACTTTTGGGCGCATTCGCGCCCAACTCAAACGGGTGGTGGTGGGGCTCGATGACAGTATCGAACGCATCCTGGTGGCGTTTTTTGCCGGTGGGCACGTGCTGATCGAAGGCCTTCCGGGCACGGGTAAGACCTTGATCGTGCGCAGCTTAGGGCGGGTGCTCAATCTGACCTTCCAGCGCGTGCAGTTCACCGTTGATTTGATGCCGGCCGACATCACCGGCACTCGCATCCTAGTGGAGGAAAACGGACAGCGCTTCTTCCGCTTTCAGCCCGGCCCCCTGTTCACACACATTTTGCTCGCCGACGAGATCAACCGCGCCACGCCCAAAACCCAATCAGCCTTGCTGGAGGCCATGGCCGAGCTGCAGGTAACGGTGGCAGGGCAAACCCACCCACTGCCGAGCCCGTTTTTCGTGATGGCCACCCTCAACCCGATCGAGATGGAGGGCACCTACCCACTGCCGGAGGCACAGCTCGACCGCTTTTTCTTCAAAGTGGTCCTGCCGTATCCTACCCAAGAGCAGTTGCGGCGCATCGTGTGGTCCACCACTGGCGCGCAAGAGCCGGGGCTCGAGCCTCTCTTCTCCGCCGAGGAAGCCGAAGCCGCCATCGAGCGGTTGCGGGCACTCGTGCGCGAGGTGCTGGTTGCGCCGCAGGTCGAAGCGTACGTTGCCTCGTTGGTGCGCGGCACGATGCCGAGCCACTCGCCGTTCGTTCAACACGAGCCGGCACCGCTGGGCAAGGATGATCTTGTGGACCGTTATGTGAGCTTTGGCGCAAGCCCGCGCGGTGGGCAGGCGCTGCTCCTCGGCGCCAAGGTGCGTGCCCTGCTCGACGGACGCCCGCACGTGTCGTTTGCGGATGTGGACGAAGTTGCCGTTTCCGCACTCGCCCATCGCCTGGTACTGAACTTTGCCGCTTTGGCCGATGGGGTGGATGCGCGGCGCGTGGTCGAGCACGTGCTCGAGCGAGCACGCGTGCGGCGTGGGTAAGCCTCGATGCGCTGGTGGCATCGCCGCTCCACCGCCGCCACCTCGGCCACTCGCCCGCCCGAGCTTCTGCCGCTCGACTGGTACCACAAGCTGGATCGGTTGCAGATCGGGCTGGCGCGGCCCTCAACTCCCCGCCTTGGCAGCAAACCGTTCCGCCGAGAAAGCGCGCACGGGCTCGAAGTCCACGCCTACCGCCCATATGCTTGGGGCGACGATCTGCGTCACCTGGATTGGAATGCGTACGCCCGCCTCGACCAGCCTCTGATCCGCCGTTTTCGCGCCGAACAAGAAAGCCTGACCTACGTGTTCGTGGACATCTCGCAATCCATGAGCGCCGACCCGACCGAAGACAAGCTCGCCTTCGCACGCACGCTGGCTGCCGGGCTCGCCTATGTGTGCCTGCGGCGGCACGAGCCCGTCCAGCTCGGTGCCTTTTCCAGTGCCCTGCCTGAAGGCTGCGCGCTGTCCGCGCGTTGGCGCCAGCGGCCGCAGTTCCTGTCCGCCATCCGTTTCCTCTCCGAGCTAGCAGCGCGGGGAGGAACCGACTTTGGCGCAGCAGCCGCCGCCCTCCTTCACCGCAACTTGCCCCCAGGTTTAGTGATCTTCCTTTCCGATTTCCTCGTACCTCTGGAGCAAGTCACCGGGCCACTGCGCCAGCTGCGCGCCCGCGGCTTGGCGGTGGCGGCCCTGCAGTTGCTCGCAGACAGCGACCGCGAGCCCTTCCAGGGCGGCCGGCAGTGGCGGCTGCGTGATGCCGAAAGCAGCGAGGAGCGCGAGGTATGGTGGGACGAGACAAGTCGCGCGCTGTACCGGCAGGCGCTCGATCGGCACGTCCAAGCGCTGCGCGACTTCTCTACCCAGCACGGCGTGCTGCACGTCGTCGTTCCCACCGCAAACGGTATCGAGCGCTGTTTTCTGGAGACACTCGTACAAGCGAGGCTGCTGTGCTGAGCCTGCAGGGGTAGAGGTTCTGGCGATGGGTTTGCTCGAACCAAGTGCGCTCGTGTTTGCTTCCTTTGCCGTGCTGCTGTGGTGGTTGGCATGGCGAGAGCGCCGCCGGCGCGTGCGGACCGTGCCAGCCCTGTTCCTGTGGCAAGCCTTGCCTAGGCCCCCGGCTCGCCGCTCCTCGCTGCGCGACTGGCTATTGATCTTGCAGCTCGGAACACTGGCCGCCCTGGTCTTGGCGCTCGCCCGCCCGTACAGCGAGGCGGGGAGCCACGAAGCGGGTACCCGCCACCTGTTGGTGCTGGACCTGAGTGCCAGCATGCAAGCGCGGGAAGGGGAGAAAACGCGCTGGCAGCTTGCGCAAGCACGGGCCCGCGAGTACCTCGACCGGCTCGCGCCTACAGACGAGGTCGAGCTGGTTGGGGTGGCGCACCGCCTTCAAGTCTTGCTGCCAGCCACGCGCGATCGTGAGCAAGCGCGGCGTGTGTTGGAAGACACTGCGCCTTACGACAGCGAAAGCCAGTTAGCCACCGCGCTGGCAGAAATCTCCGCGTGGCGCCAGTCCGGCTCTGTGCACCGGGTCGCTGTGTTCTCCGATTTTGCCGATCCCGACCTGCCGCAACCTTTCCTCGAGCAGTTCGATCTCTTTCCCGTCGGCGGCACGGATCAGAACCTGGCGATCGAAGCCGTGCAGGTAACCCAGCACCCGTGGCAAGCCCCCGAGGATGTGCAAGCAACCGTGCACTTGCGCAACTTCTCGCGCCGCACGCAACACGGGTTGCTCAGCGTGGAGAGCGACGGCCAAGTGCTGCTGCAAAGCGGCCTCACTCTGGGAAGTGGGGAAAGCGTGCGGGTGCCGCTTCCGCGTCTCAAGAAATCTGGCTGGCTGGTGGCCAAACTCGCTGCCGATGACGCGCTCGCCGCCGACAACTTGGCCTGGGCATGGGTTGCTCCGCCAGAACCGCTCGAGCTTTGCCTCGTCGCCCCGCGGCAAAGCAACTGGCCGTGGCTGCGCGCTCTGCTTCACTCTGCATCCGTGCTGCGGGCGGCTCCCCCGGATTGCGTGCGCGAGCGCGCGCGGGGGCGAACCGTGTACCTCTTTTACCGTACTCTGCCTCCGGCTTCGTTTGCGGCACCGGCACTGGTGATCCATCCACCGCCAAGGGAGGAAGGAGAAGGGGGGAGGTTATCACGCGCCAGCATTGCGGATTGGGACGGCTCGCACCCGCTGTGGCAGCATGCACTTCCAGATTTGCAGGCAACGGTCGAGCGCGTCTCGCTCTATCCGACGCCGGCAGACGCGAGCGTTGCCCTTTGGGGACGAGTTCAGGAGCGAGTCGTGCCCTTGGTGTGGTCGGTGTCGGGGAACGACACAGCCGGACGGCAAGTATGGGTGGCGTTCGACTTGCCGGGGAAGCTCGAGCTTTCCACCGACGATGAGGGCTGGACGGTGTTTTTCTTCGAAACCCTGGCTTTTCTCGCCCCGCCGAACCCTCAACCTTCGCTTTGGGTCGCGGGCCGCGCCGCGCCGCTGCCGCCGGGTGCGGGGGCGACGCGGATCCATGGCCCCCGCCAGCAGCAGCAGACCTTAGGCCCCGAGCAGAACTGGTTTGTGCCTCTGTGGCAGGGAGAGTACCGCCTCGAGCGGGACGAGCAGGTGCGCACTGCGATCGTACAAGCCGCGCGCGGCGCGGAGTCGGACATTGCTCCCAAACTTGCCGTTACCCACCCGTCCGCAGCCAGCCAGCAGCCGGCACGGCGCCCGGCAGCGGTGCGCCCAAGGCAGGAGTGGACCACCTGGATGCTGGCTCTAGGTGCGATCGTTCTCCTCGTAGAGGCGTGGGCGGTTAGCCAGGGGGTGCGATGGAACGGCCACTGAGTTGGGCCTTCTTGTGGGAGCATCTAGCCAGCGCCTCGTTCACGACTGGCGCCCCGGCTTGGCTCCTCATCGCCCCATTGGGAGCCGCCTGGATCGCCTGGCTTGCCTGGCGCTGCCGCTGGCGTCCGGGGCTGGTGGCGCTTCGCTTCGTGGCCTGGTTCGCGGTGGTGGCCGGCCTAGCCAGGGTCGCGCTCGAGTTCGCCCTCCCGCAGCGGCCGCTCGCTGTGGTGGCAGCGGTGGATCACTCCGCGAGCATCGGCACGGCGGGCCGCCAGTGGCAAGAGCAGTATGTGGCGGAATTGGAGCGGCGCCTCGGCCCAGACGACTCCCTCAGCGTGGTTGCCTTTGCCGGTCGCAGTGAAGTGCTGGCGTGGCCAGGGCGTCCTGGCCCAATCCACTGGGATGCCACAGAGTTGGACGAGGGGAGTACCGACATCGCCCAGGCCCTGCGCCGTGCAGCGGATTTGTTTCCGCTCGAACACGAGCGCCGCCTCGTGCTGCTGAGCGACGGCAACGAAACCCGTTCGCAGGCGCTGAGCGAGGCGCCCCTCCTGCGCGCCCTCGGCATCCAGGTGTTCTCTGCAGTGCCACCGCTACCGGAAGCCAGTGGCGGGCGTGTGCGCAAAGTGTTTGCGGCTCCCTGGCTGCATGCGCACAGCCCGGCGTCTTTGCACATCGGCATGGATTACCGCGGGCGCGGGGAAAGTCACCAGTTGGTCCAACTGTGGTTCAACGGCAGTCTGGTCCAGGAGCAATCGCTGACCCTGCAACCCGGGCCGAATCTGATTTCGTTCGATTGGCAAGCGCCGGTCGCCGGAGCCTACCACTGGCGCGTGCGCTTGCGGGCTGCCTCGGGAGCGACGGGCGGGCACGAAGCCGAAACGGAGGTCGCGGTCGGTGGCCCACTGCGCGTCCTTGTGGTCGCGCCGCGCCCCCGCTCGCTGCTCGCGCAGCTCTGGCGCGAGCGCGGCTGGGAGGTGTTGCAGCGCTCGCCCGAGCGGCTGCGCGGCGAGCGGAGCGATTGGGACGCTCTCCACGCCGTGGCGCTCGAGGACGTAGCCAGTGCAGACCTGCCCATGGCGTTCTGGAGTGCCCTGCGACGTTTTGCGGAGGAAGGCGGAGGCGTGCTCGTGGTGGGCAACCACCGCACGTACAACGATACCGCTCTCAGTCGCACGCCGCTTGCAGAGGTCCTACCCGTCTCGCCCCATCCCTCTCCCCCACCACGGCGAGAGCGCGCGCCACTGTCGCTCGTGCTGGTCCTCGATCGCTCGAACAGCATGGCCTACCACGTGCACCGCCGCCTCGAGCGCAGCGAAAGCGAGTCCAAGCTCGCGTACGCCAAGCGAGCAGCGCTGAACCTCATTGATCAGTTGCGAGACACCGACTGGGTCGGTTTTGTGGCCTTCGACTCGCAAATGTACGAAGTGGCGCCTCTCCGCCCGCTGGCAGAGAACCGGGCGTGGCTCGAGGCCAACATCCCGCGGATCGCACCGGGTGGGGGCACAGACTTTTACGAAGCGCTCGCCCACGCCTGTCGAGTTCTCGTCGCCGCGCGGGCGGAAGTACCGCATATCATTTTGCTCACCGATGGCGACACCAACCGCGCAGCCGCCGAGCACGACGCGCTGATTGCGGAACTCGAGCGGGCAGGGGTGCGAGTCACCACCATCCGCATTGGCGACGACACCGTCAACCTCGAACTACTCCAGGCCATCTCGGCGCGCACTGGCGGCAACTTCTACCATGTGCAAGACGCGACCCGCCTGCCAGAACTCCTGTTGCACGACACTGCGCAAACCATCCAGCAAGCCTCGCGCGGCTCTGCGCGCTATGCGGTGCGGGTTGCCTCGCCATCCTCTCTCTTGCGCAACATCCCGCTCGAGCAACTACCGGATCTGGGTGGTTACGCCGGCGCCCGCCTCAAGCCCGAGGCGCGTCTGGTGTTGACGGTCGGAAGCGCGGAGCGCTCTGACCCGCTGCTCGCGGTGTGGAACTATGGGCTCGGCCGAGTTGCGGCTTTTACGGCAAGCCTCAGTAACGGAGCGGAGACGTGGGCCAGCTGGCCGGATCTCGGTAAATTTTTCGATCAGCTCGCTCGCTGGGCAGCGCGCGAGCGGGCGCCAGCCGACCTGTGGGTTCGAACAGGCCGGGACGGGCCACAGGTGCGGCTGGAGCTGCTGACCGACCCAACCGCAGAGTGGGGCGAAGCGCGCGGCCGCCTCAGTTGGGGAGACCAGGTTGCCGACGTATTGTTTGCGCGCGAAGAAGCCGGACGCCTGGTTGCGCTTCTTCCCACCACGCCGGCCGGCCTCGCAGAACTTACGCTTTGGTTCCGCCGCAGCGGGCGAGAGCCGGAGGAGCGGCGCTTTGCCGTCTACTTGGCCGGACCTCGGCAAGCAGTGGAGGAAACTCTCCCCCCGAACCGGAGTTTGCTCGAGTCGTTGGCGCAAGCTACCGGCGGCCGAGCGGGGGCCACCCCAGCGCAAGTGGTGGCGCGCGCTAGTGGGGAGCGCTCGCTGGAAGTCTCGCTGCAGTGGCTGTGGCTCCCGCTGGCCATCGTGGCCTTCGTGGCGGAAGTCGCCATCCGGCGACTCTTCCTCCCCTGAGGCTTAACGCCAAGGGCGGCATCTCCCCGCTGCAACCGGCACGGCACCCGGTCAATTGCGGCTTCAGCTATCAGCTTGCGGAGAAGGTTTCGACACCGCCAATCGAGGTGTCGATCCGTCTTGTCAGAAGCTACGCTTCGCAGCACAATGCCGGGTAGCGGGGAAGCGACCCATGGAGAACAAGGTGAGCAGCAAGATCGTGATTGTCGGCAGCGGCTTCGGTGGCTTGGGCCTGGCGATCCAGCTCAAGCGGGCTGGCTTTCACGATTTCGTCATCCTGGAGAAAGAAGCCACTCTCGGGGGGACGTGGCGGGACAACTCCTATCCCGGCGCGGCGTGCGACGTGCCGTCGTTTTCGTACTGCTTCTCGTTCGCACAAAAAAAGGACTGGTCGCGCAAGTGGTCTCCGCAATCGGAGATTTTTGCCTACATGCAGGAGCTTGCGCGCGAGCACGACTTGCTCCCGCACATCCGCTTCCGCCAGGTGGTGAGCAGCGCCCGCTTCGATCCAGCGCACGCGCAGTGGAAGGTACGCACCCGTTCCGGTGAGACGTTTCCGGGCAACGCCTTAGTGATGGGTGTGGGGCAGTTGCACGAGCCGCTCATTCCTGACATCCCTGGGCGCGATCGCTTCTCCGGGAAGTCCTTCCACTCGGCGCGGTGGGACCACTCGTACGATCTGCGCGGCAAGCGCGTAGCCGTGATCGGCAACGCTGCCAGTGCCATCCAATTCATTCCGCAAATCGCCCCGCAAGTGCGCGAGCTTTGGATTTTTCAGCGCAGCGCCAACTGGATGCTGCCGCGGGGCGATCGGGCGTACACGGCGTTCGAGAAGTGGCTGTTTCGCTCTGTCCCAGGATGGACCGAGCTGTACCGCTTCCTGCTCTGGCTCCGCCTAGAACTGCTGTTCTTGCCGGTGATCCAGCGCAAGCAGTGGGCCGTGCGCTTCTATCGGCGGCTCGCCCTCAAGTACCTGGAAGAGACGGTTCGCGATCCCAAGCTGCGCGAAAAGCTGGTGCCGGACTACCCCATCGGCGCCAAGCGGATCCTGATTTCTGACGACTACTACCAAACCCTCAACCTGCCCCACGTGCAGGTGATTACCGAGAGGATCGAGCAGTGCACGGAGCGGCGAATCCGTACCCGCGACGGGCGAGAGTTCGAGGTGGACGCGATCATCTTCGCTACAGGTTTTCGCACCAACCCCTTTCTTGCCGGAATGGAGATCGAGGGGCTGCCGGGGCACGTGCTGGCACGCGACTGGGCCAATGGCGCCTACGCCTACTACGGCATCACCGTACCCGGCTACCCGAACTTTTTCCTCCTGTACGGGCCGAATACCAACCTGGGCCACAACTCGATCTTGTTCATGCTCGAGTGCCAGTTTCACTACATTGTGCAAGCGCTTTCCTTGCTCGCGCGGCAAGGGGCCGCCTACCTGGAAGTGCGGCAGGACGTGTTCGAGGCTTTTTATCGCGACATCCAGCAGGCGCTGGCGCAAACGGCGTGGGCCCACGTGCCGCATAGTTGGTACAAAGACTCGGCCGGGAGAATCACCAACAATTGGCCCTATTCCACGTTCTGGTACTGGTGGAAGACCCGCCGCCTCGAGCCGCGGGACTACCGCCTGGTACGCTGGGCGGAACTGGCGCAGGAACCTGTGCCCAGCGAGCTGGTAGCCACCGCCGCCGGAGTTGCCTGAACGCCTCGCCTCGCCCTCGACGCGAGCCAGCGAACGGGCCGCGCACCCACCGGTGCGCGGCCGCAGAGTTGCGGGGGGAGGATTTGAACCTCCGACCTTCGGGTTATGAGCCCGACGAGCTACCGGACTGCTCCACCCCGCGGTAAGGGTGCCCACACCTAGCGAAGGTTCCCTCGGGCGTCAACGCACGCCAACCCTCGCACGAAGCGGCTTCTCTGTTACCAGAGGCGAACCATGTTGGCGGCCTGGGTGTTGGCTGGTTTTTTGTGCGCCGGGGCGGCGCCTTTTATCGTGCGCTTGCTCGGCCAGCGGGCTTGCTGGGTGCTTGCCTTGTATCCGTTCACTGCGCTCCTGCTTGCGCTGGTCTCCTTGCCTGCTCCCGCAAGCGAAGAGGTACTGTTCTCGTGGCTCCCGCAGTTCGGCTTGAGTTGGGGCACGTACGCGGACGGCCTCGCCCGCTTGTTCGCGGTGCTGATCGGCGGCATCGGCGTTTTGATTGTGCTGTACGCCGGCGACTACCTTCACGACCATCCCCATTTGGGCCGCTTTTACGCCTATTTGATCGGGTTTACCGCTTCGATGTTGGGACTGGTGCTGGCCCACAACTTCTTCATGCTGTTTGTGTGCTGGGAACTCACCAGCGTCTTTTCTTATTTGCTGATCGGCTTCGAAGCCGCAGAAGAAAAATCCCGCAAAGCCGCGTGGCAGGCGCTGCTGACCACCAGCCTCGGCGGCGTTGCGCTGTTGGTTGGCTTCCTACTCCTCGAGCGCATGGCGGGCACTTGGACTTTTGCCAGCCTGCTCTCCGGCGCTCGGCTCAGCGCGACACAGCCCGAGTACGTGCCTACCTTGGCGCTCGTGCTGCTCGCCGCCTTCACAAAATCGGCACAGTTTCCGTTTCATTTTTGGCTGCCGGCAGCCATGGCTGCGCCCACGCCGGTCAGTGCCTATTTGCACTCGGCAACGATGGTGAAGGCTGGTGTCTTCCTGTTGGCTCGCCTGACGCCAGTGTTGGGAGATTCCCCGCTTTGGCAGGTTGCACTGACGAGCTGCGGCGCTGCCACGATGCTGGCAGGTGCTCTGCTGGCTGTGCTGCAGAGTGACGGCAAGCTCTTGCTCGCCTATTCCACCGTGAGCGCGCTGGGAACGCTCGTGTTTCTGCTCGGCGCGGGAACTCCCGAAGCGGCGAGCGCGGCAGTGGTGTTTCTCTTTGCCCACGCCTTGTACAAAGGTGGGCTCTTTTTGAGCGTGGGGATCGTGGATCATGCAACGGGCTCGCGTGACTTCGACCAGCTTTCCGGGCTGGCACGTGCCCTTCCGGCGGTGACGGCAATCATGGCCATCCTTCTTCTATCCCTGGCTGGAATCCCGCCCACCCTCGGATTCGTCGCCAAGGAACAGCTCCTCGAAACCACCCTGCACCATGAGCCCGCGCAGGCATTGGTCGCGCTCGCCGCAACGCTGGTGGCCGCCGCCTGCCAAGTCGCGATCGCCGGCGTCCTGTTGCGGCCCTTCGTGGTTCTGCCAACGCACTCGCCGGCGGGAAGCCACCACCACGGCACATCGGCTCTGCTCTTTGCCGGCCCGGCGCTGCTCGCTGCTGCCTCCTTGCTGGCTGTGGCACTTGCCAGTCCGGTATCGGCCATGCTGCTCGAGCCGGCAGCGCGTGCTGTGCATGGCAACGCTCGTGTCCAGCTCGCCTTGTGGCACGGCCTTACCCCAGCGCTCGCCGCCAGCGCCGCAGCTCTGGTTCTCGGTGTGGGCATCTTCCTGGCCCGCCAGCGCTGGCTCGCAGCATGGCGCGCACACAGTTGGATCGGGAGATTCGGGCCGGCTGGCGCCTACGAGCAGGTGCTCCTCCTCCTCAATGCGGTCGCCAAGTGGCAAACGCTCCGCTTGCAAAGCGGTTTCTTACGCCAGTACCAGGTTTTCTTTCTGCTCAGCGCGGTGCTGGCTCTGGCCGGATTGTGGCTAGTGCGGCCGTCGCCCCTGCCCGTTGTCGAGCCGGGGAACGTTCACGTATTCGAAGCAGCCACCGCTGCTGCCGCCGTACTTGGAGCCGCGATTGCGCTACGCGCTCAGTCGCGGCTCACGGCCGTCGTCGGTCTCGGAGTTACAGGTTACAGCGTGGCGCTTCTTTTTCTGCTGTTTGGCGCACCCGACCTCGCCATGACTCAATTTGCGGTGGAAACGCTGACGGTGGTGCTGTTCGTTCTCGTGCTCTACCGCCTGCCTCCGTTCCTTTCGCGCTCGAGCAGGAGCGCGCGGCTGCGCGACGCGCTGCTGTCGCTCGCGTTTGGGGCCCTCGTGACCCTTTCCCTGCTTTCGGTTACGCGCCATTCCGGCGCTTCGCGCCTGGCTCCTTACTTCCTCGAGCACAGCCTGCCATCGGGGAAAGGACGGAACGTGGTCAACGTGATCCTGGTGGATTTTCGCAGTTTGGACACGCTCGGCGAAATCACCGTGCTCGGCATCGCTGCGCTCGGCGTGGCCGCACTGCTGACGCGAGTTCGGGGGGACTCATGAGGTCCCTGATCTTGGCCACCGCTACCCGCTACCTGATGCCCCTGTTGCTGCTGTTCTCGGTCTTCCTACTCCTGCGCGGCCACAACGAACCAGGAGGGGGGTTTGTTGGCGGTCTGGTGGCCGGTTGTGCGCTCGCCTTGCATGCGGTGGCGCACGGGATTCGCGCCACACGTGCCTTCGTTCCGGTGGAGCCGGTGACCCTCATTGCCCTGGGGTTGGGACTCGCTGGAGGCTCGGGCATGCTCGCCTGGCTTTGGGAAGCACCGTTCCTCACCGGCCTGTGGTTGGGTTTTGTGGTGCCTGGGGTCGGCAAACTGGGTACGCCGCTCCTGTTCGACGTTGGGGTCTATGTGCTCGTGATCGGAGTATTGGCCAAGGTGTTTTTCGTGTTGTGGGAAGAGTGAGTATGGAGATCGTGCTGGCGGTGCTTGTCGGGCTTTTATTCGCGGCGGCCCTGTATCTGATGCTGCGACGCAGTATCGTGAAGCTCATCATCGGGCTCGGCTTTCTGGGTCATGCCGCCAACTTGCTCATTTTCACCGCTGGCGGTCTCAACCGTTCCGCCCCGCTGGTCTCGCTGCAAACCAATGCGGTGCCGGAAGGATCTGCCGATCCCGTTCCCCAAGCCTTGATTCTCACCGCGATCGTGATTGGCTTTGCGGTAAGCGCGTTCGCCATTGTGTTGGTCAAACGCACGGCCGCGGTGGCCGGGACGGACGACGTTGACGCTTTGCGCACATCCGAGCTGCCCGAGGGTGGCAGCGCCGAAGGAGAGAAGCTGTGAGCGGCACTGCGCACGGTTGGCTTGTTTTGCCACTCTTGCTTCCGCTGCTCGGAGCGCCGGTGTTGCTGCCTTGGGCTCCCGGCGTGCAGCGCACGGTGAGTGCCGTGCTCGCCGCGCTGACCGTCCTCGCCAGTGCGGTGCTGTTGTCGCTGGTGCGGGGTGGCGAGGTCATTGCCGTCGGGGTGGGAAGCTGGCCCGCGCCATTCGGGGTCGTACTCGCTGCCGACACGCTCAGCGGATTGCTCCTGCTCGTCACCTCGTCGCTCACCCTGCTTTCGCTGCTCTACTCTCGGCACGGAGTTCCGGGCGAGCAACAGGAGCGATGGTACTTCCCGCTCGTCTTGCTGCTGGAAGCCGGCGTGCACGGAGCCTTGCTCACGGGCGATGTGTTCAACTTGTACGTGTGGTTCGAAGTGTTGCTCATGGCCTCCTTCGTTTTGCTCACCTTGGGGGGAGAGAGATCGCAGTTAGAAGGAGGTCTTAAGTACGTCACGCTGAACTTACTGGCCTCGGCTTTTTTTCTGGCCGGAGTCGGGACCCTCTACGGCTACGCCGGATCGCTGAACCTCGCGGATCTCCATCTTCTCGCACAGTTCCGCAGCGATGAGCTGCCGTGGCTGATTGCGCTGGCCCTGCTGTTCTTCGCGTTTGGGGCAAAAGCCGCAGTGTTCCCGCTCTTTGGCTGGCTCCCCGCTTCCTACCACACCCCACCCGCGGCGCTAACCGCATTGTTCTCGGCGCTGCTGACCAAAGTGGGGGTGTACGCGATGATCCGGGTCGGCACCTTATTGCTTCCCGACCCTCCACAATGGCTTCAGTCCGCTCTCCTCGCCATTGCCGCTCTGACCATGATCACCGGGGTGCTCGGTGCGGTTGCACAAGTCGAGATGAAGCGGCTCCTTTCCTTCCATATCGTGAGCCAGATCGGCTACCTGGTCATGGGGTTTGCACTGGGCAACGCGGCCGGGTTGGCCGGGGCCATCTTCTTCTTCGTGCATGTCATCGTCGCCAAAGCGGCGCTGTTTTTCGTAGCCGGGGTAGTCGAGCACCGCTTTGGCACCGCACAACTGGCGATGGTGGGCGGGCACTACGCACGCGACCCAGGCCTGGCGGCGGCGTGTTTTGTCGCGGCCATGGCGCTTGCCGGCTTACCGCCGTTCTCTGGGTTTGTTGCCAAGCTGCAGTTGGTGCACGCCGGGCTGGAGGCCGAGGCGTATGTTACCGTGGCAGCGGCGATCGGGGTGAGTCTTCTGACCCTGTACTCGATGACCAAAATCTGGGCCGAGGCGTTTTGGAAGGACGCGCCGAATCCCCCGGTGCGCCACGGCTGGGCGGACAAAGCGCCACTGGCCATGCGCCTGCCTTCGTACCTGCTCGCCGGCGTGAGCCTGCTGCTCGGGCTAATGGCTGCCCCGCTGCTCGACCTCGCTCATGCGAGCGCAAACCAACTACTCGAGCCAGAGGCCTACGTGACCGCGGTGTTCGGGAGGTAAGCCGTGTTTCTCGCCAATGTGTTGCTGGCACTGGTCTGGGTCGCCGTCTCCGGGCGCGCGACTTTCGCGGATTTCGCCCTCGGCTTTGCGCTGGGCCTCGCGCTGTTACGGCTGCTGCCGGGCGCAGAGGGCAAGCGGTACGTACGGCGGGTGTGGCGGGTCGTGCGCGCCGCTGGCGTGTTTGCCTGGGAGATCTTGCTCGCCAATTTACGCGTGACCTATCACGTCTTCGCACCGCTGCGGCGCATGCGCCCGGGCATCGTCGCCGTGCCCCTGCAAGTGAAAAGCGATGCGGCCATTACCATGCTGGCCAATATCATTACCCTGACGCCGGGAACGCTCAGTCTGGACGTGTCTGCGGACCGTTCCACCCTCTACGTGCACGGGATGAACGTGATCCCCGACCCTGATGCGTTCCACCGGGACATCGAGGGCGGACTGGAACGAGAAGTCAAGGAGGTCTTCGAACCATGACGGCAACCATTGCTTTGTGGATCGCTCTGCCGGTTCTTGGGGTGAGCATGTTGCTCGCCCTGTTCCGGCTCGTGCGAGGGCCGAGTTTTCCGGACCGGGTCGTGGCGCTCGATTTGCTCACCACGATGGGTGTCGGTATCATCGCGGCGGTGGTGCTGGCTTGGGATCAGCCCGTGCTGCTCGACGTGGCAACCGTGCTGGCACTTACTTCCTTTCTAGCCACGATCGCGTTCGCCAAGTACGTCGAACGAGGACTGCGCGTATGGAACAACTCGTAGCCAGCGCTCTCTTGCTCAGCGGCACCTTCTTCATGTTCGTCGCCAGCTTGGGCATTGTACGTATGCCGGACGTGTACTTGCGTATGTCCTGCACTTCGAAGGCGGCCACCTTAGGAGCCGGCTGCCTACTCGGGGCAGTCGCCGTGGCAGCCGAGCACGCAGGAGTTGCGGGGCGAGCCCTGGCCACCATCCTGTTCCTGCTGCTCACCGCACCGGTGGCGGCTCATCTCCTGGGGCGTGCTGCCTATCGGCTCGGAGTTCCCTTGTGGAGCGGCTCCTGTTGCGACGAACTGCGCGGCGCCTACTCCGAGGGTGGGGTTCTCGAGGGCAGAACGGCGCCACGTTCGCACACGAGCCCCTCTTCCCCGATGTCGCAGCATGGCGTTTGAGCTTGCCTTGCTTCTTGCCGGCCTGGCTGGGGTTCTGCTCGGCGCGGAGTGGCTCGTGCGGGGTGCCTCCGGTTTGGCGCTGAGTCTAGGGGTCGCACCGCTACTGGTCGGACTCACGGTGGTAGCGTGGGGCACCAGCGCCCCGGAGATGAGTGTGAGCCTAGTGGCAGCGCTCACCGGTAGCCCGGAGATTGCCGTCGGCAACGCCATCGGCAGCAACATCTTCAACGTGCTCTTCATTCTCGGCCTATCCGCCGCGGTGGCCCCGCTCGCAGTGGACCGTCAACTGATCCGCTCCGAAGTACCGCTCATGATCGGGGTGTCGTTCTTGGTTTGGTATTTTGCGGAGGACGAACGGCTCGGACGGGCGGAGGGGATTCTTCTGCTGGCCGTTTTTCTCGCCTACTCGCTGGCGACGGTGTACGTCGCCAAGCGCCAGTCAGCGGACAACGCCAGCACGGCGGAGAAGTCGGGGCTACCGCCAGGTCGGCATCACTGGGCATGGAATGCTGCGCTGGTGGTCGCCGGACTTGTTTTGCTGGTCGCCGGTTCTCGCTGGTTCGTGATGGGAGCCGCTGCCGTAGCGCGCTGGCTCGGTGTCAGCGACCTCGTGATCGGCCTCACGATCGTCGCCGCCGGAACCTCGTTGCCGGAACTCGCAACTTCGGTGCTGGCTGGGCTCCGAGGAGAGCGCGACATCTCGGTCGGGAACGTCATTGGCAGCAACTTGTTCAACCTCCTTGCCGTATTGGGTGTCGCCTCGTCCGTAGCGGAGAACGGCTTACCGGTGTCGGCAGCGGTATTCCGCTTCGACTTGCCGGTGATGACCGCGGCTGCCTTCGCCTGCTTGCCGCTGGCCGTCACGGGGCGCTGCATCGCGCGCTGGGAGGGTTTCCTCCTCCTCGGCTACGGAGTCGCGTACTGGCTGTATTTGCTGCTTGCCGCCACCCACCACGACTCGCTGCCGACCTATCATCTCGTCATGGTGGTGTTCGCTCTACCGCTCACAATCGCCGGACTGGCAGTGAGCCTCGGCCGCCATTTCCTGCGCACGCAGTAGGGCACAGCGTGCCGTGCCCCAAGGGCGCGGTGCCGCGAACACCCTGATCCCATCCGCCTGGTTAAGCCTGGCCGAGCATCCATCCCGTTCCGCGTTCGGGAACCGCTTCGGAATGTCGAACCGGCCCGGTCGGGGGTCATTCCCGCCGCGATCCACCGCATTTGCCCTTCTACCCCATCCCCGTACACGCACGCGCAGGTCTGCGTGGGAGTGGCGATGAATCCCTACACCCCCCGCACCTGCTGTCGTCAGATCGAGCCTGCCATCAGGCGTGCATCTCAAGCGCGACACGGCCGTCATGGATCACGCCCAGAAGCGCAATGATGCACAGCGACGCGCGGGAGGGTCCGATCCGTCGCTCAAACACCCGCGTTTTGCACGGTCTGAATCAGGAGCTGGCCTTCAAGGCCGGCCTCGCGGTGGATGCCGAACTTCGCGACCTCCGGCGAAGTGGCGATCTTCACGAATGCCTCGGACGAGGGATATTCGACGAGGGCGACGACGTCCCACAGCTCTTCGACGTCGCCGATGACGAGCGACTTCACTTCACCGATAAAGATGACACGGCCGCCGTGGTCGGCCACGAGTTTGAGCATTTCGGCAGCGTACCGGTTGTAAGCCGTCTTGCCATCGTCGGTAGTCGCGCGGCCGTCCTTGTACTCGGCCCTCTCCTTGAACTTGAGCAGGTTCACCATGACAACCGGCTGGTTGGCGCCCTTAGTCACCACCTCGGTGATCTGTTCGCCCTTCGGATAGACAGCGTTTTCGACGTTCATCACGTTACCTCCGTTGTGCGCTGATGGTCTCGCTCTGCTCGACCCACCTAACGGGTGAGTCTTCCCGCAAGCAGTCGCCACCTCCTGCGCCGATCCCATACGGCTCTGCGTTTCCGTCTACCACGCCTTCTTGGGTGAGGCGCTCGCTCACCGTCCCTGAGCCGTCGGGCAGGTCGAGATCACGTGCGGCCGAACGATCGTCCAGGACGCCTTCAGAATCGCCGCCGGCCGTGCAGATGCGTTTTATCGGCCAAGTGATGGAGAAAACGCGGTTCAACGGATCCGCTAGTGCAACGATTTCCACCTGCAGTCAACGCAGGGGAAACACGGTGAGCAACAAGTGTTGCAGGCCCTGGCGTGGAGGGCAGTCACCCGGCGCTGCATCGCCCGCTGGGAGGGTTTCCTCCTCTTCGGCTACGGAGTCGCGTACTGGCTGTATTTGCTTTGCTTGCCGCTAACCACCATGACCCCTGCCGACCTATCATCTCGTCATGGTGGTGTTCGCTCTACCGCTCACAATCGCCGGACTGGCAGGGAGCCGCGGCCGCCATTTTCTGCGCACGCAGTGGGGGCACGGCATGCCGCGCCCCTACCTCGACGTCCTCAATTCAATCGAGGTGCCCGAGCCGATTTACAGCCACCAGCACCCTGATCCCAGGCACGGAGTTGAGCATGCGCACGGGTTCATCCGGTCCCTCTGCTCACGCAATCCGCCCTCATTAACACCTCGTCTGATTCTTACCACAGCACCCAGGGCGCGTTGATCAAATCCGCAGACCAGCCAACCCGCATCTCCTTGCGAGCGCTCAGTAGTGCGCCTGTCACCACGGCATCGCGTCCGACTCTCAGCAGTCCCTGCGCAAAAATGGTCCCTTGCACCTGCGCCTGCCTCCTCACAAAGGCGCGACCGCCAACCAGGAACAGGATTCGCTCCGCCGGAGAACCATTTGGCCCCGCCGGGATGCCGCTCATCACAATCTGCGCACTCCCGTCCACTCTCAGACGGCGCGCGAGTCGCAGCACTACCGCCGCGGTGTTGGCATTGCCCTGGATGGTGAGAACCCGCCCGGGCGCCACCCGCAAGCGGTCGTAATCGAGCACGACCACGGACCCTGGCGCCGAGCTGAACGGAGTGATGTCCATGGTCGCACCTCCCAATCGTTTCCTTTTGACGAACGTTCCTACTTGGTCGCCTCCCAAGCCCCGAACTCCGTTTAGCGGGAAAACGATGACAAAATCTCCCCCCGGGCCAACACCTTCGTCAACAGAGAAAAAGGGCGTTCGCGCAGGCCGACATCAGCCAGCCCGAACGCCCTGAGTCCCTACGCCCCGAACGGTCGCCGCCCATTCCAGGTTCATCCATCAGACAGAGGGCCCCCACTTACGCGGTCTCCACCGGCGGCCCCCCACTCTCTTCCGAGAGGTTCACCAGCAGACCACGGGCAAGGCTCCCGCCTGTGGCTCGAACCCCGCTCGGCCTCAGGCGCCCGTAAATGACCGCTTCCAGCGGGGCAAGTCGTTGCCTCAAGCTTCGGACTCAGGCAAGGGATGCGAACCGATCATAAACGATGGCCGTTCCCGTACAGGTTGGCATTCCTCTTTTTCTGTTGCGTCCCGGACGCATGCCGGCGGTGGCAGAGGTAGCCGAGGAGCTCGGCTTCGAATCGGTGTGGCTGCCGGAGCATCTGGTGTTTCCCGCCGAGATCCGTAGCGCCTATCCATACAGCCCGGATGGACAGGCACCGATCTCGCCCAAAACTCCGCTGCTCGACCCCTTCGTGCTGCTCTCCTTCGTAGCGGCTCGCACGCGCCGCATCCGCCTCGGCACCAACGTGTATCTGCCCGCACTGCGCCACCCGCTGGCTAGCGCGCGCATGATCGTCACGCTCGACCTTCTCTCTGGGGGCCGCGTGAGCTTGGGCGTGGGTGCAGGCTGGCTTGCCGAGGAATTCGCAGCGGTGGGAGTGGAGTTCGAAACCCGTGGCGCCCGCCTGCGCGAGTGCGTGCGCGCTTGGCGCGTGCTGTGGAGCGAGGAGACGCCTTCCTTCCAAGGGCGTTTTTATCGCTTCGGGCCCGTGAAGTTCGAGCCCAAACCGGTGCAGAAACCTTCTCCACCGATCTTGTTCGGCGGCGAGTCGGAAGCGGCTCTTCTTCGCGCCGCCGAACTGGGCGACGGCTGGTACGGGGTGCGGCACACGCCGGAAAGCGCGGCCCGCCAAGTCGAGCGGCTCCGCGCGCTGCTCGAGCGGAACGGGCGCGATCCCGCTCACTTCGAAATCACGGTGAGCACGGGTCCCCTCGACCAGCGTTCCCTCGAAGAGTTTGCCGCTGCCGGTGTGCAGCGTGTGGTCTCCCTTCCGTGGCAGCGCGACAAGGAAGCAGAAGCGAGCCTCGAACGTCTGGCTCGCACCATACGTTTGAGTTGACCGAACACCCCTCCGACGCCGGACCTATCGGGCGCCTGGCGTTGTGGGCACACACGAAACGTGCCAGCCGCAGCGGGCGGAACAGCGCAGGCACTGCTATCCCGGGTTGCGCCGAACCTGAGGCCGTAGCCTCAAACAACGGGGTGGCGTGGGATGCGCTCGTTGAAGCGCCACAACCCTTCGGCACGCGCGCTAGCAAAAGCGGCACGCAGTTCTTGGCCGTAAGGCCGGCGGTTTAGCTCGCCGTATTTCTCTTCGCTCACGGTTCCGGTGGGCCGGTACTGGTCCATGATGTTCACGTAGGTGTCGCGGTCCACCTCGCGAGCGAGGAAGCGAAAGATCTGCTGCGCATCGTCCGTGGCCCCGGGCATCACCAGGTGGCGGACCAAGAGCCCGCGCACGGCGATTCCGTTGCGGTCGAAGCGCAGCGGCCCGACCTGGCGTTGCATTTCGCGGATGGCGCGGCGCGCCACCTCTGGGTAATCGGCTGCCTTCAGGTATCGGCGCGCTTTTTCCGCGTCCCAGTATTTGAAGTCGGGCATGTAAATGTCCACCACCCCGTCGAGCAGCTCGAGGCTACGCAGCGAGTCGTAAGCGCTCGTGTTGTACACGATCGGCAGGCGCAGGCCTTGTTCCGCAGCGAGGCACAGCGCCTCGAGCACTTGCGGCACGACGTGCTCCGGGGTCACCCAGTTGATGTTATGGCAGCCAAGAGCCTGCAGGCGCAGCATCTCGGCGGCCAACTGCTCGGGTGTGAGTTCCACGCCTTCGCCGAACTGGCTGACGTCCCAGTTCTGACAAAACACGCAGCGCAGGTTGCAGAAGGAGAAGAAGATGGTACCCGAGCCATTCCAGCCGCGCAGGCAGTCTTCCTCGCCAAAGTGAGGGAACGCGGAGGCGACGCGGGCGTAGCGACCGGTAAAGCAACTGGTGCCTTTGGGAATATGGGCTGGCACGGCCCGCCCACGGACGCGCGACGCGCTCGCGATTCCCCGGGGTGTCTCGTGTTGCGGTGCGGGCAGCGCGTGAAAACGGTCCACACCGCAGTCCCGCGGGCAAACGCGGCACTCGCGCAATTCCTCGACCGCTGCCCAGGCGCGCCGCCGGAGTTCGCCCGACCGGGCAAGCCGCAGGTACGAAGGTTCGGGCGGCTCGTCGGTAATGAAGCGCGCAATCGCCTCCGGCCACGGACGAGAAGCGAGATCGCTCGACCAGGCAAAGCGCATGCAAGCAGTCTAGCGGCTGGTCGGTGCCCCCTCACCCTGGCCCATGGGAGTCAGCGCAGTGTACGGAAAAACTTGCGCACGTCGTCCACGAACAGCTCGGGTTGCTCCATGGCCGCGAAGTGGCCGCCGCGCGGCATCTCCGTCCAATGCGTTACGTTGTAGTGGTTCTCCACCCACTTGCGCGGGAAGCGCATGATCTCGCGGGGAAAGCGCGCCACCCCAGTGGGAACCTCGATCCGGTTGGCCAAAAAGAACACGCGCCCGTGTTTGAACACCTCGTAATAGAGGCGCATCGAGGAGGTGATCGTGCCCGTGACCCAGTAAACCATAATATTGGTGAGCAGCTCGTCCTTGGTGAACACGTTCTCCGGATTGCCCCCGCAGTCGCTCCAGGTGCGGAACTTCTCCACGATCCACGCTGCCAGGCCCGCTGGCGAATCGTTCAGAGCAAAGCCCAAGGTTTGCGGTTTGGTACCCTGGATCTTCTGGTAGGCGGTTTCCTCGCGCTCGAACTCTGCCATCTCTGCCAAGTCGCGCCGCTCCGCATCGCTCAGGTCCGTGCGGTCCTCCTGGGCAATCGCGAGAGGCATGTTGAGATGCAGGCCGCACATGTGCTGCGCATCGAAGAGGGCCAGGCAGCTCGTGATAATCGCGCCCCAGTCGCCCCCTTGGGCTCCGTAGCGCGCGTAACCGAGGCGGCGCATCAGTTCAGCGAACGCCTCGGCCATGCGCTGCGCATCCCACATCTCGCTGCGCGTTACCTCGGAAAAGCCGTAACCAGGCAAGGAGGGGCAAACCACATGAAAGGCATCCTGTGCGCTCCCGCCGTGCGCCTCCGGATCGGTGAGCGGACCAATGACCTTCAAAAACTCCACGAACGATCCCGGCCAACCATGCACGAGGAGCAAGGCGAGTGCGTTTTCATGGCGGGAGCGGGCGTGCACAAAATGGATTTGCTGTCCATCGATCTCGGTGCGGTAGTGCTCCAAGCGGTTCAGTTCCCGCTCGTGAACGCGCCAGTCGTAACGGTCCCGCCAGTAGGCGACGAGTTCCTTCATGTAATCGAGGTCCGTGCCGTAGCGCCAGCCGGTACCCGGGATCTGATCGGGAAAGCGCGTCGCGGCCAGCCGCCGCTTCAAGTCGGCCAGCACTTCGTCTCCGATGTGGATCGTAAACCGCTCCATATCACCTCCGTCCGAACACGGCTTACACTGCCCGAGGGCCGAGGTTGAAGAAAGAGTCCGTGCCGGTCGTTACCCGGCGCAGCAGGAAAGGGGTCGTCGGCGTGGCTCAACGGCAGCGCGGGTCGGACCGCTGCAGAAAATCCACCGTCTCTTGCGACAAGGAAAGGGGCACGCAGCCGTGGTTGTTCTCGCACACGTAGTCGAACGAGCGGGCAGCACTGTGGCAGCCGTAACACGGAGTCTCCGCCCCACCGCGGCTCGCAATCCGGGTCCCAGCGCGGTTTACGCTCAACGTCAAGTATTCCCAACCGCCGTGCTCTGTGTCGAAGCTGCCGCCGCGCTTGACCATCGCTTCGCCTGGAATGAGCTGGATCACCGTGCCGACGGGGAACTCGAGCCCAGGCTGCTCCCCGCCGGCTGCGGCTATGGCCAAGGTCTCCTCCAAACGGCCCAGCCGATTGGTCACGCGAAAGTGGCGCACCTGCGGCCAGTTGAGCAGGCACTCGAAGTCGCCCTCGCGGGCGACAAACTCGAGTGCAGGCTGCGGGCAACCATTCAAGGCGTTGTTCACGGCGCCGATCAATTCGTCCACCGTGACCAGCCCGTCCCCATTGCCATCGAAGGGCGGGCAAGCCTCCAGCCCGGTTTGCTCCAGCGCAATGTTCACGCCCAGGATAATTTCGTCCACCGTGACCTCACCATCTCCTCCGCAATCGCCCAGGCAGGCCGGCACCGGGGGCAGGGTGGGTGTCGCGGTCGGTGTAGGTAGCGGTGGTTCGGTGGGCGTGGCCGTCGGTGTGGCAGGTACGGTCGGTTCGAGCGTGTTCGTAGGCGTCGGGGTAAGAGGCTCCCCCGCGCGAACACGCACCGCGAGCGTGGTGGCAGCCGCCCGATCGCCGGCGTTGGTACCGTTGCGGTTGACACTATTGCCGGCGGCAAACAACGTGTATTCTCCGGGGGCTGCTGGGGCTTGCCACTGGAAGGAAAAACTTGCCTCGCCGCTTGCGTCGTTCGGCTTCGGCGCCACGTGCGTGATCTCGCCCAGTTGCAGGCGCGTGCCTTCGTTCGGGAGCACCGAAAGCATGCCCGCACTGGCTGCGACGTTGAGCCCTGCGGCAACTTGTTGTGCCGGGGCATTGGAGCGCACCACGAAGCGGAAGGTCGCTACAGCTTGCGGAGCCAGTTCCGTTGGTCCTTCCAGGCGCACGCTGGGCTCCACTCCCCCCGCATGGCATCCGGGCTGGTTGCAAATCGCCCCCTGCTTTCCAGACACTCCGGTGATACCGGTAGAAAACGCCAGTACCGGCGTCGCCCAGGCAATCGCCCAGAACGCCACTCCCACCCTTGACCAAGGCAACCATCTCGCCCGCACGGCGCACCTCCTGAGCGCCGGCAATCGTGCTCGGCAGGTCCGGCTAAGTCAAGGCAGCGCCGCGTTGAGCAGCGTGATAGCTGCGGCTAGGCTGGCCGCGTGTTTGTCGAACAGGACAGCTCGCGGCGCATCACCCGTGAGGTACGAGTCGGCTCGATCGTGATCGGAGGCCGCGCGCCGATCGCCGTGCAGAGCATGTGCGCCACCAAGACCCGCAACGTTGACGCCACCGTGGCGCAAATTGAACAGTTACGGGCTGTGGGCGCGGCAGTGATTCGGGTGGCGGTAGACAATGAACTCGAGGCGCAAGCCTTGCGCGAAATCCGCCGGCAAACAGACGCGGTGCTGGCCGTGGATCTGCAAGAAAACTACCGCCTCGCTGAGCAGGTTGCACCGTTCGTCAACAAGATTCGCTACAACCCAGGCCATCTACACCACATCGAGCGGCACAAACCCGTGCGCGACAAAGTGGCGTGGTTGGTAGCGGTCGCGCGCGACCACGACTTAGCGATTCGCATCGGGGTGAACTGCGGCTCAGTGGCACCCGAGTTCCTCTCCCGCTTCCCAGAGGATGCGCTTCAAGCATTGGTGGAGTCTGCGATCTTCCACTGCGACTTGATGGAGGAGCTCGGCTTCGAGCGTTACGTGGTTTCGCTCAAAGACTCCGATCCGAACAAGGTCGTGGAGGCAAACCGGCGCTTTGCGGCCCTGCGCCCGCACGTGCCGTTGCACCTGGGAGTCACAGAAGCGGGCCTCCCTCCGGAGGGAATCATCAAGACGCGCCTGGCCTTCGAGAAGCTTCTCGCCGTGGGCATCGGGGAGACCATTCGCGTCTCCCTCACCTTACCCAACCAGCGCAAGCACGAAGAAGTCCTCGCCGGCAGGCAGATCCTGGCCGACGTGGCAGCCGGACGCTTCCTAACCGTGCCGGACTTCACCTCTGGCCTCAACATCATTTCCTGCCCGAGCTGTTCGCGCGTGGAGAACGAACGTTTCGTAGAACTGGCCGAAGAGGTACGCGCGCTGACCCGCTACGCCGCCCACCACCGAATTACGATTGCCGTGATGGGTTGCCGGGTCAACGGTCCGGGCGAAACAGACGATGCCGATCTCGGGCTGTGGTGCGGGCCCAGCACCGTGAACCTCAAGCGGGGACCGAGGAAAATCGGGAGCTTTCGCTACCATGAAGTTCTGGGCAAGTTGCGGGAGGAACTCGACCGCTTGATTGCCGAGCGGGAACAGGGGCACAATCTCGGGCTGCAGGAGAACAACTCAGAAACAATCTCGGCGGGTGCGAGTCGTGCGAAGTGAAGCCAAGATCATGCTCGGGTTCCTCGTGCGCCGGTGCGCCCATGCCATTGGCCACGAACCCACACCAGGCGAGTTTGCGGCCTGGGCCAACAACTACCGCGAGCAACCCGGAGAACGCGCTCACTACCTGTTCGGGCGGCCGATCACCGAGTACGAGGCAGAGGTGATCATGCGCCATCCGGGCAGGGAGGTGACCACTCGCCTGACCCCGCCCGCCAACCCGGCCTGCCCGGATGGGGCGGCCGTGCGCGGCCGGGTGGTGTGGCTGGCCGCGGTACGCCAGCGAGCGGACACCTCGAAGTAAACCGTGCGCGAGCGCGACCTCAGCGTCCTCGAGTTTCCCGAACTGCTGACCCACTTGAGCGGCTTCGCTCGTTCCGCCGCCGGCAAGGAGGCATGCTTGCACCTGCGGCCAGAACGCGAGCAAGCGGGAGCACGGGCGGCTCTCGAACAGACCGCGCAACTGTTCGCGTTGCTTCGCGAGCACGGCGACCTGCCCCTGGGCGCGTTCCCGGACCTCACCGCCGTTTTCCAGCGGGCCGCGCGGCCTGGTTCCATCTTGGAGGCGGAAAGCTTGCTCGCCATCCGCGAGGTGCTGGACTGTGCGGATGCGGTGCTCGGGTTTTTACGGCCACGGTTAGCGGCGGCCCCCGCTTTGCAATCCTGCTTGCGGCGCATGGATGCGCAGCGCGAGCTGCGCTCGAGCCTGCACCGCGCCCTCGACGCCTCGGGCCAGGTGGCAGACGAAGCCAGCGAGGAGTTGGCGGCGATCCGGCGGGAAATTCGCCACTTGCGCGCGCGCCTGCAACGCCGACTGGAAGCGCTGCTCACCGACGCGCGAATGCAAGAGTACCTGGCCGACCGCTTCGTGACCGTGCGCCATAACCGCTACGTCCTGCCGATTCGGAGTGCCGCGGCGGCCCGCTTCGAAGGAATCGTGCAAGACCGCTCCTCCTCCGGCGAAACCGCCTTCATGGAGCCTCTGTTCGCGGTAGAGATGAACAACCGCCTGGCCCTCGCCGCACAGGAAGAAGAGCGAATCGTGCGCCGGATCCTCTTCGACCTCACGGAAATGGTGCGCGATCTTCTCCCCTCGCTGCAGTCCACGTTCGAAGCGCTGGTGGAACTCGACTGTGCCGCCGCCCGGGCCCGCTTAGCGGCAAGCTACGAAGGAACTGTTCCCGAGTGGAGCGCGGAAGGGGTGGAGATCCGCCAGGCACGCCATCCCCTGTTGCTCGCGCGCGGGGTCGAGGCAGTTCCCATCGACTTGTTGATTCCGCCTGGAAAGCAAGCGCTGGTGCTCACCGGTCCCAACACTGGCGGCAAGACCGTGGCGTTGAAGACCCTGGGGTTGCTCGCCTTGATGGCGCAGAGCGGCATGCTGCTGCCCGCTGCTGCCGGCGCCCGCTTGCCGTTCTTTCGCGCCGTATTTGCTGACATCGGCGACGAGCAGAGCCTGGCACGCAACCTTTCCACGTTTTCTGCGCACATCGCAAACCTGGTGGAGATCGTGCACGCGCAGGCAGCGCCGGCTTTGGTGCTCCTCGACGAGCCCGGCGTAGGAACCGACCCAGAAGAAGGAGCCGCGCTGGCCATCGGCCTCGTGCGCGAGCTCTTGGCCCCTGCCACTTGGCTGGCTCTCACCACTCATTACCTGCCGATCAAAACGTTTGCCCTTGCGCACGAGGCCTGCGTGACCGCGGCGGTGGATTTCGACTTGGAGGCGCTGCGGCCTCGTTACCGACTGGTGTACCATTCGGTGGGAGAAAGCCTGGGGCTGCCGATCGCTCGCCGCCTCGGCCTGCCCGAACCGGTTTTACGCAAGGCCGCGGAAGCACGCTCGGCGTCGAGCCGTGCCTTGCTCGACGCCATCGCTACCCTGGAGGCAAGCCGGCGCGAATACGAGGAAAAGGCCGCCGCAGCCGAGGCCGCCCGCGCGCAAGCCCTGCGCTTGCAGCAGGAACTCGAAGCTTTACGCGAGCAGCTCGCTCGCCAACTTGCCGAGCTGCGCCGCGCGAAGCGGGAGCGGGTGGCGGAAGAACTGCGAGAGGCCAGGGAATTCCTCCACGAACTCAAGCAACAGGGCCGAGAATTGCTGGCCGCCCTCGAGCGCGGGCAGCGCGGCCGCAGTGACTTGCTGGCGTTCCTGCGCGAGAAAGCCGCCCAGATCGAGGGCCAGCACCGAGCGAGCGCCGACGAACAGCCTGAACTCGCAGGAGAAGCGGAGCGGGAGGGCACGCCTTTGCAAATTGGCGACTGGGTAGAGATCCCGGGGGAGAACATCCGCGGCCGGCTGGTCGCCGTAGAAGGGGAGCGGGCGTGGATCCAACGCGGCAGTCTACGCTTCGAGCTGCCGGCGCGGAGGCTGCGGCGCGCAGCGGGTGCCGAACACAACCAGCGCGACGACCGCCCGATGGTCAGCGCGTCCCCGGGCCGCGAAGCCAGCGAGATCAGCTTGCTCGGCTTGCGCGCGCAAGAGGCGTTGGAGCAGCTCGAGCGCTTTCTCGACCGGGCCGTGCGAGCCGGGGAGGGCCGCGTACGTATCATTCATGGCGTGGGCAGCGGCGCGCTCAAGCGCGCAGTTGGGGACTACCTGGCACGTTGCCCGTACCGGGTGCGTTTCCGAGGCGCAGACCCCCAAGAAGGAGGCGCTGGCGTCACCATTGTCGAGTTAGAAAACTGAGCAGAGCAAAGTCACAGGCACGCTGTGCGCTCGCCTGGCACAGGCGGGGCCGCAGGTTGCCTCCAAAGTGCGCCGGGTCGGCTCGCGGGACCATCCAGAACTCCGGCCCGAGGCGGCCCCCTTTGGCCCCGCTTTGCCGTGTGTTAGCTTCGCCCGAACCGCGTGGGAGCAAAGGAGGCCAGACATGCGGGCAGTCGTCATGCGCGGCAAGTCACTGGTGGTTGACGAAGTCCCCGATCCCGTACCGCTCGAGGGCGAGGTGCTGGTGCGCACTCTCGCGTGCGGCATTTGCGGTTCGGACCTGCACGCCCTCGAACACGCCGACAAAATGGTGGAGGCCGCGCGCGACACGGGTGCCCCATTCCGCTTGGACCCGAGCCGCGACGTGGTGATGGGTCATGAGTTTTGCTGCGAAGTCCTGGACTACGGCCCGCGCACTTCAGTGCAACTGCGACGCGGAACGCGAGTTGTCTCGATGCCGATCGTCTTCCGCGATGGCGGCATCGAGGGTGTCGGTTATTCGAACCAAGTGCCGGGGGGTTACGGCGAACTGATGGTGCTCTCGGCTTCGCTCATCCTACCCGTGCCGAACGGGCTTCCTACCGACGAGGCCGCGCTCACTGAGCCCATGGCGGTGGGCTTGCATGCAGTGAACAAAGCCGCCCTGCAAAGCTGGGATGCTCCGCTCGTCATCGGTTGTGGCCCCGTGGGTCTGGCCGTGATTGCGGCGCTGCGACTGCGCGGGGCGGAACCGATCGTGGCGGCTGACTACTCCCCGGCGCGGCGAGCGCTAGCGCAAAAGATGGGGGCCCACGTGGTGGTGGATCCCGCACAAGAGTCTACCTTCGACGCCTATCGTAAGGCCGCGCAAATGCGCCCGGCCGTGATTTTCGAATGCGTGGGTGTGCCTGGGATTCTGCACAGCATCTTGCGCGAGGCGCCGCACAGCGCCCGCATCGTGGTGGCCGGGGTGTGCATGGAAAACGACACGATCCGACCGATCTACGGAATCAACAAAGAACTGAGCGTGCAGTTCGTGCTCGGCTATACGCCGGAGGAATTTTCGGCCACGCTCGAACATTTGGCAGAAGGCCGCATCGAGGTACGGCCGATGATCACCGGACGCGTTGGCCTCGAGCAAGTACCGGAAGCCTTCTCCACCCTGCGCCAGCCAGACCAGCACGCAAAGATCCTGGTGCAGCCAGCGCGGAACTGACCGCCCTTCGCTGCCTGAGGCGGAACGATCTTTCTGGCAAGGGTTGCAGAGGCCGCATGGTTGCGCCTGGGCGGCTGGTTCGGTAACTGGCGCGCTGGCCAGTGGCTCGGGACTCCGGCGCAGTGATCGCGCTGCGCCCCAGCCGGTGCCTCACGACCCATGAAGCCAGAATTCACCGAACGTTTTTTTCGCAGCGGGACCCTACGCATTCACTTCCGCGACTGGGGCCAGGCTGACAAACCTCCGCTGGTGATCGTGCACGGTCTCCGCGACCACTCGCATTCCTTCGATGATCTCGCACGTAGCCTCGTGGACCGCTTTCACGTCCTCGCGCTCGACCTGCGCGGTCACGGCGATAGCGAGACGACTCCCTACTACGCCTTCGGCCACTTCGTGCTCGACTTGCACAACATGGTGCGGGCACTGCGCTTGCAGAAGCCGATTCTCATCGGCCACTCTTTCGGTGGAGAGGTGGTCGCCGCATATGCTGGATGCTTTCCGCAGGTGCCTGAGAGACTCGTGATCATCGAGGGACTCGGTCCGCCGCCACCCGACATGGACCAAGCGGTGCGCCGCACGGTCGAAGGGTTCGCTCGCATCGATCGTGCCTTTGCCGGACACCCGGGCCTGCCCGATCTGGAAGCCGCCTACCGCCGCTTGCGCGAGCGCAACCCGCGCCTGCCGGAGGGCAAGGCTCGCGAACTCGCTGTGCTCGGCACCCGAGCCCGAGAGGACGGTACACTCGAGTGGAAGTTCGACGCCATGCTCGCCACCATGACGATCACCGGGCCCTTCCACCTCGAATACAGTATGGCGCTCTGGCGCCGCATCCAGGCTCCCACCCTCATCATTCACGGCGCGGAATCCGGCGAGTTTTGGCGCGGGCGGCCGGGCGCCCACTATCTCGAGCCGGAAGACTTGCAGCGGCGCCTGGCTTGCTTCCGCGACCACCGGTTCGTCGAGATCGCTGGCGCCGGCCACATGGTGCACTTCGACCGGCCACGAGAACTGGTGGTGGCGATCCGCGCCTTTCTGCTCGAGACCGCGGCGTCGAGCTAGCGTGTTGCGTCGCGTTCGGGCAGGCTTTGCGCGAGCCAGATTGCCCACGTATGGACGAACCAAAGTTCTCGAACCGCCAAGGCACCGCGGGTGAGACGCTGCGTGCGGCGCGGGACCGCTACTTTGCCGAGAACGGTTTCGACGAGCGCAGTTACGCTTCAGCGTGGGTGCGGCTCGAGGCGGGGCCGGTGCCGCTCTTTTTCCCCAACACTGGTGCACGGGTGCGCGCCGTGCGTTTCCATGACCTGCATCACGCACTGACGGGCTACGGAACCTCCTGGACTGGGGAAGCAGAGATCGGCGCTTGGGAGATCGCCTCGGGGTGCGGGCGACACTGGATCGCATACCTCCTCAACTTGCAAGCGATGGCCATCGGCCTCTTCCTCTCTCCCCGCCGTGTGTGGGAAGCGTTTCGGCGCGGGCGGCACTCCGGTAACTTTTACCGCTGCGAGTTCGAGGGCATCGATCTCGATCGCCCTGCCGATGCCTACCGGGAAGCATTGGGACTCATCCGCACTTCCCTGCCACCTGTTCGCGCGCGACGTGCTTAACTTTGCAGTCGCTTGCACTGCCGGTCTCGCCCTTTTGGGCGCTGCCCTGATTCCGCTCGCCGCTGTACTGGGTGGGACCACCGCGCTCGGCCGGCTCGTCTGGCAGGCCTTCCTGCCAGGATGACGGACCGAGCGCCACCGCTGCCCGGCCGGCCGCGCCAACTGCTGCGCGGGCAAAGGAATCCGCGCACACCGATTCGCAGCGGCCAAAATCCACGCGGCGCCAGAGGCACAAGGCATGCGCCGTCCGGCTGATCCAGGGCGGGAGGCTGAGCCGGCTGCGGCCAGAGTGCGGGCCAGCCACTGCCCGTACAGCCGCGCTCCAGGTTTAAAGGCCCCGAAAAGGTCGCTCGAAGCTTTGCCTCAGGTTTCCACACCCATAACTTTACTTTTGCTCCGAACTCCGTCGGTGCTCACCGCGGCCGCGAGTGCGACGCGATCTCGCGATCGCCTCAGGCGAAGAGTTCTCACCCGCGCTGCTTTGTCTCGTAACGCTGCAAAGCGTTACTTCTTGCACAAGCCGTGCTGGTGCAGTTTTCCGCGGCCGCGCGCGTCCCCACTGCAACGCCCCCGAATACGGGTTCGTCTGTGCCTCCCGCGCTGCGCCCTTGAGGGGCTCCCGTGCTACAGGCGCGGCATGGACTGGAGGCTGTTTCTCTCGACCTTTGTCGCCATTTTCCTTGCCGAGATCGGCGACAAAACCCAACTTGCGACTCTTTCCCTTTCCGCAGGCGGGTCTTCGCGGTGGGCTGTGTTTCTCGGCGCTGCCCTCGCGCTGGTGACCACCTCAGCCGTTGCCGTGCTAGCTGGGGAGGCGGTGAGTCGAGTCGTATCGCCGGAGTGGCTGCGCTGTGCGGCCGGAGTCTGCTTTCTGCTCCTCGGTGCCTTTTTCTTGCTCAGTAAAGGCGACTGAGCCAAACCCACAAAGCGTTCCGCCAGGCTGCGGTCGTGCCCGCTCGGTAGCGGCCAAGCGGCAACTAGGCAGGATCTCGAGGCAAATGAGGGGCCCGGTGGGCAGGCCACTCGAGACGCGGCTCCGTTTTCCAAGCCCAATGGTCAGGCGCCACGCGGCGTCACCGGTAACGTGGAAGCTGTTGGCGATCGCCTTGATGTTGGGAGCGTGTCTCATGCGGAAGAACGCGGATAGGGTTGCCTTACTTTCCGCCGGCCTGCGGGGGTCGCTGCCCGATCCAATAGGTGGCACCCGAGTTCCCCACGTGAGCGGTGTGGATGGTACCAGCCGGAAGCATCAAGCGGTCGCCCGGGCCCAGGCGATAATCACGGTCGCCGATGTGAAACGTGATTTCCCCGTCAATGACCCAGAGGCTTTCGTCGTGCGCGTGCGAGTGTGGTTCGTAGGTCGCGCCTGGGACATCGTGCCAGCGGAAAGGATCGAAGCCCTCTTCGACCAAACGCTCGCGCAGTGCCTCCTCGTCTACCGGTCCGCCTGGCCAAGGAATCCGTTCCAAGCGCATGCTGCCTCCTTGCTTTTTCTCTTCCTCGCCCCACCCCGGCTTTCCTGAACCGCACTTTTCGTTCGGGTAGCGCCTGCGTTGTGCCCCCTGCAACTCCCACCGGGGGCACCCTTGTCCCATCCTGCGCAGCGCGCTTGTAACGCGAATACCCCGTTGCGGTCAGCGCCGCCGCAACCTAGCGACTCCATGGCAGGTGCGAAGGAGGGTACGAGGATGGCGATCTCGATCACGATGCCGAAACTCAGCGACACCATGGAGGAGGGGACGATCCTGCGCTGGTACAAGCGAGTGGGCGATCCGGTCAAGAAAGGCGAGGTGATCGCGGAAGTGGAGACCGACAAGGCCGATATGGAACTCGAAGCCGAGCAGAGCGGCGTGGTCGTGGAGATCAAAGTTCCGGAAGGAGAGAGCGCTCCGGTGGGTGCCGTGCTGGCGATTCTATCGGAGGCGCCCACCGCTGCAAGTGCGCAGCCTCCGACCGGGGAACAAGTTGCCAGGCGCGAGCCGAAACCTTCCCCACCAGCCGGCGGACCCGCTCCGCAGCCGGCCAAAGAAGCGCGTCCTGCCGGCCAGCCAACCCCCGCCGCTAGCGGGCGCGAGCAAGCAACGCCGGCCCACGCTCCTTCGCTGACCGCCGCTCCTGCCAAAGAAGAAGCGCCTGCACCCCCTCCGACGCTGCGCTGGAAACCGCGCCTCACGAGCACGGCGCTGCCTGCGGGCCGTCATGAAGAAAGCCGGCTCCGGCAAACTGTGGCCAAGCAAATGACCCAGTCCAAGCGCGAGATCCCCCATTTCTACGTCGCCAGCGAAATCGACATGACCGAGGCGGCTCGCCTGCGCGAGCAACTCCTCGAGGCTCGGCTGTTCCCGGAGCGGATTACCTTCACGCACTTGCTGATCCGGGCGCTAGCCCTGGTGCTGCCCCGCCACCCGCGCGTGAACGCGTCGTGGGTAGACGGTGCCGTGCAAATCCACTCGGACATCAACATCGCCATTGCGGTGGCTGTGGAAGACGGCTTGGTGGCCCCTGTCCTACACCGCTGCCAGGAACTCAGTTTGCGGGAAATTGCGCAAGCCACGCAAGGCTTGGTGGAGAAAGCACAAGCCGGGAAATTCACCGGCTCCGAACTCACCGGTGCCACCTTTACGATCTCGAACATGGGCATGCTCGACATTGACTCGTTCAGCGCCGTGATCACCCCGCCCCAAGCCGCGATCCTCGCCGTGGGCAGTATTCGCGAGCGCCCGGTGGTCCGAGATGGCAGCCTCGCGGTGGCGAAAACCATGCGGGTCACGCTCTCCGCCGATCACCGAGTACTCAACGGCGTGGAAGCTGGCCGCTTTCTCGAGGACCTCAAGCACACCCTCGAAAAACCCCTCGTACTGGTGCTGTGAATTCGCTCGTTGCGCCTGGCCAAGGGCGTGTGTTACAGCCGCCCAGCTCGCCGCGCTGCGGCCAGTGGGAGGAAGCAGACGTATGTTCGAGTTCATCCAGCAAGGCATTGACGTCTTCTTGCATCTCGATGCCCACTTGAATCACTTCGCCGCGGTGCTCGGTCCCGCGCTGTACGTGCTTCTATTCCTGATCATTTTCTCCGAGACCGGTTTGGTGGTCACCCCGTTCCTCCCTGGCGATTCGCTACTTTTTGCGGTGGGTGCCTTGGCCGCTGTGGAAGGGGCGGTCATCAACGTTCATGGCGCCGCGTTTCTGCTGATCGTGGCGGCGGTTTTGGGAGACGCCGTCAACTACGCCATCGGCGCCTATGTGGGCCCAGCCGTGTTCAAGAGCGAGACCTCGCGCTGGCTCAACAAGCGCCATCTGCAACGAACTCACGACTTTTACGAGCGGCACGGAGGCAAGACGATCATTTTGGCGCGGTTCATCCCCATCATCCGCACTTTTGCGCCGTTCGTCGCCGGGATTGGGCGCATGGGCTACCCGAAGTTCGCCGCGTACAACGTGATCGGCGGGATTCTCTGGGTGGTGTCGTTTGTCTACGCCGGGTACCTGTTTGGAAATGTGCCGTTTGTGAAAACCAACTTCCACTTCGTGATCGTTGCCATCATTGTCATTTCGGTCATGCCGCCCATTATCGAGTACCTGCGGGCACGCCGAGCCAATGCGGTAGCGGCCCGGCCGGCGCTCGACTGAACTCGGTCACACGGCAACCGGGGAGGAAAAATGGAGCATCCGCTGCGCGAATCGCTCGTGGCGCTAACCGAGGCCCTTCATCGCAAGCGGCTCTCTCCGGTCGAACTCATGCACCTCACTCTCGAGCGGATTCGCGCCACCCATGCCAAGCTCAACGCGGTGGTGGCCTTGCACGACGAGGAGCGACTCCTCGAACAAGCGCGCCTGGCCGAGCAGCGGATCATGCGCGGCGAGGCACGACCTCTCGAAGGAATCCCGCTCGGCGTCAAAGACCTCGAAGATGCAGCCGGCCTGCCGACCACCTTCGGCTCGCTTCCGTTTCGCGGCAATGTGGCCGTGCGCAGCAGCGTCCAGGTGGAGCGGCTGGAACGAGCAGGAGCCATTGTGGTGGGCAAGACCAACGCCCCAGAGTTCGGGTACACGGCGATTACGAAGAACCTGGTCTATGGCGTCACCCGCTCACCGTGGAATCTCGAGCGCACCCCCGGCGGTTCGAGTGGCGGCTCGGCGGCGGCGCTTGCGGGATGCGTGTTGCCACTGGTGACGGCCAGTGACGGGGGTGGCTCGATCCGGATTCCGGCGAGCTTCACCGGCGCGTTCGGCCTCAAGGTGTCCTTCGGGCGAGTCCCGCGCGGGCCTTCGGAATACTGGGACTACCAAGACACGTCCGTGTACGGACCACTGACCAAGACAGTGGCGGACGCCGCACTGTTTTTGGATCAGGTAGTCGGTCCATCGCCCTGGGATCCGAACAGCCTGCCGCATCCTGGAATCTCGTACGTGCAAGCCTTGCGCGAGGAGCTACCGAAACCTCTGCGCATCGCCTATTCGCCCGACCTCGGTTATGCGGTCGTGCAATCGGACGTAGCTCGGGCCGTGGAAGACGCGGTCCGCGTGTTCGAGCGGCTCGGGCATCGTGTCGGGCAAATCTCTGGCGGCCCTCCGCAACTCGGGCGCGAGTGGGCGGTTCTCGGCGCCTTCGAGCTTGCCGCTCATTTGCACGACTTGGTGAAAGAACGAGAACAAGACTTTGGTCGCACCTTCGTGAGCGGTGTGAAATTGGGCTGGGAGATGCGCCCGGAGACCTGGGGAGAGTCCGCCAAACTGCGCGCCCAGCTCAACGCTTGGTGTGCAGAGACGTTCGAGCGCTTCGACCTTTTGCTGACCCCAACGGTTCCCTACGACCCACCGCCGGCCGGTGGTCCCTTCCCGCAAGAGACCGAAGGCCGCGCGCAGATTCTTGCTGGGGTGGCCTCGTTCACCATTCCCTTCAATCTGTCTTGGCATCCAGCGGCAACGGTCCGTGTGGGCCTCTCGCGCGCAGGCCTACCCATGGGGATGCAGATCGTGGGCCCGCGTCACCGCGACGACCTGGTCTTACGCGCCGCGTACGCGTTCGAGCGCGAGCGCCCGTGGCACCCGTCGTGGCCCGAGGACTTCTAGGACTTGTGGGCGCTGAAACGTCTCTCCGCCGAGCAGTTCGGGCTCCGAAGCGGCGTAGGTTTCGACGGCGAGTGGCTCTGGCCGCGCCCGCTGCTACCAACCGGAGCGGCCATGTGGATCTATTCCGTGCTATTGTTGGCCACCATGCAGTTCTCCGGCGCGCCTCGGTGTGGTGATGCCTTTTGCAATCCGGCGGGTCCGCGGCCGTGGCCCGGAACGTGGGAGATGCTCTCCTTTTTTGGTCGCAAAGCGTGGACTTCGCTTGTTTCACGCCCGGGAAGTGCGCCGCGAGTGCCGTACGATCGCGCGCGAATGCTCGAAAATCCGAGCCTCACTTGGATCGGGCACTCTACCTTTTTGGTGCGCATGGAGGGGATGAGTTTTCTCACCGACCCGATTTTCTCGGAGCGCGCCAGTCCGGTACCCTTTGCCGGACCGAAACGTTTGCAACCACCCGGGGTCCCATTGGAGGAACTACCGCCGATTGACTTCGTAACCGTCTCCCACGACCACTACGATCACGCGGATCTTCCCACCTGGGAGCAACTCGCCCGCCGCGGCGCGCTGTTCCTCATACCACTTGGGATGGGCGACTTGGTACACAGCGTCGGCGGGCGATTCATTGCCCTCGACTGGTGGCAAAGCGCCGAGGTCGGCAAGGTCAAGGTGCACTGCGTCCCCGTACAGCATTTCTCCGGCCGTGGCGTGGTCGGACAAAACCGGCGCCTCTGGTGCGGCTGGGTGGTCGAAGGCCGCAAGCGCACGTTTTTTCACGCCGGCGATACTGGGTACTTCGACGGCTTTCGCCTGTTGCGCGAGCGTTTTCCGCGCATTGACCTGGCGGCGCTGCCCATTGGCGCTTACGACCCACCCAGCATTATGCGCTTCGTGCACATGAACCCAGAGGAAGCAGTGCAAGCCGCACAGGACGCCGGAGCGCACAAAGTCGTTGCCATGCATTGGGGCACCTTCGACCTCACCGACGAGGACATCTTGGAGCCACCCCGCCGTTTCACGGCGGCTGCGGCTCGGGCGGGCTACGACCCGAGCCGGGCCTGGGTCATGGCCATTGGCGAGAGCCGTTCGTGGTAGCTGGCGCGCCTCACGGGGCCTTGCGCGCAGCAAAACGAGCGGGCGAGAACGGAGCTAGCAACGGTGCGCTTTCCCCGCAGACCGCTTCCGCCGCCAGGCGGCCTACTGCCGGACTGGTGGTCATACCATGGCCGCCCAGGCAGGTAACCCAGAAAAAGCCGCGCAGCACTGGATCCTCTCCGATCACGAAGCGCTCATCCGGCGCGAATGTGCGCAAGCATGCCCACCCGGTGGTAATGCGGGCCTCGGCGAGGCTCGGGAAAGCGCGGCGCATTTTTTCTGCCAGCAAAAATTTGGCAGCTTCATCCGTGGCCGGCTCCACTGGCGGGTGAGGCGTGGCATCGCACGGGCTCATCAACAGCCCGCCGCCCTCGGGCCGGAAGTACACATCCAAGTCGTTGTGCCACACGAACGGCAAGCCCGAGGGCACTTCCGCGTCGAGCTGGCCGAGAAAAAGGTGGCGGCGCCGAGGCTCGACATGGAAGCCGTCCGCACCCGCAAGCGCAGCAATCTCCCCGGCCCACGCCCCCGCAGCGTTGACCACGCAGGGAGTAGCGTAATCCCGCGTGCGCGTGCGCAGGCCCCGGACACGCCCGCCTTCGCTGACCACGCTCAGCACCGGTTCATCGAACACGACTTCCACCCCGCACGCGCGTGCGCCCCTCAGGTAGCCCTGCAACAAGGCGTGGATGTCCACCACGCCGTCCGATCGGTTGGCCAGTCCCACGGGAGGTACGTGCGCACGTAGCAGGGGGACCCACTCGGCCATTTCCCGCGCGTCCAGCACCCGCGCATCCAAGCCGAGCGAACGCGCCGCCTCTGCTTTTGCGCGGAAGGCACTGGCGCTCTCCGGATGGGAAGAAACCAGGAGCGAGCCGGTGGCGCGGAACAACTCCTGGTCGGTGAAGTCTGCAGGCGGTTGCCGTAAAAACTCTAGCCCTTCGCAAGCAAGCCGCGCTTCGGCGGCGTCTTCCAGCGCGGTAAACGCCAAGGCTGCGTTTCTCCCCGAGGCGTGCTTGCCTGGGATCTTCTCCCGTTCGACCAGCACCACGTTGCGCACACCACGCCGGGCTAGGAAGTAAGCCGTTGCAGCCCCGGCAAAACCAGCGCCTACAATGACGACGTCGGCGGTTCTCATGTCGCAGGTTCAGCTAGCGAAACAAGCGCGCAGCGGCTGCGGCCGCCTACCTCTCCAACTGCAAGACGCAGTCATTGTCCGGAGGATCGGTGTCACTGAAGGCGTTTACGTACGCTGCAAGCTCAGCATCGCCGAGCTCTTCCGCGGTGTACGCAAAGCGTTCGTCACCGTCAGCGATACTTGGCCACCAGGCGTGCAGGCGACGGGCAACCTCTTCCGCACGCGAGGGCGGCAGCGAGAAGGGCGGCCGCTGCAGCGAGCGGGCGATGATGTGCACGAAGCTTTCCGTAGTGAACGCGCGCGAGAACGACTGCAAGTCGGGGAGCGAGCGAATGCGCTGCAGGCGGTGACTACGGATTTCCACTTCGCCGTCGCGGACAGTCACTACCCGGTACGCGTGTGGGAATCCAGCCAGCGAAGCGGTGACGATGTTATACAAGCCCGCCTCGCACTTAATGTCCTGGATGTGCAAGTGGCCGCTGAAGGTCAGGCGCACGCGATGCTTGTGGAGGATCCGCTTGAGTTCGTCCGAGTTTTCCACGTGAAACCACGAAAACGTCGGATTCACGCGCTCTCCAGGCACATGCTCGATGATCGAGTGGTGCAGGAACAGGACAGTGTGGCGCTGCGGATCGCGCTGGCGAGACAAGTCGTCCTCCAGCCAGGCGAGGACCCGCTGCTCAATAGCGCCGCGGTCTTCTTCCGGTTTGACCGAGCCCAGTCCGACCAAGTGAATGTCCGGCGTCGGGTCGCAGCTAAAGGCAAGCAAATCGTCGCGCTGGAAGCCGAAGTCCCGATACAAACGCGGGATCTCATGGGCGCGGACCGGCTCCACGCTGGGGTCGAGGAACTCGACCGGCCGCAGATGGGGTGGTCGAGGTTGGTCATGGTTCCCGGGCACGCAATAGACCGGCTTGCGAAAGCGGGAGAGAAGTTCGCGCGCGGCGTCGTGGTTGTAGGGCTCGGAGTCTTTGGTAAGGTCGCCCGCACAAAGAACAAAATCAATGTGTGGAAGAGCGTTGATCTCCTCGATCGCCTGCTCGAGCAACTCAACACTGTACTGATAGAGTGTGGGTTCGTCCGCAATCGGACCAGGTAGTTGCCAGCCCGTGTCCGGGTTCGGCACGGTCACATGCGGATCAGAAATCAGGGCAAAGCTCGACATGCGAACCTATCCTGCGCTGCGCGTACGGGCGAATCAACTACCCACCGGCCGGCAAAGCAAAACGGCGGCGGAGCCTTGAGCCCGCCGCCGTTTTGGTTGTGACTCGCGTGACTTCAGATCCTCAGATCTTTTGCACGTTGGTCGCTTGTGGGCCCTTACGCCCGGGCGTGACGTCGAAACTCACGCGTTGGCCTTCTTCCAAGCTGCGAAAGCCCTGGCCTTGGATCGAGGAGTAATGGACGAAAACGTCTTCCCCATTCTCCTGGCGAATGAAACCAAAGCCCTTTTCCGGGTTGAACCACTTCACGGTTCCAGTTGCCATGCGCGCTTCCTCCTTTCTCAGATTCGTTAACCGGAGGTGCTGCATGTCCTCGAAGGGCCTTGCCGATCCGACGGAATGAAACCAACCATTCCGGTGTAACGGGTGTGCAACTGTATCCCGTTTCGGACCCCAGCACAAGGGCAAATTAAAAAAACTTTCACTAAGCGACGAACTCTCCAGGCTCGCGCGGCAGGCGTACTTGCCGGCCGGGCGACAACGACTCCCAAGCCTACCAGCGGTGGCACCGCTTCTGCGTTCTGGTTCGATCAGCGCCGCCCGTTCTGCGGCTCACCCCCGGACAGGCTGCCGCCGGAGTTGCCACGCCGCGCCCAAGCAAGCCAGAACGATCCACAGCGCCAACACGGGCTTGCTCGCCACCGGCGCCGAAACCGGGCCCCTTGCTTGTTGTGGCAGGGGAACCGACAAGCCCTCCCAATTCAAGATCAAGGCGCTTTGCGACGTATTCAAGCTTACGCCAGTGAGAAGGTCCGTTGAGCTGTTCAATGTCGCGACCGAGTCAAACACCGTCGCATTCGCGGCGGCACCCGCAATCGAGTTGCCCGTACCCGCAATGTCACCGAGGCCAGCGAAAAACATCAGCGCCCGTGAGCTCGCGGCGGGCACCGAGACGCTGAACGTTGCTCCCAGGCCTTGCGTGCCGAAGCAAGTGAACACCGTCTGGGTGTAAGTCGCCGGGGTCAATGACGGGGAACCGGGACCGTACAACACGGTGGTATTCACAGGGTCACCCAGCGGAGGACCGTCGGAGGTAACGATCCAGCGGTCCGCGATCGTAACCGCCGTATCCCCCGACGAGGTAGCGTCAACCTGAGTCGAGGCGTCAGATCCGAAATTGACCGGCACTTGCACTGTCACGGTCACCCCGGCCGTGCCGGGATTCTGAAGCCAGACCAGAATCCTCGCCGCCTGATGGGTGCTGGAGAAAAAGTACTGTACCCACACGTTCAAGCCGGAAAGGACCACCGGACCCGCCAAGAGCGCCGTGCCGGTGAGGTCCACGGTAGGGGGTGCGACGAACGGGTTCCCGTCTACCCACACACTCCACGCCAAGTCGTAAGCGTCGCCAGCTCCCGACCCCGATACGGCGTCGCCGATCGCTAGAGCCTGGTCGCCATTGCACCCGCCCCCAAACGGTCCGCCATTTGTACCTCCGAGATCATCCACAAACCACTCTGTGCTACCTAGGCCGCGTGGCGATCGCCTGCGGGAGCGATACAGGCGCAGCGACCGCCGCCGAACCAAGCAGCGAGACGAAAACGGCCCCTACCCAACCCGTGCACCGTGCCCGCATCGCGCAGACCTCCCTGAGAAGCGGCACCGTTACCACGCCTCCACCGACGTATCAAACGCTTTTCGTGACAAACGACTCTATGGATAACCGGCGAAGGTCACGACCTTCCCCGCCGTCAAGGCAGCCGCATCGCGTGCGCTCTACGGCTTGGCCGGCGTATTGGTCACGGGCGCATACGGCCGGCAGTACTGGAGGCGCAGCGACGGGCAGGGCGGCAAGGTCGCGGGCACCTCAATGCCAGGAATCCACGGCAGCACCACACGCGAAGGATGTTCGGGCGAGCGAGCGATGGTGTTCGTGACTTCGCCGTCGAACTCCAGCACCTCGAAGCGCCAGCGCGGCCGCGAGTTGCCAGGGCTGTCCACCGCGATGCGAATGCGCGAGCCGGCACGGAAGACGTGGGCAAACGGGAACAATTCCACCCTTGCGAGCACGAACTCGCCCGGGGGTAGCGGCGCCAAATCTTCGCGCTTACCGCTGAAGGCCGGGCGAAGCTCGCTCGACTCTGCCTCGCTCAGCTTGCGCCGGCTGGCGCGCAGCCAGCCGCTCTGCACGTGCATCTCGTTGCCGTCCGGCCGCACCTCGCTGAGAGTGACCTCGATGTCGGTATCCGGGGCAGTGGACTGGATCCACAAATCCACGCTGCCCGAGCCAATCATGACCATGGTTTCCGCCAGCGGCTCGGTTTCGTAAGCCACTGCGGTTCCGGGCGCGTACGGCCTCCAGTTCCAGTTGGGCAGCGCACGCCAAATCCCGTCGTCACCTCCAGAGAACGTGGTCAGTTGCGACTGGGAGGGGTCGTACAAGTAACGATCCGCCCCCTCGCTCGTAGGCAGCGAGGGGGAGAGCCGTCCGTTGGCTTCGAAGTACCAGGCCACCGGCGTCGTATTCGGCGGTGGCCAAGAAGGGAAGGTGACCTCGGTTCGTGCCACCGGCGAACCAGGCTGAGGACTCCCGGCTCCGTTCTCCAGCAAGATGCGGACGCGCGGTTCTGCTTCGAAGCGTGCGAGAGCGGCTTCGAACGACGGCTCGCGTACGAAACGATCCGCCTCCACGGGCGGAGGCCGATCGATCCCGAACACTTCCTGTGCCAGTACGGACAGAGCCAGCCGAGCATTGAGCGGCAGCACGGGGATCTCTCTCCGTACGTAAAACGAAAGGAACTCAAACCAGCGAGTAAAAATCGCTGGGCCCAAGGAGTCGGTGTGCCCGCCATTGGTGATGGTGAAGTGCAGCTTGTCGGTGCCGGTGAAGCGGTCCAGCATGTTGGGGAAGTATCCGCCAGTTTGTTCGTCTTGCCACGCGCCAGCCAGGAACACGGGGACATTGATTTTGTGGACGAACGTCACAGGACTTAGCGGATCGGCCACTTCGGGAATGTAAACGTTGTTCTCGCGAATCTTACGCAGAAGATCCGGGTTTTGGCCCCGGAAGCGTTGGTTCTCGATACACACCGTGTCGCCCTGATCGCGGCGTTTTGCCGACCAAGGCTGGCCAAAAGGCTGGGCGTCGCGTTGCCGCTCGAGAGCCCATTCTACAGCAAAACCGTTGTTGAGGATCCCGCCTGGATACAAGATGCCACGTCCGATGTCGGAGATGACCGACAAGGGCGCGATCGCGGCCAAATGAGGCGGTTGGGTTTGCGCGGTAAAAAGCTGGGAAATCCCGGGGTAGGAGACCCCGACCATGCCAACCTTGTTGAACTTGACCCAAGGCTGCTGGGCAATGATTTCGATGGCGTCGTAACCGTCGGTCACCTGCGCCGGCTCGAAGAAATCGAACGAGCCGCCCGAGCACCCAGTTCCGCGCATGTTCACGCCCACCGCTGCGTAACCCAAAATACTGGCTAGCAACGAGCTCGGCTGCGGGGAGTCCGGGTTGGCCGGATCATAACCCGAGTACTCGACCACTGTCGGGTAGGGTCCGTCCTCGATCGGGCCCGGAAGGATCACGTTGATGGCGAGCTTCGTGCCGTCGCGGGTGGTGATGTACTGGTAGCCCGCCGAGAGCCGCTGCGACGTGTAAAAATCGTTCGGCGGCACGTCGTCGAGGTCCCACACCGCCACGGGTGCGCTTTTGTTCGGCTCCGGCTGATCCGGGGCAGCAACGACGTAGCCTTCTCCAGGTGCTAACCCGCGGAAGATTAGCGTGCCTTGGCCATCTACGGTCCCGCTTTGCACCACATCCCCGTTCGGGTTGCGCACCACCAGTTCGGTTCCCGGCGTGGCATCCTCGATCAACAACTGCCGCACACTACTGCGCACGGCGAATCCCGGTCCCGGGGTGCTGGTTGCGGTCGGAGTGGCCGTCAGCGTTGGAGTCGCAGTCGGCACTGTGGCCGTGGGCGACAATGTCGGCGTCGCCGATGGCGGAATCGTCACCGTTGGCGACGGCGTGGGAGTAAACGAAGGAGCGGAGGTGAACGTCGGCTGCGGCGTAGCGGTGAACGCCGCGGTCAGCGTCTCCGTTGCAGTCGGGCAATGAGACAGCGACAGGCCGAGAGCTTGTGCAACTGGACAAGACAAGGTCGGTGTCGCCGACGGTAAGGCAAGTGTCGCGGTGGCGGTCGGCGGTGTGGTGTTGCTGTTCGTCCCATTGTCGCTACCACAGGCCGCCAAAAATGCGGTCGTCACAACGAAAAGCGCCGCCCGGCCGAGGCCGCGCCCGAGGAGTGTGAACGGTTTCCTGCCCAATGCCATGTTCGTTGATCGTCCTTTCCGCGTGGTCAAAGGTTGTCGAGCCGGCGCAGAGCGCCGCTTGGAAACCGGGCTAGTTACGGCGCCAGTTGCCGTTTTGTCAACAGCGAAACAGGTTGAAACGCACAAATTCGCCCCTCATCTGCAGGAGCTAGCGAAGAAGCCGCCGCTCTCCTATTCGGACGGGGCAGCCATGGCGCGGCTGGTACTGTTCTTATGACCAAGCTCGAACCCAAAGCGATCTTCCATCCATTGCAAAAGCTGGCGAGCGGTTCCCTTGCCGAGCGGCCCCCCTCGGCGCGGGAGCGACTCGACGCCATTCTATCCCATCCCCAGCCGCAAGAAGTAGTTGCCAGTCTGCCGGTGCAGGACTTTTATTACTTGGTCCGCGAGCTCGGGTTGGCGGATTCGAGTGAGTTGCTGGCGCTGGCCACCGCGGACCAGTTGCGCGCGTGCTTGGATTTTGAAGTGTGGGACCGCGACCGCGTGGTCGTGGAACGGCTTCAAGACTGGCTTGCCGTCATGGTGGATGAGTTCCTGCCTGCGCGTTTGGCACGCGCCGTGGAAGAGATTGACATCGAACTGCTCGCTTTCTGGCTGCACCGTACCTGCACGATCGTGGACCTTACGCTGGACGAGCCCGACGAAGCGGAGGGACCACGTTACCTGACTCCAGATACGTTTTTTGAGATCCGTTTTTCACCTTCGGTGGATGCACACACGGCTCAATTGATCGAGCGCTTTTTCGAGCGCTTATACGATGCAGATCAAGAATTGGCGCGCCGCCTCCTACAAGAAGCCAAATGGGGGCTTCCAACTGAACTCGAGGAATCCGCGTACCGTTGGCACCGCGGTCGGATGGAGGACCTCGGCTTCTTCGAGTTTTACGAAGCGATCGCCGCCTATGCGTACCTGACTCCCGAGCAAGCGCGGGCGCTGCGCGCTCCTTGGCGTCCGCGCGGCCCCCGAGAAGAGGCTGTGTCGGTACCCTCGCCCTTCGGCGAAGGTCTCGGCGAAGGGGGGTTCTTTGCCAAGGCACTGCGGCGTATCACGAACGAGCAGCTTCTCGAGGACTTGGGCGAAGCGTTGGTCACACTGATGAACCGTGTACTCAGTGCCGACCGGGTGATTCCGGGCGACCTCGAACGGGTTCGAGAAGTCGCGACCCGGGTGGTTGCCACCTTATCCCTCGGGCTCGAACAGCTTGCCGAAGGCGATTTAGAAAAGGCGGAAGACGTCTTGCGGGAGATTCCTCTGCTTGTTGTCTTCCGTCTCGGCTTCTCGATCACCGCCGACTTGGCGCGCGTTGCGCAGCGCTTGCACCAACGGGGCGTTGACGACCCCAACCTCGACCCGCTGTTGGAAAAACGACCCCTGTACTCGCTCGCTTTCGACGAGCCGCCGCGCGCAGGGGCACGGCCTTTCCGGTCGCTGGCCGACGTTGCACGAGTGCGCCGCTACATCGAAGACACCTACGGCACCGGAAACGAACAAGACTCGCCCTGAAACGAGCAGGCGAGGCCACTGGCACACGATTTCCCGCCGACCAGTCTTGCGAACTGTCCCCCGCCACAACGTTGTGCCCCGCCGGGGGGCCGTAAAGTCCAGCCCTGGCCCCGTGGCAGGTGCCAACGCTTGTCTACAAATCGGCGCTTCGGTTTCCACGATCTGAGGCAGCCTCCGAATTCGCCCTGCAGCGCCGACCTGTGGCAACGCGTCCCTTTGCGGACTACCTCGGCAAACGGTGCAAAGGCTTGCCCCCCGAAAGGCCGGCCCACCACGCTGCCACTTCACGACCACACCAGCTCCCAAGGTGTGTCGGAGCGGCCCCTGTGGTCGCACGCGCCGCGATTCGCGGATGGCGAGCAGCGAGCGGCGAGCGGTAAGTGGCGAATGGCGGATGGACCGTTTGGCCGGCACTTGGCACCGGCGCCCCATCCTAGATGTAGGGACGACCCTTAAGGCCGCCCGCGGCACCATGGGCGCGCTGTTCCGATCGTGCATGCGCGCGGCGCCGGCAAGATGCCGAAGCGCGATGGCCGTGGCGTGCGCGGCGCGCTGGGCATCCGGTTCGATCTGAAACCCGGGCAGGCACAAGGCGTGCTCCTACAACTCAATTCCGCGCTGCCCGGGGCACGCCTGTGACTGGGATCGATTTCCCCCACCACGCCGCGGCCTAACCCCCACGCCGCCACCATGCAAACTGTAGGCGCGGCCCTTGTGGCCGCCCGTGGTGCCGGAAGCACCCCGTTCCCACGGTGCTGGAGCTGCCGAAACCGCGCTGGCCCTGGGGCATCCCGGTTCCGTCTCCCTGCTGCTGCCCTACTTGCAGTCTGTGCCCACCACCACACAACGGTGTAAGCGTTGCACAATATAGCCTGGGGTCGGCCGGCCTTTTTCACCACCTGGCGCAATCCTGAAGGGGTTGCGCCAGGCCCGATTCGTCACGTGCGCTTCCCCTTGAAACGCGCGCCCTCACGGAGGACCACATTGACGACGTTGCGCGAAGCGAACGGGTTCCATGCACACCCAGCGCAACCGTGCACGATGCAGCACGGCCTTTCCACTCCCGCGGGCACGTCCGTGCCTTCAAGATGTGTAGGGCGGCCCTTGTGGCCGCCCGTTTTATGATTCGCAGATGGCGAGCTGACGCTGAGGGGACTGCCGGAGGCGCTTCCCTCCGCCACCGCGCAGTGGGAGCCGTTCGCCGAAGAGCCCGCGCACTTTCCTCTGCCGCGGCTGACGACGACGCCGGCGGTCGCCATGGTCAGGCGCGCCGCCGCGCTGATCGCCGCCGCCTCGGCCGAGGCCGAGCGGCTCGGCATGGCGCGCGACAGCGTCCTCCTCGAACGCCTGCGGGCCCGCCTTGCGCCCGGGGGGTGAGCGACCGCCACGGGGCGACGCGGCCCGTTTCCCACTCCAAATGCTGGAGTGCACCGGCCGTACTACAGCGAAAGACGTAACGACGACGATCAGACCTTGGCCAGTGAGTCCAGCCGCACAGTCTCGTCGCCGAGTCGCTCGGCAAGGGCAGCCTGCTCGGCAACGAGGAGCAAGGGAATGAGGGCGCAGGACAGTCGCATCGGCGCCTCCACTGAGCCCGAGCCGCTTCCACGAGTCGAAACCTCTACCGGTGCCGGCATCCGGCCCTTCGCAACAAGGAGCGGTGTGATGGGTCGCACGGTGTATACGGTGTATATCGTCGGTGTCGGCATGACGAAGTTCGAGAAGCCCGGCTCGAAGGAATGGGACTACCCGGGCGTGGGGGCCCAAGGCCCTTACCGACGCCAGGCTCACGATCACCGACAGCGAGCAGGCCGTCTTCGGCTACTGCTACGGCGACTCCGCCTGCGGCGAGCATCCCTTCTACGAGCTCGGCCACGCTCGCATCCCGAAATACAAGGCGAACAACAACTGCTCGACGGGCTCGAGTGCGCTGTTCATGGCCAAGCAACTCGTCGAGGGCGGGCCCGCCGAGTGCACGATGGCGCTCGGCTTTGAGAGATGAAGAAGGGCTCGCTCGACATGGGGTACACCCACCGCACGAACCCAATGGATCAGCGTTTCAAGCCGACGTTGTAGCTGCGGGGCTTCCCAAAGGCCCCGGGCCCGCCGCCGATCTTCGGCAACGCCGGCCGCGAGCACATGCAGAAGGACGGCACCACCGCCGAGCAGTTCGCGAAGATCGGTTTGGAAGAACCACGAGCACTCGGTGAACAACCCTTGCTCGCAGTGCCAGGGCGAACTCTCGCTCGAGGACATCCTCGCCGCACGGATGATCTCCGAGCCCCTCACCGCGCTACAGTGCTGCCCGACCTCGGACGGCGCGGGCGCCCCGATCCTCGCGAGCGAGGCTTTCTTGAAAAAACACCGCCTCCGGGGGGCTGGCGATCCAGATCGCCCGCCGGGCAATGCCTACCGACTTCGACAGCTCCTTCGACGAGAGGCGCATGATCAACGCGGTTAGCTTCGACGTCACGACGAAGGAGGTCGCGAAGGTCTACCAATGGTCGGCCTCAGCCTCGAGAAGGTGGGCATGGTCGAGCCGCAAGACTGCTACCGCGGCAACGTCGTGGTGAACCCACCGGGCAGCCTGCTCGCGAAGGGCCGCCCGCTCGGCGCCACCGGCCTCGCGCAGTGCGCCGAGCCGGTCTGGCAACTCCGCGGCGAAGCCAACTGGCGCCAGCTCAAGGGCGCTGAGGTCGCGCTTCAGAACAACCTCGGCCTCGGCGGAGCCGCCGTGCTGGGCAGCTAAGTCTACGGCTTCACGCACTGCCTCTAGGCGGCGAGCGCGATTTGGGGCGCCGTGCCGGAGGCGATCCGGCCGTTTCATACGGCCCGGATGTTCGTGGCCGCGGCGCCACCTCGGCTTTACAGTGCAGTTCTTCTTCCGCCACGAGCCGCCGCCGCGCGCGAACGTGTTCTACGCGGTTGTTGCTCGTAGCCTCCGCGCTCTGGGTGCCGGCCACGAAGCTACAGCAGGACGGCGGCCTACCCTTCGCGGAGGAGTCTGTGGGAGAAAAACCTAGCCTGGGTTTCCTAAGTTTGTATGGACGCATTAGGGCGAAATCTTCTCGCCCAAAAGCGATTTGCCTGTGGACAACTGCTTGTACCAGGGTTTGGCTGCGGATACTCGGACAGGCTCGTAGGTCTGGCTCTACCTGCTCGGCGTCAGGCTCGGTTGGCTGACCCTGCTGGCTGCGGTTGCCGGCCTGGGGTCCCGTCCACCCGGCCCGCTGCGCGCGCTCGCCAGCGCCGCCGGCTTCTGCGCCCGGACCGTTCTTGTTCTAGCGACGCGATGGTTTGGTCGCCGCTCTTCCCCGCACGCTGATTCTAGAATACGTTGTGCCGTACCCGCCCGAGGACCCATGCAGACCGCTCTTTACCGGACGAAGGAGCAGTTTCAGGCGCCGCTCGCAGACCCCACGGCGGGGTCCGCCCTGATGAGCAATCTGCTGCGCTGCGCACGCGGCGGCGAAGCGGCCTACCGCTGCTATGCAACAGCGATGCGCAAGTTGGTCGAGAGACGCGGCAGGCGCGTCACGGCACAGGGGGTGGGAGGTGGCGGCGCAGGCTTCGAGATCGTCGGCTTGGTCACGTACCCGTCGCGCAACGCCTTCGTCGAGGTCGCCCCTAGCCCCGAGCTCGCCGCGATCGGCGTACAACGGACGCAGGACCTCGAGGGCCAGTGGCTGCTGGCGGCCACGGCCGAGCTAATCTGCTGAGCCATGCCGCTCCTGCCCTCGAGCTGGAACGAGCCCTACCGCGGGCTCCCGATCGCCTGGCAGCTCCTGCTCCTCTTGGCCGCCGTGAACTTCGTACGCGGCGGTATCCATCTCTTCGCTGACGACGGCGGCGCGGGCCGGATCGCTGGCGTCGACCTCACGCAGGGCGGCGCCGTGATCGTGATGCTGTTCGCGGTGATCGGCATCGACCAGATCGTGTGGGGCGTTATCGACGCGGCGGTGGCCCTGCGTTGGCGCGCCTTCGTACCGCTGGTCTGGGCGATCACGTTTGGAAAGCAAGTCGCGGGCGCGCTCGTGATGTGGGTCTACAAGCCGCTGCCTGTGCCGGCGCCGGGCAAGTACGCAGCGCTGCTCACGCTGCCGGTGGTTGCCTTTGCGCTTTGGGCCTCACTGCGGCCGCCTGCGCGGGAGCGCTGAGCCGCCGCAGGATCTCTTGCTCGACTCGCCAGAGGCGATCCTCTCCCCGGTTCGAATCCTGGGGCTAAGCGGGCCAGCCGACCCCGCAGGCGCTTGGCGCCGCCCACAGGCCCAGCGCGAAGATCTGCTTGCGATTCGCCCTCGAACTCTTCACGCCAGCCCGCGCGATCGAGTGGCGAGTGCGCTTCGCGCCAATCGAGTGACCCGCGTTCCCACCGCGAGGACGACCGGCATCGTCTTGCCATGCAGGTACGACCAGGTCACCAGGTCGGCTCGCCGTGCAGGGACGGGAAGGGAAGGTTTCGCGCGAGTTTTTTTGGGCCCTCGTAGCCTGACAATCCCTCGAGGTAGCGCGGCGCCCACGGTAGGAACGGGAGCTTCGCGAAGCGCTGCTCGACGTGCAGGGACGGGAAGGGAAGGTTTCGCGCGAGTTTTTTTGGGCCCTCGTAGCCTGACAATCCCTCGAGGTAGCGCGGCGCCCACGGTAGGAACGGGAGCTTCGCGAAGCGCTGCTCGGACGTGCGCAGCACCTTCATCGCTTGGACACCTCCACGGCACCCGAGCCCGCCGGAAGTGAGACCAACACGCCGTCTCGGCCTAGGGTGACGCCGCCCGCGAAGGCGCCCGAGACACCTTCCAGGAAGACGCGGTCGAGGCCGGGCAGGGGTAGCGGCGGCACCACGTGGTAGAAGAGCAGGTGCTTCGCTCCAGCCGCGCTCGCAATCTCCGCCGCCTCGACGGGCGTGGTGTGGTAGGCAGGGATGTCGGCCGTGATCTTCGCGAGGTTCGCGCGCCCGGCTGCCGCGGCGGCGGCACTCATGCGCGCGACCAACTGCGGAGCGAGCGCCTCGTGCACGAGCAGGTCTACGCCGCGCGCCTGCGCGGCGAGGTTCTCGGACTTCGCGGTGTCACCGCTCACCAGCGCCGAGCGCCCGCCGTACTCGAAGCGGTAGCCGACGGCGGGCTTCACGGGGTCGTGGTCCACCGCGAAGGCAGTCACGCGCAGGCCGCCGGCCTCGAACACGACGGGCGCTTCGCCCCGCGCGGGCGGGGCGAAGGGCACGGCCGTCATGCCGGCGCCGCTCGGCGGTACTGTCGCCGCACCGTGGTGCGCGACGCGATAAGCCACGTCCGGCTGGTAGGCGCGCACAAAGCCCGCCACCACGTCCTCGACGCCGCTCGGCCCGTACACGGGCAGTGGCGCCGTGTGCGCGGCCCCGGTCCAGCGCAGCAGCGCCATCTCGCCGAGCCCGTCGATGTGGTCGGAGTGGAAGTGCGTCAGGAACAGTGCCTCGATGCGGCCCGGTACGAAACCGGTGCGCTGGAGGTTGCGCGCGCCGCCGGTGCCGGCGTCGACCACGACCATAGTCTGGCCGCCGATCACGGCGACGCAGGGGCCCGAGCGGACAGGATCGGGCAGCGGCCCACCCGCGCCGCAGAGCAGAACGTGCAGGCCATCGGGAAGAGCTGCGATCGGGTCCGCAGCTAAGTTGCGCGCGAGCACTCGCTCCATCACGCGCAGCGCGACGGCTCCGCGCAGCTCCCAAAGCGCTGCGGCGAAGAGCAAGGCCGCGACCAAAGCGATACGAGACTTCGACATGGCGTCTCCGGCGAGGCCATGGATTCTGGCACAATCAGTCCCGGAATGCGAAGCAGCCTGCGGAGACACCTCGAACCCGACCCAGACGCTCTACCACTTCCACGCCTTCGACCTCTCCTACTTCTCCGCCAAGGTGCGCCCCGCCCTTTGCTACCCGGAGCTGTCGCACGAGGAGCTGCGTCCGTACCTCGGCGGGACGAGGCGGCACATCGGCCTCACCTTCCTACCGATGCTGCTCACCCCGGGGGCGAGACCGGGCAGGACTCGAGAGAGATCCTCAACTGGCTCAAAGCGCGCAACCCCGCTGCGGCGCATCGGCGCGCTGCTGATCGAGCTCTACGCAGCCGAGTTCGGGCTCGTGCCCGCGATGCACAGGCACTGGGGCAGGCGCGCGCGAGGCGCAGAGCCTCGCGCGCTTTGTCACCATGACGGACAGCAAACGCGCCCGCCATGCCACCAAGGTAATGTTGCTGACATCGGTGATCGGTCAGCAGTTCGACCCCCCGTGCTCGCCCGCGCCGCGCAGCTGTCAGAGGACGGTGCGCTCGACCACCTCGACGAACCGGGCACGGCGGCGCTGGGCAAGGCCGGCAGCACCTTGCGGGCGTGCATCTTGACCCAACTCGCTGCAGAGCTCGTCTACACGGCCGAGCGCGACCGCCCTGACGCGCTCTGGGCAGAGGCGCTCACCATGGCGCGGCGGATGAACTCGCGGATCTTCTCTAGGTCCCGCGCTCCCCGGCTTCCGGACACCGTTGTCAACGTCAACCCCTCTTGGGCGTAAGGTGTGAACCGCCTGGGTGAGGCTGTCGGGAGGCCTGCGGCCAGTCCGGTAACGAACAGTGCCCGCATCTCCACGATCTCGCGGACGACGTGGAGGGGTGGCAGCACGGCGCGCGCCATGGGCAAGTGGCCGTCCGGAAGTGGGTCGTGACGCTCGGCGCATTGGATCGGCGCATTGCATGGACACCCACCGTAACTGAGCTCCGCGCAGCAAGTCATTCCCGCCACCACGGCACAACGCCGCGTTCAGCGAGTGGAGGGGGCCGGTGTGGCCGCCTGTGCTGTCGGGGGCACCTCGTTCCGATCGTGCACGAGGCTACGCCGGCAACGCGCTGCCGGCGGGCACCTCGGTTCCACCACCACGCTGCTGCGACACGTGCACAGTGCCACGATCAGCACACAACGCAAAAAGCGAAGTTCACAGTGTTGACCATGCGGATGCCACGCGGCAGCGGGCTGGTCGCACCGAGCACCGCCTCGGTTCGTGCTGCGCACCGGGTTGCAACGATTCAGGCAGGGCCCGTGCCTGCTCCGATCTCATTGCGGGCGTGTGGAGGATATCCGCTTCTTTTGTCGGCGACGGCTGAGAGCCACTCCGTGGCACGGGGAGTCGGCCCGTTCCCAGCGGCTCGACTCCTTGTCGCCGTCAGGGGGTTGGCGCAAAGACGCTGCCTGCGCGGCCAAGGCAACAAGGCGCCTGCGCTCGCGAACGCTGCCCGCTTAAAATGTCTTACGGTCTACGCGACGCGCAGGACTCGCGGGGCTGCCAGCGATCCACTGTTCCATCGGGAGTACAACACTGGTACGTACGGACACCGGCGTTATCGGAAACGGTAGGCGGTTCGCGCCCTTAGGAAATCTCTGGCGAGGCGCTCACGCCGGCGAAGTCTCTAGCGCAAGGCGGCCGGGCGAATTGCTGGGGCGAGGCTTCGATCAGACCAGAAACTTCCCGTTGCCGGAGGCTACCGGCTTATGCGGCTGTTGGTAGGCAACGACGTGAACGTTGGCGATGCGGCGGCCCAGTTTGAAGATGTCGGCGCGGGCGAAGGTGTCGCGCGGCCCGGCCGTACGCAAATAATCAATACTGAAATTGATGGGCTTCGGCAGACGACGTCCGGGAGAATTCACGCCCACTGCATCCAAGAGGCAAACGATCGCTGTCAACTCCAGAAACGCGCCCAAAACCCCGCCGTGGATGGCCGGCAATACTGGATTTCCCACGAGTTCATGCCGGAAGGGGAGCCAGAGTTCGCGGTAACCCGCTTGGTTCGATTGCTTGACCCCGAGGAAGCGCGCGTAAGGAATGGCCTCGAGGTAGCGCTCCAAATCAAACGTCTGTTCCACTCAAGTTGCCTCCACGGGAGGTTGGGAACGGGCTCCCAGCGCGGTTAGCGCCGAGCATGAACGTAGCCAGGCACGTGGCAAACGGGTCAGCAGAGTCCTTCTCCCAAGCAAAGGCCCGTACAAACGCCACGTTTTTTGTGCGCTTGTAGCACTCGGACCGAGCCCAGAGATCGCACCCCGGCTCCGCCGCACGCAGGTAGTCAATCCGCAGGTCAATTGTAGCGATGGCCGTGAGTTGTTCGAGGGCGCACGCAACGGCGAGGCCAGAGGTGTGGTCAATCAGCGTCGTGATGACCCCGCCAAACACCACTCCCCGAGTCGGGTCACCGACCAGCTCTGGCCGGTAGGGTAGCATCATCACCGCGTAGCAAGGGCCGGTTTCCACCACACGGATCCCCAAGCAGGCGGCGTGCGGCGTGTACTCGATCATTTCGCGTTGGCCGGCCCCAAAGATCGCTGCTAAGGCAAATTTCGCTTTTTCTTCTGACACGTGCGACGGCGAAACTATGCTGTGGCAACTGGTAGCGCAAGCCGGAAAGGGCATGACTCCGGGTGTTCTCTTTCGGGTGAACAGAAATTGACAGGGCGTTAGTGTTATGGTTCAAGGCGCGGCTTGCTTCGATTACGTCATCATCCTAGGCCGCGTACAGAAGTAGCCGAATGAGGGACGCGGTCTTGCAACGAGGGCGAAATGAAAAGGACCTACCAACCGAGCAATCGCAGGCGAAAACGAACGCACGGGTTTCGTGCGAGAATGGCCACGCCGGGCGGTCGCGCCGTGTTGAAGCGGCGCCGAGCGAAAGGGCGCAAGCGGCTGACCGTGACCATTCCGCCGAAGCAACCGCGGCAGTGCCGCGGCTGAACAACGGCAGGCAAACCTTCGGGAAAAGCCGCCGCTTGCGCAGGCGGGAGGAATTTTTACGAGTGCAAAGCCGCGGCCGGCGGCGAGCCGCCGGGCCGTTTCTCGTAATGACCTTGGCTAGGGGTGACCGCGGTGCCACCCGTTTAGGGATCACAGCCACTCGCAAGACCGGCTCTGCGGTTGTGCGTAACCGCGCCAAGCGGCTGGTACGAGAATTCTTTCGCCGCCATTATCACGAGTTAGCCCCCGCAACCGATATCGTAGTGATTGTACGCCCTTGCGAAAAAAAACTCAGCTATGCGGAAGTCGAGCGTGAACTGTCCCGCGCCCTACTCTCTCCCAGCGCGTAAACCTTTCTCCGATTTCCTCCATGGAGCCGACTTGGTGGTGCAGTGGCTGTTCCTGACCACTGTGCGTCTCTACCAGTTTCTGCTGTCCCCTTGGCTTGCCGCGCTCGGGGCACGCTGCCGGTTTGCTCCCACCTGCTCCGAGTACGCCCGCACCGCAATTGAGCTGCACGGCCCGTGGCGCGGCGTGTGGCTAGCGATACAGCGGTTGGTCCGCTGCCATCCCTTTCACCCCGGAGGCTGGGACCCTGTACCCCGGCGCTGAGGAAAACGTAACCGATGGACCGGCGCGCTCTTCTCGCAGTCATTCTCTCGCTTTTGGTTCTGGTCGCCTACGAGCAGTTTTTACGCCACTACTATCGGCCGCCAGAAGGCCCCGAGACCGCTCCGTCCCCGCGCGCTTCCTCCGCGCTCGAGGAACATGCGGCTACGCCGGCCCAAACCGCGCGCCAGACCCCTCAAGACGCCACCACCAAGTTAGACGAGCCAGCAGAGGAACAAGCTCTCGAACGGATCGTGCGAGTGGAGACACCTCTCTACACCACGCTGTTCAGTACTCGCGGTGCGCGGTTGGTCAGCTTTCGCCTCAAAAAGTACCGGACCACTGTGGATCCAGGCAGCCCGCCCCTTGAGCTGATCATACCGGGGGTAGAGGGAGACGCTCCTTTTTCCCTCGAGCTCCGCGGGCGTGACGGGGCCCCGCTCTGGAAAGACACGCGCGTCGCTTACGAGACCGGGGCAGGGGACGTGGTCGAACTTGCCGAGGGCACCGGCAGCCTGCGCTTTCGCACCCAGGTACGCGGTGGCACCGTCACCAAGCAATTCCTTTTCGATCCAGCAAGCTACATCATCCGCGCGGAGATCTCTCTTGAGCAGCCACCCAGTGAGGCGAGCGAGGTGGGGGTTTCCTGGTCCCGAAGTGCCGAGCCGAAGAATGCACGGGAGCACGTATTTACCAAGGCAGCGTATCTACAAGGCAAGAAACTGCTCGAGCCGCCATTTAGCGAGCTAGATAAGGGTGTGGTGGTCGAAGGCGACATTCGCTGGACGGCTTTTTCCGGTTCCTACTTCCTCGCCGCTCTTGCCCTCGAGGAGGCCGAGGCCCCGCGCTTGTGGTTGAAAAACCGCGGCCTGGTGATCGAGCAAAGCGTGCTAATTCCGGTGCGCGCCCCGGCCACCAACGTTGTTCTGACCGCATACTTGGGGCCCAAAGACATCGATGCGTTGGAGCTCGCCGGGCACGACTTTCGCCGCGCTGTAGATTTGGGCTGGTTCGGTTTTATCGCCGTACCGCTCCTCCACGTGATGCAGTTTTCCCATCGCTTTACCGGAAATTACGGGTTCGACATTATTTTACTAACTTTGTTGGTGAAAATTCTTTTCATTCCCCTCACCAACCGTAGCTTTAAGTCTATGCGAGAGCTGCAGCGGCTCCAGCCGGAGATGCTCCGCATTCGCGAGAAGTACAAGGACGACCCGCAGCAAATGAACAAAGAAATGCTGGAGCTCTACCGGCGCCACAAAGTCAACCCGCTCGGGGGTTGCTTGCCGATGCTCTTGCAGCTTCCGGTATTCATTGGCCTCTACTCTGCCCTTACTCACGCGGTGGAGCTGCGGCACGCGCCGTTTATCCTCTGGATCACTGACTTATCTGCACCCGATCGTTTAGGGTCCGTCGCGATCCCCTTGGTCGAGCCACCTGGTGTACCGGTGCTCACCTTGCTCATGGGTGCAAGTATGTTCCTACAAACTTGGATGTCCCCTAGCACAGGCGATCCGGCGCAACGCAACGTCATGCTGATCATGCCAGTGATGTTCACCTTTATGTTCATCAACTTTCCCTCGGGGCTTACCCTGTACTGGCTGGTGAACAACGTGCTTACCATTGCCCAGCAGTACTACATGACCCGCAAAACCCTGAATTAGGGAGCTTGGCCATGCAAAGCATCGAAGCACAGGGCGAAACCGTCACAGCAGCAATCGAAGCCGGCCTGCGGGAGCTCGGCCTCGAGCGAGACGCGGTCGACATTGACGTGCTGGATGAAGGCAGCCGCGGCATACTCGGTCTCGGTAGCCGTCCGGCGCGGGTGCGCCTGCGGCCGAAGACAGACACGAACCGTCAAGAACCTGTGGCGGCAGAGGCAGCGGGTCTGCCTCTGGCGGACACACAAAAACCTGTTGCGGGTGGCCTAAGCGAAGGCATCGAACGCGCCAAAAGTTTTATCGAGGAGCTCGTCCGCCTCCTCGGCAGCTCCGTACATCTCACGGTTCGTAACGAAGCGAACCAAGTGGTTTTCGAGCTTGCTGGGCAAGACACAGGTTTTCTTATCGGCCGGCACGGGCAAATGCTGGACGCCATGGAGTACCTGGTCAATCGCGTGGCCCTCGCCGAAGGTAGTGACTCGGCTCGGATCCTACTGGACGTAGAGGGCTACCGCGAACGCCGGCGTGCCTACTTGGAAAGTCTTGCCAAGCGCGTTGGCGCTCAGGTTCGGCGCAACCGCAAACCCGTAACCTTGGAGCCAATGAGCCCGCGCGACCGGCGCACGATCCATGTCACGCTGCAACAGGAGCGCGGCGTCGTCACCAAGAGCACCGGCGAGGGCTACTACCGGCGGGTGGTGGTTTCACCAGCCGAGCCGAGCGGGCCGCGACCACGCTCCGCCCGTTCTTGATTAGGACTCGCCCTGCGCAGCTTCCAACCCCACGCAGCTGTGTGTGCGCGGCACGTAGAACTGCGCTGGCAAAGCCGATAGACTTTGCCGGCCCGGTATGTACGAGCGAGACACGATTGCTGCCATTTCGACGCCCGCGGGCAAGGGAGGGATCGGCGTCGTACGCGTTAGTGGCAGTTTGGCACCGGCCATCGCCTCTCGCGTTTTTCAGGCTTCTATTCCCGTACACCGCTGGAAGTCACACCGCCTGTACCGGGGCAAGCTCCTTTCGATCGAGGGGGCGATCTTGGACGACGGACTCGGCGTGTGGATGCGCGCCCCGCAGACCTATACGGGGGAAGACGTGGTCGAGATTCACGCCCATGGCAGCCCCGTCGTGCTTCGTCATTTCCTCACCCATGTGTTCGCCAGCGGTGCACGGCCCGCAGAGCCCGGAGAGTTCACAAAACGAGCCTTTCTGAACGGGCGGCTCGATCTCGCCCAAGCCGAAGCCGTGGCAGACCTAATCGAGGCCCGAACTTTACACGGGGCAGCAGCGGCCGCGCAGGCAGTTTGCGGCTCGCTCTCCCGAGTCGTGCAGGAGCTGCGCGAGCGGCTGTTGCACGGACGGGCTCAGGTCGAAGCACAAATCGACTTCGGCGATGAAATCGAACTCGCTGACGAACAGGTCGCACGGGCGATCGAGGATGTGCGCGCGCCTCTGGAACGGCTCCTTGCGACCTACCGCCACGGAGCACTCGTTCGGCACGGGGCGCGGGTTGTTTTGACGGGGAAGCCCAACGTGGGAAAGTCGAGTTTACTGAACGCGCTCCTTGGGGCCGACCGCGCAATCGTAACGGATTTTCCGGGCACCACGCGCGACACTCTCGAGGAGACCATTGACTGCGAGGGCATTCCGGTCACTCTCATTGACACCGCCGGACTCCGTGAGGAGCGCACGGCCGATCCGATCGAACGGCTCGGCATGGAGCGCTCCGTGCGCGCAGTCGAGCAGGCCGACCTAGTGCTGTTCTTGATTGACCAACACGCGGGCATTGATCGTGATGACCTAGCCATTTTCAAGCAAATCCAGCACCGGTGTCACTTGGTGATTTCCAATAAATCGGACCTTCCAACCGCTCCCACCTACTACACGGAGCTCCCGCGGCTAGAACCGGGCGGCGCGCGCGTGGTCCGCGTGTCCGCACGTACAGGTGCCGGACTCGATCTCCTCCGTCACTCCATCGCGCTCGCGCTTGGCGGAGACCAAAGCCCCCCGCCGCTTGGCGAACCGGTGATCGCGCATGCTCGGCATTATGCGGCCCTGGTCCAGGCGCGCGCAGCGCTCGATCGCGCGCACGAGGCTCTGGACAGGCGTTTGCCGATCGACATTGTGGCAGTGGAGCTCTCCGCCGCAAACGAAGCGCTCGCTTCCATCGTGGGCGAGGTCTCCGCGGAAGACGTGCTCGAAGAAATTTTTGCGCGCTTTTGCCTCGGCAAGTAAACGAGGGGTCTTGCAAAGGCGCACCTCGCCAGGCTTAAGTTTCGCGGCACTGATCGCTTGTTTCACGTGAAACAAGGAGTTCACAATGGGTCCGTTTGAGACGAGTTTCGATGTCATTGTCGTCGGCGCTGGGCATGCCGGGATCGAGGCCGCACTGGCGGCGGCGCGCTTAGGCTGCAGCACCCTGGTGATCACCCTGAACCTCGATCATATCGGACAAATGTCCTGCAACCCAGCCATCGGGGGGATCGGCAAGGGACACTTGGTCAAGGAGATTGACGCCCTTGGCGGGGAGATGGCTCGCGCCATAGACGAAACCGGCATCCAATTCCGCAAGCTCAATACGAAGAAGGGTCCGGCGGTACGCGCCTCTCGCGCGCAGGCGGACAAGGCTCTCTACCGCCAGCGCATGAAGCGGCGACTCGAGACGGCCGCCGGGATTACCCTTTACCAAGGGAGCGTGGAGCGGTTGTTACTGGAGGGAGACCGAGTGTGTGGCGTTGCCACGCAAATGGGTGAAGAGATCCTGGGTAGCACGGTCGTGCTCACCACGGGAACCTTCCTCAACGGGCTCATTCACGTCGGGCAAAAGCAAATGCAGGCAGGACGGGCGGGAGACTTCGCCGCCACGGGGCTGAGCGAGCAACTTGCCAGCTTGGGGTTCCCTGTCGGGCGCTTAAAGACAGGCACTTGCCCGCGGCTGGACGCCCGCACCATTGATTTTGCTCGCCTCGAGCCCCAGTTCGGGGATGAGCCACCCGAGCCGTTTTCTTTCTCCACAGAGCGCATCGAACAGCCGCAAGTCCCCTGCTTCATCACTTATACGAACTCTCGCACCCACGAGATTATCCGCAGAGCCCTCGACCGCTCACCCTTGTTCTCCGGGCAAATTCGCGGGCGCGGTCCGCGCTACTGTCCTTCCATTGAAGACAAAGTCGTGCGCTTCGCAGAAAAAGAGCGTCACCAAATCTTCCTCGAGCCGGAAGGCCGAGACACCGTGGAAATTTACCCGAATGGCCTCTCGACCAGCCTTCCGCTCGAGGTGCAGATCGAGATGGTCCATAGTATTCCGGGCTTGGAAGAAGCCCGCATTATGCGCCCCGGGTACGCGATCGAGTACGATTACGTAGACCCGACCGAGCTCTTCCCTTGGCTCGAAACGAAACGCGTGCGCAACTTGTTCCACGCAGGGCAGATCAACGGAACGACCGGCTACGAAGAGGCAGCCGCCCAGGGACTGATTGCGGGCATCAACGCGGCCTTACGCGTACAGGGCAGGCCACCGTTTACCTTGCGGCGCGACCAAGCCTACATCGGTGTACTCGTTGACGACCTAGTGACCAGAGGGGTGGGCGGGGAACCGTATCGGATGTTTACGTCGCGTGCCGAGTACCGCCTTTTGCTCCGCGAGGACAATGCGGACTTGCGGCTTACCCCAATCGCGCGCCAAATCGGTGCCGTAAGCGAGGCAGCGTGGGAACGAACGAACGAGAAGCAGCGGCAAGTAGAGGCAGAGAAAGCTCGGCTCGAATCCACCGTTCTTTTCCCCACTCCTGAGACTAACGCCAAGTTGCGGCAGTTGGGCACGGCAGAGATCGTCAACCCCACCTCCCTGGCGCAACTCTTACGCCGGCCCGAGGTAGACTACGCCAAGATCACGTTGGTGGCCCCCCCATCGCAAGCGCTGCCGGCCCACGTTGGGGCGCAAGTAGAAGTCGATATGAAGTATGCCGGGTACGTCAAGCGCCAACTGGAGGCGGTGGAGCGGTTGCGGCGGATGGAAGACACGCCGATCCCGCCCGACTTTGACTATACCCGGCTCAGCGGCTTATCCCGCGAGGCACAAGAAAAGCTTTCTCGAATCCGTCCCCGCTCTCTGGGCCAGGCAGCCCGGGTTCCAGGGCTTACGCCAGCAGCGCTTTCCCTCCTCTCCGTGTATTTGAAACGTGCCGGCGCGAACTGAACCATCCGACTCAGCGGCCGTGCTCGCGGCACTCCGGCAAGCCGCCCGTCAGCAACTTCACCTCAATCTACTCGAAGCCACGCTGTACACGCTGGAACGCTTCGCCCAGCTCCTGCTGTATTGGAACCGTTCGGTTTCCCTGACCGGAGCGGCCACACTCGAGGAAGTCCTCCTCGATCACGTGCTCGACAGTCTGGCTCTCGCGCCACTCCTGCCTTCGGGAGCGCGGGTAGCGGATTTAGGGAGTGGCGCAGGCTTTCCCGGCATCCCTACAGCTGTGGTTCGCCAGGACTGCCTTTTTTGGCTCGTGGAGTCGCGCCGGAAGCGCGCGAACTTTCTGCGCGAAGCGAAGCGCGAACTCGGCCTAAAGCATGCAGAGATCGTGGAAGCCCGCGCGGAAACCCTTGCCGATTGCTTTGCAGCCCGGTTCGACGTTGTTACCTCGCGCGCGCTGGGCAAGCTTTCTGTCTTCCTGGACCTTGCTGAGCCTCTATTGGCCGAGGGCGGCCTCGCGGTAGCGTTCAAGGGTCCGTCCCTCACGCAAGAAGCGGCCACTCATCGGAGACTCCACCACGAGCGGGATATCTGGTACTCCTTGCCGAAAGGCCAACGGCACTGCCTAACCACGTTCCGAAAGCCTGTTCCACGTGAAACACTTCCCGACTCCGGCAGAACGTGATAGGACAGCGGCGGTCGCGAGAGAGGCGGATTAGGGTGGGACGAGTTATCTGCATTGCCAACCAAAAAGGCGGCGTTGGCAAGACAACCACAGCGGTGAATCTGGCGGCTTGCCTGGCGCTGTCTGGCCATCGCGTTTTGCTGATCGACTTAGACCCGCAGGCAAGCGCAACCAGCGGACTCGGCCTAAAGGCGTCTGCAGACCGGCCTACCACTTACGAAGTGCTTCTCAGCGAAGTGCCCGTTGCAGAAGCACTTCTTTCCAACCCCGACATACCCGGCCTCGAGGTCGTACCGGCCACGCGCGATTTGGTGGGTGCCGAGATCGAGCTGGTACCCTTGCTGGCACGCGAGCACCGCTTGGCGGAGGCAGTGCGGCCGGTAAAGCATTCCTACGCTTACGTGCTCATTGACTGCCCCCCGTCGCTTGGCCTCTTGACCTTGAATGGGCTTACGAGTGCGGACAGCGTGCTGGTCCCCGTACAATGCGAGTATTACGCGCTGGAAGGCCTGTCCTCACTGATGGAGACGGTGGAGCTAGTGCGCAAGCGGCTAAATCCTGCACTGCGCCTCGAAGGAGTCGTGCTGACCATGTTCGATTCGCGCAACACGCTGTCGCGGGAGGTTGGCGAAGAGGTGCGCCGCTTCTTCCCCGGCCAGGTATTCCAGAACGTGATCCCCCGCAATGTGCGCGTCAGCGAGGCGCCAAGCCACGGTAAACCCGTTATACTGTACGATCCCGATTGCAGAGGAGCGGCTGCCTATCACTCGCTTTGCCAGGAGCTTTTAGCTGGCGGGCCGGCTGTAGAATCGCGAACCGAACAACCATCTGGAGTCGAGGAGGGGTAGAGGATGGAGCAGGGGACGAAACGCAAAGGGTTGGGCAGAGGCTTGGAAGCATTGATTCCCGTTTCCGGGGACTTCCTCGGCAGTAGGAGTAGGCAGGCCGAGGTCGTGGCCGTTCCGATCGCGAAAATCCAACCGAATCCATACCAACCGCGCAGACATTTTTCGCCGGAGCGGCTCCGAGAATTGGCCGACTCGATTCGACAACACGGCCTCCTCCAGCCCATCGTCGTGGCGGAGCGAGATGGCGGTTACGAACTGATTGCCGGCGAACGCCGCCTGCGGGCAGCTCAATTAGTGGGGCTGTCTACCGTTCCCGCGGTAATCCGATCCGCCGACTCTCGAACCTCCCTTGCCTTCGCTCTGATCGAAAACTTGCAGCGGGAAGACCTGAATCCAATCGAGGAAGCGCTCGCTTACCGGAGACTGCAAGCAGAATTCGGACTGACTCAGCAGGAAATTGCGGAGCAAGTTGGCAAATCTCGTTCTACAGTGGCAAACAGCATGCGGCTCTTGCAGCTTCCACAAGAAATCCAGGAGGCGCTTGCTCAGGGCCGGCTGTCGGCAGGGCATGCACGCGCCATTTTGGCAATTGACGATGCGGAGGAACAAAAGCGCTTCGCGAACGCGTTGCTGCAGGAGTCCACAAGTGTGCGCGCAGCCGAGCGCCTCGCGCGGCGCGAAAGCGGAAAACGGACTCCCCGCCATCCTGATTGGGATGCAGCAGAAGAGGCTTTGCGCCGCACCCTCGGCCTCAAAGTCCACTTGCGCGTGCGAGCGGACGGTTCCGGAAAGCTCGAGATCGAGTACCCCTCGGTAGACGTACTCAACCAGTTGCTCGATCGCTTGGGCGTACAGGTGTAGGGCCCCCGAGTCCAACCCCACGCCTCTATCCAGCCGGGGCCGTCCTCCTCCAGCCCTCTTCCGCCTCGCGAGCTGCGGCCGAACCGCGGGGCAACAGACGCATGGCCATCCGGTAACTCGCCGCGGCTTCCTCCGAACGCCCCAGCGCTTCCAGTGCGATTGCCCGCTCGAGATGAGCGGCGGCGAACTCCGGCTGCTTTGCAAGTTTGCGCTCACAGGCTTCGAGTGCCGCGCTCGCCCCGCGCGCCTGGCGAAGCGCTTCCGCGTAGCGGCGGAATGCATAGTCCGCGCGCGGCCGCAGCGAACTAGCGCGCTCGAAAAAATCCACAGCGCGATCCCACTGCCCGAGTTCGCGGTAATGGAGCCCTAAGTTATAAGGGGCAAGGAAGCCCTGCGGGTCGCGAGCTTGCACCCGCAGCCAAAAGCGTTCGTTGTCCTTCCAGTGACCGGTCTCCAAGTGGCTCAAAAAGGTGAGCACGAGTAACGGCGTGAACACAAAGGGGCGCCCGTTCGCCGGCAGCGCTGAGAGACGTTTCCCAGCGAAACGAACCATTCGGTCCCAAGCCGCTCCCGCGGCAATGCCAATGCCGATCATGGAAAAATACAGGAAGTGGTCGGCCACGAAGCTGTACGTGAGAAAGTTGAAGCTCTGTAACCCGGAAACGGGTACGAGAAATGTGACGAACAAAAGCAATCCCCAAGTGGCAAGAACTGGGATGCGCCTTGCCCAGACCAGCGCGGCCCCAGCCAGCACCAGGAGGGCAAACGGAGCGATCCACCAGGACAGCGAGGCCGCGTCCGGCTCCCAGCGCGGGTAGATGGGCGCCAGTGCGGCCGGCCACGCAATTGTCCGCAAATAAAAAGCCAACGCATTGGTCGCGATCAAGAATCGCTCGACGGGCGAAAACTCTGGGGTCCACTCCTTTCGCTCGTACCCCAGTGTAAGCCACGCCGCGAGCGCGGCCACGGCCAAGAACGGCAGCCCCAAGGCAAGCCTTTGCCCACGGCGTGTGTGCCCTGGCGACGCGCCTTGGCTTGCTTCTGGCGCGCCAGGGTAGAGCAACAAAGCGAGAGGAAGCCCGACCACCTGGGTCTTGGCCAGCAAGGCCAGAACGAAACTGGCAAAGCTCGCCCCGTATGCGAGTGCGGAGTCTCGCGCACAACAGCGGACAAAAGCGCACAGACTCAACAGCAAAAAGAGAGCGCCGAGCACGTTTTTCCTCTCTGCGACCCACGCGACCGAAGCCACCTGCACTGGGTGCAGTGCAAAAATCCCCGCGCCCAGTGCCGCCCCTGGCAGAGACACTCCGAGTCCGCGCAGTAGCGCGAAGGCCAGGCCCGCATTGATCAGGTGCAAGCACAGGTTGGTTGCGTGGTAAGCGCGGGCGTCCAACCCCCAAAGCCTGTACTCTAACCAAAAAGATGAAAAGGTCAGCGGGTAGTACTGCTGTGTGGCGCGCGCCGAGGGGTCCCAAATCTTGAACAGTCCGGCGCCGTCCCGGAGCAGCGGATTGGCGGTAACATAGTACTGATCGTCCCAGCGCAGGAAATCTGCGCCGAGCACTCGTACGAAGGCAACGAGCGTAAGAACGAGGAGAGGGGCCAACCACAAGGTGGTCTCCGCCAGCGATGCGGGAGGTGGACTAGAGCTTTCGGCACCTGGCATACCCGTGACCACGGTCGCCCGCGCCTTGGCCTGCACTCCCGGCGGTCCTACTGGTTTTTCGCGGCCTCGGCGCCGTTTCCCCATGAGATCAGCTTGATACCGGGAAGCCGCGTCGCCGCTCAAGAGCGGCCAACAGCTCTTCCGGCTCTGCCTGTGACCCTCCTGCGTATGAACCGAGAAGGAGCCGGAGGAAGCCACCAGCCCACCGCCCCGAGCCTGCGGCGCGATCCGCGCGCTACCTCCCTCCGTCTACACGACCATCCTGGCGGCGCTGCGATCAGCTCTGCCCGCCGGCGGCGGTGGTCACTTCACTCTACCACGAACTCGCAACGATTGGCCTCCATCTCCTCCCGCGATTTTTCCTGGCACGCCACCGGCAGCTCCACGACCCGTTTTCGCAAGCTCGCCTAATGTGGAAGGCCATTTTGACAAGCTCTAGGCATGATGTTATACGCGGCTCGCTTTTCGAATCCCCTCCCGGGAGGAGCGAGTCATGGCCTTATTTGGCAAGGACGACAAACCGCAGCGTTCCGAAGATGCCAGGCCAGCGTTTATCAACTCGCCGGTCTTGCCCGGGGAGCCCGTGCCCGCGGAGCCGAGTGTGCAAGCGCACCTCGGTAAGGGGAGTCGAATCGAGGGCAAGCTCACCTTCGAAGGGAGCGTGCGCATTGATGGCCAGGTCGAAGGAGAGATCCAGGCCCAGGAAGCGGTCATCATCGGTGAGAGCGCCATGTTGAATGCGCAGGTAACGGCCGGAACGGTGATCCTCACTGGCAAGCTTACGGGAGACGTGACGGCGCGCAAACGGATCGAACTCCGTGCCCCGGCTCGCCTCATCGGCAACATTTCTACTCCGTGCCTAGTCATTCACGAAGGGGTCGTTTTCGAAGGCCGCTGCACGATGGGCGGGGCGGCCTCGGGTGAAGCGAAAGCCGCCGCGGGGACTAATCCAGCGGAGCGGCCAAAAGTAGCACAGTTCCCCCGTGATGAGCGCCCTGGCGCGGCCCAGGCGGCCACTGTGGGAGGGAGCAAAGCGGGTAGCTGAAAAGGTCCTGACTCGTATCCCAAGAACCCAAACGAACGCCTCGCCCGGACGCCTCAAAGGGCACCGGGCGAGGCGTTCGTTTGCGGAAGCAGAAAACGGAATAACTTATGAAGCTGATGATTCGAACTGAAACTGAAGTAGCAATGAGGTCGTGAGCGCATGCTGGCATTTCCGCCCGACTTTACTTTCCTCATTCAGATCGTCTCCTTTCTGATCCTTTGGCAACTTTTGCGTAAGTTGGCCTGGGAACCGATGCTCGCCGTGCTGCAGGAACGCGAGGAGCGCACCGCTGGTAACCGCAGGCGGGCCGAGGCGTTGCGCGGCGAGGCGCAGGAGAGCCAGCGTCGTTACGAGGAAGAAATGGGGCGCGCGCGGGCACGGATGCACGCGGAGGTGAGCAAAGTGCGCGCGCAGATCCAGGAGCAGGAGCGAGCTGCCATTCAGCTCGCGCGGCGCGAGGCGAGCGAGCGGCTTGCGGCCCAGCGTGCCGCCTTGGCTAAAGAAGCAGAAGCCGTGCGCGTCGCCTTTGCCGAGCAGGCTCAGGAACTGTCGCGGGTGATCGCCGCACGGCTGCTCGGGAGGGAGCCCCAATGAGTCGCTTCCGCATGGGATTTGCTAGCGGGCTCGCACTGCTAGCGCTGGCGCCCGCTTGGGCGGCTGCTCCCTCTCACGGTGAACAAGCACACGGCCACGGGCCCCCTTGGGCAACCCTGTTCTTTACGGTCATCAACTTCTTGATCTTCGTGTGGCTGCTGGCCCGCTATGTCTGGCCCCAAATGCGCCTTTGGCTGCGCGAACGGCATACCGCAGTGGTCAGCGAACTCGAAACCGCCGCCAAGCTTCGCGAAGAAGCAGAGCGGCTGCGCGCGCAATGGGCGGAGCGGCTTGCGCGTGTCGAGCAAGAAGTTGCAACACTCCGGCAGAGTCTGCTCGCGGATCTCGAGCGGGAGCGGCAGCGCGTTCTTGCCGAGGCGGAGAAAGTCGCGGCGGCGATTCGGCACGATGCCGAGCGGCAAGCCGTGGCGGAACTGCGCCGCCTCGAAGAAGAGCTGCGCGCCGAGCTAGTTCTGCGCGCGCAAGAACTCGCGCGTGTCTGGGTGCGCAACAATTGGACGGCGGCGGATCAGCAGCGAGCGGTCGAAGAATTCTTACGGCAGGTACCCTCATGAGCGCAGTGGCTCGGCGTTACGCAAAAGCCCTCTTCGAGCTTGCAGCGGAGCCAGGCTCGCGCGAGCAAATTGCTCGCGAACTCGAGCTGTTGCGCGGCGTTGTGGCATCCGCAGAGCTTGCCCCAATGTGGAACAATCCACGCTTAACCGCGGAGCAACGCCGCGCGTTGGTGGCAGCCCTTCAGCGGGAACTGCAGCTCAGTGAACTCCTCGGCCGCTTCCTGCACTGCCTCGCTGATGCAAAGCGGCTGCGCGAGCTTCCCAGTATCGAGCAAGCCTTCGAGCAACTCTTCGATGAGTCGCTACGCCGCACCCGTGCGGTGTTCCGGTCTGCGCTGCCGCTCGATGAAACCACGCTCGACCGCCTGCGCGCGCGCTTTACTGCCCTGACCGAGAAAGAGGTGTTGGTGCGCACCGAAGTCGACCCCGAGTTGCTGGGGGGGATTGTGGTCGAGGTCGAGGGAAAGATCTTCGACGGCAGCGTGCGTACCCAACTCGCTCGCATGGCGGCGCGCCTGGTCGGCGCCGCCTCTCACTGATCCCGTCGCCAAGAAAAAAGGAGACACACGACTCATGCAAATTCGCCCCGCAGAGATCAGCGAAGTTATCAAGCAACAGATCGCTCAATACGGACAGGAAATCGAAATCCGCGAAACCGGCACGGTGCTGTCCGCAGGAGACGGCATCGCCCGTATCTACGGCTTAGCGGAGGCCGCCGCGGGAGAGTTGTTGGAGTTCCCCCACGGCATTTACGGCATGGTGCTCAACCTGGAAGAAGACAACGTCGGTGCAGCGATCTTTGGCGAAGCGCACCTGGCGAAGGAAGGCGATGAAGTGCGCCGCACCGGGCGCATTGCTGAGGTGCCTGTAGGCGAGGCACTGCTCGGTCGGGTGGTGAACGCGCTCGGCCAGCCGATCGATGGCAAAGGGCCCATCGAGGCGCTGCAGCACCGGCGGATCGAGCTGAAGGCGCCCGGGATCGTGTGGCGCCAGCCTGTCAAAGAGCCGCTTCAGACCGGTATCAAGGCCATTGATTCGATGATCCCGATCGGGCGCGGCCAGCGAGAACTCATCATCGGCGATCGCCAGACCGGCAAAACCGCGGTGGCGGTGGACACCATCATCAACCAGCGCGGTGGAGACGTCTTCTGCATTTACGTCGCCATCGGGCAGAAGCGCTCGACCGTGGCGCAAGTGGTGGAAAAGCTTCACCGATTCGGTGCCATGGACTACACGATCGTGGTATCCGCTACGGCCTCGGAAGCCGCCCCGCTTCAGTTCATTGCCCCGTACGCGGGTTGCGCCATGGGCGAGTACTTCCGCGATTCGGGCCGCCACGCGCTGGTGATCTACGATGACCTCTCGAAGCACGCCGTCGCCTATCGCCAGCTCTCGTTACTCCTGCGCCGGCCGCCCGGACGCGAAGCTTACCCGGGCGACGTGTTCTACTTGCACTCGCGCCTGCTGGAACGCGCAGCAAAGATGAGCGACGAGCGCGGCGGTGGTTCGCTGACCGCGCTTCCCATTATCGAAACCCAAGCTGGTGACGTCTCCGCCTACATCCCCACCAACGTCATCTCGATCACGGACGGTCAAATCTTTCTCGAGACAGACTTGTTCTACTCCGGTGTGCGCCCGGCAGTGAACGTCGGCATCTCCGTGTCCCGCGTTGGCGGCAACGCCCAGATCCGCGCCATGCGTCAGGTCGCCGGCTCGCTGCGCATCGAACTCGCGCAGTACCGGGAGATGGCCGCGTTTGCCCAGTTCGGCTCCGATCTCGACGCCGCCACCCAGCGCCAGCTTGCCCGCGGAAGCCGGCTCGTCGAAGTGCTGAAACAGGGCCAGTACGAACCCCTGCCCGTGGAGAAACAGATCCTTGTCATTTACGCGGCAACCAATGGCTATGTAGACCACATCCCCGTCGAGTCCGTCCGCAAGTACGAAGCTGAACTCTACCGGTTCGTGGACAACCGCCACCCGGAGATTCTGCGCGCCATTCGGGAGAAGAAGCAGCTCGACGACGCGCTCAAGGCGGAGATCAATCGCGTCCTCGATGAGTTCAAAGACATCTTCCAGCCCTAACTCGCTTGCCTCGCGCGTAAAACAGCAGACCGGTTCGCCATGGCCAGCCTAAAAGCAATTCGCAAGCGCATCGCCTCGGTCAAAAACACACAAAAGATTACCAAGGCGATGAAAATGGTGTCTGCCGCGAAGTTACGCCGCGCGCAGGACGCGGCCACCAGTGCACGTTCCTATGCGGACAAACTTGCCGAACTTCTCCGCTCGGTGGCGGCTCAGGCCAGCTCTTCCGACGCCACCCACCCGTTGCTGGCCACTCGGCAGACCGTAGAACGGGTACAGGTCCTGCTTGTCACTGCCGACCGAGGTTTGTGTGGCGCTTACAACAGTAACCTCATCCGGAAAATGGAGTCGATCTTGGCCCAGTACGGCAAAGACCGCACGCGCGTGGTCGCCGTCGGGCGCCGCGGCTACGACTACTTCCGCAAACGCGGCGTGCAGATCGTCGAGCGGCACATCAACTTGCCGAAAGGGCCAGACGCAGCTCTCGCCAATCAAATCGCCGACCGCCTCGCACTCGCCTATGCTGCGGGCGAAGCGGACGCCGTGCTGGTGCTTTACAGCCACTTCCGCTCGGTGCTGTCACAAGTACCCACCGTCGAGCAACTGCTGCCCATCGTTCCCGCTCAAGCGTCCGACCGAGCGCCCACCGAATATGTGTTCGAGCCCGATCCGGCTTCCTTGCTGGATCGCCTTTTGCGCGAATACGTTCGGGTTGCCGTTCGCCGCGCCTTCTTGGAAGCCAGCGCTAGCGAGCACGCAGCGCGGATGACGGCGATGGACTCGGCGACCAGCAATGCGGCGGAGATGATCGAGCGGTTGACGCTGGAAATGAACCGCGCCCGGCAGGCTGCCATCACCAAGGAGCTGATGGAGATCGTCAGCGGCGCGGAAGCACTCAAAGGATAAAAGGATAAGATGAGGACCGACACCATGAATGTAGGAAAAATCACCCAAGTCATTGGACCTGTGGTCGACGTACAGTTCTCCGACGGCCACGTCCCCGAGATCTACCACGCTCTGCGCGTTACCAACCCTTCGATCAACGATCAGCCGTGGAACCTCGTGCTCGAGGTCGCGCAGCATCTCGGGGAGCGAACCGTGCGCTGCATCGCGATGGACTCCACCGAGGGCCTCAAGCGCGGGATGCCGGTGCGCGACACAGGGGGGCCGATCAAGGTCCCCGTCGGCCCGCAAGTGCTGGGCCGCATCCTGAACGTCATCGGCGAGCCGGTCGACGAGGCAGGCCCGGTGGAAGGTGCTGACTACTACCCCATCCACCGGGAGGCCCCGAAGTTTGTGGACCAGGCAACCGAAGTCCAGCAATTCGAGACCGGGATCAAGGTCGTGGATCTGCTCACCCCTTACGCTCGCGGCGGCAAAATCGGATTGTTCGGAGGGGCCGGCGTCGGAAAGACGGTTTTCATCCAGGAACTCATCTCGAACGTGGCCACCCACCACGGTGGATACTCGGTCTTTGGCGGCGTGGGCGAGCGGACACGTGAAGGCAACGATCTTTGGCTCGAAATGAAGGAGTCCGGCGTGATCTCCAAGACGGCCTTGATTTACGGCCAAATGAACGAACCGCCGGGTGCCCGCGCGCGGGTGGGGCTGACCGCCGTGACGATGGCCGAGTACTTCCGCGACGTGGAAGGCAAAGACGTACTGTTGTTCATCGACAACATCTTCCGCTTTACGCAGGCCAATTCGGAGGTGTCTGCCTTGCTCGGGCGAATCCCCTCGGCCGTGGGGTACCAACCAACCCTAGCCACGGACCTCGGTGAGCTGCAGGAGCGAATTACCTCGACGAAAAAGGGCGCAATCACCTCTGTGCAGGCGATTTACGTCCCCGCCGACGACCTGACCGACCCTGCCCCTGCGACCACCTTCGCCCACCTAGACGCCACCACGGTGCTCTCCCGCGCTCTCACCGAGATCGGCATCTATCCGGCAGTGGATCCGCTCGACTCCACCTCCCGCATCCTCGACCCCAACATCGTCGGCGAGGAGCACTACCGGGTGGCGCGCGCAGTGCAGGAAGTGCTGCAGCGTTACAAGGACTTGCAAGACATCATCGCCATTCTCGGCATGGACGAGCTATCGGAAGAGGACAAACTGATTGTCTCTCGCGCTCGCAAGATTCAGAAGTTCCTGTCTCAGCCGTTCCACGTGGCCGAGGCGTTTACCAACATCAAGGGCGTGTACGTGAAGCTCGAGGATACGATCCGCGGCTTCAAGGAAATCGTCGAAGGCAAGCACGACGACGTCCCCGAGCAGGCTTTCTATATGGTTGGAACGATCGAGGACGTGCTGGAGAAAGCGCGCCGCCTGGCGGAATAAACGATGGCTAGCCGCTTACTGCTGCGCATAGTAACCCCGCGCGCTCTGCTGCTGGAAACCGAGGTGCAAGAGGTCGTAGGGCCCGGTACGGTCGGCGAGTTCGGCATCCTTCCGGACCACGTCACCTTCCTCACCTCGCTCGAGCCCGGTGTGCTCCGCTTTCGTACGCCAGCGGGGGAGGAAACCGCGGTGGCGCTCCTCGGCGGCTTTGCGGAGGTGCGCAACAACGTGGTCACCGTGCTCGCCGATGACGCGGTAGAGGCCGACGCGGTGCAACGCGAAGAAGTGCGCACCGAACTCTCAGCGCTAGAGCGCCAGTTGCAGGCGCTTTCTCCGGCTGATGAGGCCTTCGCCTCTACGGACCGGCTGCGGCGCTGGGCTGAGGCTCGCCTGGCTGTTGCACGTTCCGGAGGGGCACGGACCTACCATTGATGTGCGCCCCGTCGCGTGGCCTTATGAGCGATTCTCAGCAGTGGCAACCGGTAGCAAAAGCCAGCGAACTGTCGCCGGGCCAAAGTCGCAAGTTTTTCTTGCTCGTAGATGGGCAAGAGGAGGAGTGCTTCGTGGTGAACTTTCGCGGGGGCCTCTATGCCTACGTGAACCGCTGCCAACATGTTCCGATCAGTCTCGATTGGGTGGAAAACCAGTTCTTCACCGCAGATGGGCTCTTCCTTCAGTGCGCGACCCATGGCGCAAAGTACCTGCCGGACACGGGCGAGTGCATCGCCGGACCACCGTGCGGCAAGTTTTTGCGCCGCCTAGCAGTTCGCGTTTGTGATGACACCGTTTACGTAAGCCCTGGGGAAACGCAGTCTCTCGATTGTTTTTCCTACGCCTCTCAAGAAAGGGGGTGAAGCGATGGCACGACAAGATCGCCGCTGGGAGATTCGCCGGCGCAGGAATCGCCGGAAAAAGCTCGCCAAGCTACGCGCGCGGTATGCCGCAGCGCGAACCAACGCGGAGCGGGAAAAGATTCTTGCGAAGGTGCAGCGTGTTGCGCCGACCGTGACGCGCGAAGCCTTCATTGCCAGCGTCGGTACCACGCGGTCGCAGCCGCCCCGACCGGGTTCGCGCTCTTCTTCCGCTGCCTGATTCTGCCAAGCCCCGCCAGACGCCCTTTGCCACGGGGGCAATATTTTGACCGACGCGGCAATGCTGCGCCACATCCCGACCGGATTTTCTACCGCCGGATCGTCCTCCTGCCGCCCCCGACGGAGGGCGGACTGCTTGCTTCCGCCAGGATCCGCTCCGGCACCCGAGCTTGCGGGCGGCGGTGTTCCTGCATACAGCGGCAAGCGTGCGCGACTGCCAGCGTCGCAGCCGCCCTCCCAGTTCACGGAATCGGCCCGTCGCCAAAGGCGAACGTCGCGGCAATGAACAAGGCAGCGTGCTCCCAAACGTGGGGCACGTCGTTTTGCGGCCAATAGCCCGGGGCCACCCCATCCCCGTTCCGGTCCACTTGCACGCGGCCGTATGCTTCCGAGATGTGGCGCGTGCCCACCGTGGTCAGTTCCCGCACGAAAAAGCGTACCGCCTGCTGCGCTTCCTGCAGCATCGCTCGATCGTTCCGTTGGCGCGCTAGGTACGCCAGTGCAGTCAGCGGCTCGGCGTTATAGCCGCTTTCCGGTGCTGTGCGCCGCAGAATCGGGTCAATCCCCTGTTCCTTCAGCAAGCGGACGTGGCTGACCGCCAGCGGGTCTTGCGGCGCCAGAAAGCGCACCGGCCAAATCACCCACGGTGCCCGCGGCCCTTCCAGATGCGGCACCGGCTCAGAGCGCTGGAAGAAGCGTCGGATCCCCTCTTCCAGCTCGCGTGCGCGAGCGTGCCAGAAATCCACCTCGGCGGGATCGAATCCGCACTCTTCCGCCGCCTCGATCCCGCTGCGCAGAGCGAGCAGTACGGTTTGCGCCCCCATTAACGTCTGCGTGAGGGGGATGTTGTCATCCTCGTTCGCCAAGCACTGCAGGTTATTCGTCTCGTCCTTGCAACGAGCCAGGTTCTTTGCCCCGAGTTCGATGGAGCTGCACACCTCGGCCAAATACGCGCGTCGTTGCTGGGGCTCTTGCAGGAACTTGGCGTGCTGCCAGAGAGTCCATACCGTGAGGCCCGCGGCGTCAATCTCGAACGACAGCGGTAGACCAGGAACAGCGGCCACCGGGTCGGCGTAGTAATTCGCCTCCACGGTGCCCGCCGGAACGCAATTCGGGTACACCGGATTCTGGGGATCGCAGGGGCCGAAATCGTAGAGGGGCGACCACGCCGCCGGCCGCTTCCGCTGCACGCGGGCGTAGAAGCGATTGTGACGAGTCACCAAATCTGCGTACCCGGCCAGGTCGAGAGCGTAGTTGATGAACGCCCCATCCCTAGGCCAGTCCTCACCGTAGGGCGGCTGCGTGTTTACGCTGGCGACGATCGCGCCGCTCGCCTCGTCCATCGCGGTGCGCATCACGATGAGGCTCCTCTTGGCGAACGCCAGCACCTCCGGATCGGTCGTGTTTGGTAGCCGCGCGGGCGCGAGAAAATCCCGCCACCACCGCTCATGCTCCGCACGCTGTTGCTCGACCGGTTCGCTGCGCGCGGCCCGCAACAGCGCGTATGCGCTGTCCTTCCTTCCGGCGATCGCGATGTCGAAGGTTGCCTCCGCTCGCTCGCCCGAGAAGTGCAGCCGTTTGGCCAGCGCAGCATTCGCCTGACAGGCGGCAATCGGCGAACGCGACAAGAGTCCATCCGCCGCGTCGCTGTAGGCACTCTCTGCCTCGTACGTCCACCCCAGTTGCTGCCGGCACTCACCGAGGGGGCCGTCCGGGTGAAGCACTTGGCGGCGGCATTGAAATGCAATACGAACGAATTCTGCGAACGCGTCTCCGAGGTCGAAGACGCGGATCGTGTTCTCGGTCAACCGGGTCTGCAGATCGCACAAGTCCGTTTGATCAAAGCCGCACTGGTAACCATCGTCGCCGCCTCGCGCCCCTAAGGCAATGTAAACCCCCTCCCCATCGAGTTCCCCAAGCAACGCTCGAACCTGGTGGGCGAGCTGCTCGCGGCTCCCGGGTTGGCGCAAAATCTCGGAGACGCGAGTCAAGCGGTGCGGGTTGGCACGCTCACTGGCGGGCAAGTAGTGGAGAATTGCCCCCTCTTCCTCATCGTAAACCACTGCGTGGTCGTTCTTGAAGTCCAAGGCCCAGTCCGCCACTGGGAAGAGCGCCTGCCGCGCCAACGTCGGTGCGAAGTTGGCGTAAAAAATCAAGCTTGCCTCCCGGACAGGTGAGCTGGGCTGGCGGAGAACTTCGTAATGATTGATGAGAACATCTCTCCCCGGAACAATGAACTGGTACGCGCGGACCTCCAGACCCAGCTGGCGGTTCCGGAAAGTCGTCACAGCAATGTTCGAGGTATCGGACGAGTACGTCTGTTCGTGACTCCAGGGCAGGTCGCGCAGCCAGGTGAACCCAGCGCCCGCTGCCGTGCGGTACCACAAACCAGGGAAGGCGCCAGCGCTCTCCAGCGCGCCGAGGCGCGGTTTGAGCCGTGCATCGGCCTCGTTCGAGGTCAAATAGTCGAGTTGGTCGTAATAGCTGGGCCCAGGCCACTTCAGGGAGGTAATCTCTCCGCACAACGACACTGTACCCGTGAGTTGGCCCGCGCCTAGCGCCGCGTTCGTGTTCGTTGCTCCCCACTGCAGCTCGAAGATGTTTGGCGCGTCCGGCAGTACGCCGAGTAGCGGACAGGGCACCTGCCTCTCCCCCGCTACGGGCTCGCCGTCCGATCCACAGCCCCACACGGCCAAGGCCGCGAGTGCAAACGCTGCCAGGCTTCTTCTTGCCCTCACTCTAATCCTCCTGTCACCTGCTCTCGTGCGCAGCGCAATCGTGCCGCAAAGCCGATTCCTTGCCAACTGGTGCACGTCAGGCCGCGGGCGCCCACTTCACACGGCGACCCGCACTTCTAGAGGAAGTCCCTCAAGGCGCTCAGCTACTCGCTGGAGCCACTCCTGAGATACCGGGCGCAGCTCGGCCTTCCATTTTGGTTGCTGCGGTTGGCGTGCCAGCGTGTACAGATGGACCCCCCGGATGGGGATTCCCCGCTCAACAACCCTGCGCAGGAGAGCAATGTAGCTCTCCACTTCCGCCTCTTCGGGCGCTCCGGCACGCGTGGCGAAAAAACAGCTCTGAATCCAGGTCGGACAGCGCCGTGCCGCCTCCACTAGGCGGTTCAGGGCTTGCTCGACCGTCCAGCGAACGCCGTGGACCCGCTGGAGGGCGGCGTCGTTGCCGGCGTCCAGCTTGAACCACACTTCGCCCTGTACCCGTTGCAGCTCCTCCACCGCCTCCTGCACCCACGGCCGATGCATCATCGTACCATTGGTGATCAAACGAGTACGCACCTCCGGGGCTACGCCCAACTTGCCCCGCACGCGCGCAATCACTCGCACCACCTCGGCGATTTCACGCGCTGTCGTCGGCTCGCCATTCCCTGAGATGGCAATATCGCGAAACACCCGCGCGCCCTCCGGCAAGTGGCGCTGCAAAAAAGACCCCTGCACCACTTCCCCCACCACCTCGAGCAGTTCTGCCTCCAGAGCCTGCACGTCGATGGCCGGGGCCGACCCGCGGCGCAAGTTCGGCACCTGACAGTACACGCACTGCCAGTTGCAAGCATTGTTCGGATTCAGGTTTACCCCGACCGACAACCCACCTGCACGCCGAGAAAACACCGCGTACACGTACGTGTGCCCGAGTCGTTCGCGGTCGTGATCGTGGGTCGACAGGACAAATTCGGCCATTGCTACGGCCTCCTGTAGGGTCTCCACGGCCGCCACGCAAACCGTCTTGCTTGCCGCACTGCAACATACTAAACGTTCAGTATGCTCGCACGCGTCGAGAGCACGAAGGAGGACCTGCGCAAGGAGCTGCTGCGGGTGGCGATCGACTGCTTTGCCAAGCACGGATACGCGGCCACCTCCATTGACCGCATCGCCAAAGCAGCCGGCGTGACCAAGGGTGCCCTCTACTATCACTTCAAAGACAAGGAGGAGCTGCTGCTCGAGTCGGTTCGCAATCGCATCGGGCAGTTCGAGAAGCGCGTGGTGGAGGAGCTGCAGCCACAAGCCAGTGCAGCCGCGGCGCTACACGCTCTCGCTCGGATTTGCTTCGACCACGCCACGCGCAGCAACCACCGCCGGCTGATCGTCACGCTCATGGTGGAGGCGCTCGACACCCATCCGGCGCTCGAAAGGTTGTTTCGCGACATGATGCAGCGCTTTCGTGCCTTCTTGGCACAGGTGATCCGCCGCGGGCAGAAGCAAAAGGAGTTTCGCACCGATGTGGCGCCTGAACTCGCCGCTGAGCTGTTCGCCGGGGCGGTCATGGGGGCAGAGATCCAGTACTATCAAGACCCTGCAGGATTCGACCTCGCCCGTGCTCTGCACGCGTACAGTGAGCAATTCGTCCAGTGGCTGCAGCCAACGCGGACTCGTTCGCGTCGGGCCACTGGAACGAGGAAGGAGTAACGACCATGGTCAGTTTCGAACCGAGTGAAGAACAGCGCTTGATTCGCGACACGGTGGCGGAATTTGCCCGCGAGCGGATTCGGCCACAAGCTCGACCCAGTGACGAAACGGGGTTGATTCCCAGCGAGCTGATCCAAGAAGGCTGGCAGCTCGGGCTCGTGCAAGCCACCATCCCAGAGGCCTTTGGCGGAGGCGGGCAAACGCACAGCGCCGTGACCAGCGCGTTGGTCATCGAGGAGCTGGCCTGGGCCGACTTATCGATCGCCTGCCACCTGCTCGCCCCGCAATTGCTCGTGCTCCCTCTCGTGGAGACCGGCACGGAAGAACAAAAACGCGCGTTCCTGCCGGCGTATGCGGGCGGGCGCTTTCAGGCCGCTACCGCAGCGATTATGGAGCCGCGTTGGGACTTCGACACGAGCGAACTCCGCACCGTGGCGCGCCCCGAGAACGGCCATTACGTGCTCGAGGGGCAGAAGTGCTACGTGCCGCTCGCCGCGGAGGCTCAGCACGTACTGACCTACGCGCGCCTCGCGGATAACGGCGAGCTGGCTGCCTTCATCCTCGACCGCGACACACCTGGGCTGCAGGTCACGGAGCGAGAAAAGAACATGGGGCTCAAGGGGCTTGCGACCTACGAACTGGAGCTGCGCAACTGCCGCGTGCCTGCCGACCGGCGTCTCGGAGGGGAGGGAGGCGCAGACATTGTCCGGTTGCTGAATCTACAACGGGTGGGCTTGGCAGCGGCTGCTGTTGGGGTGGCGCGGGCTGCCTTCGAATACGCCCGGGACTACGCCAAAGAACGCAAAGCCTTTGGCGTGTTTATCGCGCAAAAGCAGGCGATCGCCTTCATGCTGGCCGAAATGGCGATCGAGATCGACGCCGCGCGGCTGCTCACCTGGGAGGCGGCGTGGAAACTCGACCGAGGGGAAGAAGCGACACGCGAGGCGATACTGGCCAAGCAGTATGCGGCCAACATGGCGCTTATGGTGGCAGATCGTGGTGTCCAGATCCTCGGCGGCCACGGGTATATCCGCGACCACCTGGTCGAGCTGTTTCTGCGCAACGCACGCGGCTTTGCCACGTTCGACGGGCTCTTGATGGCCTAATTCGTTGAGGCGGAGGAACTATAGCGATGATCGACTTCGAACTTCCGAAAGAAATCCAGCAGGTGCGCGATATGGTGCACATGGTGGCCGAAAACGCCATGCGGCCCATCGCCCGCGAGCATGACGAACGCGAGCACGAGAAACCCTGGGACTTCCTGAACATGATGTGGCAAGCCTCTCAAACCGCCAATCCAGTGACCTTCGGTGGAGACGGAAAGCAAAAGGGGGCGGATCGGCGCTCGCTGCGCAATCTCCAGGCCGTGGTCACCATCGAGGAGCTGTCGTGGGGTGACGCCGGACTGTATCTGTCCATCCCCAACCCAGGCCTCGGCGGGGCGGCGGTGGCGGCTGCCGGTACCCCGGAGCAAAAAGAGCGCTTCCTGGCACGATTTCGCAGCGGGGCCCCAAAGTGGGGAGCCATGGCGATTACCGAGCCGCACTGTGGTTCCGACACTTCCGCGATCACGACCACAGCGGTGCGTGACGGAGACCACTGGGTCCTGAACGGAACCAAAATCTTCGTGACCAGCGGCAAGATGGCAGCCCAAGACTCCGAAGGCTTCGTCGTCGTGTGGGCCACGGTGGATAAGAGCGCTGGCCGAGCGGGTATCAAGGCGTTCGTGGTGGAGGCAGGAACCCCTGGGATGTCGGTGGTGAAAGTGGAAGACAAGATGGGCATCCGCGCCTCGGATACGGCGATGATTGTTTTCGAAAATTGCCGCATTCCCTTGGACAACATTCTCGGTAGCCCTGAGGTGAAACCCTCGACCGAGGGCTTCAAAGGTGCGATGGCTACATTCGACGCCACTCGCCCGATCGTTGCAGCGAGCGCCATTGGGATCGGGCGTGCTGCTTTGGATTTTGTACGCGCCGAGCTTGAGAAAAACGGGATCCGCATCCGTTACGGTGTGGCGCGCAACCGCCTCACCGCGCTCGAACGCGACTTCATGGACATGGAAGCGATGCTGGAAGCGGCCCGCCTGCTTACCTGGCGCGCGGCGTGGATGATGGACCAAGGCAAGCGCAACAACCTCGAGGCTTCCATGGCCAAGGCCAAAGCTGGGCTCGCGGTAACCATCGTGACGCAAAAGGCCGTAGAGATGCTCGGCCCGCTCGGGTACTCGCGCAAGTACTTGCTGGAGAAGTGGATGCGCGACGCGAAGATCAACGACATCTTCGAGGGCACGCAGCAAATCAACCTGCTCATCGTTGCCCGCCGCATCCTCGGGTACTCGAGCAAGGAACTGAACTAACGAGCCCTTGCGATTGCTGTCTGCTTTCCGGTAGCGTCCCGCCCCTATGCGACCGATCCGCGTCGGAATTGTCGGGGCTGGAGTCATCGGGACGACTCATGCAGCGGTTCTGCAGCAAATCTCGGCCGCGTTCCCGGGGCGCGTGGAGTTGGTGGCAGTCGGGGACCCTGCGGCGGAGGCGCGCGAGCGCGCCGCAGCGCTTTTTTCGATTCGTCACACCTTTGCGGACGGACACCGCCTGATCGACGAGACGGCTCCAGACGCTCTGTTCATTTGTACGCCCACGCGCTTTCACGCGGAGTTGTTCGCGCACGCTTGCGAACGGTGTCCCGCCGTGTTCTGCGAAAAACCGGTGGCGATGAACTTCGCGGACGGGGCGCACATGGTCGCCGTTGCGGAGCGTCACCGGGTGCGTACGCAGATCGGCCTCGTGCTCCGCTTCTCGGCCGTCTTCCACGTCTTGCGAGACCTTCTGCGCGATTCGGAACTGGGTCTCCCCATGGCGGTTCTCTTCCGTGACGACCAAGTGTTCCCAATCCGCGGCGTTCATGACAGCCCATGGCGAGCGGATCGGTCGCTTACCGCGGGCGGCACGCTGATCGAGCATGGAGTACACGACTTGGACTTACTCCGCTGGCTGTTCGGTCCGGTGCGCTCGGTGCGTGCCTGGGAGCGCAACCTCGCCGGCCATCCCGGAGTGGAGGACTATCTGGCCGTCGAGTTGCTGTTCGAAAGCGGCTTGCGCGCTCAGCTGGTCAACATTTGGCACGATATGGTGCAGCGGCCTTCCAACCGCCGCCTCGAGGTGTTCCTGCAGCGCGGCTTTTTCGCCACAGACCACGACTTTTTAGGGCCCATTGCTTGCCAGCGTGGGGACGGCCCGCTCGAGACGATTACCGAGGGAGACGTGCTGCAACGCTTCCTGCGCCTGCATCCGGCCCCTCGCCCGGAGCTCGAGGAGTTCTTCGGGACCGCGTACTTGGTTCAAGACCTCGCTTTCCTCGAGGCGTTGTGGAGCGATCGGGAGCCCCAACCGGGCCTACGGGAAGGTTTGGAAGCGCAGCGCCTCGCCGAGGCTGCGTATCACGCGGCACGGACCGACACGGAAGTGTGTATCGGAAACTTCTCTCCTTCGCTCTGAGACTCTTTTACGCACCCTTACCCTCTTTACGCGCGGCCAGAAATCGCTGTAAGAAAGTCCTGATGTCTCGCTTGCGCTCGTTCCGCGATCGGACGGTGGTGATCACCGGGGCTTCCAGCGGCATTGGCGAGCAACTGGCCCTGCGTTGCGCTCGCGACGGCGCCCGCGTCGCTCTGGTCGCCCGGCGCCGCCCCGAACTCGAGCGCGTGGCCAGTCTTGTCCAGGCTGCAGGCGGCCAGGCGTTGGTCCTCCCCTGTGACGTGGCTCAGCGCCACCAGGTCTTCACAGCCGCCGAGCAAATTCTTCAGCATTGGGGTGCCGTTGATGTGCTCGTCAACAACGCCGGCTTCGGTGCTCACCGACCGTTCCTCGACTGGCCCATCGAGGACATCGAGCGCATCATGCAGGTCAACTACATGGGTGCGGTTTACTGGACCAAGGCACTCCTTCCCCACATGGTCCAGCGGGGTCAGGGCTGGATCGTTATGATGGCCTCGGTGGCAGGTAAGCTGGGTGTGCCGGACGAAAGTGCGTACGCCGCCACGAAGTTTGCGATGGTGGGCCTTGCCGAGGCGCTCTCGTACGAAGTGGAAGACCGGGGCGTTCATGTCCTCACGGTGTGCCCGGGCGCGATCGACACCCCGTTTTTCGATGAGCAAGCCCGCCAGCGTATGCCAGAGGTCGCAAAGAAACTGATGATCCCGCCTGAGCGCGTGGTCGAGGCCATCTGCCGGGCCTTGGCGCGCGGCAAGTACGAGGTGACGGTGCCCGGGTTCATCCGCTTGAGCTACGTGGTACGCGCACTGGCCCCCGGACTGTTGCGACGCAACACGAAGCGCGTGGCGATGCCTCCCCTCGCACCTGCCGCTGCGGGAGGAGGCGGTTGAAGGGCTTGCGCTCATTCCGCGATCGGACGGTGGTGATCACCGGGGCTTCCAGCGGCATTGGCGAGCAACTGGCCCTGCGATGCGCTCGCGACGGCGCCCGCATCGCTCTGGTCGCCCGGCGCCGCCCCGAACTCGAGCGCGTGGCCAGGCTTGTCCAGGCTGCAGGCGGCCACGCGTTGGTCCTCCCCTGCGACGTG
>JBBILD010000010.1:0-151079 GCA_037445065.1 Myxococcales bacterium
GTTGGCGTCGGAGTAGAGGTCGGTGTGTTTGTGACCGTTGGCGTCGAGGTTGGCGTAAAGCTGGGGGTTTGCGTTGGCGTGGAAGTGCGGGTGGGGGTTCGTGTCGGCGTGTTCGTGATGGTGGGGGTGTTCGTTGGTGTGAATGTTGGAGCCCCCGCCGGCAAGGTATGACTCGGTGTAGGAGTCAAGGTCTCAGTGGGCGTCGGGGTGGGTGTCTCGGTCGGGGTTTCCGTGGGCGTGTCGGTGGGAGTGTGAGTGAGCGTCGGCGTCCGCGTCGGCGTATGCGTGCGCGTTGCGGATGGGGTGTTGGTGATCGTCGGAGTCCCGGTCGCAGTCCGCGTCGCGGTGTCGGTCGAGGTTGGCGTACTGGTCTGAGTCGGGGTAGGGGTCGGGGTTGCGCTTTCGGTGACTGTCGGCGTTGGCGTCATGGACGGCGGGAAATACACCAGGTCGTAAATACGATCGGCGCCCGTACTCCCCAGCGAAGCCGTACATGCTGTCGCTCCGGAGACGCTGCTCGCACACGACGTGAGGCCTCCAAGCAGCATGTCCGTACACTTTTTCTGAATCAGCGTCGCTAAAGCGGCCTGTTTCTTCGCGATCGCCCCAGTGAGGTCGGCGCTGCGGCAATCGGCCGGTGGGATCTTCCCGCCATCCACTTTGAGTCTGCACAAGATCTGCTGTTGCAGTCGCTTGGCCAGCAAATCTCGGAGGCCTTTTCCCAATGCCCGCTGGCAAGCCAGGAGCGCGGAATTGGTGAACACCAGCGGTGGGTTGGGGAAGTTACCGTATACCTGCCGGGTCAAATCGAAGGCCTGACTTTGAATCTGGCAGGAGAGGCAGGTGGTCACACTCACGAAGCTCGAAGTAATCCCCACCTCTTCACACGGAGCCGTGCACGCCACGTAACCCAAGCTGGCCGGAGAGGAAGCACCACCCAGGTCGCACTTTTTGATCGCGGCGTTCTCCAAAGCGAGCTGCGCTTTTAAGAGCGAATTCAAGGCTGAACTCGGGAGTTGGCTGAGGTCGTTGCAATTCAACGTTGAGGGGAACCCGGGCTTTGCCTGCATGCGCTTTTCATGGCAGGCCGCCTGCGCGGCCAGCATTCTCATTTGCAACCGGCGGGCAGCTTTCGCCAACGCGTCGCGGCAGCGGATGTCTTGCGGCGTCAAGGCTCGACTCGCCTGCATCAGGCTCAACAGGCCAAGGGCCGCGGCAACGGCCCCACGAATCTTTCCATTCATTTCACGACTTTCCTTTTCCCGGCTGTTTCCGTTGCTCCCGCACAGCGGACCGCCGTAAACAAATCGCAAACGTTCGCCTCTATGCTCTCTCCGCTTGCGCTTTGTCAACAGAAAATCTGTCTGTGCGGGCGGAATGAATTCCCGAACGGAGCTACCATTCGGTTGAAAAGCCGCGGTCGGGGATATCGAGTGCACTACGGTCGTCACTGGCCAGCATGCGCAAGCGCGCTACCGTCACGGGCAGCACTCGATGAACGAAAAACTTAGCGGCCATGACTTTGCCGGCGTAGAAGTCCATGTCCTCGGCAGTCGGTTCCCCATCGCTGTCGGCTTCGCTGGCCCGTCGCTCTTCGGCCACTCGCGCCGCATCGAGCAACAAGTGCGCAATCGCCACTTCGCCCATACTTTCCAGAAACCAGTTTGCCACCAGGGTAACCTGGTCGAGCTTGCCATCCAGGAAAAAGCTCATGAGCGACGAAGAAGCATCCTGCAGAGCTTGCAGGGCCTCGCGCAGCCGGGCGACTTCGGTCGCCAGCCCCGGAGTGTGCTCTTGTGCCACAACAAAGGTCTGAATCTCGTCAATAAAGGCCCGAAAGTTCTCGCCGCCGTGCTGGTGCAGCTTCCGCGCCACCAGATCCAGCGCCTGGATGTGGTTCGTGCCTTCGTAGATGGAAAAGATCTTCGCATCTCTACAGTACTGCTCCACCGGATGGTCCTGCACGTATCCAGCACCACCGTACGTTTGGATCGCTAGCTCGGTGATGCGAAACGCTTGATCCGAACAGTACGCTTTCACGATGGGGGTCAACAAATCCACCTGGCCCATGTGAAACGCGGCGCGCCCTGGGTCGGACCGTTCCAGCGCAAGCGCCATGTCCATGTGCCAGGCGAGTTTGACGGCCAGAGTGCGCATGCCCTCCACCTTGGCCTTCATCTCCAGCAGCATCCGCCGCACATCCGAGTGTTCGACAATCGGGACGCGCGGCGCATCCGGATCCTTGAAGTGGCGGATGGAGGAGCCTTGCAGCCGATTGCGCGCATACGACAGCGCATTTAAGTACGCCGTGGACGCAATCGCGAGGCCTTGCACTCCGACCGCGATGCGGGCCCCGTTCATCATGCGAAACATCTGACGGATTCCCATGTGCGGCTGATCGCCGACCAGGATTCCACGGCAGTGGCCATTTTCCCCGAAGTTCAGAACCGCGGTGGCAGAGGCACGGATGCCGAGCTTGTGTTCGATCGAAGCCGTGGTCACATCGTTCCAAGCCCCGACGCGACCGTCCTCTTCGACCCAATACTTTGGGACAATGAACAGCGAAAGGCCCTTGGTTCCACTGGGTGCGCCCTCGATGCGAGCCAGCACCAAGTGCACGATGTTTTCGGCAAGGTCATGGTCCCCAGCAGAAATCCAGCATTTGGTTCCCTGGATCCGGTAGACGTTCCCCTCGATAGGGACGGCGCGGGTTTTCGCGGCGCCCACGTCGGAACCGGCGTGCGGTTCGGACAGGCACATCGTGCCAGAGAAGCGGCCCTCCAGCATCGCAGGAAGAAAGCGTGCCTTCTGCTCCGCCGTACCAAAGTGAGCCAACAGATCCGCGGCGCCGCGGGTGAGTTCCGGATACATGGTAAATGCCGTGTTCGCGCCGCTTTGCAACTCCTGTAGCACGACGCCGACCGCATGCGGGCCGCCCAAGCCATCCACTTCGAGGGGCATGCTGAAGGTCGGGAGCCCGAGCTCAAACACCTTCCGCCATGCCTCGCGAAAACCGGGCGGGGTTTTCACCACCCCGTTTTCCAGTCGGCAACCGACCCGGTCGCCTAGCCCGTTGAGCGGCCCGATGGTTTCGCAAACAAAGCGGTAACACTGGTCGATGATCGCGTCGCATTCGCTTTGGTCCAGGTGGCGGTACCGGTCGAACGCAAACAGCTCTTGGACCCGCAAATGCTCGTACAGAGTGAAGCGAATCGAGCGAAGATCTGCCTTGTAGAAGTTAATGGCTTGCTGCGACATGCACCCTCCACCAAAAGGATCGGGCGCGACTTCAACCATGGCGCGCCGCGTTATTCAAGCGCCGGACTCCCTCAATCAGGATTGGCGGTGCAAAGGTCATGCGGCCATTTCCCCCAAGCTAGGCCACGGCACCCGGCCTCCAGGAATTCGCCTTCTCTGCGGGAGCTGCGCAACACAACGGTCGGGGCAAGCTGCCCCTGCGTCAAAAGGCACAACCCGCTTTGGCTTGCCCCTGCGAGTGCGGGATCTGGTTGACCGTTGCTCGCTCTCCTCTTAATTCTCCGCACGCAGGTGCAATGCACTCCGGAAACACAGTCGTGCTTGGAGTGGACTTCGGTGCCCCGCGCCGCGCGCGCGATCAACAGCGAAAGATCGTGGCGATCGCGGCCCACCCCGAGCCGCTCCGCGCCGATACCGAATCGCAGCGAGTGGGTGGAATCGGCGCCTCCTCCGCGCAACGCCCCCAGGATGAACTGCGGAAGAGCTGCTCCGCGAGCTGCTGTGCCACCCGGCCACCGTGGTTGCGTTCGACTTTCCTTTCTCCGTCCCTGCCAGCCTTTTGGACGACCCGGCATTTGCTGCGGCGGTGGGCTTTGTTCATGGCCCCTTCCGCACGTGGAGACGCTTCAGCAGGCATGTGGCTCGCAGGCTGCCCATGCAGGACCCCCTCGATTTCAGCCCCTTCCAGACATGGCGATCCCTGGCCCGCCAGCGCCTGTGGGCCCGCCGGGAAACGGACCACGAGACCCAAGCGCAACCGCCGCTCAAAGACTCTTTTCCTTCGCTCTTCCAAATGACCTTATTGGGGACCGCGCTGCTGGCGAGGCTCGAGACGTCCGGGATCTACGCCGTGCGACCCTTTTCTTGCCGGCCGGGCAAAAACGAGGTCATCGAGGTCTACCCAGCCGGAACGCTGCGCGCCCTCGGAATCAAACGTTACAAGCGTGACCCGCTCGCAGCCATCGCCGCTGTTCTCGCGTGTTGCGTTGAGTTCGGGATTCGCATCAACATCGATCGTTCGGTGCTGCGCGCCTGCACGGAATATCATTCAAGTGCCGGCGCCGATTTCGATGCAGCAGACGCACTGGTCGCCCTCTGCACGGCGATTCTTTATCTCGAGGGTGCATGCGTAATGGCTGTGCCGCACTCGGAGAGCCGGCCGCCCCGCGATGGGGTGATCTGGGTACCGAAAGCAAGCTCATCCTGGCCACTGTCCTTCCGGAGTCCTCCAACCCTGAACCAAGCTCGATCTCCATGGCCGGAAACCGTTGTCTCCCATTGACACTCCGGTCCCTGTTCCCCTGGCTTGCTCAGGTGGCGAAGACGCACAGGATCGCCGCTTGGTGTGGAAGGACGCCCGTGTGGCGGGGCCTTTTCCGGGAAGATTTCAGTGCCCGCGAGGGCCCAACCCACACCTGTCGACGCTCCCCACCTGCCCGCCCGCTCGCCAGTTTCGTTCCTGACGCGTCTCGGCTCAGGCGGGACAAACCTGCAGTCCTCATCGAGAACACAGGCTAACGCGTTCTTGTGCCGGAAAAGTGGGCCGTCAGGGATTCGAACCCCGGACCCGCTGATTAAGAGTCAGCTGCTCTAGCCAACTGAGCTAACGGCCCCAGACAAACAAGTGGGCTGTGTCTAGCGAGAGGGGCCGCGTTCGGTCAAGGCGGCGCAGCGCACGCGGGCCTCGCTTGCGCAAAGCGGGCGGTCTGGCTGAGCGCGGCCGCGCAGCCTTCGGCTACACCCGAATCCGTGGGTTTTCCGGATGAGGACGATACAAGATCACCATGTGGCCGATCAGGCCGCACAGCACCGCGCTGCAGCGCCGCGCCAGTTCCTCGGCCATGGCGTGTTTATCGGGAGGGCGCAGCAGCCGGACTTTAATCAGTTCGTGGGTGGTCAACGCCTCGTCTACGGCACGCACCACCTCGGCGCTCACGCCGGCATGGCCCACCATGACGACCGGAGCGAGCTTGTGGGCAAGCCCCCGCAGGTAGCGCCGCTGCTTTCCGGTGAGGCGCAACTCGACCCCAATCTCATCGCCCTGCTCCGACATATTTCTTCCCCGCCGAGTTTCTGAATCCGTCCCGCGCATCGGCCTCGAGCTCATCTGCGATTCACCGCTCTCCAGGCTTTCCATCGCAACTATCCTCTGCTCCGGCAACTCCGTTGAGCAGGCAAAGAAAATCCGGTATGGGGCCGTGCATGCTGGGTCGGTGGCGGCTGGTTGTTGCGCTCGTTGTTGCACTCCTGCCTCACGCGCTGAGCCGCGCGGGAGCGACAGACGCACTCGAATCGTGGCTGGAAGGGGCGCAGCCACCTTACCGTCTCGAGGTCGTGAAGTCCACGCGCCAAATGCATCTTTGGTACGGTGGCAGCATCCTGCGCACCTATGCCATTGCGCTTGGGAAAGAGCCGAACGGGAGCAAGGAATACCGGGGCGACAACCGCACGCCGGTCGGACGCTACTACGTCGTGGAGAAGAAGCCGAGTCGTAAATTCCACCGTTTTCTCGGGCTCAATTACCCCAACCTGCAGGATGCGGAGCGGGCCCTCACGCGCGGCTGGATTGACGAACCCTTGTGGTCCGAGATCTTTTTTGCCGACCTCAACCGCACCATCCCACCGCAAAGCACACCGCTCGGAGGCCGCGTCGGCATCCACGGGTACGGTGGCCGCCCCGAGCTTCCCGTTGACTGGACCGAGGGCTGCATCGCGGTACGCGATGCAGACATCGAGTACCTTTACGAAACGCTGCCCATCGGCACGCGCGTCGACATCGTACCCTGACCGGGCCCGCTCCCGCTCAGTCCATCCCCAAGAGCCGCCGGCCTTCGGCCGAAATCATCTGCGGGCTCCACGGCGGGTCCCAAACCAGTTCCACCTCGGCTTCTTCGACGCCCTCGATCTCCAGAATCTTTTGCCGCGCATCATGGGCGATGTATCCGCCCATGCCGCAACCAGGCGCTGTGAGGGTCATCTTCACGTCCACTCGCTTCCCGCCGCCCGGGAGATCACTGACCTGCAGATCATACACCAGGCCCAGGTCCACGATGTTAACGGGAATCTCGGGGTCGTAACATGTACGCAATACCGCCCAAACCCGTGACTCCACATCCTCACCCTCGGCGGCACCGAACGAGCCTTGCTCCGGCGATTTCCCGATCGCCTCCGCATCTTTGCCTGCAATCCGGTAGAGCCCGCCAAGACTGGGCACCTGCAAGGTGTAGGTGCCGCCCAGAGCTTGCGTAATGTAGGCCACCGTGCCTTTTGGAATGACCACAGTGTAGCCAGCTGGGATTTCGACCGCTTCGCAGTCTCGCTCGAACTGGACTTGTTCGCCCATCATGGTCGTTCTCCTTTGCTGCTCCAGAGATCCGAATCTAGGCCGCAATCCCCCGTGCAGCAAGGAGAAGCGGCCGGCTTCCTAACGAAGCTCTCTGGGCACGAACTTCTTCCACCACGGAGCGCCCGCTTGTTCGTAGCGTTTTTCCTCCCCTTCTGCGGCCTTGGTGGCACGCACCGGCTTCGCCTTTTTGTTTTTGGCGGTACCGGAAACCTTCCTTTTCCCAGCCTTTGGCTGCGTCTTTTTGCTGGCTTTTTTCTTCGACTCTTGCTTCTTCGCCATCCTCGCTCACACCTCCCTCAAAACCGTTCCTGGAAAGCCGGACCTCCCTCACGCCGGCCCGAGACCATTTCAAATCCTGTATGCGCCGGCTTGCTGAAGGAGCAAGTTTTAAGAAACCATGCAACGCCGAACGGCGCAAGGTCGCTCTTCACTCTTGCGTGCTTCTGGCTGCCTCGCTACGAGAGCGCGCCTACGCTGCGACGAACACAGCTTACGTCCCCGTCGTCTAGCCAGGCCTAGGACACCGGCCTTTCACGCCGGCAACACGGGTTCAAATCCCGTCGGGGACGTTCTCCGGTTTCCGGAGTGGCTGGGAACCGGTATTCCCCGCCGTGAAGCCGTGGAGGCGTACAAAGCGCGCTTCCCGCGCCTTCGCTCGCGCCCGACCCAAATTCCAGCCCTGGGATGGGCGGAGGTCTGCTGCTGGCCGCCAAAGCTGTCTCAGATGGGCAGCCCCTGTCCTACCTAAAACGGATTGCCCCACGCCGTGGGGCGTACAGACGAAGCACACCACTAGCGCACCGGAACAACACGGCTTCGATGCGCCTCCAGAGCGCGGGGCAATCGAGTTGCTTACAGCCCCCGGTGCTTCCTGACCCCTCCGGAACGGGTTGCTTGTTCTTAGCGCTGTTCGACGCGAAAGAACTTTTGCGTCGCCACGGTGGGCAGGCCGGAAGCGAAGTCCACGCCCAAGTTGCGCAGGATGGGCCCGCAGTCCGCATCGCCAGGGTCCGACATGCATCCTGGCGGAGTATCCGGCTGGTTGCTGGTCAAATCGCTATCGGCCAGCAACGCTGCCAAGTCGGCAACGATGATGTCCTCACGCCAGTCAAAGGGCTGCAACCAAACTTCTGCTCGGTTGGGGCGGCTGCAGCCGCCAACCACGCCTGGGCGTGCGAAAAAGCAGCCAGTGCTGCCCAAGTGAATGCGCAAGTCATCGAAGGCGGTGTCGATGCGTAGAAACTTGTACCCGGCCTGCCAGCTCCAAAACATCCCGGTCAAACTCAGCGGTGGCGGGGCAACCGAGGCGTCACCGTGGTTGCGGCGGAAGGGAACCCCTAACGTGAAACGGATTCCTACGTAGTTCCCAGGGGCGATGCGCCCGCGAATCGAATCGTTGGTTTGCACAGTCCCGTTGTTACACGGCGGTTGTTTGTTTTCGAAGTCGAGCAGTGCCAAGTCCTCGAGCTGCCAGACTCCGTCTTGGTCCAAAAGCACCGCGACCGGTGTCCCGTCTTCGCGGATCAATTGCACATTGGAGACGTAAAACCGGAAGTCCGAGGGAACCAGGCGCGACGCCTCCGTACCCAAGCCGTCGTAGGCTTGCCCGCACGCAAAGTCCTGGCTGCCAACCCGCGCAGCAAAGCGGATTTGCACTCGCTCGAATGAACACCCGTCGAGCAAGTTGGCCACCCCTTGCACGAGCTCGTTCACCGTAACCTCGCCATCCCGATCCGCGTCGCCCACACACTGGCCTTGAGCATCGAAACTGCTCGCTTGGGTACTGGCGACCCAACACAGACCCAAGAGACCAATCCCAAGCAACACCGCGTGTTTTCGGTTCATACAACCTCCCCTTGTGATCAGAGCGCCACAACTCTCCATTGCCTCATTTTGTGGGGCGCCCTGTAAAATCCACACACGAATCCGCCGGAGCCAGTCTTCCTCCACCGGCGCACCGATTAGGGGCATTTGGCTACCGAGTTGCGGTGCGATCGGTCGCAGCTTGAGATAAAGAAAGCTCTGCTGTGGCTCGCCCGGCGCCACTCGATGCCAACCATTGGTAGCCGCTGCAAAGTTATCCGGCGGTACGTTCACCAAACTCTCGTATGCGTGCACCTCCAAGTCGAGATTGCCCACATGATCCTGCTCCGTGTGGCATCCCTTAAGGGCGCAGCGCGGCAAGAAAAGCTCCTGCCACAGCTCAGACCAGCGCACTTCATGGTGGTGCGGGGAACCCACAAGTGCCATCTGTACGGACATGACGATTTCTTCGATCGTGATTTCTCGATCGCCATTCACGTCCGCCGCCCCGCACAGCTCCGCGTGCAGACCGAGAGCGCGAGCCACAGCGCGCAAAATCTCGTCGATGGTGACCTCACCGTTCCCATCGCAGTCGCCGGCGCAATCGGGTGCCTGCGGAATCGGAGTGGGCGTGGGTTCCGCCCGCACGAGAACAAAGCGAGACGTGCAGACTGGGGAGGGCGCATACCGCCCGTCCTCAGTGATTAGCCGGTACGAAAACGCCACCTCTCCGCTCTGACCGGCCGGGACCACGGCTTGCGAAGAAGGGTGCACGTGAAACGGAGCGACTCCCAAGCGTGCAGCGGCCCCTACTGCGGTGAGCTGCACTCCGTTCACGTTCACCGAAAGACCCGCATCCATCGCGACGATCTCCATCCAAACAACGGTGCCGGGTTCCAAGGCACGCTCTCCGTCCCCCACGGTCTTCCTCTGGAGCGGTGACCCCGGGATCCATCGTTGAGAAAAGACATTCCCCCGCCGCCGGCTGGCACAACGTCTCGAACATGGGGAACACGTCCTCGAAGTCCCCTGACAGCGCGAGCGCGTCCTCCGCACTGCCAGTCCGGAACACATCGATGGACTCGTGATCCGCCCGCACGGCTCCTGCCAGCACACTCATCCAGCCGAGGAGCACTGCGAGGTGGCTCCTGCGCCCCAGTAGCCGCACTGGCTGGCCGCAAGGGCCCGTGTTCTCTGCACGATGCAAGCCGAGGCTCAAGTTCGATGTCGAACCTCAGTCGGTGGGGGGCTTGGGGAGCCGTTCTTCTGACCGTCGCGGCGCTGGTCTGCCGAACTCGGGAACCGTTGCCACTGTCCGTACCATAAACTGCCCCCAAGATCAGTCCGCGAATCAAGGAGGAAAACCTGCCGGTCAACCACGAACCACCGTGCACCAAAACATCCCGCAGGAGCATCAGCTGACGTACCTACTGCCGAGGAACACGGCGCTCAACGCGACAAGTTGTCGCAGTTCCGGCTCGTTCTCTCTCGACGCCAAAACGCCGCCGCGTGGCCCAACCGCCACGTGCGATGGCTCGAGGTGGTCACGCTTGCGCGAACTGAGCCGCGGCGCTGCCGCCGGCCATCAACCAAGTGAACGTGCGCGAATACCACCCATCGGGCCTCGTTCCGCACGACGTCTCCGCCGATGCGTCCTACCACTTTGGCTCGCGTGAGGCGTGGAGGCTTCCCGGTCCCTTTTGCCCCCAAAGAGGCTGATTGCTTTTTCTAAAGCATCCCGCCCTTGGTGCCCACTCCTACCCCGTTTCGGGATGTGAGTCCGGACCAGCGCCTAAAACGCAAAGCGCCCGCTCGGCCCCAAATCAGCTTTGTACAACCCGCTGCGACCCCGCTATTTGTGCACCCTCCTCCGACGTTCGCAAGCTGTCAAGCTTTGCCGAGCGCACCTGGATTCGCCGGACACATCCGCATCGCTCCCCGTCCCGCCAGCGTCGCTGCACCTCCCTCGAAACGGCCAACACAGGCTCAACCGAGCACCAACTCGGCCATGGTCCGCACCACCGACATGTCGTGCGACATGACGAGCAACATCGTCACTGGGCTTTCCCGCCAAGCCGCCAAGCGATCGCGGATCCGCTCTTTCGGACCGACCAGAGAGATTTCATCCGCGAACTCGTCCGGCACCGCTGCCATCGCCTGGTCGCGCCGATTGGCGAAAAACAACTCCTGGATTCGCTCCGCTTCGGCGGCAAAGCCCATGCGGGCCATGAGTTCTTTGTGGAAGTTTTTCCGCTTGGCACCCATGCCGCCAATGTAAAAGCCCAGCATCGCCTTCACCGGTAGGAGCGCCGTTTTCACGTCCGTACCCACGTTGACGAACACCAGCGGTGCGATTTCAAAACCGGGCCGTGCATGCCGGATCTGATCCGCGTAAACCTCGGGCCGATACGGCGAGTAATACAAGGGAAACCACCCGTCACACAGCTCAGCGGCCAAGGCAACATTCCTCGGGCCCTCCGCCCCTAACCAAATCGGTAGGTCCGCGCGCAGGGGGTGGGTGATCGATCGCAGTGGCTTGCCCAACCCCCAAGCGTTCGGTCCCCGATACGGCAGAGGGTAGTGGGGTCCAGGATTGGTAACAGGCTCTCTGCGCTCCAGTACCTTACGGATGATCGAAATGTACTCGCGGGTTCGCGCCAGCGGCTGCCCGAAAGGCTGCCCATACCAGCCCTCCACCACTTGCGGACCAGAAACACCGAGTCCCAAGATCACGCGGCCGCCGCTCAAATGATCCAAGGTCAGCGCCGCCATCGCGGTAGCAGTGGGCGTGCGCGCAGACATCTGCGCAATCGCCGTTCCCAGCCGGATGCGTTTGGTGTGGGCTCCAATCCAAGCCAGCGGCGTAAAGGCATCCGAACCCCATGCCTCGGCAGTGAATACTGCGTCGTAGCCTAAACGCTCCGCTTCTTGTGCCGCTTGCACGAATCCCTCCGGCGGCCGCGCGCCCCAGTAACCAAGTTGCAACCCTAATTTGAGGTCTTTCATGGTGCACCCTCTAATCAGAGAGCGCGCGTCGAAGAAACTACTCCTGCGCTGTAACTTTTCGGTTGCACGTGCGATCGTCTCCCGGCACGATTGTGCTCGTGAGTGCGTTTGCGGAGGCGGAGGAAAAATCGTGAACAAACAACTTGCCCGGACGATTGCAGCATTCGTACTTCTCGCTCTGGTTCCCAGCTCCGAGGCGCGGGCGGAAAGCGATCCCCGTTCAGTAAGCGACATGCTGCTCGACTACATGAAGCTCGGCAGTGATGAGTGGCAACGGCGCGCGGAGCAACTGTTCCGCCAGGGCGATCTCAAAGCCGCGCTTTCCGCGGCGCAGGAAGCGGCACGTTTGCGCCCAGGGTCAGCCTATTTGCACCGGCTGCTCGGTTATCTACACGCGGCTTTGGGCGAACACCGTGAGGCACGGGCAGAGTTCGAACGCGCGGCTGCCCTCGACCCCAAGCTGCGCGTGAATCTGGCGGACTTCTATTTGGCCCAGGCACTTAACGAACTCGAAACCCAACTGCGGCTCAACCCAGCCGACCCGGAGGTGGCCAAGCGAGTGCGCGCGGTGGCCGCCTTGGCCGAGATCCAACCGGAACTCAAGAACCTGCTGCGCGCCTCGACCGAAAACGTGCGCGGCGACGCGCGCTCAGCGTTGGTTCCGCCGCTTCGCCTCTCCGACCGAGCGCCGTATGCTCTGGTGGTGGAGAAGCGAACCCAAACCGCGCGCTTGTATCGTTGGACCCCGGCTGGTTTGGTGGTCGAACGCACGTACCCAGTGACGACCGGCCAAGCCTCCGGTGAAAAGAAAAAGCGCGGTGATCTGCGCACGCCTGATGGTGTCTATTCCGTGGTAGACCTCATTCCTGGAGATCAACTGCCGGAAATCTACGGCGCGTTTGCGTTGCCGCTTAACTACCCGAACGCGTGGGACCAGCTCCAGGGCCGCAACGGGCACGGGATCTGGATCCACGGATCGGACCGGCTCACGCAGCCGCTGCGCCCACGCGAGACCCGCGGCTGCGTGGTGATGCGCGGCGAAGACCTGCTCGGGCTCGTGCAACTCGTCACACCACAACTCACCCCAGTCGTGATTGCAGAGAACGTGCCTTTCCGGACCATGGAAACCTGGCAAAAAGAGTTCGGACCGCTCTTCGAACTCGCGCGCTCTCCCGATGTAGCCGCCCTTGCCGTGGGCCCTGATTACGCCGCCCTCTTCCGCTTGAACGGGGGGCAGCTGATCCGCGAGTATCGGCAGCCGAAGGGCCTCGCGATTGAGCTTGCCCGCGAGGAGGTCGCTCTGCTCCCAGCCGATGCTTGGCAGCAAAAGTTGGCCGCGGTGATGCCCGCAGAGATTGCTTCACTCGAAACCGTGAAAGTGCGCAAGGACTCTACGTTGCCCCGGCTGATCATCGAGACCAGCGCTCCATCCAAGCCTCGTCCCCTAAAGCCGGAAACGCGGGAAGCATTCTACCTCGACTTTCCCGGGGTAAGACCAGGCCCTGTACCGCAGACGATCGTGGGCGACGGGAAGTGGATTCGGCAAGTGCGCGTGGCCGCAAGCCAAATGGATCCACCGGTGACGCGCCTCGTAGTCGAGCTGAATCAGCCGAGCAACTACCGAGTCTCCACCAACGGCAACGAAACAATCGTGTATCTGACCGGCCGCTAAATCCCGAGCGCAGCGCGCCCAGGGTAAAACCTGCAGTGTCAAAACGGTCCGTTGAACCGTTCGTTTTTGTACGCTCGGGCGGAACCAGGAGCCCACTCTGGGCAAACCAAACCAAGTGCGGGCCGCCTGTGCATCTGGCACATCATCTGCTCACGCTGATACACGCACCCGACTGCTGAGGAGTTACAAACGGAACGAGCGTACTGTGGAAACCTCTTACCAGGCCGCCTGGGCGCACGCGGCAGGCTGAAAGGGGGGAAGAGTGGAGGAGACTTGGGAGGACCAACGAACGCAGCTCCTTGGCGAGCGACTGCGCAAATCCTTGCTCCTTGTTGCCACCATTTTACTCGCTTTTGCTGTTGGTGAGTGGTTCTGGAATCGTGAGGTCCTTGGATCACTGTACTTCCTGAAACTCATGGAATTTGCGACCGTAGGTCTAGCTGCGGTCGTCGTACGCAAGCAGGCCAACTTTCGACAGCTGGTGTGGACGGCACTGGCCGTTTTCGCGACCCTATGCGTCACCTCTGCGCTCGCGGGTATCGCGGTCCTCGATCCCGTCACGCCCGCCCTGGTGATCACAATCCTTTCCCTGGCCACGGCGACGGTTCTGCCATGGGGCTGGCAGGCACAGCTTGTCGCCGCCCTGATTGCCGTTGCAGCCGTGAGCGGCCAGGCCTGGGCCTTGAGTTCCTTGCTGCACGGAGAAACCAACTACCTGTATATCGCCACGTTGGCTGCCGCAGCCGCCTCGGTTTATGTTTCGGCCGAACTCGAGCGGTACCGCCAAGAGCGGGATCGCATCGAGCAGGAATTGCGTGCCGCACGGGAAGCGGCAGAGCGCGCCAGTGAGGCCAAGATGCAGTTTCTGGCGAACGTCAGCCACGATTTCCGGACGCCCCTCAATGGCATCATCGGGATGACTCAAATCGCCCTCGAAACAGAACTCGACCCCGAGCAGCGCGAATACTTGGAAATCGTGCGCCTGTCCGCCGATACCTTGCTCTCACTGATCGCCGATATTCTCGATTTGTCCCGAATCGAAGCTGGTGACCTGCGCCTCGAACCCATTCCATTTTCTCTCTTGGAACGATTGGGCGATACGATGAAAGGGCTTGCCATCCGCGCACACCAGAAGGGGCTCGAGTTGGCCTGGCGAGTCGCCCCCGAGGTTCCGAAGTACGTGGTTGGCGACCCAGCCCGGCTGCAACAAATCGTGTACAATCTGGTGAGCAACGCGATCAAATTCACCGAGTCAGGGCACGTGCTGCTCGAAGTAGAGGTTCACTCCCGGAAGGACTCCGAACTGGTCCTCCACTTCGCCGTGCGCGACACCGGTAGCGGGATCGCACCGGAGGAACAGGACCACATCTTCGAGCCCTTCGAGCATGGAGGGCTGAGCAGCGGCAGCACGCGCGTAAGCGCCGGGCTCGGGTTGGCAATCTCTAAGCGCTTGGTCGAACTCATGGGCGGTCGGATCTGGGTGGAAAGCGAGCCCGGCAAAGGGTCACATTTCCATTTTACAGCCAGTTTTGCGATACCGTCCGAGCGACCACGGCGCCGCCCCGCCCTGCCTGCAGAGGCACTCGGAACACCCGTGCTCGTTGTAACCAGCGAAGCGTTGACCAGGCGGATACTCGGAGAAATGTTGGCCGCCTATGGGCTTCAGGTTCACACCGCCGATCGCAGCGCCACAGCCTGGCATCTCCTGCGCACTCTAGCGGCCGAGCAGTCACCGATTCGCCTGCTGTTTCTGGATACCGTTCTCGTGGACGAAAGCGGCTTCGCGCTCGCCGAGCGAGTGCTGCTCGACCCCACATTGGGCTTGCCGCACATCGTTTTACTCAGCGCCAGCACACGCTTGGGAGACGCCGGTCGCGCGATCGCACTCGGGCTAGCACCACCCTTGATCAAGCCTGTTCGTTACGAAGAACTCGAGCGCGCCGTGAACACCGCCCTCGGTGTACATTCCGAACTGACTGTCGTCCGCGAGGTCACGCCCCCTTACCCAACCGTAGCCAGCAGGCCGCGCCGGCGTATCTTGTTGGCAGAGGACAACGCGATCAACCAGCAGCTCGTCAGGCGTTTACTCGAGCCGCGCAATGTGGAGGTTGTCGTGGTGGAGAACGGTGCCGAGGCCATCGCCGCCGTGCAAAAAGAGCCCTTCGACTTGATCCTCATGGATTTGCAAATGCCGGTGATGGACGGCATCGCCGCAGCGCAAACGATTCGAAGTCTCGAGCCACCCGATCGCCCGCGTATGCCGATCATTGCCCTGACCGCGCACGCTCTCCCTGGAGACCAAGAGCGCTGTCTCGCCGCGGGGATGGACGCTTACATCAGCAAACCGATCCAAGCACGCCAGCTCATTGACACAGTAGAAGCCTTCCTGGCGGGGCGCCCGCGCAACCCACCAGCACCGAGTTCGCCTGCACCAAACGGGGCCCCTCCGGGAAGCGCACCTGGCTCCGGTCCAAGACCAGGGAGGGACGATCTGGACTTCCGCTCTCACTGAGGCCACGTGGGCTGAGCCCGCTGCATTTCCGTCAACGCATGCCACCGTCCACGCGAACGATCGCCCCGGTGGTAAAACTGGAGGCGTCGCTCACGAGGTAGAGCGCGGTACCGATGATCTCACTCGGCTGACCAGCGCGGCGCAGCGCCATAAACGAAGACGCATACTGCTGAAACGCGTCAAGATCCCACGCTCGTGCAACGTCGGTAAGAAATGGACCAGCCTCGATCGCGTTGACTCGCACTTTCGGCCCGTACGCGTGCGCGAGGGCAATGGTCAGCGCGTTCAAGCCAGCCTTCGCTGCCGCGTATGGAGCCTCCAAGGGGCTCGGGCGCGAGGCTGCCACACTCGACACATTGAGGATCACCCCGCCCTCCCCCGCCGCCATCCGCGCACCGATCACTGCCGCGAGCCGGAACGGACCTTTGAGGTTGACCGCCAGCACCTTGTCGTACAGCTCTTCCGAAACCTCGGCGAGTGAAGGGTACAGGGGAGACATGCCAGCGTTGTTGACCAGGATGTCGACCCGCCCAAAGCGGCGGTACGCGGCTTCGATGAGCTGATCCACTTCGGCCCACCGACCCACGTGACAGCCTACCGCGAGAGAGCGCCGCCCCAAGGCTTCCACCTCGGCAGCTACTTTGGCGCAATTGTCGAGCTTGCGGCTGGCAATGACCACGTCGGCTCCACACGCCGCAAAGGCGAGCACCATTTCTCGCCCGAGCCCGCGACTGCCACCCGTAACCAAGGCAACTTTCCCGGATAGGTCGAAGAGTTTGTGCACCTCTGCGCGCGTCATGGCCGCGCAAGGCTAGCCCTGCTCATCCGCTCGGAGCAACCGCCACACGTATCCCATGGGGCAGCTCGCAGCCTTCTGGCTTGCATGAACCAGGAATTCTCGCCACAAGTTGGGCTCCGAGGTGCCCGAAAGACGGCGGAGGGCTCATGCGCATCGGAAAGTTGTTACTCTGGCTCGCAATCGCGCTGGCGGGCGCAGTGGCAATCGCGCAGATTGCTTGGCTGCGTGGCGAAACAGTGAACGCAGTGTGGTTCATTCTCGCTGCCGTTTGCGTGTACGCCATCGGGTACAGATTCTATAGCGCCTTTCTCGCGGCGCGGGTTTTCGCCCTCGATGCCTGCCGGCCGACTCCCGCAGAAATCATCAATGACGGAAGGGACTTCGTTCCCACCAACCGCTGGGTGGTCTTCGGGCATCACTTCGCTGCAATCGCTGGTCCCGGCCCATTGATCGGACCAACGCTTGCCGCACAGTTCGGGTACTTGCCGGGTACCTTGTGGATCCTCATCGGGGTCGTACTCGGGGGCGCTGTGCAGGACTTTTGTGTTCTCTGCGGCAGCCTGCGCCGGGGTGGGCGCTCGCTCGGCCAAATGGCGAAGGATGAAATCGGTCCCCTCGGCGGCTTTGCCGCCTTGGTCGGCGTGTTCTCGATCATGATCATCCTGATTGCGGTCCTCGCCCTGGTTGTGGTCAATGCGCTGCGGCACAGTCCCTGGGGGACGTTCACGGTAGGTGCCACGATTCCCATTGCGATGATCATGGGACTGTACATGCGCTGGGTGCGCCCTCACGACGTTGTAGGGGCGACCGGGCTCGGGCTCGTTTTGCTATTCTTCGCTCTGATCGGTGGGCGTTGGGTGGACCAGCACCCGACGCTCAGCGTGTGGTTCACGCTAACCGGGCCGCAACTCGCGTGGGCGATCATCGCCTACGGCTTCGCTGCCTCGGTACTTCCCGTTTGGCTCCTGCTCGCCCCCCGCGATTACCTCTCCACCTTCGTCAAGTTGGGAACCATTTTTGCCTTGGCGACGGGCATTTTGATCATGCGCCCCGAGATCGAGTTGCCGGCCGTAACCCAATTTGTAGACGGGACGGGCCCGATCTTCGCCGGCAAAGTGTTTCCTTTTTGCTTCATCACGATTGCTTGCGGGGCCATTTCTGGCTTTCACTCCCTGATCTCGTCCGGCACGACCCCGAAGTTGCTGCGCTCCGAGTCCGACGCTCCCATGATCGGTTACGGCTGCATGCTCCTGGAATCGTTCGTCGCGATCATGGCAATGATAGCCGCTGCCTCGCTCAAACCAGGCGTGTACTTTGCCATCAATAGTCCTGCCGGCGTGGTCGGTAGCGATCCCGTAATCGCAACGGAGCGAATCTCATCGTGGGGATATCCGGTCACTGTGCAAGAGATGGAAACCCTCGCCGCCGAAATCGGGGAGCGTACCTTGTTTGCCCGCACCGGCGGGGCGCCCAGCCTGGCGGTCGGCATGGCGCATATTTTCGCCAACGCACTGAGCAACACCGCCATTGCCCTTTGGTATCATTTTGCCATCATGTTCGAGGCGCTCTTCATTCTTACCACGCTCGATGCTGGTACGCGTGTCGGCAGGTTCCTACTCCAGGACTTGCTCGGGAACTTGTGGCAACCGCTCGGGCGCACCGCCTGGTATCCGAGCATCATACTGACGAGTGCCATCGTGGTCGCAGCCTGGGGCTATTTCCTGTACCAGGGCGTGGTGGATCCCTTAGGGGGTGTCAACATCCTGTGGCCTCTGTTCGGCATTGCCAACCAACTGCTAGCTGCCATCGCTCTCGTCGTGGTCGCAACCATCCTGGTTCGGGAAGGCCGAGCGCGTTACCTGTGGGTGCCACTGATTCCCTTATGCTGGTTGTTGGTCGTGACCTTCACGGCCGGTTTTCTGAAGATTTTTTCCCCCGACCCGACGCTCGGTTTCCTCGCGCAAGCCCAGTCCCTGCAAGCGGACCTGGCCGCCGGGACAGTTGCCGCCGAGCAGATGCGGCAAGTGAGAGCACAGATTTTCAACTTACGGGTGGATGCCGTGGTGACCGGAATGTTTCTCCTCCTCGTCGGTCTTATTGTCATCGAGGCAAGCCGCGCATGGTATCGCGCACTGGTGCACGAGCGCTCTACGATCGCTCCGGAGGTTGGGACTGCCGCCTGACGGCGGAACGGACTCTGTAACCGGAACGATCAATAAAACCACGGCGGGAGTTCGTCCGTAACCTCATCACGCTGCGGCCGCTGAGCGGGAGCCGTACGCGGCGGAACGGTGGGCGGGGCGACTCTGCGCGCGGCTGTCGGCGTACGTGTTGGGCGTGGCGAAGGGCTGGGCGGCCGCGGTGGCTGCCGGCGTTCGGGCGTGGGCGAGAACCACAGGATGGGAAAGGCGGGCACTCGAATGACCGGCGTGTTTGTAGGGGTGCGCGCCGGACGAACCGCCCGTTGTGCGGGCAATCCGCGCCCCGCTCCGTGCGTTGGCGGCGCCGGCGGCTTCGCTTCCGCCCCCGCGGCCGGCTGTGTCTCCGGAGCGGTCTCTCCGCCCAAGAAAGAACGAAACACGGCCTGACAATCTTGCGTCGTGTGAGCAAACGACAGCGAACGCAGCCACTGGGGTACCCGCCCCCCACTGTGGTGGCGAACCACGTCCTCGATCACCGACAAGTACTGTTCCGCGGCCGACAGCAGTTCTGCCTGCTCCCGGTTCGGCGTTTGTCGCAACAGTTGGGCCCGGCGCACGCACACCTCGAAGGCTTCGGCAAAGAGGCCCTTCGCGTCGAGCTTCTCCAACGCCGCGCGCTCCTTGTTGTCCGCTGGCCCATACCAGCGTGCAACCGCTGGCAGCGCTGCCAAGCAGAACCCGGCAATCAGGCAGAGGAGTCGCATCGGCGTAATCATCCCGAAACGGCGGGCGAAGGCAAGAAGCAGATCGGGCGCCCCGCTTTGAAAACGTACGCTCCGCCCGTGCCCCTCCACACGGGGGGCTCTTGTTTCAACTTCAGCCTTATTCTGCGGCAGCGGGGCTACTGGCCCGTTCTTCCAGCGGCTGGATGCGGAAGATCAGGCCCTCCGGTCCCGCGTCCACTTCGACACGTCCACCGTTTTGCAGGCGACCGAAAAGCATCTCGTCCGCGAGGACGCGCTTGATCTCCGTTTGGATCACGCGCGCCATCGGCCGAGCACCAAAAGCTCGGTCGTACCCCTTCTCCGCCAAGTACCGCCGCGCAGCGGCCGTGATTTGCAAGAACACCCGCCGCTGGTTGAGCTGAGCATCGAGCTGCGCAATGAACTTGTCCACCACTCGTTCGATGATTTCCGGGCTCAGTGCTTGGAAGTGGACGATGGCGTCCAAGCGGTTTCGGAACTCCGGACTGAACAAGCGCTGTAACGCTTCTTGCGCTTTGTGCTCGTTCGACCGGCCACCAAATCCAATTGCCGCGGCCGCCGATTCTTGCGCCCCAGCATTGGTGGTCATGATCAGGATCACGTTGCGAAAATCCGCCTTGCGGCCGTTGTTGTCCGTCAGGGTAGCGTGATCCATCACTTGCAGCAGGATGTTGAACAGATTCGGATGTGCCTTTTCGATTTCATCCAGCAAGAGAACGGCGTGAGGCGAGCGGCGAATCGCGTCAGTGAGCAGCCCGCCTTGATCGAATCCCACGTAGCCCGGAGGTGCGCCGATCAACCGCGATACCGTGTGCGCCTCGGAGTACTCGCTCATATCGAAACGCAGGAACTCGACCCCTAGAGTCAGAGCGAGCTGCTTGGCCACCTCGGTCTTCCCCACACCGGTTGGACCCGCGAACAAAAAGCAGCCCACTGGCCGATCGGGTTGCGACAATCCCGCCCGCGAGAGCTTGATGGCTGAGACGACCGTTTCGATCGCCTGATCCTGGCCAAAAACGCTGAGCTTTAAATCACGCTCGAGTGTCTGCAGCCGTTCGCGATCCGATACCGAAACTGAACGAGGCGGGATCTTGGCGATGTTCGCGACCACTTGCTCGATGTCCCGCACCCGCACAACGCGCCGTTTCTGGCCGGCTGTGCCTTCCACTTGAAGCTTGGCGCCGGCTTCATCAATCACATCAATAGCCTTGTCCGGCAGGTGCCGGTCATTGATGAAACGCGCGGCCAACTCGGCTGCAGCCCGCAACGCGTCTTTGGTGTACGTCACACCGTGATGCCGTTCGTAATGGCGCTTGAGCCCGCGCAGAATTTCGACCGTTTCGTCCACGGTCGGCTCGGTCAACTCGATCTTCTGGAAGCGACGCGCCAAGGCCCGGTCTCGTTCGAAATGGTTTTTGTAGTCCTGATACGTCGTCGCTCCGATGCAGCGAAGCTCGCCCGACTGCAACGCTGGCTTGAGAATGTTGGACGCATCGAGCGAACCGCCACTGGCTGCGCCCGCCCCGACCAAGGTGTGAATCTCATCCACAAAAAGGATCGCATTGGGTTGCCGACGCAGCCCGGCCAGGACTCCTTTCAACCGTTGCTCGAAATCCCCACGAAAGCGGGTGCCGGCTAGCAGAGCGCCCATATCGAGCGCATAAATCTTGGCGTTGCGCAGAGCTGGCGGCACCTTGCCTTGGTGGATCATCAACGCCAACCCCTCTGCCAGCGCTGTTTTACCCACACCCGGATCACCCACAAACACCGGGTTGTTTTTCTGGCGCCGGCAGAGCACGTACGCCGTTCTCGCCAGCTCTCGCTGGCGGCCAATAATCGGATCAATGCGCCCTTGCGCAGCCTTAGCCACTAACTCGGTAGTGTAGAGCGCGAGCGGATCTCGCCGACGGGGCCGCGCCGAGCTGATCAGCGCCTCTTCATCCTCGTCCTCGTCACTCTCGATTCCCTCGCCCACCACATCGTCTCCTACCTTGGAGACACCGTGCGAGATGTAATTCAGCACGTCCAGCCGGCTGATCCCTTGCTGCTCCATGAAGTAGGCGGCATGCGAGTCCGGCTCGCGGAAAATCGCCACCAGCACGTTGCGGGCCTGAATTTCATCCTTTCCGGCGGACTGCACGTGCGCCGCTGCACGCTGGAGTACACGCTGGAAACCAGTGGTTTGTTGCGGCTGAACGGGTAGCCCGTCAGGCACCCGCTCTAAGTGACGCTCGAAAAAAACCTCGAGGTTCTTCTTGAGCGCGTCCACATCCCCACCGCAATGGCGGATGATGTCAATAATGTCCTCGTCGTGGAGCAGCGCATACAACAAGTGCTCGATGCAAACGAACTCGTGTCGGCGCCGCCGCGCTTCGTTGAACGCAAGCGCTAAAGAGATTTCCAGCTCGCGGCTGATCCGCATGATCTTACGCCTCCTCGATACTGCAGCGCAGCGGGTACTCGTGCTTTCGGGCCAACGCCTCCACTTGCGATACACGCGTCTCCGCGACCTCGCGCGGGTAAATTCCAGCGACGCCAACCCCGCGATGGTGTACGTGCAACATGATTCGCACCGCGTCCTCCTGACGGTGGTGGAAGACGGTCATCAGCACATACACCACGAAGTCCATGGTTGTGTAGTCGTCATTGTGCAGGAGTACCTTGTACAGCTTAGGCCGCCTGAGTCGGCGCCGGGTCCGGGTCCGCGCCGCCGCTTCTACTTCCGACTCATCGCTCGGCCGCCAGAGACTCATGGCGGCACCGAGATTAGCACCCACTCGGGAGGGGACAACCGATCTCGCGTCCGCGGCTCGCCGCTCGCTGCCGGCTGCATGCGTCTAAGTACGCAGCGCCGCGACGAACGCTTCCAGGTCGCTCTCGTCGTTGTAAAAGTGCACCCCTAGGTGCAGGCAGCCCTCGCGATGGTTGACCGCTACGTGGTTCTGGTGCAGGCGATGCATCCATGCCTCCGCACTCAGGCCAGGCGGAGGCTTGAGGAGTAAGATTCCCGACCACTCATGCGGGCCACGCGGACTGACGACCGACCACCCCAAAGGATGGACGCGAGCAATCAGCTCCTCCGTCCACTCCTGAACGTGGGCAGCGATGGCCTCGACACCGACCTCGGACAGCAAGTCGAGTGAGGCGGCAAGCATTTCTAGCCCGATCCAGTTTCTCATGCCCTCCTCGAAACGCCGGGCTTCTGCAACGTACCGTTCGTCGTAAGGGGCTAAGGGATCCGAAGGGTCGTGGTCATCGGCCAAACTCCCGTTCCCCACGTGGTGAGGGTGGAGTGCAGCCAGCACCGACGGCGAGAAGGCAGCCACACCAATGCCTGGCGGTCCGAGAAGCCACTTTTGCGCCCCTGCACTCACCACATCTGCCCCCACCGCATGGAAGGAAAACGGTAGGACCCCGAGCCCTTGGATTGCATCGCACACCACCAGGCCACCGCGGGCGTGCACCTCCCGCACCAGTTGTGCAAGGTTGGCACGGAATCCAGAATGAAACTGCACCCAGCTCAACGCCAGAACTCGCGTTCGGCTCCCCCACGCGCGCAGGACATCCTCTACAACGAGCCGCCTAGCCTGCTCTTTGACGAAGCGTACTTGCACTCCCTCGCAGCGCCGAGCGAGAAACGGAAGCACGACAGAAGGGTAGCTCCCCTGTACCGCGAGCACCTCGTCGCCCTCCTGCCAGGGAAAACAGTGTGCGAACCACAAGATTCCCTCGGTTGTGTTGCGGCAAAAAGCGATTTGCTCGGGCTGGGCACCCAAAAACCGAGCGACTTGTTGCCGCAAGTCGGCCACGCGTTGCCGCGCCTCGAAGATTTCATACACGATGCCGTCGCGGCTCAAGCGGCGCAAAAGCTTCGTGCCAGCGTTTACCGCACGTCTCGGGATCAAGCCGAACCCGTTGGTCGCCAGGTACACGTACCGCTCTAGCGCCGGGAACTCTCGCCGGAGTTCACGAATTTCCGCCGCGGAGAGCGGGCCCATTACGCACCGCTCCAGGTGCTCGGGTTTCCTGCTCGAGCGCTCTCGGCTCACACAGGCAGTGCAACCAGCCCACCGCCGTCAACCACCAAGGTTTCGCCCGTAATCCAACTGGCTGCGTCCGAAGCCAGGAACACGGCAGCGGCCGCTACATCCTGGGGCTCTCCCAAGCGCTTGAGGGGGTAGCGTTGCGCCACCAGTTCGCCACGTCCCTCCTCCCACAGCAAACGAGCAAAATCCGTCTTCACCAAGCCCGGCGCAATGGCATTCACCCGCACGCGCGGGCCGAGTTCTGCAGCCAGTTGGCGGGTCATGTGGATGAGTGCCGCCTTCGTCACGTTGTAAACGCCGAGCAGAGGACTGGTCTGCAGCCCACCGACGGAGGAAATGTTGAGGATCACACCTCCGTGGTCCTTCATCCAATATCGCCAAGCAAGCTGCGACCACACAAACGGCCCGCGCAAATTGACCTGCACGGTCTTGTCGAAGCGCGGCAGGTCGGCATCGATCAGTGGGCCCGCGTACGGATTGGTGGCTGCATTGTTCACCAGGATGTCCAGCCGGCCAAAGCGCTCCAGGACTGCCCGCACGCAGTCCTCGGCCTGAGCCGGGTCCCCAGCGTGGGCTGCGGCGTACGCAACGCCGGGCCCGATTTCCTGAGCCGCGCGCACGAGATCGTCCGCTTTGCGCGAGGAAATCCACACCTGTGCCCCGGCTTGGTAAAAGGCGCGCGCGATTGCCTTACCGATCCCGCGCGATCCACCGGTGACCAAGGCTACCTTCCCATCCAGTCTCAGTTCCATCGCAGACTCCTTCAATCGATCTCGCCCCGCTCCTTCAGGCGCTGCCAGGTGTCTTTGAGCGTAACGGTGCGATTCAGCACAAGCCGCGGCCCAGTGGCACTGTCGGGGTCCACGCAAAAGTAACCCAGCCGCTCGAGCTGCAGGCGGGTGCCCACAGGAGCTGCCGCTAAGCTCGGCTCCAGCCATGCGCCCTCAATGACCTCCAGCGAGTTTGGGTTCAGAGCACTCCTCCAGTCCTCCCCTTCGCGCTCCAGGTTAGGATTTTCGACGCGAAACAGCCGGTCGTACAGCCGCACCTCAGCAGGCACGGCATGCGGAGCCGAGACCCAATGCAGGGTCGCTTTGACTTTGCGACCGTCCGGTGTGTCTCCGCCACGCGTCGCGGGGTCGTAGCGGCAGCGCACTTCCTGAATTCGGCCGGCGCTGTCCTTCACCACGCCGGTGCAGGTGACCAGGTACGCATAACGCAAGCGGACTTCGCGGCCCGGTGCGAGACGGTAAAATTTCTTGGGCGGGTGTTCGAGAAAGTCCTCGCTTTCGATCCACAGTTCGCGTGAAAAGGGGACCTTGCGCGTGCCCGCGGACGGGTCTTCGGGGTTGTTGATAGCGTCCAACTCCTCGACCATCCCTTCCGGGTAGTTCTCGATCACCAGTTTGAGGGGCCGCAGTACACCCATGAAACGCGGCGCCGTCTTGTTGAGTGCGTCCCGGATGCAGTGCTCGAGCAGCGCCACGTCTACCACCGAGTCACGCTTGGCCACCCCGATCCGCCGGCAGAAATCACGGATCGCCTCGGGGGGAACCCCTCGCCGCCTGAGCCCTGCCAGTGTCGGTAGGCGCGGATCGTCCCAGCCGTTCACGTAGCCGCCCTCCACCAACTCGATCAGCTTGCGCTTGCTCAGCACGGTGTAGCTTAAATTCAAGCGGGCAAATTCGATCTGTCGCGGATGGCAGGGGGTTTCGAGGGTATCCAAAAACCAATCGTACAACGGCCGGTGGTCCTCGAACTCGAGCGTGCACAGGGAGTGCGTGATCCCTTCGATCATGTCCGACAACGAGTGCGCGAAGTCGTACATCGGATAAATGCACCACTGGGTGCCGGTGCGAAAATGTGGAACCTTCTTAATGCGATAGATCACCGGGTCGCGCAGATTCAGATTGGGCGAAGCCATGTCGATCTTGGCCCGCAAGACACACTCCCCTTCCTCGAATTTGCCCGCACGCATGTCTGCAAACAGGCGGAGGTTTTCTTCAACCGAGCGATTCCGGTAGGGGCTATCGCGCCCCGGCTCGGTCAGCGTGCCCCGGTACTGTCGAATTTCCTCCGTACTGAGATGGCATACGTACGCCTTCCCCAGGCGGATGAGATCCACGGCGTACTCATACAAGCGCTCGAAGTAATCCGAGGCGAAAAACAGTTTGTCGCCCCAGTCGAACCCGAGCCAACGGACGTCGCTTAGGATGGCATCCACATACTCCTTGTCTTCCTTCTCCGGGTTCGTGTCGTCGAAGCGCATGTGGCAAACGCCACCGAACTCCTGTGCCACGCCGAAATTGAGGCAAATGGATTTTGCGTGGCCGATGTGCAGATAGCCGTTCGGTTCGGGTGGAAAGCGGGTGACGACGCGGCCGCCGTTTTTCCCTTGCTGCACATCCTGCGCGATGATCTCCCGTATGAAATCTGTCGCCAGTGGCTCCTCGCTCTTGCGCCGTTCTTCCGAACTCATGGCTTCCTGCTTCTAGGGAGCTTGTCCCCCTCGTTCAACGCTACTCCGCTTGCGCGAGCCGGTGGCAGGCGTGGTATACGGCTCCGCCATGGCATTGGTAGATGTTACGGATCACGCCGGCGGAGTGCGTGTGCTTGCCCTCAATCGGCCGCCCGCGCAGGCGATCGAAGAGAGCCTACTCGGTGCATTGCAGGACACCCTGCGCGATGCTGCGCAAAACCCAGCCGTGCGCGCTGTGGTGCTTACCGGGACGGGGCCGTTCTTCAGTGCTGGCTTCGATTTTCGAGCGCCGCGCCGCAGCGAATCCGAGGCTCGCTCGTTTTACGAGCTGTACAGGGACGTTCATCTAGACCTTCTCTCGCTGCCCAAACCGACCGTGGCTCTCATCAATGGCCACGCGATTGCCGGCGGGCTCATTTTGGCCCTGGCCTGCGACTACCGTTTGGCCGTGGAGGGCGACTATCGGATCGGTCTCAACGAAGTGGCTGTAGGGGCAGCGTACCACCGCGCTGCGGCCGAAATCGTGCGGCTGCGCCTGTCCCACGCACGGGCAAGCGAGCTCATGCTGGGAGCGGCCTTGTACCCAGCCAGTCAAGCGATTCGGCTCGGGATCGCTGACGAGCTACTGCCTCCAGCAACCTGCGAAGAGACGGTGCTGCGCCGGGCAGCTCGCCTAGGAAGCTTCCCAGCCTCGGCCTACGCGCACACGAAGCGTTTCTTGATCGCTCCCGCCGTGCAAGCCATTCGCGCCGAAGGCAAGGAAGAAGCGGAGCAGACGCGCGCGGTGTGGAGCAGTCCAGAGGGACGAGAGGCGCGCCACCGCCAGCGAGAAAAGCTGCTTGGCCCCCAGACAAAGGGTTGAGTACGCCTACGGCTCCGCCACGACAACGCTGTGCCGCACCGGCAGGTTTTCGAGCACTTGAACGGTGCCACTCGCCGGCCAGCGCACCTCGAGGCGCGCGACGCTCTCCTCCTGCGAGTCCAGCCCGAAGTGGCAGACAGCCTCGTCTTGGCCGAGAAAATTATTGCCGAGTTGGACCTCACGTACCTGTGGGGTCGCTTCTCTCGCAGGCCACATCCGCACGCGTGCGTTGGCGCCTTGCGAGTTCGAGCGTCCCCCTCGCAATTGCACCCGCAACCACGGCCTCTCGTTCCCGCCTTCGTTGCGGTACAGTGCGGGCTCGTCCGAGTTGTTCATGATCCAGACGTCGAGGTCACCATCCTCGTCGTAATCAAACACCAGAAGCCCGCGGCCGTTGCGCCGGTCGGCAATCCCGAGCGCGGGCGCCTCGTCCACGAAGTGATCTCCCTGTCGCACCCATAGTTTCAACGGGTCGGTTTCGAACTCGTCGTCCAACTGGCCCAAACCGACCAGATCGAGATACGGCAAGCGCTGGCCGTTGGTTGCAATCAGGTCGAGAGCACCGTCGTTGTTGAAGTCGGCAAAGGTCGCTGCCCAACCCCAACCAGCGTCGCGCACACCCCAGAGGTCAGTCACATCGGCGAACCGCCTTCCTCCCAAATTGCGGTACAAGCGATTCCCCGAGCGACCCCAGTTACAACGGCGGCGACTCTCGCAAGCGTCGCCGTTTTCCCAAATGGCCGTAACGAACCAATCGAGGAGACCATCTCCGTCGAAGTCACCGATTGCCGAGCCCATCCCGTTCTCGTCGGTACCCACACCGGCGGCCATCGTGCCGTCCGTAAACGTGCCGTCGCGGTTGTTCCAAAACAGACGGCTGGTGCCAAAATCGGAGGCCACCGCTAGATCGGCCCATCCGTCTTCGTCCAGGTCCACGAAGCGCGAAGCAAATGCCACCCCGCAGCCGTACTCCACGCAATCGGGATGGATCGCATCCATGTCTACTCCCGCCTGCTGGGTTACATCCTCGAAGTACCCGGGCTGTTGCGCGCCGCGGTTGCGCAAGAGGCGGGTGTGCGAAGGCGCGCGCTCGCGATTGAACACGATCGGCTTCCATTCGGTCACGTGTACATCCAGGTACCCGTCGCGATCGTAGTCCCCAAAAGAGGCGCTGAAACCCAGATGGCTAAATTCGCTTTCCACCGCTGCACCGCGCTCTCGACCTTCTTCCGTGAAGTGTCCGGTTCCGTCGTTGACGAACAGCAGGAAGCGGCGGCTTTCGAGCCCGAGGGTGGTGACGTAGAGATCCACGTCCCCATCGTTGTCAATGTCTCCCCAGGCCACCCCGTTCGGGTGCAGGCCTTGCACTTCGATGCCGGCCTGTGCGGACACTTCCTCGAACGTTCCATCTCCCCGGTTACGAAACAACAGGACTGCCGGAGGAGAATAACGAGTGGCCGCCAGGTCAATCCGCCCGTCGCCATCAAAATCACCGGCGGCCGCTCCACCCGCGTAGTAGATCCACTCGTGGAAACTGGGGATGGGCGGGATCTGGTTGTGCAGGAAGCGAAGGCCCGCCTCCTCGGTGACCTCCCGAAAATGCCAGCGAGCCACCGTGTGCGTGGGCAAAGGAGCACTCGTCCCCGTGGGCAATGGAGTGGGCGTCTGCGAGGGGCGCGGCCTGACCGTAGGCGTTGCCTTCGCGGCCTTCGTTGGCTCCAAGGTGCGCGTAGCCGTGGGCGATGCCTGTTCGCTTGGAGAGGGCGTCGGGGAGGCACCCACGACGATCGGCGACTCCTGTGGTGACGGCGCTGGACAACCGTTCAAGGCTGCGGTCACGCCTGCGATGACTTCGTCCACGGTCACAAGCCCGTTTTGGTCCCGGTCGGCGGCGACGCACGTCGCCAACTCTTCTTGCTCGAGCGCAATACGAACCGCTCGCACCAGTTCGTCCACCGTCACGTCTCGATCGCCGTTACAGTCACCCGCACACCCGTTCTCGAAGCTCGCTGTAGCCCGCCCCATCCAGACGAGCAGGCTCACGCCGGCGGCCAACCACCCCAGTGCGAGTCTCGGGGCATTCCCCCATGCCATCGGGCGGGCCATCTGTTTCCCGCTGTTGTCTTACGCCCGCATGTCCATACTTGTCTAGACAGAAAGTTCCCCCCAACGGGCACTTGGACCCTGTCAACCTACAGCCCGAGGTCTACAGGAAACGCGATAGGAAGGGCCTTCGGTCTTGCGCCCGGCTCCGGCGACATCTGCTCACCCAGGCGGGAACACCTCGATCCGAACGAGCCCACCATTTGCTTGAGAGCGGACCACGAGCACCTCCCGATCGGCATCCCAAGACGCGGCGCAAGCCTCCTCACAACCGCGCACCACAAAACCCTGTGGATACAACCGGCGCGCAGGCACGAAGATCTCCGACTCCGAGCCTCCGTTGTGTGCAACGTATTCCACGGTGAAACGCCGCAAAGGGCGATCGAACGCCACACGCAACAACGTCCCCGCCACAGCACGCGGGTAGGGGCGTATCAGCGCATGCACCAGCGGTGTCTCCTCGCCGCCAGGTGTATGAACCGGTCCCCACGAGCCAGGGTCGTAGGACCAATAAAACCAGCTCGCCAGAAGCCGATCTGCCACGTCGAAGAATTGGGACAAGTAACCAATCGGATTTCCCCCCGCCGTCCATGGTAGCCCCACTTCCCCCACCACAACCGGGTGTCCGAAGCGGGCGCTGTCGTTCTGCCGCTCCTGCTCCCAAGTCCGCATCTCCCCCGCAGTGGTCGGATCGTAAATCTGGTTCACCTCGGGAAGGATGGCGTAAAAGTGCGGAGCGTACGCCAGCCGTGTTTCCCCGGCACGCGGGTCCGCGAGTCGGCCCAAAAACACAGGGCCGCCGTTGTTTGCCGGAAAGGCGAGCGGCTCGTACAGAATCCATGTGTCAGCATCCACGGCGCGGACGGCGTCAATCAGCCGCTGGTAGAAGCGGGTCAGTTGGGTCTCCTCGAATTGTCGCGACTTCACTGGGTCACCGATTTGCAACGGACCAACCGTTCCCGCGGCGTTGCTTCCGGCAAAGGGCTCGTTGATGAGGTCGTAACCGATCACCGCCGGATGGCCAGCAAAGCGGCGCGCCACAAACTGCCATGCTTGCCGGTAGTGTTCCTGCAAATCTGCATGCGGCCCATCTTCCGACCAAAAGCGGTCGAACGCGCGGCGCACCGCAGGCTGGAAATAGGCGAGGGCCCACGGCTCGACCAGCGAGTGCGGCAGCCCGTCGGTGCGTGCAGCCCAAGCCGGCGCACCATCGAAGCCCAGACGTTTCCCATCCGCGCTGAACTTCCCGTATACGTCTTGGTGCATGTCCAACACGACCCACAAACCCGCCGCCGCGCACCAGTCGAGACGCTCAGCCACGCGCTCCAAGTACTCCTCGTCGAACACGCCGGGTTGGGGTTCGATCGCCTCCCAGAAAATCAACCACCGTACCGCGTTGAGTCCCCAATCGCGCCGCATCCGCTCGAGGTCCGCAGGTGCGACCCAAGGGACCGCGAGCGGATCGTCTTTTGCGGAGCTACTCACGTTCAACCCGTGCAGGATCAGACTGCGCCCGGAAGCATCCTGCAACGTGGGCCCGCCGGCTACCGGTGGGAAATGCGGGAGCGGTTCTCCGTCATGACCGCAGCCCGCGGCGGCAAGCAGCACGCACACGAGCAGCGCCCTCCGCACCGCGCTCGCCCGCCTGGCCCATTTCAGACAGCGCCGCAGCAGACCATCACTGGGCGGGAATGGCCTCATAAATCCACGCACCAAACGGGGCAGGCTGCGCGCCAGGCCGTTTGCGGATGTAGTAGTAGTCTATTTCTGCCTGCAGGTGCGACTTGAGATCCTCGCGCGAGCGGCGCGGAATTCCCGAAGGCCGATCGCGCAGCATGTCGCGAAAGTACGACGTGTACAAGTACGCCGCCCACCAGGGAGGAATTTCACCGGTAGCCGCCCGCTCGGAGATCAGCAGGTAATAGTCGTACAGTTCGCCCTCGAGTGGCGCAGGCGCTGGCTCCAAAAGCAACACGTCGTGGACATGCTGGATGGTCACATGAGCGAGTGACGGGGTCGGTGCGGCCGGGGTCGGTGTGCTTTCCGTACCTCTCACAGAGCCTGCACAAGAAAACACCGCCAAGAACCACAGCAAGGTTGCGCCCCAGCGCCTCGTGTCACGGCCCGCGTTCGTCACAAGTCGTTCACATCAGGCCCGGCCCCTTGGGTCAAGCCCCGCCGGCCATCCACTGAGATGCCGTACGGTTGCCGCAGCGGGTAAACCACTCGCGCTGGCACGAAGAAGCCACCCTGTGGCCGCTCGGATCGCCTCCAACAAGGCGAAGCTCCCGGAGCGCGCCAGCTGGCAAACCCCGGGAGCTTCGCTGCGTTTCGCGTTGCTGTTTCAGTGCCCGCTGTCGAGTTTGTAAAGCGCGGCAGCGTTACCGGCACAAATCGCGTGGCGCTCCTCTTCCGGAACGCCGGAAAACATCTCATTGGCGATTTTCCGCGAGTATGGCCAATCGCAGATGTGGTGCGGGTAATCCGTGGACCACATCATGTTTTTGATCCCCACCGCGTGCCGGTTGCGGATGCCGTAAAAGTCCTGCACAAATGTCACCAGCCAGTTGCGGCGGAAGTACTCGCTGGGCAGCATCTGGAGTTCGACCTTGGCCCACGCACGGTTGCGGAAGTAGCGATCGTCCATTTGCTCGAGGAAAAAGGGAACCCAACCCGCGCCCGCCTCCACGGAGATGAACTTGAGGCGGGGAAAACGGTCGAAAATTCCCGAAAAAATCGTCTCGGCAATGATGATGGGCATGGTGTCGAGTCCGGCAGTGGAGTAGCCGACGATCGTCTTTGCCCCGGTGCTCAACATGCCCTGCCCTTCCATCATCCCCGTGCTCGTCTGCGGCTTGCCGCTTTGCTTCGAAGCTACGCCCAGGTGGATGCTCACTGGCATGTCGAGGCGTTCCGCCTCTTCCCAAAACGCGTTGTCGTCCACCGTGAGCGAGGGTTGCCCGCTCGGCCAGCTCGACAAGATCACGCCCCTCATGCCCATTTGCTTGGCCCGCCGCATTTCGGCAATCATTTCCTCCACGCCCAGGTTCGGCATTTGCGCCAGACCAATGAGGCGCGTTGGGTCAGCCGCCATGAATTCTTTGGCCATCCAGTTATTGTACGCTTGGATTCCGGCTTTGTGGAACTCGGGGTCGTCGTCGAGCATGAAGTGGCGCATGGTGCGCTGGGAAGGATACAGCACCTCTGCGTCCACACCATCAATGTCTTGTTCCTTGATTCGTTCCGAACCGATGAACGCTCCTTGGTTCACCTTGTCGTAACGCGCGCCCGTCCACTTGAACTGCTCGTAGGTGCGACCCGGGTAGGTGGTGACCAAGCCCAGCGGGACTGGCGGAGTACCCGGACGGTACTGCCAGGCATCCCCTCCTTCTGCATCCTTGACCAGCTTCGGCGCCTTGGGCAAAAACTCGCGCGGGAGCCACTTCTCCCACAAGTTAGGCGGTTCCACGATGTGCGAGTCGGCCGAAATCAACGAGTACTGCTTCTTCATGCCTTTCCTCCTCTGCCCGCCGGAGCGGGGCTCGATTGAGATTTGTGTTCCTGTCTCTTAGGAGGCGCGAAGCACTGCTTCCGTGACCCATGTCACACTCGGCCAAATTTCCTCTTTCTGCTGATTTGCGTGGGAGCCTGGCTCGCGAGTGGGGTCTTCCGGAACCTGCCATCGGAGAACTCCTACGCCGAGGAGTGCAGCGCCGTTACGAACGGGGGGCATCCATCCTACCGCAAGGGGCGGTGCGCGACACAGTGTTCATCCTGCTCGACGGGGAGGTCAGCATCTCCGTGTTTCTCCCCGACGGAAAGCGGATCTTGTGCGGTCTCTACCGACCAGCAACGATCTTCGGCTTCCCGCTCGTAGAGGAAGAGCGGCCGCGCTGGAGCGCGGCAGATGCCTTTACGGATGCGGTGCTCACCTTAGTGGCACGGCGCGACTTCGAGGCGGTGCTGGCCTCTATACCCTCCGCCGAGGTCATGCGCTTTTTCAACCGGGTGCTGATGCGGCAGGCACGTTTTGCGATGCGACTGCTGCACTGTTTGGTGCTCGACCTCGCTGGCCGCCTTGCCCTCACCTTGCTCGATCTTGCCCATACCTTCGGCTCGCCGAGCGGCTGCGAGATCGTCATTCAGCTACCCATCACCCATGAGCTGCTCGCGGAAATGGTGGGTGCCTCGCGCGAGCGGGTGAGCAAAGCGATGGCCGACTTCGCAGCCCAGGATGTCCTCCGTTACAACCGCCGGCAGATCGTACTTTGCGACCTGGCCTCGCTCGAGCGGATCGCCCAACCGCGAGCGATGCCGCTCGCTAACCCTTGAGATCCTTCAGCTCTCGTCGGCCGCCGAGCCCAGCCGCGGAGCCAGACGGCTGGAACGCTCGAGCCAAGCCGCAAGCTCAGCGAAGAGCCCATTTCCTTCCGGGCGCTCATCGTCAGCGGTGAGCACGTCGAGATGGTAGTAACGGTCCATGAGCTGCATCCGGAATCCGTCCGGCACTGCGCTGCGAAATTCACCGTTGCGGAGGCGGGGGGAGATCGAGTCGCGGTAGGGGACGAGCCGTTCCAAGTTGTTGAGCAACCCACGCGAGCCGCCTACAGCGAACACAGGCAGATCCACCAGCGCATTTTCGGTGGCGCGCAGGCCGTACTGCTCGGCACGCCAATCTCCCCGGCGGGCCACGTTCAAGCCGGTGGTCACACTGACGTCGAGAGTCAACCGTGCCGGAAAGTACCACTCGATAAAGTTCGTCGGGCCCGCAAACAGCAGCCGGGCAAAGGTTTCGAGCCGCGTGGGGTCGGTTCGCGACGGATCGTCCGCCGCTTGCGCCACCCAGTCGTAGCGGGCGGTTGGGTCGAGAGGGGCAAGCAAATTACCCACGGGGCCCAGCAGTTGCGAGAGCAATGGGCCGTTCGGATTTGCACCGACGCGCCCGCCGGTGAGACTCCCCAGGCTCACGCGCACGAACGCGAGAGGCTGGAAATCATTGTCGAAGCCGAGCCCCAACGCCGCGCGGTTGGTCGCCTGCACAGGCTCCGAGCTCCCGAAAAGAAGAGAGAAAAAGTTGCGGTACAGATCCGCATCAGGGGACAGCTCCTGACCCGTGCCGAACTCGGGCGCTGCGCGCATGGCCAGAATTTCTGCCACGATGAACAGATCGGAAGAAACAAACGGCTCGAGCGAACTCACCGGGTTGCCCGTGCGGATCGAGCGTACACTCGTACGGGTGAACCCCCCGCCCACGCCGGTGCGCTCGTATGCTTCTTGCGAGGGAGGGGGAGCACCCGGGTTCGGTGCGCCTTCGAGCAAAACCAAGCCCGAAAGCAATTCGTAGCCCGCGTGATCTCCAAAATCCCAAGCGGCGTAAATCGGAGCGATCGAGGCCCCGAGCGAGTGGCCACCCAGAAACACCGCCGCCCGTGGGTAGCGCCGCCGCGCCGCACGGATGAGCGCATCGAGGTCGCGAACATGGACATCCAAGCCCCACTCGGACAAAAAGCGAAGCTCGCTGGCGGGCAAGATTCCCGCGAAGGTCTTCCCGTCAATCGGCGCGCGGGCGAAGTAATACGCCTTCGCAATATCCGCATTCTTCTCCGCCTCGGCGCGATCCAAGCCCAGGTGATCTTCTAGCCAGTTAGAACGGCGATCCACCGCCCATACCACCAACGCGCCATTACTGCGCTGGACCAGCCGCCGAGCCAGGTAATCAAAATTGTTCGCTCCGCCCAAAAAGCCCGGCATGAGCACCAAAACGCGTTCGACTTCTTCATCCCGCTTGCCCTCCGCCGAGTACGCAAGCGCTCGCGCGCGGTTTAGGTGCGGAGGAGTTTCCACGCCAAACTCCGGGTTGGCGGGAGGAATGGCCCCCGGGACGACGACCATTTCCTGACGAATCACGCTTTGGGTAGCCTGCTCAGGCTCTCCGTCGTCGCCACAACCTACGAAAAATGTAGGGAGAAGCAGAACAAGCAGCTTCGCCCAGAACTGTTTCCTCATCGGCACTCCTCTCCTCGGCAAGGGTGCCGAATGTACAGCGGTCGGTCTAGAGGGTTTTCCGGCCTAGCGCAGTCGGCTCGCGGACCCTGGGGGACGCAGCCCGCGGTAAAAGTCGCCCCGCTCCTCTCGCAACTGCATCAGTCGCCGCTCCGCATCCCGGACCATGCGGGGCCGGTAATTTAAGAGGTAGTAGAGGCCGATCAGGATTCCGATCAGCCCCAAACCGTGGTCGGGATGGGCAGCGCAGTACTGCAGGAGCGGTTGCACGAAGTCACTCATCGTTCCTCCTCGCGAATCCCCCCTTCCTGACATGTCAGCCTGTCTGCGAGAAGTGTGCCGAGTTGCCAACAAAGTTCTGCCGTTTTATTTCGTTACGGTGCGTCACGGTTACAACACCCGCTTGCACAGATCGTGTTGCTCGCTCGCCAAATTGCCAAAATTTGTCACTCGAGCGGGCCGTCCCTTCCTTCTTATTATCGTGCTGAGCGTTCCCGCTTCCTCCGAAATCGGCTCCGTGAAGGAGCAACCCCCCAGCACCACCCCAGGAGTGCTAGGCCCAGAAACAGGAGATCGCGCAGGAAGCGAGCATCGTTCGGTGGATGCACTGCACGCAGTCGCGGAGCCGAAGACAGCGCCCACCCCGAATGCCGCCGTCTCGCAGCAACAGCGCGAAGCGGAGCGCTACCCGGTGTACCACATCGTAGTGGGGACGGAGCGAACGCACCGCGTGGAAGCCGGCGACACGCTGGCCGCGCTTGCGCGCCGCTACCATGTATCCGTGGCGGTGACTCAGCGCCGCAACGGAATTCACGACCCGCGCCGCTTGCACATCGGGCAGCGGCTTGTGCTCTCCAACCAACACGTGGTGGCCGCGCCCTTTGCGGACGGCCTGGTGGTTGATCTCAACTTGCTCGCCCTGTTCGTCGTACGCGAAAGCCGCGTCGCGGCGCGCTACCCGATTGCTGCGGGGCGGCCGGCCTGGGAAACGCCGCCTGGCCTGTACCACATCACCGGGAGGCGCAAGGATCCCGTGTGGTACGTGCCTCCGTCCATCCAACGGGAAATGCAGGCACTCGGCCAACCTGTGCGACGCGTGGTACCACCCGGTCCGGACAACCCGCTAGGTCGCTTCTGGCTGCAGCTTTCCGCTCCTGGCATTGGGATTCACGGCACCAACGCGCCGTGGAGTGTGGGCCGCTACGCCACGCATGGTTGTATCCGCTTGCACAACGAGCACGTGGAGACCCTGTTCCGGGAGGTGCCAGACGGTACCCCGGTCGCCATCGTGCGCGAGCCCATCCGCATTGGACGCACCGCTAGCGGGCGGGTGTTTCTCGAAGCCCATGAACGTGCAGGTCCAGAAGCCCTCGAGCAGATTCGCAAGGCGCTGGACCGAGAGGGAGCAGCAAGTGAGGTAGACTGGCAACGCACAGCGCAGGTTCTGTCCGCTGCTTGGGGGGTGGCTGTGGACGTTACCCGAAAACCTGTTCCGGCGGCTGAGAACCCGCACTCGCTCGCGCCGCCGGAGCCCAGCGCATCAAGAGAGCCGGCGCACTAAGTCGGCAACTCGCTCCAAGGCACCGGCAACCACGGTGTGCACGAATGCCTGCCGCCTCTCGCGGGGGGCACCGCGCAATTCAGCGAGTTGCGCCTGGACGGCTTCTTCGAATGGATCCAGGATTTCCCTCACCAAGGTCAGGTGCAAGGGCCAGTTGCGCTCGACCGCGCTGCGCAACCGGCACATCTGCCACCACGCCGAGTCTTCCTGCTCCGCTTCGCCACCACGGGCCAGGACTTCGGGCAAATCGGTATCCACGAACAAGGGCAGGAATACGCCACAACACGCTGAGCCCAAGGAAGCCCAGTAGACGATGGGGCACTGCTCGGGCAGCGCCAGTTCCGCCACCACGCTTGCTGTGGTGGTTCCCACGGGGTCGGCATGCATGCAAACGGTGAAGTATTCGGCTTCACCGGGATTCACGCCCGCATGCGGGTCGAGCCGCCCGTAGTGATCCCGCAGAGCGGCCTTCATACGGGCCGCATCCCAGCGGCCGCGATGCTGGCTCAGCCACTCACAGGTCCGCCGATGCCGCGCAGAAGAAACCTCCGCCGGGACCAACGAGTGGTCGCGGTAGGCAGCAGCAAAGTCGAAGCGCTGCTCCGCCTCTTCCGGCCACCACCCCTGCTCCACAGCGTGCTCGATCGTTCCCTCCGCGAGAGCATCCCAATCACTGCTGATGGTCAGGTGGTTCGAGAGACTCGCCACCTCCTCCACCCGCTGCACGGCCCAGTATCGTCCTGCCGTTTCCCACAAAAACGCCTCGCGCGCGTCCGCAACTAAAAATGAGTTGTGGTACGGCCAATGTTTATCCGCAAAACCGGAGCCTCCCTGGCCATGCCGTGCGAGCAGTTCGCTCATCACCTCGACCGCTTCCCGCGCGCTTTGCGCCCGCTCCAAACCGAGACGGACGAGATCCATACCGAGCAAGCCGGTGTCCGCCACAGGTTCGCGCGTAAACACTGTGTGGTTGCCGATCGCCACGCCATGCTCGTTTACCCCGTGCTCAAACCCCCAGCACCAGTACGGGCGCGAACCCAGCACCCGGTATGTGTGCCGCACCTGCGGAATCTCGATGTACGTGCAGCGCACGCTCGCCTGCGCGGGGTGCTCTCTTGCTGGCACGAGGCACAAAGGCTGGCATTCGAGCGCCGGCCGATCACTGTTCTTCGCGAACAAAGTCACCCCCTGGCTGGTCGCCGGGGGCAGGGCCACTAAGGAGTCGCATGACCAACGTTGTTGCCAATCCAGCATGGGCGGCTCATAGCTCGCTGCCCGCACGCGGGAAACTGCCCGCTCGGCTTCTCCTAGCGAGCCCAGCGCTGTAAAAGAGGGCCTGCTTGCGGAGGGAGGTCGGGATGGACTCGTACGAGACGTTACAAGTGAGCGTGAAGGATCATGTGGCTACGGTTCTGCTCAACCGCCCGGCACGTCTGAACGCGTGGACTCCGATCATGGGCAACGAGTTGGTGGCCGCCTTTCGCGCCCTGGATGCCGACCCCGAGGTCCGCGCCATTGTGCTGGCGGGGGCGGGCAAGTCGTTTTGCGCGGGTGCGGACATGGAGTTTTTTGCTTCGCAGATCGCACGCGGCGGTGGCATGCAAGGAAGCGGCACGCTCACTCGTAGCGAGGAATTTCCACTTCTGATGCGCCGGCTCGGGAAACCGACCGTCGCGGCCCTGCACGGCTACGCGCTGGGCGTAGGCGCGACTATGTCGCTCCTCTGCGATGTGCGCATTGCCAGCCGTGACGCAAAAATCGGCTTTATCTTTGGGCGCGTCGGTGTCATGAGCGAGTTGGGCTCGACCTTTCTGCTGCCCCGCATCGTTGGCCTCGGCCGTGCCTGCGAGCTGCTGCTCAGTGGGAAGACTTTTACCGCTTCCCAATGCCGGCAGTTCGGTCTGGTCAACGCCGTCGTGCGCAACCAAGAACTCCTCGCGCGCGCACTGGCACTTGCTGCGGAAATGGCAGAATGCGCACCGCTATCCCTGCGTTTGACTCGGCAAGCCCTGTATCAGGGGCTGGAGAATTCGTTCGAGAACCAGCTCCGCGTCGAGTCGCTCGCGCTCGACTTCCTCTATCGTACAGAGGATCACGCCGAGGCGGTGCGCGCGTTCAAGGAGAAACGTCCGCCGGCGTTTCGCGGCCGCTAGGCGGGGCGTACACGATCTCCGCCCGTGCGCGAAGTTGGCGGGTAAACTCATCTTGCCGGCGCTGGCGCTCCCGCCGCAACAACACTTCGGCGATGCGCCCTTTGACCTCTTCGAGCGGCGCAATTCCAGCTTCGCGACGACCGGTTACCTGTAACAGGTGGTACCCGGCCGGAGAACGCACTGGCGTGCTGATCTCCCCTACGCGCAGGGACAGCGCTGCCCGCTCGAATTCCTCGTGCAGTTCACCAGCCGCGACCCAACCCAAATCGCCCCCCGCGTCCGCGGTGTCTCGATCCGCTGACTCCTTATGGGCAAGTTCGGCGAAGTTCTCCCCAGCTTCCAAGCGTCGCCGCACCTCTTCCGCTCGCCGCCTCGCAGCTTGCCAAGCCTCCGCCGCGTTCCCTCCCAACGGCCGGAACAGAATGTGGCGCACACGCACTTGGGCCGGATGGCGGAACTCCTGGCGGTGCCGTTCGTAAAATGCCGCGACCGCATCGTCGCTGACTCGCACATCTTTCCACACCACCGTCTCCAAGAGTCGCTGCACCGCCAGCGCTCGTTCCGTATCGCGTTCCACCTCCGCAGGCGTCCATCCCCGACTCCGCAACGCCTCCGCGTAGGCCTGCGCTCCTCCCATTTTCTGCTCGGTTCGTTTCAGTTCAGCTACGATCGCTTCCTTGGGGATCCGGATTCCCAGCCGCTGGCTTTCCTGGAACAAGAGTTCGAAGTCGATGAGCGACTCTAACGCTGCCCGTTCGAGCTGCCGGCGCCGCTCCGGGTCCGCCGCCGCCTCCTGCTCAACGGCAAGAACTCCCGCCAGCACTTCGCTCAGCGCCCGCTCGCTCACCACCACGCCGTTGACGCGCGCTACCGCGGCACTGCTTCCCAGCGCTCTTGCCTCTTCGCCCCGCGCGGCTCGCTCAGCCGCTGCAAGGGCCGCAAACAACACACACAAAACAAGAAAGCGGCACGGCACGGCGGACTCTACGGGTGGGTCTTGAGCCGGTGCTCATAACGCGATGGCAGCAAAGGATCAAACCAAGCAGGCCCGTGGGCGGGGCGCGCTCCACCCCAACGGCCCACCGCCTCGTCGTTGCGGACCGAAAAGGGCTGTGCCGGGACGAGCAAGAAGCACGGCCACCAACGCAACGCCAAAGGGCGAATGCGGCCGCGGTGACAACCGCTGCCCCCCCAACAGCCGCAGGCAGCGATTGTAACGGTTGGTGCTCGTCGAGCCCTTGCCGTGCATGAGTTCAAGAAGACTACGGGATCCCTCTTGCTCCTGCCACTTCGGAAACGTGCCAGCCTTTGGCATGGCCGAACCGCCGTTGGCGGCCCGGATGCGAGCGCTGAACCTCGCCTTTCCGGTAGCGACCACCACCAGCACCTGGCTGCCAGCTTGTGATGGCCACCTTGCAACGAGACCGAACGCTGCTTAATGCGCGCGCACGATGGCCAGCGCCGAACGAGCAGAATTGACCGTCGCCTTAGGGCAAATGCACTGCGGGCGCAGCGCGGATGACAACGTTGCGCGCGCGGTTTCTTTCGTAAGTGAGGCAGCCAAGCGTGGGGCACAGCTCGTATGCCTCCCGGAACTCTTCCGCACTGGATATTTCTGTCAAGAAGAGAACCCGGAGTTGTTCGACCTCGCCGAACCTGTCCCTGGGCCGACCACCGACGCACTCTGTCGTGCCGCGGCCTCGCAGCACATCGCGGTTATTGGCTCCGTCTTCGAGCGCCGCGCCCCCGGCCTGTACCATAACACAGCCGTCGTGATCGAACGGGACGGAAGCCTGCGCGGCGTTTACCGCAAGATGCACATCCCACACGATCCCCTGTACTTCGAGAAATACTACTTCACCCCCGGAGATTTGGGCGTTCGTGTCTTCGCACTGCATTGCGGGCAGATCGCAGTCTTGATTTGCTGGGACCAATGGTACCCCGAGGCCGCTCGATTGGCGGCGCTCGCCGGTGCGCAGATCATCTTTTACCCCACGGCGATCGGCTGGCATCCCACGGAGAAAGAGGCGTTTGGCGCCGATCAGTACGCTGCGTGGCAAACCATACAGCGGGCGCACGCCATTGCCAACGGCGTGTTCGTGGCTGCCTGCAACCACACGGGCATGGAAGGCCAGATCGAGTTTTGGGGCGGCTCGTTTGTGGCGGATCCGTTTGGCCGCATTCTCGCTCAGGCCAAACACGACGCTGAGGAGCTGCTCCTGGTACGCTGCAACCTGAGCGAGATCGAGCATACCCGCCGCCACTGGCCCTTCCTGCGCGATCGCCGGGTGGACGCCTACGCCGATCTCTCCCGCCGTTACCTCGATCCTGCCCGATGAGCCAACGCTTGCCGGATCTTCCAGCCCGACTTGGTTTCCGCATGCCTGCAGAATGGGAGCCGCACGCGGCCACGTGGCTGTCATGGCCCCACAAGGAGGAGTCGTGGCCAGGTCTGTTCACCGATATTCCGAAGGTTTGGGCGGAATTGGCGGCTGCCCTGAGCTCGGGCGAGGATGTTTGCATCTTGGTCCGCGATGCCACGATGGAGGAGGCAGCGCGGCTTCTTTTACGCGAGCGTTTGGCAACCCTCGAACGGATCCGTTTCTTTCACATTCCGACCAACGACGCGTGGATCCGCGACCATGGCCCGACGTTCGTCGTGCGTGAGCTTGAAGGTGCGCGCGAACTGGCCGCCGTGGATTGGATTTTCAACGCCTGGGGAGGGAAGTACCCGCCTTGGGATGACGACGACGCGGTGCCGACGCGTATCGCCGCGCGGCTCGGGATCCCCGTCGCTTCGCCCGGGATCGTGCTCGAAGGCGGCTCGATCGAGGTGAACGGCCGCGGCTTGTTGCTCACCACCGAGCAATGCCTGCTCAATCCGAACCGCAACCCACATCTGTCGCGAGAAGAAATCGAGGAAGTACTGCGCCTCTACCTGGGGGTTCAGCAGGTGCTTTGGCTCGGTCAGGGGATCGTGGGTGATGACACCGACGGCCACATTGACGACCTCGCCCGCTTCACGGACGAGCGCACGATCGTGGCCGCGTATACCGACGATTCTTGCTCGCCCGACTTTTACGCCCTGCAGGACAACTGGCGCCGCCTGCAGGCCATGCGTGACCTCGACGGCCGACCCTTTCACCTCGTTCCCTTACCCACACCAGAACCGGTGTTTTTTGGCGGGCAACAGTTGCCAGCGAGCTATGCGAATTTTTACATCGGCAACTCGGTGGTCCTGGTGCCGGTTTTCGGTGTTGCACAAGATCGCCCGGCTTTGCGCCTTTTGCAGGAGTTGTTCCCTACACGCCGTGTGATCGGTCTTCCCTGCAGAGAACTCATCTGGGGCCTGGGCGCGATTCACTGCGTCACTCAGCAGCAGCCTGCCACTGGCAAGAACCGCTAGACGCGGCTCCTCCCACTCAGTGCAGTTTCGCCAGCGCAATCGGTTGTGCGACAAAAGCGAGGCGAGCACCCGTTTCCGACAGCAGTGCCGTACCCTGGGGAAAGGTCGGCGGCGCGTGCGGGAAGACCAGCAGTGCCACGTCCAAGAAACCACCCCGCTCCGCCACAGCCGCTCTCGGTAGCTCCAACGAGGCGAGGTACTGCCCGGCACCCAGCGCAATCGGCGTCTCGCGGCCCACGTACCAGAGTGCCGCGTCACCGCCGCTGCGCACCGCGAGCCGCACCTGGGCTGCGGAGACTGCTGGGTCAGCAAGCGTGAACCCCAACGAAAATGAGCAGTGTTCGCCCTCGATGAGGCCACAGTCCAAAACTCCGCGCCCCGCTTCCTGCAAATCTACCGGCGCCGCCATCGAGGGCACCGAAGCTAAGGGACACAGCGTCAGCCCGGTTTCCTCCACCACCACACAGCGCTGCTCCTGCCGCACCAATTGCAACGCCGCAGCCTCCAGGGGGGCACGTGCATCGAAGCCGCTCGAGCCGCTGCCCCCCCCGCAAGCCGCGGCCCAAATGGCCGCTAGGATCAGACAGGTGACGTTGCGCCTGGCCATTGTCCACCTCACAAAGCAGTGGCTGCCACCAAAACGTTCAGGAAACGGGTGTGCGGCCCCGCGTCAGCCGCGAACTCCTCCGCCAAGTTGCGCAGCGCCGCATCCAACCGGGTGGTAAACTCGTCCAACCGCTCCTCTTCGAGATTGAGAAAGTGGTTGCGCAGGTAGGTCTGCGCGGACTGCTCGGCGAGCACCAGCTTTTCCAACAAAGCCTTGGTGAACAGCGCGCAAAACTCCATGGCCAACGCAGCTCTCTCCTCCGTTTCCTGCGGGACGTAGTGGCGACCCCGGCGCCGCACGCGACCTTTCTGGACTTCCACGAGTCCGCGCTCCCGCAGTAACTGCTCCACCGCATCTGCGCGGCCGACCGAGCTTTGCCGACGTTTCCCCGCAAATGTACGCCGCCAACGCGCCAAGGGGACCCAGCTCCCGTCATCCGGCAGAGCGGCAATCGCCTGGCTCACGCGCACGGCAAGCTCGGCATCGGGCAGACCTTGCACCTCCCGCGGACTGTGCAAGGCGCGCCGCAACTCCTTGCCCAATGCGTGCAGCATGCGGTCGCGCCACAAGAGCACCAGTAGTTCCCGCGCATCTTGCTTGCGCAAGGCCGCCAGCTTGCGCACCAGCGACTCACTCGGGAAACGCTTCCCTTTTTCGATGTAGCTCAGCATGACCGGATCCACGGCGCCTTCCAGTACCTCTTCGGCAAAGCGGCGGACCGTGTACTGCCGCCCCATCAGCACACGCGTCTCGTAAAACACGTCCTTGATTTGCTTGAGCTGCGGCGTCGGCTGCATGCGGCGTGCCTAAAATACTGCAAGGCAGCCGACAAGCAAACAAGTCTTGTTCGTGCGCAGAACCGCTTTCGATGTGCTCGCCTACTGCTGCCTAAGCGGCAAGGGAGGGGGTTCCCACACCCTCCCGCTCCCAGCCCCGTCGCGCTTGCGGAAAGTAGCGGACGGTCGGGGGCAGATAGGGAAGCAGCGTGCGGGTGGCCCCCACGACTGCGCGGAACAAGCGTTCCTGCCAGGCGCTCCACGAATACCCGTAACGCACACGCACCGGTTCCGGCAAAAGGCCGATGGTCAGCAGGCGGAGCGGTGGCGCAGCAAAACGCAGGGGCCACGGATGCTCTGGCGCGAGGAGCGACTCGGCTATGTCGCGCGCCTGGCGGCCCACGGCCAACTCATCGCCGTTCAACATCCGTTGCCAGTAGGCCGCAAAGCTGTGCCGGGAGGCAGGAATGAGCAGCTCCGGAACACCAAAGAGCCGCGCGACGATCTTCGATTCCTCGTAGTACCGATCCTTTTCCGCCTCGCTTAAAGGGGCCACGAACATCTCGAACACGCGGATCGCGGTGTCCACTAAGGTCGCGTGCACCCAGAACAACAGTTCCGGATCGGTGGCCCGATATGGGGTCCCTGCCGCAAAACGCCCCACGGGTTCAGGCAACGCTCCACGAACTCGCTCATGCCGTCGCTGGATCTGACCGAGCGCTTCCGCTGCCTCTCGGGCCGTGCCAAAGGCGATCGTGAGGGTGAGTTCCAGCGTGCGGTTGAGCCGCCCTAACGGATCCTCGCGGTAGCGGCTGTGCTCGGCCACTCCCGCCGCCACCAATGGGTGCGCCAGTTGCAGCAAAAGCGCACAGCCACCCCCTGCAAGAAGCACCGCCTCACGATTGACCCTCCAGGTCACGGACTGGGGTCCGAGCACGCTCCGTTCCGGGCTGGCGGCGGCTAGCCCAAGCTGGGCACGCTTGCTGTGCTCGCGCGTTTTCCTCCTTGCCGGTCCGTGCTGACTGGCCCCTTTTGCCATTGCCGCCCCCTCATAACCCGTAAGCCTGACGGCTGTCTAGACAATCTTTGGCAGCGCGTGGCGGACACTGACGCCGGCAGTCCGAGAGCGGTCAAAAGGTGAGCTGCATCTCGACGAAGCCGTAATTGCCGTCAGGGCTCGAGAACTGCTGGGCGAGCACCGCTTGCCCAAAGGCGTGGGCGTATAGCAGGTTCAGCGCGGCGTTCGGGTGGAGGCGAACCGTGCTGTACGCTTGCAGGAGGTGGGCAAGCTGCGTCTCGCCTTCAGTCGGTAGCCCGGCGTAGCCAAAGAAGGAGTCACTGGTGGCACCACCACCGCTGTAGAGAACGTCCTCCGCCTGGTCCACCTGCAACCAATGCCAATCGAAGCGCAGCACCCACCATGGTGTAGGAGCCAGCACGCTCTGCACGAACACGTCGCGGTTATTCATCATGTTGAAGAACGGGAACATCGCGTACTGCCAGGCGGTGGGCAGCATTTGAAAAAAAGTGCCGTGAGTACCGTCGTTCGGGTCGGAGTCTCCGGAACCAACGTTGATCCCCGCGCGCAGCCACGGCGAGGCCCAGGCTGCTTCCCACTTGTAGCCCGCTTCAATACCGTATGCGTACGCGCGCTGATCGAGTTCTTGCCAGTCCCCCACCTGGCCGTAGAAAAAGGCGCTCAGGTCGAGCTTGCCCTCCGGCAGAGCGAGAACATGTGCGGCATTTCCTCCCAGTGTATGGATCTCCAGCATCTGGCCTACGCTCTGCCGGCGTCGGTTCAGCGGGCGATTGTCCGTAACGACCAAGGCGCGTTCGTCCTGGTAGAGGCTCCAAAACACGCGCCCCACAGTGTTGGGAAGGGCCGCACTCGTATCCAGCAAGTTCGCGCTGACACCTGCCACCCGGATCTCGGGCAGGTTGCGCATGGCATCGGTTTCAAAGCCCCCGAAGGTCGGCAGAAAAGCAAAGGCCGAAAGCTCCCATGTCGGCGCACGAAGCCCGAAGAGCGCACCATCGAAGCTGCGCCCGGTGTGCGTGTAATCAAAAGGACCAATCAACCGCTGCGACCAGCGCGTTTCTTGAATCCACCGGAGGCTAGGATCGCGGGCCAGCCCCTGGCCTGCGTCACGGTACAGTTGCCGACCCAAGGCCACCGAGAAGCCCTCGTGCTGCAGGCGAAGCCAGCCCTGCCGCACAAAGACCGTGGCCTGCGTGCGGTCCGGAGTGTTTGCAACGTACACGGAGCCTACCCCGACTCCGTTTCGCGGCAACCCGGCGAGCACCGTGTTCTGGCCCTGCAGGAACAACTCGACCACCTCGCTGCGCCAGCCGACACCGAGCTGCAACTTGTGGCCCACGAAGTCGTAACGCGATTCCCGCGGCTGCACAGATCCGCTGATCCGAGGGTCGCCGAACCAGTCGACAAACTCCCCGCGTAACCGCTCGCTGAGCGAGAGTCGCAACGTTCCGCCGCCGATGCCCCTCCACTCCAACGGCGGCACCTCTGGCGCACTGCTGAGCTGCCCCGTCGCCTGAGCCCGCGCGCTGAGGAAGCAAACGAGCCCCACACCCACCCATCCGAAGACGCGAAGCTTCATCGGTTTCCTCCTTTACCAGCAGACCGACCGCTACCACCGGCCGTTCGTCTCGCGCTCCCTTCTCCGTCGAGAGCTCTCCCCCAAAAGCTGGCGCGGCCGCTTACGCGCGCACGTCGCCGGCCCGCGGGCACTCGAATCGTTCGCCCTGCATGGGATCGCCGCCCGCACGTCCCCGGATCTCCTGCGCTTGCACGTGCAGGCGCTTCACCTCTTCCCGAACCGCAACACGAACGGCTGCCAGTAACTCCGGGTACGGCGCTGGCACGTTTTGGCGCGCCATTTCCGCTTCGAGAGCTCCCAGCCAGCGCGCCAAGTGATCTGCAAGGAACTGCCGAGCTGCGCTGCGCGTAATCGCCGCCTGTTCCCCCCAACGTTCCGCTCGCGCCCATGCTTCCTTGAACAAAAGCACGCTGTAAAACTCCAGTTCCACTGCCAAGTGATCGGCCCTCTCGTGCTGCAAGGACATGCCAAAAGCGCGGTAAAAGCCCTGCAGATCCGAGAGTTCCGCCGACTTGCCGGTGAGCCGCTGGCCGTCTCCGTATGCGGTTTCGTGCAGCGGGCAGCGCTGGTCGGTGGCAAAAAAACGCGCGTAGCGCGCCGCCCGCTCCTCGCTAGAGCACCCGTGCCACGCAGCAGCCGCGCAGCCCAACGCGCGGCTGAGTTCCTCGCTCCACCCGGGCAAGTGGGACAACCGCCGCAACTCGCGCTCAAGTTGACCGTTGGCGTCCAGATAGGGGGAAGAAAACCCACGCGCGAGCGTACGAAACAGAGTGCACCGGCGGAGCATTTCGAACACCCCTGTTTCCAGTTCGGTTGTGGAAGCAGGTGATTTCTTTGGCCCTGAAGCAGTCATGCTCACTCCTCGATTTGCACTGGCACCCACGGAGACCAAGCTTTGCGCGACCCGACCTCGCGGTTTCCCCCTTCCCACACCGCAAAGGCAGCCACGGTTTTTGCCCCGGGAGCAAGCTGCGGGTCGTTCTTGCTCGCAGTCTTGAGCGGGCGCGTGATGACCACCGACCAAGCGCCCTCCCGCCACACCCCGCGGCCATCGGCGTGCTCCTCCGCCTTGACCGTCATCGTCCCCCACCCTTCGGCCATTTGGTCCAACACCGGTGAGCGCCGCGGGTGGGAGATGGGATTGTCCACGCCCACCGCTCCCATGTACGGGCGTGCATCAATCGCGCTCAAGACCTGATCTGGGTACACATCCACCAGCGCGAACGGGTAGAGGTCGCGCACCTGTGGCTCGCCGTAATCCAAGTCGCGCTGAAAGGCGGCGCGCCACTGCATAATGGTCACACGAGCACCCGGGTTTCCCATCATCGGGCTGGGCAATGCGTCCTCTTGGAATTGATTCGGCAGCTCGACCGCGACCTGATCCCCAAACCGATCCAACACGATCACGTCACTCTGAGTAGAGTCGTCCCACTGCAGCCGGAAGGCCAGCCACTCACCGTTGTGCGCGGCTTGCACGCGGAGCTTTTGCACCGTGGCGTGCGGGTTGGTGGGGGCGGTAATGGTCTGCGGAAGCATCGTTACCTCGGTTGCCGGCACCTGCTCCCACCACGGTGCAAGAGGTTCTGCGAGGGAGCCCCGTTGCGCTACCCGCTTGCACTGGATGCCAGGAGCTTGGCCTGGCGATGGGGCACAGAGGGCGAGTATTCCCGCCGCCCATGCCGCCACCACCCAGTGTCTTCCTCTCACCTTCCCTTCCCTCGAATCGGCCATGTCGCGCACCTCGGTTCACGTAATGTTGCTGCGCCAGGTTCCGAACCGCTCGTCGTACGCCGGGCGCACGTACGTCGGTTCTGTGAACGGCACCCACACCACCTCTTCGTTTTGCTCGTTGTACCCGCTCACCCCTCCCTGCCGCACGCGGTAGTGGTGAACGATCAATGGCGTCGAGCCAAACAGCAGCAGCGCAGCCAAAAGCTTCTCGTCCTCGGCCGCTTGCCGGTAACGAGCAATCGCCTCTGGAACTCCCCAACCGAACATTTGCTGCAAATACGGGAGCGGAACGTGGACCGGCGGGATGTAATACACGTTGGGCTCGAGTCCGAACTGTGGGTAGAGCGGCTTGGCCACCTTAGTTATGTGGACCAAGTAATCGAGCGGATTGTCCTCGCGGATTTGGTCGGGGCGGCTGATGAACCCCTGGAGGCGGATTTTGCCGATGCAGGTAATGGTGCACTGCGTTTGCCGGCCAGACTCGACCGCCGGATAGCAGCCGACGCACTTCTCGGAGACCCGCGTCATCGGGTTGAAAAAGGACTTCTTGTAAGGGCACCCGCGCACGCATTCGCGGTAGCCGCGGCAGCGATTCTGATCGATCAGAACGATCCCGTCTTCTGGCCTCTTGTAGACCGATTGCCGCGGGCATGCGCCTAAACAGCCGGGATAAGTGCAGTGGTTACAAATGCGCGGCAGATAAAACATCCACTGTGCATGGGGGATGGTGAGAAACGCCCCTTTTTCCATCAGGCCGAACGAATCGTCCTCGCCAATGTTCGGGTGCGCGTAGTCCAGATCGTCCGGTAAAAAACCCAGAATTCTCTCCCCCGTCGGCGCCGCCTCGAACAGCGTCTTACCGTCGTACACCGGGCCATCCATGGGCTGCACGCCTAACTTTTCGAGGATGCGCACATCCCAGCCCAACGGGTAGTAACCGTACGGCTTGGACTCGACGTTGTTCCAAAACATGTACTCCTGCCCGCGCCCCGGGGTCCAGGTCGTCTTGCACGCCACCGTGCACGTCTGGCAGGCAATGCATTTGTTCAAATCGAGCACCATCGCGAACTGCTTTTGCGGCCGCGCCCCCTCGTACGGGTAGTCCATCTCGCGGCCGATCTGCCAATTGTAGACTTTGGGCATCGCTCCCCTCCTCTCACGCCTTCCGCACGAACTCGCCGCGTAGGTATTTTTTCACCGCCTCGTTCTCGTTGGTGGGGCGGAAGCCGAGACTCACCGGCCGCCAAGGGCCGCTGCCGTCCAGTCCACCGTCTTCCGCCTTCGTGAAGCGCGCCATCGCCTCGCGCGGCGCGCCGGTGACGCAGTGGACATCCACGTTAAACCCGCGCGTCACCTCATGCGTCCACGACTTGCGGGTAATCAGGGAGTGGGTCTGGTGGGTGGGCTTTAGCCACGACCTCGTGAGGCTTTGATGCCCGCCGTAGCGGAACAAGGCCTGGTAGTGGGTCTCCGGATTCTTGGCCACTCCGTCCGGCCGCGTTTCATGAGCCTGCACGGTCCCGGGGGTGGCCATGTAGCCGTTGAACCACATGCGAGCGACGCCGCGCGGGGTTCCGGGATAGTAGCGCGCACGTGCCAGCAAGCGCGCGACTTTGTACTCTTCCTTGCGCTTCGGATCTTGCCACCCCCGGAACGGCAAGTCCGCCGGGTCTCCATCAATCCAAACGTAGTCACCATCCTGGATGCCGAGCTCGCGTGCATCGAGTGGGTTGATGTCCACGTACATCTCCCCGGTGCCAGGCGAGCGCCGGTCACGCCGGTACATGTCCCCGAAGGGGCCGAACAGCGCCGCCATGTAATCGGTGTCAATCGGCATGGTGTGGGCGCCATGCCGGTACTTGGGCGTGTGGAAGATATACCGGTATCCCGCGGAAAGAAGCGGATGGCTGGTTTTCAACAGCTCTGCCGGCGGAAGCGGGACGTTGCGCATCTGCCGCGTCATGTGCGACCGATCTTCAGGCGGGATGCCCCAGTCCGCGGGCTGCTTTGGTCGCAGGGCCGGGTGGGGCGCCGCGGCAATGGCGCACGGCTCGTAGAATGTCGACTCGGCCGGTTCGCGGTGTACGGGTAGGTTCTCCCCGGCGTCCACGAACTCCGGCTCGGGCCGGTAAAACTCGAGGCGGCCGGTCTTCGTGTACCAGGGTTTCGACTCCTGCACTTGCTCGAAGCTGTTGATGCGCGGGTAGGAACGGGTGTTCATCAGAGCCGGCACTCCGGCTTTCGCTAGCTCTTCGAGATCCTCGAACTTGTATCCACGCAGCGGCGTGGAGCCGTCTATGATCCGCTGCAGGTAGACCTCCGCGCGGCCCTCGGCGATGAAGTGCCACATTTGCTCGAAACGCGCGTCGCCGGTGAGCTCGGCCAGTTCGCGCGCCACACCGAGGTAAGTCTCGTTATCGGAAACCGTCTCGAAGACCCGCTTGGCTGGGGTTCGCGGATAGGCCTGTATGAACGGGTTGGTGTTCGATGCGGTCATGTCGGGGAAGCGAAACTCCATCCAGGAGTCCACCCCGTACACGATGTCACTGTACTCGCACGAGCCTGTCCACCACCAGTCGTTGTACACCACCAGTTCCACCCGCGGCAGGGTGTTGAACACGACGTCGAAGTGCCCCTTTTGGTTTCCCAAGCTGGAATTGGAGTTTACCTGCCAAATCGCCTTGGTCGGCGTGGGGCAATGAGGCCCACTGGTGATCTTCTTGTTCCCTGCCTTTAAGATCCGCTCGCCGTTGGCCCAGTAGTGCATGGATTCCGAGCGCACGTAGGGCCGCGCTTTGACCTCTCCAGCCGGGTCGAGCTGCGGGTGGAACGGGTCTTCCAGCACGTACCGGGAGGCCACACCGCTAAACAGGGTGTTCTTGTAGGTGCCCGCGTAGCTGCCGATGTTGGCGCCGTGGCGCCCGAGGTTGGCGGTGAGGGCAAGAACCAAGAACAGGGCGCGATCCTTGTTATCGTTGTTCCAAAACTGGTTCGGGCCCATACCGCAGGCGATCATCGTTTGCCCCCGATGGGCTGCAATGTCTCGCGCCAACGAAACGATCGCCTGCTCCGGAGCCCAAGTGAGCGCTGCCACTTGTTTCGGAGTCATGTTGGCGTCGAGGTAGTCGCGAATGAGGCTTAGCACCGGACGTACTTCCACCTTCTTCCCGTCCACCAGTTCCACGGTGTACGTGCCTTCCAGCGCCGGCTCGATCCCCAAGTGGGCGAAGTGCTCCCCCAAGTCATCGTGGCTTACAGCCACGGGTTTTCGCGTACGCAGATCCCACATCACGAAATCGGCGAACTCGCCCAGCAGGGCCTCTGGAATCTGCTTTCCCTCTTGCTGAATCGTCGGCGGGGCTTTTTGATCTTTGGCAACCACGCGCGTACTGTTTTGCGGCGGGCGGTCCTGGTGCCTTGGAAATACATCCGCCGCGCGCAGGCGCTCGAGCGTGTCCATGCGCACGAGGGTGGGCAAATCGGTGTAACGGCGCACGAAATCAGCGTCGTAGCGTTTTTCTGCGAGAATCACTTGCGCCAGTCCCAGCGCCAGTGCGGGGTCGCTTCCCGGGCGAATCACCACCACCTCGTCGCATTTGGACGCGGTAGCCGAGTATTCGACCGTGACGGCTACGACTTTGGTGCCCTTTAGCCGCGCTTCGGTCAGCCAGTGGCTATCCGGCATCTTGGTGGTGATCCAGTTCATGCCCCACACCAGCAAGAGCTTGGCGTGCTCGACGTCGAACAACTCGAAATCGTTGGTTTGCTCGCCCGTGACCATCGGGTGCCCGGGCGGCAAGTCGGTGTGGAACGAGTAAGAGTCCCAGGTTCCGCCGCCCCGCGCTTGCTCGGGTGACACACCGCGCAGGTGGGCATCGAGAAGGGCCATGCTGTTGGCGAAACGGAAGGCGCCAAAGATGCGCACGGCACCTTGCTTCGCCATGCCGCCGCGGAACTTGAGCACGGCCGTACCAGCGCCCCCCGTCTGTTCGACCATGTCCGGGTCGTGGCCCTGGGCAAGAAGGCGCCTCTTGCCCTCTTCTCCACTGTAGGTCTTGGCAATGTTGTAGAGCGCAGCCGCGTGGTAACGGTACGCTTCCGCGTGCGAGACCCGCACCCAGTGATCGAAGCCGCGCCGGAACAGTTCGCGCGGCGGGGCACCGGTCACCGGATCGCGCGGAAAGCCTCGGTCCACCCACTCTTTGAACCCTTTCCGCAAGAAGGCACCGTTAATACGCCTGTCCCCGTAAAAGCGGCGCGCCAGCACCAGCCCCTTCTGGCAACAGCGCGGATCCCAGCGGTGCGAAGCTTGGTGTCCGTACAGGTCACGCGCCTTTCCGTACCCGTAGGTGGGCTCGATTCGCACGACGACGTCGTTTTTGACGAAGGCGCGCAGCAGGCAGTTGTGGGTGTCGTTCGGGCAACACAGAAACACGAAGCTGCCGTCGGTCCGGAAAATGTCTCGATAAACCTTCTCCCACCCGCGTGTCGGGTAGCCAGCAAGCGGGTTCGGCACGACCACCGGATCGAGAAACCCCCCTGCGCCAGCAGCTTGGCTCGGGTCGGCCGCCACCCCCAAACCCGCCGCCGCCGCGAGTTCGAGAAACCGGCGGCGAGAAATTCCACCCATTTTCTCGTCCCGCATGCCAGTCCTCCTCCGCGTGCCGACCCCAAGCAAGGCGAAGGCCAGCGCTGTGGGCGCGCAGCCGGCGGTAGTCGCTCTCGATTCCTTCCTATCCTTAAGAGACCGAGAAGAGTGCCCGCCCTGCCCGAGCCACACCCGGAATCCTCTGCCTTTGGCCGCCGGCGCTGCAGCCAAGGGCTACGCAACGGCCCGCCATTGCGCGAGCCCTGCGCCCTTCGTATATGGGCGCGCGGTCATGGCGCAAAGCACACAACGAATGGTCCCGAAACCCACGCCAGAGACGCGGCCCTTTTGGGAAGGTGCCCGCCAGCGCGAACTGCGCATCCAACGCTGCCTCGATTGCAACTCCTGTTACTTCTACCCGCGTCCGCTTTGCCCGTACTGTCTCTCGCGCAACGTGGCTTGGATCAGAGCCAGCGGCCGCGGACGCTTGCACACCTTCGTCATCAACCACCGCCCTCCTCGCCACTTTCCCGCCGATGGCCCGTACATCATCGGCATTGTGGAACTCGAGGAGGGCCCACGCATGATGACCCACATCGTGGGGGTCGAGCCGCGACCGGAGGCGCTGCGCTGCGACATGCCGGTGGAGGTCGTGTTCGAGGACCTCAGCGAAGAGATCACCTTGCCGAAGTTCCGCCCCGCTGCCCCATGAGCGATCGTCGTCGGAGAGAGTTACGCGGCCGGGTTGCAATTGTGGGAGTGGCCGAATCGGACGAACTCGGCCGCTTGCCGCACAAATCGGCGCTGGCACTGCACATCGAAGCCGCTCACAACGCGCTTGCGGATGCCGGGCTCAGCAAAAAAGACGTGGACGCGGTGTTCAGCTCTGGCCGCAACATGGCCAACGAAATCCCGGAGTATTTGGGAATTCGCCCTTGCTTTATCGGTGGGACGCAAATCGGTGGCTGCTCGTTTCTTTTGCATGTGGAGCACGCCATGGCCGCCATCACTTCCGGGCTTTGCGAAGTGGCACTCATCACCCACGGTGAAAGCGGCTACTCGCGCGTCGGGATGCCCGCGAATCGGTGGGGCGAGGATTCGAACAACGCCCAGTTCGAGCTCGTGTACGGGCACGCCGGACCGCCCACCGGATACGGACTGGTGGCCACGCGCCACATGCACGTTTACGGCACCACTAAGGAACAAATGGCAGAAGTGGCGGTGGCGACCCGCAAGTGGGCAGCACTCAATCCCAAGGCGCTCATGCGTGACCCGATCACCATTGACGACGTTTTGCAATCGCGTCTCATTGCCTGGCCCTTCAACCTGCTCGACTGCTGTTTGGTGACCGACGGCGGCGGTGCGGTGGTGGTCACCTCCGCGGAGCGCGCGCGCGACCTACCCAAGAAGCCGGTGTACGTGCTCGGCACGGGCGAATGCGTCACGCATCAAATGGTGAGCCAGATGCCGAACTTCCACCAGTGGGACGCTGCGATCGTATCCGGTCAGCGCGCCTTCGAGATGGCGGGAGTTCGACCCGCAGATGTGGACGTGGCGGAGCTGTACGACGCCTTTACCATCGTGCCGATCCTGGCGCTAGAAGCGCTCGGCTTTTGCAAACCAGGGGAAGGTGGCGCATTCGTTGCCGGACAGCGCACTGCACCGGGCGGCGAGTTTCCGATGAACACCAATGGCGGCGGGCTTTCTTACACGCACACCGGGATGTACGGGATCTTCACGATCATCGAAGCTGTGCGCCAGCTTCGCGGTGAGTGCGGGCCACGCCAAGTGGCCAACGCGCGCGTTGCCCTCTGCCATGGCACGGGTGGTACGTGGAGTTCGGCCGCAACGCTGATTCTCTCGACCGAGCGATAACCAGCGGCGGCAGAGCCCCTCCTTGCCTCATCCGCGAGCGCGCGGAACGCCCAACCGTACGTGCGCCCGAGGCGAACAGCCGTTCTCGTGCCCCCGACACACCGTCGCATCGGGCACCACGGCACCCAGCCGCACACCTACTCCTTCGCATTTCCATCTACCGAATGGGCACCGCCATCGCCCAACTGCATCGTTTGTCTGCTAGAAATCCCGGCCACCGCTTCTCGATTTGTGCAAGCGGGTTCAGAGCAGCAGCGTTGGCGGGGCACCGAGTTTTGGATATCGTTCGCCCTCATGACTCTTCACGACACCATCGTGAGCCTCTGCCAGCAAGCGCGCTCGGCGGCACGGAGCCTCGCCACTGCGTCCACGACCGCGAAAAACCGCGCCCTCGAGCGGGTCGCGGCAGCGCTGCGCAGGGACGAGCCGCAGATCCTCGCCGCCAACGAGCGCGACCTGGAAGCGGCGCGCCGCTCGGGCTTGAGTTCGGCGTTGTTGGATCGCTTGCGTCTCGACCCCAAGCGCATCGAAGCCATGGCGCGCGGCGTGGAGGAGGTGGTTGTGCTGCCCGACCCGGTGGGGGAAACGATTGCCTGCTGGCGGAGGCCCAACGGTCTCGAGATCGCCCAAGTGCGGATCCCGATTGGCGTGATCGGGATCATTTACGAGGCGCGGCCCAACGTGACCGTCGATGCCGCCGCTTTATGTTTAAAGTCGGGGAACGCCGCAGTGCTGAAAGGGGGCTCGGAGGCACAGGGAACCAACCAACAACTCGCTCGCATCGTGGCACAAGCGGTCGCCGAAGAGGGTTTGCCCGCGGCGAGCGTGCAGCTCCTGCCGACGACGGAGCGAGAGGCCGTGCAGATCCTTTTGCAGCAGTCGCAGTGGCTGGACGTGATCATACCGCGCGGCGGCGAGAGCCTCATCCGGGTGATCACCGAGATGTCGCGCATTCCCGTGATCCAGCATTACGCCGGAGTCTGCCACACGTATGTGGACGAATTCGCCGATCTGAAGATGGCGGAGGAGATTTGCTTCAACGCCAAGGTGCAACGCCCAGGCGTGTGCAACGCCATGGAAAATCTGCTCGTGCACGCTGCTGTGGCCGAGGCGTTTCTGCCCCAGATGATCCGCCGCTTTCAGCAAGCCGGGGTCGAAATCCGCGGCTGCGAGCGCACGCGCAGCATCGTGCCAGACGTTCGCCCGGCAAGCGAGGAGGATTGGCGCACCGAGTACCTCGACCTCATTTTGGCGGTAAAGGTGGTCGCCTCTCTCGATGAAGCAATCCGCTTCATCAACACCTACGGCACGGGCCACTCGGATGCCATCGTCACCAACCACTACGAGCACGCCCGCCGCTTCCAGCAGGAGGTTGATTCGGCAGCCGTTTATGTAAACGCGTCCACCCGTTTCACCGACGGCTACGAGTTCGGTTTCGGCGCGGAGATCGGGATTTCTACCAATCGCTTGCACGCGCGCGGTCCGATGGGGCTGCGGGAACTGACCACCTACAAGTACAACATCCGCGGCAGCGGCCAGATCCGCACCTGAGGCAAGCGGAGCCCAGGCGGATGCACGTTGGCATCCTCGGTGGAAGCTTCAACCCGATTCACCTCGGGCACTTGCGCGTAGCCGAAGAGGTACGCGAAGCGCTGTCTTTGGATCGGGTATTGTTCATTCCAGCCGCCCTGCCGCCGCACAAAGTCGGACACAAGCTTGCGGCCCCCGCGGACCGCTTGGCCATGGTACGGCTGGCCATTCGCGGCAACCCGTACTTCCGCGCCTCTGTACTGGAACTTCAGAGGCAAGGACGTTCCTACTCCGTCGATACGCTGCGCGCACTGCGCCAGAGCCATCCGGAATGGAAGCTGTCGTTTATCGTCGGGCTCGACGCCTTCGCCGAAATCGGCACCTGGAAGGAGTATCGCGAGCTGTTCGGCCTCGCCGACTTCGTTGTCGTCTCGCGCCCGGGATTTGCAAACCGCCACCTGCGCAGGCTGCTTCCGGTTGCCGCTCGTGGTGACTTCTGGTATGCGCCTGACCGCTTGACTCTCGTCCACCGGTCAGGGCACAGGGTGCACTTCCAGACGGTAACGGGTTTAGACATTTCGGCGAGCGCGATCCGCGAACGGGTCTCCCGCGGCGCCTCGATTCGCTACTTGGTTCCCCCGGCCGTGGAGCGATACATCGCTGCTCGCGGCCTCTACACGCGGAGGAACAAGCGGTGAAGCGAAAGACGTCGAAAGACACCGCGCTGCTGTGTGTGAAGGCGGCGCTCGAGCGCAAGGCGTACGACTTGGTCTTGCTCGATGTGAGCAAACTCACTTCCCTGGCCGACTATTTCCTGATTTGTACCGGTCGTTCCGACACCCAAGTGCAAGCAATTGCGCAAAGCATCGAAGAGGTCCTGGAGCGGGCCGGTGAACGGCCCCTTGCGGTCGAGGGCTTTCAGCACGGACACTGGGTTGTGATGGATTACGGGGATGTAGTCGTGCACGTGTTTTTCGAACCGGTGCGCCAGTTCTACGATCTCGAGCGGCTGTGGGCAAAAGCCCCGCGCGTTCGCCTGCCGAAGCCATACGCCGACCAGGTGCGTGAACTGAGCCTCGCCGCCGGCGGGTCCTGACGGAAGCAATCATGAAACGCGCCGTTTTGCTCAGCCTGCCTCTGGTCGCCGTCGTTCTGTACATCGTCATTTTAAACCAGGGCTCCACCACCGTGACGCTTTGGCCAGAGCGCTCCTTTACCTCGATCACCGGAGTGGTGCTTGCGGGCGCATTCCTGGCTGGAGTTCTCCTCGCTTTACTGGGTGTGGCACTGCAGGCAAGCGGGCGGGCGTTGCGAGCCTGGCGCGTGGGCCGCCGGGAACGGCGTTCGCTCCGCCTCCACGAGTGGGAACAAGCGGGGGAACAGCTCCTCTGGGGCGGCGAGATCGCGCGCGGCCGAGCGCTCCTGCAAAAGGTTTGGCAGCGGCGGCCGGAGGACCCGCGTCCGGCTCTCCTCTTAGCGCAGTCCTATTGCGACACCGGAGAGTTCCATCGCGCGCGCGGCGTACTGGTGGATGCCTCGGTCGTGCACCACTCGGATCCAGAAGTCCTCTTTGCGCTGGCAGAAGTGCACCGCCTGAGCGGCGAGACGGCACCCCGCATCGAAGTCTTGGAACGGCTGCGCGCCCTCCATCCGCGTTCGGCGCGCGCCCTTGCTGCGCTGCGAGACGCCTATGCCGCGGCCGGACACTGGACCGATGCGGCCAGCGTGCAGGAAGCCTTCATGGGGCTCTTGCCAGACCCGGTGCAGGCACAGCGCGAAGGGGAGCGGCTCCAGTCCCTGCGCTACCAAGCCGCCTTGCACATGCCCGACCCACAGGCACGGCTGCAAGCCCTCGAAGCGCTTGCCGCGAGCCGCAACGTCCCAGCGCCGGTTTACGTTGCCTTGGGCGACGAACTCGCCGCGGCGCAACGACTCGCCGATGCCTCCGCCGTGTGGGAGCGGGGCCTGCGTGCCAAACCGCAAGGGGTATTTGTGCAGCGCTTGCTCCGTATCGCCACGAGCCCCTCGCACCGCGATCGCATCCGGAACCTGTTGCGAAAAGTGCGCTCCGATTCCGTGCAGGCCGATGCGGTCCGCCTGTGGGTTGCCGAAACGCACCTCGCCGACGGCAACGCGGAGCCCGCTGCGGCTGAGCTGCAGGCGGTAGAGGCCCCCGCCATGTTCGCTGCGGACTATGATCGTTTATGGGCACAAGTACACCGCCTGCGCGGGCAAGTGGAGCAGGCGTTGCACTCCTACCAGCGCGCTTGTGGCGAGGAACCCTTTTTTCAGTGCTCGCAGTGCGAGCGGGTTTCGGCCGATTGGCTCGGCGTCTGCCCGCGCTGCGGTTCTTGGGCGAAGTACCGCGCTCGCATCGAATTATCGCGCGAACTCGTCTGAGTCCGCCGAGTAGCGCAAGCACACTCCCCGCCCGAGCCCAACCTTCGGGGTCGCTGTCCGCAACCTTGCGCGCCCCTCAGCCCACCCACCACTTTGTGGACGTCTCGTTTGACTTTCCGCCGGCTTGCGTGAGAAAAAGGCGCGTGATGCGGTGGTGGATGGTGGCGGGCAGGTGTTCTCTGCGCGCGCAGCGGCAAGACCGCACGCGCTGGCGCCAACGCACGCTTTTGCTCCTCGCTGGGCCGATGGTGTTGCTCCAGGCAGCACATGGGTGGGCGGAATCGCTGGACGAGGTGACCCGCCAGATTTTGCAAGCGCAGGAGTGGGCCCTGGCCGCGGAACGTGCGGCCCGCTCGGCCGAAAAGGCGGCACAACGCAGTGGCGATGCCATTCGGGCCGAGCGGCGCGCGGTGTGGCTCAGCCGTACCGCAGAGGCGCTACGCCGCCGTGGCGGCCGCGAGTTTTTGGCCGCTCGCCGTGGGGCGGAGCTTGCACAACGGGAGCGCGAGGCGATCGCACGCGAAGCCCGCAACTGGGTGCGGCAGGCAGTTGCCGAGTTGGACGCTTTGCTGGTGCAACCCGAAACCCTCCGCTCCGCGCTCACCGACGACAGCGGCAAGCCGCTGGCCGCCTCGCAGGAACTGGTGGCCGCCGCCGCGCAGTTGCACGCCGCCGCCGCGCCCGTACGGGAGGCTCTGTACGAAGTCCAAGCCGTTCAGGTGCGCACGGAACTCCTGCGCTCCCAACTGACGGGCGAGCAAGCGCAACGCATGGAAGAGTCGTTTACCCGGCGGCGGGCGAGCCTCTTGGAGGCACTGGAAAATTTGACCAGCGCCAGCGAGCGCCTGGCGCGCAGTGCCTCGGAGCTGACCCGCTGGCGAGACAGCGTACAGCCGGCTGCGCGTCAGCGAACGCGACGAGCAGCCGGACTCGGTTTTGGGGCAGGTGTCGGGATTGGCTTTCAGGTGGACGTTGGCGGCAAAGAACGGGTCGAGTCCGCTTCGATCGGACCGAACGCGGCGGGCCAGCCGGTCGTGCGGGTGGATCACGACACCGACTCCACGCCGCATCTGGTGCTGGAGGCACACTACGTTTTTCCGATTTCCTCTGCCGCCCGGAAGGAAGAGTGGGGGGCCGCGCGCAGCCCGCGGAGCTGCCGGTGGTGCACCCCGCGTCTAGCCGAGCGCTTGCGCTGGGGCCCATTTGTCGCCGTTCAGCCGGGCGATGACTTTATTGACGCGGTTGGGGCGGGATGGATGGTGGCCGGCTCAGTGGAAGAACTGCATGAGCGCGGAAGCATCAATATTGGCGTCGGCTACGTTGCCGACCCGAACACGCGCGTGCTTGCCGACGGATTCCGTGCGGGGGCTCCCCCACCCGCTGGGGAAACCCAGGTGCGATTCAAGCGCGTCACCCAATCGGGTGTGCTGATTTTGCTGAGCTACGGGTTCTGAGCGCCCTCCCGCTCTTTTTCCTCGCTTGGCGTGAGAGCTTCCATCTCCACCCGGTACTTTGCGCGTAACTGGGCCAGCGCTCGGTTGCGCGCCTGCTTGCGGGCCTCTTCGCGCCAGTCTTCCAAAACCCGCTCGCGGATTTCTTCCAGCGGTACGATGCGCGGCGGGCGCGAGTCCTCGAGCCGAACCAGGTGCCAACCAAAGCTCGACCGTATGGGTCCGGACCAAGTTCCGAACGGCAACGGAGGCAGGGCTTGTGCGAAGCCGGCGCCAAAGGCAGCTTCGACTTCCGCTAGGGACCGATTCCGCCACACGAGCCCGGGCAAGAAGGGTCGAGAGAGCTTTCCTACCTCCCCACCTCGCTGCAACTCGGCCAATACGGCCGCGGCTCGTTCTGCGGGAGTGTTTTGCTCTCCTAGAAACACATGGGTGAAGCTGACGCGCCCTGCTTCGCGATAGCGGTGGCGGGAACGCTGCCAGAACGAAAGGAGTTCTTCCGGCCGCTCAGGCTCTTCCGGCGCCGCCCCTTCGAGCAAGAACTCCATCTTTTGAATGAGCCGGCGGCGCACGATCTCATCATCGCGATCGAGCCCGAGTGCCAGTGCCTCGCGGTAGAGGATCTCCCGATCCAAAAAGTCGGGCCAGGCGTTACGCACCTCGTCCTCGCTCGGCGCGCGGCCGTTGCGCGCGAGCAGCTCGGCCACGAGACGGGCACGCAACTCCTCCCGCGGCGGCAAGGAGGGGCCTGTGTTCTCCCGGCCGCTCCGAGAAGCAGCCAAGGCCAGCGCCGCAAAGCCAAAAAACCACGCCGTCGGCTCGCGCAGCAGCGCACGACCCACAGAGCGAATCCAAGCGCGTGTGCGCTCAAGCCGGGAACGCACGTTCCACGAACTGCGCGCTTGCAACCCCACGCGGCAGCGTCCCAAAGGCCAGGCCATGCCGGCCTTCCAAACGCGACGCGCAAAAGGCAGTGGCCACTGCCGGCTCGGAGTACCGGAGCAACAAGGAAGCCTGCAACGCCAAAGCCATCCTCTCGACCAAACTCCGCGCTCGCAGCTCGAGATCAGCGAGGTCTTGCAGCTCCTGGCGCAAAGAGTTCACGGCTCGATCGAACGCAGGCTCGCCCGCAGCCAGATCCAGTTCTGCAAAGAACGCTTGTACAGACTCAGGCTCTTTGGCCATGGCCCGCAACACGTCCAGACAAATCACGTTGCCCGAGCCCTCCCAAATGCCATTGAGAGGAGCTTCGCGGTACAAGCGGGGCAGAACCGATTCCTCCACGTACCCGGCGCCACCCAAACACTCGAGTGCCTCGGCAACGAACGCGGGAGCGCGTTTGCACACCCAGTATTTGATCACCGCAGTAGCCAGGCGGGCAAAGTGCCGTTCACGCTCGTTTCGGGCTTCTTCATCGTAAGCGCGAGCCAGGCGCATCATCCCGAGGGTGGCCGCTTCCCACTCCAAACACAGATCAGCGAGCACATTTTGCATCAGCGGCTGTTCCACCAAGCGCTTGCCAAAAGCAGCGCGGTGGCGGGTGTGGTGGATCGCCTGTACGAGCGCCTGCCGCATGCCAGCAGCCGCGCCAATCGCGCAATCGAGCCGCGTGTGGTTGACCATCTCGATGATCGTGCGCACCCCGCGGCCCTCTTCGCCCACCATGCGGCCCCAGGCCTGGTCCAGTTCGATTTCGCTCGAAGCATTCGAGCGATTGCCGAGCTTGTCCTTGAGGCGCTGAATGAAGATCGCATTGCGCTTTCCGTCCGGCCGCCAGCGCGGCACGAGAAAGCAAGAAAGCCCTTTGTCCGTGTACGCCAGCATCAAGAACACGTCGCTCATCGGTGCCGAGCAGAACCACTTGTGGCCAGTAATCCAGTACGCTGCCCCCGGTCCAGCACTGTCAATCGGCACGGCGCGTGTGGTGTTGGCACGCACATCCGAGCCGCCCTGCTTCTCGGTCATCGCCATGCCGCACATCACTCCGCGCTTTTCTTCAGCAGGGAGCGAGCGCGAATCGTACTGGTTGGAGACAATGCGCGGTTCCCACTGCGCCGCCAACTCCGGCTGGTGGCGTAAGGCGGGGACGATCGAGTAGGTCATCGAGATCGGACATCCGTGCCCGGCCTCTACCTGCGACTGCAAGTAAAACTTGGCCGCACGCGCTACGTGCGCTCCCGCCCGCGGCGTGCGCCAAGGGAGAGCGTGCAATTCGTGCTCGACCGCAAGCCGCATGAGCTCGTGATAGGCGGGGTGATATTCCACCTCGTCAATGCGGTTGCCAAAGCGATCGAAGTTGCGCAGCACGGGTGGGTATGCGTTCGCCCACACGGCCCACTGTTGCGGCTCTCCGGCGAGAACCTCCGCCAGCCTGCGGCAGTCCGCACTTGCCCACCCGGCACCCTGCGTTTCGAGTGCGCGCTGGAGCACCGGATCCGTGTCGAACGAGTTGTACCCTTCCAGCGGTGGCGGCTGGTTCAGCACCTCGTGCGTCCGATGCGGCGGCACCACCAAGTTGCGGGGAACAAAACTGGTTCCTTCCATGCTCCCTCCGTTACCACGAAGCCTCGAACCGCAACAGGGGATCCCTCAGGGCTGCGGAGCCCCACCGGCTACACTTTGCAAGACTCGATAGCCGTGCCATAGGCGCTGCGCCGCTGTGACCAACCCCAGCAAGCCGTACACGATGCAAAGCGGCGCCAGCCATCGTGGAAGCAGCAAGGCAACGGTGCAAAACAGCAGCGCCTCGCTGCGCTCGAGGAGACCCGGAGGATACGCGATCAACTTGCCGCTCGGGTGACGGCTGGCCGCGCCCACCGCCAAAAACACCGTAATGTTCACGTACCACGTGGCGAGCAAAAACAAGGCAGCAGGCTGGACGTCTGGACGCGGCAACGAAAGAGCCAGCAACACAGCTCCCTCGACCATTCGATCGAACACGAGGTCCAAGACCCCACCCCAGGGAGTGACCCCTTTGCCGAGCCGTGCCACTCGTCCATCCACTGCGTCCAAAACTCCGGAGACGACCAGCAACACCCAACCAGCTGCGAACTGCTGGGCCCAGAACAGAGCCGCCGCAGCGAGCCCACTTCCCAGCGCAAGCACGGTAAGCCAGTTGGCAGCAATCTCACGGCGCACGCAGGCGCGTGCCATTCGGTCGAGCACGCCGCCCACAAGACTCTCCGAGCGGCCCAAATACGTGTCGAGCATGGAAGCTTGCACTGCCCGATCCGGCGCCAGAAATCCACCGGTGCTCCCCAGTTTGATTTGCTCCCGCGCAGCCCTCCCCAGTTGGCGTCGCACCGTGGCTCAGCAATTCTGCTGGCAGCCGCTCCCCTGCAGCGCACGGGATCCAACCATGCGACCACGGCAAGCGACCGCCACACAGTGGGGCCATCTACCCGGCCTCGGCGCGTTTTCCGGGCCAGCATCACCGACTGCGCTGATTGACAACCAACAGCCGGCGGGCCCGCCCGAGCCACACCGCAGCGGTCGTTGCGCCTCGGCTAAGACGCGATCCCGCGAGGGAACGAGAGAGGCAGCCCACGAACAGAGAAGCGGCGAGTCGCGCCTGGGCAAAACCGACTGGCTGGCACCAACCGTAGCGGTGGCCACCACACCGTGGTTCTCCCGTTTCTTCAGCGGCCACCAGAGCACGGTCGGGTGCGACGAGCTACGACCGTGACGGTGCGGCCCCGGCGTGTTCTCAGCATCGCAGGGCACCCGCTGTGACCCGCGATGTTTGCAGCGCACGGGGAGCCGCAGAATTACGGTCGCATGCGCTCCTTCTAGGCCAGCCACCTTCCACGCAGCACCCGTGTTCGACGCCTGCCCAGCGTGCCACTTGTTTTGGGTCCGGCTTCGCGCCGCTGGCGTTGCCCGCTCCGGCGGGACCGGGCACATCGCGCGATGCGGCCTTAGCGACCTGCAATTCTGAAGCCCTTCTCCCAGCGCGAGCTCTTGACCGGCTAGTGCTGCCGCCCTACCCTCGCCGCCATTCTCGCCCCCAAATCTACGAGGGCAATGGCAGCAAAGGAGAAACGATGACTGTCCGAACCGCGTGTACCGTGCTTGGCACCGCTGGATTGCTGTTCGCCTGTGGCGCGCCGAGTTTTGCCGACGAGGTGGTCGCCAAGGTGGGCTCGACAAGCATCACCCGAGCGCAGTTGGAGAAGCACGTAAAGGCCAAGCTCATCCAGCTCGATCAGCAACGATTCCAAATTTTACAGGAGGGTCTGGAGGAACTCATCGCCAACGAGCTGTACGAGCAGGAGGCCAAAGCGCGCGGGCTCTCGCTCGAGGCCCTAGTGAAGCAAGAGTTGGAGGGGAAAGTCCCCGCCCCGAGCGAAGAAGAGCTGCAAAAGCTTTACGACGACAACAAGGAGGACCTCGAAGGGCAAACCCTAGAACAACTCAGGCCGCAGCTTACCGAGTATCTCCGCCAGCAGAAGCTCAGTGAACGGCATCAGGCGTTCCTGAATGAACTCAAGAAGAAGTACAAGACTTCCGTCTCCCTGCGGCCGCCCGTGGTGGCAGTGAGCGATGGCGGTCGGCCTGCTCGGGGGCCAGCCAAGGCGCCGGTGACCATCATCGAGTTTTCGGACTACGAGTGCCCGTTTTGCAAGCGCGCGTCTTCAACGGTGGCCGAAGTGCTCAAGCACTACGGTGACAAAGTGCGCTTTGTCCATCGCGACTTCCCGCTGAGCTTCCACCAGCACGCGCGCTTGGCTGCGGAAGCTGCCGCCTGCGCGAACGCCCAAGGCAAGTTCTGGGAGTACCACGACCGGCTGTGGAAGGTAGACGCCCTGTCCGAGTCACGGCTCAAGGAACTCGCCAAGGAAACCGGCTTGGACCAGGCAAAATTCGACGACTGCTTGCAAAAAAGGCCGCACGCGAGCGAGATTGATCGAGACATCGCGGAGGCACAAGAGGCGGGTGTGAATGGCACGCCTGCGTTTTTTATCAATGGCCGGATGCTGTCCGGAGCACAGCCATTCGAGGCATTCAAACAACTGATTGACGAAGAACTCGCGCGAGCGGGACAACAGAGCTGAACTGCACCGTTGCGTTGGAAACCGAAGCGCGTGCGCGCGCGTGGCCAACGGATACGCGGCGAATGCCGGCAAGGGAGGGCGAAGATGCAGCGAGCAAGCCTACGCTTGGTAGTAGTGGCGCTAGCAGTGGCGGTGGGTGGGCCCCGAATCAGTAACGCTCAGGACCCGGAAACTCTGTACCGCCGGGCGGTGCAAGCGTTGTTGCGCACGACCTTCGAAGCCAAGGGGTCGGTGCAAAGCAGTGGCGGGGCGAGCGGCGAGTTTTTGCTGCGCTGCTCGTTTGCCGATGGCATACTGCGCACTTGGATCGAAGTGCAAAAACCGGCTGACCAGCGCGGCCAGCGCTTTTTGCTGTGGAACCGCCTCGACGGCAAGAGCGAAGGCTGGTGGTACGACCCCAAGACGAAACAGGTGAAGGAGCTGGACGCGGCAGGCTGGAAGCAGCCCTTTCTAAAATCGGATTTTCTGCTCGGCGACTTTCTCTTCGTGGGAACGAGCGACCATCGCGTCGAACTGGGCGGGGAAGAACGATACGGCGGTGAAACCTTCACCGTGGTCCACCTTTACGCGAAGAACCCGAGCGAGGCGCTTTACCCGCACCGGGCCTACTCCGTGGATCCGCGCCAAAACGTACTGCTGCGCGCGCTCTACTTCGATGCGCAGGACAAACCTGCGAAACGCTGGGTCGCGGAGAAGCTCGAGCGGCGCGGTAGCGAGTGGTTCCCCACTGAGCAAAAAATCCTTCTCGTGGGCGGCAACACGCAGGCGAGTAGCTCGCTTCGGCTGACCGAACTCCGTTTCGAGCCAGAGCTTTCAAAAGACGCGTTCGAGAAGTCTGCGCTGAGCGCCCCGCCCAAACCCACCCCGAAACCGTGAGGTACGCCGGGCCCTGCAGGCAACGAACGCGGCCGTGCATGAACGCCGCCTGGTACGCTGCAGCCGCCTGCCCCCGCGCTGTCTGCTTCACCCGCACCGCTCGAGGCAAGCGCACTGCTTCCGTGTCCGATTGCGCGCCGGGTCTTACCCGCTGGGCCTTCGCCCGACTCGCAACTGCCTGCGTCGGCTTGTTCGTCCCCTCGCTGCTGGCTGCGCACTCGTTCTTCCCGATCCAAGTGCTGCTGCGCGAACCCTCTCCCAATCTGTGGCTTGTGCAGTGGTCTTACGGGCCGCTTGCCACTCTGCCCCGGATCTCCCTTTTACTGCCTGAGGGGTGCAGCCCGAGACAAATCGACTTCCCGAACTCGAGCCGCGTCTCCTGTTCGGCGCCAGGGCTTGCGGAGGCGACCTTGCGGTTCGTTCAGCCCGAACCTTCCGCAGCCGAGCTATGGGTCCGCGCTGAGTTCTTTGACGGCAAGCCCGTAGCCGGCCCAGTTCCTGCAGAGCGCCTGGAGTTCTGGCTTTTTCATCCCGAGCGGTTGCCGCTTGCGCGGATCGTGCCCCTCTACGTGCGGCTCGGCATCGGGCACATCCTGGAGGGGTGGGACCATTTGCTCTTCCTGCTTGGCTTGCTTCTCGGCGTCACCCGGCTTGCAGCCGTGGCGGGGGCAGTTACGGCCTTTACTGCCGCGCACACGCTTTCGCTCGCCGCCACCAGTGTGCGCGTGTTGCGTTTCTCCCAGCCTCTAGTGGAGATCCTGATTGCGCTGAGTATCGTGCTTGTCGCGCGCGAGCGGATGCGCGAAGGTACACTGACTTCCGCCAGCTACCGGCGCACGGTTGCACTGGCGTTTGCGTTTGGGCTCGTACACGGCCTCGGTTTCAGTGGGGCGCTGCGCGAACTCGGGGTTCCGCAACAGTCCCTGTTGTGGGCATTAGCTGCTTTTAATGTCGGCGTCGAGGTCGGCCAACTCGGTTTTGTGATCGCCCTCTTACCGCTACTCGCTCTCTGGCAACGCGCAGCGGCTGGCCGGGCGCTTGTTGGGCGTTTTCCGGCCTTCGCGGTGGGCGTTGCGGGTGCCTATTGGACCCTGAAGCGCGCTGTGGCCTTGTGGTCCTCTTGAGCGCAAACCAGTTGCTTGCAAAGCCGGAGCGCGGCATAACGCGGCCGCGGGAGGGATGTCCCACATGAGGCGATGGCAACGGTGGCGTGTGGTTGCGGGCTTGAGCATCCTGCTTTCCTTTGGCGCTCCGTTCCCGATCCGAGCCGGGGCAAGCTGTGTGGGTGACTGTGACGGCTCCGCCAGCGTGACGGTGGACGAACTCGTGCTTTTGGTCAGCATTGCCTTGGGCGAGCAGCCGCTCGACGTGTGCGCCGTGGGCGATGCGAGCGGAGACAGGGTCGTCACCGTAGATGAGATCGTGCACGCCGTGCAGGTGGCTCTTACCGGCTGCCCCGCCCCCCCCACCCCCACGCCTGTGCTTTGCCAAGACTTCGCGCCGGAGCGGCGGGTGTTTTTTGGCGATTTGCACGTGCACACCACGTACTCCTTCGATGCCCACATGTGGGACGTGCGCGCCACACCTGAGGACGCCTACCGCTTCGCACGTGGGGAACCGCTCGACATCCCACCGTTCGATGCAGAAGGCAACGGCGCTCGAACGGTGCAAATTGACCGGCCTCTGGACTTTGTGGCCGTTACCGATCATGCCGAGTACTTAGGCGAGGTCGAGATTTGCTCTGTGCCCGGGTCACCCGGCTACGATACGCCAAACTGCGACCTCTTCCGCCGCGGCGGCAACCAAGGGGTTGCCGAATTTGGCATTGCCATGACCCGCTCGAATCCGCGCCGCTTTCTCGACGTTTGTGGCGCTGATGGCCGTCGCTGCACGAGCACCGCCGGGCAGGTCTGGCAACGCGTGCAACGGGCGGCTGAGCGAGCCTACGAGCCGTGCACCTTCACGAGCTTTATCGCCTACGAGTACAGTAACTCGCTCGCGGCCAGCACCCGGCACCGCAATGTGATCTTCAAGCACTCGGCAGTGCCCTTCCCCATCAGCACCTTCGAAGAGCGGTCACCCCAAGGTCTGTGGAGCGCGCTCGAGCGCAATTGCGTCGGCGCGGGCACCGGCTGCGATGTGGTGGTGATTCCGCACAATTCCAATGAGAGCAACGGGCGCATGTTCTTGGTGGAGTACCCTGGCGCCGAAACCGTGGAGGAGCAACGACTGCAAGCGGAGTTTCGTGCCCGCTTCGAGCCGTTGGTGGAAATCTACCAGCACAAGGGAAACTCGGAGTGCTTCAACGGGCTTTCCGGGATCGTTGGCCAACCAGATGAAGCGTGCGAATTCGAGCGCCGCCGTGTGCGCCCCGCTCCCGACTGTGGCGACGGCGTGGGGACCCTGGGCGCCGCCGGTGAAGGCTGCATCTCGCGCCGCGACTACGTGCGCAACGTGCTCTTGTTGGGTCTGCAAGAGTTTTTGCGCATCGGCGCCAACCCGTACTTGCTCGGCTTCATTGGCAGCACCGACACCCACAACGCAACCCCCGGTCTCGTTTTCGAAGAGACCTTCACCGGGCATCAAGGAGCGAACGATTCGAGCCCCGCGGTGCAGCTAGGATCCGGCACCCTGACGGACGGCGGCATCACCTTTAGCCCCGGGGGCTTGGCGGCCGTGTGGGCCGAGCAGAACACGCGGGAGAGCATCTTTGCCGCCCTGCGGCGGCGCGAAACCTTCGCCACCAGCGGACCGCGGATCACTGTGCGGGTCTTCGGAGGCTACGAGCTACCAGCGGACTGGTGCGAGCGCAGCGACTTGGTCACTGTCGGCTACCAGAGCGGCGTCCCCATGGGCGGGTTCCTCGACTCACCTACCGCTGCGCAAGCGCGGCCCCGCCTTGCGATTGCGGCACAAATGGACCCAGGGACTCCCTCCCGCCCCGGCACTCTCCTGCAACGGTTGCAAGTGGTGAAAGGCTGGGTCGCAAATGGAGAAGCCCAGTACCGGGTCTACGACGTGGCTGGACGGAGCGACAGTGCCGCGGATGTAGACCTCGCCACCTGCACGCCGCGCGGGCCCGGGTTCACATCGCTGTGCACGGTGTGGGAAGATCCCGAGTTCGACCCGAGCGTGCCGGCGTTCTATTACGTTCGAGTACTGGAGAATCCTTCCTGCCGGTGGCACACGTACTTGTGCAATCGCCTCCCGGCTGAGCAGCGCCCGCCTGCGTGCAGCGACCCCAACGTTCCGGCAACGCTACAAGAGCGTGCCTGGACCTCTCCGATTTGGTATTTGCCGCTCTCGGGCAGCACAGCTGCCCGAGAGCGGCGCAAGCAGGTCGCTCAGCGCAACTGAATCGCGGAGTTGCTGATCACGGGAGTGTCGCGTTCCTTTGTCTTGGCGGAGATGACGATCTTGCCCCCTTCGCGCCACATCGAGGTGACGATCGTCTCGCCGGGGAACACCACTCCGGAGAAGCGCGCGCCGTACGCAGCGACCTTGTCCACCGCGCCGTCGAGCAGCGTGTCCACCACCGCTTTACAGACGATTCCAAACGAACACAGCCCGTGCAGAATGGGGCGATCGAAGCCAGCGAGTTGCGCAAACTCGGGATCGCAGTGCAACGGATTCTTGTCGCCCGAAAGCCGGTAAATGAGCGCTTGATGCGGCATCGTGGGTGACTCGACGACCGCGTCTGGGGCACGGTTCGGCACCTCGTGCTGTGCCTTAGGGCCAGGGTCCCCTCCGAATCCCCCTTCGCCGCGCGCAAAGATGGTAAAGCGGTTGGTAAACAGCGGCTCCCCATTTTGCTCCCGCGTCGCCACCTCGAGCACGATGAGAGCCGCCTTGCCCTTGTCGTAAATTCCCGCCACCCGCGCTTCGTTCTGAATCGCTGCCGAGGTTGGCAACGGGCGGTGCAGGGAAATTTCCTGCTCGCCATGGAGCACCATGGCCAAGTTGATGTTGATCCCAGGGATGTTGTTCATCCCGCCGAGAGCGCCAAAGACCGGGATGACCGCAAAGCTCGGCAATACTTTCAGGTAGCGCTCGTAAGTATATTCGAGCTCTTTCCGATCGGTGGGTTTGTTCATCCCGGCACCGATTCCCAGGTGGTACAGGATCACTTGATCCGCATTCCACGCCCCGGTGGTTGCCGGAAGCTTCGCTCCCAGCGCCTTTTGCACATCAATCGGCATCGCTCTCGCTCCTTTCCCCAAGAAACTCGCCTGCCATTCAGGCAGCCCCGATCGGTTGCCACGAGGCACGGCTTTGCGCAAGGGTAGCTACGCATGGCAGCCGTGCGCACTCTCGCTCCGCAGGGACCCACCGACCCTCCCCTGCAGGGGTTCGCCCGCCGCTTTCGCCTCGTGGACTTTGCGGCCACCCGACAACCCCATTTTCGCAACCACGTGGTGTCGGTCGAACAAGTGCGCGCACTGCTCGACCGCTACGGTCCGGACGACTGCTTCTCTTCCATCTTTTTCTTCTCCCATGAGATCCTGCTGTATCTCGAAGAGCATCGCGTAGCCGGCCGCCCTTCGCTCGCCGGCTACGACGGGCCTGTCTGGGCTCCCTTCCTCCCGATCGACATTGACGGCGAGCCGAGCGAACAGGGAGCCGAGCAAGCTCTGGCCATGGCGCGTGCCACGGTGGCCTTGCTGCGTTCTCGTTGGCAGGTGCCCGAGGCCGCGCTGCACGTCTACTTCAGCGGCGCGAAAGGATTCCACGTGTTGATTGACACGCGGGTCTTCGGGCGCGTTCCTCCGGCCAATGACCTGCACCGCGTGTTTTCTTACGCGCGCGCCGCACTCGCGTGCGACCTACCAACCTTCGAACATGCGCGCTTCGATTTGAGCATCGGCGACAAAGTGCGGCTCTTACGCCTGCCCAACACCCGCCACTCGCGCAGCCTGTTGTTCAAAGTGCCCCTCGAACTCGAGGAACTGGACCGACTCGCCATGGCAGAAATCCGCCAACTCGCCGTTTCACCCCGTCCCCTGCGGCGAACAGCGTACGCCGGACTTCTACCCACGCAGGTAGTGACTGCGGTCAGCGTTGCGCACCAACTTCTCCAGCGCGCCCGGCGGGAGGCACGCCGGTACCGCGTGCACCCCTACCGGTTGCCAACGCCTCCGTCGTCCGCAGAAGAGGCGCTTTGCCCGGCCCGTCAAGCCATGGCCAGCGCCGACGTTCCCGTCGGGCTCCGCAACAACGTCGCCATTCGCCTCGCCTCCGCCCTGCGCCGGGCCGGCTACCAGCGCGAGTTCGTCACCCAGTTTTTGCTCGACTGGAACCACCGCCTCCATCACCCCCTGCCCGAGCGGGAGGTCCTCGCTGTGGTGCGCTCGGCCTTTGCGCGGCCGTATCCATACAATTACGGCTGCCACGACGAAGTGATTCGCTCCTTCTGTCCCTTTCGCGAGCACCTCCTCGACTGCGAGTTCTACCGCGCTCAACACCGCAAAGCGGGCGGCCTGGGAGAAGCCGGGAGTCCGACGGACACCTAAGCACCCGTCGCCGCAGCCGAAGCCGCTCGGGCGCAGTGGGGCCACACCGCACACAAATATGTCGAAATGGGGACGTGACAGAGGTCAGCCTTGCTAGCCGGCCCTTTTCACTGCACCCGGTGGCGTTTAAGCTCGCGCCGCTCTGCTGGTGCGACAGTTCATACGGGGAGAGGCTGCTTTGCTCGGAATGAAGCCACGGCGGCTCTTGTGGCTGATAACCGTGTTGGGACTAGGAACGCTGGTGGCGGCACAAAATCCGCCGGAAGGAGGAGCAACGATGGCAATGATGATTCGATCGGCCGCGTTCGACGACCACGGGGCCATCCCGGCCAAGTACACATGCGACGGCGAGGACGTCTCGCCACCGCTGTCGTGGTCCGGCGTGCCCCAGAAGGCGAAAAGCTTGGTGCTAATCGTTGACGACCCAGACGCGCCCGATCCAGCCAACCCGCGCATGACCTGGGTCCACTGGGTACTCTACAACCTGCCGCCGGACAGCACGGGCTTGCCGGAAGCGGTCAAGCCCGAGCAACTGCCCAAGGGTACACGGCAGGGTCTCAACGATTGGAAGCGTACTGGCTACGGTGGCCCATGTCCTCCGGTGGGACGCCACCGCTATTTCTTTAAGCTTTACGCGCTCGACACCGTACTGCCCGACTTGGGGGAGGCAACCAAAGCGCAACTCGAGCGAGCCATGGTGGACCACGTCCTTAGCCAAGCGCAAATCGTCGGCACCTACGAGCGGAAAAAAAGTTAACGGACTCCAGCCCGGCGCGCGCGCGACTCGAGCTCGGGGAGCAGGGGCCAAGTCCAGGCCACCACTCCCATCGTGCACAACGCGATCAGTGTCGGCACAGAGGCCATCTCGAGGCGCCACGCCCAGTCTCGCCCCAAGAAACCGGGCGAGAGCAAGTTGGTTGCGCCTGCCAGGATCAGAGTCGCCCCGAGCCCGCGCCGCCAACCGCTCCGGGGCGTGCATTGTTGAAAGGCAGCGAACAGGAGCGTGTGAGCCAAGAGGAGAACGACCAGGTACGCCTTCCAGGTGACCGGTGAGGCCAATGCCCCAACGGCGAACACCACACTCCACTCAGCCGCAGTTTGCCAATTTCCTCGCGGCGGCCCTTGCCAACGCCGCCAGACCACGCAGGCAAACACAAGCCACGTTGCCGCCACGGCAAGCACAACCCAGGGCGAGGCCGACTCGGGCACGTCGTTCACACCCGGAGTGAACAACGGCGCCATACCGTGGCCGAGGTAGCGGTCCCACATCGCAAACACCGACTGGTTCATTTTCCCTACCCCCCAACCCATGGCCAGCTTCTCCCGCCAAGCCAGCACGTAGTCCCAAAACCGCAAGGGGCCGAAAACCAGAATCGGTGCCAAAGAAAACAGCCCACCCGCCGCAACTGTGGCCAGCGCTCCCCGCCAATGGCGGCGCCAAAGCAGGTACGGGACGAACACTGCCGGCATCACCTTCACCGCCGCCGCAAACCCCAGCGCCACCCCGCCTCGCCAGCAACGCCCTTGCCGGATCCACAAAAGGCCCGCCAAAGCCAGTGCAAAGAGCAGAATGTTGATTTGCAAGTGTTCGAAGTTGCTGCCGATAAAGCGACTCGTCAGCAACAGCGGCACCAACATTTCCGGCGAGGCCAAGGAAAAGCCGCGGGCTGACCATAAAAGCCGCTTGCCATGGATCAGCAAGGCGATCTGGCGCAACACCCACCACAAGGAAAGAAGGTTCAGGGCTAACCAGAAGCCGCGTGCGAGATAAGGAGTTCCGCGCGCCATCAACGCCAGTGGCACGCACACCAAGCTGAAAAAGGGAGGCCATGTGTTCGGGTCGGCACTGACATCTCGATAAATGTGCCGGCCGCTCAGGACGAGTTCCCCGACGATCAGGTAGCCGCCGAAGTCGCCCGAGCGTTGGATCCAAACCAAAAACCCCACCGCAGCGTAGGCGGCAAGTGCAATCAATACTGACCAGCGAACCCGTTCCGAAGTGGCCATCCGCAGCAACCAGCCGACGGCCTCCGAGCTCTTACCCGGACGTTCCGACTTCGGCTCGCCGGGCCGTATAGGGGCCCACATCTCGCTCATCCGCCGCCGCTCCCATTCAATGCTTGACGCGCCAGCAGGGCTGCCCCGATCACACCCGCGGAATCGCCTAGGGCGTGGCGGCAAAGCCGCGTCTCACAACGGTCGCTAAACACGTAGCGGGCCAAAAACTCGCGCCCAGCGCTGTAAAGTTCGTCAATGTTCGACATGCCGCCGCCCAACACAATGCAGTCCGGGTCAACGATGTTGACCACGTTCGCCAGGGCGCGCCCAAAATGCTGCAAATACTCCTCGAGCGCGCGTTGGGCTGCGGCCTCTCCGGCACGCGCCGCCACAACCACTTGCGCCGCCGGCTGCCAGCGCCCGCGCACCTCTGCCGCTCGGCGCTCGAAGGCTGGCCCACACAGCAAGGTTTCTACGCAGCCACGCTGCCCGCAGTAGCATTCGGGGCCATGGTCGAGGACGCGATGGTGCCCCCATTCCCCGGCGATGTGCTGCGCACCCTGCCAGATCTCGCCCCTCCACACCAAGCCACCTCCGACGCCGGTGCCGAGAATCACTCCGAAGACCAGATCGCAACCACGCCCAGCTCCCAGACACGCTTCGGCCCAGGCAAACAAGTTGGCGTCGTTTTCCATGGCAACGCGCACACCGAGCAGGCGCTCCAAGTCTTGCCGGAGGGGTTTTCCGTTCAAGCACGTGGTGTTGCAGTTCTTCATCGTTCCTGTGCGCGCCGATTCCGCCCCCGGCGTTCCAATCCCTACCACGCTCTGCCGCCCCGCTACCTGAACACAGCGCTCGTATACCTCACGCACGCGGGCCAGGACATGCTCGTAGCCCAATTGGCGCTGAGTGGCCGTGCGATAGCGGAACACGACTTCGCCGTCTGGGCGAACCACCGCGCCCTCGACTTTGGTTCCACCCAAATCAATCCCGACCCAAGCTTCCCCGCGTACTTCGCTCACCGCTTTCGCTCCACGAACCGGCACCTGTACCCGGAGCGGGTAAACTCAAGGACTGGCGCCGTCCAACCCCAAGGCACGCAGCGCTTGCTCCCGACGGGCAGGCAGGAACTCCGGAGGCCACAGCCCCTCGTAAGGCTGAAAGCCCTTGAGCACTTGCCGCGCCACGGTCACCTTGTGCACCTCTGTGGGGCCATCGGCCACCGCCAACGCTGCCGCCGCAACCCACCACTGCATCAGCGGCAGTTCGTTCGAACACCCCAGAGCACCGTGCAAGTGGATCGCCCGGCGCACGACGTCATGCAGCACTTCGGCCATTTGTGCCTTCACGGCCGCAATGTACAAGCGCGCCGCATCGCGCAGCCCCTGGTCAATTTGCCAGGCCGTGAACAACACGAGCAGGCGAAACTGTTCGATCTGCACGAAGGAGTCCGCGATCATTTGCTGCACCAACTGCTTGTTGGCGAGCACTTCTCCCTGAGTGCGGCGGCTCAGCGCCCTGTGACACATCATTTCCAGCGCTCGTTTCACCAGCCCGACCGTGCGCATCGCGTGGTGGATGCGCCCCCCTCCGAGCCGGGTCTGCGCAATGATGAAGCCCTGGCCCTCGCCGCCGAGCAAGTTCTCCTCCGGAAGCCGGCAATTCTCGAAGCGCACCAAGCAGTGGTGGCCTTGGCCGAGCGGTTCGGTTCCCAGACCGGCGCGGCGCACGATCTCCATCCCCGCCGTGCCGCGCGGGACCAGGAACATGGACGATCCCTGGTGCACAGGCCGCTCAGGATTCGTAATCGCCATGACGATCAGGAACTCGGCCAAGTCGGCGTGCGAGGCAAAGTACTTTTCTCCCTGCAACACCCACTCGTGGCCATCCCGGCGAGCACGGCAGCAAAACTCGCGCGGATCGCTGCCCCCTTGTGGCTCGGTCATGGCGAAGCAAGACACGATCTCTCCAGCCAACAGCGGCTCCAAGTAACGCTTTTTCTGTTCCTCCGTTCCGTACACGGCCAGGATCTCCGCGTTCCCCGAGTCAGGCGCCTGGCAGCCAAAAATCGCCGGGGCCCATTGCGAGCGGCCGAGGATCTCGTTCATGAGCGCCAATTTCACCTGCCCGTAACCGGGCCCGCCCAGTTCGGGTCCGAGGTGGCACGCCCATAACCCCTGTCTGCGCACTTCCTGCTTGAGCGGCTCCGTCAAGCGCCTCAGCAACGGGTCCCTTCGATCGTACGGTGCGGCGGGGTCCGGAAACGCCACGTCCAGTGGCTCTACCTTGCTGCGCACGAACTCATCCATCCACTCGAGCTTTCGCTGAAATTCCGCTTCGGTCGAAAAGTCCCACGCCATGGCTCTCTCGCTCCTTCCGATCCCTCATCCGCAAGCTGCATACCCGAGGCGCAGACGTACGCTCAAGCACGCCAAGCCAGTGTACGGGTGCCGCCGAAAACAAAAAGGCCAGCCTCCCGGAGGAAGCTGGCCTTTCCACTACCGGCTGCCACTGCAAGGGATCGTTACGGGGCCGGCACGCTAAGGACTAAGCCGTCACAGTGGGGCAAGTTTCCAATCCGCGCCTCGGCTGCGTCGAGAACCGCAGCGCAGCGATCCGCGCAGCCATCCACGTCGAAGGAATCCCTCGATTGGGCGAGGCGATCGCACCGTTCCTCACATTTCGCAGCGCGCAGTCGCGCCTTGACGATTTGCGCCATACACCGAGTCGGGTCACTCACCGACGGGCTGGCAGTCCCGGTACAGATCGGGCGAGCGGAGATCGCCAAGATGCGGGCGTCAAAACGGTCTTGGCACTGCGACTGGCACGAGGCCAGCGTAGCCGGATCCGTTGTCCCGTTTTCGCAACGGGAAGAGCACTGGTAGAAGCGGGCCTGCGCCTGGAGTTTGGCCCGGTAACAGGGCAGCGGGTCCGGCGCCGCGCTGGCAGCGGAGGTAAGCAGCAGGGACAAAGCCGCGATGGTGGTTAGGGTCAGCGTTCGGTTGATCGGTTCCATGGTCTTCTCCTTTTCGAGGGTTTCGGGTTGCGAAGTCTTCGATCTTGTCGGCCGGCATCAGATCGCTTGGCAGAAACCGAAACCAAGTACCGTGCCAACGACTTTCTTCGCACTGGCCACAGGGTTCGGCCCGGGCAGGCGGGCCCACTCGTCCGCTTGCCCGGACAAGCGGCTGATTTTCCAGAATCGTTCCTCAAAAAAACTCCTACATCGGCTTTCGCTCCAGCGCCAGGAAGCGTAGGCTGCATGGTATGATTTTCCGAGGGGCAGCGACCGCCGCTCCGGAACGACTCGAGCAGGAACGCGACTTTTACCGGCACTTGCTCGAGCACAGCCCGGAGCAAGAACCCACTTCCTTCTTTCAGGACAGCCTCGCCTTTCTGACCGAACTCACAGGTGCAGCCCACGGCTACCTCGAACTGTTTCCGGCGGACACGGCGCACCCGGCTCACCCATGGTTCGCTGCTCGTGGGTTGTCGGGAGGAGCCTTGGAGCAAGTGCGGGAGATCGTCTCGCGTGGCATTGTGGCGCAGGCGATTTCTTCCGGGTCCACGATTGTCACCCCTGCCGCCTTCTTGGACCCGCGTTTCAACTCCTTTGCCAGCGTGGCGCAGCACCGAATGGGTGCTGTCCTGTGCACCCCAATTGGAAACGACCCGCCGCTCGGCGTCCTCTATCTGTACGGCCACAGCAAGCCTGCAGGCTTTTGCGAACCAGACGTTGCTTTGGCGGAGCTGCTCGCCCGCCATTTAGTTCCGGTTGCAGAGCGACTGTTGGCCAAAGGCGCGACTCCAACCGAAGACAGCACGCGTGAGGTCCGCGCGCGGCTCAAGGCAAGCGGCATCGTAGGGCGGAGTGCAGCGCTCGGGCGGGTGCTCGAGCAAGTGGCAATGGTGGCAGGACTCGACGTGAGCGTCTTGTTCACCGGCGAGTCGGGTACAGGCAAGAGCCAAATGGCCCGCCTGCTGCACGACAACAGCCATCGCAGTCCCTTCCCGTTCGTCGAACTCAACTGCGCCGCACTGCCCGACACCCTGCTCGAAAGCGAGTTATTCGGTGCCGCTGCTGGCGCCCATTCGACTGCCGACCGTGCCTACGAAGGCAAGGTACAAGCGGCAGAGCGCGGCACGTTGCTGCTCGACGAAGTGGGAGAACTCTCCCTCCCGGCGCAAGCCAAGCTCTTACAGCTCCTCGACACACGCGAGTACTTCCCGCTGGGGAGTAACAAGCGGCGCAAGGCGGACGTGCGCATCGTCGCTGCCACCAACTGCGACCTGCGCTCGGCGGTCAAAGAGCACCGCTTTCGCGAGGATCTATTCTATCGACTGAACGTCCTCTCGATCGCCTTGCCCTCGCTTGCTGAGCGGCGGGACGACATTGCCGAGCTCGCCGAGGCCTTTTGCCGCAACGCATGCGTGCGTCATTCTTTGCCCGAGCTTCGCTTGTCGCGCAATGCGCTGCGCGCGCTCGAAGCCGCCGAGTGGCCCGGCAACGTGCGCCAGCTCCTGCACGTGGTAGAAGTCGGCACGATTCGCGCAGGGAGCGAAGGCGTGCACCAGGCAGAGGTCAGACACCTCTTCCCCGAATCCGACGAGGGCACGGAAGGGAGGACTCCGGCCCCGGAATCCAACCTCACTTTCCAAGCGGCCACGCGCCGCTTCCAGGCTCAATTCATCCGTACCGTCCTCGAAGAAACGAATTGGAACGTGCCCGAGGCTGCTCGCCGCCTCGATATGGCCCGCTCGCACTTGTATTCGCTGATCCGCGCATTCGGCCTGGGGCGGCCTCAGTCCTGAGTGACCCCACAGCTTCCGAAAAACACCCGCTCTCATGTTCCCCGACCACCCCCGCTTCCGGCAACTCTCCTTTTTGGGGGGCGGCAGCTTCGGGGTCGTGTTCCGAGCGTACGACGAGGAACTCGCGCTGGAGGTTGCGTTGAAAACCCTCATCGAGGCGAACGATGCCGACTTCTACGTCCTCAAACGCGAGTTTCGCCTCGTGGCTGACGTTCGCCACCAGAACCTGATCGAGTTGTTCGAGCTGTTCGTTTCTACATCCGGGCAACCGTTTTTCACCATGGAGTTCGTCTCCGGACTGCCTTTCAACCAAGCTGTGCAATGGCGCCGACGGGAGCGGCCCCCGGTTGCAGCGGATGGCAACGCTGGCCCCGAAGAAGCTGTTGTCAATCGCATTCACCAGCTGATTGCCGCCGTGCACTGCCTGCATGTGGCCGGAGTGATGCACTGCGATATCAAGCCTTCGAACGTGCTCGTGCAGGACACGGGCCGGGTGGTGGTGCTCGATTTTGGACTCGCCAAGCGCATCGTTCCGGTTAATCCATTGCTGCGCGTGAGCACCGGAGGAACGTGGGCCTACATGGCTCCCGAACTGGCCCTTGGCGAAACCGCTACGGAAGTGACCGACTGGTACAGCGTGGCTGCCCTCGTGTACGAGACCGTCACCGGCGTCCCCCCGTTTCGCGGCGCTCCGTTCGAAATGCTGCAACAAAAGAGGCAGTGGGCCGCCAAGAAGTCCCTTTCTCCCGCCCTACCAATCCCAAAGCTGATGTGGGAGATGGTGCTCGCTGGCCTCGACCCTGACCCCAGGCTGCGCCCGGAGGAAGAAGACTGGGCAGAACTCATCGGTGCGCACGCGGCACCTGCCGAGCCTCGGGCTCCTGTTCTGCAAACCCGGAACGTGTTCGTGGGGCGGGATGAGGAGCGAGCCAAACTCGACGCGGCGTTCTGGCGAGTTCTCCAAGGCTACCCGGCAACCGTGCACGTAACGGGGCCGGCAGGCATTGGGAAGACACAGCTGATCGAGCACTTTTTGGAGAGTTTACCGAACCGCCACACCGCCTGCGTTTTGCACGGCCGCTGCAACCCCGCCGAGGCGGTGCCCTTCAATGCCTTCGACGGAATCGCGGACGAGCTGGCTGCGGTCCTGACCGAGCTTCCCGGCGAACAGCGCCCGCAACTTTCGCCCGATCAATGGAAGGACCTCGTTACTCTCTTCCCGGTGCTGCGCGCCCTGTCATCGCAAGACGCCGCTCGCGCGGATCCCACCCCCTCGCGCCGTCCCATCGAAGAACGCCGGAGTGGCTTTGCCGCATTCCGAGCCTTGCTGGATCGCCTTTCTCGCCTCATGCCGGTGGTGGTGTGGATCGAAGACCTGCACTGGGCGGACGCAGATAGCCACGTGCTGCTCCACGCGGTGCTGCGGGGTGTCCACCAACCCTCCTTGCTGCTGATCCTGAGCTACCGGAAGGAGTCAGACTCCATCGGCTTGCTTTCCGAACCGGGGACCGCCACGCCTGGCGCCCAACCTGCCTGGGAGGAGCGGATTTCTCTCGAGCCGTTGCCTCCCGCCCAAGCGCGGCTGCTCGCCGAGCACTACCAGCGTACAGCGAATGCGTGCGCGACAACGGATCTCGAGCCTCTCCTCTACGAGGCGGGAGGGTCGCCCCTGCTCATCGTACAACTGCTGGCTCATGCCCGCGCAGGCGGCGCGGGGCGTTCCTCATCCGCATCGCCCTCGCTGGGGCGGATCCTCACAGAACGGCTGCGTGCACTACCCCTGCCCGGACGGCTGATGGTGGAGGCAGCCGTGGTGGCTGGCCACCCAGTGCCAAAGCAAGCCCTCATCGAGGCTGGAGGCATCGGTGAAAAGGGCCGGCTCGCACTGCGCCAAGCCGAGATCGGAAGGCAGCTGCGCATGCTCCCGGGTCGCGGCGACACCGAAGTGGACGTGTTTCACCAGCGGGTCGGCGAAGCTTTGCTCGTTTCGATTCCTGCGCCAACCCGCGCCGCACACCATTCGTTTTGGCTGCGCTGCGCTTTAATCCAAGGGGAGCAAGACCCCGAACGCGTCTTGCTCCATGCTCTCGGTGCGGGCGAAACCCGCACCGCCGCAGAGTGGGCGGCTCGGGCAGCCCAACGGGCGGAGGGCAACCTGGCCTTTGCGCACGCAGCCGACCTCTATGGGCAAGCTCTTACCCTGGCAACGTGGCCACCCGCGCAGGCGCTCGAACTCGAGCAGCGGCGAGCAGAAGCCTTGGTATCCGCGGGCCGCGGGGCAGAAGCAGCGCCGTTGTTTGCGGCCGTCTCCACCCACGCCCAGGGCAAGGAACGGGATGTGTTCTTGCAGCGGGCCGCAGAGCAGTACCTCGTCAGCGGGCTTTTGGGTGAAGGAACCGCGGTCCTGCGCGAGGTGCTGCGCAACGCCAAACTCCCCTACCCGCGTAGTGGTACGGCAGCCTCGCTTCGCGTCCTCGGGCGGATCGTCCGCTCGTACTGGAAGCCGCGCCTGGGGTGGGGTCCACGGCGCGCTGGGGCAAACCGCTGGCGGGTGCAACTCGAGGCGGCGGAGTCTGCAGCCAAAGGCCTCGCCTTTGTAGATCCCCTGCGCGGTCAGTACTTCGCGCTGCGCCGCCTCGCCGCCGCTAAGGCGCTGGGGGACCAGGAGCAACTCGCTCTTGCCCTCTGTACCACGGGCGCCACGTTGTTGCCCATTCGCGGTCCGTTTTCCCGCTGGGCGCGCCGCCTGATCGCCGAAGGTTGCAGCTTAGCCGAGTCGCAGGCAAGTCCATACGTGCGCGCAACGGTTTGCCAAACTCTCGCGCAAGTATCCATGCTCGAATGCCGCTGGAACGAGATGTCCACTCTGTGCGAAGAGGCCCTTGGCCTTTTGCAGCGTCACTGCCCGCGCCAACGCTGGGAAGTCGCCGTCGCTACGATGGCCAAGCTCCGCGCAGAGGATGAACTCGGTCGCATCGAAGCCTTGCGCCGCGATGCCTGGGAATGGCTCGAGCAGGCCAGCGCGCTCGGTGACCGCTACTCCGCTTGCGTCGCCTGGGAGTACTTCGGTTGGGCCTGCCTGCTGTTCGGTGACACTGCCACCGCGCGGCACGCCGTGCAGCGAGTGGAGGCACTTTGGATCCCAGCGGGGTTTCAGATGCAACATTTCTACGCCGCCCGACTGAGTGCCTATGCCGAGCTGGTGGACGGGCGTCCCGAAGCTGCCTGGGAACGAGCACAGGTGCTTTGGCAGAACGCTCGCGCGCATGGCCTACTCCGCCACGTCCTCCTCGGCCTCGATGCCGATCTGTTGCTCTTGCGCACCTGGGCCGCCCACGGGGCAGCCTTGGGTCACGGCACCACCCGCCCGCCGCGCTGGCTTGCGCGGCGCGCCGCCGCTTTGCGCAAGAGCCCGCGCGCCGACGCTCGCGGCTATACCGCACTGGTCGAAGCCGGCAGTGCGGCCCTGCGGGGGAATGCAGAGGTCGCACGTGCGCAGTTGGCCGAGGCCGCCACCTGTTTCGAGGCGGCTCAAATGAGCTTGGCCCACCGCCTCGCCACCTACCTGATCGGACCAAATGAGGTCACGGGACTGGCGCAACGCCCGCTTTGCACGGCCAGCACCGAGCAAACCAGCGCAAACCGACCCGATCTGCGGCTTCTCACACGCGTCTTCGCGCCCGGATTCGTTCGTGCCCCCCACTTTGACCGAGCCTGAAGCTTCGGTACAAGGGCGCGGCAAACCGAGTCGAGGGTACGAACATGTACGAGCCAGGAGAGGACATTTACGGCAGTCCGGAGCACCGCGCGTTTCGCGACACGGTGCGGCGCTTCGTGCAAACCGAACTCGTGCCGCGAGCCCGCGAGTTCGACAAAATGGGCCGCATCGACAAGTCGCTCTACCGCAAGATGGGGCAGCTGGGCTTGCTCGGTATCCGCTACGACCCCAAGTACGGTGGCCTCGGGCTGGACTACTCCTACCACGCCATTTTTCTCGAAGAGATCGCCCTGTGCGACAATGCCGGCGTGGCCATGGGCATCTCGGTGCAAACCGACATGGCCACCCCCGCCTTGCATCGTTTCGGCAGCGAAGAACTCAAGCAGAAGTACCTGGTGCCTGCGATTCGCGGCGAAATGGTGGCGGCGATCGCGGTGACCGAACCTGGAGCCGGCTCCGACGTGGCGCGCATTCAGACCCGCGCCGTGCGTGACGGCGATTACTGGGTGATCAACGGCTCGAAAATGTACATTACCAACGCGGCAACGGCGGACTGGCTGTGCTTGCTTGCGGTCACCGATCCGGAAGCTGGGTACAACGGCTTCACCCAAATCATCGTACCCACCGATACGCCGGGGTTCAGCTACAAGCTACTCGACAAAATCGGCAACATTGGCTCGGACACTGGGCTCTTGTTCTTCGACGATGTGCGCGTGCCGATCACCAACACCATTGGCGACCCCAGCCGCGGCTTCCAGCAACAAATGATGCAGTTTCAAGATGAACGCATGGTGCCGGTGGTCATGTCGCCGGTGCAGGCGCGGCAACTGTGGGAGATCACACTCAAACACTGCCAGGAGCGGGTGGTGTTCGGAAAACCCTTGTCCAAGCATCAGGTAAACCAGCACCGCTTCGTGGACATGCTGATCCAAATCACCGCGGCGCAGGAGTTGGCTTACCGCTGCATCCGCCTCATGCAAAGCGGTGTGGACGCGACCAAGGAAATCTCCATGGCCAAGGTCTTCAACTCGAACATGCTGCAGTACGTAGCGACCACCTGCCTGCAACTCTTCGGGGGCGCCGGGTACTGCTGGGAGAATCCTGCCGCTCGCGCTTTCGTAGATTCACGCCTGCTGACCATTGGCGGCGGCGCGGACGAGGTGATGAAGCAAATCGTCGCCAAGCTGCTGCAAATCTGAGCCCGCGCTGGCCATGCCTGTTTTGCCGACCCGCATCGACCCCAAGTCCGAAGCCTTCCGCAGCAACTACCAGGCAATGCTCGAGCAAGTGCGCTTTCTCGAAGAGCAGCTTGCTCTGGCGCGCGCGGGAGGGGGCGAGAAGTACGTGCAACGCCACCGGGAACGCGGCAAGCTCTTGCCGCGCGAGCGGATCGAGTTGCTGCTCGATCGGGACTCTCCGTTCCTCGAACTCTCACCGCTGGCGGCCTGGGGCACCGAGTACACGGTGGGAGCGGGTGTGGTCACGGGAATCGGGGTGGTCAGCGGCGTCGAGTGCGTCATTGTCGCCAACGATCCGACCGTCAAAGGCGGCGCGATCAACCCGTACGGCCTGCAAAAGAACCTGCGGGCCATGGAAATTGCAGCCAAGAACCGCCTCCCCCTGATCAACCTCACCGAGTCGGCCGGGGCAGACCTCCCCGTGCAAGCGCAAATCTTCGTGCCCGGAGGCAAGACCTTCCGCGAACTCACGCGTCGCTCGGCAGAGCGCATCCCCACCATTTGCCTCGTGTTCGGAAGCTCCACTGCCGGAGGCGCCTACGTGCCGGGCATGTCGGACTACGTGGTGATGGTCAAAGGGCAAGCCAAGGTTTTCCTCGGCGGGCCGCCACTGGTGAAAATGGCCACCAACGAGGATGCCGACGAAGAAACCCTAGGCGGAGCCGAGATGCACAGCCGCGTCTCCGGGGTATCGGACTACTTGGCCGAGGATGAGTACGATGCCATCCGCATCGGGCGCGAGATCGTTGCTCACCTGAACTGGCGCAAGCTCGGCGAAGCGCGGCTGCAGCAACCGGAAGACCCTCGGTACGACCCGGATGAGCTTCTCGGCATCGGTTCGATGGATTTGCGCAAACCGTTCGAGGTGCGCGAAGTGATTGCGCGCATCGTAGATGGCTCGCGATTCGAGGAATTCAAAGCCAACTACGGCACAACCCTGGTCACTGGTTGGGCTCACCTACACGGGTTCCCGCTCGGCATCGTCGCCAACAACGGGATTTTGTTTTCCGAATCCTCGCAAAAGGCGGCCCAATTCATCCAGCTCTGCAACAAGATCGACGTGCCGATTTTGTTCTTGCAAAACATCACCGGCTACATGGTCGGGGTCCAGTACGAACAAGGGGGGATCATCAAGGACGGCGCAAAAATGATCAACGCGGTCGCGAACTCTACCGTGCCGATGTTTACCGTGATGATCGGCAGCTCCTACGGAGCCGGCAATTACGGAATGTGTGGGCGGGCCTACGACCCGCGCTTTTTGTTTACCTGGCCCAACCACCGCATCGCGGTGATGGGTCCGGAACAGCTTGCCGGGGTCATGTCCATCGTGCGCCGTCAAGCGGCCGAGCGCGCTGGCCAAACCTATGACGAGGAGCAAGACCGGCTCGTGCGGCAGATGGTCATCGAACAAATCGAGAAGGAGTCCAACGCGTTTTATGCAACCGCCCGCATCTGGGACGATGGTATCATTGACCCGCGCCAGACGCGCAACGTACTGGCCATCGCCCTCAGCGCATCCTTCAGCAACTTGGTGCGCGGCACCGATACCTACGGTGTGTTCCGGATGTGAGCGAGCAGGACGGAGAGTATGAAACCCATCCGCAAAGTATTGGTGGCAAACCGCGGGGAGATCGCACGGCGCATTTTCCGCGCCTGCCGTGCCCTCGGCTTCGAAACCGTAGCCGTGTATGCCGACCCTGATCGCGAGGCACCGTTCGTACGCGAGGCGGACGAGGCAGTCTACATCGGCTCGCCGGTCACCGGCGGATCGTTTCTGGCATTCGAAGCGATTTTGCACGCCGCGGCGCTCACCGGCGCCGATGCTGTGCATCCTGGCTACGGTTTTCTGGCAGAAAACGCAGACTTCGCGGAAGCCTGCGAACGACAAGGTCTTTGTTTTGTGGGGCCGCCGGTTGCAGCAATCCGTGCCATGGGCACCAAAATCGATGCGAAAACCATCGCCCAAAACGCTGGCGTACCGATCATTCCGGGCTTTTCTGCTGCCGGGCTCAGCGACGAGGAGATCGTGCGCAGAGCGCGCCAGTTGCGCTTTCCCCTCCTGGTCAAAGCCTCGGCCGGTGGCGGGGGAAAAGGCATGCGCCGGGTGGACTCACCGGAGGCTCTGGCGGCGGCGCTGGCTCCGGCGCGGCGAGAGGCACAAGCCGCTTTCGGTGACGACACGTTGCTGATCGAGCGATACATCGAACATCCGCGCCACATCGAAATCCAAATTTTTGGCGACCAGCACGGAAACATCGTGCACTTGTTCGAGCGCGAGTGCTCCATCCAACGCCGCTACCAAAAAATCATCGAGGAGGCACCTTCGCCTTTCGTCAACGATGTGTTGCGCGAGCGCATGGGGGCAGCCGCCGTCGCACTCGCTCGTAGCCTCGGGTACTACAGCGCCGGGACCGTCGAGTTCGTGGTCGACCGCGATGGGAACTTTTACTTCCTCGAGGTCAACACGCGCCTGCAAGTCGAGCATCCCGTCACCGAAGAAATCACCGGCATCGATCTAGTCCAGCTCCAGTTCTCCGTGGCGCAAGGGGAGCCACTCCCGTTTGCGCAAGAAGACTTGTGCATCTCCGGGCATGCGATCGAGGCGCGCTTGTACGCGGAAGATCCCGAACACGATTTCTTGCCGTCTACCGGCACACTGGCCGTTTGGCAACCGCGCCCAAGCACCGGAGTTCGCTACGAAAGCGGAGTGGAGGCCGGGTCCGCGGTCACCATTCACTACGACCCGATGCTCGCCAAGATCATTGCCCGCGGCTCTCATCGCACCCAGGCCATACGCCGCTTGCGCACGGCGCTGGCCTCGCTGCGGGTCCACGGCGTGCGCACCAACCGCGACTTCTTGCTTGCCATTCTGGACCATCCGGAATTTGCCGCCGGAGCCACCGACACCCACTTTATCCCCCGCCACTTCCCGACGTTCTCGCGCAACCAAACCGGGCAGACCGATCGCTTGCATGCCCTCGCCGCCGCACTCTGGGAACAAGCCGAACGGCGCCGCGCCTCGCCTGTGCTGCGCTCTCTACCCTCCGGCTGGCGCAACAACCCGAGCCAACGGCAGTGGTGCGAGTACGCCGCCGGAGCCGACACAGTACGGGTGGAGTACCGAGTCCTGGAGCGGGGAGAGGTCGAGGCGCTCGTGAACGGCGCACCTCACAACGCCCGCATCGTGAGCGCGGATGGCGCTGGTATCGCGCTCGAGGTGGACCAGGTGCGCCGCTACTTCGAGGTGGTGGCACAAGGAGAATGGCGGTACGTAGACAGCGTCCTGGGCAGCAGCGCCTTGCGGGAGCTACCGCGCTTCCCGGAACCGCAGAGCGAGCGGGTGGAGGGCGGCTGCAGCGCGCCGATGCCAGGCAAAATCATTGACGTGCGCGTGCGCGCCGGAGACCGGGTCCGCCGTGGCGACGTGCTGGTCATCCTGGAGGCCATGAAGATGGAACACGAAGTCAGTGCGCCTGCCGACGGCGTGGTGCGCGAGGTGCGGGTCGAGGTTGGGCAACAAGTGGAAGCCGGAAGTCTCCTAGTCGTACTGGAGGAAACCACCAGTGAGGAGGGAAGAGCCAATGAGTGACCCGGTACTCTACGAGGTCGAGGGCTTCGCTGCACGCCTCACCTTAGCCCGGCCGGAGCGCCGGAATGCTCTTAGCGACGATTTGGTGGATGCTCTCCTCAGCGGCCTGCGGCGCGCGCTGGCCGACGAGCACGTGCGGGTGGTGGTGCTGACCGCGCAAGGCAACACGTTCTGCGCAGGAGCGGATCTCAAGGCCGGAGGCGTCGCACGGCGCAGCGGCGAACAACCCTTCGTAACGCTACTCCGGACTTTGTGGGACTCCCCAAAGCCCGTCATCGGCTGCATCCCTGGTTCGGCCTACGGCGGCGGGGTTGGACTCATGGCTGCGTGCGACCTCGTGCTCGCCGCCGAGGAGGCGAGTTTTGCCTTTAGCGAGGTGCGCATCGGGGTGGTTCCAGCAATGATTTCGGTCGTGGTGCTGCCTAAAATCGGCATCCAGCACGGCATGTGGCTCTTTCTCACGGGCGAGCGCTTCGATGCCCGGCGCGCCCAGGAAATCGGGCTCGTGCACCGCGTTCTGCCGCGGCAGGAACTCAGCCGCGGCTTGCAGGAACTCCTCGAGATGTTGCGCCTTGCCGGGCCGAAAGCCCTACAGCACGCCAAGTGGCTGGTTCGCAACGTGCCTGGCATGCCCATGCAAGAAGCCTTCGCCCGCACGAGTACTCTGATCGCTGAGCTGTTCGCTTCCCCCGAGGCACAAGAAGGCATGCGCGCCTTCGCGGAGAAGCGCCAGCCAAGCTGGGCGAGCGAGTGAGGGTGGATCGAAGGGGAATGTCCTACACTGCAGCACCGAGGTTTTCCTGCGCAACGATGGGACGCACGAAACGGGAACAGGAAGATTTTGTTCGCTGAGAGCCATGACCCAGGCTGAACGACTGGCCACCTTTGCTTGCAACGCACGCTTCGAGCAGCTTTCCCCGGAGGCCCGCCAGGCACTGAAGACCCGGATTCTCGACGCACTCGGTTGTGCCCTCGGGGCCCTGGGCGGCGAGCCGATGCGTGCCTTGCGACGGCACTTGCGGAGCGTTGGAGGCAAGCGGCTCAGCACCTTGATTGGCGGAGGAAAAACAGCTCCGGACCGCGCTGCATTCTTTAACTCCGCCCTGGTGCGGTACTTGGACTTCAACGACAGCTACCTCGCCAAAGGCGAAACTTGCCACCCGAGCGACAACTTCGGTGCGGTGCTGGCTGCTTGCGATCACTTGGACCGGAGCGGCGATGAGCTCTTGACTTCGCTCGCTGTCGCCTACCAAGTGCAGTGTCGCTTGAGTGATGCCGCGCCGGTCCGGCACAAGGGTTTCGACCACACGACGCAGGGATCTTATGCAGTAGCCGCCGGTGTGGCCCGCGCACTACGACTGCCACCTCAGCAGGCCGCACATGCCATCGCCCTGGCGGGCACCGCACTCAATGCGCTGCGGGTGACCCGTACCGGGCAGCTTTCCCATTGGAAAGGGCTTGCTTACCCGCATACCGCGTTTGCCGCCACCCACCTGACCTACCTCGCCGCGCAGGGAATCACTGGCCCTATCGAAGTGTTCGAGGGAAACAAAGGCTTTTGCGAAGCCATTGCCGGGCCGTTTTCGATCGACTGGCAGCGCGAAGATCTCGAACGCGTGCGGCGCACGATCGTGAAGAAATACAACGCCGAGATCCACTCGCAGTCGGTTCTCGAGGGCGTGCTCGAGCTCCGCGAGACTCACCACTTCACGGGCGAAGATGTGGTACAAGTCCGCATTGACATCTTCGACGTGGCCTATCACATCATCGGCGGTGGTGAGGAAGGGAACAAGATCATCGTACGCACCAAGGAAGAAGCCGACCACAGCCTGCCATACATGGTAGCGGTTGCGCTGCTCGACGGAGAGGTGTGGCCGGAACAGTACCGACCGGAACGGATCGCGCGCCAGGATGTGCAGTCCTTGCTGCGCCGAGTAAACGTGCGCCCGGATCCCGAGTTCAGCCGCCGCTTCCCGGAGGAAATGCCTTGCCGGATCCAGGTAGAGCTACGCGACGGGCGCATCTTGCAAGCGGAAAAGCGCGACTACGAAGGCTTTCACACCCGGCCCATGCCGTGGCAGGCAGTGGTAACCAAGTTTCGCCGCTTGGCGGCTTCGTCTTTGCCCGCGGCGCTTCTTACCCAAGTGATCGAACTGGTAGAACAACTGGACAACATCCGAGTGCGCGATCTGACAGCGCTGCTCGCACGCGGTCGAATCCCTCGTGGCAAACGGAGAGAACCTCATGGCGAAACAAGGTAGGGACGAGGAGCGAGCGTTTTCCTTTTTGCCCCTGAACGAGCGCGAACCAAAGCCGCGACGGCGGGGCGTTACAGAAATCCGCGGCCCGTATTACACGCCCATGGGCACGCGCTACCTCGAGGACATACTGGAAACCATGGGTCGCTATGTGGATGCACTCAAATTCGCTGGCGGCTCGTTTGCGCTCATGCCGCGGCGGGCTGTGCGCGCGCTCATCGAACTGTGCCACCGCCACGAAGTGCTGGTATCCACGGGCGGGTTTGTCGAACGCGTCCTGACGTACGGCCGCGACGCCGTGGATGCCTATTTGAAGGAGTGCAAGGACTTGGGCTTCGACATCATCGAGGTGTCCACAGGGTTCATCACCCTGCCCGCAGACGACTGGCTGCGGCTGGTCGAGCGGGTCCACAAGCTCGGGCTCAAGGCAAAGCCGGAGGTCGGGATCCAGTTCGGCGCCGGCGGCGCCACCAGCGCAGCCGAACTTGCCGCTGAGGGAACCCGGGATGTTGGCTGGGCGGTCGAGCAGGCAAAGCGTTTTCTCGACGCCGGAGCGTACATGATCCTGGTGGAATCCGAAGGCATCACCGAAAGCGTGACCGAGTGGCGCACCGACGTCCCAGGTCGCTTTGTCAGTGCTCTCGGGCTGGAAAACGTGATGTTCGAGGCGGCGGATCCAGCAGTGTTTGCTTGGTACGTGAAGAATTACGGGCCAGAGGTGAACCTGTTCATTGACCACAGTCAGATCGTCCAGCTCGAGGCACTCCGTTCCGGCATTTGGGGGACCAAGAGCCTGTGGGGGCGCGTGGTCACCTTCAAAGGCTGAGGGCTCGCATCAGGAACGAGGCGGGTACTTGCGCAGCTTTCGCTGGAGCGAGCGACGGTGCATGCCCAGCCGCCGGGCAGCTTCCGAGACATTTCCACCACAATCGGCCAAAACGCGGTTGATGTGTTCCCATTCGGCGCGGGCCAGCGAGGGAGCCACGTATTCGGGCGATGGTTCCAGAGGAGGTGCGCTGGCACGGGCAAAGGCCGCGAGCACATCGTCCGCATCGGCCGGCTTGCTCACGTAGTACGCAGCACCCAGGCGAATCGCCTCGATTGCGGTCGCAATGCTGCCGTAGCCGGTGAGTACCAAGATTTTCGTGCCGGCGCAGAGGGCATGCAGGTCGCGAGTCAGCTCCAAACCCGAACGCCCGACCAGCCGCAAGTCAATCACGGCCAAATCCGGGGGCTGCTCGCGGGCAAGCTCCATGGCTTGCTCGTAGCCCGCCGCGCTGCGCACCTTGAGCCCGCGCTGGAGCAGCGCTCGAGCCAGGCGCTCGCGAAACACCTCGTCGTCATCCACCAAGAGCAGGTCCTTCCCCTTGAACTCAGCTACCGGCTCGACTGCCTCGTCCATGCTCGGTCACCTCGATTTCTCCTCGCTCGTGCGCCGCAACGGCTTTTTGCCAACGATTGCGCGTGCAAACACTTCCCGCCGGCAGCACGAGGCGTGCCACGGTTCCCTGCCCGGCGGCCGATTCCAGCTCGAGTCGCCCGCCGATTTGCTCCATCGTGGAGCCCGCCAAGAACAAGCCTAGTCCGATTCCCTGGCCGGGTGGTTTGGTGGTGAAAAACGGCTCGCCGGCATGCGCCAACACCTCTGCCGGCATTCCCGCACCACAGTCGCGCACCTCCAAGCACAGTTGTCCGTTGCGTTGCGACAACCCGACCTCCACGACATTGCCTCCAGTCGATGCCTGCACTGCGTTCTTGACCAAGCTGCGTAACGCACGCCGCAACGCCTGCACCGGCACCGATACGCGTTGGCCCGCGACCTCCGGCGCCACGTGCACGCGAATACGGATCTTCTCTTCCCCCCACTGGCTCACCCCGGCAAGCAGCTCACTGGCCTCGACTTCTTGCGCCGCCTCGCCCACGCCGTTGCCAGCTTCCACCGCCATTTGCTGCAGGATTTCTTGGCAGCGCCGCACCTGCTGCCGAATCAAGCGAACGTCCTGAATCCACTCGGCACCCCCCTGGGCGGCAGATCGTTCGAGTTCCTTTGCCGCTACGGCGATTGTCGAGAGCGGGGTGCCGAGTTCGTGCGCCGCACCGGCGGCCATGGTCGCCAGCGAGGCAAAGCGGATCTGGCGTTGGGCGAGGTCACGCGCTGCCTCCAGTTCGGCTTCGCGCTCTGCCAGCGCTTGTTGAACCCGCGCCACGAAGTACACCACGAACAGCGCGCTCACGGCAAACGCCACATACATGCCGTACAAGTGCCAGTGCAGGTGATGACTGTGCACGGCTTCACTGGGCAGCTCACCGTCCCATGCCGGAAGCACGAACAAAGCTCCGAAGCCGGCCAACGCAACGCAAGCAAGCAACCATGCGGAACGCGGCTGCAAGGTGGCCGCGGCCAGCGCGACATGCACCATATAGAGGAAAGAAAATGGGTTCAGCGGCCCCCCGGTCAGATAGAGCAAAGCGGTGAGCAGCAGCACATCGACAGCCAGCAACCCGGTAAGCCAGCCTTCGGTCGGTGACTTGCGGCTGGCTACCCAGTGCCCGAGCAGGTTGCTAGCGGCTTCGAACCCAACGACTGCAACCAGCGGTAGCCAAGGAAGCCGCATCCCCAGAGCGAGTTCCACCGCCGTAAACACCAACAGTTGCCCGGCAACCGCCACCCACCGCAGGCGGAGTAGCCAGGCAAACTGGATTCCCTCTGCAGATGAAGCGCTCGGCTTCGGTACTCGCATGGCGCCAGCTGTGCTCGGCTCAGCACTATGGCAAAGCGAACAAGCCAGAGCGAGGTGTTCGGGCCAGTGCGCGACATCTTGCCGCATCCCGCGGCTTGGTGCCACTCGCTATCGGACGTGCGATGCAACACACGCGCTCGGTTGCCTTTGTACTGACCCTGCTCGCAAGCATCGCCGCGGGCCCCGCGCAGGCGTGCGACATCTGCGCGATTTACACCTCCACCGAAATGCAGGAAGCCCGCACCGGGCTCCGTCTCTCGGTCGCCGAACAGTTCACTCGTTCGACCACTCTCCAACGCGATGGAGAAGAGGTGGAAAACCCCAATTCCGAGCGCCTGGAGAGTTCGATCACCCAAATAGTGGCGGGATACGCGCCTCACCCGCGCCTGCTCCTTCAAGTCAACCTGCCCGTGATCCACCGTGGATTCCGCCGCTTGGAAGCCGGCGGTGTGGCAAGCGGTGCGGAAAGTGGCATCGGCGACATTTCGCTGCACGCCCTCATGACCGCGTGGTCGCACGTGTCGGAAAACTCCCTGCAGCGGATCAGCCTTCTCGCTGGGGTCAAAGTTCCCACTGGTAGCCCCAGTCGCCTGCGGGAAGAGATCGAGGAGAACCACTCACACAGCGATCAGGCAGCCATTCCAGACCCGTTCCGCTCCCGGCTCTATCCACGCCACAGTGGAGAAGCGGTGGAAAGCGGCATCCACGGTCACGACCTCGCTCTCGGCACAGGCTCTACCGACGTGATCCTCGGCCTGCACGGGCTGGTTACGTACAAGCGTTGGTATTGGAACGGCTTTACCCAGTACTTCGTGCGTACCGAGGGGTCTTTTGACTACACCTTTGCCAATGAACTCATCGTCAGCGGTGGCCCGGGTTACTTCGTGCTGCTCGACCATCGGCAGTCGCTCGGCTTGCAGTCACTGCTGACGTTGGACACCAAAGGTACGGATAGCCAAGCGGGCCGCCGGCTCCCCGACACCGGCGTTACGTTTCTGTATGCTGGGCCCGCCGCGCACTGGACATGGGGGACGCAACTCAGCGTAGACGCAGCTGTGGACATCCCCGTGATCCGCAATAACACGGACCTGCAGATCGTACCGGACTTTCGCTTGCGCGGTGGCCTCACCTGGCGTTTCTGACTGCCGACCAGCCATGCGGTGCCGATTTCTTGCAACTGCCTGCTTGCTCGTCATCGCCCCACCCGTACTTGCCTTGGCCCGTGCCGCAGACGCGCTGCCGGCCTTGCAAGTGGAAGATCTAAGCGGCCAGCCACTGTCCTACGATCCGCCGCAATCCGCGCTCGCCATCCTGCAAACCTGGGCGTCGTGGTGCGCGCCGTGTCACGAGGCCATCCCGTTTTTGCGCGAACTGCAGCGCCAGTTTCCTCGACTGCAGCTCGTACTCATCAACGTTGACACAGAACGCCCAAAGGCACTGGCCGCACTGAAGGAAATCGCACCGAACCCCGACGGGGTCACCCTGTTGTTCGACCCCAGTGGACAGGTGTTGCAGCGCCTGCGCGTTCCCGGGATGCCCGCCACCATCGTTGCTATCCGAGGCAAAGCGCAATTGATCGAGGTAGGCTTCAATGATCAGGTGCGAGAGCGAATCCGCGCTGCGGTCGAACAAGCGCTGTCAGCTCGGTGAATCAGCTTGCGCGGAAATCCCCCGGGGCGGCGGCTGCACGAGCACGGAGACGATGCGGCGGCCCTGCACTCGCTCCACGGTAAAGCGCACGCCTTCGAGTTCGACGCTAGCCCCGGGGTCCGGGATTCTGCCGGCAAGCCCGAACACCAGGCCACCCACCGTGTTCCAACTCGCATGCGGGAGGCTCATTCCCAAGAGCTCGTTCAGGTCCACGATCGGCACACTGGCTTGTACCCGCAAGCGCCCATCGGGAAGGCGCTCGATTTCTGGTGGCTCGCGGTCGAATTCGTCAGCGATTTGGCCGACCAGCTCCTCGATGACATCCTCGAGAGTCACCAACCCGACCACGGAGCCGTACTCATCGCTCACCATGGCGAGGTGAAAGCGCCCGTGCCGCATCTCTGCCAAGAGTTCTGCCAGCGGCTTCGATTCCGGGACGAAATGCACCGGCCGCGCGACTTCCTGTACCGGACGCTGTCGCTCTCCGCGCACCAGCAACGCGAGGACATCCTTGGCGTGCACGACTCCTTCGGTGTTGTCCAGGTCTCCCCGATACACCGGCAGGCGAGACACGCCGCTTTCGAGAACTCTCACGGCTGCTTCCTCGGCACTCGCAGCCACCGGCACGGCAACGATGTCTGGTCGCGGCACCATGACGTCCCGGGCCGTTCGTTGACCGAGGCGCGAGCCGAGGGCCACCGGCCAGGACGGACTGGCCGGCCCCTGCGGAACCACTGCCACCGGCGTTTCGCGCCGCCCCTCCTCATCGCTCGGTACATCCGATCGCGCCGGCACTCCCAAGCCGCCCCATAGCCACCAGCGGCCGACCCGCTCGATCCAAGTGAGTTCCCGCTGCGGCTCGGGTGCGAACAAGTAGCGCACCAAGGCGCGCCCCAAGGCGGCAGGCAAAAGCAGTAGAAACAATCCGCTGAGCAGTGCAGTCATGACCCAACGGCCGAGCCACCACTGCAATGCCAGCACCAGCAGGACGGCAAGCAGTCCCACGCCAAAACCAAGGAGCGCCGCTACCCCCACGTGCCGGATCCACGGGTCGGGGGTGCCCTGTAGCTCCCGTTTCGAGCCGGGCCGCGATTGCGGCGCCCCCGCAGCCTCGATCAAACGACCTCCCTCTACTGTTGTGATTACTCCCTCCCCGTCCTGGCGGGCTCGCCCCCGGCATCCGGCTCGGGCACCCCTGCCGCCTTGCTAGCCGCCCCCGGCTTCTCCAACTCCGCCCAGAAAAAGCCGCGAAGTTCGCCGCTGCGAAAACCCACAGCCCGGTCCGTCGGATGGAGCCGCTCGAGGGCCGCTTGCAACTCGGCGGGAAACCCCCGCCGCTCCCCGTGACAGGTCAGGCACACCCCTCCCGTAGCGATCGGGTGCAGCACGCCGATGGAATCCCCTAAGTCGAACCACACCGGCTCCACCTCATTCGCCGGCTTGCCCGCCATCTCGACTACGTACTGGTACGCCCACGGGCGCGGTGCGTTGTCGGGGTTGCGCAAGCGGTCGCTGGTCCTCCCCAAAGCGATCTTTTGTTCGCTGGCCACGCTACGCGCCAGAGCCGCCGCCTCTTGCTTGCACACTTCGACCGCACCAGCCGGACCCTTGGCAGCGATCTCCGCGGTCAAGCGCTGCTGCAATCGCTGTTGAAGCGTACGAAACGCGCTCTCCGCCTGAGCTACGCGCGGGCGCCACCCGGCGGGTAGCTCCCGCATCGCGCGCGGGACGGCTGACTCTGCCTGTGCCAGCACCGCCAGCAAAACCAAAGCGACTGCGCCACAAACCCAGCCACGAAGTCCGCGGGCCATGGCCCTTCCTATCACACCACCGCCCGAGCCGAGCAAGAGCCGAAGCTGCGAGCGGAGCGGGCGGTCCCTGTGCGCAACGCGGGCCACGACCGAGAAAAAAATTTTTTGAAGCTTGCCGGGCGGCAAGCGTCTGACCTGGGGTTGTTGCGGAGGAAAGACTCATGGGCGTGTTGCTAGTGATTGACGATAACGTCAACGCGCGGGTGATTTGCGAGGTTCTGCTCGAATCGCGCGGCGAGAGCTGCCGCTTCTGTGGCCAACACGAACCACACGCTTGCGCGGCGGTGCTGGCCGGCGGTGCAGTTGCGATTGTGGAGGCAGACTTGACCGATGGAACGAGTGTCGAACGCCTTCGCCACACTCTGCATACCGTGAAGGAAGCGGCACGCCCACCGTCGGTGGTGGTCATCAGCGACGATGGCGCGCGCGTTCGCCAGGCGGGTTTGGCAGCTTGGGCAGACCGCGTGCTCCCCTCTGCAGCTGTCGGGCAAGATCTCTTGCCCGTGCTCGACGCTTTGCGCAGCCAGCAGCACGGGGCCGTCTCCGGCGTCTCGTAAGTGGCTTCCTTTGGCTCGGGTCGGCCGCGGCCCACCCGGCGCCTGGGCTCCGAACCGTGTTTCCTGAGTCCACGGCGTGGCAATGCAAGAACCGCTTGCGCGGAGACAACGGGCGCGATCCTGACCGCGCAACCGCAAGGGCTGCCCCTGGACATTCAAGCTGCGTTGCCACCTGCAGCCGCGAGACGCACTCCCGCATGCCATCCATGACCAGCCGCGGCGTCGCGGCCCATGGCGCCCTGTCGGGTCGCGTGGCCCCTGCGTAAGAATCTTTCTGTCTGCTTGCCGCCCGCGGGCGATTGCACGGGCCAAAGTGCGTTCTCCCAATTCCCATGTTTCGCCGAGCTGCACGCTTACCCCCGGGCGCTCTCGCCGCTCGAGGTCGCACGCCCCACGCTAGCGAGCCTGCCGCCCCTGCCTGTCGCGACCCCGTGCCTGGTCTCGTGCAACGCGCGCAGGTGAGGTCGCGGCGGCTTCCGCTTCTCTGCCATCCCGCAGCTTGCGGCGAAAGGCCGCTGGTGTTGTCTTCGCCCAGCGCCGGAAGGCACGGGTGAGATTCGCGGCATCGGAGTAACCAAGCCGTTCCGCAATCTCCTCCATGGAGAGGGAGTCGTCGTGGAGAAGGCGAATCGCCTCCGTGTAACGCAGCTCATCCGCCAATTGCGAGTAGGAAGTGCCGCATTGGGCCAGGCGCCGTTTGAGCGTACGCACCGATACGCCCAGGCGGCGTGCGAGCTCACGGCCGCTAACAACTCCCGCAGGCTGCCTCATGGCGCTACGCACGCGCAGCAAAAACTGCCCGCTACTGCCGTACCGAGCGAGCTCCTGCTCGCATTGTTCTCGCGCCAGGCGCTGCGCCACTGGGTCATGCATCGGTAGCGGGTGATCCAGCACATGTGCTTCGAAGACGATTTGGTTGCGCGCCCGGCCGAAATACAAAACTCCGTCCAGCAACGGCGCCAGACGCCGGTAATACGGTGGTTCGGGAAGGGCCAATTCGATGTGGCCAGAGACCGGCATCCCCACCAAGGTGCGGCCCATATTGGCCAGGCTCGTAAGCAGCGCAATCAGAATGACGTCCCGCGCCGTACCGAGGTCCGCTTGCTCGTACACCACCAGCCGCGCCTGATTGCCTTCCACCTCGAGGACGAACTGAAAGGCCGAACTGCGCACCGGCCCGTAGCGCACCGTCAACTCGATCGCCTCGCGCAGGGTCTTGGCGGTCATGGCCGCGAAACCCAGGAACCCGTGCGCAGAAATCGGGATTTGCAACCCCAAGTACACGCCCAGGCCGTCTTCGCCGGTCAGCCGGCGGGCGCGAACGATCACTCGCTCGATCTCGCCGATGTCCACGTGAAGATCGGGCTGCGCAAGCTGCTCGACGCTAACCGGGAGTCCGGCCAACAACTGCTCCGCGGTCACGTTCCAGCGCGCCACCAAGTCTATCAGGTACAGCCCGTAGGCAGCCGAGATGGTGTTCGACGCCGGCGTCACGACGCGGCGCGCTAGCAGGTGCGGCCCAATCGGACAAGACATTGGCACACACCGAACTAGTCGCTGCCGCGGAGCGGATTTACGCATCGGCTCATGACGACGACGAACCCAACGGCGGCAGCAACGTTTCCCGTGCGCGACCTCAAGTTCCCCTTGGGGGGCGACATCCCCCGTTATTGGCATCCGGCCGGCGCGGCGGTCACGCGCTTTTTCGACAACCTCTCCCTGTTTTTCCCTGACGGAGAGCGGTTTTTCGTGGAAGCCGTGAAAGCCTTCCGGCACCAAGTGCGCGATCCGAAGCTCGCTGAGGATGTGCGTGCCTTTATCGGCCAGGAAGCCATGCACACGCGCGAGCACCTGCGCTACAACCAACGCCTCGCACAGCAAGGAATTCCAGCCGCTGCGATGGAAGCGAGGGTAGGCCGCTTGCTCGCCCACGTCCGCCGTGCCACCCCTCCGCTCGCGCGCCTTGCGATTACCGCGGCGCTGGAGCACTTCACCGCCCTCATGGCACAAATGGCCCTCGCCAACGAGGGAGTGTTTGACGGGGCGGATCCGCGCATGGCTGCGCTCTGGCGCTGGCATGCCTTGGAGGAAGGCGAGCACAAGCACGTGGCCTTCGGTGTGTACCGCGAGGTGGGTGGGCCCTATTGGCGCCGCGTCTTGACCATGTTCGGGGCGACGCTCGTTTTCTGGACCAAAGTGCTGGAGCACCAAATCCGCCTCATGCACGCGGACGGGACGCTCTTTTCTTGGCGCGAGTGGCGCACCCTAATCCGTTTCTTGTTCGTTTCTCCGGGAGCGTTGCGCGGCCTCTTGCGCCACTACCTGTCGTACTATCGCCCCAACTTCCATCCAAATCAGCTCGCGGACCGGGAACTCCTCGAACACTGGCGGCTAGCCCTGGGCACCGCCGCGCTCCGCTGACTGCGCGCCGCCTGTTTGCCGCCCGACTCGGACCGGCGAAAGCGCTTTCTCAGCCTCCTCTCGCTCCGGCTAGCTCGTCTCACCCTCGTCGGCCGGTAAATTCAAGAGTGCCTGCGCCTCGGGCTCCGGCAAGCGTTCTACTGCACGGAGCGTGCGCTCCATCGCCCGCGTGCGCACGCTGGTTTGCTCGATCGTCCGACTTGCCGTGTCGAGCTGCCGCTTCACCTTGCCGAGCACTTCCCCGAACTTGGCAAACTCGGTCTTGACTGCGCCAAGAATGCGCCACACTTCGGCAGCCCGCTGCTCAATGGCGAGTGTCTGGAAACCCATGCGCAGGCTGCTCAAGATGGCCGCAAGCGTCGTAGGCCCTGCCACCACGACCCGGTAGCGGTGCAAAAGTTCATCCATCAAACCTGGCTGGCGCAACACTTCCGCGTAGAGACCTTCGGTAGCCAGGAAGATGATCGCAAAGTCCGTGGTTGCCGGCGGGCTCACGTATTTGTCTCGCACTTCGCGTGCTGCCAGGCGCACCGCTTGCGCGAGACTTTCCGCCGCTTTTTGCAAGGCCTCGCCGTCGCCGCGATCCGCGGCTTCTTGGAGTCGCACGTAGTCTTCCTGCGGAAACTTCGAATCAATCGGCAGCCAGACGACCGCGTTTGGGTCATCGCGCGAGCCGGGCAGGCGAATCGCGAACTCCACCGTTTCGCCCGATTCGGGTTTCACCCGCACGTTTCGCTCGAACTGGCCAGGGGCGAGGATTTGCTCGAGGATGGAGCCAAGCTGTACCTCGGCCCAAGTGCCGCGCACCTTCACGTTGGACAGCACGCGTTTGAGGTCCCCGACTCCATTCGCCAGGCTCTGCATCTCGCCTAGGCCTTTGTGCACCGCCTCCAAGCGATCGCTCACCAGTTTGAAGGACTCACCGAGTCGCTTCTCGAGGGTGTCGTGCAACTTCTCATCCACGGTGCGCCGCATCTCTTCCAGTTTTTTCTCGTTCCCCTCCTGTAACTCCTTGAGGCGCAAATCGAAGGTATCGCGCATGTTCTTCATGGCGAGTTGGTTCGACTCGAGCAGTTCCTTCATCTGGCGGTGTACCGTATCGTGCAGCGCCTGTTGCGATCGCATCATGGCTTCGAGGGTCTTCCCCAAGGTGTCGTTGGTTCTCTGCAGCCCGCTAGCAAGCTCGAGCCGTACCTCGCCGAGTTTTTTTTCGTTCCCCTCCTGTAGCTCCTTGAGCCGCAAGTCGAGAGCATCGCGCACTTGCTGCAACGCACCTTGGTTTGCTGAACTCAAATCCGCCAACTGCTTACGGACCTCATCGAGTCTTGCCTGCTGCGCCTGCGTCAACGCCTCCAGCGTCTTGCGCATCGCCTCGCCAACGCGGTCGAACCCCTGCGCCACCTCGTCGCGTAGGTCCTTGGCCGCTGCCCGCGCCTCCTCGCGATTGACCCGAAACTCCTCGCGCAGTACTCGCTCCGCTTCGAGCGGTTTCGCGCTCGAGCGCCACAGCGCCAGCAAACTCGCCACAGCGGCCACCGTGGCGACCGCCAGAATCAGCCACAACATGCGCTCCTCCTATGCCAAATCCTTCTTGCTCTTTTGACCGACGGAATACCTCTCGTCAAAAGGCCCGGGCAGCGGGCCGCGGCACCCTCCGCTCCGACCGCCAAATCACTGCCAACGAGCACGACCAGCGCACTCAGCAGCGAGCAATATTGACATCCAGGGCCCGGCTCGGTACAGGAGACGCCGATCCTTTAAACTGGTCCGGCGAGGCCAGGAAGGACAGGCGATGGCGAACTCGAAAACAAGTTTTGTTTGCGGAGAATCAGGCCCCCTCGGAAACCGAGGGGGCCTTTTTTTGCCATGATGTCAAAGCACCGCGAGCGAATCGTGGTGGACGCCCGGGGCATCGAGCGAGCGCTCACCCGCATCGCCCACGAAATTGTCGAGCGCAACAAAGGCTTGGAGGACGTGGTGCTGATCGGCATTCGCTCGCGCGGGGTCCACTTGGCGGAGCGCCTGCACCGAAAGCTGGAGGAAATCGATGGGCGCAAGGTGCCCACCGGAATCATTGATATCACCCTGTACCGCGACGATTTGAGCCGCAGCCGCCAACAGCCCTCGGTGAAAAGCACGCGGATTGATTTCCCCATTGACGATCGCCGCGTGGTGCTGGTGGACGACGTGCTGTACACGGGCAGGACCGTGCGCGCGGCGCTGGATGCGCTCATGGATCTCGGGCGGCCGAGCTGCGTGCAGTTGTGCGTGCTGGTGGATCGCGGGCACCGCGAGCTTCCGATCCGCGCTGATTACGTGGGCAAAAATCTGCCCACGGCGCAGGACGAAACGGTGGAAGTACGACTCCGCGAAAGCGACGGCGTAGACGCAGTAGCGATCGTGCGAGAGGAGGCCTGAAATGGCGTTCGCACAACGGCATTTGCTCGGTCTCGAAGGGATGAGTCGTGAGGAGCTACTCTATTTTCTGGACACGGCTACCTCATTTCAGGAAATCTCGTCTCGCGACATCAAGAAGGTACCGGCCCTGCGCGGCAAAACCGTGGTTGGAATGTTCTTCGAACCAAGCACGCGTACGCGGGTATCCTTCGAGATCGCCGCCAAGCGCATGAGCGCAGACTTTGTGTCTCTGTCGGGCGCCTCGAGCAGTACGGCCAAAGGGGAAACGTTGCTGGATACGGCCCGCAATCTAGCGGCCATGCAGCCGGACGTGCTCGTGGTGCGCCACCCAGCAGCAGGAGCGGCCCACTTTTTGGCGCAGCGCGTCGGCTGCAGCGTCGTGAACGCCGGGGATGGCTGTCACGAACACCCAACCCAAGCACTGCTCGACTTGCTGACCATCCGCGAGCACAAGCAGCGCATCGAGGGTCTGACCGTGGTCATCGTTGGAGACATCTTGCATAGCCGCGTCGCGCGCTCGAACTTGCACGGGCTGCGGACCCTGGGTGCACGCGTGCGCTTGGCCGGGCCACGAACGTTGCTGCCCCGCGAGTTTGCACTGTGGGCTGACACGACCACCGACCTGTTCGAAGCGGTCAGCGACGCCGACGTGGTGCTCGTGTTGCGCTTGCAACGCGAGCGGCAGGCCCGCAACTACCTGCCCTCGCTAGACGAGTACGCTCGTCACTTTTGTCTCACGGAGGCGCACCTGGAACGAGCCAAGGCGGATGTTCTGGTTTTGCATCCGGGGCCTCTGAACCGCGGCGTGGAAATCAGCAGCTCGGTGGCAGATGGGCCGCACTCGGTGATCCTCGACCAGGTCCGCAACGGGGTGGCCGTCCGCATGGCCGTTCTCTACCTCCTTGCCGGGGCAGCACAGCGCGACACGGCTGAAAACACCCGCCCGGCAGCCGCGCTGCACGTGGCACAACGGAGGAGCGTGCTGTGAATCTCTGGATCTTGCACGGGCGGGTGATTGACCCTTCCCTACCACTCGACGACCAGCGCGACGTGTACATCCACGAAGGCCGGGTCGCGGGCCTGTACCCACCCGGCAAGGGCCGGCCCCGCAAGGGTGAGCGCGTCATCGAAGCCCGCGGCCAGTGGGTCGTGCCCGGCTTGATCGACATGCACGTTCACCTGCGCGAGCCTGGGTACGAGTATAAGGAAACCATCGAAACCGGTTGCCGCGCTGCGGTGGCGGGTGGCTTCACCGCTGTTGCCTGCATGGCGAACACCAACCCGCCCAATGACTCTGCCGCGGTGACCGAGTTCATCCTCGAGCGAGCACGCGCCGTGGCACTGGCCCGGGTTTACCCCATCGGGGCGGTCAGCAAGGGGCTTGCCGGACAAGAACTTGCTGAAATCGGGGAAATGCACCGCGCCGGGATCGTCGCAGTGTCGGACGACGGAATGCCGATTGTGGACGGTGCGCTCATGCGGCGGGCCCTCGAGTACGCCAGCATGTTCGGCTTGCCGGTGATCGCCCACGAAGAAGATCCCTCGCTGGCACAAGACGGCGTAATGAACGAAGGGGCGTGGTCGCTGCGCCTCGGTCTGCGCGGGATGCCGCGCGCGGCGGAGGAGGCAATGGTGGCGCGAGACCTGGCGATTCTCGAGCAAACCGGTGGGCACTTGCACATTGCCCACATCAGTACCGCGGGCAGCGTGGAACTCGTGCGACGTGCCAAGGCCCGAGGTCTCGCGATCACCGCGGAAGCTGCTCCCCACCACTTCACCTTCACCGAGGAGTTGGTGGACGGGTACAACACCAACGCCAAGATGAAGCCGCCCTTGCGCACCGCCGAAGACGTACGCGCCGTGCGCGAGGGGCTTCTGGACGGCACGATTGATTGCATTGCTACGGACCACGCTCCTCATCACCGCGACGAAAAAGAGTGCGAGTTCGAGCGCGCGGCTAACGGGATCATCGGGCTCGAGACCGCCCTACCTCTGGCGCTGGACCTGCTGCGAACCGCGGCTTGGTCGCCGCTCAAGCTCATCGCAGCGATGAGCACCAACCCAGCCCACATCCTGCGTCTTCCCGGAGGAACGTTGGCTCCCGGCAGTCTCGCCGATGTAACCGTGATCGACCCAGAGAGGCCATGGAAACTCGAGGTCTCCGAGCTTCGCTCCAAATCGCACAATACGCCTCTGCTCGGGGCAACGTTACGCGGGCGTGCCACGGCCACCATCGTCGCGGGCAAGGTTGTGTGGGAACTCGGAACAGGAGGTAATCCATGAAAGCAGTGCTCGCGCTTGCCGACGGCACCGTGTTCGAAGGGGAAAGTTTTGGCGCTCCGGGAGAAGCGGCCGGAGAAATCGTGTTCAACACGTCCATGACCGGCTACCAGGAGATCCTGACCGATCCCTCCTACTGCGGCCAGCTTGTGTGCATGACGTACACTGAGATCGGCAACGTCGGTGTGAACGACGAGGACGTCGAATCGCGCCGCCCGTGGGTGGAAGGTTTTATTGTACGCGAGTACTGGGAACTGCCCAGCAACTGGCGGGCGCAAACCACACTCGGTGATTACCTGCGCCGCCACGGAATCCCTGGCATTCACGGAATCGACACCCGCGCGCTGGTGCGCCACATCCGCGACAAGGGCGCACAAAACGCGGTCCTATCCACAGTGGAGCTGGATCACCGCCGGCTGATCGAGAAAGCGCGGGCCGTTCCGCCCATGGTCGGACTCGACCTCGTGCAACGAGTGACCTGCGCGCGAGCCTACGACTGGACCGAGACCACCTGGGCACTGGGAGCGGGATACCGTGCGCAAACCCGCCCGGACGGACCGTTCGTGATCGCCTACGATTTTGGAATCAAGCGAAACATCCTGCGCAATTTGGTCGCGGCCGGCTGCCGGGTGCGGGTGGTGCCTGCCACCACCCCGGCCGAACAGGTGCTAGCGCTCAAGCCGGATGGGGTGTTTTTGTCCAATGGGCCGGGCGACCCAGACGTCGGCACCTACGCCGACATCGTCCGCAATTTGATCGGGAAGGTGCCGATTTTCGGTATTTGCCTCGGCCACCAAATCCTGGCTCTGGCTTTGGGAGGGCGGACCTACAAACTGAAATTCGGGCACCACGGCGGCAACCAGCCGGTCAAGGACCTCACCACCGGCAAGGTGGAGATCACAGCACAAAACCACGGCTTCGCGGTTGACGTGGATTCCTTGCGCGGGGTCGCAGAGCTGACACACGTGAACCTGAACGACCACACCGTGGAAGGGCTGGCGCACGCGCGGTTGCCAATTTTTTCGGTGCAGTACCACCCGGAAGCCTCCCCTGGCCCGCATGACGCCACGTATTTGTTCCAGCGCTTCGTGGACTACATGCGGCCGCGAGCGCAGGTTTGAGGAGCGAACCCCATGCCGCGAAGGAACGACATCCACAAAATCCTGCTCATCGGCTCGGGACCCATCGTCATCGGTCAAGCCTGCGAGTTCGACTACTCGGGAACACAGGCGTGCAAGGCCCTGAAGAGCGACGGCTTCGAAGTGGTCTTGGTGAACTCGAATCCAGCCACGATCATGACTGACCCGGGCTTTGCCGACCGCACCTACATCGAACCCCTGACTGCTGAGATGGTGGAGAAAATCATTGCCGCCGAGCGACCGGATGCGTTGCTTCCGACGGTGGGCGGTCAGACCGGCCTCAATGTCTCCATCGAACTCGCCGAGAGCGGCGTGCTCGACCGCTATGGGGTCGAACTCATCGGCGCCAAGCTGCCGGCCATCAAAAAGGCGGAAGATCGTGACCGCTTCAAGGAAGCGATGTTGCGCATTGGCCTCGACCTGCCGCGCTCCGGCTACGCTCGCTCGTACGAAGAAGCGGAACGGATCCGGGACGAAATCGGCCTGCCGCTCATCATTCGCCCGTCGCGCACCCTGGGCGGCACTGGCGGAAGCCTGGTCGAGACCGCCGAGGAATTCCGCGAGCACGTACGTGCTGGGTTGGCTACCTCGCCGATCTCGGAGGTGCTGATCGAAGAATCCATCGCGGGGTGGAAGGAATTTGAGCTCGAGGTCGTGCGCGACAGCAAAGACAACGTGATCATCATTTGCTCGATCGAAAACTTCGATCCCATGGGCGTGCATACCGGAGACAGCATCACCGTAGCCCCTGCGCAGACGCTTACCGACAAAGAGTACCAGATCATGCGCGACGCGGCGATTCGCATCATCCGCGAGATCGGCGTGGACACGGGAGGCTCCAACATCCAGTTCGCCGTGGACCCGCGCAACGGGCGCATGGTGGTGATCGAAATGAACCCGCGGGTCTCGCGCAGCTCTGCGCTAGCCAGCAAAGCCACCGGGTTTCCGATCGCCAAGATCGCCGCCAAACTGGCCGTGGGCTACACGCTCGACGAGCTGCGCAACGAAATTACGCGCGACACTCCGGCAAGTTTCGAGCCGACTATTGACTACGTGGTCACTAAGGTGCCGCGCTTTACCTTCGAGAAGTTCCCCGCCGCCAAGGACGAACTGGGACCCCAAATGAAGTCGGTGGGCGAAGTCATGGCCATCGGCCGCACGTTCAAGGAGTCGCTGCAAAAGGCAATCCGATCTTTGGAGATCGACTCCTTTGGCTTCGACCAGCGCGGGCGCGGCCCTGCACCCGCTACCCGTGCGGAGCTGGAAGCCAAGCTCCGGCGGCCGAATGCCCGTCGCCTGTGGTATTTGGCAGAGGCGTACCGCGCGGGCATGAGCACGGAAGAGATCTACGAGCTGTCGAAGATCGATCCTTGGTTTCTCGAAAACGTACGCCAAATCATTGCCGAGGAAGTACGGCTGCGGGCACTGGGCGGAGCCGAACGGGTCCCTGCGGAGCAGTTGCGGCGGGCCAAGCAGTGGGGCTTCTCCGATGCGCATCTAGCGCGGCTGTTCCACACTCGCGAGGAAACGATTCGCGAGCGGCGCGCGCGTTTCGGGATTCGTCCGGTGTACAAGATGGTTGACACCTGCGGCGCCGAGTTTCCGGCTTACACGCCGTACCTGTACTCCACCTACGAGGGGGAGAGCGAAGCGCCGCCCAGCACGCGGCCCAAGATTGTCATTCTGGGCGGTGGCCCCAACCGCATCGGGCAGGGGATCGAATTCGACTACTGCTGCGTGCACGCCGCCTTTGCCCTCAAGGAAGACGGGTTCGAAACCATCATGGTCAACTGTAACCCGGAAACGGTGAGCACCGATTACGACACTTCGGACAAGCTCTACTTTGAACCACTCACCATTGAGGACGTGCTTGCCATTGTCGAGCGAGAGCAGCCGTTTGGCATCATCGTGCAGTTCGGCGGGCAAACACCACTCAAACTAGCGGTGCCGCTCGAGCAAGCGGGGGCACCGATCTTGGGCACGCCGCCCGATGCCATTGACCGTGCCGAAGACCGCCAGCGCTTCGCAGCCATGTTGCAGAAACTCGGCTTGCGCCAACCTCCCAACGGCACCGCACTCAGTGTCGAGGAGGCCCTGCGCATCGCGCACGAGGTGGGCTACCCGGTGCTCGTGCGGCCATCGTACGTGCTCGGCGGCCGTGCCATGGAAATCGTCTACGACGACGAGAGTTTGCAACGCTACATGGAGCGCGCGCTCGACGCCGCCCCAGGCCGAACCATTTTGGTGGACAAGTTTCTCGACGATGCCATCGAACTCGATGTGGACGCTGTGGCGGATGGCCGGCAGGTGGTGATCGGCGGAATCATGGAGCACATCGAGCGGGCGGGCGTGCACTCGGGGGACAGCGCATGCGTGCTGCCGACGATCTCCATCCCACCGCATGTGCTGGAGGAAATCCGCCGGCAGACGGTGGCGCTAGCACTCGAGCTCGGCGTGGTGGGACTGATGAACGTGCAGTTCGCGGTCAAAGATGGCGAAGTGTTCATTCTCGAGGTCAACCCACGCGCTTCGCGCACGGTGCCGTTCGTGAGCAAAGCCACGGGGGTGCCGCTCGCCAAAATCGCTGCTCGGGTCATGGCCGGTAAAACCCTGGAGGAGTTGGGATTCGTGCACGAGGTCGTGCCACCACACATCTCGGTCAAGGAAGCCGTGTTTCCCTTTTCCAAGTTCCCGGGTGTGGACACATTGCTGGGTCCCGAGATGAAGTCCACCGGCGAAGTCATGGGGATTGATGCTTCTTTCGGCGCCGCATTTGCGAAAGCCCAGATCGCTGCCGGCAATCCCTTGCCGCTCGAGGGTACCGTCTTCATCAGCGTGCGTGACGACGACAAGCCGCGCGCGTTGGCGATTGGCCGGCGCCTGCACCGTCTGGGCTTCCGGCTGCTGGCGACACAAGGAACCGCGCGTTACTTCCGCGTGCACGGTCTCGAGGCCGAGACCATCAACAAAGTTGCGGAAGGGAGCCCGCATTGCGTGGATGCGATCCGCGCCGGTCAGGTCGCGATGGTAATCAACACCCCGCAAGGCTTCGGCCCCCAACTCGATTCCTTCTCGATCCGCCGCTCCGCCCTGGAGTGCCGGGTGGCGTACTTTACCACCATTGCCGGTGCCGAAGCGGCGGTGGAAGCCGTGGAGATTTTACGCCGCCAGGCACTGGGGGTCTGCCCCTTACAGGACCACTACACGCAAGCTGCGGAGATTTCCGCTCGCGCCGCAGGCTAGAAGCCGCGCCAGCCCGCTCCGCGCAATCTTTCGAGGCAGGCCTTCCCCGTCACACGGCGGCTCTCTGGCTCGCTCCGCCCGCTCCCGGCACCCCACCGTTGCGGCACAGGGTAATCAACGGCGCGGCGCACGCGGTGGCAGCGGTGCACGCGGTGGGCGCGGCCGTGCCGGGCGATGCACGCACACTCCTGGAGCCGTGCCAAAGCCCTCGCCCGAGTGCGAGGAGCAAACGCAATCGGGGCAAAAGCGGGCACCCGAGAACTGCCCGAGGCAGACCTCGCGCGCGATGTGGTTGCCACAAAACTCAGGAGGACGCACCCCGCTCGTCACAGGGACCTCACAGCAACCGGCGGCCGGAGTTGCCGTTGGCGTAGCCGTCGGCCGCGGTGGACTCTGCCTCGGCCGCATGGTAGGCGTTCGCGTCGGTGGCACCGTTCGTGTCGGCGTTGGGCTTACGCACCCCCCAGGCTGCAGGGAGAAACCAGATTCCTCATGCGAGGTGCAACCGCAGTTCTCGCAAAAGGAAGCACGAAAACCAAACACAGCTAGGCACTGGTCGCGCGGTACTTGGTTGCCGCAAATCGGAAACGGGATCGCTCGGCTGGCGGCGACCTCGCAGCAACCGGCGACCACCGGCGTCGGTGTTTGGCTCGGGATGCTGCTTGGAGTGGGAGTCGCGGTTGCCGTGCTCGTCGGCACGGCTGGGGCGCCCACTGCAAGCACGCAACGCTGCCTGCGTGTATCGCACCGCTGACCGCGGAAGAACGTCGCCACGGGGCGCAGGGAGTCGCACTGGGAACGCGTTAGTTGCGCGCAGCGACGAGCAGGCACGCTACCAGGAACGCTAAACGCGCAGCAACCGAGTTCTCCTGTCGCTTGCGCTAGAGCTGCAGTGACACAGCCAAGTACAGCCACCAGCACCACAGTGCTGCACAAGAGCAGTCGCCTTGCCACTTCCCTGCCTCGACCCGGAGGCCGGATCCGACCCTGTGTCATGCGAGCCCTGGCTACAGCGAGGCCGGGACATGAGTCAAGAAGCAAAGTCGTGCGATCCCTTCGGGTCCGGCTTCGAAGTCAGTCCTTATCGCGAAATCTACGATCCGTATTCACCTGCGCCGGGGCAGTAAACTCCGCACTCCAACACGCCCCTGTGTCACTCACCACCTGTGCGACAACACGCGTGTTTTGCTGCAGTGGGAGCGCCGGCACCCTCGCCAAGCTACCTTTCGCCAGGGCAACGATGCGCGCCTTACCACTCGCGCCAGCCACTAAGTCGAGGCGGAGCAGTCCGTCCGGAGTCAAATCTCGGTCGCGATAAAGCCATTTCGTCCGTGATCGGTTTTGTCTCCAGCATGGACGGTTCCTGCAGATTCCACCGGGCGGAGCCGTGGCGCTCGCCACCAAGTTGAAGCCTGCGGACTGCTCGTCGTAAACGCACAGGGCAAAGGCGCGACTCGCCGGGTCGCCAAATTCGCTGAAATCTGTGGCTTCTCCCGGAAACCAACGAAACGCGATGCGGTCCCTCTGAATCCCAACCGCGCTTTTCGACAACACGAGCGTCGGGGTTCCCTTACCAACTGTGACCGACTTGCATCCGGAACGCGGGGTGGCGGAGCAAAGGACTTTGTCCTCGAATACAAGGGCGCGGCCAACCAACGGTAACCCAGCCGCTTCGCGCCCTGGCGCTCCGCCTACGACTGCGCTCCCGGTCACTGCCACTGGGGCACCAAATCGCTCCCCACCGGCCGGATCCGAAGGCGTGATCTTTGCCACCTCGTGTAGGACACCGAACCAACCACTGGTGGGGCGTTCGAAGACAGCGATCGCCCCAAAGCAGCAGGTGGAGGGGTCGCCGAACCCTGGGATCCCGAGCAGCACTCGATTTCCCCAAAACGCCACGGCGGTCCCCGCCAAGTCGAGGTCGCGCCCATCCCAGACCTTCAAAAAAGCGGTCTCGGTCAGCTCCCCAGACCAACCACCAACCGGCCGTTCGAACACAAACGCACCGCCCACCATGCCGCGGGTAGGACGACTGCTGTAGTCGTGCCGTTGCGGTGCGCCCACCAGGACCGTGTTGCCTTCGATCGCGACCGAAGCACCGAACCCTTCAAAGGCATGTCGTTCAAAAGGCCGTAGCCGCGCGACCTCGGTGCCATTGCTCCAACCCGAATCAGGTTTCTCGAAAACGTACACCAGTCCCTCTGAGGCAACATATCTCAACGGTGCTCCAACCACGAGCGTCCCTGCCGAGATTGCCAGTGCTTTTCCGAACTGAGCGTTTTTGTATGGGTCGGATGCCACCAGCTTCGCCGCCGGGAGCGACGACGTCGTCCAGGCAGAACCGGAACGCACAAAAACATAGACCGCCCCATAGTCTTTGTCCGCTTCTGGCTCGCCGTGATCTTGCAGAGGGGCAGCCACCACGATCGCCTCACCCGAAATCGCCACAGCGTGTCCGAATAAGTCGCCCCGCGGAGGCTCCGGCGAGGTGAGGCGCGCCGTCTCTGTCATGTCCTGCCATCCTCCAGGCGGCTTTTGATAGACGAACACCGCACCATTCGACCTGCTGCTCGGGTCGCTACTAGGCGTCCAGCCGGGCGCACCAACCACGATCGTATCGCCCTCCATGGCAACCGAGCTGCCAAAGAAGGCGGGCCCACTCCCTGGGTCGGACGGGGAAAGCCTAGCGACCAAATCCACTGTGCCCCACCCACTCCCGGAGCGCTGGTAGACCAGCACCAGCCCCCGCCCGTTCTGACGTAACGGTGCGCCGACGACCACGGTGTCTCCCTCCGCGGCCAGGGCTGACCCGAACTGTCCGGTGCTCACAGGTTGCGCCGGGTTCAACACCGCACTTTCCAAGAGGATACTCTCGCCAACTCGCGGCAAGAAACCCATCGTCACCGCTACCGACAAAAGGCCGCTCGCAAATGTTCCGCCCCTAGAGCGAACTCGCCTCAATGCTCGCCAAAGAACTCGCGTCAGCATCTCGAATCCTCCTGCGACTCTCCCCGTCGCTGTCTCGTTGCCCAACTTCGAGTGAAATCGCTGGCACCACTGGCAGCGCCACCAGCCTGTCCCTCTGAGCTTCCTTTTCGCCAATGGCCTGTTCTGCTGACGACAACCTGGCCGCGGCAAAGAAGTTCCCAGGCACGCCTTACCGCATGACGCCTCTCTTGCCCGCCGCCCAAAAATTCCCGATCCCAGCGCAAAGCGCGATCGCATGTACCGCTTCAGTCATGATCCAAGAACTTGCGTGTGCTGTTAACCTTTGCGGGCGCGACGAACTCTGCACTCCAGCAGCCTCCCGCATCGTTTACGATTTGCGCGACCACGTGCGCATTCTGCTGCAGCGGCGGAGTGGGAACACCTGCGCGGGCGCCTTTTGCCACAGCAACTAACCGCGCTTTGCCGCTCGGGCCCGACACCAAGTCGAGTCGCAGCATGCCATCGGGGCTGAGCTCTCGGTCTCGGTACAACCATTTCGTACCCGAGCGGTTCCTTCTCCAACAGGGCCTACCGGCGCACAGTCCACCGGGGGGCGCAGTGGCATCCAGGATCAACGAAAAACCGTTCGGAGCTTCATCGTACACACATAAGGCATACGTCCGATCCGCACCGGGGTCGCCAAATTCGCTCAGGTCGGTAGCCTCGCCCGGAAACCAACGGAACGTCACGCGGTCATAGCGGATGCCAAAGCGGCTTTTGGACAACAGCAGCAACGGGGAACCCTTGCCCACGGTCACCGATTTGCACCCGAGGCGCGGTAACGGTGTACAGAGCACCACTTCTTCGAAGACATAAGCCCGGCCCACATCCTCCACGCCGCTTTGAGCGCGGTACGGTGCCGCGACCGCTGCCAGTGGGCCGCTCGTCGCCAACGCCTCGCCAAACTGGTCGTTCTCGGTCGCGTCTGACGGGGTCATTTTCATGGACTCGTAGACGAGGCCAGACCATCCACCCTGTGGCCGCTCGAACACGGCAACAGCGCCGCGTGCTTCACCCGTTGCACCGCTCCCGTAATAGGGCATCCCAGCCAAAATTCGGTTTCCCCAAATCGCAACCGCGCTGCCCACCGCATCTTCGTCGTTGGCATCGGATACTTGCAAAAACGCGGTCTCTGTCAGCTCCCCGCTCCACCCTGCCTCGGGGCGTTCGAAGACGTACGCGCCACCCTTGAAATACTGTGGTGGCCGGGTGGAAAAGTCGTGCCGGTTCGGTGCACCCGCAACAATGGTGGTACCGGCGATCGCCAACGCGCGGCCAAATCTCTCGAATGGAACCGGAGTCGCAGGTCGCAGCTTGGCGACTTCGCTCCCATTGGTCCAACCCGAAGCTGGCCGTTCGAACACATACACGGTGCCGACCGGCTCCCCTCCCACCATGTTCCGCGGAGCTCCAGCCACAATGGTGGTCGCAGAGATGCCCAAAGTTTCTCCTAACTCGTCGCGTGGCATTCGATCCGAGGCCACGAGCTTGGCGGTCGGAGTCGAGGAAGAGACCCAGTTTGGCCCGGAGCGAACGAACACGTACACAGCCCCATAGTTGACATTGATGTTTGGGTCTCCAAGGTCGTGGCTCATTGCTCCCACGGCGATGGTATCTCCTGAGATCCCCACCGCGCTGCCGAACAAGTCCTGCCGCGCTGGCTCTCCAGAGGTGAGGCGCGCGGTCTCCGTCATCGTTTGCCAGCCACCCGGTGGCTTCTGGTACACGAAAACGGCGCCCTGCGCGTACACTCCCGCGCCACTGCTCGGTTTCCAATACGGCGCGCCGACCACGACCGTGTCTCCATCCATCGCAAGGGACGAACCGAAACCAGCCCAACTCCCTGCGGCAACGTTGGACATGGTCAGCTCCGCCACTTCCGTCATCGTACCCCACCCCGTTGGCGTTCGCTGGTACACAAACACCCGGTCCTTGTTTGGAGCGCCCACCACAACCACGTCACCGCTCACCGCCACGGCGCGTCCCAACAGCAAAGTCCGCTCTGGAACGGACGGCAAAAGTACCCCAACTTCGAGAAACGGCGCCGCACGCGCCACAGACACTGCGAGCCTACAAAGCACTCCAGCAAGTACCAAAAGAGCGACCATGCCCGGCCTCTGAATTCGCGATTTCATGGCTTCCTCCACGACTTCGCCTCGACGTCCTGCCCTTCATCGAGTGGCAACGGTTCTCTGAAAAAACGTTTTTCCGAGCCAGGTACGTGCAGTCAAGCGAAAGTTGCACGCCCCTGAGCCCCACCTGCTTCGAACACCGACCATGGCCCGTGGGCACGACTTCGCGACTGGAAACGCTTCCCACCCATGTTGCCCGCGTGGCAGAGGTCCCGCCGGCAACCGAGCCCGCTAGCTAGCGGGCGTGCCTGGATCCCTGGGCGCCGCGATCAAGTTGCGGGTCCGCGGCTGCGCGCGTTGAACGTATTCATGGCCACATCCAGCCCTCGTTCCACGACCACTTCCACCGCGTCCGCCGCTCGCTCGAACGCTTCTTCCATGATCGTCCGTTCTTGGCGCGAGAACGGGGCCAACACGTACTCCACCATCTGGCCCGGCGGTGGAGCGCCAATGCCAACGCGTACGCGCGGAAACGCAGCCGATCCCAGAGACTCGATCAAAGAACGGAGCCCGTTGTGCCCGCCTGCCGATCCGCTCTTGCGAACACGGATCATGCCAGTAGGCAGCGCGACATCGTCCACCACCACTAACAGCCGCTCGACCGGCACGTGGAAGTGCCGGGTCAACGCCAGAGCGGCAATGCCGCTGCGGTTCATGTATGTAAGCGGCTCCGCGAGCAGCACCGGTACGCCTCCGACTCGTGCGCACGCAAAGCGAGCATGGTGGGCTACCTGCCGCAAGCTCACGCGGTGCCGCGCAGCGAGCCGTTGCACCACTTCGAAACCCGCGTTGTGCCGGGTGCCCTCGTAGTCCGGCCCAGGGTTGCCAAGGCCGAGCACAATCCAATCAACCCCTCCGTCACCCTTACCTGTCCGCACAACGTTCCCTCTCAGATCGGCCGATCCCGCTCAACATCGAGCATACCGGGGCCTTCTGTCCGATTACGCACAAGGACCAGGCCAGGGGCCACACCGCTCGCCACGGCGAGAGGCGGATCTGCCACATCCTGCCGATGCGTGACCGAAGGGCTGCAGCAGGCCCGCGGCGTGGCGCCGCTCAGCGGTACACTTCGAGGTGCACACGTTCCTAGCTGGGAGAGGCGTCGTCCGTGCCTCATCTGCGGTCCTGACCCGTACCTCTCGCCGGCCTGCACCTCGAGAGGCTTCGCGCACCGCCTTCGCTCCGGCTCGGTCCCCAATCCCTGTCCCGGCGATTTCCCCGAGTGGTTGCTGCCACCTGCACATTCACCCCCGCTTGGCCTCGCTTTCTTTCCGGCGCCATCTTGCGGCCCCCCACAACGGTGGGAGCCCTGTAGCACGATTCGTTGCGCTGCGGGAACCTTTTGCGCAGACGGCACTCGGGGCCATTCCGCGGTGCAGGATCCACGCAAGCCGGCGTGCCGGTGCAGCAGAAGTGCGGGCGCCGATTGGCCCAACGCCGAAGGGAGGAGCGGGGCGACCTTTCGCAACGCAAGCGCCAGTGTTCGTCTCACGCCGAGCTGTATCGGCAGTGACTCCGCAAGCCGGGCTCGCGTCCCCGCCAGGGGTGGCGCCGAGTAGCGCGCTCGATGTTCGGTGTGGTCCAGGCGGCAGAGAATTTTTCTTTCGCTTTGAATACGCGCGCGGCTTCGGCCGTCCTATGCCGCCGTGGCGCCAGCGGACCCCCCCTTCCGCTAGCCGCTGAGCCGGCGGGCCCACCCCCAGGCCCGCCGGCTTCCCCTCCCCGGCACAAGGCACGCTTTCTCGCCATTCGGTCTTTCAGCCGCGCAGCGGGTCGAGCAGAGTTCCCGCCGCGGGGGTCAGCCACAGGGTCTCACTTCGAACACGCCACTGGCAGAGCCGCGCCTCCCACGCCGTTCTCTGCTGCTCTGAAGACCAATCTTCCCACCACTGGCAAAGCGTGCGGAAGTCAGTCGCTGCCCACAAAACCAGCGCCTCACCCGGCTGAAAGGGAGCCCGATAGCTTCCCAGCAACCAGATTCCGGCAGCTTCGCGCTGCGCGACCTGTGTTCCCACCACTTCCTCCAGCACGGTCCGCTCGCTTCCCGCTGGCCCGCGGTAGATCGTCTGTTCCGCAACCCAAGCACGTTTGCCTGCTTCCGCCAGCGCCGTGCAGGAAGAGGCCACAGGCAACGGTTCCAGGATGCGGTCAAAGCCGCCGCGGCGGTAATGGGTCATTTCCTTCCACCACGGCGCGAGTTGGGGGTCCTTGAACTCGGGCACGAACTGCCGTGCGAGCGTCCGGGCCCAGTGGTCCCAGCCATCCATCTCCCACAGGTTCACCACCCGTGGCCAGCGGTGGGTGCTGCCGATCACCCGCCATGCCCCGAGCAGGCGCGAGATTCCCTGGGCTTCGGAGTGGCGCGCGCGCTCCAGCACGGCTCGCAAGTACGGCTCGCTGCCGTGGCCACGGATCTCGATGGTTTCGTGCAAGTACAACATCCCTGCCAGCTTGCCGCGGGCGCCCGCGCTTCTCAAGCATTCTTGCTTCCCGGGATGAGGCCGCGGTATGGCGGCAAACCAACGCCAGCCAAAGGAGGGGACGCCATGCCGCGCCGCCGCACACTACCGCACGGACTCGCCTTCGCGCCGATCCGCATCGGTGTGCTGATTGACATCGATATGGGGACGAAAGAAGACTTCCTTGCCACCTTGCGCCTCGCCTTCGAAGAAGCGTACGAGCGGGGAATTCTGCCACGGCCGGTGGAGCTGGTTGTGCAGGAGGCCATTGGCCTACCGCGCCTGGAAGCGATCCACACACGGCGCGGTTTCGAGCAGCTTGTCGAAAGCGGCGTGCTGGGTGTGATCGGGCCTTTGATCACCGACAACTCGATCGCACTCGCGCCCACGATTGACCGCTACGAAGTGCCTGCGATCACATGGACGGGAACGGACCGCTACTTCGGCGAGTTTTGCTTCAACCTCGGCAACGGCGGACTTGCCGAGGAAACCGCCATTATGGCCAACTGGATCCATCGGCATGGATTTCGCCGCGTGGGAATGATCCACGAACTCAGCCCCGGGGGTAGCGAGTACGCCAGTAACTTCCGGTACTACGCTTACCGCTACGGGTTGGACATCGCGGTCGAAGCGTACACAAGTCAGACTCCCGAGGACTTCGACGCGATTGTTGCCCGCGTGCGTGCCGCCGAGCCCGAATGCCTCGCTTACGTGGGTTACGGGTACCCGACCATTCTGTTGGGGAGCGCCCTCAAGCGGCTCCAATGGGATCCACCGCGAATCATGACCACCGCCTTCCAGTTTTGTTACGCGAAATCAGAATGGATGGCAGCACTCGAGGGATGGCACGGCATTGACCAGATGTGCGAGGCCAACCCTCGCTTGCAACCGGTGTTGGACAAAGTGGCGCACGCGTTAGGAAAGCGGCGCGACCACACGGTGACCGCGCTCAGTTGGGACACTGCGATGCTACTCGCGGAGGGGCTCGCGCGCGCCCCGCTGCTCACCCCACGCGGTCTCAAAGAAGGGCTGGAGAAAGTGCGCATGCTGCCCGCGGTAAACGGAGGTCCGCGCACGCACATGAGTCTCGGCCCCTTCGACCACAAGGCGTACAAGGGAGACTGGCTTTTGGTCCGACGCATCGAGAAGGGGCGGACCGTTTTTGCTGAACTGTACGAGCCACCTCTCGAGTATCCTCCGCGCTAACCCACAACTCTGCCTGTGTTCTCCAAGCAGGTGCTGGCGCGTCTGCAGTGAGGCTGCCGAGGTTGTAGCGCGGGCTACCACGCCACCGGAGGCGCTCAGGCTTCGCCCAACAGCCGGATGACGGCGGGCAAGACGACAAAGAGCTGCACGGCGTTGAACCAGCCGTGCGCCACCATCGGAGCCACCAGCGACCCAGTGCGCGCAAAGAGCCAGCCAAAGAACAACGATACAATGAAGACCCCAATGACCAGAAACGGCTGCCCGTAACTGAAGTGGCTCAAAGCAAACAGCACGCTCGACAGCCACAAGCCGAGCCGCCGTTGCAAGAAAGCGCGGAAAAACGCCTCTTCTACGGTCATCGCCACCGCCACGACCACCAGCTTCTGCCAAGCAGGGAGAGTCGCCATCCAATGCACTAGCGGTGGGATCTCCGCGCGCACGTCGAGTTCGCGCACATGCGTCCAAGCTCCCGCCAGGAGACCGGTCAGCACCAACGTGGCAGCCCAAGCCAAGACGCCACCCGTCAAACCGATGGTCACGTATTTCGGCCAGACATCTGCATGGCGCAGAGCGAGAAAGTCGCGCAGCGGCAGGTCCGCCCGCAGTCGCCACCAGGCGAGAAGAAAAGCCACCAATAGTGCGTGCCCGAGAAACAGCCACGGGAAGCGCAGGCTTTCTGTGTCCACGCCGTGGCCTGTGGAAGCCGCGGTCAATGGGAGGAATACCACCAAGGCCAGCACGACGACCCACAGCACCAGCGCCACCGCCCGCCGCCCCAAGGTGTCAAACTCATCCCGAAACGGCGCCACGCCCAGGAGCGCCAGTGCGGTCACACAGGTCAGGCTAGCCAGAAACGCCGCCGGGATCTCTCCCATACGAGGAAGCCGAGCCTAGCGGTGCAGCTCTTCCACCGAAGAGATGATCTTGCCAACGAGGCCGTATTCGACCGCCTCTTCGGCTGACATCCAGAAATTGCGCTCGGTGTCCCGCTCGACTCGTTTCAGCGGCTGGCCGGTTTTCTCGGCGATAATGCGGCTCAAGCGAGCGCGCATGCGAAGGATCTCCTGCGCCTCGATTTCTAAATCAGTCGCGCGCCCACCGGCTCCACCCCAGGGCTGGTGCAAGAGGAAGCGGGTATTGGGCAAACAAAAGCGGTCTTCTTTCTCCGCGGCCAAGAAAATGTGTGCACCCGCACTCGCCACCCAACCGGTACCGATCATGCGTACGCGGGGCCGGATGAAGCTCAGGATATCGTAAATCGTATCCGCCGACTCTACGTGCCCACCGGGCGAGTGGATAAACACGGTAATGTCCTCATCCGAGGCCGCGGCCAGAGCCAGGGCCTGTGCCGTAACCAAGTGGGCAAGCGGCATGGTGATTTCGCCGCAGATAATGATCGTACGCGTTTCAAAAAGCTTTTGGCTGACCGAGCGTAGCAGGCTGCGCGCTTCCTTGTTCGCGCTTTTCTCCGCCGTCGCGCGGAATTCCTCACTGAGCCATTGCGTCATGCCCGGCATGTAGAAGAGCACGGCGCAGCGAGCAACCAAGCGGGCTGCAGCCCAACCGCACGCCCCTCGCCGACCGCCGCCCCCGCGCGCGAACCGATCCGAGCCTTTTCAGGACTGCAAGCTCGACCCCCTCCGGTTTGCGAACTTTGCGAATTCTCGCACACCCTCAGTGGCTATGGCCTACCAAACTGGCAGTGTGGAAAGCGGGCACAGGGCGTGGATAGATTCCCTCCGATGACACACCCGGTGTTACAAGGCGCGGGGCCGCAGGCGGCTACCGCGACCGTGGATGCAAACGAAGCAGTGGCTTCGGTGGCGTATCGCCTCAGCGAAGTGATCGCCATCTATCCCATCACCCCCGCTTCTCCGATGGGGGAGTGGGCGGACGCGTGGGCCGCGCACGGGCGACCGAATTTGTGGGGTGCCGTTCCGCGCATCATCGAAATGCAATCGGAAGCGGGAGCCATTGCCGCAGTGCACGGCGCCATCCAGAGCGGGGCGCTGGCGACTAGCTTTACCGCTTCGCAAGGTCTTCTGCTCATGATTCCGAACCTGTACAAGATCGCCGGAGAACTCACGCCGTTTTGCTTGCACGTTGCAGCCCGTGCCGTCGCCACCCATGCGCTCTCCATCTTTGGCGACCACTCCGACGTGATGGCGTGCCGAGCAACCGGCTTTGCGATGCTGTGCAGCGCTTCGGTGCAAGAGGCACAGGACCTCGCCTGCGTCGCGCACCTAGCCACTCTGCGTAGCCGCATCCCCTTCCTTCATTTTTTCGATGGCTTCCGGACCTCGCACGAGATCCAGAAGATCGTGCCGCTGCGGGATGAGGACCTGGAGAGTATGCTCGACGCACCGAGCCTCGCCGCACACCGCGCTCGCGCCCTCACGCCCGATCGCCCCGTCATCCGTGGCACCTCCCACAATCCCGACACCTACTTTCAGGCTCGCGAAGCGGTCAACCCATACTACCAAGCTTTGCTGCGCATCGTCGCGGAAGAGGTGGAGCGCTTTGCTGCGCGCACTGGGCGGCACTATCCGCTCTACGAGTTTTTCGGCCATCCAGAGGCGCAACGTGTGCTCGTAGCGATGGGCTCCGGCAGCGAGACCGCAGCCGAGACGGCGGAACACCTAGCCGCACGGGGCGAGCGCGTCGGGGTGGTACGCGTGCGCATGTTTCTGCCGTTCGACGCGGAGGGCTTTCTTCGAGTCCTGCCACCTTCGACCGAGGCCGTAGCGGTGCTCGATCGGACAAAAGAGCCAGGAGCAATTGGCGAGCCGCTCTTCCAGCAAGTCGCGACCGCCCTTTACGAGGCAAGCTACACGACCCAACAGACGAAACCACCGATCAAGCTCATTGGCGGGCGATTCGGATTGGCGGGCAAAGAGTTCACTCCGGCAATGGTGCAAAGCGTTTTTGAGGAACTCGCTGCCCCTGCCCCGCGCCCTCGCTTCACGGTCGGGATCACAGACGACGTGAGCGGCCTCTCCCTGCCCGTTTCCGAGCAATCACCAGAAGAACCCGAGGATGTTTTCCGGGCCGTATTTTACGGGCTCGGTTCGGACGGTACGGTGAGCGCCAACAAGAGTTCGCTCAAGATCCTCGGCGAGCACACGCCGTACTTCGTGCAAGGCGCGTTTGTCTACGACTCCAAGAAGGCCGGGGCGATGACCATCTCGCATTTGCGCATCTCACCGCACCCGATCCGCTCCGCCTACCTGATTCGGAGAGCTCAGTTTATCGCTTGCCACCAGTTTTCCTTCCTCGCACGCTACGACATCCTGCGGCTGGCGCAGCCTGGGGCAACGCTGCTCCTCAATGCTCCGTACGGACCCGAGGCGTTGTGGGATCACCTGCCGGCGCCGGTACAGCAGGGGATCCTCGACAAGCAACTCCGCGTCTACGCCATCGATGCACACCAGCTCGCGCGGGAGCTGGGTCTGGGCGTGCGCATCAACACGATCATGCAAACCTGCTTTTTCGCTCTTACCGATTTCCTCCCCTTCGAAGAAGCCGCGAAAGCCATGAAGGAACAGATCCGTGCTAGTTACGGCGCGTTTGGCGACAACGTTGTGGAGCGCAACTTCCAGGCCGTGGAGCGAGCCCGCGATTGGCTGTCTGCGGTACCCATCCCCAGCGCTGTGACCTCTCATACCAGCGTGCCCGAGTTAGTTCCTGCACAGGCCCCTGAATTTGTGCGCCGGGTGACGGCAGCATTGTTAGCACAAACAGGAGACCAGCTCCCGGTCAGTGCCTTCCCTCCCGATGGAACCTGGCCAACCGGTACGGCGCGCTGGGAGAAACGGCGAATCGCGCAATCCATCCCCATTTGGGACCCAGGAGTGTGTATCCAATGCAACAAGTGCGCGCTCGTTTGCCCGCATGCAGCGATCCGCACCAAAGTGTTCCCTCCCGAAGCGGCGGTTTCCGCACCTGCCCACTTCCGCAGCGTGCCGTACAAGGGCACCGATTTCCCCGGCTTCGTCTACTCCGTACAGGTGGCGCCCGAAGACTGCACCGGCTGCGAACTCTGCGTACAAATTTGCCCGGCAAAAGACCGCCGAAACCCCCGTCACAAAGCACTGGAAATGGAACCCCTTGCGGACCACTTGCAGAGCGAGCGTCGGAACTACGACTTCTTCTTGTCCCTGCCCGAGGCCGACCGCACACGTGTCCACCTCGATGTTAAAGGGGCGCAGCTCTTTCAGCCCTTATTCGAGTACTCTGGGGCGTGTGCCGGTTGCGGTGAAACCCCTTACATCAAGCTGCTCACACAGCTTTTTGGAGACCGCATTCTCATTGCCAATGCCACTGGCTGCTCCTCGATTTACGGCGGCAACCTACCCACCACCCCATATACGACCAATGCGGAGGGCCGCGGGCCTGCTTGGTCGAACTCTCTGTTCGAGGACAATGCGGAGTTCGGCCTCGGCATGCGCCTAGCGCTCGATCACTTGAGCAACCGCGCACAGCACCTACTGCGCATGATGGCCACCGAGGTGGGCGAACGCCTGGTCGAGGCGCTCCTGCACTCTCCGCAGGACAACGAGGCCGCCATCGCTGCGCAGCGCGCACGCGTGGCCGAACTGCGCCAGCGCCTCGCTCGGTTGCGTTCTTCGCCTGCGCGCGAGCTGCAACTTTTGGCGGACTACCTCGTGCGCAAGTCGGTTTGGATCGTAGGCGGTGACGGCTGGGCCTACGACATCGGGTTTGCCGGCCTCGACCACGTGCTCGCCTCGGGGCTGGACGTCAACGTGCTCGTGTTGGACACCGAGGTGTACTCCAATACGGGAGGGCAGCAGTCGAAAGCCACTCCGCTGGGAGCCGCTGCCAAGTTCGCCAGCGCGGGGAAGGAGACACCCAAAAAAGACCTCGGGCTCATCGCCATGGCCTACGGGAACATCTATGTGGCACGCATCGCTTTGCTTGCTCGCGACCAACAAGCAACGCACGCGTTCCTGGAGGCCGAATCCTTTCCGGGTCCGTCTCTCCTTCTCGCCTACAGCCACTGCATTGCCCACGGCTACGACCTCCGCTTCGCTGGCGATCAGCAGCGGCGTGCCGTGCAGTCGGGCTACTGGCCGGTCTACCGCTTCGATCCACGGCGCTTGGCGCAAGGCTTGGAACCTCTTCAGCTCGACACCCCGGAACCGAAGATCCCCTTGGCCGACTTCGCCTACCAAGAGGCCCGCTTCCGCATGGTCGAGCAACTGGACGCGGCTCGCTTCCGAAAGCTTCTGGCACAAGAACAGGAAGAGATCCGCCGCCGCTTCCGCCTTTACCAAGAGCTCTCGCGTTTGCGCTCCTTGGCCAGCGAACCGAGCAGGGAGGAACCATGATGAAACTGACCACGAACTACTTGGGGCTCACGCTTCCCAGTCCGCTCGTCGCTGGTGCGTCCCCACTCGCAGACGACCTCGACACGGCCCGCAGGCTGGAAGATGCCGGCGCTGGTGCGATCGTCATGCACTCTCTGTTCGAAGAGCAAATCGAACTCGAGGAACTCGGCACGGTACATGGGATGAACGTGCATGAGGAGTGTTTCGCAGAAGCGTTGTCGTATTTCCCTCGCCCGGCCGACTTCCGCCTCGGCCCAGACCAGTATTTGGAGCAGGTGCGACGCCTCAAGCAGGCACTGCAGATTCCGGTGATCGCTTCCCTCAATGGCACCACCGCGGCCGGGTGGCTGCGCTACGCCGCCCTCCTGCAACAGGCGGGAGCAGATGCCATCGAAGTGAACGCCTACCGCATCGTTACCGACTTCTCGGAGAGCAGTGCTCAAGTGGAAGACAACTTGGTGGAAATCGTCCGCGCCGTGCGCGCGCGCGTGCACATACCGATCGCAGTCAAACTTTCGCCCTTTTTCTCGGCACTCCCCCACATGAGCCTGCGCCTCGCGGAGGCTGGCGCCGACGGCCTCGTCTTGTTCAACCGCTTTTACCAGCCTGATTTCGATCTCGACTCGCTCGAGGTGGTGCCCCACTTGCAGCTCTCGGACCGCAGTGAACTCACGTTACGCCTGCGCTGGCTAGCCATCCTGTACGGGCGCCTGCCGGTAGCGCTGGCCGCCACAGGCGGCGTACACACCGCAACCGATGCCGTGAAGGCCTTGATGGCCGGTGCGGACATTGTCCAAGTGGTCTCCGCGCTGCTTCGGTACGGCGCTGGCTACCTAACCAAACTGCACGCGGACTTGCGTGCGTGGATGGAAAATGCTGGGTACGAATCGGTCGAAAAGTTGCGTGGCTGCTTGAGCTTACAGCGCTGCCCAGATCCAGCCGCCTTCGAGCGGGCGCAGTACATGCGTATCTTGCACACGTGGCACCCATCCTCGCTCTAGGGGTGGCCAGCGCCAGAGCTACTTTTCTTCTACGTGTGTAATCGGACTCCACTCCGGGCCCGGCGCCCGCCGAAGATACTGCTCGCAGCGTTGCGCAAACACCGCCGCCGGGCCGTCTGCCGGGTAGTCGCGCAGGATCTCCCGGAAGCTCTCGAGGGCCTCTCCCCAGTGCCGCTCGCGGTAGCAGGCTAGTGCGGACTCGAAGCGGTGGGCCATACCTTCCAAGGCGCGCCGCTGTGCAAAGTCGCCCACCCCGAGCACCTCGAACACCCGCACGGGCTGTTGGCGACCCTTGACGCGCACCCAATCAATCTCGCGCACCAGTAGCTGATTGCCCGCTTGGCGCACGGTCTCCTCGCTGGCCAAAATCGTGGTCCCGTAACGCTTGTTCAGGCCCTCCAAGCGCGAGGCCAAGTTCACGTTGTCTCCGACTACGGTGAGGCTCAAGTGTTCAGCCGATCCCAGATTCCCGAACACCATGGGCCCGGTGTTAATGCCGACCCCCAACGCAAGCTGAGGCCAGCCGCGGTCCCGCCAACGTTCGCACAACTGCGCCAAGCGCTCCCTCATCGTCAGGGCAGCGGCGCACGCCTGGCGGGCGTGGTGCACACTTGGCAACGGCGCTCCCCACAAGGCCATGAGTCCATCGCCCATGTATTTGTCGAGCATACCGTCGTGCTCGAACACGACCTCCGTCATGGCGCCGAGGTACACGTTCAGCAACTCGACCAACTGTTCCGCAGGCAGAGCCTCGGAGATGGCGGTAAAGCCACGTAAGTCCGAGAACAACACGGTACACTCGCGCTTTTCACCTCCTAAATGGAGGGCCTGCGGGTGCTCGGCCACGTACGCGGCGGCCGCCGGACTCAGATAGAGTTCCAGAGCTTTGCGCAAGCGCCGCCGCTCGCGCTCTTCCCAGACGTACCGCTGCAAGGTTCCAGTCGCGAAGGTAAGCCCAATGGCCAAGCTCGGTCCGAGCACGGGGAAAACGCAGCCATGCTGGCGCAAGAGGGTCTCGGCAATCGCCACGTACGCAACCGCCACAGCCAGACACACCAGGGCAGCACGTGCGGCGGTCATACGCGCCAGTACGAGCGCCACCAGCAGGGTAAACCCGACGATTGCCAGCACCGCGAACGCCTCCCCCCACGCTGGGCTCCACAGGAAGCGCCCTTGCAAAACGTTGTCGATCACGGTGGCGTGGATTTCCACGCCCGGAAACACGGGTGAAAAGGGCGTCACCCGCAAATCGTAGACCGCGGTGGCGGTGACCCCCACCAGAACGATCTTGTCACGCAGCTGCTCGGGCGGCACCCGGCCTTGCAGGACGTCGGTGGCTGGAATGTGCACGAAGGTACGCGGCGGCCCGCGAAAATCAATTCGTAAGAAACCACTGCGGTCCACCGGCAGCGCCCTGTCGCCTAGGCGAACGAACCGCACGCCCTCGCTGCTGACTTCGATGGAAAGGGGTTGACCCAATGCCTGGCGCAGCGTGGCTAAGGCCAGTGGAACGGCGATTTCATCCCCGTAACGCAACGCTAACGGGACGCGGCGGATGGTACCATCCACGTCCGGAACAAAGTTGAAGTAGCCCGCATCCGCGGCTGCCGCTTGGAAAAGCGGCAGGTTGCTGGTCACGCGCGGCAGACGCGCCACGCGGGGCGGTAACCACTCCAGCGCATCGCTGCCGCGCACACGCACTCGATCGTAGGTGCGCAGCCGCACTCGCTCCTCGGGTGGGCTTTCACGCGCGAAGTCGAGAAAGTAACCGAGCACCGTCCGCGGCAATTCGCGCAAGGCCCAAGCCAGCGCCTCATCGGCCGCGTTTCCACCAGCTTCTGGCGGGGACGCTTCGGACTGCACGACATCGAAACCCACCGCGCGCGGCTGATACGCCGCCAATTTGCGCACGAGTTCTGCCATTCGCGCGCGCGACCAAGGCCACCGCCCTTCGCGCTCGATACTAGTGTCGTCAATGGCAACGATGACTACCCGCGCGTCCGCCGCCCGCTGTGGGCGCCAAGTCAGACGGAAATCGTCGGCCCGTAGCTCAAGACTGCGGTAGACGCGGCAACCGGAGACGTGAGCACCCAGCAAGCCGCTAGCAACGACCAACGCCGGAAGCAGCGCGCGCCAGCGGTCCATGAATCTGCCTCTCAGTCGCGCCCTCCGCGTGCGATCCGCTCCAAATTCAGAAGCGCTTCAATTTGCTCCCGCGGCAAGCGGCCCTCTTTCTCGAGAATCTCGCGCAGGGAGGCGTCCTCCTCCAAGGCGCGCCGGTACAAGCGGGCCGCTTCGTCGTAGCCGAGAACCGGGGCTAGAGCCGTCACCAGTGCCGCCGTTCTCTCCGCGTACTGGCGGCAACGCTCTACGTTGGCGCGGATTCCGGCCACGCAGCGAGTCGCCAACACCTGTGCCGTACTGGCCAAGATCTCGAGGCTTTCGATCAGGTGATGAGCAATCAGCGGCATCATGGTGTTCAGTTCGAGGTTGCCATGCATGGCCGCCACCGCGATCGCGGCGTCGTTGCCGACTAGATGTGCGCACACCATGTTGACCGCTTCGGGGACGACTGGGTTCACCTTCCCCGGCATGATACTCGAACCGGGCTGGGTGGCCGGCAGCTCGATTTCCGCCAAGCCCGTCCGTGGGCCTGATGTCAGGAGGCGCAAATCGTTGCAGATTTTCATCAGGCCGACGGCGAGCACGCGCACCGCCCCCGAAAGTTCCACCGCTGCGTCTCGGTTCTGTAGCGCCTCGAACGGGTTCTTGGCGGGAAAAAAGAGGAGGCCGCTGAGAGCGCGCAGCTCTTGCACCATCTGCACCGCAAAATCCGCGGGGGCGTTGAGTCCGGTGCCGACCGCCGTGCCACCAATGGCCAGTTCTGCCACGTGCGGCCGGCAGTTTTCCAATCGCACAATACCATGCCGCACCACACTGGCGTACCCGGAAAACTCTTGCCCCAAGGTCATGGGGACTGCGTCTTGCAAGTGCGTGCGGCCAGCCTTCAGCACAGAGGCAAATTCCTCCGCCTTTGCTTCGAAGGCGGCAGCCAACTGGCGCACCGCCGGGAGCACAGCGTTCTCGAGGGCATCGAGAGCCGCTACGTGAATCGCGGTCGGGAACACATCGTTGGTACTCTGTCCCAGGTTGACGTGATCGTTGGGGTGAACCCGCGCGCGATCCGAGCGCTCCACTCCCAACAGCTCGCGGGCGCGCGCAGCAATCACTTCGTTGGCGTTCATGTTCGTGGATGTACCGGAGCCAGTCTGAAACACATCCACGACAAACTGCGCGTCCCACTTTCCCTCGGCTACCTCGCGGGCCGCTGTTTCGATGGCCTGTCCGAGCTCCGGCGCAAGGAGCCGCAGGCGCGTGTTCACCCGAGCCGCGGCCACTTTGATCCACCCCAGCGCCTTCAAAAACCGCCGCGGGAAGCGGAGGGAGGAAATCTGAAACGTCTGTCGCGCGCGTTCGGTGGAGGCCCCGTAGTACGCATCCGCAGGGACCTCGATCTCTCCGAAGGAGTCACGTTCCAGGCGGCCGCCGCTGGTCACTGCCTCCGCTCCTGGCCTCAGTACTGGATCAACGAGCGCACCGCATGCGGCTTGAGGCGCTGCCGGCCCTGGAGGGCAGTGAGTTCGATGACAAAGGCGCAGGCGACAATTTCGCCCCCGAGCTGATTGACCAAATCGCAAGCTGCACCCGCTGTGCCCCCAGTTGCCAGCAAGTCGTCCACGATCAGCACCCGCGTCGGGCTGCCGAAGGCATCGGAGTGGATCTCGAGCATGTCGGTTCCGTACTCGAGTTCGTACGCAGCGCTCAAGGTCGCAGCCGGGAGTTTTCCGGGCTTGCGCACCACAGCGAGCCCCGCACCCAGCGCGTACGCCACAGCGGCGCCAAAAATGAAGCCACGGGACTCGATCCCGAGCACCATGTCCACCCGCCCGTGGTACGGGGCGGCAAGCTGCTCGATCGTCGTGCGAAAGGCCGGACCGTGGGCGAGCAGCGGTGTCACGTCGCGGAAGATGATCCCTGGCTTGGGAAAATCCGGCACATCGCGGATCCAACGTTTGAGTTCGCTCACGGCCACCTGGGTTTCCATGAAAGAACGCCTCTACCAGATGCCATCCTCGACCGACAAGGGAGCGCGCCGCACGCTTATTTTTGCCTCGCGGCTGCTTTGCAATCCGCAACCGAACCGGCCCCAGTTGGGCACCAGGCTACCGAGCCCGCTGCAAGCAACCGAGGACCCAAGAACACATATGGGTCCAAGGCCACCTGGGCGCGTCGAATTTCAAAGTGCAGGTTGGGCCCCGTCGTGCGGCCGGTGGTTCCCACCGCTCCAATCACCTGCCCGGCACGCACGTGCTCGCCGCGGCGCACACGGGCCCGCTGCAAGTGCGCGTACAAGCTCAGCAAGCCGCGTTCGTGGCGCAAGGCTACCGTCTCCCCGTAACCGCGCAGTGCACCGACGAATAGGACCTCACCGTCCCAGGCAGCACGCACCGGTGTGCCCTTGGGAGCATAAATGTCTATGCCGTCATGGAAGCGCCCGCCCCTTCTACCAAAGGCCGAGGACACGGACCCACCATCCACCGGCCAACGAAAGCCCTGCCGCCAGTGGCGCAACTCGCGTCCGGAAAGGGGGAGCAGCGCTTGTGGCGCACGCCCGATGAGCACCAGTTCGCGCGGCACCGCTTCGGGCTCAGGCGCGATTCGGTGCGGGCGCTTCCCGCCACAGCCGCTGGCCAGAAGCACCACGACAAACAGGGCAACTCGCTGCCGTTCCCATCCACCGCACATCGGCCCAACTCCTCCACTACGGCTCAGTCGTCTCCTGGATGCGGCGCCGATTCTACACTGGTTCTGCGCGCAACTCTCGCGCTTTTTGCAGCTCGCTCCGTCCGCGCACGCAGCAGCGATGCTGTCATGCGTGGGAAACGTTCTTCACCGCGGCGGTGTTGGAGCCGCTTCTGCCTCGAGCACCGCATGGCTCGGACCGGTGGGGGTGGCACGGTACCCACGGAAAGCGCAGCAAGTCCGCCACTCGGCCCGCTGCGCTAGCTCGAGCCACAAGGCGCCGACCAACGTGGAGGCCGCTGCCTCACGGCCACGGGATTTTGAGACCGGCCAGCTGCGGCAAGGAGGAGTAATTGGTCAGGTCGAGGTGCAGCGGCGTCACAGAGATATAGCCCGCGTGTACGGCGGCGTAATCCGTTCCCTCACCCGCCTCCACGTCCACCTGTCCCCCGCCGATCCAGTAGTACTTTTTTCCACGCGGGTCGACTTTTTCCACAATCACATCGCTGTAGCGGCGCTTGCCTTGCCGGGTGAGCACGTGCCCTTTGATGGTCTCGCGCGGTCCCGCCGGCACGTTCACGTTCAGCAAGGTATCGGGAGGCAAACCGTGCTCCAGAACCACGGCGGCAAGCGCCCGGCTAAACGCGGCGGCGGCTGTGAAGTCGAATTCGTCCGTACCGAGCAGCGACACAGCAATGCCGGGCACTCCGAGTAGGGTGGCTTCCATAGCGGCAGAAACCGTACCAGAGTAGGTGACATCCTCCCCCAGGTTCGCACCGTGGTTGATCCCTGAAACAACCAGGCGCGGGCGTTCCGGCAAGATGGCGTGAATGGCCAAGGTGATGCAGTCGGTCGGTGTACCGTCCACGGCAAAGCGGCGCTCCCCTACCGGCTCGATGCGAAGCGGGCGATGCAAAGTAAGGGCGTGGCTCACGGCACTTTGGTTGCGGTCGGGGGCAACGACCCAGACTTCGTCCAACCCCTCCAGCGCCGCCACCAACGCCTGCAAGCCGGCGGATGCAATGCCGTCGTCGTTGCTGACCAGAATCGCCACGCGCGCAAGCTAACACCCTCTACGGGGGCAAGCAATTTTGCGCGGCCCCGGGCGCGATTGGCGAGGCAATCGGGGCGGCGGGATTTGAACCCACGACCACTCGCACCCCAAGCGAGTGCGCTACCAGGCTGCGCTACGCCCCGTTTGCTCCTGTGTTGGGGTGGCAGGCCTTATAGCGAGCCGCAATGAGAAAACTCAACCGGCAGCTTGCGCGCTTGGGCCTCAGCAAAGGCGCTGCTCTGACATGAAGTACTCCTCCCCCTCCGCAGTAAGGCCAACCACTAGCTCGCGCGCATCGAACCAAACCCAGCGGACACGGTACAACAGGTACAAGGCGCGGCGCAGTTCCGCTTCTGGCACGCCGAGAGACTGGCTCAACTCCGGCAGGCTCAAGCGCGCCCTTTCTCCCCACAACAAACGCCCCAGCAGGAGGGTGCGGAGCAGTGAGGAGAGAGGCGGCGGCAATGGCAGCTCGTAGGTAATCATTCCATGTGTCTCCTCACGGATTCGCCACTCCGCTCAGCAAGCCATGTGCCCACGCGAGACAACGGCGGCGCCATTTTCCGGCCGCAGGCTCGCTGGCGCGCCGCACACAAATGTAAGGAAAGAGGCAAAGCCGTGACACTCGCCGCCCCAGGCACAGGGGTCAGCCTTGGCCACCCGCTGCCCGTTGCAAGGCAGGGGAGCCGGTTTTTTGTACGAGTAAGCGGCGCAGAACGGGGCTCGCGCGGAAAGAGATCACACGCCGGCCACTGATGGTCAGTTGCTCCCCGGTTTGTGGATTGCGCCCCCTGCGGGGTCGTTTCTCCCGAACCCGAAACGACCCAAAACCAGACAACTTGACCAATTCTCCCCGCGCCAGGCTTTCCTTGATGATCTCGAAGAAGGAGTCCACCAAGGAGGCGGCTTCCGCCTTCGAGCAGTTCAACCGCTGCGCGACTTGCTCAACGATCTGGCCCTTGGTCAGGGTCACACACGGCTCCTCGACCTACCCTAAGGGGTCAGCGCGGGGTCACTCCCAACTCTCGAACAATTCGGGTTGTCAGTTCGGCGTGCGCCTGGTTGACCTCTGCGTCGGTCAGCGTCCGATCGGCAGCCCGGTACGAGATGGCGTAGGTAAGGCTCTTCTTGCCAGGCGGGATCGGCGGCCCGCTGTATTCATCCACAACAGCAATCTCTTCAATCCACGGCATGGCTGACTTGCACCCCTCAACAAAACGAACCACCTCGCCAGCCGGAAAGTGCCCCTCCGCCACCACCGCCAGATCCCGCTTCACTTCCGGGAAGCGAGGCCACTCCCGGAACGTCACGCGGCGCGGACGATACTGGAGCCCTGTTTCCAAGTCAAGTTCGAACACCCAGCAAGGGTGGGCGAGTTCGTACGCCTCTTCGAGGTCTGGGTGAAGCCCGCCGGCGACGCCGAGCACGTGGCCCTGCAGGACAAGTTGAGCGCATTGTCCGGGATGGAACCCGGGAAGCGACTCTGCACGTTGCCATTGCACGTGTTGATGGATGCCGAGCAATTCGAGCAGCGAGACCACCACGCCCTTGAGGTCGGCAAATTCGGTGTGCAGCCGCCGCACTCCGATCCCTTCGGCGGCGAAACGCGGGCACACCACCCCGCCCAGATGCAGTCGCTCGCGGGCTCCACGCTCTTCCCAAAACACTTTGCCAAGCAGGAACAAAGCAACCGCGTCTTCCCCCTGGGCGAGGTTGTGCCGCACCAACCGAACCAGGCTGCTGGTGAGGCTTAGCCGCATCTCTGCATCGTTTTGCGAGAGGGGATTTAACAGCACCACCGCAGACCGCTCTGAAACGATTCCCGGGAAGTGTTGATTTTCCTCGTGCGAGGCAAAGGCCAGGGGCACGGCTTCGCAAAACCCCTGCGCCATCAGGAAGCGGCGCACCTCGCGGCAGACAGCCTCCGTCTCACCCAAGCCTTTGCCGTTCACTGTGCCCGCTGGCAACTCAACGGGGATCTGCTCGTACCCGACGACCCTCGCCACCTCTTCCACGAGATCAATTTCCCGCTCGAGGTCGCTCCGGTAGCTAGGCGGGACTACGTTTAGCGTGGCGTGGGGAGCGGAGGTGACCTCCATCCCGAGGCGCTTGAGCACTTGCACCACTTGCTGTCTCGGCACTTCGACGCCCAGCAATTCTCCAACTCGCTTGAGGCGCAGGGCAATCGGTGCTGGCTCTGCGGGGCGCGGGTAGACGTCCACCCGCGTCCGCGCCACTTGGCCTCCAGTCAGTTCGGCGATCCATCCGGCCGCGCGGTCCGCCGCGGCCGCCACTCCCTCGATGTCCACGACCCGCTCGAAGCGATACGATGCCTCGGTCCGCAAGCCGAGCCGGCGTGCGGTGCGGCGTACGGCCACCGGCGAGAACCAAGCGCTCTCCAGCAACACCATGCTCGTTCCGGCATGGACTTCGGAGTTCGCCCCACCCATCACCCCAGCAATCGCCACCGGAGTTGCGCCGGCAAAGATCACCACGTCGTCCGCATCCAGACGCCGGTCCACACCATCCAAGGTTTGAAATGGAATCTCCTCTCGGGCTCGATCCACCACGATTTCCTTTGCCGGCAAGCGATCGAAGTCGAAGGCGTGCAGCGGCTGCCCGCGTTCCCAAAGGACGTAGTTGGTTACATCCACAACATTGTTGATCGGGCGCAGACCCACACTGCGCAAACGATACTGCAACCACAGAGGCGAGGGTGCCACTTGCACGCCCGTTACGACGCGCGCCACATAACGGCGGCAGCCTACCTCATCAGCAATCCGCACGCTCACCAGGCGCTCGGTCTCTTCGCCGCGCTCCGCTAGGTGCCATCGCGGTCGCTTGAGGCGAGCGCCGGTGAGCGCCGCGATTTCGCGCGCAATGCCGAGGACGCTGAGGCAATCCCCGCGATTTGGGGTCACCGCGACTTCGAGCACGAAGTCCTCGAGACGCAAGTGCTCTGCCAGGGAAGCACCAACGGGAGCGTCTTCGTCTACGATCAGCGCTCGTTCGGAATCCGGGCCGAGCCCGAGGTCCGCCTCACTGCAAATGTGCCCGAGGGAGCGCACGCCCCCCTCTTCCGCGTAGGCCACCGTTTTGCCGGATGGCAGGTGCGCACCGAGCGGTGCGAGCGCCACGCGTGCCCCCGCTTGCAGTCCCGCAAGCGGCGAAAGGACGGTGGTAATCAACTCCGGGCTCGTTCGTACCTCGCACAAGCGTAGTCCCGGCAACACCGGATTCGGCCGAACCGCAACCAGCTCCCCGATCAACACATCGCCGAGTTGCTCCCCCACTCGCTCGATGGCCTCCACTTCGAGGCCGGCCATGGTCAGGCGATCGGCAATCTCATACGGTGAATCTCCTACCTCGACAAACTCCCGTACCCAATTCCAGCTTACGCGCACGGGGCGACCTCACGGAAACTGGCGCAGGAAGCGCAGGTCGTTGGTGGTAAACAAACGGATGTCGTTGATCTGGTACTTGAGCATAGCCACACGTTCGACCCCCAGGCCGAAGGCAAAACCAGACACGCTCTCTGGATCGTACCCGACCGCGCGAAAGACGTTAGGATCAATCAAGCCCGCACCCAGGATCTCAAGCCACCCCGAGCCCTTACAAACGCGGCAGTTGCGGTCACGCCCGGCACACAGCAAGCAAGCAATGTCCACCTCAGCACTGGGCTCAGTGAACGGGAAGAAGCTGGCGCGAAACCGCACCTTGGTTTCCGGGCCGAACATCTGTCGCAGGGCAAAAGTCAACGTACCCTTGAGGTCTGCCATGCTCACGTGCCGGTCTACCAAGAACCCCTCCACCTGGTGAAACATGGGAGAGTGCGTGACATCGTCGTCGTGACGGTAGGTAGCCCCCGGCACGACGATGCGAAGCGGTGGCTGGCGGTTTTCCATGACCCGGATTTGGACCGGAGAGGTGTGAGTGCGGAGCAGGTTCCCGCCGCGAACAAAGAAGGTGTCCTGCATGTCACGCGCGGGGTGATCCTGAGGAAAATTCAAGGCGGTAAAGTTGTGGTAATCGTCTTCGATATCGGGCCCGGTGGCCAGTTCGAAGCCGAGCGCAACAAAGACGTCCACGACCTCCTCGATCGTCCGTGTAACCGGATGCAGCCGCCCGAGCAGCCGCCGCTTCCCAGGCACGGTGATATCAACAGCTTCCCGGCGCAGCCGCTCGAGACGGGAGCGAGCCTGCACCTCGGCGCGGGCTCGCTCGATCTTCTCTTCCAACTCCTCCTTAATGCGGTTCAGGAGGGAACCAACGCGGGGGCGCTCTTCGGCCGGCACGTCGCGCAGCGAACGCACGAGGCCAGTCAACTCTCCCTTCCGCCCCAGGTAACGAACGCGCACCGCTTCCACTTCTTCCTCGGTACGCGCTGTCTCCAGGGTCGCCAAGGCCTCCTGCCGTAGCGTCTCTAGGCGCCCTTCCATGCAAGTCGTCCCCTATTCGCCGCGCCGGCCTCCCGCCGGCACCGCTTGCTAGGACGCCCCCCAGCTTCCACCCGATCGGTCGTCCTCGTGCGGGGCGCGCTTCCCTCTTCAGGCCGCAAGAGCCGCTTTCGCCATTTGAGCAAAGTTTCCGAACGCTTGTGGATCCACGACCGCAAGCTCGGCCAGAGCCTTCCGGTCCACCACTACGCCGCTCTTCCCCAAACCGTACATGAACTTACTGTAGGTCAGCCCGTGCGTGCGCGCTGCCGCATTGATGCGCACGATCCACAACCTGCGGAAGTCCCGCTTGCGGGCTTTGCGGTCCCGATACGCGTAGCACAGGCCTCGCTCCACCGTCTCCCGGGCTTGCCGGTATTGCCGCCGCCTGCCGCCCACGTAGCCCTTGGCGAGCTTCATGATTTTTTTGCGGCGACGTCGAGCCTTAAAACCTCTTTTCGCGCGTGGCATTTCGGACTCCTACAAAACTGCGGCCAACTAACACGCTGGCCGATTCGCAACAAGGTCGTCTTTACGCGTAGGGCATCAACCGGCGGATAGTCTTGACGTTGGCGCTATCCGTCAGTGTGGCTTTGCGGAGCTGGCGCTTGCGCTTCCTCCCCTTAGTGGTGAGGATGTGGCGGTGATAGGCCCGGCTTCGTTTGATCTTTCCCGTGGCTGTTACTCTGAATCGCTTCGCGGCACCGCGGTTCGTCTTGAGCTTCATGGTCGCGTCTCCTTCTCCGTTTCTCGCCTCTCAGTGCAGGCCGCGCTTTATGGCTGCCGAGGCATCGGCGCGCAAGCGCTGCACGAATTCCTCCAAGGGCACACTCGGCTCCACCCCCTTGCTCCGGCTGCGCGGCGCTACCGTCCGTTCACTGGCTTCCCGGTCGCCGACTACCAGCAAGAAGGGGATTTTCTGTAACTGGCCTTCGCGGATCTTGTAGCCCAGTTTTTCGTTGCGATCGTCCAGCTCAGCCCGGAAGCCTTCCGCCCGCAAGCGCTCGGCTACCTCTTTGCCGTAGGCCACCTGCCGCTCGGTGAGGGTGAGAACACGCACTTGCACTGGCGCCAACCATAGGGGCAGCTCGCCGCCTGTGTGCTCGAGAAGCATGGCGATAAAGCGTTCGAGTGAGCCCAGCACAGCGCGGTGTAGCATCACCGGGGTGGCGGTCGTACCAGCGGCAGTGACGTATTCGAGGCCAAAGCGCTCGGGCATCGCGCAATCAATTTGGACGGTAGCCAGAGTCCAGGACCGCCCCAGCACGTCGTGCACATCGAAGCCGATCTTGGGCCCGTAAAACGCGCCCTCGCCCGGCAACACCGTTACCGGATATCCGCTCGCCTCGGCCACCCGGCGCAAGGCGGCTTCGGCTTGCTCCCATAGCTCTGGGCGGCCGAGGAACTTCTCGGGGCGGGTCTGCACGCTGACGCGGATGTCCTCGAAGGCAAAGGTGTCGTACACCTCGCGGGTCATGGTCACGAACAGTTCCAGTTCCTGCTCCATTTGTTCGGGCGTGCAGAAGATGTGGGCATCATCCTGGGCCATCGAGCGCACGCGAGTGAGGCCAGTCAGCGTGCCCGAAGGTTCGAGCCGGTGCAGGCGGCTAAAGTCCGCAAAGCGTACCGGCAGGTCGCGATACGAATATTTGCGCGTCGCGTACAAGTAACAGTGGCCCGGGCAGTTCATCGGTTTGATCCCGTACTCTTCCTCATCCACCTGCATGAGGAACATGTCGTCGCGGAAAGCGTCGTAGTGGCCAGAGGTTTTCCACAACTCGGTCTTGAAGATCAGCGGAGTGATCACTTCGGTGTAGCCGTAGCGCCGGTACAAGCCCCGGATGAACTGGACGAGTTCGTTGTACACGATCGTGCCCTTCGGGTGGAAAAACGGCGAGCCCGGCGAAATCGGGTGGAGGGAGAACAAGTCGAGCTGCTGGCCCAAGCGCCGGTGATCGCGCTGCTTGGCTTGCTCGAGCCGTTCCAGGTAGGCTTTTAGATCCTTTTCACTTGCCCAAGCTGTTCCGTAGATCCGCTGCAGCATTTCGTTGCGTGCGTCACCGCGCCAATAAGCGCCCGCTAGATGGGTGAGCTTGACAGCGCGGATCTTACCCGTGGAGGGCACATGCGGGCCGCGACACAGGTCTGTGAATTCCCCTTGCCGGTACACCGAAACGATTGGATCGGGAATGCCCTGGATAATCTCGACCTTGTACTGCTCACCCTGTTTGCGAAAAAAATCAATGGCTTGCTCTTTCGGCCACTCTTCGCGCTGAACCGGGTAGTTTGCGCGTACGATCTCCGACATTTCCCGTTCGATGCGTTCGAGGTCTTCGGGGGTAAACGGCTCGGGCCGCGAAAAGTCGTAGTAAAAGCCGTTCTCGATTACCGGGCCGATGGTGACCTGCGTCTCCGGAAACAGCCGTTTAACGGCCTGCGCCATCAAGTGAGCGGAAGAGTGGCGCAAGACTTCCAAACCCTCAGGGCTGTCTGCGCGCACCGGCTCGACATGTGCCTCGCAGGGAAGTGGGCGCGAGAGGTCCACGACTTCGCCATTGACCTTGGCGGCAATCACGTCGCTGCCGAGAAGCCGCTTTTGTGCAAGGGCGTCTGCCGCCGAACTGCCATCCGGCAACTCGATTTGCGAACCGTCTGCGTATATCACTCGTACTGCCATGGAACCCACGCTGGCGCCGGGGCGGCGAAGAAAGTAGGCACGGGCGGGATTGAACCGCCGACCTCTTCCGCGTCAAGGAAGCGCTCTCCCACTGAGCTACGTGCCTGCACTGCCCTGCACAACCGCTCTTCCTGTTGCTCGAGCGTGCTGCGCCAGGGTTTTTGCGGCGCTGTTTGCTACCAGCCGCCCTGCGCCTCGTCAAGGAAGGAAACGATGCGCTGCACCACCTCCGCAGGAGACAAGTTGGACGCTGGCACCGTGTAGTCGGCGTACTTTTCGTACAAGGGGCCACGCTCGGCGAGCAGCGAAGCGAGTGATTGGCCCGCACGGCGCACCACCCCTCGCTGCTCCAAGTCGCCAATCCTCTCCTGCAACCGGGTCAACTCCACCTGCAGGTACACCACCGTACCGAGGGAGCACAGGTGGCGCATGGCAGGCTCGCTGTACACCACACTGCCTCCGGTGGCGACCACTGAATCGGTACAACGTAGGGAGAGCATCACCTCTTCTTCCAGGGCGCGGAAACCCTCCGGCCCGTGTTCGGCCAAGATGTCCTTCACCGCTCGGCCATGACGCTGCTCGAGCAAAAGGTCGGTATCTACGAACGCCTTACCCAGGCGCTGGGCAAGCATCTGCCCCACCGTGCTCTTCCCCGAGCTCGGCATGCCGATGAGAACCACGTTGCCGCCTGCGAGCTTCATTTCGCGCGCACCCAGCGGATTTGCCGCTTGCTCTGAACGCTGGTAACGTTGCCCGCCGATGAGCCGGCAACAAGTGTTCGCTGCCTTCTTTTTCGGGGCGTTCTTGTTCCTGCTTTACCAATTGTACCTGGTGTTTTCCGGCTTTTTGGCTCCCCTTGCGTGGGCGATTCTTCTGGCTGTGACCTTCCACCCCCTGCAAGTGCGGCTAGTGCGCTGGTTACGGGGGCGGGCAAGTCTGGCCGCCTTCCTACTGACCACGGTTGTGATTGGCGTTGTCATCGTGCCGACGTTGCTTGTCGTGACCCTGGTGGCCACCGAGTCTGTGCTCTTATACGAGCGGGTTTCGGCCTTCATTGCCGGCGGTGGGCTCGCCAAGGTCCAGGCCTGGTTGGGGAACTCGCTCTTGCGCGAATTGTGGGACTGGTTCTCCCCCCTGGCCGCAACTTGGAAGCTCGACCTACCCGGCATCGGGCTCAAAACCACCAATGCCATCAGCGGCTTTCTCGTCACGCAAGCTACCGGTATCGCAAAGAACGTGGTTGGTTTTCTCATTGACTTCTTCCTTTGCACGGTGGCGTTGTTTTTCCTTTTGCGGGACGGCGCACGCATGCTGGCTGGGTTCGAGGAACTCTTACCCATGGAGGTGGAGCACCGGGAACTTGTGCTCGCTCGCTTCACCGAAACTCTCACCGCTGTCGTGCAGGGAACCTTGCTCACGGCTCTGGCACAGGGATTTTTGGCGGGTGTTGGTTACGTCGTGCTGGGAGTTCCGTTCGCCGTCTTTCTCGGTTGCGCCACCGCGCTCATGGCTCTGATTCCCATGGGCACACCGGTGGCCTGGGGCGGAGTCGCAATTTACCTCTTCGCCACGGGCGAGACCGTGCGCGCCGTCATCCAAGTGCTGTGGGGCACGTTGGTCATCGGCACGATAGACAACTTCATCCGCCCCCTCGTCATTGGCGGGCGCACCCGCATTCCGACCATCGTGCTGTTTTTCGCGATCTTGGGCGGCTTGCAAGTGTACGGATTTCTCGGCCTATTTTTGGCACCGGCCGTGGTCGCGCTGCTGGTTGCCTTTGCACGGATTTACCGTGAGGAGTACGGGCACCCGCCCGTGGAAGTGGATGCAGAGTCACCCAATGCGGAGCACTGATTCAACCTCGTAGGCGTGCAAGCAGCGCCAAAGTCTGCTCCGCTTCCCGTACGACGTCCCGCACCACTTCTGCGGCAGGTTTGATCTCGCGGATGATGCCCATCCCCTGCCCGGCGGGCATAAATGTACGTTCCGGGTCGGCACCACGTCCGACCCCCATGTAATCCATCACCCCTTGCTGCACGGAGACGCCGACCTGCGCAGGGAACGGAAGGATCTCGTGTGCCCGCCGCTCCCACTCCTGATTGTATGGGTTGCGAATGGCGCGCGCCGGTTTTCCGGTGTAACAGCGAGTGCGGATGGTGTCGGACTCGCCACTGCGCACGATGGCCTCGCGGTAACGCGGATCGGCCTGCGCTTCTGGGGTGGCGATAAAGCGCGTGCCCATAACGACGCCCTGCGCACCGAGAGCCAACGCTGCCACCAAGCCGCGACCGTCGGCGATGCCGCCGGCAGCCAACACCGGAATGCGCACCGCGTCCACCGTGGCCGGCACCAACGCCATCGTGCCCACCTCACCCGTGTGGCCACCCGCTTCGGTGCCTTGCGCCGCCACAAGATCCGCCCCCGCCTTTTCCGCCTTGACCGCGTGCTGCACCTTGCCGGTCATGACAATCACGATCATGCCGCGCTCGTGCATTTCCGCGATAAACTCCTGCGGTACGGCAAGGCCAGCCACGAAAATTTTCACCTGCTCTTCGAAAATCACCTGCATTTGCGGGCGGATCATGTCGGGGATCGGCGCAAGCAAATCCACGGCAAACGGGCGATCGGTGAGTTCCCGAACCTTACGGATCTCTTCCCGCAGGCCCTGTGCATCCAAGGTGGCGGCACCGAGTACGCCCAGCCCACCGGCGTTTGAGACCGCCGCAACCAGCCGGTGCATAGAAACACCACCCATGCCTGCGAGCACAATCGGATACTCGATGCCGAGCAAGTCGCAAATCGGGGTCCGAAGCATGACGGTCAACTCCCTCCGGCAGCGACTATCGGAGTGCGCGCGTTAAGGGAAGACACCCGGAACCGCTGTCCAGCAGCAAAGCAAAAAAACGATTGGGGGGCCGGGATCGCTCCCGCCCCCAATCGTCATTGCCCTCCGCCCCGGGGTTCCCGCTGCCGTGTTGCTACAGCAACGGCCCCAGTGCCAGCGGGTTTCTTCGAGCAGAGTGAACGAAGCGCCGAACGCGTCCTTACTTGGCCCGCGCTAGCTCGTCGTCAATGATCGCTTTGAACTGCTCGAAGGGATACGCGCCCTTTAACGCCCGGCCGTTGATGATGAAGCCCGGGGTCCCCTGGATTCCGAGGCTTTGCGCTTCCGTTGCCTGCACCTTCACCACGTCCAGAGTTTTCTTGTTGTCGTAGCACTCCGTGAACTTGGCGATGTCAATACCGGTGTCTTTGAGGGCCTCTAAGGTCTTGTCCTTCAAGTTTTGTGGGTTCAGCTCCTTTTGGTTCTCAAAGTAATACGCATACAGCTTCCAGTACGCGGACTCCTTCTGCTGGAGCGCGCACTCGGTGGCGATGGAAGCAGGTTCCGCCCAGGGGTGGAACGGCAGCGGCAAATGCTTGTAGTAAAACCTCACCTTATCGCCGTATTCTTTGAGGACCTGCGTCTCAATCGTGTCGTAGCCACGCTTACAAAAGGGGCATTGAAAATCGGAGTACTCGACGATCGTGACTTTCGCATCTTTGGCCCCTTTAAATGGGCGCCCTTTGAGATCGATCTTCTTCATGACCGCGGCAAATGGGTCTACGGTCAGATCCTCCACCTCACCAAACACGACGTAGCGGCCGTCCTCAGACACGATAAAGGACTGCTTCTGGTTGCCGACCTGAATCGTTCCTTCTTTCGCGCCCTTGATTTTGGAAGCAGTCAGCTCGCTCACCGTTACCTGCTGGTTGGGCGGCACGTTCGCTTTGCGTTTGAAGTATTCGGCGATTTTGCCCGTGTCTTGCGCGTGCACCGCCCACGGGCCCGCGAGTAGGGCCAACAAGACCATCCACCGCTGCTTCATGCGTATTCTCCTCCCACTGGGTTTAGTCTGGCCCGCTTAGCACGGCCCTCTCGCCGGAACAACACGCGCAAGTCCCTGAAGCATGCGGGCCGCGCACTTTCGCTTGTCCGCTCCCAGCTCGCGCTTTGCCGACTTCGCCGGGCTGCTAGCGTAAAGAAGCATGGACCACTGGCTACGGAACCGTTCCATGGGTGTTCGCAAGCGCATTGCGCTCATTGCGCACGACCACTGCAAGGCAGACTTACTCGACTGGGCGTGCTTCAATCGAGGCACTTTGGCCGCGCACGAGCTTTACGCTACCGGCACCACGGGGGCCTTGTTGCGGAAAGAACTCGGACTGGAGGTCACCTGCTTCTTGAGCGGCCCGCTGGGGGGCGACCAGCAAGTCGGAGCTGCCGTTGCCGAGGGGCGGCTAGACTGCGTGATCTTTTTCTGGGACCCGCTCGAGCCGCAACCGCACGACGTGGACGTCAAAGCTCTCCTGCGCATCGCCGTGGTGCATAACTTGCCGATTGCCTGCAACCGCGCCACAGCGGACTTCCTCCTTTCGAGCCCCCTGATGAGCCAAACCTACGAGCGTGCTGTACCGCTGCGGAGTGCGCGGACCGACCGAGATGGCTACACAGAGTGAGTGCTAGAGCACGCTGCGTCCCAGCAATCGCTGGCCTGCTCCACAACCAGCGCGGCACACTTCGAGCGCCAGAACTCGTTGCTCCCGGGGGAATTCGGAGCCCCCAGCCTGTGGAGCGACTCGGCGTATTTTCCGCCCATCGAAGGTGGCAGCGCGTGTGTTTTCCCAAGGGTGCTTTCTTGACTTGGTAAAGCTCGCTCCGCAATAGTGTTGCTACCGCGTACTTCGAAACCGGCGCGCCCACCAACTAGGTCGGTCGTGCGCGGCAAGAACGTCTCTTGGTCAGCAGCCAATTCCAGTCGAAAAGGAGGTAAGTAGCGATGGAAACGCAAGCACCCCGTTCCCTACCTCGGCTCAACGAGCCTGCGCCGGACTTCGAGGCGCTGTCCACGTTCGGCCCGATCAAGCTCTCGGACTTTCGTGGCAAGTGGGTGATCCTTTTCTCGCATCCAGCCGATTTCACTCCGGTGTGCACCACTGAACTCACCGAGTTCGCCCGCCGGCACGAGGAGTTCAAAAAACTCAATACGCAGCTGATCGGCCTCAGTATCGACAGCATCTATTCGCACTTAGCTTGGATCCGCAACATGGAGCAGCACTTCGGGGTCAAAATTGACTACCCCTTGATTGCTGACCTCGACATGAAGGTTGCGCAGCTCTACGGCATGATCCACCCAGGGGCTAGCTCCACCGCCACGGTACGCTGCGTATTCTTCATTGATGATGAAGGGATCTTGCGGGCCATGATTTACTACCCGCTCACCAACGGGCGCAGCGTGGACGAAATCCTGCGTGTCCTGCAAGGGCTCCAGCTCAATAAGAGCAAGAACGTGGCTACGCCGGAGGGTTGGAAGCCGGGCGACAAAGTGATCGTTCCAGCGCCCACAACCTTGCCCGCCGCAGAGGAGCGCGCGAAAGACAAATCGCTCGAAGTCGTTGACTGGTACTTCGCAAAGAAGTCGCTTTAGATCGCTTTCCGGCGCGCCAGGACAGCTCACTTGTGCTGTTCTGGTGCGCCGGACGTTTCCAGATCGTAGGCACAAGAGTAAGCGCGCGCGCGGCTGTACGCGCTTGGCGAGTTTGATCTGATCGCAGGCTCAAGAACTGGGTGCGTGTATTGCACAGAGCATTTGTTGCAGCTCTCTCCGTGGCGTACCCGAAAATCGCCTCGCGAGTGAGCGTTCAAGCAACGGCGTGATAGTGCACCCGCCCGCCTCGCTCGAACCGCTCCACCTGCCCCTGTGAGCGCAGATACTCCAGGTGCGCTAGCGCTTCGAACGTAGCGGGGAATTGGATTTGCAGGGGCGAACGCTCATCGAAGCCCCAGGCCATGGCCGCCACCTCATAGGCGGTCCGCGCTTGGCCGTGAACCGCGGCCAGCATTTCGCGCAAACGATACTGATGGTGCTGCGAGATTTGCTGAATCCGAGCCTTCAGGTGGGAAAACACCGGGCCGTGCGCTGGAATCACAGCCGCTACCTCGAGTGATTCCAGCTTGCGCAACGAAGCTAAGTAATCCGCCAGCGGGTTTTGGGGCCCAGCCGGAAAGCGACCAATATGGGGAGTGATTTTTGGCAGCACGTGGTCTCCGGAGATCAAGATTTTTTGCTTGGGCAGGTAAAAAACACAGTGGCCAGCGGTGTGTCCTGGGGTGGCAATGGTTTCGATCACCAAGTCCTCGAGTTCGAAGCGCTGCCCGTCAGCCAGCGGTTGGGTCTCCGTCGCCGGCCGGTAGACGGCCGACCAAAACTCACCTACTGCCGGAACGTAGCCGAAGCGATCGAAGGGGATGCCGTTCGCGCGGAAAAACTCCAACGCTACGGGGCTGTGCTGCCTACGCGTGTAATGTTGCGCAGCCTCCACCTCGGCAGGATGCAAAGACACCGGCGCGCCGGTCATCTCGTGTAACGTGGCGGAGGCGCCAAAATGGTCCGGATGGTGATGGGTAACGAGCAACAAACGGATGGCGCTCGCGGCCACTCCTAACTCGCTCCAAGCGCGCTGTAGGGAGTCCAGGGTTTCAGCGGTAAACATCCCGGTGTCGAACTGCACCCAAGCATCCCCGGCCTTGGCCAGGGTAACGTGCACGTGGCTGGGGCGCATGGGCAGCGGCAGGGTCAGCATGAAGACCCCGTCGGCCACCTGTTTGGGTGCGAGTTCCATCGTTCGCTTTCTCCGCCCTACCCCGCCGCGCGTTGCGCCAGCGACTGCACCCAGATCACTCGTGAATCCGCTCGCTGACCACGAACGAGAGGTCAATGGTTACCTGCCACTGGGCCACGGCGCCATTCTCGATGACCCCTCGCACCTCCTTGATGCGGAAGCGGCGGATATTTTGGATTGTGACCGCCGCGCGCGCCACCGCCACATTGACCGCTTCTTCGATGCTCGAGCTAGAGGTGGCCGTAAGCTCGATTGTTTTTTCGACCATGGTGTTCGCCTCCGCGTGCTGCTCACCTTACGCTGCACGCGCTGGCCGGACAAGCAGGAAACCGCCGCCGAAGGCAAAGGGTTCACACTTGCTGGGAGCCGAGAGTCAGAAACTCGCTTCAGCTCAAGGCCAAGAAGGAGCGGCGGGCCAGTTCGAACAACGCGGACGGAAACAAACCCAGCAGCAGCGTGCCACTAATCGCGACGACGAGCGTCGCCAGTAGGTAGGGGCGCTCGGCCGCAGGCAGAACCTGCAGTTCGACCTCGCTCATGTACATTTTCACCAACACGCCCACGTAATAGTAAACCGACACCAAGCTGTTGAGGACGCCGAGCACGGTGAGCCCTACATAACCGGCCTGAAGGGTGGCGCTGAACAAATAAAACTTGGCCACGAACCCTGCAAACGGGGGGACCCCCGCCAGGGACAGCATGAACACAGTCATGGCAAAGCCGAGGAACGGGCTACGCAGGCCGACGCCAGCAAAGTCCTCCAGGTTTTCGTTCGGCTGGCCACGCCGGCCCAAAGCGACCACGACCGCAAACGCTCCCAACGTCATGAGCGTGTACACGACCAAGTAAAAAAGCACGGCGGCCCCGCCCAAGTTGCTCCCCGCAACCATCCCTGCCAGCACGTAGCCGGCGTGCGCGATACTCGAGTACGCCAGCAACCGCTTGATGTTCCGCTGCACCAAAGCGCTCACGTTTCCTACGGTCATGGTGGCCACCGCCAGCCACCACAAAACCTCGCGCCAGTCTGCCGCCAGTGGACCCAAGGCGTCGAAAAACACGCGCACAAAGGCGGCAAACCCCGCGGCTTTGATGCCTGCGGCCATGAACGCAGTTACCGGCGTCGGGGCACCTTCGTACACATCCGGCGCCCAACTATGGAAGGGCGCTGCCGCCACCTTGAAGCCGAAGCCCGCCAGCAACATCGCCGTACCCGCGACCAGCAAGAAACGCTGGTCGCCAGAGGCGGAGCGGGCAACGTGCGCGATGTCCGGCAACAGCGTACTGCCGCTAGCCCCGAAGAGCAAAGCGACTCCGAACAACAAGAAGGAAGAAGCAAAAGCGCCCAGCAAAAAGTACTTGAGCGCCGCTTCACTGGCACGTACCTGCGTGCGCCAGATGCCGGCCAGCGCGTAGGCAGCGATGGACATCACCTCCAGGCCGAGGAAAATCACGATCAAATCGGGGCTTGTGGCCATCAGCACCATGCCCAAGGTGGAGAACAGGATCAGCGTGTAGTAATCGCCGGTGCGAATATCGGTGGTCTCCAGGTAATTCATGGACAGCAAAATCGAGAGGCCAGCACCGAGACAGAACAACATCGTAAAGAACAGCCCGTAGCGGTCGAGCACGACAACGCCGGCAAGCGTCGTGACTTGCTGCTTCCAAAGCAACAGGCAGCTCAAGACCGTGGCGCCCAGTCCGATCAGACCGAGCCAACCCAATGCGTCGTAATCCGGGCCTTCGCTCCACAAGTCGGCGAGCAAGACAAGCAATGACGTGCCGAGCAAGAGCAGGATCGGCAGGAGTGCCAACCAGGAGATTTCCGGGAACACGATCGGACCGGTCACTGCTGTCCCTCCCCCCGTGCCGCTACGTGCCCCCGAGCCGGCAGGCTTGGGCGTGCAGACGCGCTCGCGGTGTGCGCGGGTCGCTTCGCTTCGACGCGTGCCAAGGTCTGCCGCACGGCGGGCTCCATTCGCTCGAAGAACGGCTTCGGATACAGTCCCATGAGCAAGAAAGCGGCAACCAACGGGGCGAACATGGCGATCTCCCGCCACGACAAATCGTTCAGGGTTTCGTTCTTTGGGTTTTTCAGCGGGCCGAACATCACTCGCTGGAACATCCACAACAAGTACACCGCGCCGAGCACCACGCCTGTGGTTCCCAGCACAGCCGCCAGCGGGAAGCGAGCAAAGGATCCCAACAAGATCAAAAATTCTCCCACGAACCCGTTCAGTCCGGGCAAGCCTACTGACGACAACACAACAACCAAAAAGATCGCTGCGTACACCGGCAGGCGCGCCCATAGCCCACCGAACTCGGCAATGAGGCGCGTGTGCCGCCGCTCGTAAATCGCGCCCACGGCCAGGAAGAGCGCTCCTGTGGAGAGCCCGTGATTGAGCATCTGGTAAATGCTTCCCTGTACCCCTTGTAGGTTCCAGGCCGCCATGCCCAACATGACGAATCCCAGGTGACTCACAGAGCTATAGGCGACCAAGCGCTTGAGGTCCGGCTGCACCATGCACACCAGCGCTCCGTACACGATTCCCACCACGGCCAGTGCCGCAATCCACGGCATAAATTCGAGCGCGGCCTGAGGAAACATCGGAAAGGCGAAGCGCAAGAAGCCGTAAGTACCCATTTTGAGCAGGATGCCGGCCAGAATCACCGAACCACCGGTGGGCGCTTCTGTGTGCGCATCCGGGAGCCAGGTGTGGAGCGGGAACATCGGCACCTTGATGGCAAAAGCCAGTGCAAAGGCGGCAAACAACCACCTCTCGGTTTCGGGCGAGAAGGTCAGTTGCAGCAGATGGCTCCACTCGAAGCTGTATTGCCCCACCTGCTGGTGATGGGCGATGGCCAAATAGAGGATTGCCACCAGCATGAGCAGACTTCCGGCCATGGTGTAAAGCACCAGCTTCAGGGCCGCGTAAATCCGCCGCTCGCCTCCCCAGATGCCCACTAAAAAGTACATGGGCACCAGCATGGCCTCCCAGAAGATGTAAAAGAGGAAGAGATCTGTGGCCACCAGCGCACCCAGCATGCCGGTCTCCATCACCAGCATGAGAACCAGGTACTCTTTGAGGCGCTTGTGAACATCCCAGGCCTGCAAGATGACGATCGGCATCAAAAAGGTGGTGAGCAGAACGAGAAAGAGGCTCACGCCATCAATACCGAGCGCGTAGCGGATCCCGAAATCCCGGATCCACGGTACGCTTTCCACGAACTGCATGTCGCCGCTGGCGGCGTCGAAGCGCCACAGCAGGACCAGCGACAACGCGAAGGGAATGAAGGAAAACACAAGCGCGCCACGCCGCAGAGCGGCATGCTGTTCGGGCCGCATAAACAGCAGCATGAGTGCCGCCAGCAAGGGTGAGAAGACAATCGCTGAAAGCATCGGCTGGTGTGCTCCTTATGCGCTTTGCACCCCGTCAGTTCCCTTTGCTCAGAAGCCAACCGAGTAGCACGAGCGTGCCCACCAACAGGGAGAGCGCGTAGTGCTGCACGTTGCCCGTCTGCCAGTGGCGCAGCCAGTGCCCGCTCTGCCGCACCGCCTCGGCGGAGCCATTGACAGCGCCGTCCACCACCAACACATCGAATTGCTTCCACAGCCAGTGGGCTGCGCCGAGAACGGGGCGGACGAACAGGTACGAGTACAGCTCGTCCACGTAGTATTTGTGCAAGAGCAGCCGGTAAAGCCCGTGCAAGTTTTGCGCCAGCGCCTCTGGGAGATCGGGCCGCACGACGTAAAACCAGTACGCGACCGCGATGCCCAGTGCGGCCACCGCTAACGCACTACCCATCAACGCATACTCCAACCAGACAGCCGCGTGGTGCTCGCCGTGCCCGACAGCGAACAAGCTCGGCGCGAGAAAGGCACCGAAGCGGTCACCCCATGCCCACATCGGGGGCAGTCCCACGTAGCCGCCCACTACCGCAAGAACGGCGAGAATGATGAGCGGAACGGTCATGCTCGGCGGGGACTCGTGGATGTGATGGCGCTTCTCAGGCGTTGCCCGGCACTCCCCAGCAAACACGAGGAAGAACAAACGAAACATGTAAAACGCTGTGAGCCCGGCGGTCACCAAACCCAGCCCCCACAACCACGGACTTTTCTCGAAGGCCGCGGCCAGGATCATGTCCTTACTGAAGAACCCCGACAGCCCGGGCACCCCTGCGATGGCCAGGGTGCCAATGAGAAAGGTGATGTACGTGATCGGCTGGTAGCGGGAGAGGCCGCCCATTTTGCGGATGTCTTGCTCGCCGCCCATCCCGTGGATCACGCTGCCGCTACCGAGAAAGAGCAAGGCCTTGAAAAACGCGTGGGTCATGAGGTGAAAGATGCCGGCGGAGAACGCGCCCACGCCCACGCCCAAGAACATGTAGCCGAGTTGGCTAACCGTAGAGTACGCGAGCACGCGCTTGATATCGGTCTGCACGAGCCCAATCGTGGCAGCGAAAAGCGCAGTGACAGCGCCGATGGTGGCAACCACCTGCATGGCGAAGGGTGCGGCCAAGTACAAGAAGTGCAGGCGCGCAATCATGTACACGCCGGCGGTGACCATGGTGGCGGCGTGAATCAAGGCGCTCACCGGTGTGGGGCCCGCCATCGCGTCCGGCAACCATACGTACAGCGGAATCTGCGCCGACTTCCCGGTGGCCCCAATGAAGAGCAGCAGCGTCGCCCAGCCGATCACCGTGGGTGAAGCGTGCTCGAGCTGCGCCGCCAGTTCGCGAAACGTCAAACCGCGAGCCCCCTCGCCCAAATGCCAGAACAGCAAAAACAAGCCGATCAGGAACGCTGCGTCACCAACACGGTTCACGATAAAAGCCTTTTTTCCCGCCTTGGCGTTTTCCTCGACGTCGTACCAAAACCCGATCAGCAAGTAGGAGCAGAGTCCGACGCCCTCCCAGCCAACGAACAACAAGGGCAGGCTATCGGCCATCACCAGCACCAGCATCGAGAAGGTAAAGAGGTTCAGATAGGCGAAGTAGCGCGCGTAGCCCGGGTCGTCGTGCATGTATCCGACCGAGTACACGTGGATCAAAAAGCCCACACCGGTCACGATTAAAATCATGACCGCGGAAAGGGCATCGACTTCGAGGCCAATTGCGACCGAGAGTTGGCCCACAGGCAGCCAAGGCCACAGCACCTGTTTGAGAACCGTACCCGGGTCGCCGCTGAACACTTGCCAAAAGGCGTAGGTGGCAAAACCAAAAGCGCCCCCCACCACACCCGGCCCCACCACACTGACCGCAGTCTTGCCGAGTCGCCGGCCAAGGAACACGTGGAAGAGCGTACCCAGCGCGGGCAGCGTCAGGATCCACACTAGGAACGGTGCATCGTGCACGATTGTGGGCGCAGCGGAGTGCATGGGTTCACCAGCGCAACAGGTTCACTTCATCGGCGTTCACGGTTTCGCGATGGCGGAACACCGCCAGGATAATGGCTAAGCCCACGGCCGCCTCTGCCGCAGCTACTGTCATCACGAAAAACACCATGACCTGCCCGTCCATTACGTGCTGCTGCCGTGCCAGGGCAACGAACGCCAAGTTGACGGCATTCAGCATGAGTTCGATCGACATGAACATCACGATCAGATTGCGGCGGATGAGCACACCGAGCCCCCCGATGGCGAACAACAGCGTCGCGAGTACCAAATACCAGCTCGCCGGAACGGTCATTTCCCCAGTCTCCGTGCCACCACCACAGCTCCGACAATCGCTACCAGCAGCAACACCGAGGTCACCTCGAACGCGAACAAGTGGCGGGTGAACAACCGCTCGGCCAACGCCTCGGTGGAACCAAACGCCCCCGCTACGGCACCCTCGACACCCGGCCCTGGAAGAGCAGGCAAGCCCCGCAAGGCAGCGAGGCCAACGGACAACACAAACAACACGCTAAAGGCAACCGCAATCGCGCGCTGCGCCGGGCGCGCCGCCTCCACCGGCTCCTGCTGGAGGTTGAGAAGCATGATCACGAACAAAAACAGCACCATGATGGCGCCGGCGTATACGATCACTTGCAGTGCAGCGATCATGTGCGCGTCGAGCTGGAAGAACATTGCCGCCAGCAGGAACAGGGCAACCACGAGCGAAAGTGCCGAGCGCACTGGGCTTCGCGCCAACACCACCCCGAGCGAGAACAGCACCATCGGGATTGCGAGCAGAAAAAAGACGAGCGGGCTCATGGCGTTACCCTTGGAGCAACAAAAACACGGCCGCAGTTACCAACAAGTTGGCAATGCCTACGGGGAGCAGGACCTTCCATCCGAACCACATGAGCTGGTCGTAACGTAGGCGGGGCATGGTCCAGCGCACCAGCACCTGGAACCAGCAGAAAACGAAGACCTTGACCATGTAGGAGCCCACCTGGAGCAAGACCACGAGCAAGTGTGGCAGCTCCACGGTGGTGCCCCACGGAAAGGCGAAGCCTTGCGAGGTTAGGTACGGAACCTGCCAGCCGCCGAAGAAAAAGGTTGTAAGCAGGGCCGAGACCAAGGCGATTTCGGCAAAGTCGGTCATGAAAAACATGAGGTATTTGATGCCGGAGTATTCCGTGAAATACCCGGCCACGATCTCCGATTCTCCTTCAGGCAAGTCGAACGGTGCCCGCTTGCTTTCCGCGATACCGGCGATGAGCAAGAGGGCAAACGCCACCGGCTGATAAAAAATTCCCCAGCCCGGCAGCCATCCGGCAATGTTGTGCCCTTGCGCCCGCACGATCTCCTGCAGGTCGAGCGAGCCAAAGGTCATGACCACCGCCACGATGGACAGGCCCATCGCCAGCTCGTACGAGATCATTTGCGCCGAGCCGCGGATTCCTCCCAGCAAGGAGAGGCGGTTGTTGGAGGCCCACCCACCCAGCACCACGCCGTACACGCCCATCGAGGTCATGGCCAGAATGAACAGCACCCCCACGTTCAGTTCCACGGCTTGTAAGTTGATCGCGCGCTCCCCAATGCGCAGCCTGTCTCCGAACGGCACGGCCGCAAAAGCCACAATCACAGGCAGCAAATTCACGCACGGCGCCAGGGTGTGGAGCAGGCGATCCACGCCGCGCGGGATCACGTCTTCCTTAGTCACGAATTTGATCGGATCGGCCAGCAGTGTGTTCACCAGTCCCGCACCGGCAAACCCAAGGATGGCCGCGCGGTTTGCGCCGATACGATCTTGGATCAATGCGCTGCCCTTGCGCTCCACCCAGCCCAGGATGCCGGCCAGGTTGAGCAGCATACCGATGGCGATCAGGGCCTTTACGGCGGCAACGAGCAGTTCGATTCCCACGGCGAAACTACCTTATGCGAAACGCCCCAGCTGCGAGCACCGGACCTCCACAAGCACTTGCGAGAGAACTGCGCACCTCAGTCCCACTCGAGCGCTCCTTTCCGCCAGACATATAGGAGGCCAATGGCCAGGATCGCCAAGAACACCATCATTTCGATGAAGCCAAACCAGCCGAGGCGTCGGTACAGCACACCCCACGGATACATGAACACCACCTCGACATCGAAAATGATGAACAAGATGGCGGTCATGTAAAACTTGACCGAGAAACGGCCCCACGCCGGGCCGCTGGCCGGGTTTCCGCACTCGAACGCGTCGCCCTTTGCAGGGGTTTCACGACGCGGCCCGAGCAGGCGGCCGAGGTTCACCATGACCCCAACCAGGCCCGCTGCCAACACAAAGGTCACCAAGACCGAAAGCGCCTGCTCCATCACCTCGACTCTTCACACCGCCCACGCCGCACCGCGACTGAGGGCACGAAAGCGCGCAAGCAACTAGGTAAAGCGTGCCTTGGAGTCAAGCCGAGGACCCGGCCCCCCTTGGGTCGCTTCCCACCCGCCCCGATGTACTCAGGGGGCGGCGCAGTACGGCGCTGCCGCCAGACCTCGTCTCGAAGTCGGGGGCGAGCGCCGACACCATGCCGACACACACCCAAAAAGCACAGCCGCAAAACGCCAATGTTGGGGCACTGGCTGCCCGGACGTTAACTGCTAAAAGCAGCTCCGTACGAACGGCTCCTTCGTTCAGATTCAGCGGTGCAAAGCACCGTGCCCTGCGAACGAGCCGGGAAGGGAGGGTTCTTTGAGGATGGATTTCACCTGTGGACACTGCGCATTTGCGCACGGCGCAGTGCGCGCGAGCAGTGGGACCACGCGCCTTGCCCTGTTGCGGAACCATCTCCTAGGGTTGCAGCGGCGCGGGCTATCGTTCTTGGCGCTAGCCACGTTTTTCGTTGGCCGCGGTCTCAACCGGATCTCTCGCGCGCTGCTTGCGCTGGCCGCTTTGCTCGCCCCAACAAGCGGTGATGAGCGAGCGGAGGGGGCGTCCAAGGGAGAATCGGAGGGCGCACAGGCTGCGGACGATCTATTCGCGGCGGATGCGATGGAAAGCGCGGAGGAAGAAGGAGGTGATGAGCAAACTGACGTGGTCGCCTTTCCCGAAGGGATCCTAGGCTCGACCGAGGCGCAGCACATTTTCTTTCAAACCGTGGTCGGGCTTGCAGTGCAGGGGGTTGTGAGCGGGAAGTTTCAAAGCACCCCGTGGGTGGAAATGTTCGCGCATGAATGTTTTTGCGCGATCCTACCGCGGGTGCTGAAAGCAATCGAGGAGATGGAAATGGAAACCACGGAAGATGTCCTCAAGGCAATCCGCGTCGTCACGAACATCGCCTCTTCCGAAGCCTACAACTTCCTGTTGCAAAAAACCGCTCTGCTCGCCTCGGGCGACGATCCAGAAGTCGGACATTGAGCAGGAGCGTAGGCGAGCCGCGCACCATGACACACGTTACCCACAGCCACCCCAGCCATGACGCGGCCCTTGTGGCCGTTCCGTGGAGGCCGTTCCGTGGACACCCACTTTGTGATGGCGCCCTCCGACCCCGGCACCGCGCCCTCCGCGGGGTGTGTAGGGGCGGCCCTTGTGGCCGCCCGTGGTGCCGGTTGCACGGTGCTTCGATCGGGTAGGCCGTGGTCCTGGCAGCGTGCTTCGTTGCATGCACACCCGCGTTGCATGGACACCCACTGGGCCAGCGTTGCGCGCACACCCCCCCGTCGTCGTGACACACCGCGCGCCGCCGCCGGTGCCATTCGCGCGTTGAATTCGATCTGCGGCACGGCTTTTCCGCCACGCACCACATAGTGTCACCCTTGGAATAACGCGTGCCTTCGGCCTTTTTCCTCGTGCCACTAAAGTGGTTCGAGAGCATGTCTCACACCCCTCTCGGGGAACGTGTGCCTTCGGCCCAGCACGCCATCATGCGCCTCGTAAACGAGCGCATGGTGTCTCAAACCCCTCTCGGGGAACGTGTGCCTTCGGCCGTTCGTGCCCGAACCTGCGAGCGATGCTCGCGGGTTGTCTCAAACCCCTCTCGGGGAACGTGTGCCTTCGGCCGTAGGCCCACCGGCCTGGTCCCCCGGACCTGGTCGTGTCTCAAACCCCTCTCGGGGAACGTGTGCCTTCGGCCATCCCCCCGCCCAAGGCGCGGAGAGGAGCCGTGCCGTCTC
>JBBILD010000011.1:0-146864 GCA_037445065.1 Myxococcales bacterium
GCCTGCGGGCACGGTGTGCAATGCGGGTACGGATGCGGTGGATGGGAGCCGGGATGCGGTGTGCGACCCGCAGGAGGTGTGCAGCGGGTTTGCCGACGACCCGTGTCCGCCAGACTTTGTGCGCCCAGCGGGGACGGTGTGCGATGTGGGCTCGGGGAACCCCAATGGCGGCAGCGTGTGTGACCCGGACGAGGTGTGCAGCGGGGCGGCAGACGATCCGTGTCCGGCGGACAGTTTTGCCACCAGCAGCGTGGTGTGCCGGGCGGATGCTGGGGAGTGCGATGTGGCGGAGAACTGCCCGGGCTCGCCGGATCAGGCGTGTCCGGTGGACTCCTTTGAGCCCAGCGGGGCGAGCTGCGGGGATGCCACGGACAACGACTGCACCAATCCGGACACCTGCGATGGGGCGGGCAACTGTCTGGCCAATCATGAGCCTGCGGACACGCAGTGTTGGGGACCGAATCCGGACTCCAACGGCTTCAACCCACTTGGCAACCGCTGCAAGTATGCGTGCGATGGTGGCGGGCAGTGTGTGTCGCACATCACGCTCAACTGCTGCGGCAACGGTATTGTGGAGGCGGGCGAGCAGTGTGACGACGGCAACCAGTACTCGGGGCTACCGCCGGCGCCGGATGGGAGCCTGGAGTTCTGTCCGTCGGATCCGGCGTTCAACTGCCAGTTTGTGGCTGGGACGTCGAGCTTGTATGTGCGCGGCAGTTCGCGGGCTCCGGCCACGGATGTGAAGGCGTGCCAGGTGGAGTTTGTGGTGGTCAACCCGAACAATCCGCCGGACCGCTACGGCTTGGCGGACTACCGGCAGACGTGTGTGGACCAGGATCCGACCTGCGACTTCGATCCGCTGCCTGGGCGGTGTGGGTTTATCACGGTGGCGTGTGCGAACGTGAGCGACCCGAACCTGCCTGCGTGTTCGCCGGCGGCCAACAACGGCTTGCGGCGGCTGGAGGCGCGGCCGTTACTGACGGCGTTGGGGCTGAACCCGGTGATTGCCGCGCAGTACCAGAGCAACACCACGCAGATGGCCGCGGCGCTGACGCACCTGTTCGACCCGAGCAATCCTGGGGCAGGGTTTACCAACCAGGCGCCGCTGTTTGCGAGCCAGCAGAACCTGTGCAGCGAGCCGAAGATCCTGACCGTGTTCTCGGCCAGCAACCGCCCGAACGAGAGCGCACGGGCGCGGTTCAGCTTGCGCGTGTTTTCCGAGGACGGAAGGGTCCCCAAAGGAAGGACGAAGCGCAGCGTCCTGCGCCTCACCTGCAAGGCGCGGCCGCTGCCCTGAGGGGAGCTGGGTACTCAACGAGGCGGCACGCAGAGCGCGAGGGGTGGGGAGAGGTCCCCACCCCTCGCGCGTTTTCGAAGAAGGCCCGCTGCTGCCTCTCGCGCTAGGTGGCGCCGTTGCCATGCAACCGCGGCCTCCACGGTGCGTGGTGGGCGGCCAAGGGCGGCAGGGGCTTTGTGCCTTTCCGTGTTCCGAATCCGAGGGGATGCCACATCGTGCGGCAGCCATCGCACCACTTCGTGCGTGCGGCGCCCTCGATCGGGTCACGGATGCCGAATCGCACCACGGGCGGCCACAAGGGCCGCTCCTACAGCGTGCAGGCGGCGTCGGTGCCAGTGGGGTCGCACGCTGTCCCCAAGGAAATGTAGGGGCAGGCCTTGTGCCTGCCCGTGTTTCGAATCCGACGGCATGCCGCATTGTGGGACAGCCATCAGAGCAGTTGTGCGTGCGGGGCGCACGATCGGGCCATGGGGGCCGAATCGCCTCACGGGCGGCCACAAGGGCCGCCCCTGCACACCCGGTGGGACGCGCGGTGCCCGGACCGGCGGGGCCCATCACAACGTGGGTGCCCACGGGACGAAGTGGGTGTCCACGGAAGGTGCGGTCCCCATTCACCATTCGCGACTCGCCATTCGCCGGACCACCGCTTGCTGCTGGCCGCTGGTCGCATTGGACCGTTGGTGCGGGTGGCCAGGGCCGCTCGCAGCGATACGAGAGGGTCCCGACGAGGCCGCACTCAGAGGGGGCGGGTGTCGCAAGCGACTGTAGGGTGGCAGACGTGGCTGCAGACGCGTTGTGCTGACTTGCCGGACGTGCAGGACGGCGCGTAAGCTACGGCCATGTCGCGCCGCCGGGAAAAGCGCCTGCGCCGAGAGCCGCAAGTGGAGGCGCCGAAGCCTGTTCCTGCGACACTTCGGCGGTCGTGGAAATGGGAATGGCTAGAAACGGGATGGTGGGGCGGGGTCGTACTCGTGCTGGCGGTCTTGGTGGCGTACATCCCGGCAATACGGGGCGGTTGGGTGTGGGACGACGATGACTACGTGACTCGCAACCCGACCCTTCGCTCCTGGTCCGGACTCTGGCGGATCTGGTTCGAGCCTGGAGCAACTCCGCAGTACTACCCACTCGTCCACACCACGTTTTGGCTCGAGTACCAGCTCTGGGGGCTGTGGCCTGGCGGTTTCCACTTCACCAGTGTGGCCTTGCACGCCACCAGCGCCTTGCTGCTCTGGAGGGTGCTCGTCGTTTTGGGGTTCCCCGGCGCATTATGGGCCGCTGCCGTGTGGGGGCTGCATCCCGTGCAAGTCGAGTCGGTGGCCTGGGTCACCGAGCGCAAGAACACGCTGAGTGGTTTCTTTTTTATGGCGGCGTCGCTGCTTGCGCTGAAACACACGTTGCACGGAGGCCGCCGCTGGCACGGCGTTCCCTATGTTGCGAGCTTTCTTCTGTACGCTTGCGCGTTACTGAGCAAAACCGTGACCGCCACCTGGCCGGTCGCTGTGGCGCTCGTATGGTGGGGCCGTCTCGGCACGGTCCCGCGTGCGTGGCTTGCGCGCTTGCTGCCGTTTCTTGCCCTTGGTGGGGCCTTGGCCGCTGTGACGGTAATCATGGAACGGCATCATGTGGGCGCGCTCGGCCCGGACTGGAACCTGACCTTTTTGGAGCGTCTGCTCATCGCTAGCCGGGCCCTGTGGTTTTATCTCGGGAAGCTCGTATGGCCAGTGGGTCTCACCTTCGTGTATCCGCGCTGGGAGATCACGGCCACGGACCCGCTCGCCTATGGTTGGGTGGCTGCTTGTGCTCTCGCCTCACTCGTTTTGCTGTTTGCTCGGTCCAGAGTGGGTCGCTGGCCGCTGGTAGCGGCGGCATACTTTGCAGTCACGTTAGCTCCAGCGCTGGGTTTCGTGAATGTGTTTCCCATGCGGTATTCCTTCGTCGCGGATCACTACCAGTACTTGGCAAGCGTCGGCCCACTCGCTTTGGCGGCGTGCTCAGCGGCGCGGTTTTGGGCCGCCCGTGTGGCCTCCACGAACCTCACTCTGCGCCGATTCTTCGGCATCGCCATCGCTTCGTTCTTGGCGGTCTCACTCGCCTGCCGGACATGGGTGCAGGCCCGCGCCTATCGCGACGCGGAGACCCTTTGGCGCGACACGTTGCAAAAAAACCCGAAGGCCTGGATGGCACACAACAACTTGGGCCTCCACCTGCTCGAGCAGGGGGAGCTACGGCAGGCACAGGAGCACTTCGAGCAAGCTCTCGCAGCGAAAGCCGACGACAGCTTTGCCATGAACAATCTGGGGCTCGTTCATGCGCATCGCGGCGAGCTGCAACGCGCTGCAGATTGGTTCGCTCGTGCCATCGAGACCGATCCCCAGCAAGCCGAGGCTGCCAACAACTTGGGGAACGTGTTCGCGCAAACAAAGCAGTGGGAGGCCGCGGAAACCGCATTTCGCCTCGCCCTCCAGCGCCGCCCTGCCTACGCCGAGGCATGGAACAACTTGGCGAATGTCCTCGCCATGCAAGGGCGCACCGGGGAGGCAATCGAAGCGTACCGGCAAGCGGTGGCTCTCGATCCTGCGTACTTGGATGCGCTGTTGAACCTAGCTCGCGTCCTTGCAGCGAGTGGACAGCCAGAAGAGGCACGGCAGTGGGTCGAGCGCGCTTTACTGGTAGACCCGCGCAACGATGCAGCCAGGGAACTGCGTTCGGAGCTGAGATCCTTGCCCGGTCGCTGAACGAATGGCTGGTGCTGCTCAGCGTGCGCAGCGAAAACCGGTGCTGCGGCTCACGTTATGCGGGTTCACTCCTGCAAACACGGCAAAGGCTCCGTTCCGGGAGCCAGTGGCAAAGTTTCCCCCGCGGATGATCGCTCCGGGCAAGTTGGGGCGGAACTCCACCAACTCCCGCTTGAACAGGCGGGCGAGCCGCGAACTCGTTTGCGCTTGCGGCGCCGCTCCCATGCAGCTCAGGTCCGACCCGTACTCAGCAGGCCACGATTCGCATCCCCCCGCTGGGTTAACCCAGTCGCCGACCCATTCCCACACGTTGCCCACCAGGTCGTGCGCCCCCCAGCGCGATACGCAGGCAGAACGCGATCCCACCGGCGCTGCAAAATCCGAGGCGGTGACACAGGTGGTTTGGTTGTCGTCGGCGTCGTTTGCGTCGGGCGTTCCTGCAACCGCTGCTTGCCACTCTTGGTTCGTGAGCAGGCGCTTACCGGAAAGGCGGCACGCTTGCTCGGCTTGAAACCAGGTCACGCACGTGCTCGGCAATACGCCCGCGATGGACAATGCATACAAGGGCCTGCGCCAGTGGCCGTTGCGAGGGAAATCCGCTCCGTACTCTTCGCCCGTACAGGTGCCTTCCGGGATCGTACCGAGTTGCCGCGCACCGGCAGCCTGCAGTTGCGCAGCCGTGAGCCGGCCAAAGATCGCCCGGCGAACCAACACGGGATCCTCCGGCAACTCCCAAATGCTGGCTTCGTATTTGTCCACGCACACCGGCCCCACGGCTACTTGATCCGGTGCGCACCGCTGCCGATGGGCGGCCTGGGCGTCGCAGACCAGCGGAAGCAACAACGTTCCTGCAAGGAAGAACCAGGAGCTTGGTCGGAAGCGAGTCACTGCGGATTCCTGTACTCCTCGCTGCTTCGCAGGGTCAAGCGGGGGAGGTTTTCTCCCCGTGCACCGAACTAGGCAAAGCAGCACTGCTGGGGTGCTGCGCGGTGCGTCTTCCGCGCTTCAGGGCCTCGCGAGTCGGATCGTGGATGGTCGCCCGATTCATTGCGCTAGGGCCGCCCGCGCATCCCGCGCCACCTGCTCATCGCCGCGCTGTTCCGCCAGTCCGAGCGCTGCTTCGAAGCGCGCGCGAGCCTGTGCTTCGTGTCCCGCGTCGCGAAGGGCAGCGGCCAAGTTGTAGTGCGCGCGCGGGTCGTCCGGGGCGAGTTCGACCACGCGTTGGTAGTGAACGAGGGCTTCGTCCTGGTGGCCTGCTGCCTCCAAGACCATGGCGAGCTGGTTATGAGCTGCCGCTAACCTTGGCTGGTAGCGCAACGCCTGTCGGTAGGCGGCTTGGGCTCCCTTTAGATCTCCTCGTTCCGCGAGTAGATCCCCCCACAGCACCGATGCTTTGGCGTGAGTGGGGTCCACCGCGAGCGCCCTGCGCACGTGCTCGAGTGCAGCATCGCGTTCACCAAGAGCGCGCAGGGCCAACGCCATGTTGAAGTTGGCGGATACGTGTTCGGGGTCGTGCAGGAGCACAGCGCGGTAGTGACGAATCGCCGCATCGAGGTTTCCTTCTCGTGCCTCCAAGGCTCCGAGAGAGAGCCTCGCCAGTGGCATGAGTGGGCGCAGCCGCAGGGCTGCTTCCAGGTGCTGGCGCGCCTCCTGCCGCCTCCCCCGCTCGAGGAGGAATGCGCCGAGGTTGGCGTGGGCGACGTGGTTGTTTGTGGTAACTGCCAGTGCATGCCGGAACAGTGTTTCCGTGTTGCGCCAGACTTGCACTTGTTGAGCGGTCCGCGGCAGCCAGCCGAAGACCAGGAGCGTGCTGCCGGCGGCAGCACACAAAAGCCGCCGGTTCCCATCTCCTCCCGCCCATTGGCGGGCTGCAAACGCGAGCGCGAGGAAAACGCCCACCAGCGGCAGGTAGGTGAAGCGGTCCGCCCGGGCTTGATCGCCGACTTGCACGAGACCGCTTACTGGCAACAGGCTGAATGCATACCAGAACCAGCCGACCGCGAAGTGGGGGTGCGACCGAGCCCATAGACACGCCCCACCAGTGATTCCGAGCAGAAGCAAAGCACAGGAGGCGACCAGATGGTTGCTCAGCGCCTGTCGTGGGTAGAAAACCGCGAGCCCGAAGGGCCAGACAAGGTCGCGGATGTACGAAACGTAGGCCACCGTGAAATTGGCCAGGCGAGCACCGAGCGGGCTCGCTTCGAGGGGTTCCATCGCCCCAGCGGCTCGCTGGGTGCTCAGCGTAATCACGCCGACCGCAAGGGCAGCGAGCAAAAACGGCACTTTTTCGAGTACCAGTCCCTGCCACGCCCGGCGGTGTGGCTGGCGAAGGCTCCACGGTGCGCGCCCGAGCGGCCAAAAGTCGAAGAGCAACCACAAGATGGGCAAAGTCACGACCATCGATTTCGAGAGCAGCGCTGCTGCGAAGGCTCCCAATGCTGGCCAGTACCAGCCGAGTTTTTGTCTACGCGTGTACCGCACGTAGGCCCAAGAGCTGAGCAAGGCAAAAAACGTACTGAGAACGTCCTTGCGCTCCGAAACCCAGGCCACCGACTCTACATGCAAGGGGTGCAAACCGAAGGCGGCGGCAACCCAGAGGCTGGCCCACCACGCTGCAGTGCCTTCCTGCAGAACTCGGAACAAAAGCCACACATTGGCCACATGGAGCAGAAGATTCACGGCGAGGTGCGCCGGAGCGTGCAAGCCGAACAAGCTGCAGTCGAGCAGGTGCGAGAGGCTGGTCAGGGGATGCCAGCTCGCGTGATGGTAGCGGGTGAAGGCCCACACAAGGCCCTCCCACGAAAGACCACGGCGAACGATCGGGTGTTCGCTCACGTATTCATTGTCGTCGAAGTTCAGGAACTCATGCCTGGCGAGGTCGTGGTACGCCGCAGCAACCAGAGCCAGCACAGCGAACACGGCAGATCGCTGCAGCCAATCGGTGCGAGTGTGGTTTGCCGGAGCAGAGCGGCTCATGGGCGGCGCTCGAAGACGGCAAGATACGTGTCACCGCGCGGCGCTTGTGCCGCTTCTTCGCCCCAATACATCCACGATGGGCCGTTTGCTTCCATGCGAATGAGCCCCACCATCCGGTAATCGCGGTTCACCCACTCTGCTGACCAGGTAAAAATCGTGCGGTCGGAGTCCGCCCGCACGCGCCACGAACTCGGCACGTGTACGAGCACTGCAAAGCGGGGTTTGCGGCGTTCGAGCTCCTCGATCAGGTCTCGCTGCATGTTGCGCGCGTACGGATGTGTCTCCATTAGCGGATACATATACAGGTAGCCGGTCGCGGCACGGCGTTGCGCATAGAAGTAGATTTGGGGCTCTGATCCGAGCACCGCAATTCGGTCCTCCGGTCGGCTGTGCGCGCGCAAAAAGCGCCCGACCTCCAGCGCCTCCGGAAACGGATTTGCCTGGTACACGAGTCGCGCCTTTTGCTCGGGGGTGAGTTCGCGAATCGAGGTCCACTCCCGCCACAGCGCAGTGCCTGCCGCGCTGGCCAGGAATGCCGCGCCGAACAGCGCGTGCCGCGTAAACCGTGCCTCTGCCCACGTGGCTGCCAAGAGCGAGGCTGCGGGCACGAGTAGCAAGAAGTAGTGCTCGCTGAACCGCCAGCCGAGCGCAACGCTGCCAAGGCTTGCCAAGACGAATCCCCAGAACGGAACCCCGCCCGAAATCGGCCGGGAGAGGATCCGAGCGCCAGCGCCCGCTACCGCTGCAAGCCATAATGCCGGCGCATCATGGAGGAGATGCCGTGCGCTGCGTCCTAATTGGGCGAGCCCCTCGGACCAGCCGACCCCGCTCGCGTACTCGCGCGCGTACACAAAGGTCCAAAACCAAAACGGCTGCCATGCATCCCACCAGCAGAGGAGCGCGGCCAGGCCCGCGAGGGGAAGCAGATAGCTGCCGACCAGGATTGCCGCGCGGGCGGCGAAGCGAGGCAGCGTTTGTGCAGAAAAAAACAAGAACGCAGGCACCAGGAAGACCACGGCGGATTGCTTCATCAGGTACGCGAGACCCAGCAGAATCCCGGCTGGCACGAGCAGCCAGGATCGCGCTCGCCGGTCCGCTTGCAGCGCCAGCCATAGACCGGGTAGCGCCAAGGCGAGGACAAACTGCTCGGCCTTAGCGGCGAATCCGAGGATTCCCGGACCGCTGCCCAATACCGCGAACGTGGCAGTCGCGAGAATGGCCGCGGTGGGCGAGAGCCAGTGGCGAGCCAGCGCATACAGGAATCCCGCTGCCAAGAGATGCGCGCCAGTGGCGACGAGCCGCACCGTAAGGGCAGAGTCGGGGAAGATGGAGAAGACCCCTGCATACACAAAATACACCCCGGGCAGTTTCATGTGGTGCGCATCTACGTACGGAACCCCGCCGTCGCGCAGGAGCTGCCCGAAGTACGCATACTCGCCCTCGTCGCGCTCCAGCGGTACGTGGAGGAACTGCCAGCGCCACCAGAACGCGATGGCGAGAATGGCACCCACGAGAAGTACGCGCAGGAAGCGGCTCGTCTCAGGCACGATTCGCAAAGTCCCCAGCCGTTGCACCCTGTCGCTCGCCTGCCGGGTGCGATTTTTTCCCCGCGTGCTGCTCGTACTGGGAGCGAAGCACGAAGCCGAGGCGCGGGCCGAAAAGCATTCGGTAAAGGCGCGCAACATACACCCCCAGCACGCCGATCGCCGAGAGCAGAAGACCGGCGACGGAAAGCAAGACCGGCTCGAAGCTGTGCATCGAAAGCGGAAGGACGAGGCTTGCTATCCCGAGAAGAAGTGTGGCGGCCCCCGCCACAGCCGCCACCACGGATACGAGGACGAGTGGCAGCGTGGTGAAGCTGGTGATGATGTCCAGGTTCAACCGCGCCAGCGACCACGCTGTGTAGCGCGAGCGGCCGTGCCGGCGCGGCTCATGGCGCACCGGCACTTCCACAACGCGAAAGCCCAGCCACACAGCGAGGGCAAAAAAGGGCTTCCCCGGCGCCCACGCTTGCCGGGTGGCCTCGATGACTTCGCGCCGATACAGCTTGAATTGGCCACCGTAGTCGCGGAGGTCGCGGCCAACGAGCAGCCGCGCAATCCAGTGCACAACGCGGGAGCCGAGAAAGCGCCACCACGGTTCGGGTCGCACCGCACGCAGGGCCGAAACCATGTCCACCTCGGTGGTGAGAGCTGCAAGGAGCTTGGGGATTTCCTCGGGCGGGTTTTGCAAGTCGGCATCGAGCGTCAGCACCCGCTCTCCACGTGCGGCAAACAAACCGCAACTCAGGGCGGCCGCCTGACCGAAGTTGCGGCTGAGCGTGAGTACGCGCAGGGAAGGATCGCCGGAGGTAAGGGCGCGCAAGATTTCCGGTGTACGGTCGGTGCTGCCGTCGTCCACAACGATGATTTCGAAGGGCTCGCCCCGCGCCTGCAGCACGTTGCGGGTACGCTCGATCACTTCTGCAACCGTGTGCTCTTCGTTGAACACCGGGAGGACAACGGAAATTGCCACGGCTGCTTGTAGAGACTCGCTCACGGCACGGATTCCAGTACGTTGCGGGCCCGTTCGGGGCCACAGCAGAGGAGAAGGTCGAGCACGGACAGATGGGAGACAAAGGGCTCGTAAAGCTGCGGGTACACAGGATGCTGGTAGTCTTGAAACTCTACCGAGATGCCGTGTCGCTTGCAGAGTTCCACATCCAAATAGGCGCGGCCGCTTTGGCCTTGCAGCAAATGCGTGGCGCCGAGCGTTTTGAGAAAAGCGATGATTCGCTGCGTCGGCCCCAGGTCGGCACCGAACATCTCCAAGTATGCTTTTTCGAGGCCGAGTTCGGAGGACACCAGCAGTGGGGTGCGGATCCCCAGTAAGTCGCGCAGGAAGAAGAGGAGGGGAACGGTGACGTCCACAAGCCGCTCCGCATGGCGCGCGAGCCTTTGCGCTAACTCGTCGAGCAACGCCGGGGCGTGGGAGCTCCGCCGATAGAAGTGATGCAGTACTTGCAGATGATGCTCCGCCCACGCCACGTGTGGACTCAAACGCACCTCGCAAATGCGCTGGCCCAGGCGGGGGTGAACCGGCAGGGTGAGCCAATACGGACCGTGTGGCCCGCGTACACGGTTCCGGTGCGCCCAACCGCTCGAGGTGTACTGCATTTCGTCGGCAACGATAAATGCGTCCACCCGTCGCATTTGATCGAAGTAGCCGAGCCACGGGAGGTAACCCGGTTGGATCCCAGCAACGCGCGTCGGCATGGTCCGAGAGTGTGGCGCAACTGCCGCACCATGCAACCTGCGCGGCATTGACCTTTCAATGCGAGCGGCTCAATTCTTCGAAACGGAGCGGCTCGACCCGATCGGAACCGATGGGCCGGAGCAGGTCTTCATAAGCGCCCCCGATGATCTTCTTCATGCGTTGCTTGAGCCCCGCGCTGATGGGCAAGTCGTCAATGTACTCGTAATTGCAGCGCAGGAAGTAGAGCCTTCCCGCTTTGACGAGGGGCGGGTCTTCAGGTTGATGCACCCGGTCGCGCCACTCCCGATACGCCCGCTCGGCACGCTCGCGCTCCACACCGCACAGCACCAGGGTGCGAAGGCGCGTCTCGCGCATGAGCCGCGAATCGCGCCGGTGTCGGCCGATGAAAATGCGTGACGCGAAGTGGGCGTAACCCAAGCAAGCAAGGGTGCGCAGCAGCGGGTTGCGGATTTGCTCGAGGGCCACGATGCCGGTGGCGCGCGACATCTGCATGTGCCGCGCCTCGTCAATGGCGTGGTTTTTCAGGATCGCGCGCACTGTGGGGTGCACGTTCTCCTCGTTGATCGTGCACCGCTCGACGGTTTTCTGGTTCACGTTCAAGGCAAAGCGGGTGAAGTAGTAGTAGTGGAAGTGGCCGAGGAGCCAGCCGAGCAGGCTGTGCCCGCGCACATACGTTTCGGTGAGTCGTAACGACGGGTTGGCCTGCCGCAGCACATCCAAGCCGAGGCCGTAGAAATCCAGCACTTTCTCAATCAGCTTGAGAAACGTCTGGATGTGCATGGTCTCCTCGACGACCTCGCGCGCCATGTACAGGGCCACTTCTGGGTCGTGCCGCAGCAGCGTCCGCAAAGCCGCTTGCAGATTCAGCACGTTGGTGGCCACTTCGGCCACGGCGGTCGAGAGGTAGCTCTGGCAGAAGCACAGCCGGTTCAACATGAGCTGCTTCTCCGGCCCCAGTTCGTGCCAGATGGGCTCGCCGTAGTACCAGGTCATCTGCAACGGAAACAGTGTATGGTCACCCAGGGACTTGGCATCGAATTGCTCGGCCAAATCTAGGAAATGCTCCCGCAGGCGATCCACATCGCGATCGCTCACTTCCTTGAGCCGCCGAGTGAAGTTGAAATTGGCCGCCATGAAAGAAGCCCTCCAGCACCGTCGCAGAGACTGTCAAGGCATAGCTTGTCACTACCTACCATGAGGATTCGACAGCGCGCAACACGTCGTCGGGCAGTGTTGTGATCCAAGTCTTGGGAGGGAATTCGCTCGGAACGATTGGGGTAGGCCTCTCGGCACGGGGCGGTGGCTCTCGGTGAGGAGCAGGCCGACCTTCCACCGCGCGGCCAGACCGGCGCAGAGCACTGCCCTGGGTCTTTCCTTGCAAGCTCGCTGTTACACGTGGGTTTGGGTAGCGGATTGAGGTGCGTCGGTGCCCTCTGTAAGCAGCACGTCTGCGAAGCGTGCGTCCTCGACTACGTTGACGTAGCCGCTTCCGTCGGAGAGCCGCCAATCATCGCACCCGGCGCAAGGCACCAGCGAGGCGTAGTTGCCCGCGCGATGCAGGGCTCGCCGGCGAGCCAGTTCGGCACCACACCAAATCTCCGCCAAAGTTTGCTCGGGCACCCGGCCGAGGGGTGCGCGGGCGTCCCAATCGGCGCCGCACATGGTGACCGTTCCGTCCTGCAACACCACGAGGGCCTCGAACAACCAATGGCAGGGATGCCGCTCAGCGGGTTTGCTTCCCTCCGCCGCCCGCACAGCACCGGCGAAGCCTGCCGGAACGATCGCCATCACGAAATCCCGCGGACCGAGCAGAGGCCGCCACCTGCGCACGATCGAGGGGAGCTGCGCCTGGTTTTCGCGACTCAGCAGCACTTGCAAGGAGACAATCGGCAACTCCCGGCCGCGGGCGATCTTGGCGCGTAAGAACGCTTCAATGTTTTGCACCACACGCGCAAAGTGGTCTCTTCCACGCAAGGCGAGGTAGGTACCAGCATCCGCAGCGTCGAGTGAGCATTCGAGGCGTGTGAGGCCCGACTCGAGTAGGCCGGTGGCGAGCCGGCCATGCAAGCTCACTGCGTTGGTCGAAAGGCCCACCTCCCACACCCCCGCCCCGCGCGCCATCTGGAGAAAATGAAGAAGTTCCCGGTGCAACAGAGGCTCGCCCAAGAAATGCAGCCAAAGGCGGGTCTGGTGATGACCACACTCTTCGACGATGCGAGCGAACACTTCGCGCCGCATGAAGCCCAGGGGCCGCGTGAAGTTTTGCCGGGGGCAGAGACGGCACCGCTGGTTGCAGTAGTTGGTGACTTCCACGTTGATCCGGCGGGGAAAGGGAAGCGGCTGCCACATCTCGGCAGGCTGTATCTCACGGCCGCGGCGCCGGTGCAACGCAGCATGCTTGACTCACGCAAGCGGAGGCGAAAGGCTGTGAGCCATGGCCCTCGTGCGAATGCGCTTGCGGCGGTGCGCGCTGCTCGTGGTGCTGGGCTCGGGGGCGGGCTTTGCTTCGCCGGGACGGCCCGAAGCAGCCAGCTTGCCGCGTGTGGTGGACGTGAGCGCGGACCTCTTGCCGCTCGCAGCGCGTGCTCTACCGCCGCAAATCAACGGGGGCGCTGCGATCGGAGATTGCGACGGCGACGGATGGCCGGACCTCTATTTCCCCGCATACGCGGAGCATATTTTGCTTCGCAACGAGAACGGGCAACGCTTCGTGGATGTCACTGGCCAAACCGGCCTGGCGGAGGCCACCGCCAACCTTCTGTTTGCCGGGCGCGGCGCCGCTTGGGGCGATGTGGATAACGACGGGGACCTGGACCTGTTCGTTACCGGGTACGCCAACGCGCGTCATTTTTTGTTCATTAACGACGGAGATTGCAGGTTCACAGAGGAGGCGGCGCAGCGCGGGGTCGCAGTGGATACCCTGGCGCTCGGACGCAGCGCCTCCTTCGGTGACTTCGATCGCGACGGATACGTTGATTTGTTCGTGACCGAGATGCAGTCGGACTTGGTGAATCCAGGTGTCCCCCGGCCGGTGAGCCATCTCTTCCGCAATCGCGGTGCCCGGGCGCCCGGATTTTTCGAGGATGTGACGGAGTCGTCCGGCGTGCCTTTAGATGATGTGCCAGGGAGCCAGCCAGGTACCTTTCCGTTTACGCCTCGCTTTACCGACTTCGACGCCGACGGCTGGCCCGACCTTGCCGTCGCTTCGGATTTCTTCGAAAGCCGCCTATTCTGGAACCGACGGGACGGGACCTTCGAGGATGGAACCGCCGCTGCGGGAACCACCAGTGTGGAGTACGGCATGGGCGCGGTCAGCGCTGACTTCGATGGCGACGGCCTCCTCGATTGGTTCGTGACCTCGATTTTCTTGCCCGGACACCAAAAAGGTACGGGCAATCGCCTGTACCGGTATGCGGGGGGCCGGCGGTTTGTGGATATCACCGAGGCAGCCGGTGTGCGCGACGGAGGGTGGGGATGGGGTGCGGAGGCTCTGGATTTTGACAACGACGGTGATTTGGACTTGGCGATGACCAACGGGACGCTGGCCAGTGATGCGGACCAGTACGCGGAGTTAGAGTTTGGCCCAGTGGATCTCAGCCAATTCGTAAACGACCCGGCTCGGTTCTGGGTCAACCAGGGAGGGGGAGTGTTCTCGGAGCAAGCCACACAGGTGGGCTTCCAGGATTTCGGTGTCGGCAACGCCTTGGTGTCCTTTGATTTTGATCGCGATGGCGACTTGGACTTGTTGCTGGTCCACGACCATTCGGTGCTACCCGTCCTCTACCGCAACGACGGCGGTAACCGAAACAGTTGGATGGTCCTTGCCCTGCGCGGGCATCACTCGAACTCGTTCGGGATCGGCGCGCGCGTCACCCTTTCAGCGCGCGGTAAAGAGCAGGTTCGGGAAGTCTCGGCCAGCAGCACGCTTTACGGGCAGAATGGGAACGGCTGGGTGCATTTTGGGCTGAGTGGCGCCGAGGTGGTGGACTGGGTGCGCATCGACTGGCCGAGCGGGATTCGCCAGACCGTGCGCGATCTGCCTGCCAGGCAGTACTCCACAATCGGCGAGCCAGCGAGCTGCGAGGGCTTGCCCGAGGAAGACTGCGTCTGGATCCCACCTGGAACGCCCACGCCGACTCCTGCTTGCGCCGGCGACTGCAATGGTGACGGCGAAGTGACCGTGGACGAAATCGTCTGGTTGGTCGTCCTGGCTTTGTCGGGCGGACCGCAGGACGACTGCGCTCGCGGAGATACAAATCGAGACGGTGCGATCACGGTGGATGAAGTGATCGCTGCAGTGAATCGAGCCCTCGCCGGCTGTCCTTGAGTTCTGCTTTGCCCTTCAACAGGCTGGGCTGCGGGCCCTACCACGGGCCGCCGGCAGCACTTCTTGCAGGTTCTTGCCCGTTGCGAGACAGTAGCGCTCGAGGCCCTTGCGGGCTCGCTCCACCGCTACGGAAACCACGGCGGCGTCGTCGAGCTTTCCGAGCCGTGGCAGGAAGTCGGGGACCAGGTCCACCTCGTTGGAAAAATACAAGATGGCAGCAGCCGCTATGGCCGCAGTAGAAAGCGGGATTTGCTCGCAGTGACCCGCCGCATAGTCGCGCAGGCAGTCGAGAAACAAGTTGAGTTGGCGGCGCAGCAAGGCGAGGTCTTCTGGCAACGCAGCGATTTTCTGGCGCAGCTCCGCCTCGTGCTGCAACAGTGAGGCGACATCGGCCGGTGCCACCTTGCACGCGAGATCATTGACGATTTGTTCCAAATCCTTGCGCGTAAGCACGGCCGGGCGCTTGTTCTTCGTGCGCGGCGCACTGGCGAGCTTGCCAGCGTGGTTTCGGTTTTTAACGGTCATGAACACCTCCAACGTTCTACGGTGCATCAATCAGCACGCCAGGATTCAGGATGCCGTTCGGGTCGAGCACTTTCTTGGCAGCGGCGAGCGCGCGAGCGAATCCAGGCGGCCGTTCCTGGTCGTACCATGGCCGATGGTCGCGGCCAACCGCGTGGTGGTGCGTGATCGTTCCCCCGTGGGCGAGGATTGCCTCCGAGGCGATCCGCTTGATTTCGTCCCATTGCTCCAGCAGGCGATCGCGCTCTCCGGGAGCGATCACCGTATAGTACGGTGCTGGGCCGTCTGGATAGACGTGCGTAAAGCGGCAGCTCAGTTGACCACCGCCGCACACGCGCGTGAGGGTTTCTTGCACGCGGGACATGATGGCTTCGTGCAACGCGGGGAACCGCGCCCAGGTCACGGCTGTTTCGAACGTCTCGCTGATCATGCCGAGGGATACGAGCGCGTCGCGCAAATACGGACCGCGCAAGAACGATGAGCGCCACGCTCCCGCGGCCCCACCCCGGGCGGCGCTGGTGTCCTCGCGAGTCCGCCAGCTCTCGGCATCGTGTGTGCCGCCGTGATCGCGACAGCATTCCAGTGCACGCTCCATCCACGGGTCGAGCGGGTGGTCGGCGGATTCGAAGCCCAGCACCAGCACCGCTCGCGAGCCGTCGCCAGCGCCGGCGGTGAGTGCTTCTACCGGGTCGAGCAAGCGACAGTTCGTGGGGTAGAGGCCACTCTGGCTGAGCTGCCGCACCGCGGCCGCCCCGGCTTCGAAGCTCGGAAAGAACACCGATGCAGTCGCCCGGAAGCGCGGCCGCTCTTGAAGCCGCATCCAAGCGCGAGTGATGATCCCCAGCGTTCCCTCCGAGCCAATCCACAACCGCTCGGGGCTGGGACCTGCGCCCGATCCCGGCAGCCTCCGGGTTTCCACCCAGCCCGTGGGGGTGAGGATGCGCAGCGCTTCCACGAATTCATCAATGTGGGTGTAAAGCGTGGCGTAGTGCCCGCCCGAGCGAGTGGCGATCCAACCGCCGAGGGACGAGAACTCGAAGGATTGGGGAAAGTGGCGCAAGGTGAGCCCGTGCGGCTTGAGCTGCTCTTCCAACACTGAACCCAAAGCGCCAGCTTCGATCAAGGCGGCTCGCGAAGCGCGATCGACCTCCAAAACGCGGCGTAAGTAGTAGAGGTCGATCGAAACCGCGGCAGCAAACGGTCCCCCTGCCGGAGGCTCGACTCCACCGACCACGCTCGATCCGCCGCCATACGGGATGGCGGCGATCCGTTCCCGGTTGCACCAGGCAAGCACCGCTTCCAGTTCCTCCTCGCTGCGCGGGTAGGCCACCGCATCGATCGGGTTCGGGAACTCGCGTTGCCAAGCCCGTACCAGGTCGCGGAACGACTTTCCGTACGTATGGCTGGCGCGCTCGTGCGCTTCCGTGGTGACAACCGCCTCGAGCCGCGCGGGGACGCGGCAGCGTGGCGGCCGCAAGGTAAGGTCTTCGCTCCGTGGCGGCTGCGCGATCTCGACCCCGGAGAGCGAAAAGCGTGCGCTCAATACCTGGGCGAGACGCTCTGCTTCCTGCCGGTCGAACCCTTCGTCTTCCCAACCCCAACCCCAGAATTTGCGCCGCCGCGGTTTGGTTTCCATGCCAAGGCCCTCATACTCGACGGGCGCTGGCAAAGGCAACGCGGCGCGAGCCAAAGGCGGGGCAGCATGCTTGCCTCGTTGCCCGAATCGTGTTGCATAAGAGCCCGTCTATTATGCGCTACGATTTGACGCCAGAGCAGTTGGCATGGCGGGAGGAAGTGCGCGCGTTTTTGCGCGAGCACCTCACGGAAGAGCTGCTCGCTGAGCTACGCGAGAGCGGCAACGAGGGTCAAGGTCCGCTCGCCCGCCGCTTCGTGCTGGAGCTGCGCGATCGCGGCTGGTGGGGGTTGGCGTGGCCACCGGAGTACGGCGGGATGGGCCGCTCGGCGATCGAGCAGTGGATCTTCGTGGATGAAATGGAGAGCGCGGGCGCGCCGATGCTGCCGCTGACCGTGACTTCGGTGGCGCCCACCATCATGCGGGTGGGGAGCGAAGAACAAAAGCGTTACTGGCTGCCTCGCATCCAGCGCGCGGAGGTGGAGTTCGCCTTGGGTTACTCCGAACCGGAGGCGGGGACGGACCTCGCCTCTCTCAAAACCCGCGCGGTGCTCGACGGCGACACGTGGGTCATTACAGGCCAAAAAATGTGGAATACGATGGCCCACACCGCCACCCACAATTGGCTCGCGGTGCGCACCGAGCCGGATGCGCCCAAGCACAAGGGGATTTCCATCATGATCGTGCCCATGGACGCGCCCGGGGTGACCGTGCAGCCGATTTACGTGTGGCCAGGGCTCAGGACCAATGCGCTATTCCTCGATAACGTGCGCGTACCGCGCGATTACCTCATTGGCGAACGCGGCATGGGGTTTTACTACGCGGCCATGGCTTTGAACTTCGAGCGCCTTTCGATCGGCTCGGTCGGGATGTGCCGGCGGTTTTTCCGCGAGCTGGTGCGCTTTGTACGTGATGTGGAAAGGGAAGGATTGCCTCTCAAAGACCGCCCTTGGGTGCGGGAGCGCCTGGCGCGCTTGGCCGTGGACATCGAAGCTGCGCGGATGCTGGGCTTGGAGACTGCTTGGGCACTCGATCAGGGGCGCGTGCCAGCCGCAGAGTCGTCCATGGCCAAAGTGTTCGTGAGCGAACTTGCGCAACGACTGGCCGATACTGGCTGCGAGATCCTCGGTTTAGCGGGCCAACTCCACCCGGATGAACCGTCTGCCCCTCTGCACGGGCGTATGCAGTGGCTGTATCGGACCGCTCCTTTGCTCGCTTTTGGTGGGGGCACCAACGAAGTGCAGCGTACGATCGTTGCGCTGCTCGGCTACGGCTTGCCACGCAAGTGACGGGAGACAACGCATGGACCTCGAGCGAACTCCTGAGCAACGCCAGATTGCGGAGACAGTACGGCGCTTTTGCCAAGAGCGGATTGACATCGGCCGCCTGCGGGCTTGGGACGAAGAGCCAGACGGAATCGACGGGGAAACGTGGCAGCAAGTCGTGGCGCTCGGCTGGCTGGGCTTGGGTGTGCCGGCAGCGAGCGGCGGGTCTGATTTCGGTTTCGAAGAGATCGCCACTTGGTTCGAGGAAGCGGCGCGGGGCCTGGTGCCGCCGGTTGTGTCGCAAGCGGTGCGCGCCATTTGCGCCCTCGCCTCGCTCGATCCGCAGGCGCCGGAACTGGCTAGCCTCGTGCAAGGTCGAGCGGTGCTGGCCCTCTCGCTCCCACCCTTGGGTGAAGCACGCGGATGGGAGCTGCACCTGCGGGCACAGGACGGGCAGTTGCGCATGAGCGGCCGAGCGGGCTTCACCAGCAATGGCGCGAAGGCGGACCGTCACCTTGTGCTCGCGTGGCACGAAGACACACCCACCTTCGCTCTGGTGCGCGCCGAACACGCTAGGCGGCAACCGCTGCGCACGTTTGACGGCGATCGGCAGGCGCACCTCGACTATCACGAGGCGCCGGTGGGGCGTGTGTTGTGCCGCGGTTCGGACGCCGAATCGCTCTGGCAGCGGACCTGGGCTGAACAGCGTGCCCTGGCGCTGGCGGAGCTGGTGGGGGTGATGGATGCGGCTCTACAGCGCACCGTGGACTACGTCAAAGAGCGCGAGCAGTTCGGGCAAAAAATCGGTGCCTTTCAGGCCGTGCAGCACCAAGTGGCCGATATGGCGACCTGGCTTACAGCCGGCCGCCACCTCGCCTGGCAGGCCATCAGCCGGCTCGCGCGAGGCACGCTCCAGGGTTTCGAACTAGATGCTGCCGCCGCCTTTCTCGGTCCGGCAGCGCGCCGCCTCACTCTCGCTGCGCACCACTTGCATGGCGGGGCCGGGTACATCCTCGACCACCCGCTGCACTATTACACGGAGCGGGCCTTGACGCTCGCCTTGCGGTACGCTCCGGAAGAGGCCGCTTTGGCGCGCATGGCCGCGTGGTGGCTCGACGGGGAGTTCCCGCCTTTATAAGCCTTCGATTTCTCGGTCTAGCGCAAGGGGCAGGCGCCGCTGCAAGGCAGCGTCCACTGCGGCGAGCAGGAACGAAGCGGCGACCAGCCCCAGCAACGGCCAAAAGCGAAAGTGGTCAATCGAGATGTGGTAGGTGCTCAAGGTCACGAACAGCCCAGCCACGGTCCCGAGTACCCCAGCGCTGACGACCACCGCGATCGGCATGCTCCGCCGCACCAGTCGGCAGGTGACGATGAGCAAGAGCGTCAGCGTGAGTGCGCCGAAAAAGTAGTAGGGGATCAAAATCAAATAGTGCATTCTGGTGCCTCCCTTACCAACCCGCCAACTCCGCGGCACGGCTGCGGTGGTAGCTGGCGTCCCCGAGGAACGCGCGGTCGAACACCGCACGGCGAAACCAAAGGTGCAAATCGAACTCCCAGGTAAACCCAATTCCGCCGTGCAGCTCGATACTGTCGCGTGTGAAGCGATCGAACAAATCGGTCATCAGAGGTTTCACCATGGCTGCGTGACGCTCGGCTTGGTCGGGGAGGTGGTCGAAGGCATGCGCTGCGTACCAGAGGAACGACAAGGCAGGCTCGAGTTCGCAGGCCATGTTCGCGAGTTGGTGTTTGACTGCTTGAAAAGCGCCGATCACCTGCCCGAACTGCTCGCGTGTCTTGGCGTAGTTCACGCTCATCTCCAGGCAGCGCTGGCACCCGCCGAAGGCGTCCGCCGCCACTAAGACGCACCCTGCATCGAGGACCCGCTGCACCGCAGCGCTCGGACCGGGTAACGGCTTTGCAGGAGTGTTTTGGAAGCGCACGTGTTGTACCCGGCGGGTCATGTCCACCACTTGCAGGTCGCGCACGTCCATGCCCGGAGCGCCTCGCTGCACCAAGAAGAAGGCGGGGCCAGAATCGCCTCGCGCGACCACGACCATGGCGTCGGCCACATTGGCGTAGGGGACGAACGTTTTTTCTCCTTGTAGCTTCCCCGTTTCGAAACGGGTGGTAACGTGCCGTGGGTCCCACTGCGCCTCGGCTTCGGCGAGGGCAAGAGAACCGATCGCTTCGCCGCGCACGAGGCGCGGGAGCCAGTGGCTTTTTTGTTCTTCGCTGCCTGCCTGCAGGAGCGCCAGCGTGAACAGACTGGTTGCGAGGAAGGGGCCAGGCGTGCACGCATAACCGAGTTCCTGCGCTGCGAGCGCCAGGTCGAGTAGCTCGAGACCCGCCCCGCCGTACGCCGCGGGTACGATCAGACCCGGCACACCGAGGTCCGCCAGGCGCGCCCACAATTCCGCATCATGGCCGGAATCGCTTTCCATAATCGCCCGCACGCGCGCGGTTGGGCATTGCTCCGCTAAAAAGCGACGCAGCGTGTCTTGAAAGAGCACTTGATCCTGTGACAAGCCGAAATCCATGACTTCCTCGTTTGCTGGGTCTTCAGCGGCGGGCCACCGCTGGGTCGCGCGGTAGGCCGAGACCGCGTTCCGCGATCACGTTCCGCTGAATGTTGGCGGTGCCCCCGGCGATCAACACCCCGAGCGACCACATGTAGGCGGTGACAAACATTCCCATGGCCGGGGCCTCGGCCTCTCCCGGGGCCAACATGCCGCGATCGGCCAGAATGTCCATGGCCAGGCGCGCCACATCATAGCCGAGCGTGGTTCCGTACAATTTGGTCACTAGCCCGGCTAGCCCCGCCTCTTCCCCGCGTGCCTGCATAGTGAGCAGCCGGTACCCGTGGTACTTGTTCGCGAGCACTTTGGTTTCCAGTTCCACCAGGCGATTGCGGATCAACGGGTCTTCGATGGCCGGACGCCCACGCAACGAAAGCGCTTTGGCGAGAAAAATCGCCCCTTCGAGCGTGCGCTCGCTGAGCAGCGAACCGCCAATGAGGTTGCGCTCGTGTTTGAGTGTGGAGCGGCTCACGATCCAACCCTGGCCGCGCTTGCCGACCAGGTTTTCCACCGGCACGCGCACGTTGTCGAAGAACACTTCGTTGAAGTCCGCCTCTCCGGTCATTTGCCGCAACGGGCGCACGGTAATGCCAGGGCTTTTCATGTCGATGAGCAGGTAACTGATGCCCTCGTGCTTGGGGGCTTCGGGCTCGGTGCGCACGAGCGCGAACATCCAGTCGGCGGTGTCGGCATTCGAGGTCCAGATTTTGTGCCCGGTCACCACGAAGAAGTCGCCTACGCACTCTGCGCGGGTTCGGAGGGAGGCGAGGTCGCTGCCGGCGTTGGGCTCGCTGTAGCCTTGGCACCAGGTGATCGTGCCGAGGAGGGTGTCGCGAATGAAGCGCTGCTTTTGCGCCTCGGTGCCGTGTTCGAGCAAGGTGGGCACTAACATGCTGGGACCTTGCCCGATCAATTCGGCCGGAGCCTGGGCTTTGCGAAACTCCTCGTGAATGATCGCAGACTTGAGCGGGTCGAAGGGTTGCTCTCCGCCGCCGTAGCGGCGCGGCACGTGTCGGTAGAGGTAACCGCGCTCGATGGCTTTGATGCGGAACGCAGTAGCCCGCTCGTCGGTGCGAATGGAGGCGCCCATGCTCATCCCGCGCGGGTTCGTGGGTGGAGCGCTGGCCCGATCCTCGTCGGTCCAGTGCTCGTTCAAGAACGCTCGGACTTCTTCGCGAAAGGCTTCGTATTCGGGGCGAAAACGTAAATCCATGGCATGCTCACAACGAGTGATTCTGCGTGTCTGGACGTGCGCTTACCGGAGTGCACATTGTACGACAAGGCGGCTGCCGGGCTCTCCGCCCGGCCGGAGAAAGGAAGCAACCGAGGCGCACGAGCGGGTGCAAGGGGTTGGCCTTGCTGCGCGATCCGCTGCAGAGTCTTTGCTTACTGGACTTTCATGAGCACCGTTGTCTCTAGTTCGAGCGCATCGGCGGCCGGTGGCGAGGTGCTTACCAGTCGCAAGCCGTGAGCTGGCCGTCGCTCCAGGCCGCTCAAGCGACCGGTTGGCCCTGGGAGCAAAGTTCTGTTCCTATCTGGTGCGCTCCGTGCTTGTGGATCACCTGCCTGCAGGCCTGCCCAGTCGTAATGAGCAACGCCTCCGGTAAGCCACGCTTCGCGGCCGGGCCCGAGTCGGGTGCACCATGCTTCGCAACTCCCGACTTGCATCCCGACCCGCCACGCGTACGCGAGCAGCACGCTGCCGGGCCCGCCCACAGATTGACGGAATGTCCACTGTGGGTGCCCGTTTTCACCCGCGCCGGCGGCGTTCGAGTCTTGCCACACGAACAGGTCTACCGGGCGCAAACCGTCACAGCTTATGAACCCGCTCGCAGCGTTTCCTGGACCGTGGACTGCCGTACACGGCGGAAGCCCGAGCGCGGCGCAGTCCGCTGGTGCGGCTGCGAAACCGGGCGTGCACGACACGCTCGGGCTACCATGCTCGTCGAAAAGCGTCCCGCCGCAGGTTTCGAACTCGGTGTTGCGCACGCAGGTGCAGGCGAGCACGGAGATAGGCGTCGGCTGCGCCTCAATGCTTGCTGCAAGGACGGCGACCGGGATGTTTGTTGCCGGCGCGCGCTTTTCCCAGAATGAACGTTTGCGTTGACCGCAGGGCCACGGGCACACGAGCGGCGTGCAAACCCGCTGGGCTCAGAAAGCCTGCCGCCTGGAAGAGAAACCGCGGCACCTCGGTGAGACTTGTGGCAGAACGCAGGGCAACGGGTACGGTCACCCTGAGTGGTTTCGGCGGTACAGTTGGCGGCGCATCCATCGCCACCGAAGGTGCGGCAAGCCACGCACCTTCCTCCGGGACAGGCGGCGAGTCGTCGTACCCGCATCGCCTGCCCGCGTACCAGCCGCCCTTGCAAAACCTAGAACCGTCGTTCTCGGTAGCGAAGCAGTCAACGTCGCTCGTGCACACTTACCCGACGCCGCTCGTGCCGATGCAGATACCGCCATCGTCGCACTCTTCGTCCCCTTCGACGATCCCGTTGCCGCACCCGACAATTCCAAGGCTGGCGAGCGGGCAAGCAGCTTCGTCGAGAAGCAGCGCGCTTAGCGCTGCGAGCAAGTCGGTCACCTCGATGCGCTCATCTCCGTTCGTGTCGCCAGCGGGGCACCCGCTGGGAACCGCTTCGCAGCCCGAAGGATTGCCACCGCAGCGAAGGGCAACGGCAACCATCCGGCTGACGTCGGCCACACTCAGGAGCTGGTCACCGTCACAAACGCACGGCGCTTGCGCGCGCGGCAATGGCGAGCTGCAGAACGAGCCCGCCAGCTCCGAATGCGTGCCTGCGAGAGATTGGATTGCTCGGCTATGCGCCTCCTTTGCCGCATAGCCTCCCAGCAACCGCCGGAAGAGATCTTTCCGGGGTAGGTCGGACTTGTCAAGCGAGCGCGGCTTTTTGCTGCACAGTGGCAGCCTTGTCGTCTCTGCGTACTGCGGCAGGCGCAACCGGAATACGCCAGGACGGAGCGCGCGCAGATGCCATCGCGACTGTAGTCATCCGAGCGCTCGGGACCGTGGACGAGCCCGGATGGCGGGCTCCCGCGAGCGATTCCGGGTCGCGTCGGGGTGCGGAGATACAGGGCGTCCAAAAGAAGTACGGATTGGACCGAACGGGAGCGCGGGGACACGCTGGCGAGTCCGAATTCGCTCTGGGAAAAACAGAAGGCCGCGGCCGGGCTGTTTGTGTCTAGCGGATCTCGGCGAGCTGGCTGCAGGGAGCGGATTGCGCAAACCCCGATGGACGGACCCAGGGAGGCAGCGCATTTCGTCTGCAGCGGCGACCCTACTGGGAGAGAAGCGAGAAAACGAGTAGAGGGCTTGGCGAGCGAGAACCGAGGAGGGACGGCGTGATGGATTATCAGGACATCCTGTACGAGAAGCGGGAAAGAGTCGCGTGGATCACGATCAATCGCCCGCAGGTCCGCAACGCGTTCCGCGCCCTTACCGTGCGGGAGATGATCGAAGCGTTTCGCGATGCGTGGACGGACGAAGACATCGGCGTGGTGGTCCTCACTGGCGCCGGGGACAAGGCGTTTTGCTCCGGGGGTGACCAGAAAGAGCGCACCGCCGGGGGGTATGGGGGCGGGCCCGGCATCGGACTCGAGGTGGCAGCCTTACACAGCGTGATCCGCAACATCCCGAAACCCGTGATCGCCATGGTGAATGGCTACGCCATCGGTGGCGGCCACGTCTTGCACGTGGTGTGCGATCTCACCATCGCCGCCGATACGGCTGTGTTCGGGCAGGTTGGGCCGCGCGTGGGTAGTGTGGACCCAGGCTTCGGTACCGCCTACTTGGCGCGCATCGTGGGTGAGAAGAAGGCGCGCGAGATCTGGTTTTTGTGTCGGCAGTACAGCGCTGCCGAGGCGCTAGCCATGGGTTTGGTCAACAAGGTAGTGCCAGCATCAGAACTGCGGCAGGAAACAGAGCGGTGGTGCCAGGAACTTCTGCAGATGAGCCCCACAGCGCTCAAGCTCGCCAAACTGTCGTTCAACGCTGACACCGACCACATCCACGGCATCACCGAGCTGGGGTTCAGTGCCCTCGAGCTGTACTACGGCACGGCAGAATCGCAGGAAGGGCTGCGTGCCTTTTTGGAAAAGCGCAAGCCCGATTTCCGCGGCGCTCTCAAGTCGTCGCGCAAGCCAGGCTGAAACAACGGACATCGCGGCGGCCTGCATGCGGATCGCCGCCTCAATGGCGCGTGCGGACAGTCCTTGTCGACACCCGGGTACCCGGGGCGCAGTTCGCGGTGCACGGCAAATTGCGAATGGGGAACGGTCCGTTCCGGGAGCACCGTTCGTGACTGGAACAAGGCCATCCGCGGACTTCGTAGGAGTGGTCCAGGTCGTCGTTCGTGTTGCCGCCGCGATGCTGGCGCGAAACATTTACCCCGCTGCCATCGGCGTGTAGAGGCGGCCCTGGTGCTCGATTGTGACGCGGATCTGTTGGTTGTTAGGGAGCGCGGGCCCGCCAAACCACTGCCCTTGCAGCGCGCATCGGGCAGCGGTTGCCCCAAGGCCCCGGCACGTCGTCATCGGGACCGGTCGTGCCCCCCGCGGCCTGTGGTGTATGGCGCGCGCGGCGAATCGCCCCGGCGACGGTGAATGACCAGTGGCCAATGAGGTGCGGGACCTGGTGCGTGTTCCCCCGGGTACACGAGCTTTTGCCGGCGTCCGTTTCCCGCAGCACACGGCGGCGCAACGTGTAAGCTGTCAGCAGCGGACTGTGCAAGCGCGGCCCTTGTGGCTGCCCGCGGTTCGATTTGAGCAAGCGTCGCTCGGTAAAAGCACGGGCAGAGAGGCACAAGGCCTGCCCTTACAAGTGCGATCCTGCTGCGTTCTGTTCCGCGGGCACCGCACGGGTTCGCACGGCCTCGCTGGACAGCCAACACGGTCGCCGCGCTGAAGCGCGCGCGTGCGGGTGTGGCGCTGGCCGAGGGGAGGCGGAAAACGCTGAAAGCAAAAAGGGCAGTGGCGTGTGGCCACTGCCCTTTTGCCCGCGATCGAAGTGCGGGTTGCTTGCTATTGCGCCTCGAGGACGTTGGTGACCTCGATGTCGCCCAGCGTGGGCTGATCCAGGGCAGTGAAGGCACCGCCGAGCTTGAGGCCAGTGAGGCTACCCGCCGTGAGCGAGGAGCACGAAACCGGCTGCCCTTGCGCACACTTTTCCGTGCCCTCGTCTGGGAAGTTGTTCTTGTTCTCCACCTTGGCGCAAGCCTGGCCAGTGGTGAACAGCAGCGTCTGCGGCGTGCCGCGCGAGCTGGGCGGATCGGCGTCAGTACAGAAGCCGTCGCAGCTCCCGATTTTGGTGCCGATGGCCAGGCTGTTGGCAAGCAGGGCGCTGCCCGGACCACCGGTGGACTCGCGGAACTGCAGCGACACCGGGCCGTTGTCCCCGCCACCCGAGATGTCCGAGTTTTGCGACACCACGTAGTTGACCGGGCTCAGGCCGTTGCAGCCCACGATGCCGCTGGCGGTGTTGCCCGGACCGTGCACCGCCGTGCAGGGAGGCAAGTCCAAAGCCGCACAGTCTGCCGGCTCGGCGCCAAAGTCCGGCGTGCACTGCGGAGTGAAGCTGCCGTCCTCGTTGAAAATGGTGCCGCCGCAGGTCTTGAACTCCAGCCCGCGTACACAGGCGCACGCCAAGCTGCTGATGGGAATGGCTGGGAAGTTCACACTGTTGGCCGGTACTACTACCGGGATCTTGCCATCTTTTTCCTTTCCGGAAACCACCGTCTGCGTCCCTTGCAGCTCGAGGCAGACCTTGAGCGGATCGCCATGCACCACCGCACCGCTACCGGTGTCGAGGTCCTGTGTGGCCGCACAGACGCCTTTGACGAGGGTGAATGTCGTCGAGCTCTCGCTGGTGCAGTTGGCCGCGCAGCCATCGCCACCGAAGGTTCGGCAGGCCACACACTCACCGCCAGGGCAAGCATTGGGATCGTCCACATTGCAGCGGGTACCGACCTTGGTGCCGTCGGTGCATACACCGAAGCGGTCGTTGTCACCGGCGAAACAATCGCTGTCTCGCGTGCAGCTCTGACCCGCGCGGCTGGTGCCGATGCAGATACCGCCATCGTCGCACTCCTCACCGGATTCCACCACGCCGTTGCCACAAGCCGCGGCACCGACCGGCGGACAGCCATTCAGGGCGTTGTTCACCGCTTGGATAATCTCGTCAACGGTAATTTCGCCGTCGTTGTTCGCGTCGCCGACCGGGCAGGCAGAAACTTGCGCTGAGCCCAGCGCGATGTTGACCATGGTAATGATCTCGTCCACGGTCACCTCGTTGTCCCCACCGCAGTCGCCGACACATTGGGCGTGTGTACTTGCCGGCAGCACCCAGAACGCGCCGGCGCACAGCACGCTAGCGCCAAGCGAGCGCAGCCACGCCCATCCCCGCTGCTTGTGTGCTCTCATCGTTTCCCTCCCTTGTCCGAAGTTCGTTGCCATTTTCATACTGCTCCTCCCTCCACCATCTCACCTGAACCACTGAGAGGTGTTACGTCCAAATGGTCTCGGATCTTCCCGGCTTTGCCAACACTGGCTTCGCTTTTTGCAACAAAGGTCACGCGCAGGTCAAGACCGTTTCCGAGAAAACCATGAATTTGCTGGGTGGGCGCATGGCGACTTGTTGTCCGCTCAGGGCATCATCGCCCAAGGGTCCCGTCGGAAGTAGCTGCCAGTGGGCCGACATTGAGGCGCAAAGAGGTGCTCAACGCCCGGCTCGCACGCCTCGGCTGCCGTGAGTCCGGTGCAAAGCTGCGTCACCCGCGCCCCCCTTGCCGCGGCCTTTGGTGTCCACGGGGGAGTCCGTTGCAGGGAGTGGGAAGTGGCTGTAGGGTCGCCCCCAGCAATGACCCAGCTCCTGACCGCGCGCCGCTGGCGGAGCGTCTTTTGGGCTTGGCTGGCCTTGGCTCTGGCAGCGGCCGCTTCCTACCGGCAAGTGGCCGCGCTGTTTTTTGTGAACGAGGACTTCACTTGGCTGTGGCGTTGCCGGGTCGAGCACGCGATGGATTGGCTTTGGGTGCTGGCGCGCGACTCGATGGGCGGCAGCTACTCGTGGCGGCCGCTGGTGCAACTGAGCTTCGCAGCACAGCAGTGGATTTGGGGTTGGAATCCAACGCCAATCCACCTGTGGGCCTTGGGCTGGCACCTGCTGGCTGCCGCGGTACTGATCTGGGCCCTGGCGGCGCGTACGGGAGTGCTTGCCGCTTGGCTCGGTGCACTGGTGTTTGCCGTACATCCGCTGCAGGTCGAGTCCCTAGCCTGGGCCTCGGCGCTGGGTGGCCCGCTCAGCACAGCGCTCTTGTGCCTGGCTGTGTTGGGGGCGGTCGTCGGGAGCTGGTCGCCGTTTCGGGTCGCGCCGCTGTTTTTCTTGGCACTGGCGGCACAGGAAAACGCGCTGGCCGGACTTCTGCTGGTTCCGCTGGGTATGTGGTTGGTGGGAAAGCAACCAGCCGTGCGACTTGCCAACATGGTGGTTGCGCTTTCTGTGGCGGCCGTGCTGTTTTTGCTTTGGCGCTGGCTTGCCAGCCCAGCCGGGGTAGCCCCGCCCGGAAGTTTTCTGGAACGTGGGTCGCCAGCATCGCTGGCCAGTTCTTCTCTCCTGATGCTAAACCGGTTCACCCAGGGAGTTGCGGCAGTTGCAGGTAGCGATTCGAGCTTCCTGGGAGGTTTGCTGTGCCTGCTGTGGGTGGCGCTGGCGGCGCAGCGCTGGCGACAGGGCGACGGCCTCGCCTTGTGGGGTTTTCTGTGGTTTGCCGTGTCGCTCTTGCCGTACACCACGCTCCTGTTTGGCTTGGCGCCGCGTTACTACCATTTGCCCTTCGCCGGGTTCGGCGCCAGTGTGGCATCGCTGGCGGCAGGGCTAGAGGCCGCAGGCCAGTCCCGTCGATGGCTCGCGAGGCTTCTCATCGTGCTTGCAGGGGTCGGTTGGTTTGCGGGGTGGCAGCGGCCGATCCGAGAAGAGATTCGTGTGTGGCAGACCAGAGGTGGGAAAACCCAGGCGCTTCTTGCGGACGTTGGCCGCCTCGTTCCCGAAGTTCCGCCTCGGGCGCGGTTTGCCTTTTACGGCTTGGGAGATCTGCGCCTGAAGGAGGGGGTGTTTGTGTTCGGACTCGAGGACGCGCTCCGACTTCTGTACCGGGACGGCAGCGTGGGGGCAGTCTTTCGACCGTTCGGCGTGCTTGAGCCTGACGAGATCCGCTTAGTGTACTGGCAGGGTAGGTTGTGGCGGCTGGGCGAACAACCATCATGAGGCACAGGCGCGCGCTGGCAGCCTGGGGGTTGGCGCTGGCCGCGCTGGCGGCGGGGTTGTGGCTGGGGCGGCACTGGCTTCTCACCGAACTAGGAAAATTCCTGGACGCCGGGGATGTGCCGGAGCGGGCCGATGCGATCGTCGTCTTGTCGGGCTCGATCCCAGATCGCATCCTCGAAGCGGTGGACCTGTACCAGGCCGGGCTTGCACCGCGTCTCGTGCTCACCCGCGAAGGGCGGCCACCGGGCTTCGAAGCGCTGCGCGCAAAGGGGGTGGCCTTGCCCGAGCGGCACGAAGAGAACCGGCGCATCGCCGTGGAACTCGGGGTGCCAGCCGACGTCATCGAAGTGTTGGAGCGGCGCGCGACCAGTACCTTGGGCGAAGCGCGCGAGTTAATTAGTTACTTGCGCGCAAGGCGTTACCGCACCGTGCTCCTCGTTACCTCGCGCACGCATGGGCGTCGCGCCCGCTCGATTTTCCGAAGCCTGGCGCGCGGCCAGCCGCGGATTTTGGTGATTGCCTCGCGTTACGACCCGTTCGAGCCGGGCACCTGGTGGCACTACCGGGCGCTGGCGCGGCGGGTTGTGACCGAGTATGGAAAGCTGCTGGTCTGGTACGCGTTCGATCGCTGGCGAGACCTCGAGCCATGAGGGCACACGGATGAACCCGGAACGGGGAGACGCAAAGGCAGGGGTGATTCCGGTGTACCTGCGGGTTCCCCCCGAGGAGATCGCGTACATCAAGTTCCTCTTCGAATCCTACGAGGAAATTGGCATCGTGCGCACGCACGACGAGAAAACGGCGATCATCGTGGTGCTTGCCATGCCGGACTTCTGGCCCGCACTGCGCGCGGTCATCGAGGAAATCCAGGCGCGCATCCCCTGCGAGGAAGTACCGCCGCCAGCCGATGTGGCCAATGACTGGCTGATGCGCGAGCTATAAGGAGGAACGATCGGCTGCGGCCTCGCTAACCGGTTGGGCCTCGGAGCGCCTCCCGAACATGAAGGCAACACCAATGCTTACGAGGTAGAGCACCAGCAGAGGCGCAGCCATCAGGAGTTGGGAAGCCACGTCGGGTCCCGGTGTCAGCACCGCTGCCAGGATGAAAATGCCGAGAATGGCGTAGCGCAGGTAGTGCAGCATGTGGCGGTGGGTGACCACCCCAGCGCGGGCGAGGAAGAAGGTTACCACCGGCAGCTCGAAAGTGACTCCGAAAGCCAGCAGCATGCGCGAGGTGAAGGACAGGTACTCGCTTACCCGCAGTTCCGGCCGTACTGCGATGCTGCCGTACTGTTCCAAGAAGAACCGGTAACCGACCGGCAGCACCAGCGCGTAGCAAAACGCCGCTCCTGCCAAGAAGAAAAAGCTGGCGAAACCCACAAAGGGTAGCGCGTAGCGTTTCTCTTGCGGGTAGAGCCCGGGCGCGACAAAGCGCCAGATCTGGTAGAAGGTCCACGGGCTCGAAAGGAAAATTCCGGCAATCAGTGCGACTTTGAGCTTGGTAAAAAACGCTTCCGTGACACCCGTGCCAATCAGGTTCACGGCGTGCCCCGGGTGGCTGCGGATCCCTTCGAGGGGCGCGGTGAGAAAGGCGAAGAGGAAGTTTGCGTATTGGTACGAGCAAGCGAACCCGACCGCAATGCCCACCAAGGCCTTGATGAGGCGCCAACGCAACTCCTCCAGATGCGCGGTGAGGGGCATCTTGACGTCGTCCATACGAAATCACTCCGCCGGAAGTCGCGGGGAGGAGGCGAGCCTACGCGGACGGAAAGGGCGGCTTGTCCACTGCCTCCCCGCTTGCCCCTTGCGCCGCCCCGCTTTCTGCGCTCGGGCGCGGTCGCGACTCTGCGCCCGAAGGTACGGGCTGCCCCGCGCGTTCGGCCAACTTGGCCCGTTCCGCAGCTCGAATTTCCTCTTCGAGCATCCAGCGCGCTTGGTTGAGTTCGTGGGTAAAGCCGGCAGTGGCCTTGCGCAGCTCGGCCAAGCCCTTACCCAGCGCCCGTGCCACCTCCGGGATGCGGCGCGGGCCGAGGACGATCAGAGCGACGAGCAAAATGACCAGCAACTCCGGAGTGCCGATGCCAAACATGCGCGGCCTGGACGCTAAAGAAAAGCCTAGACCCTGTCAAACAGCGAAAAAGGCGGTAGAAGGCACGCGAGCTTGTCGAATCGAGTGCGGGTGGCAGCCTCGACCCGCGTGGGGTTCGGTGAGCGAGCAAGGAGGCACAAAGCGATGAGCACAGGCATCGTCATTGATCGCCGGTACGAGGAGCACGACCCAGGTGCGTACCACCCGGAACGTCCGGATCGTATCCGCGCCCTGCTGGCGTGGGTAGAAGAGCATGCAAGCGACTTGATTCTGATCCCCGCGCGCGAGGCCAGCGTGGAGGAAATTTGTCTGGTGCACGACCCCGCGTACGTGCAGCGGGTGGCGGTCACTGCCCACGAGCCGTGGTTTGCGTTCGATCCCGATACGCGGACTTGCCCGCGCTCGTACGACGCGGCCCGGCTAGCTGCGGGTGCGGTACTGGCGCTGGCCGATGCGGTGGTGGCGGGCGAAGTGGACAACGGCTTTGCCTTCGTGCGCCCGCCCGGCCACCACGCCGAGCGGGCCCGCGCCATGGGTTTTTGCTTGTTCAACAACGTGGCTGTCGGTGCGGAGTACCTGCGGCAGAAGTACGGAGTCGAGCGGGTGCTGATCGTGGATTGGGACGTCCACCACGGCAACGGCACCCAGCACATTTTCGAGGACGACCCCGGAGTGCTCTACCTGTCCACGCACCAGTTTCCCTTTTATCCGGGCACAGGCGCACTCGAGGAAGTGGGTCGCGGCGCCGGGCGCGGGTTTACCGTCAACCTCCCCCTGCCCGCAGGAGTGGGCGATGCGGAATTCGAGGCGATTTTCGAGCGGGTGGTGGTGCCGGTTGCGGAATCGTACTCGCCCGACTTCGTGCTCATTTCTGCAGGCTTCGACGCGCACGAGCGCGACCCACTTGCGGAGCTTCGTGCCACCGAGCGCGCCTTCCGGCACATGGCGAGATGCTTGTTGGAGGTGGCGGCGCGCTGCGCCGGCGGCCGCTGCGTGGCGGTGTTGGAGGGGGGATACGACCTGCTCGCGTTGGTGCGTTCGGCAGAAACCGTGGTGGAAGAATTCGCAGGGAAGCACCCGCCGCTTGCTCCGCTCCCCCCGAGTGAACGCGCGCAGACGCTGGTGGATCGTTTCGTACGTTTCCATCGGCAGTTTTGGAAGCTCTGAGCCATCGCGGCGTCGTTGTGACCGCAGGCGAGTCCAGACGAAGGGCCGGGCACGGGTCGTGGAGTGCATTGCTGGCGACCGTTCGCGCACACGTTCTGCTCGCCCGGGCGGGTTTTCCGGCGCATCGCGAGTTTCTATGTGAAGAAGCGTTCTAGAAGAACTATTCGAGAAACGTGCACCTGTCGGAGGTGAGGCAACGCCGTGCGCGACCGCGGCGGGCGGTGTTGCGGGAAAAGACGCGGGCCAGGCTCATGGCGGTAGGGCGCGTGGCCTTCGCTCAAAAAGGGCTGGCGGCAACCAACCTGACCGATGATATCCTCGCGCCCGCTGGGGTTTCGGTCGGCTCGTTTTACCACCAGTTCGCGGACAAAACGGATTTGTTTTTGGCAATCTTGCGGGAGCACTCGGAGTCCTTGCGGGCGCTCGTGCACGGGGTGGTGACGCTGGCCCCGGGCCGGGATCCTGCCCAGGTAGCGCGCGACTCGTTTGCAGCGGTGTTCGCTGTGGTGGACCGCGAGGGCGATGTGTTTCGTATGCTGGCACGGGAAGCGGAAAGCCACGACCCGCGTGTGCGCTCCTACTTGCGCGAGAACCACGCTGCCTGGGTCGAAGCGCTGGCCGAGGACTACTTGGCCTCCGGACTCTTACCGCTGCCCGAGCGGGCGGTGGCGGAGCGCTTGGCGGAACTCGTTCTCACCTTCACCATCGGTGCCGTGCGGCGGTACCTGGATTGGTCGGAAGCGGAACGCAAGCGCCGACGCGAGCGCTGGATCGAAGAGTTAGTTTGTTTTTGCCTCGGTGGAATGAGTGCCTGGCTCGCCTCGCTCCACACCGATGCGAGGGGGAATTCTTGAATTGGAGGAGGTCTCATCATGCAGTTCGGCATCTTTTACGAACACCAGATTCCCCGGCCGTGGGGGGAGGACGACGAACACCGCTTGCTCAAGGAAGCTCTGGAGCAAGTGGAACTGGCCGACCGGCTCGGCATTGATTACGCGTGGGAAGTGGAGCACCACTTCCTCGAAGAGTACTCGCACTCCTCGGCGCCGGAGGTGTTCCTGGCCGCGTGCAGCCAGCGTACCAAGCGCATCCGCTTGGGGCACGGCATCGTGCTGATGCCACCGAACTACAACCACCCGGCACGGGTGGCGGAACGCATTGCCACGCTCGACCTGGTGAGCGACGGGCGGGTGGATTGGGGAACTGGCGAGTCGAGTTCGCGCATCGAGCTCGAAGGGTTCAACATCAACTACATGGAAAAGCGCGACATGTGGATGGAAGCGGTGCGGGAGGCGGCCAAGATGATGGTGGCCGAGCCCTACCCAGGCTACCAAGGGCGCTACTTCTCGATGCCGCACCGGAATGTGGTGCCGAAGCCCTTGCAAAAACCGCATCCGCCTCTGTGGCTCGCCTGTTCCAACCGTGACACGATTCGACTGGCAGCCCGTCTCGGCATGGGTGCTCTGACCTTTGCCTTCGTGGATCCGAGCGACGCCAAGTATTGGGTGGATGAGTACTACAACACGTTCAAGAACGAGTGCGAACCGATTGGCCGGGCGGTAAATCCGAATGTGGCGATGGTCACCGGCTTCATGTGCCACGAGGACAGCTCAGTTGCGTTGGCGCGCGGCATGGAGGGCTTCCGCTTCTTTGGGTACGCGCTTATGCACTACTACATCACCGGAACCCACGTGCCGGGCCGCTTCAACATCTGGGAGGATTTCAAAAAGAACTCGAGCCCGGATACCTGGGGTGGCCCCACCGGCGGCATCGGCAACCCCGACGAAGTGCGCGCAAGTCTCGAGAAATTCGAAGAAATGGGCGTGGATCAGGTGATCTTTATCCAGCAGGGCGGGCGCAACCAGCACGAGCATATCTGCGAATCGCTGGAGTTGTTCGCGGCCAGGGTGCTGCCCGACTTCAAAGAACGCCAAGAGCGGTGGCAGCAACGCAAGGCAGAAGAGTTGGCACCTTACATCGAAAAAGCGATGGCAAAGGTGCCGCCCTTGCCGGAGATGAAAGAGGTACCACCGGTGGAGTCGTATCCAGTCCTGCTACAAAAAATGGGTGCCGAAGTGACTGAAGCGACGATCGGCAAGAAGCTGGCCGAATCTGTTTCTGGAGCGATTTCCTGAGCGCTTCAGCCGAGCGGGCGCTAAGCACGCGGACGGCCGACTTGCCACTTTTGCTGGCGGGCAATCTCGCGCAGCAGGATGCGCACCCTCGCTGCCGTGTCCTCGTCGGGTCGGCCGCGCATGGCGGCCACCAGGTGCTGGTACGCGAGCGTCGGCTCGTCCATCTCGCGGAGAAGGATTTCTGCCGCTGCCACGTGTAGCGCTGGGGCGGCTGTGCTGTCGGACTGCGCGCGCAACACGTGCAACAGCACGGCAAGTGCGGCCCGCGCTTGGCCTTGCGCTTCCAGCCACTCGGCAAGCAAGAGCACATCTTCCGGGTCGAGGGCGCGAACCTGCGCGTGGTCGAGGCGGAAAAGCAGGTTGGCGGCACGTTCCATTTCCCGGGCGCGGATAAGGGCAGTCACGTGCTCCGCATCGCGGACTCCCGCATCGGCCTCTTTGCGCGCAAGCTGTCGCGGCAGGCGCTCGAACTCCGTCTTATCGAACCAGATGGCGGCTGCGAACCCGGCCAAGAAGCCGCCGATGTGCGCGCCAAACGCGACCCCTGTCCCGTCGCCTCCGTAGGTGATGAGGAAAGGCAGGAGGTTGTCAATGACCAGGTAAAACCCGAGCACGAGCCGCGCCGGCAAATAGACGACGTTCATGAAGAACGGGAAAATCAGCAGCAGCAGGCGCACACGGTTGTACGGGAACCAACGGAAATAAAAGCCCAGCACCCCCGAGATCGCCCCCGAAGCTCCTACCAGTGGTAGGTACGACGAGGAAAAGAAAAACGCGTGAAACAGCGTGGCAGCAGCGCCAGTAATCAAATACCAGAGCAAGAACCGCAGGTGGCCGAGGCGATGCTCGACGTTGTCGCCGTAAATCCACAGGAAGAGCATGTTGCCGAACAGGTGCAGAAAATTGGCGTGCAGAAACATGCTCGTGAACAGATCGCTGATCTGGGGCGCCGCAGGCTTAAAGCCGTGCATGTACACGAAAAGATCGTACGCGCTGAGCTGCCGCAGGATTTGCTCGAGCGGCAAACGATGGCCGAGTTGCCGCCGCAGCACCTCGACGTACTCTGCAAACACCGGGCTGGCCGGGTCGGCGGGGGCGATGCTCAAGGGCAGGGTGAACAACAGGTACACGGCCACATTGGTGGCCAGCAGCAGGTAATTCACCCACGGGATGTCCCGTGGGTTGGGGTCGTCGGAGAGAGGAAGAACCACGGAACTGCCCCGTCTCGTCTGCCTTAGCGGCCGCGGAATTGAGGAGCACGTTTCTCCAAAAACGCGCTGACTCCCTCGCGGAAATCCTCGGTGGAAAAGCAGCCCACCATCTCGCGGTCCGCCTCCCGCAAGGCGGACTCCAAATCAGCAAACTGACTCGCGAAGATCTGCCGCTTCATGATGCGCAGCGAGCGGGGGGAGCATTGGGTCGCGAGTTCACGCGCCCACGCGTGTGCCTCGGGGTAGAGAGCCTCGTGTGCAACCACCCGGTTGACGAGACCCATCGCGAGGGCTTCCTGCGCGTCCACGAAACGGCCCGTGTACAGGAGATCGACCGCGCGGGCAAGACCCACAAGCCGCGGCAACAGCCAAGCCGACCCATGCTCGGCAATCAGCCCGCGGCGTGGAAACAGAAAGGCAAAGCGGGCTTGATCGGAGGCGATGCGCAAATCGTAAAATAGCGGATAGGTGGCGCCGAGCCCCGCGGCGACGCCATTGATCACGCCGATCACGGGCTTGGACAAGCCGAGGGGGTAACTGTACTCGCCGCGCCAAGCGGCTGGTAGCGAGGGGTCGAATTCCACCCGCAACTCGGGCGGTGCCTCGCCCACCTCTGCGCTGCCGCTTTGCACGGACTGCAGAAAGTCCATGTCCGCCCCCGCGCAGTACCCGCGCCCCGCACCGGTGACCAGAATCACCCGCACCCGCTCGTCGTGCTCCGCCTGCCACATCGCATGGCGCACTTCGAAGCCCATGCGCACTGTCCAGGCGTTGAGCTTATCGGGCCGATTGAGCGTGATGCTCGCCAGCGGTGGTTCCACTCGATACAGGATTTGCTCGTACGGCATGTCCTCCTCCGCAGCGCGCGCTAGCGCGCTGTCTATGCTCAAGCAACTAGCTACCTGGAAACCCGTCCACGTCCCAGCCGCGCAAGTCGATCGCCCACCGCTCGATGACTTGCTCTCCGTCTGCGAGCAACGCGTACGGATGATACGCCACCGTGGGGTCGATGTGGGCAGGCCACACGCGAACCCGGTCCCCCACGCGAAGTGGCTGGTGCGGTGCAAAGGTGATGTGTTCGTCGGAGCAAAACCACACGGTGGCATCTTGGATACTCGGGTTGCCGTGGTCCATCCCCAGCGCTTTGAGCCCGCAGTCGGCCACCGCGTAGTCGCGGCTCACGGAGATCACGGTGGCGAGCACGAAAGCGGCCTGGCGGAAGGGCAAACCGAGAGCCGCGTACTGGGTGTCCATGAGTGCATACGAGCCCGCCTGGATCTCACTCGCCCACGAGTTGAGGTCGTAGGTTCCGGTACCACCGGCAGAAACGATCTCGCCGCCGACCTGCCGGTGAGCTTCGAGTAGGGTTCGCATACTCGCCGCGCACAGCTCAGCCCGCAGGCTACGGTCGCTCAGCCCCACGGCGTGGCCCTCGTAGCCCATAACCCCGCGTACCGTGAGACCCCGCTTGCGCGCCAGTTCGGCGAGCGGCCCGGCTTCTTCCACCGCACAGCCGCAACGGGGCAGCCCCACCTGCACGTCAATGAGGACCTGCTCGATGCCTGCCGCTGCCGCCGCCTCGATGGTCGCGGGCGAGTCCACCGCCACCATGACGGGCAACCCCCTGAGTGTTCGCAACCTCTGCACATCCACGACCTCGTTGGCGAGCAAGTAACTTTCGCCGACACCGGCACGCGCAAGCCCAATGATTTCGCGTACCGTGGCTGCGCAAAAGTGATGATGTCCGTAAGCTTGCTGGCGGCGGGCCAAGGCGGTGCACTTGTGCGCCTTAACGTGCGGGCGCAGACGCGCTCCCGGCAGCGCCTTGGCCATGCTTGCTAGGTTGTGCTCCAGCGCCGCCGTGTCGATCACGAGCGCCGGAGTGGAAACGTCCGCTAGAAGCATGCCTTACTCTGCTCTGCGCGAGGCTTCGGCGAGCCCAGCAAACGGCTCGTCCAGGTCCACCTCGCAGCTCTCCAGCACCCGCGCCAGCATGGCGTAGAATCCGGTAACGATCATAGCCTCTACGATTTCCCGCGGGCGGAAATGCACTTGTAGTGCCTGCCATGTTTCCTGGCTGCACTTTGCGCCCGCTAGCCACTCCCGGGTGGCCTGCAGCAAGAGCTGCTGGCGCGGGTCGAACGCAGGGGAGGCGGTTTCGCCGGCTTCGACGGCCCGAACGTGCTCCTCATCGAGCCCCACGGCTCGAGCCAGCGGGACGTGCTGGATCCACTCGTACTGGCAGCCGAGCTCGCGAGCGACGAGCAAGATGATCAGTTCGCGGAGTTGGGGCGAGAGTTCGAGGTCGGACAAAATCGCCGTGCCGAGGCGCAGCCAGCCCGGAAAACAGGTGGGGGCGTGGGCCATCATGCGAAACACGTTCAGGCGTACGGGCAAGCGTTCGAGCAGCGTGCGTGTTTCGGCTGGCAGTTGTTGTTCGTTCGGGTAGGGTAATCGAGCCATCGGCCACCTCCTGGCTCGCCACGCACGGCGAGTGCCAGTGCGTACCTGCCAGCAGGCGCATCTTTGGGCAAGAGAGCGGCGGGCCGTGGATCGGTCCGAGTGGAGTGCAGAAAGGCGGGCAGATGCGCCGCAGCGGCTCGGCGTGCTCAGTGCCGGTAGCCGTAGAGCCAGCGTGCTTCCGTGCCGCCGATGTTGCGCACCGTGTGCACGGTGTGCGCCGGGATGAGGACTTCTTCGCCAATTGCAGGGCGGACCACCTTGCCGCCTATCTCCAGTTCGATCGAGCCGTCAACGAGCATCACGAGCTCGTCCACATCGTGCACGAAGTTTCGCCACACTTGCCCGGGAGGGTCCACCCACAGCGCGCAGGAAAAGCCGCGCCGGTTCCAATCGCGGCGAACCGCTTCGCTGTCTACGCGAGGTTGCATGGCCACGACGCCTGTTCGGCAATTGTCGTTTCCTGGCGCGAATGGAGTGCCGGATTTGGTTGTGAGAGTTGCCCGGGTAACCTCGGTTTTGCGCGGCCTCGCACGGTGCCCGCCCGTTCAGACCCGATCGGCGTAGGTGGCGCGATCCACCCGTTCGAAGTACGCGCGAAGCGACGGGAGCTGCGCCAAAACTTCCTGCCCGATGGTCGAATCCGCGATGCACTCGGCTTGGCAGACGATGGCAATGTCAGCCAAGCTGAGCGCGCGCCCGACCACGTACCCGGTCTCCGCTTGCAGCCGATCAATCGTCGAAAACAAGCGCTCTACATCCTTTCGCAGTTGCGCCTTGGGTTTCCTGCCCACGCCTTGGGTTTCTGTCACCTGGCGGAAGTTCTCTTGCAACATCGGGGCGAGCATTTCGGCGACCTCGCGGGGGGTATCGCCCACGACCTTGGGCAAATTCCGCGCGAAGTCCTCGGCGCCAAAGCGCAGGCACATCTCGTAAAAGTAGAGCGACTCGTCGGCCCAGTCCTCCAGGGCCAGCACGAGGGCCCGCTCCCGCTCGTCGGCGGGAAGCAGGGGAGGTTGGGGCACGCGCCGTTCGACTTCGAGGGCGATGTCGGTCGAGTCGGCAATGATCTCGCCCTCCCACTCGATGAACGGCAACTTCCCGGTGGGGTTCTTCTCGCGAATCGCCGGAACTTCGGTCAGCGGCCACTCGTGGATCGAGAACGGGATGCCCTTGTAGCGCAGGACGCGACGGATTTTGTCGCAAAACGGAGACACCGCGAACTGATGTAACACCAGCATCATTGGCTCCTCGAACTAGACGGTTTTGCGCTCCGCAGCCTCTTTGGCTCGGAAGAATAAAAACTCCGCGGCTTGCTCGAAACTCCGAAAGCGCTCGTCTTTGGTTTGACCGAGGTGGAAGCGGTGGTAGATCTGCTGCAGCACCACTGCCATTTTGAACAGGCCGAAGACGTAGTAGTACGGCACCTGGGACACATCCACGCCGTGCCGCCGCCCGTAGCGTTCCACAGCCTCGGCGCGGGTCATGAAACCGGGCGTGTTGGACGGCATGCCGACCGGCCCGCCTCCGCTGCCTGCAGGCACCTCTCGTTCCTCGATCCAGGCGGTGAGCAGGGTACCGAGGTCGCAGAGCGGATCCCCGACCGTACACATGTCCCAGTCGAACACCGCCACGCAGCGGCCCGGATCGTCGGCGGCCAGCATCATGTTGTCCAAGCGCCAGTCGTTATGCAGCAAGGTGGGGCGAGGTGAGGCTGGCAGGTGCTGGCGGAGCCAGTCATGCAGCTCGTAGGCAAGCGGCATGTCCTTGGTCTTCGCCCGTTCGAAGCGAGCCATCCAGCCGTCTACTTGGCGCAAGAGGAAACCCTCGGGCTTGCCGATCTTGTCGAGCCCGACGCTGGCCGGATCCACAGCGTGCAAGTCCGCCAAGGCGTCAATCAGGACCTCGCTGATCTTGCGGTTTACCTGCGGGTCCTTGCCGCCGCCCCATTGTTCCGGAATCGTCCGGCGCACCACGATGCCGTAGCGCCGCTCCATCACGAAGAACGGGGCACCGATCACCGCGGGGTCGTCACAAAAGAAAAACGCACGCGGCGCCAACGGGTACGCCTGATAGAGCACGGAGAGGCAACGGTATTCGCGCGCCATGTCGTGCGCGCCGGGAGCGACCGGACCGAGCGGAGGGCGCCGCAAGACGTATTCGACCCCTGGGTAGCGCAGCAGGTACGTCAGGTTCGCATGACCGCCTGCGAATTGAACGATCTCGAGCGGTCCGTCGGAGCCAGGCAATTTGCCGCGCAAAAAGGCGGCGAGGCGGTCGTGATCGAAGTCTTCGTCCGGGCGAATCGGAATGGTTTCGGGCGGATCCGTGATCTTTTGTTCCGACATGGGCTTGTTTCCTGGCGAGTTTCACAGTCTCGTTCAAGCTGGAGGGCGGCCCTTCATGGCGTAAATGCGCTCGATCTCGATCGCCAGCGCCACCGTCCGCCGTGGTCGCCCACTGGCACCGGGTCGCGTCTCGCGTTCCGTACCGGGGATTTCGCGAGCCCGCCCGTACACGATGGCCACTGCCCCGTGGGGGCCCCAGGTGGTGAGGGCCACGTGCGGGTTTCGAGCCAAGTCGCGTCGGCGCACTGCGTTGACGTAGATGGTCGAGCGTAGCTCGCCCGCGACAAGTTCGGCATGCACCGGGGCGATGTGCGGTTTGCCACCGGGCCCGACGGTGGCCATGGCCTTGAGGGAGGCCGTGTTCCAAAACTCCGCGAACTCGCGCGCGCTCATCCTCCGGTCGGCGCGGTCGAAAGTCTCTCGCACCGCCTCCCCCGCGCGCTCCCGACTGCGGTCGAGAATCTCTTGCAGTCGGAGAAAGACTTCCGGCGGCCACCGCTGCGGGTCGCGCTCCTCCGGTGTGGCCCCAGCGATAATGGGTTGCCTGCACGGTTTTTTGCGTTCCTCCATCGCTCCCTCCTGGACGCTCACCTCGCTTTCATAGCTGAGCGTGGGAGGCCCTTCTGGCCTACAATGGCGAGTCGCCTCCTTTAGCGAACCCCCAACGTGGAAGGCATTGTCGCGCCCGTCGTGCCGAGCGCGTGCCTCGTTTGCACCGCCGCCGCTGCGCTCTGAAACGGCCGGTAGGATCGGATCCACCGAACTCGGTTTGTCGGGTCGTGCAGATGCAGGACGTGCGGCACGCCGAGCGGACTCGCCGTGTGCCGAGATGGCCTTGAGGATGAAGAACACGGGCCGGGCGTTTTGCACGCGGACGCGAGCCCGGCAGTTGGCAATTGAGCGGCGCTGCCATCGCTGGTAGCTTGCCCTAGGCGATGCAACGGCAGCGGGAGCGCGGCTTTCATCAGTGGGTAGAAGCTTTTGCGCATCACTTGTTGGTTGAGCGAAACGCCTCGCCCAACACGGTTCGCGCGTACTTGGCAGATTTGCGCCAGTTTGGAGAATTCTGCTCCGAGCGGCTCTCAGGTTGGAGACAGGGAAGAGCCGACGTCACGCGCATCGAGCAAGACCACGTTCGCGGGTTTTTGGCTTGGTCCATGAGCCAGCACGAAAAAAGTTCCGCGGCGCGCAAGCTCTCTGCTCTCAAGCGCTTTTTTGCCTTCCTCGAGAGCCGCGGTGTGCGCGCCGGGAATCCGGCCTCCGCTGTGCTGACGCCGAAGCAGGACAAGCGCCTGCCTGCGCACTTGACGGTGGACGACATGTTCCGCTTGCTCTCGGCTGCGGCGGAGGGCAACAGCTCCCCGGCGGCAGCGCGAGATCGGGCGATGCTCGAGGTGCTTTACTCCTGTGGGCTGCGAGTGAGTGAGCTGGTCGGGCTCGATTGGGCCGATGTAGACGAGCGCTTGGAGATGGTGCGGGTGAAGGGGAAGGGCGGCAAGCAGCGCATCGTCCCGATCGGGCGCAAGGCCCTCGAAGCGCTGGCAGCCTATCGGGAGAGCGTGGCCGAACTCTGCCCGCGTGGGGTACGCGATCCGGCGGCTGTTTTTCTCAACCGGCGCGGCACCCGCTTGACTACCCGTTCGGTGGCCCGCTTGCTGGACGGGTACGTGTGCCGTGCTGGCCTCGCGACCAAGATCAGCCCGCACGCCGTTCGCCACAGCTTTGCCACCCACTTGCTGAACGCGGGTGCCGACTTGCGGGCGATCCAAGAGCTGCTCGGGCACGCGAGCTTGTCCACCACGCAGCGCTACACCCACCTCGACCTCGACCACCTGACCCGCGTCTACGACCGGACCCATCCGCGCGCGCAATGATGCTGGGAGCAAAAGGAGACCATATGCTCGCGATCCATGGCACGACGATTCTGGCGTTGCGGCACCGGGGCAAAACGGTGATGGCTGGAGACGGGCAAGTCAGCATGGGGCCCACGGTGCTCAAGAGCCATGCGCGGAAGGTACGCCGGATTTTCAAAGACCGGGTGCTGGCCGGCTTTGCGGGTGCCACAGCCGACGCCTTTACCCTGTTCGAAAAGTTCGAGCGGCAACTGGAACAGCATCAGGGGAACCTGCGCCGCTCGGCGGTCGAACTCGCTAAGGATTGGCGCACGGACCGCGTGCTACGCCGGCTCGAGGCGCTGCTCGTGGTTGCTGACCCGGAGACGTTGCTTGTGCTTTCAGGCAGCGGCGACGTGATCGAGCCGGATGAGCCAGTGGCGGGGATCGGTTCGGGGGGGAATTTCGCCTTGGCTGCGGCGCGCGCTTTGATGCGTTTTAGCTCCCTCGATGCCGCCGAGATTGCGAGCGAAGCGATGCGCATCGCCGCCTCCATCTGCGTGTACACCAACGACCACATCACTGTGGAGGTGCTGTAAGGGCGGGGCACCTGTGGCTCGACTTGCAGCAACGAAAACTTTTCCGGGGAGAACATTGCACCGGGCGGGCAAAGTGGTACCAACAAGCCACGTATGGGTTCGATGACACCGCGCGAAATCGTCTCCGAGTTGGACCGCTACATCGTCGGGCAAGCCAAGGCGAAGCGGGCAGTCGCCATTGCCCTGCGCAACCGCTGGCGGCGGCTGCAGGTGCCGGAAGAGTTGCGCGACGAGATCACACCGAAGAACATCATCATGATCGGTCCCACCGGAGTTGGGAAAACCGAGATTTCGCGCCGCTTAGCCAAGCTCGCGCAAGCACCGTTCATCAAAGTAGAAGCATCGAAGTTCACCGAGATCGGATACGTGGGCCGCGATGTGGAGTCCATCATTCGCGATCTGACCGACCTGGCGGTGAAGATGGTCAAGGACGAGGAACAAGAAAAAGTGAAGGTGCGAGCCCGCCAGTTAGCCGAGGAGCGGATCCTCGACATCTTGCTCCCAGGCTCCGCAGAGCGCGCCTATGAAACGGAGGCTTCCACACGCGAGAAGTTTCGGCGCATGCTGCGGGAGGGCGACCTCGACGACCGCATGATCGAAATCGAAGTCACCAAGTCCGCCTTCCCGATGGTCGAGGTATTTGCGCCACAGGGAATGGAGGGCATGGAGTCGCAACTCAAAGACCTGTTTTCCTCGATCGCCCCCAAGCAAACGCAGAAGGAGTACATGCGGATCGAGGATGCGCTCGAGTACCTGGCGGAGGAAGAGGTCAACAAACTCGTAGACATGGAATGGGTCACGAAAGAAGCCATTCGCAGGGTGGAAGAGACCGGTATCGTGTTCATTGACGAAATTGACAAAATCGCCGGCGCGGAAAGTGGCACCGGTCCGGATGTGTCGCGGCGCGGGGTGCAGCGCGATTTGCTGCCACTGGTCGAAGGTTGCACGGTGAGCACAAAATACGGCATGGTGCGCACCGATCACATCTTGTTCATCGCGGCGGGTGCCTTTCACATGACCAAGCCGTCGGACCTCATCCCTGAATTCCAGGGGCGCTTTCCGATCCGGGTCGAACTGGAGCCTCTGACCAAGGAGGATTTTGTCCGGATCTTGACTGAGCCGCAAAACGCGATCCTCAAGCAGTACACGGCGCTGCTTGCGACCGAAGGTGTGTCGTTGCGCTTCTTGCCGGAAGCCGTGGAGGAAATCGCGGCGATCGCCGTGCAGGTCAACCAAACCGCCGAAGACATCGGTGCCCGCCGGCTTCACACCGTCGTCGAGCGCTTGCTGGAAAACCTTTCCTTCGACGCGCCTGACCGCAGTGGCGAAGAAGTGGTCATTGATGCCGCGTATGTGCGGCAGATGCTCGGCGACATTGTCAAAAATCAAGACTTGTCCCGTTACATCTTGTAGCCTCGAGCCATGAGTGCAGAGACGCGCGAAGAACGGATGCAGCAGCTGGTAGCCCGGGCGGAAACGCTGCTCGAAGCGCTGCCGTATATTCGCCGCTACCAAGGGGCCACCATGGTGATCAAATACGGTGGACACGCGATGGTGGAGGAAGGGTTACGCGAGGCCTTTGCGCAGGATGTGGTGCTGCTCAAGTACGTCGGCATCAACCCAGTGGTGGTGCATGGCGGCGGGCCACAGATCAACCGGGTTTTGGAACAACTCGGCATCGAGCCGCAATTCGTGCGCGGCATGCGCGTGACCGACGAACGCACCATGGATGTGGTGGAGATGGTGCTCGGCAAGATCACCAAGGAGATCGTTTCCTGGATTAGCCGCGCCGGCGGGCGGGCCGTCGGCTTGAGCGGAAAGGACGGCAATCTCATCCGCGCCCGCAAACTTACCATTACGCAGCAGGAAAGCGGTCGCCGCACGAAAGTGGACATCGGCCTCGTTGGCGAGGTGCAAGCGATCCATCCGAGCGTGATCGAAACCCTCGACCGGGGGGATTTTATTCCGGTGATCGCGCCCATCGGCGTGGGAGAGGATGGCCAGAGTTACAACATCAACGCCGACTTGGTGGCCGGGGAACTCGCTGCTGCTCTGCAAGCAGAGAAGCTGATCCTGCTTACGGACGTCGAGGGGATCCGGGCAGCCGATGGGCAGATTTTGTCCACGTTGGACATCGAACGGGCGCAGGAGCTGATCCGCACCGGCGTGATCGAGGGTGGCATGATCCCCAAGGTGGAGTGCTGCATTGACGCCCTGCGGCGGGGAACGAAGAAGACGCACATTGTGGATGGCCGGGTGCGGCACGCCGTGCTGCTCGAGATTTTCACCGACGCTGGCGTGGGAACTGAGGTGGTACGCGGCTCGGGGCGCGTGCCGCTTGCGCGGCGCCGACCTGCTCGCTAGCCAGCCAGTTTTCTCCGCAACGATTGGGCTCGCCATGACGAGTCGCGAAGTCATTGCTCGCAACGAGCGGTATTTGTTCCCGGTTTACCCGCGCGCGCCTCTGGTGCTGGTGCGCGGCGAGGGTTGCCGCGTCTGGGATGCGGACGGGAAAGAGTATCTGGACTTCTTCTCGAGCACGGTGGTGACCAACCTGGGCCACGCCCACCCGCGCGTCACCGCAGCGCTTTACGAGCAGGCGCGCAAGATTCTGCACGTTTCCAATTTGCACCACAGTGTCCCGCAAGGGGAACTGGCCGAGTTGTTGTGCACGCACTCGTTTGCCGATCGGGTTTTTCTCTGCAACAGCGGCGCCGAGGCCAACGAGGCGGCGATCAAACTGGCGCGGCGTTTTGGCGCCGAGAAGCGAAACGGCCGTTTCGAAATCATTACCATGTACAACTCGTTCCACGGCCGCACCTTGGCGACCCTCACGGCCACCGGGCAGGAGAAAGTGCGGATCGGGTTCGAGCCGCTCCCCGCGGGCTTTCGCTACGTGCCGTTCAACGACTTTGCGGCCTTGGAGGCTACCGCCAGCGAGAAAACCGTGGCGGTGATGCTGGAGGTCGTGCAGGCCGAGGGTGGCATTGTGGTTGCCGACCCGGACTACCTGCAGGCGGTCCGCCGCTGGTGTGATGAGCGCGGGGTGTTGTTGATTTTCGACGAGGTGCAAACCGGGGCAGGGCGCCTGGGCAAGTTGTGGGGATACGAGACCTTCGGAGTCGAGCCAGATATCCTCACCGCGGCTAAAGGCCTTGGAAACGGCGTTCCCATTGGCGCCATGCTGGCTCGCCAAGAGGTGGCGGAGGTGTTTGCGCTAGGCGCGCACGGCTCGACCTTTGGCGGCAATGCCCTGGCTTGTGCCGCCGCGGTAGCCACCGTGCGCTCGTTGCTCGAAGACGGTGTCTTGGCGCATGCGGAGCAGCAAGGACACTACCTGCAGGAGCGGCTGGCGGAGCTGCAGGAACGTTGCCGGCGCATCCGAGCGGTGCGGGGGCGCGGCTTGTTGTGGGGACTGGAGCTGGATGGTCCGGGAGCCTTCGCCGTAGATGCGGCCCGCGACCGCGGGCTCATCATCAATTGCACCGCGGAGCGCGTGCTGCGCTTGGCCCCGCCGCTGATTGTGGCTCGCGCAGAGATTGACCAGGCTGTAGAGGTGCTTGCCGAGGTGCTGATCGGATGAAACGAGACTTCTTGTCGCTGCTCGATTTCGACCGCGGCGAACTGGAAGAAATGCTCGCCTTGGCCGCTGAACTCAAGCGCAAGTGGCAGCAGGGAAAAGCGCACAGTCTGCTCAAAGGGCGCGTGCTGGCCATGATTTTCGAGAAGCCGAGCTTGCGCACGCGCGTAACCTTCGAGACCGGTATGTTTCAGTTGGGCGGGTATGCGGTCTGCTTGACCCCGAGCGACATCCGCCTCGGCGAGCGAGAAACCGTGGCCGATGCAGCCCGCAATTTGGAGCGGTGGGTGGACGCCATCATGGCCCGCACCTACGCCCACGAGACGTTGGAGGAACTCGCACGGCACGCACGCGTGCCGGTGATCAATGGCCTCTCGGATCGCCTCCACCCCTGCCAGGTGCTGGCCGACTGTTTCACCCTGCGCGAGAAGGGCCGCTCACTCGAGGGCTTGCGCATCGCGTTCGTGGGAGATGGCAACAACATGGCCCACTCGTGGATGAACGCTGCGGCTCGCTTCGGGTTCGATTTTGTGCTGGCTTGCCCGCAGGGGTACGATCCCGACCCAGCGATCGTCGAGCGGGCGCGCGCCGAGGGGGCACGCATCGAGATCCTGCGCGATCCGGCGCAAGCCGTGCGTGACGCAGATGTGGTATACACGGACACCTGGACCAGTATGGGACAAGAGGCAGAGGCAGTGGTGCGGCGGCAAGCGTTTGCGGAGTTCCAGGTCAACGAGCCGCTCGTTGCCTTGGCGCGGCCGGACGCTTTGGTGATGCATTGCTTGCCTGCCCACCGTGGGGAGGAGATTACGGACGCGGTGCTCGACAGCCCTCGTTCGATCGTGTTCGACCAGGCGGAAAATCGCCTGCACGTGCAGAAAGCGATTCTGGTGTGGCTGCTCCGCCGCCATCCGCAGCGACGGGGCGGGCAAGCGAGCAAAGCGAACAATCGGTGATCTCCGAGGAAAGACGCATGAATCAGCCGAGAAAAGTCGTATTGGCATACTCCGGTGGGCTCGACACGTCGGTGATCCTGCGCTGGCTCATCGACACGTACGGATGCGAGGTGTTGGCGTTTTGTGCCGATTTGGGGCAGGGCGAAGAACTCGCCCCTGTTGAAGAAAAGGCAAGGCGGACCGGGGCGAGCAAAGTCTACATCGAAGACCTGCGCGAGGAGTTCGTACGCGATTTCGTGTTCCCCATGTTGCGCGCCAACGCAGTCTACGAAGGCGGCTACCTGCTCGGGACCTCGATAGCGCGCCCGCTCATCGCCAAGCGACAAATCGAGATCGCTACCCGCGAGGGCGCGGATGCGGTGGCTCACGGGGCTACTGGGAAGGGCAACGATCAGGTTCGGTTCGAGTTGACCTACTATGCCCTGCGCCCGGACATTCAGGTGATTGCTCCTTGGCGCGTGTGGGAGCTGACCTCGCGCTCGAAACTGATCGAATTTGCCGAGCGGCACCGAATCCCGGTTCCGGTTACGGTTGAGAAGCCGTACAGTACAGACCGCAACTTGTTCCATATCAGCTACGAAGGGGGCATTCTGGAAGACCCGTGGCGCGAGCCGTACGAGGATATGTTCCAACTCACGGTGGCGCCGGAGCGCGCTCCCGATCAGCCTGAGTACGTGGAAATCGAGTACGAACGGGGAAACCCGGTAGCGGTGAACGGCGAGCGGCTCACGCCCGCCGGGCTGCTAGCGCGGCTCAACGAAATCGGCGGCCGCCATGGGATTGGCCGCGTTGACATCGTGGAAAACCGGTACGTCGGCATGAAATCGCGCGGGGTGTACGAAACACCGGGGGGTACGCTCCTGCACCTCGCCCATCGGGCGGTGGAATCGCTGACCTTGGATCGGGAGGTGCTGCACCTGCGCGACAGCTTGATTCCGCGATACGCCGAGATGGTGTACTACGGGTACTGGTTTGCTCCTGAACGCGAGGCGCTTCAGGCTCTGATCGACCAGGCGCAAGAGGCGGTCACGGGTACGGCCCGCCTCAAACTGTACAAGGGCTCGGCCGTCGTCGTGGGAAGAAAGTCGCCGCATTCCTTGTACCGGCCCGACATCGCGACCTTTGAGGCGGGCTCTGGCTACCGTCAAGCCGACGCCGAAGGCTTCATCCGCCTCAACGCACTGCGCTTGCGAATCGCGGGGCAGCGCCGCACCGATCCTTGACTCCGTTCCCCCGATATGAAGGTTGGGATTGCTGGTTTTCCTCGCAGCGGAAAGACCACGCTGTTCGCAGCGCTCACCGGGCAGGAGGTCGAGCCGGGCAAGTTCGGCGAGGTGGGCGCTCTCCGGCTGGGAACGATCAAGGTGCCCGATGCACGTGTGGACGAATTGGCGCGCCGTTTTCGCCCGCGCAAAGTGACGTACGCTGAGATCGTCTTCGCTGACTTCCCTGCGCCGGCAATGCACGGCGAGGACAAGCCGCATGCGCTCGACGCCACCACCATTACGCACATGCGCGACGTGGATGCGTTGGTGCAGGTGGTGCGGGGCTTCCCCGATCCGCTCACGGCCGAGCCACCGCGGCCGCTTGCCGATCTCGAGGCGTTCAAGGGAGAACTCATTCTCAACGACCTTGCCATCGTGGAGCGGCGCTTGGAGCGGCTCAAAAAAGAAAAAGGCCGAGAGCGCGAGCGCGCTTTGCTGGAACGGTGCCGGGCCGCGCTGGAGCAGGAAGTCGCCTTGCGCCGTCTGGAATTCGCGCCCGAAGAAGCCACTAGCTTGGCGGGCTTCGCCTTCTTGTCCCGGCGGCCGTTGATGGTGGTGTGGAACGTGAGCGAATCCTCGGCCGGTGCGCCGATGCCCCCTGACATGCAGCAGTGGCTCGAGCGGGAGCAACTGCAGGGGTTGGTCCTGGCCGGCAAAATCGAAATGGAGATTGCTCAGCTTGCGGAGGCAGACCGTGCCGCGTTTCTGGCCGACCTGGGCGTGGAGAGTTCGGCGCGAGACCGCTTCATCCGCGCTGCCTATGGGCTGCTCGATTTGATCAGTTTTCTGACTGCCGGAGAGGATGAAGTACGAGCCTGGACCATTCGGCGTGGTACCGCTGCCGTCAAAGCCGCGGGCAAGATCCACAGCGACATCGAGCGTGGCTTTATCCGAGCGGAAGTGCTGGCCTTCGAAGATTTCGTTGCGTTTGGAAGCGAAGCAAAAGCGCGCGAAGCAGGTCGCTTGCGCTTAGAGGGTAAAGACTACGTCGTGCGCGACGGCGACATCATCCACTTTCGCTTTCACGTTTGAGGCGGTTTGGCTCACCCGGTGGGCTGCGGTCTCTCCCTCCCCATTGCCGGGTACGAGCCGGCAACCTCTCCCGTCGCGACCCAATCGTGCATGCGGCTTACGCCGAGCGCTGCTTTTTCCGGTACGGCGCGCCCGCCGCAGTGAGGAACATGACGCTCCTTCCAGCTGCATGCGGGGAGAAAAACTGTACGACGTCGTCGTCGAAGAAGGTGAGTCCGGTGGCGCCGATTCCCATGCTGAAAGCCGCCAGGTAGATTTTTCCGCCGGCAATCCCGCCTTCGAGCTGGGCGGCTCGGTAACCACGATTACCAAAAGCGGGGAGGATCCGGTGGAGGTCGGCTAGGTGGTACACATTGAGCGCAGCGTCTGCGGCCAATGCCTGGCCGAGCGCGAGCTGGCCCGCAACGGTCCGGAAAGAGCCTGACCGCAACGAATGTACTGCCAGCGGTGCGCGCTGGAGGAAGTAACCCCCCGGCGCGACTCCCTCGACCGCGTGAACAATGAGGTAGGGATCGGTCAGTGGGATACGCTGCTGAAAGTCGGCGGGAATGCGAGTGGTCGCGGCGCGGAGCACAGCATTCCAGGCCTGCGGCGAAATGGCATCTCGCGAGAAACGCCGGGTCGAGCCGCGGCGGAGAATCACTGCTTCGATGGGATCGGCCGGCATCCGGGGAAGTTCGGGGAGGAGATTCGCGGCTGCCGCGGGTGTTACCGGCGGCGGTGTCGGGGTCGGTCCGGTACGCGCCGCCTGCTGCCAGCGCTCGACGTCCGCAGCCGTTTCCAGGCTGGAGGCAGCATGCATGCGCGTGATTTCGGGGAACTCGATTTCTTTGCGGGACACAGGTTGCACCTTCGGATGCAGCGCTGCCAACGAAGGTGAGGGTGGGGGTTCGCTCTCTTGGTGCCCCAAGCCCACGATCGCAAGTGCTGCTTCCTGCCGCGGGTCTACGGCGAGCAAGTGGTTGATGGTGCTGTCGATAAATCCGAGGACCAGCGCGTACCGCAAACCAGTGGCAGCCGCCAGCGCAAACAAATTGGCGAGCAGCGTACCACAGTCCCAATAGGCGTGTCGGTAGGCGCGTTCCCGGTACTTCCAGGCATTTCGCCAAAACGTGCTGGTGCACACGATCAACACAGGGGAGTTGGCCAGGGCGGGCACTTGCCCGGCTGCTTCCAGCACGTAACGGCGGAAGTCTCCGGAACGGAGTTGGCGCAGGGCGAAGTCATGAGGTCCGAAGTGGTAGAGTCCTGCTTCCAGATCCGGAAGGCGCCCGCACACGAGGTAGAGGTCAATATGATGCAGGTTCCCCGTGCAGGCAGCGGCGCGGTAAGCGATCGTCAGCTCGCCGTATTGGCGGACCCGTACCACCCCGGCAGTGAAAAACAACAGCCGGGCAAGGGCGCGGCGGTCTAAGCGCACGCCCTGCTGCCAGGAGTTGCCGTCGTGCAAAACGGCCGCGAGCGCCGGGGTGCGAGACGTTTCCCAGTCGGTCGGAAGCGCCTCTGCGGGCAGGCCCTCATAGATTTTGAACGGGAGCGGGTAGTTGTCCCAGTCCAGGCGGTGGGGCGAACGTTGGATACTTTCCCAAGAATGACTGGTGACTCGATGGTAGTGCCAGCCGGCCTGGGTTTGCCAATTCGCCGTCTCGCTCATGCTCGGCTGCGTAGCCTTCGTCGAGAGCTTGTCCAACACCGGGCGCAGGGAGCCATTGGCTGTTAGCGCCCTGGCGAGCGGAAAAAGCCGATGCAAGCCGCGAATCCTTGGGATAAGTAAGGCAACAAAACGGATCGCAATGCCCATGGAAGAGCCACCGGCACGAAGTTGTGCGTATTGTGGCCGTCTAGTGCGCGGCACGCTGCACTGGCGCGATACGTACCGTGTCGGCTTTCACTTTTTATATACGGGCGAGGTGGAGAGAGAACGCATGGCGGCGGATGACTACGGGGAACCGCGGTTCCTGGTCCGATTGTTGCGCCCGCGCGTGGTGTACGCCTGCCTCGACTGTTACGCGCGCCCGGACGTGCAGCGCTATTGGGACCAGTGGGAGAGCGGGCTGCAGCCTGTAGAAGAGTAGGGGAGGCAGCGCATGCGCATCCACGATGCCGGCCTTGCCGGCCGGTGGTATCCGGGAGACCCTGGTGGCTTGCGGGCCGAGGTGACCCGCATGTTGGCGGCGGTGCGGCGCACCATGCTCGAGCGGCCACGGGCGCTAGTCGTTCCGCATGCGGGCTACATGTACTCGGGACGGGTGGCAGCTCATGCTTACGCGTTGCTGCAAGGAGTTCCCTTCCGCCGCGTCCTCCTGCTCGCTCCCAGCCACTATGCGAGCTTTCGCGGCGCGGCGACCCTGAACTTCGATGCGTTTCGGACCCCGCTCGGCTTGGTGAGGATCGAGCGCGAGTCGGAAGAGGAGCTGCGCCGCTGCCGGCTCGTACGGGACTTCGAGGAGGCATACGAGTCCGAGCACTCGCTGGAGATCCAGTTGCCGTTTTTGCAGGTGGCGTTGCCCGATGTGCCGGTGGTCCCGCTACTGATCGGCCGTCTGAGCCGGGACGACGTGGTCGAATTCGCCGCCTCTCTGCGGCCGTGGTACGAGCCAGAAACTCTCATCGTGGTGAGCTCCGACTTTACGCACTATGGCGCGCGTTTCGACTACTTGCCGTTCCCACCGCGCGATGCGGCTAGCGTGCAAGCACGGCTGCACGAGCTGGATGCGGGCGCACTGGCGGCCGTTTGCGCGGGGGACGTGGACGCGCTCGACCGCTACATCGACAGCACAGGAGCCACCATTTGCGGGCGTTACCCGTTGCTCGCCTTCCTTGCCTTGCATCGGCGGCGCAGTGAAGGACGCTTACTGTGCTACGCCACCTCGCTGGAGGTCACGGGCGACTTCGAGCACGTGGTGAGTTACGCCGCGGTCGCTTTTCCCGAGCCGGAAGCGGTTTGACGCTCCTCTCGGTGCAGCTCCGTGGGCACATTCGTGGAGCGGCGCTGTCTGGTGCACCTCGGGCGTCTGCGATATACGGCAGGCACACGGAGGTATGGCGCAAACGGCTCAAGCTCGACGGCCGGTCCGGGCACGTGCTCGGGCCGGGCTCAGGTTGCTGGAAGAGATCGGAACGATCGTTACCCAGTCGCTCGACTTGCGCCGGAGCGCGCAGGGGATCGTGGAGGCAATTGCGCAGCACATGGGAATGGAGGTGTGCTCCATTTACGTGCTGGACCGCGAGAATCATCGCCTCCAGTTGTGGGCCACCACGGGGTTGGACCCAGACTCTGTCGGCAAGGTGTCCATGGCCGTGGATGAAGGGCTGACCGGAATCGCGGTGCAAAAGCTCGAGCCCGTCATGGCCATCGATGCCCTTGTTCACCCGCGGTACAAGTATTTTCCAGAGACTGGGGAAGAGCGATACCACTCCTTTCTCGGTGTCCCCGTGGTGGATCGGGGCGAGCCAGTGGGGGTGCTCGTGGTGCAAACCTCGCGGCGGCGACGGTTTACGCTACCCGAGGTGCGGCTGCTCAAGGCCATTGCCGTGCCTGTGGCGGGGATCTTGGCGCAGGTGCAACTGCAAGACACCCTGGCACTCAAAGAGGCCGAGCGGCGCGCAATGCAGGAGCAGATGGATGATGCCATCTCGCGGCTGCGTCACTTCGAACAGCTCAGCGCGCCGCGCACCGTGCGCCGCGCCGACGACGAACCGTTGCGTCTGACCGGATTGGGTGCTGCGCCGGGCTACGGAATCGGCCGGGCGCACTTGTTGCAATCGAGCGTGAGCTTTACCTCGCGCCCGCGCGAGCGGCACTTGCCAACGCGGCGGGAGCTAGCGCGAGTCAAAAAAGCGATCGCCCAGGCAGCCGAGGAACTCGAGCGCAACAAGCAGCGCGTAGCCGCGAACGTGCCGGAACTCGACGCCTCGATTTTCGATGCCCAGCGCTTGATGTTGTTCGATGCCGAGTTCCAGACCCGGGTGGAGGCGGCGATCCGCGAGGGCCTCTCCGCGGAGTGGGCGGTCGGGGAAGCGGTGGAACAGTTGGTGCGTCGCTTCAGCGAACTCGGCGACGCGTACCTGCAAGATCGCGCTTCCGACGTGCGAGACATCGGCCAGCTTGTGCTGCGCTACTTGTTGGGACAGCAGGAGCGGTTTCCGGTGTTTGCCTCGAACGTCGTGTTCGTGGCCAACGAAATCGCACTGGCCGACCTGGCGCGCGTTCAGCAGGAGGGGCTCAAAGGCCTGGTGCTGGCCAGTGGTGGCGTGACTTCCCATGCGGCGATTCTGGCTCGGACGCTCGAGATTCCAACCGTGGTCGGCGTGGAAAGAGTGGAGGAACTCATCCGCGAGGGCGACCACCTGATCGTGGATGGCAACGCCGGGGTGGTGTTTGTGAATCCGACCGCCGAAGTGGTACGAGAATACGAGCGGCTCGGTCGGGAGCAGGCCGCGTTCAGCCGCGACTTGGAGGCGCTGAGAGATCTTCCGGCGGAAACGCCGGATGGACACCGGATCCACCTGTGGGCCAATATCGGCTTGCTCGGAGACCTGACCTGGTTGAATCGGTACGGAGCCGAGGGGGTAGGGTTGTACCGGACCGAAGTGGCTTTCCTGTCTCACCGCGATTTCCTGACCGAGGAGGAGCAGTTCGAAATTTACCGGCGCATCCTCACCGGGCTCGCTGGCAAGCCGCTCACCATTCGTACCTTGGATCTGGGGGCGGACAAGTACCCGCGTTACTTGCACATTCCGCGCGAGGACAACCCCTTTCTCGGCTGGCGCTCGATCCGCATCTCTCTGGAAATGCCCGAGATTTTCAAGCAGCAGTTGCGTGCTGTCTTGCGCGCCAGTGTGTACGGACCACTGCGCCTCATGTTTCCCATGATCTCGAGTGTGGAAGAGATTCGCCGCGCCAAGGAGATTCTGGCCAGCGCGCAGGAGGATCTTGAACAGCGCGGCGAGAGTTACGACCCGCAGATCCCGCTGGGCATCATGGTTGAGGTGCCGGCCGCCGTGTACTTGGCGCCGCACCTGGTTCGCGAGGTGGACTTCGTCAGCATTGGTACCAACGACCTGATCCAATACGTGCTGGCGGTGGACCGCAACAATCGGAAAATCGGGGACTTGTACGAACCCCTCCACCCAGCGGTGTTGCAGGCAATCGCCAATGTAATCCACGCGGCGCGCAGCGCTGGAAAGCAAGTCTCCTTGTGCGGTGAAATGGCAGCGGACCCAATGTGTGCGGTCGTGCTGACCGGCTTAGGCCTCGAAGATTTGAGCATGACGCCGTTTTTCATTCCGCTGATCAAGCGGCTTGTCCGCTCGTTGCCGTTCGAGCAGGCACAGGCCATCGCCGAGGAAGTCTTGCGGATGGCGACCGTAAAGGAAGTCAAGGGCTTCTTGTTCGAGGCCATGCGCGATCTGCAGTTGATCGACCTGGTCGAGGTGTATCACTGAACGAGGAGAGGAGGCGCTGCGGTGATGGGCAAGCAAACCGGGTCTGGGATGGTAGGCGTGTGCGCGAGGGTGCGGGAGCTGTGCACGGCCGCGGCGTTTCTGTCTTTCGTGGTGTCGGTCAGCTGGGCTGCCCCGCCACGGGCGGCGCGCACCGAGAACCCACGCACTCCGGATCGGTGGGCAGAAGTGCAGGAATTGTTGCGGCAGCAAGAGCAGCGCTCCGGTGAACTCGCCGCCACTGCGGCCCGCCTCGACGAAGAGATCGGGCAGATGCAAAAGCGCTTGCACGAACTGGTGGTCGAAGTGCGGCCGCAGCGAGAGCAGGTGCATGCACTGCAGGAGACCTTACGGGATATGCGCGAGGAAGTGCGCGGGCTCTATGTGGAGAGCAGCGGTCTCAAAGGGGACATTGCGCAGGTGGCGGATAAGCTCGACGGCCTCGCCGAGGACCTTGCCAGCTTCCGCTTGAGTGCAGGAATCATTGCCGCGCTCATTGTCTTGCTGCAGATCATTGGCATCGGCCTCGCAGTTCGGATGCGTAGTTAACCGGCGAAGGACACGCCACCCGGCAGACCAGCAGTTCGCCCTGTTCGGGTGGTAGACTCGCGCGCTGCGATGTTCTCGTGAGGCGCGAGTCTCGTTTTCGAGAAAAGGCGGGTGCTGAGAACTCCGTAGGAGCCGGTTGCGGCAACGGCATTGCGCTTGCTGGCTTGTTCGCTTCGTGGAAAGCCGATCAACGATGCGAACTGCGCATGTGCGTTGTCTGCTGGGCGTGTGGCTGTGCTTGGCAGCCTGCTCGCGGGGTGAGCCGCCGCTGCCTCCCCTCCCGCAGCCGCTGATCCGCTTGTCCGACAAGTTTTTCGACGTCGCTGCGCTAGGACCCGAGCGCGCGATCGTGGTCGGGTACGCAGGAAAGATCCTGCTTACGGAGGACGGAGGGTTTCGCTGGGAGCAAATCCCGAGCGGTACAGAGCTGGCGCTGTATCGGATTCGCTTCGTCAACCCACAGGTCGGCTGGATCAGTGGGCAAGAAGGGCTCATCCTGCACACCACGGATGGGGGGCGGACTTGGGTCCGCCAAGGTACCCCGACGCGGGTCAACCTGTTCAGCGTCTCGTTTGCCGATGAACAGTACGGCTGGGCTGTGGGAGACCTGTCGCTCGGAATTCGCACTCGGGACGGAGGCCGCTCCTGGTCACTGCACCGGGTGGCGGCTGCCGAGGATCGGGGCAAACGCTCTGCGGAGGAAGCCATCATCGAACAGGAGCCCATTTTGTACGACGTGTATTTTGCCGATCGCGAGCACGGTTGGGTGGTGGGAGAGTTCGGCAAGTTGCTGCGCACCATTGATGGCGGTGAGACGTGGAGCAGTCACGAGGCCACTCTGCTCGGCGAGGAGATCGTAGATGTGCTCGACATCCCAACCTTTTTTGGGATTTCCGCGCGCACGTCTCGGGAGCTCGTGGTTGCTGGACTGGAAGGGAAAGTGGCGCGCAGCGTGGATGGCGGTCAAACCTGGAGGCTCGATTCGGTCGAGTCTCCTTTCCCCGTCGTGGATCCGTTGTTCGTACCGTTTTTGTTCGACGACGGTTTCGGTTGGGTGGCGGGTGCTTCGGGTCAGATCTTGCGCCGGGCGGGAGCCGATTCGCCTTGGCAGCGTGCGGACTTGGGAATGGAGGTGTCCACCTGGATTCGCGGCATGGACTGGTGGGATGCCCGAACGGGCTGGTTGGTCGGCGGCTACGGTTTGATCCTGCACACCACGGATGGCGGGCGGACGTGGAGTCCAGCCCTCGGTTGAGAAGCAGGGATGAGGGAACACGCAGGCTTCGAAATTCCGGAAGAAAAACGGCTTCTTTATTGGCTCGGCGAACGGCTGATTGATTACCGCTTGCCCGCGGTCGTGCTGGTGTCGTTGGTCACCGGCTTTTTTGCGTACCACGCGGCGCAGCTCGAACTGGTGACCAGCTTCGGAGAGCTGCTTCCGCAAAGCCACCCGTACATCAAGATCCACAACCGATTTGCGCACACATTTGGCGGCGCCAACAACATTATGGTGATGGTCGAGGTGCGTGACGGCACCATCTTCAACCCGCAGACGCTGAACAAGATCTGGAACATGACCCAGGCCATGGACACGGTCTACGGGGTCAACCACAACCAGATCGAGTCCATCGCCCACCGCACAGTGCGTTACCTCAAAGTTGCGGCTGGGGGAACGATGCGCGCAACACCGGTGATGCTGGGCGAGGTGCGCTCGCAAGAGGAAGCCGAACAAATCCGCCGCATCGTGCATAGCGCCGAAAACATTTACGGCATCTTGGTTTCGCTCGATGACAAGGCCGCACTGATTCGCGCCAACTTTATCGAGGGGCGGCTCGATTACCGGCGCATCTTCGAAGAAATCAATGAGAAAGTGGTCGCGCCCTTTGGCGACTCCAATACCTCGATTTTCGTAGCCGGCGAGCCGCGTTTGTACGGCTGGGTATACCGTTACGCGGACGATGTGTTCTGGATCTTGGTGCTTGCCTATTGCCTGGAGTGGCTGTTTCGGTGGGGGTACTTCCACGACTGGCGGGGAGCGCTGCGCCCGACGATCACGGGCGTAATCGCTGCCATTTGGGGACTCGGCTTTATTCGCTTGATCGGTTTTGCCCTCGATCCCCTCATGCTGGTGATGCCGTTCCTGATCACAGCACGGGCGGTGAGCCACTCGGTGCAAATGCACGATCGGTATTACGAGGAACTCGAGAAAAGTGGCTGGAACAAGCGGCATGCGATCGTTGCCGCGTTCGCGGAGTTGTTCGTGCCGACCCTATCCGGGATCACGACCGACGCCCTGGGTGTACTGGTGATTCTCCTCGTGCCCGTGATCATGCTGCAGAAGCTCGCCATCACGGCATCGTTCTGGATTTTTGCCATTACGGTCTCGGAGCTTTTGCTCAATCCGATCGTGTATTACTACCTGCGGCCTCCGGAACCGGCCTTGGTCGTCTCGCGCGACCTCGGTCTGTTCCGTCGAGGAGTGATTTGGGCGGCAGACCGCATCGTCACACGCCGCGGGGTGTTACTGACCTTGACCGTGTGGTCTCTGGCCTCCGGTGTCGCGGTATACTTCGTGCGCGGACTGACCATTGGCGACCCCACCTCCGCGTCGCCGCTGCTGTGGCAAGACTCTGCCTACAACGTCTCCCACCAGCGCATTCAGGACAAATTCGGTGGAGTGGAGCCACTGATCGTGGTTGCTGAGGGGTTGGACCGGGACGCCATGAAGGATCCCGCGACCCTGCGCAAAATGGAGCGCTTCCAGCGTGAAATCGAGCGAGACCCGAGCGTCGGATACAGTTTTTCGCTGGCCGACATTATTCGCGCCGTGAATGCCGTGTTTCACGAACTCGAACCCAAGTGGGGAGTGATTCCCAACAACTGGGTGGATGTGGGCGGCTTGTTCTTCATTTACTTCTCTGGCTCCCCACCTTCGGAAACCGCCAAATACGTGGACCCGAGCTACACGACCGCCCATGTGACTTTCTTCTGCAAGGACCACAAGGGAGACAACATCCGTCGGATCATCCGCCGCTGTAAGGACTTCATCTTCGAAGAACAGTTGCGGGACCTCGGCATCCGCGTGCGCGAGGAAAGCAACCGGGTGTACGTGGCCGAGGTGTTGCCTCAGCCGCGGTGGGAACAGGCCGGGCCGTCGTGGACCGTCTCTGAACACGGTGGCCCTGGCCAAGGGCCTCTGCAACCTGGTGACCGCATCGTGCGGGTCGGTAGAACTCCGGTGACCGATTTGGCCAGCTTCAGGACCGCTTTTGCGAAAGAGACGGCCGACGCCGCGCTCCTGGACTTCGGAATCGAACGCGCAAGCCAGGTCATCGAGGTAACGGTTGTGCCACCATGGAAAGCAGTGTTCAAACTTGCTGGGGGTCTGATCGGGACTCTTGCCGCGGCCAACGAAGAACTCCTACGCAACGACGTGCTCATGAACGTGCTGGGGTTTCTCACCATGTGGGTCATCATGCTGTTCACGTATCGGTCCTTCGCGGCAGGGCTGTACATGTTGGCACCCTTGATGATGGCCAATCTGATCGTGAACGCATACATGGCCGGGCGCGACATCGGGATCAACATCCACACTCTCCCTCTAGTTACGGTTGGTTTGGGCTTTGGCATTGATTACGCCCTGTACATTGTGAGCCGCACTTTGGAGGAGATCCGCCGCTGCGGGGAGCTGCGCTTGGCAGTCCGCGAGGCGCTGATGACCTCGGGCAAGGCGGTCACGTTCACGGCCTTCTCCATGGTGTTGACCACGGCACTCTGGAGCCTGTCTCACATCCGGTTCAATGCGGAAATGGGTTTGTTGCTGGCGATGTGGATGGGCATCAGTTTTTTCGGGAGCGTGACATTGCTGCCGGCCTTGTTGTTGGTCTTCCGGCCCCGGTTTCTCACCCGCGAACTCGATCGCGCTGGCATCACAGTGGGCGAGAGGAGCTAGCCCAATGCGCCTTACCCTCATGAGTTCAATCGCGATTGTGGTGCTGTTCAGCCTGCTGTTGATTGCTTTTGACGAGTGGGTAGCACGCCCGTGGCGGCGTCGCCGGTGGGAACGCCGGGCCAAGGAAGGGGACGAGCGGGCGCAGCGCCTCCTCCGCATAGCGAAAGAAGTGCGAATTAAGGGCGAGAAGTGAGAAGGCAGGGCCGATGGGTTGCGTGCGGGAGCGACGTTTCCTTCGCCTGATTCATCCGGGAACGCCGCGGGTGGCCGCGGCCAATGTTGCCGCTCTTGCGCTGGCGTTGTCTGGCGTAGCTGGGCGCGAGAGGGTGAGTGCGGCAGCGAGAAGGCCAGCGATGTGCACGATCCATGGCGCGAGCGGCTGAGCGGATCGTCAAGACACTCCTGATTGCTGATAAGGAGCTCCGCGTCGCGGCTGCGTCTCCACTGCCCTACGTGCTGGTGGCCATGTTCTCCGCAATCTGCGGTTTTTTCTTCGTGACCAGGTTAGTGCTGTACAGCGAATACTCCGTGGGCGCGGCGGTCATCGCGAATTTTTGGTTTGCATTTTTAGCTGGGGCGCCGTACTCGGTGTCGAGCGTTCTTGTCCTCGTCATTCCTCTGCTCACCATGCGAGCCTTCGCCGAGGAACGGCGATCCGGAACGCTCGAGTTGTTGCTCACCTTCCCGGTGCGGGACAGCGACGTTCTGCTCGGGAAGTTTACCGCCACGATGGCCATCGCCTCGGTCTTGCTGGCAATCGTGGCGGGTTACGCGGTGGTGCTCTCTTGGTATGTTCCGGTGCCGTGGGCAGCGGTGGCAGTCGGGCTCCTCGGCTTGTGGCTGCTACTCGCGAGCTTTACGGCCTGCGGACTCTTTTTCTCGTCCCTTACCGAGAGTCAGGTCGTAGCGGCGCTCGGGAGTGGAGGCGTGTTGGTGCTCTGCTGGCTTGTCACGTGGAACGAGGCGGCTTTCCGCACTGGGTGGCTTGCGGTGCTGCGCCAGTTCTCGGCATTCGACCACTTCGAGCGACTGGCTCGGGGGCTGCTTGCGCTCGAGGACGTCACGTATTTTGTCACTGCCACTGCGCTGTTCCACTTCTTGACCCTGCGGGTGTTGGCGGCTCGAACCTGGCAGAGGCGCGGCTGAGAATGGGCTTTTTCCGGGAAACTGGTCTGCCGTCGCTGTTGGCTACTGCGGGTTTCATGGCGACGATGGTCATGGTTCAGTTGTGGGCGGCGCGGCTCGGTTGGCAGTGGGATGCCAGTGTGGGGCGCCGCTTCACTCTGGCGCCGTACACAAAGCGGGTCCTCGCGGAAGCGGGCAAGCAGGTCAGGCTGTACGCGTTTGCCCCTTCGGGGCTCGAACGCAGCCGCGCCTTGCTGGAGTTGGTGGATCGCTTTGCGCAGGCGGCGCCCGGACTTTCTGTGCAGGTGTTCGATACCAATCGCAGTCCCGAGGTGGCACGCCGGCTTGGCGTTGACACCAACCTCGCGGTCGTTGTCGAGAGTGGCCAGCGCCGGCGCCTGGTGACGCATCCCAACGAGATCGCGATTTCCGCTGCCATCGCTACGGTGTATCGCACCAAGAGCCCGCGGCTGATTTGGTTTGGGCAGGACCGTGGTCGGGACTACGGTCGCATTTGGGCCGCCTTGCAAGCGGAGGGTTTCGAACCGACCAAAGAACCGCCAGCGGCGGGGCACCCCGAGCGCTTAGAGATCGCGGTTTTCGCGGGCGCGGAAGGGTTGCGTTCGGACGTGTTGCGGCGGTGGTGCACCGATTCGGCCGCCGGTTCTCGTTGTTTGGTGCTTGCCGAATCGGATACGTGCCGCCGCTCCCCAGACGTCTGCCAATGGTTGCGGGAGACGTGGGGAGTGGCTCCGAGCGGTGAGACGATCGTGGACCACGGCTCGCGTTTGGTTGGTGGGGATCCGTTCACGATTGCCGTGCCCGGGCTGGCGGAGGATCATCCGATCTCTGCCACGATGGGAAAACCGCCGCTGTTTTCTGGGGCTACGCCAGTGGAACGTGTGGCTGCGATGCGAGGGGTGGAGGTGTGGACACTCCTGTACTCGGCGCCGTCTGCGCAAGCCGTCCGCGAGACGGCTCGCCCTGGTGGCGACGAGGGGCACGTGCTTCGGCGCGGGTCCCTACCGGTGGCCCTCGCCGCAGTGCGCCGTGGTGAAAATGGGTCGGAGGCACGGCTGGTGGTTGCCGGCGACCGGGATTTTGCCACCGATCGGTTGCTGGAATTTCTGGGCAACAAGGACTTCTTTTTGAACACTCTCAACTGGTTGTCCGACGAGGTCCAGATGTTGGGGGAGAGAGCGGAGGAGCGGCCGTTTGGAATTCAGCACGTCTTCTTCTCCGCTGCTGACATCCGCAATCTCTTCTGGACCTTGTCGGTCCTTCCCGCGGTCGGTTTCTCGCTCGTTGGCTTTGCGGTGTGGTGGCGGCGGCGCAATTTGTAGGAGCCGTCTGCCCTGGTGGCCCGCTGCAGTCGTGGCTGCTTTAGGGGTAACAAACCCAACCGGAGGCCTGCTTTCTCGCGAGCAGCCCTTTTCGGGGACGAGTCGGTTTGCAATGCTGGCCGGGCAAAATCATGGCTTCTACGGAAAAACGCAAAAAAGGGGCAAGCGAAATCACCAAGGGTCGTGCCCGCCGGGTTTGGAAGGTCGGCGAATTGGCCACTTCTGTCGGCAGCAGTTATTTGTGGCACGCGATTCGGGCGCCGTTTCGCTCGGCTAGTGAGCGCGAGCAAGATCTGCTCGAGACCCATATCAAAAACGCCATGCGCATTGTCGAGGGCTCGAAAGAGCTGCGCGGGGCGTTCACCAAGCTGGTGCAAATGTTGTCCATGCGGGACGACATCTTGCCCGCGGAGATGCTGTCGGTGCTGTCCACCGTCCAATCACAAGTGCCACCGATGGAATACGCGCTCATTCGTAAGCAAATCGAGCGCGAACTCGGTAAGCCCCCGGAAGAGTTGTTTGCACACTTCGAACCGGAAGCGTTCGCGGCCGCCTCGCTCGGGCAAGTCCATCGTGCCCGCCTTCGCAGTGGAGAAGAGGTGGTGGTCAAGGTCCAATACCCGGGGGTAGAAGACACGGTCAAGCAAGACCTGCAAAACATCAAGGCGCTGCTCCAAGTGATCACGCTGATTGGCCGCGATGTCATGCGCCAGCGGGTGGACGCTTCCGACGTCTACCGCGAACTCGAAGAACGACTGTACGAGGAACTCGACTACCAGAACGAGGCGCGCAACATCGAGCGGTTTCGGAAAATGTTCCGGGATGACGACGAGGTCGTGATCCCGCGTGTGTACCCGCAGTACACCTCGCGCCGAGTGCTCACCATGGAGTACGTCGAAGGCTACCCGTTGGCTACGGTGCTCGGTCCGGGCGTGGACCAAGAAATCAAGGATTGGGTGGCGCGCAAGTTCTTCCGGATCGTTTGGCGGCAAATCTTCGAGTATGGCACGTTGCACACAGATCCAAACCCGGGGAATTACTTGGTCACGTACCACCCGAAACTAGTCATCCTCGATTTCGGTTCGATTCGCATTTTCCCAGAGCCGATTCGTAAGGCCTATTTAGAACTCGCCGCGGCGTTGCTGCGCAACGATGAACAGAAGATGGCGCAGTGCTTCCTCGTGCTGGACTTCCTGGATCCAGACCAAGACCCGGCGCCGATGATCCGCATCATGCGGATCATTTTCGAGCCAGTGCTTGTCGACCGGCCGTTCAACCCGCGCGACTACAACGTGGTCGAGCGCGGCATCGAAGTGGCGCGAATCGCCATCGAGCATCGGATCTTCAAGGACCCGGGACACCGCGTGTTTCTGGTGCGGGCGCTGGTCGGGCTGGATACGTACCTCAAACAAGCAGGGACCGTGGCCAATTGGCACCGGGAGTTTCGCGCCTGTGTGGAAGCTGCCCTGGAGCGCGAAACCCAAGTTCGGGGACGAGGGGCGAGCCGCCTATAAGCCACAGGTGCGGCGATGAATTGGCGGCACGCCGCACTGTACTGGCTTGCCTTCGCGGTGTTGGCAGTTGCCTATTGGCTGAGCGGGCCGACTGAGCGCTTTCCGGAGGGTCCGCGTTCACGGCCAGAAACCGAGGGAACTGCTTGGACCGATCGTGTTCAGTCGGTCGTCGTGGAATCTACGCGGGGGCAAGTACGCGCGAATCGACAGGCTCAGGAATGGCGCACCGAGGGCGGGCGTGTGGTCACCGCTTTAGTGCTTGCCTTGCTCGAAGCGGTGGCCGAGCAAGAGCAACGGGAAGCGATCTCGGCGGATCCGAGCGATTCGGAGCTTCGTGCCTTCGGCTTGAGCGAACCCGCGGTGCGCCTGATCTTCGAGTTCGGTTCCGGCGAGCCCCCGCTGCGCATTCAGTTGGGGGCGCGAAACCCAGCGGGCACCGCTGTTTACGCGCGAACGGACAGGAGTGCGGCCGTCTTCTTGTGGGGCATGCAGCCGGCGTACTACGCCGAGCTGCTTCAGGAACAAGACACTCGGGGAACGCCTTCAGCCAGCGGGCCCTGAAACAGGGACGGCCAAAAGAGGCGCCAGATACCGATCCTACGCTGCTTCCGAAGCCTTTTGGCGAGCGGCCGACTTCTTCCGGCGTCGGGGCACGAAGGGAAGAATCTTATGCCGGCGTGCGGCGCGCAGTCGAACCCGACCGATCTTTGCCCGCTGCTCTGGAGGCTGGGCGAGGAGTTCGTCCTTCCACTTCTTCAGGTTCCTGCGGAAATACTCGGCATCGATGTCGAGCACGCTGCAAATGGACTCGAACGAGAACACCCAGCTGTTGTCCTCGTCCATGAACCACTCCTCCGCCTCTTGGAAGAGCCGGCGCGAGCGGGGGCGCGTAGCACCAGCGTACTTTTGGAAACAAGCCACTGCGTCTTCGAGAATTGCCAGCATCAACCTGCGCTCGCCTTCCAGGACCCGTAGGTGACGATTCCGGGTGTAAAACTGCGAGGGCAGCAACACTTCCGGTTCCACAAGTCGGGACGAACCTCCCCGCGAACTGGTTCCGTCGTACTCTCTGGACTGCCGCAAGGGCGTGGACTCCATTCGGCTCTTCCTCCTTCCGTACGGACCAAAATTGTTAGGCGTTTTCCTGCACGGCGAATGCCAACCGCAACGCGCTTTCGAATCAAACGAGAATCCGAACTAGGTTTCGGCTTGGAGTTCGAGATGCCATCGTGCTGAAATTCCTTTGTCCTGAAACAGTGCACCTAGACTGTTGTGAATTAAGACGATCCGGGGCGCTCGTGGCTCAAGGTAGGCCGAGAATTACGACGCAGGACACCGCGCCTGGCCCGCCCACGTTATGAGCGAGGCCGAGTTCGGGGGAGCGCACCTGCCGTTCGCCGCATTCTCCGCGCAACTGGGTGACGCATTCATAGATCATGCGCACACCGCTGGCGCCGATCGGGTGCCCAAAGGATTTGAGCCCACCGCTGGGGTTGATCGGGAGGTCGCCGTCAATACGGGTGCGGCCTTCCCGAACCCATCCAGGGGCTTCTCCTTTGCGGCAGAAACCCAAGTCCTCCATGTTGGAAAGTTCCGTCCAGGTAAAGCAGTCATGCACTTCTGCAAAGTCAATGTCGCTCGGTTGTACACCGGCCATGGCGTAGGCTTGTTGCGCCGCCTGTTGGGTAGAGCGAAAGCCGAGGTAGTCGAAGGTCGGATCGAAGTACGGGCGCCCGGAGGTGACAGCCATTCCGAACCCTTTGACTAGGATAAAGTCTTTGCGAAAGCGCGGAGCGAGTTCGCGCTTGCAGAGGATGGCCGCCGCCGCCCCGTCGGTGGTGGGGCAGCAATCGAACAAGCCGAAGGGCCAGGCAATGATTGGCGCCTCGAGCACTCGCTGTTCGGTGATTTCCATGCGCAAATGTGCCTTCGGGTTTCGCGCGCCGTTGTAGTGGTTCTTCACTGCCACTTTGGCCAGCACGTCCCGCCCGACACCAAAGGTGTGCATGTACCGGTTGGCGGCGAGGGCGAAGAGGCCCGGTGCGGAGTTTCCCTTCGCGATCAGCGGGTGGCCGAGCCGGGGCAGACCGCGCCCAGGCCGATCTTTGAGCTTCTCGGCACCGAGGACCAAGACGATGTCGTACGTTCCCGAAGCGATGGCCAAACACGCGTTGCGAAACGCATCGGTGCCCGTCGCACAGTAGTTTTCGACGCGGGTGATGGGGCGGTCGTACAGGCGCAGCGCATCTGCCAGTGATACGGCTGCTTTGCCACCCGCGGGTCCCGGGAGGTAGGTGCCCAGGTAGGCGGCTTGGATTTCGGCCGGGTCAATGTTGGCATCCGCGTAGGCGGAAAAGGCAGCGTCGCAGATCAAGTCTTCGTAGCTTTGCTCGAAGAGGTCGCCAAACTTTGTGCAGCCCACACCAATGACCGCAACCGTATCTCGCATGGGTTCTCCCTCGCTGTCTCAGGTAACGTATTACCGTGGCGGGCGAGCTTTCCAAAAATAGTTGTAGTTGCCGCCGCCTTCGTGCAAGCGCCGATAGGTGAGTACCATGGGCGCGCCGATCTGCACCTCTTCCTCGCAGAAATCGGTGACTTGCAAGTACAGGCGCCCGCCCCCGTCCAGGTCCAGGACCACCATGGGCAAAGGATGCTCGACGTTGGCGATCAAGTGGTCAACCGTGAAGCTGAACACTGTGCCCCGACGGGCGAGCTTTACCTCCTCGAGTTGTTCTCGCGCTTTGCAGCGAATGCAGACGCGCGCCAACGGGTACTGCACCGTGCCGCAAGCCGTGCAGCGGCTCCCGTACAAGCGGACGTCCTGCTTAAGCTCTTTGAATTCCAAGATGTTCGTAATCGCTTCGCCGCTCTCTTCGCGGGGTAGAACCCGGTGATACTTGAGGTATTTCGCATACGACGGCAGTGGCAGGCGCGCGTTCACCCAGTCCTGCACGCGGCGGGTGGGGCGCTGGCGTTCGACCTGCTCGGTGGTTCGCAGTAAAACAGCGTCGGCACCTTCACCGAACGCTGCCACGATGATCCATTGGCCCGCGCTAGCCTGTTCCAGTGCTTGGGCTAGGCCGAAAAACGGGTCCGCAGCTCCGATACTACCCACTTGGGCAGCCGGGGGCAGGAGAAGCTGGTTTCGTTCATCGAACCCCACGCGTTTTGCCACCTCAACAGCCGCGCGAGGTTCTGGTGCATGGAGCACGAACTTCCACACCTGGGTCGGGCTGAGGCCGTTACGTTCGAGGAGGACCCGAATCGCCTCCGTCATGTCCCGGGCGTAGCCGTAGGACTGGGAGAACTTGCCTGGAAAAGCGCGCACGAAGACGCTGTCTTCGGTGCGCCACAGGTAGGTAAACTCCTCGGCAACAGAGGCTGCGTCTGTAACTTGAGCGACCCCGCCGTCTGCTCCCACCATCAGCGCTGCGGCTCCGTCCCCAAGCAGCCCCTCGATCTCGGACTCCGGTTCGGCCACGCGTGCCTCGCCTGCTGCCACCAGCACACCCCGGTTGGCCCCGCTGTCTACCGCCTGTACCGCCGCAACCAAGGCAGCGAGGCCGGCGCGAGCGGAGCCGGCAAAGTCAGCGGTGCGAGCAAGGCGTGGGAGGTCACAAACTGTGGCAGCAAAGGCAGCGAGCTGTTTTTCCCGGTACGGAGCGCTCGTACTTGCAAAGAAAAATCCGTCTACCCTGGCAGTGCTGCTCTCCAAGCAGTGTTGCGCAGCCTCGATTGCCATGGTGAAGGCGTCCTCGTCGTAATTGGCTACGGCAATTTCGCCCGACCGGGCTTCCTGTCCCCAGGCTTCCGCGATTGCCGCTCGAGGTAAGCGCAGCCGCGGAAGGTACGCACTATATGCTGTGATGCTTGCCATACATCCACCTGCGAACTTGCCAGAAGAGAAGCGGGATCCCGAAAACGAACCAGAGCGAACTCCCCGGGCGGGACCGCGGGTCAAGATTGCAACCTTCGCCACTCACACACACCCCTGCAGCGAAACAACGGGGTGTGGGAGTGTCCGATGGCCCTGGGGTTGGGGTTGTCGTGCGGGTTCGGGTAGGTGAGGGGGTGGGGGTCTCGGTCGGCGTGTCCGTTTGAGTTGGTGTGCGGGTGAAGGTGGCTGTGGTGGTAGCGGTTGCAGTGGGAGTCCGCGTCGGAGTCGCGGTGTTGGTGGGGGTAGCCGGAGGGAGGCTGCTGAGAAGGAAAGACAAGCTGTTCGCTCCGATCACAACCAGGTCCTCTTGGCCGTCACCGTCGAGTTCCCCTTGGCTGATCCGCGCCGCACCAGAAGGGGTGGTGCAGCGTCCAGAGGTCGGACTGTTCGCGAGGCAGAGGTTGGTGACTTCTTGGAACGAGCCGCCGCCGAGGTTTCTGAGGAACGCCACGGTCGCGTCGCCCGTGCTGAGGGTCGCGATATCGGGCAAGCCGTCCCGAAACCAGTCGAAGACTGCAAGACTGCGTCCGCGCAACAGTGGCGCGGACACTGCCGCGTTGCGCGGGGGCTGCCACTCGAGTTGTCCGTTCGTGGAAAAGCCAAACAGAACGACGGCAACTCGCCCGTCCACTGCCCCGCTTACGGTAGCGAGGTCTGTCACCCCGTTGCCATCCAAATCGGCGGCGACCAAATCAGTCGCCGACAAGCCTACGCTCTGGGTCCCAAAGAGAGAAAAGGATCGGGCGGGGAGCGGAAACGTGTCTTGGAGAAAGACAGACAGGTTGCCCGTGGCAGCGCTGACAGCGGCGAGGTCTAGGCGGCCATCCTGGTTAAAATCGGCAGTGACCAGATCGCTGACCGGTCCGCCCGCTTCCATGGAAGAACCCAACTCAAAGGTTTCTTGCGTCCCGTAGAGCACCAAAATGGTGTTGTCGTTGCCGGTACCCACCACCAGATCGAGGCGCCCGTCTCGATCGAGGTCGCCCACCCGAACGGTGCGAGGATCCGTACCCGCAGACAACGCCGTGCCAGCCACCGCGAGGCTACCGTTCCCGTCGTTCGCCAGCAGCCAGACACCATTGCTTGCCGCAACAACCGCATCCAGCCACCGGTCGCCGTTCCAATCAGCCAGGGCCAAACTGCGAGGGGCAGCGGGCACCGGGACTTGCGCAAAGCGAACAGCCCCCAGGCAGTCCCCGCTGGCAAAACGCTGGCGGTCGAGAAACGCGACCACGAGTTGGCTGGCTCGGTCGTCGGCAAGCACGAGGTCAACGGTCCCGTCTCGATTCAGATCTCCACTCGTCGCCGCAGCGATCGAGGCTGAGACCGGGACATCGCATGTCAAGAAGCGCGGTTCCTGCGCGCTTGCCGCGGTTGCTAGGAGGAAGGTGACTAAAGAGGTACCAAAGCGGAGCGAGGAAGCCGAAGTCATCGAGAAACCCTTTGCCGCCGCCCGCGCAGGTTGCGCAAGACCCAGAGTGGAAGCAATCCCAGCAGGAAATCCCACCCGGATACGTCCTTGCGGCCACTCACCGTGCAGCCGCCCGAACTGAGATTGAGGGTGCCGGGCTTCAGAGTCTTCGTCGGGGAGCTCGTTGGTAAAGGGGTAAGGGTTCGCGTTCGGGTCGGCGTCGCTGTCGGGCTGCCACTGGGCGTAAATGACGGGGTCGGGGTGACCGTGGGTGTGAGGGTGTGGCTAGGCGTGAACGACTGGGTGGCGGTTGCGGTAGGAAGGGGGGTGGGCGTGTGGGGAGGCCGGCTGCTCACTAACACCGTGATGCCGCCGCCACTGCCGGCGCGGCCAGCGTTGGCAACCAAGACATCCGGGGCCGCGTCCCCGTCCAAGTCTGCCACGGCCAGCGCTACCGGCCGTTGCAAGCGGAGGGGGAAGGGAATGAGGCTGCGCGCGAAAGCCCCGTTTCGCTCGGCAGGAAAGAACACCAGCGTGTCGTTATTTGCGTCGGCTACGACAAGGTCCGTCATCGTATCGCGATTGAAATCCATGGCAGCGATAGCGCTGGGAACCGCCGGCGCAGAACTTCCACTGGGCTGGGAGACGACCAGAGTCTGCGAAGCCGAGAGGAGGAGGGCTCCAGTGGAAGAAAGGCGCCCGAGCACCACTGTCATGGCGCCGCTGTTGCCAGGGCTAAAGGCGACAGTCGTGAGGGCGAGGTCGGGAACCGAGTCATCTGCCTCGAGTACAGCACTCGCGAATGCAGAGGGTACCCCGTTGAGGAGCAATGGAGGCAGGGGACGAAATCCGCCCGTGCGTGGAGGGCAGGTTTCCCCGCTCGGGGTCGGAGGAAGAGCTAGCTGTTCGAACACCGTCACGTCAGAAGCTTGTTGGCTAAATGCCGCGATGTCGGGACGGCCGTCCCGATTGAAATCCGCCGTGACGATTCCATCCGCACCGCGACCAAAGGCCAACGAGCAGGCAGGCTCGTAGGCGCGACGTTGTAGCCGGTTCCCCATCACTGCGGAGAAGGTCACAGCGCCGCTGTTCTGGCGGGCGACCAACAAATCCAACGCGCCATCTCGATCGAGGTCCACCGCATCCAAACCGGTTGCGTCCGTGCCCCTGAGCAAGGGGTTCTGGGCACTCGGCAGCAGAGCGCCGCTGCCGTCGCCGTAAAACACGTGGAGGCCGTTCGCGGTTGTGACCGCCACGTCGAGTCGGCCATCCGCGTCGAGATCCACCACCCGGAGGTTGCGAGGCGCACTCGGCAAAGGAACTTCGCCGAGGAGCGACCAGTTCACCACCTCGCAAGCGGTGGCAGCGCCTCGCTGCGGCCGAGTTTTCAGAACCAGCAAGCGGGGAGAGGCGGCGTCCGCACCAATCACCTCTAGGGTTCCGTCGCGATCGAGATCGCCTGTGCCGATCGCGACCACGCTGGCTGCGAGAGCCGGTTGGCCGGGGGAATCGGTCTCGCAGGAGGTAAAAGGCGCAGTCGGGATCGGAGTCGGCGTCGGTGTGGGTTGCGGAGTTGGCGTGAGGGACATGGTCGGAGTCGTCGTCGCGGTGCCCGGGGTACCGCCGACCGGCGTGCCTGGCGAGGCTGTGGGGGTTTCCGTCGGGGGCTGGGGTTGGCCGGTGGTGTTGAGGATCACACGCGCTTGGTTTCCGTCCGGAGAAAGGGTGACAAGATCGGCTCGCTGATCTCCGTCGAGGTCTGCCAACAAGATCGTGGTCGCATCGCCACCCAGCCCCCCCGCGGGAGCCTGGACTTGGAATCCGTTTTCATCCGGGAGCACCTCGAGGAACGGACTAGGGTCAAAACAAACCTCGCTCGGCTGCCTGCAAAGGATGGTAACTCCTACGCCACCGCTTGTATTCGAGGCTGCGAGGTCGAGTTTCCCATCGTTGTCCAAATCGCCTGCCGCCAAACCGATCGAGTCAACCTCGACAAAGTCCGTGGCTGCCGTCTCGAAGGAGTCACCGGTGCCGAACAGCAGCGAGACTTTTGCATCCACATCGATGCCGCTGACGGCGGCAAGGTCGTCGAGCGCCGAATCACGTCCGAAGTCGCCAGCAACGAGACCCGCGGGACGATCTCCAACGCTGAAGAGCTGCGGTGTTTGAAAGGTTCCGTCGCCTCTGCCCAACAATAGGACGACGCGGTTTCCGCCGGAGCTACTTACAGCGAGGTCCACAAAGGAATCGTTGTTGAAGTTACCGGCAACGATCGCGTAATTGTCGCGGGTGCCAGGGCCGGTGGAGATACTAGGGGTCGGAAAGTCATTGAACTGCCCGTTGCCGAGCCCTTTGAGCAAATGGATCGTGCTCGAACTCAGCACAGCCAAGTCGAGTCGGCGGTCGCCATCGAAGTCCGCCGCGACGAGACCGCGGGGAGACGGGTCGACCAGAAATCCATCCACGAAGTTTTCATCGGCTTCGAAGGAGAAATCCTCGACGGATTGGAGGAGGACCGAAACACTGCCGCTGGCTCGATTGGCGGTGATGAGATCCGGTCGCCTGTCGCGGTTCACGTCCGCGATAAGCACGGCGACCGGCTCCCCAGCGGTATCCCCAAACTCCTGCAGTTCGAAGTTCCCGCGTCCGTCGTTGAGGAAAATCTCGACTTGGTCTTCGCCCGGCGACGTGACCACTAGGTCCGCGGCGCCATCTTCGTTGAGGTCTGCGATGGCCGCCGCTTGTGGACCCGGGTTGTCGCCCGCGTTCACATCCAGCGTAGAGAGCTGGCGAAAGGTAATTCGTGCGCTTACCGGATTGGCCACGCTCAGCCACAGCACAACGGCAACCCAGAACCCAGCACGGTGCGGCGGTCGCATGAATGGCGGCCTTATTCGCCGTTGCCTCCTGTTTTGTCAATGCGCGAAAAGACGGTGCTGCCGCAAATACAGCGAAAAAAACATGGGTGCTGCGTTCGCGGGGAACGCCAGCACCCATGCTTCGAGATGCGTGGATCGGAGACGGAGACTGGGGTTACATCATGTCGCCCATGCCGCCCGGGGCAGCCGGGGCTTTCTTCTCTTCTGGCTTCTCCGCCACCATGGCTTCAGTTGTGAGCAGAAGACCCGCCACCGAAGCGGCGTTTTGCAGGGCGGTACGCACCACTTTGGTGGGATCAACGATGCCTGCCTTCATCAGGTCCTCGAACTGCTCCGTGGCAGCGTTGAACCCGAACGCTCCCTTGTTGCTCTTGACCTTATCGATCACGATAGAGCCTTCCCAGCCGGCGTTGTTGGCGATCCAACGCAGCGGATCTTCCATCGCTCGGCGCACGATTTGCACCCCGACCATTTCCTCTGTGGGTGCCTCGATCCGATCCAACGCGGCGGCAGCGCGAATGAGCGCCACGCCTCCGCCGGGCACTATGCCTTCTTCCACCGCTGCACGGGTCGCGTGCAGGGCGTCCTCCACCCGCGCCTTTTTCTCCTTCATCTCAACTTCCGTCGCGGCTCCGACCCGGATCACGGCCACACCACCCACCAGCTTAGCCAGCCGTTCTTGCAATTTTTCTCGGTCGTAATCCGAAGTGGTTTCCTCGATTTGGGCGCGTATTTGCTTGACCCGGGCTTCGATGTCGGCCTTCTTGCCCGCACCGTCAACGATAGTGGTGTTGTCCTTGTCGATCACGATCCGGCGTGCACGGCCGAGGTCGTTGAGGGTAACGTTCTCGAGCTTGATACCGAGTTCCTCTGCAATCAGCCGACCGCCGGTGAGAATGGCGATGTCCTCCAGCATTGCCTTGCGCCGATCGCCGAACCCGGGGGCTTTGACAGCGGCGCACTGCAGCGTGCCGCGAATCTTATTGACCACTAGGGTAGCCAGCGCCTCGCCCTCGACGTCTTCGGCGATGATCAAGAACGGCCGTCCCGTACGCGCGATTGCCTCGAGGATCGGTAGCAAGTCCTTAATCGAGCTGATTTTCTTCTCGTGGATCAAAAGGAAGGCATCCTCGAGCCGGCACTCCATTTTTTCTGGGTCCGTCACGAAATAAGGGGAGAGGTAGCCGCGGTCGAACTGCATTCCCTCGACCACCTCGAGAGTCGTCTCCAGTCCTTTGGCCTCCTCCACTGTGATCACGCCTTCTTTGCCCACTTTTTCCATTGCGTCGGCGATGATCTCGCCGATGGCTGCGTCGTTGTTGGCGGAAATCGTACCGACTTGTGCGATTTCGCGGCGTTCCTTGGTGGCTTTCGACATTTTTTTGAGTTCTTCGGTGGCTATGCCCACCGCTTTGTCAATGCCACGCTTGAGGCTCATGGGATCGTGCCCAGCCGCGACCATCTTGGCGCCCTCCACAAAAATGGCCCGCGCCAGAACCGTCGCGGTGGTTGTCCCGTCACCGGCGACGTCGGAGGTTTTGCTCGCGACCTCTTTGACCATTTGTGCCCCCATGTTCTCGAACTTGTCTTCGAGCTGAATTTCTTTGGCCACGGTCACTCCGTCCTTGGTGACGGTGGGAGCACCGAAAGCTTTCTCGATCACTACGTTGCGGCCTTTGGGACCGAGGGTCACCGTGACGGCGTCTGCAAGGATTTTCACGCCACTGAGAATTTTGGCCCGCGCCTCTTCCGAAAACTTTACGATTTTTGCTGCCATGAAGACCTCCGAACATCATTTCTCGATCACGGCGAGGATGTCTTCCTCACGCATGATCAGGTAGTTCTCGTCGTCTACTTCGATCTCACTTCCCGCGTACTTACCAAATAAAACGCGATCCCCGGGCTTTACCGAAAGGGGCGTGCGCTTGCCGTCTTCGTCCAACCGGCCAGGACCGACGGCCACGACCTTGCCTTCTTGCGGTTTCTCTTTCGCCGTGTCGGGGATGATAATCCCGCCCTTTGATTTTTCCTCTTCTTCGATCCGCTGGACCAAGACGCGGTCTTGCAAGGGTCGAATCTTCATAGTCCTCCTCCTTTCGGGTCTCGTCGTAGATGAGAAGATATCGGGTTCGAGAAAACCCGGCGGCAAGCTAACGGGCGGCAAAAATCTGTCAAGCCCGTTGTACGGGCGAGAGTCCTCCGCCGGCGCAAAGCTGCGCTTTGAGGTTCTGGATCACGCGGGCGAGTTCCGGATCCTGTTGCTGCCGTTGCTCAGCGCAGCGAACTGCGTAGAGGACGCTCGTATGATCCCGCCCTCCAAACTCTTGCGCAATCGCCGTTAGGGAAGCCCCTGCTACCGTGCGAGCCAAGAACATGGCAACCTGCCGGGCGATGCAAGCAATCCGGTCGCGTCGTTGCGAGCAAAGGTCTTCGACAGTGATCCCGTAATAATCGGCAACATGACGTTGGATCGTGGCCACGTCTGGAGGACTGGGTGCGACCGCCACCCCTGGCGCTCCCAAGGCTTCATCCAGCAAACTCGTGTCAATGGACCGGTTCAAGAAGGAGGCCAACGCCAAGACCCGGTTCAAGGCTCCTTCCAACTCCCGCACGCTCGGTCCGGCACGCAGCGAGATGGCCTCGAGGAGTTCCACCGGCAGTTCGACTCCCCGTGCGGTGGCCTTGCTCTGCAGGATCAGGACGCGCATCTCGGGCGTCGGCGGACGCATGTCTGCGATCAGTCCGCCTTCGAACCGGCTCCGTAACCGCTGTTCCAAGCGGGCGATGTTTTTCGGGGGTTCATCCGAGGTCAGCACCACTTGCCGGCCTTCGTGATAGAGGGCCTCGAAGGTGTGGAAGAACTCCTCTTGCATGCGATCCTTACCCGCCAAGAACTGCACGTCGTCGAGGATCAACGCATCCAGCCGCCGAAAACGATCGCGGAACTCGGGCATGCGGTCATTCTTGAGTGCCTGGATCAAGAGGTTGGTGAACGTCTCCGCGGACAGGCAGCCAATCCGCTGCCGCTTCGACTCGCGCAGCAGCTCATGGCCAATGGCGTTGACCAAATGGGTTTTTCCGACTCCTACGGAGCCCCAGAGGAACAGGGGATTGAAGCGAGTCGCGCGGCCGTTTGTGGCCACCGCACGGGCCGCCTCGTATGCGACCTCGTTGGCGGCGCCCACGACGAAGCGCTCGAACGTGTAGCCGGGGATCAGGCGGCCGACCGCCGGTCCCCGTGGCGCCCGCTCCACCGTCGTCGCGCTCGCAGTCGGGGGCGCGGTCGGTGTTGGCTCGGTATGTCGCGCGTCACTCGATTGCCGACTCGGGCCCGGACTCACCACGACACGAATGACGGGAGGCGGACTGCCGGGCTGCCGCAGCGCAGAAGCGATGGCGCGCAGGAAATGCCGAGACACCCAGTCTTGAAAGAAACGGTTCGGCACTTCCAGGCGATAGCGCCCTTGCTCTTCAATGAGCCGCGTGGGCTTGATCCAGGTCTCGTAATTCCGCTCGCCGATCACCTCCTTCAGATGCGCCAGACTCCCACTCCGTTCCTCTTCCATCTGCATGCGCGCCTCCGTGCTCTTCGAAGGTTTCCAGTCGGCCGGCGCAGCGCCTTTCCACACCTGGGGAAAATTGCCCATCTCCATGTCGGAGAAGAACTTTCCCGTTTTCCACACAAACACATCCACAGCCTGACCCAACCACACCCACCCCTACTGCGTTCCTCTTCCTCGGGGCGGTGCGCTACCGACGTTCCGTTGGTGATCATCCTACGACCAACGATGCCGTTGACGGCAAGGGCGCCTCAAGTAGTGGGTGCTGCCAGGGGAGTCAAGAATCCGCGGGCCGCTTGCGGATGTACTTGAAGTGACGAGAAGATTTTCACGCTCAATATATCGCCTCCCGATACGCGTTTTGGAGGGCTTCGGGAGCTGCTCCGGTAAGTGTGCGTGAGACAAGAGAATTTTGCGCGCGCACTAGCGAGAAGTGGCGCCGTGCGCTTCGGCGAGCGCGATGGCGCGCTGTAAGTCGCCTGCGTTCAACGCGCCACGTACGAGCCGCCCGTTGATAAATAAGGTAGGCGTGGAGTTTACGCCCAGTTCTGCGCCGAGGCGGCTGTCGTCTTGCACACGCTGGCGCACTGCCGGGTCCTCGAGGCACGACTCGAAGCGGGGTACGTCGAGGCCGAGGTCGCGCGCCAAGCGAGAAAACAAGTCCCCATGGAGCTGGCGCTGGTGGGCAAACAGAAGGTCGTGGTACTCCCAGAATTTACCTTGCTGGCCGGCGCACTCGGCTGCAACTGCTGCACGACAAGCCATGGAATGAAACGGAGACGCCACTGCGGGGTTGCATTCTGAATTCAAAGGGAAATGCCGGAAGAGCACGCGCAAGCGGCGAGGTTCACGCCGCCAAACTTCGTCCACGACTCGGTGAAAGTTTTTGCAATGCGCGCACTCGAAGTCGGAGAACTCTACGATCACTACGGGAGCATCTGGGCGGCCTCGCTGATTGCGGCCATCTAGAGGTACTGAGACCAGCGGCTGAGAAGTGAACCAATGAGAAAAGCGGGGGTCGCTTTGCAGGCTACCAGTGGGGTTCCGGCCCCGGCTGATCTCCCACCCGAGCGCCAGTGCAAGCACACCGAGCAGGGCAACTGCGGCTGCGAGCATGCCCCGGTCGAGCCCGCGGCTCTGTGCGAGCCCACGCTGGTAGCTGGGAATCAGGCCCCGCCGTAGCCACCCGGCGGTAAGGAAGTTGAGGACCGCGACCACGTAGAGACCTGAGCACACGAGACACACGGTGTGCAGGAACCACAGGGCAACAACCGCCATGTAAACGGAGAACGCAAGGCCGCCCGTTGTGCCGAGTAAAAACGCGTTCGCGAGTGCACGCCGCCGCGCGGCGTGCTCCGTGCGCGCAACCAGCGCCGAGAGCACCACCAGGGCCCCGTAAAACACCAGTCCGAGGAGGGAGACAGAGATCCCCCAGAAGGAAGCCCACGGGCTAGTCAACACTACGTCGCAGTTGACGCTGCTGTTGATGTTGCAGAAGCTCGTGTACGAGGCGTTGCTACTCAGTTCGCGGTGGAGTCGCTCGGCAATGCCGCTCAGCACAAACCCGCAAGCGCTAATGCCACAAGCCAGCCACGCCCTCGCGCTCGGGGAAAACCTCATTTTGCCATCCACCGCACCTTGGTTGTCGAAAGCGAACCTTGCACTCTTTCGCGACTCTGGTCTGCCCGGTCAAGACTGTTCCCCGCGGCGGCGCAGGACACGCAGGTACGCCCAGCCCTTGGGGAGCCGGTATTCGATCAGGGCGAGTGCCTGCCCCTCCCGGTCGGTCAGCAGCGCGGTTTCCCCGCTGCTTGCCGAGGGCAACCGGCGTAACAGCGCTAGATCTCCCCGCTCGGCGCGGGCCAGCTCAGCTGCGCTGAGCGGGAACTTCCTCAGATGGCGCAACGCCCGCTCGATCGGCACGAAGGGCAGGGCAGGTGCGGGACCTTCCAGTGCCGACAAGGGAACTGCCTGCGCGATCGAAAATGGGCCAAACCGCGTACGGCGCAATTCGAGGAGATGCGCGACCGTGCCCAGAGCTTCTCCGATCTCTTCAGCAAGGACGCGGACATACGTGCCTTTAGAGCAAGTGACGCAGAAACGGAGAGTGTCCGCCGCTTCTACTTCCAAAGCCTCGAATGTGACGTGGATCCAGCGCGGCTCGCGCTCGACCGTGATGCCCTTGCGGGCCAGTTTGTAAAGAGGCGTGCCTTCGCGTTTCAGCGCGGAGTACATCGGCGGTATCTGCAACCGCCTGCCACCCAGTTGCTCCCTGACAGCTTCTAGGCGCTGGCTCAGGCCTTCGGGAACGGGCTTTTCTGCAACCACCTGACCGGTGGGGTCGCCGGTGTCTGTTTGGACCCCGAGTCGGATTCGGCCTTCGTATTGCTTGTCCGCCGCGACTAACAGGCGAGCGATCTTGGTCGCTTCACCCAGGCAGAGGGGGAGGACACCTGAAGCGAATGGGTCGAGGGTTCCCAGGTGACCTGCTTTTGTTTTGAGCGCGCGTTTTGCCAGATCGACTACGTCAGCCGAGGTCGGCCCCGGCGGCTTGTCGATCACGAGGATGCCTTCCATAGCAATCAGCAACGATCAGAACCCGCCGGCTGGTGGCTTCCCTCCGGCCTGTCGTGGCGAAGGGTCTAGAGGTTCGAAGCTCGGATCGAGCCGGAAGTCGAGCACTGGGACCTTGCGTAAGTGCAAGGTCTGGCCGAGCTTGGTGCGCAAGAACCCACCCGCACTGCGCAATCCGCGGAGGCAGCGCTCTTGAGCCTGCGCGTCGCCGATGCAGTGAACGTAAATCTTGGCGTGCGACAGATCGGCCGACAGCCGCACGGCGGAGATCGTGACCATCCCGATGCGCGGGTCTTTCACCTCGCGGAGAAGTAGCTCCACGATGGCTTCGCGCAGCATCTCGCCGAGGCGCAAAGTACGGCGTTCCGATGACATGGGTCTACCAGAACCTCAAACGTGGAGGATTTCGATTTCTTCTTCACCGAGCTGCGCCAAGTGCAACTCCTCAATAAAGCGAACCACCTGCCGCAGGGCTGCATCTACGTCGCTGGCATCCGTTCCCACCCGGCTAAAGCCGAGCACGGCGCGCTGCCAGAGGTCGTGCGCGTCGCATTCTGCCACCGAAACATTGAACGTGTTGCCGACTCGAGACTTGATTTTATTCAGAATGCCCCGCTTGCCTTTGAGGCTGTGATTTTCCGGCAGGTACAGGGTCAGTTTGAGGACGCCCACCACCATCTGTTTACGCCTCGCTGGTTGGTGACGAGAACGAGATGAACCGCGCCCGGCGGATCACGCCCGGCGTTCCACCGCGGCCGCTGGGCGGGGAGAGGTTCCGAGCCGGGCGGCAACTTCCTGAATCTCGAATACTTCGATCAAGTCGCCGACTTTGATGTCTTGAAAGTTCTCCAGCCCAATTCCGCACTCGTACCCGGCGGCGACTTCGCGAACGTCTTCCTTGAAACGGCGCAAGCTGGCAATCCGGCCGGTGTAGACCACAACGTGATCGCGGATCAGCCGAGCCTGGGCGTTGCGCAAGATTTTGCCTTCCGTGACCATACAACCGGCCACCGTCCCCGCACTCGGGATCCGAAAGACTTCTCGCACTTCCGCTTGCCCGAGTCGCTTTTCGACTTTCTCCGGTTCCAGTAGCCCTTCCATGGCGTCGCGGACGTCGTTGATGACGTCGTAAATCACGTTGTACAGCCGGATCTGCACGCCTTCGCGCTCTGCCGCCTCGCTGGCCTTGCTCTCGGGGCGAACGTTGAAGCCAATGACCACCGCCTGAGATGCGGAGGCCAGCATGACGTCGGTCTCGGTAATCCCCCCGACACTCGCGTGCAGGATCTTGAGGCCGACCTCAGGCGTCGAGAGGCGCGATAAGGCTTCGCACAGCGCTTCGACCGAGCCGTGAACGTCCGCTTTCAGCACCACGGCCAACTCGCGCACTTCGCCAGCGAGGGCACGGCGGTGGATATCTTCGAGAGTGACTTTTCCACCCTTCGAGGCGAGGCTTTCTTCTCGTTGTTTCTCCCGTAGCGATTCCGCGATTTGCCGAGCACGAGCCTCGTCTTGGACTACCACAAAATAGACTCCTGCCTCTGGAACACCATCCAGCCCGAGGATCTCTACTGGGGTCGAGGGGCCGGCTTCTTTAACCCGTTCTCCCCGGTCGTTGATCATTGCCCGCACGCGGCCGTAGTACGGCCCGCAGACAAAGGTGTCGCCCACCCGCAGCGTGCCCTCTTTGACCAGCACCGTGGCAACCGGCCCGCGGCCGCGTTCCAGTTTCGCTTCCACGATCGTGCCACGCGCGGCTTTGTTGGGGTTCGCTTTCAGTTCCAAAAGCTCCGCACGGAGCAAAATCATTTCCAATAACTCTTGGATGCCCTGGCCAGTCTTGGCCGAGACAGGGACCACGCTGGTATCCCCGCCCCACTCCTCAGGAGTGAGTCCAAGGCGCCCGAGTTCGGTTTTCACCCGCTCGACGTTGGCCTCGGGCTTGTCGATTTTGGTGATGGCGACGATGATGGGCACGTCGGCCGCGCGGGCATGGTTGATGGCTTCCTCCGTCTGCGGCATGACGCCGTCATCCGCGGCCACGACGAGAACGACCAAGTCCGTTACTTTGGCTCCCCGTGCGCGCATGGCGGTAAACGCTTCGTGTCCGGGGGTATCTAAAAAGGTGATCTTTTGCCCGCCTACGTCCACTGAGTAGGCACCGATGTGCTGCGTGATGCCACCGGCCTCCTGGGCTGTCACGTTCGTCTTGCGAATGGCGTCGAGCAGCGAGGTTTTCCCGTGGTCAACGTGGCCCATGACCGTCACGACCGGAGGTCGCGGGAGCAGGTCCTCTGGCCGGTCTGGTTGCGAAGCAGCTTCCTTCTCGAGTTCTTGCTCAGCATCGAAGACCACGTTTTCGAGGGTGAACCCGAACTCACTGGCGGCAATCGCAGCCGTGTCAAAGTCGAGGGTATCCGGCGCCTTTGCCGGTGCTCCTAGTTCGAGCAGCTTGGCAACGAGTTCCTGGACCCGAATGCTCATCAGCCGTGCCAGGTCCTGCACGGTGATCGCGCCGTGGATGCGCAACACGCGGCGAGCGGCTCGGGGAACCGTAATTTCGGTCTTGCGTATTTCGGCGCCCGGGGCCGGTTTTTTCTTCTTTGGGGTCTTGAACCGCCTGCGCTCGCTTTCCGGGCCTTCGCCTAAATCCGCCTTCTCAAAAACTTGTTTTTTGGACTTCTTGCGCGGTCGCTCCCCGACCGGAGGAGGAGGTGCCAAGGGGGGGAAGGCCGGGGCACCGCCATCCCGAGCCGTGACGCGGTCCCGCGCTCCGCGTTCCCGGTTCCCGGGAGCGCCGGGCAAGTCGCGCAAATTGATTTTTCCGAGGACCTTGGGCCCGCGCCGCGGAGCCTCCTCGGACGCAATGCCCGGTCCAGCCCCTGCCCCCGGTACTGCAGCTTCGTTTGATGGCGCGACCACTTCTCCCGCTCGGACTTCGAGTCGGGATCCTGCTTCTCCAGCGAGCCGCACTCCTGCGGGGGCGGCTTGCGGTGCTGCGGGTTGTGCAGGTGCCTTGCTGGTGGCTTCCGGTTCGGCTTCTGCGCCGGACGGGCGCGCCGCTTGCTCCGGCAAAACAGGGGGAGCGGGCTCTGGGGCGAGGGTTGGGGCCTCGATTGGTGCTTCGACAAGCACACCAGTTTCCAGTCCCGGCAAGGGCTCGAGTGCGTCCGGAAGGGGCTCCGGACCGGAGAGTGGCGAAGCCACCGGGGCGGCAATGTCACCCGATGTCGGCGGAGAAGTGAGGGCGGGACGAGCGCTACCCGTGCTGGCTGGGCTTGATGCCTGCGCGGCAGAACGGCGCACGATGACGTTTGGCCGTACCCTGCGCTCTACCCGGGTTTGGCCCGCACTGTCCGTGACCACTCGTTCGTCTCCCACGATACTCGCAGTGCGGTCCGCCTGCCCGATCCCGAGTTCTTGCGCGATCTGCGCCGCTTCCGCCTCGTTCAGGGAGCTGGCCGCTTTCTTCTCACCAATGCCCACACGCCGAGCGGCATCGATCACTTGTTTTACATCGACGCCCCAGTCCTGGGCAAAATCCCGCACGCGTTTTCCTGCCATAAGTGGATCCGTACCTTAGCACATGCCTTTCGTAGCGCGATCGCTGGTCTCATAACTCAGCCGAATCTGCAACCTTTGCTCGCGGTTGAGAGCGTGGCGCAGCGAGGGAATGCGTCCCTTCCGCCGCAAAAACAGTTCCCAGCACTCCTCCCGTGGATGAATGTAAGCGCTGCGGCCCGTCGCCGCCCCAGTCTTGAGGATCGGACTTCCCTCTGCCGTGATGCCAAAGCGGATCATCTCGGCTTGCGGGCTGCGCCCGCCGCACCCTACGCACAGGCGGATCGGAATGTGTGGTGGTTTTCGAGGTGTACCCATCCAATACTCGGCTCAGGAACTCGATGGTTCGGCAGAAGAATCGCCGGGAGCGCTACCTGCTTCGGCCTGCGACCCAGCGAGTGCGAGTGCCTCGGTCGAAGGACTCGGTTCCTCACTCGGCTGGTGTGCCTCCGCTTCCTTTTGCGCCACAAAGGCACGCGCTGCGTTGAGAATCTGGCGAGCCCGGGCGCGTCCAATACCCTCGATCTCGGCCAAGGTTTCTTCGTCGAACTGGGCAAGTTCTTCCGGGCTCGCGATCCCTTCATCGAAGAGCCGGTCGGCGGTGGCGGCATCGATACCAGGGACCGCCATGAGTGCTTCGCGCGCATCTTGCGCTTCTTTTGCGGCCTCCGACTCGCTTTTGACGGTGAGGTCGTAGCCCGTGAGCTTGGCCGCAAGGCGAACGTTTTGTCCGCGACGCCCAATGGCCTGGGCAAGTTCTTCGTCCGGTACGACGATTTCCATTTTCCTTGCGTCCTCGTCCAGCACGATGCGGCTGACCTTGGCCGGGGCCAGGGCACGCCGGACGAATTCTACCGGGTGGGGATCCCAAGCGATCACGTCAATCCGTTCTCCGCGCAACTCTTGCGTAATGGACTGCACACGGGTCCCACGCATGCCCACACACGCGCCGACCGGGTCCACGTCAGGGTCTTTGGAGGTAACGGCAACTTTTGCACGCGAGCCAGGTTCACGCGCCGCTGCTTTGATTTCCACGATTCCCTGGGACACCTCGGGCACTTCCTGTTCGAACAGTTTGATCAAAAAGCCCGGGTGCGTGCGAGAGAGGATGATTTCCGGACCTTGGCTGGCCATCTCCACACGGAGGATGTAGGCACGGATGTGATCGCCTGGCCGGTAGCGCTCGCGCGGAATCTGCTCTTCCTCGGGCAGGATGGCCTCGGTGCGCCCGAGATTGACGACAATCTTGCGGCGGTCGGAGCGAGCAACGGTGCCAGAGTGAATTAGCTGTCCTTCCCGCGCTTTGAACTCGTTGTAAATGATTTGCTTCTCTAGGTCGCGGATGCGTTGGCCGAGCTGCTGGCGAACCATTTGCGCTGCGATGCGGGTGCGCTCCATCTCGATCCGCTCGAGCAACTCGTCCCCGAGTTGCGCTTCCGGATCGAATTCTTCCCGCGCCTGCTGTAAGGAAATCTCTCGGTTCGGATCCTGTACTTGCTCGACCACTGTCAGCACGCGGAATAGTTCCACTTCGCCGAGTTCGGGGTTGTATTTTGCCTCGAGCCGGTATCCTTCCGGGAGCCGTTTGCGCTCCGCCGCTAAGTAGGCCTGCTCCACGGCTTCGATCACCAAGTCCCGAGCAATGCCCCGCTCGCGGCTTACCTGATCGATCATGCGGCTCAATTCCGTTGCCATGGCATCACCTCTTTCCCTTGCCTTCGTGGGCGCGCATCCCTTCAGGCCAGGCCGGGTCGGACTCCAAGTTTGCCTGTGCGATTTGATCGAAGGGGATTTGCGTTTCGGTCTCTCCCTCCCGCACCGAGATGCTGCGCAGGTCTACGCCGGTCAGTTCCCCAGTGAAGGCTTTTCTCCCAGCGATCGGCACGCTCACTTTGACCCGTACCCGTGCCCCTAGGTAGCGGCGAAAATGCTCGGGTCGCCGTAGTCGGCGGTTGATCCCTGGGGACGACACTTCCAGCACGTACGCTCCCGGAACCACGTCGTGGACGTCGAGCAAATCGCTCAGTTGGCGGCTGATGACGGTGAGTTCGTCGAGCGTAACGCCGTGTCCCTCTCGCCGATCGACAAAAAGGCGCAGCACCATGCCGGATCGCTCGCGCCGGTACTCGATGTCAAAGATCTCGAGCCCCTCGCTCGCTGCCACAGGTTCGGCGATTTCCCACACGCGGGTTGTCACTTCTTCGTACATGGTCAACTTTTCAAACAAAAAAAGTGGGCATATCGGCCCACTTTCTTGCGCGGCCAAATTCGTGCCGGAGTGCTTAGCACACCCCGGGCGAGCGCCGCAACGATTGCTTCGGGAAAGCACGCACCCAGTCGCGGTCGGAGGGCCGCGCCTTCTTTGTGGCTTCGAGTCCGCGGCGAAGTTCCGGTCTCTGGAACTCAGGAGTTGCCGAGATCGGTGCGCTCGTGAAGGGTGGTTAGCTCCACAATCGTGTAAATCCGTAGCCCGCGCGGTGTCTGGACTTCGACCTCCTCGCCTGGAGCACGCCCCATGAGTGCGCGACCGATCGGCGAGTGGATGGAAATTTTTCCTTGCGAGGCGTCCACTTCCTCGGGCATGACGATTTCGAACATGACGGTGTTCCCATCGTCCACGTCCCGTACCTTGATGACGCTACCATAACCCACCACGCCGCGCGGAACCGAAGACAAATCGTACAGGGAAAGTTGCCGAATCCGGGCTTCGAGTTGCGCAATCCGCGCTCGGACGTACTCCTGCCGGTGTTTGGCAGCGTCGTACTCCGCGTTTTCACTCAGATCGCCGTGGCTCGCCGCCTCTTGCAACTCTTTGGGAATCCTACGGGTCAGTTCGTATTGCAGATCGGCGAGTTCCTTTTTGAGTTTCTCGATAATCGGCAGTCCATTGGCCATCGTTAAATCACCCCGTTTTTTTGGAGTTCCTGCAGGTCCTTGGCGCTGAGCCCAAGCCAGCTTTCATAAACTTCGCGGTTGTGCGCGCCAAGATGGGGGCCGAGCCATCGGATCGCCGCTGGAGTTCGCGAAAACTGCATGGGTGTTGCAGCCACCGGGACCTCTCCGAGCGTCTGGTGCTGGATCCACTGGATCCCACCGCGCTCGCGCAGATGCGGATCGCGGAGCAAGTCGCTCATGGTGAGAACCGGGGCGCAGGGCAAATTGGCGCCCTCAGGCCCGAGCGTGGCGAGCACCTCTTGGACTGTGTGAGAGGCGACCCAGTCTGCCACCACTTGGTGGACCTCGTCGTGACGTTCCAGGCGGGCTTGCGGGGTTTTGAAGCGCGGGTCGCGCCCAAGTTCTGGTCGCCCAATGGCGGTCATTAAGGCGCGGAACAGTGCGCTGTTGCCAACCGCAATGACCACCCAGCCGTCTTTGGCACGGAAGCAATCGTAAGGTGCGGTAAACGGGTGCCGGTTGCCCATCCTTTTCGGTTCTTGCCCGGTCATGCCAGTTATGGTGACCCAATTGTCGGTCATGCTGAGGATGGCCTCCATGTTCGACACGTCAACGAACTGGCCCTCCCCGGTCAGGCGGGCGGAAAACAGCGCGCAAACGACGCCAAAAGCCGCAAACAGCCCCCCGATGAAGTCTGCAAGCGCACCACCACCACGGGTCGGCGGCGCAGCGGCAAAGCCAGTCAGGCTCATCAAGCCCCCCATGGCTTGGGCGATGATGTCGTAAGAAGGTCGCTGGGCGTACGGTCCCGTTTGCCCAAAGCCAGAAAGGGCCGCGTATACGAGCTTGGGGTTTTCTTGGCGGAGCGAGTCGTAGCCGAGCCCCCAACGGCTCATCGTGCCTGGCGTGAAGTTTTCCACCACCGCGTCCACCTTGGCAGCTAAGCGCCGCGCCAGTTCTTGCCCTTGGCTGGTACGGAGGTCCAAGGTGATGCACTTCTTGTTCCGGTTCAGCGCTAAGTGGGCGAGCGGCACTCCGTGGAGGGAGGGATAACCGTAGCGCCCGTCATCGCCGCGCCCCGGCAGTTCCACTTTGATGACTTCTGCTCCCAAATCGCCCAGCAACATGGTCGCGTAGGGGCCAGCCACCACACGGGTAAAATCCAAGATGCGAATGCCGCTCAGCGGACCGGATGGGCGCATACGTTATTTCTCGTCGCCCAGAAGTTGCTTTGCTTTTTCGTGCGTTTCGTCGCCCCGGTACTTGGATGCGCTGCCGGAGAGCCAGGACCAGGCCTGACTCCACGCCGTCTCGGAGTGATGGAGATACCAGTACATGAGACCGACCCCAACGACGAAGCCCAGTAAGAAGCGCTTGAGGCTGTTCATACGGTTATGGCTACGAGCAGCAACGCGCGCCTGTCAACGACTTTCTACCCGCGTTCGGTGGCCCTTACCGCGGCTTCAGGAGTCGTTCGTTCCTCACTGTGTTTCGCCTTTCTTCTCCCCTTCGGGCTCCTTCTTGGGCGCCGTGGGGGGAACGGGTGGCTCCTTCGGATCAACAAAAATGGTGATTTCATCGCGACCCCATCGGCCATCAACATCATCGATGCGGCAAGAGACTTTGTACTCACCTGGGCGCTTGAAGACGTGTACAGGCTCGCGTTCTTTCGAGGTGGTAGCGTCGCCGAAGTCCCAGTGAAACCGGGGCTTCTTGAGTTCCTCGCCCTCCAAGTCGAGCGTGAACTTCACCTTGAGCGGGGCTTCTCCCATGTCGGGTTCTGCCTCGACCCAAAAGAGGATTTTGTTGAGTAGCTCCAGGTCCGCCTCGCTGATCGTCGGCAGAGGAGAGGGGGACTGCTTCGGGGTCTGCTCCACCGGGGGGGCAGGGGTAGGTTGGGCAGCCTTCCCTGCCACCCCGAGCCCACACACCATGCATCCGAACAGCCATCCGGCACTGAGTTTTGTCCGCCAGCGCATCCGCCTTTGACCTCCACAGTTTTGCGCGCGGCCTTTATCGGAAGGGCGTTGCTGGTACAAGGTACCGCCGCAGCGGGTACACGCCGATCGGGGAGTCTTCGCGCGCTCAGTGCTGCTGGCGAACCCGTTCTCCCGGTTTGTTCTTTGTGGGTGTTTCGTCCAGAAGGGCCAAGAGGCGCCGCGCTGCCTCGGTGGGAGTGAGGCGGTGGTCTCCGATGGCTGCCTCCAGTTCCGTGAGTACTCGCTTCACATCGCTGCGCGCAAGAAAATGCGCCACCACGCCATCTTCGACGAGGTCCCAGAACCATTTGCGCCATTGCGCTTCGCGCTTGCGGCGTAGCTCGCTCGCCTGCGCCAAGGTGTCGTGGTGGCGGCAAATGATCTCCCACACCGTGTCCATGCCTTTGCCGGTGAAGCCGCTGACCGTAATCACCGGCGGCTCCCAGACCGAGGAACTATGGCGAAAGAGGCGCAGTGCACTGCGGTACTCGGCCGCCGCGCGCTCCGCCGCCTGTACGTTCTCTCCGTCCGCTTTGTTGATGGCCAAGGCGTCCACCAACTCCAGAATTCCTTTTTTAATGCCCTGCAGTTCGTCGCCAGCACCAGCGAGCATCAGGACCAGAAAAAAGTCCACCATGGACGCAACCGTGAACTCCGATTGCCCCACCCCCACGGTCTCGACCAGCACCACGTCGTAACCGGCAGCCTCGCACACTAGGATGGCCTCGCGGGTGCGCCGCGCGACGCCACCGAGTGAGCCCCCGGACGGACTGGGCCGTATGAAGGCCTGTGGTGCCACAGACAGCCGAGCCATTCGCGTCTTGTCGCCCAGGATGCTGCCGCCAGAGATTGCGCTCGACGGGTCCACCGCCAGCACAGCCACTTGCTTCCCTTGCGTGATCAAGTAGAGGCCGAAGGCTTCGATAAACGTGCTTTTGCCCACGCCCGGGACCCCGCTGATCCCGATGCGGAAGGACTTGCCCGTAAACGGCAACAGCAGCTCGAGCAGTCGCTGCGCCTGCTCCTGATGGTCGGCACGCGTGCTTTCCACCAGGGTAATCGCTTTCGCGAGCGCTCGCCGATCTCCACTGCGAACGCCTTCAGCAAGCGCTTCGACGGTGGAGATGGTACGGCTCACGCGTGGGCAACCTTGGATGTGGGTTCTGTTGCTTGGCGCACCAGTTCGAGCACCTGGCGCGCCGCCTTAGGGATCGGGGTGCCTGGTCCGAAAATCGCCTTGACACCGGCTTGGCGCAAAAAGGCGTAGTCCCGCGAGGGAATGATGCCACCGACGGTCACGATGATGTCGGAAGCGCCGAGCCGCTCGAGTTCCCGAATCAACTGTGGCACCAGCGTCTTATGGCCGCCCGATTGGGTCGAGATCCCCACCACATGAACGTCGTTTTCCACCGCTTGGCGGGCCACTTCTTCTGGGGTTTGGAAGAGGGTACCGATGTCCACGTCGAAGCCCAAGTCCGCGAACGCAGTGGCAATCACCTTGGCCCCGCGATCGTGACCGTCTTGCCCCACCTTGGCGACCAGAATGCGCGGCCGCCGGCCGTGCTCGTCGGCAAACCGCCGCACCTCTTCGCGCAGTGCTTCCCACTCCGGGTCCTGCCCGTATTCGCGCGCGTAAATGCCGGATACGGAGCGGATTTCCGGCTGGTATCGGCCCCACACCTTCTCGAGAGCAGCCGAAATCTCTCCCACCGTGGCACGAGCACGGGCCGCCTCGATGGCCAGGGCGAGCAGGTTCCCCTCGCCGCTTTCCGCGCAACGAGTGAGCGCAGCCAGCGCTGCCTCTACTTTGGCGCTGTCGCGCTTCGCGCGGATCTCTTTGAGGCGGGCAATCTGCTTCTCCCGCACGGCGGTGTTGTCAATCTCGCGAATGTCAATTTCCGGTTCTTCCGGAAGCCGGTACTTGTTGACTCCGACGATGATGTCCTCGCCGCGGTCAATGCGCGCCTGGCGGCGTGCGGCAGTTTCTTCGATGCGCAGCTTGGGCAGCCCCGCTTCGATTGCCTTCACCATGCCACCCATGGCTTCCACTTCCTCGATGATGTTCATCGCCTTGCGGGCCAAGGCGTGGGTGAGGGATTCCATGAAGTACGACCCGCCCCACGGGTCAATGACTTTGGGGATCCCCGTTTCGAGCTGGAGGATGAGCTGGGTGTTGCGAGCGATGCGGGCCGCGGTATCGCTCGGCAGGGCGATCGCCTCGTCGTACGAGTTCGTGTGTAAGCTTTGCGTGCCTCCGAACACGGCCGCCATCGCCTCGATGGTGGTACGTACGATGTTATTGAACGGGTCCTGCTCCGTGAGGCTTGCCCCGGAAGTTTGGCAGTGAGTCCGCAACATGAGAGAGGTGCGCTTCTTCGGTCGGAAGTGACGCTTCATCAGGGTCGCCCACAGCAAGCGTGCGGCACGCAGCTTGGCCACCTCCATGTAGAAGTTCATGCCGATTGCGAAGAAAAACGACAGACGCCCGGCGAACTCGTCAATGTCCAACCCCTTGGACAGTGCCGCGCGCACGTACTCCAGCCCGTCGGCCAGGGTGAATCCCAACTCGAGGTCGCACGTGGCTCCGGCTTCCTGCATGTGGTAGCCGGAAATCGAGATCGAGTTGAACTTGGGCATTTCCTTGGCGGTGAACTCGATGATGTCTGCCACGATGCGCATCGAGGGCCCTGGCGGGTAGATGTACGTGTTGCGCACCATGAATTCCTTGAGAATGTCGTTTTGGATGGTGCCGGTCAGTTTCGAGCGGTGTACGCCTTGCTCTTCTCCGGCCACGATGAAGCTTGCCAGAACGGGCAGCACCGCACCGTTCATGGTCATGGACACGGACATCCGGTCCAGCGGCACTCCGTCGAACAAGATCTTCATGTCCTCCACCGAGTCGATCGCGACCCCAGCTTTGCCGACGTCACCGACAACGCGGGGGTGATCGCTGTCATATCCGCGGTGGGTGGCCAAGTCGAAGGCCACCGAAAGCCCCATTTGCCCTTGCGCGAGGCAGGCGCGGTAGAACGCGTTCGACTCCTCGGCCGTGGAAAAGCCAGCGTACTGGCGGATGGTCCAAGGCTTCTCCGCGTACATGGTTGCGCGCGGGCCCCGGATGAAGGGGAAGTCGCCCGGGATGGTGTCGAGAAAATCGAGCCCTTCTACGTCCGCCCGAGTGTACAGTGGCTTTACGTCAATCCCTTCGGGTGTATGCCAAACGAGTTCTTGCGGGTCGCGGCCCTTGCGCTCTTCGCGCGCAAGCTCCGCCCATCGCTCGAGATTCGCTTTGTCTTGTGCCGCCATCGGTTTCTCCTCGTCCTGCCCGGCTGCGGAGGGCAAGAGGGCAGAGTGGTATCTAGGCCGAGGCTTCTAGCAATCAGCGGGAAGCGAGCAAACACGCCCGCCCTCCCAACCGCTGCACGGAAGCGGGGTCAAGCCTTGCGTTCGAGCACTTCTCGCTCGCCGTAGAGCTTGCGTACCCGGATCGTACTTGGCGGCGCCACCGCCAAGCACAGTTCGCAAAGTGTGCACTCGTCCAGATTTTTCTCCACGATTTCGAGCCGCTCCTGGGCTCCGAGGGCGAAGATATTGACCGGGCACACTTCCACTAATTTCCGCGCCAGTTCCGGGTTCCCGGCCACCTCGGGAGCGACTTCGACGTCAATGAATAGTGCCATGGAGTGTCCTCTCCTGCAGGAGTTGCCGTCACATCCCGAGCCGCTGTTTCACGAGTGCGGGGATGTCCTCGATGCGCTCGGCAATGGAAATGCCTGCTGCCTGCATGCGCGCGATCTTTTCTGCCGTGGTGTCTGCCTTCCCCTCGACGATCGTGCCGGCATGACCGAAACGCATCCCGGGCATCTCGTCCATAAAACGGCCCGCCATGAAGGCCACGATCGGCAAGCGGCTCTTCTTCTCCACGACGTATTGGGCCAGCTCGGCCTCCATTCGTCCTCCCGGCTCGCAGTAAATCACGATGGCGCGAGTTTCCGGGTCCGCCTCAAATAGGGGCATCAAGTCGGCATACGTGGAACCGATGATTGCGTCCCCCCCGATCGAGACCGCAGTGGACTGCCCCAGGCCTGCCGCGCTCAGGGTATTGCACATTTCTGTCGTCATACCGCCCGAGCGCGACATCACTCCCACGAAGCCCTTCTTGAAGGCCTTACGCGCATCCTCCGCTCGCCCGCCGAGACCTCCCATTTTCGCTTCGTCCGGAGAAAGAATTCCCAAACAGTTTGGCCCGATGATTCGCGCCCCGCGCTGGCGCGCCAGCTCCACCATTTGCGCTACCTCGTAGCGGGGGATCCGCTCGGTCACGATGACGATAAGCTTGATGCCGGCGTCCAGCGCTTCGAACACCGCGTCGCGCGTGAAGGCTGGCGGCACCGCCACCACCGTGCCATCTACCCGCGTGCGTGAAGTGACCTGCCGGACCGTATCGTACACGGGAACCCCGTACACTTCGCGTCCCCCTCGCCCTGGGGTGACCCCGCCCACGATCTTCGAACCGTAATCGAGACACTCCCGGGTCATGTTTACCGCTTCGCGACCCGTGATGCCTTGAATAATGAACGTCGTGTCTTTGGTGATCAGGATGGACATCGTCAGCCCTCGCGCATTTTTGCGACGGCGCGGCCTGCAGCCTCGTACATCGAGACCGTGCGGTCGCAGTACTCCACTCCGTAGTCCCGCAAGATCTTGAATCCTTCGTTCTCCCAAGATCCGGGAATGCGGAAAATCGCGATCTTGTCCGCGGGCCGGAAACCCGACTCAATCACGCCTTTGATCACGCCGCGGGCCACGAGGTCTACCCGCGTGTTGGAGACCACGTTCATCATCACCGCGATTTTCTTGACCCCGGGCTTCGACAAGATCAGCTTGGTCAGAGCACAGGTCTTGGCCACACTGGGATTGCCGCCGATCTCGCAGTAATTGGCGGGCCGCCCGCCGTGCTTGCGAATCGCGTCGAACAGGGTCAGCGACCCTCCGCCGGCGCCAATAATGAGGCCGAGGTCCCCGTCGAACTCTACCACGTTCCCTGCCACCCCGCGCGGGTCGGACGCGTCAATTTGCGCTCCTCGGACTTCGAACTCGGTCGGCGGGCGCGCTTGGCGCTTCTCCTCGGGAGAAATCCCGAGTTCTTCCAGTAAGGCACGTTGCGACTCCTTGGCGTCGTCCTCGAGGTCCACGTGCCCGTCGAGGCAAACGAAACGCCCATCTTCGAGTCGCGCCAGAGGGTTGATCTCGGCCAGGGTGAGGTGGTGCGCTTGGAAGCAACGCGCCAACTGTGCCGCGATGTGAGTGAGCCGCACTAGGTGCGTACCGCGAATCCCCAAGGAGGCAATCAGCTCCTTTGCCATGTAGTCCGAAAACGGTTGGATGGTCGAGAAGTGGCGCTTGGCGATATGCTCCGGGTGCTTTTCAGCGACTTCTTCCACGTCAATGCCACCCATGTCGCTGAACACCATGACCGGGAGCCGAGCAAAGCCATCCCAAGTCACTCCCAGGTAGTACTCCTGGGCGACCGGTGCGCGGCCTTCGACGAGTACACCCCGCGGGGTGTGGCCCTTGATCACGAGGCGCAAGATTTTCCCCGCCGCGTGCGCTGCCTCGCTGGGCGTTTCGGCGAACAAGACGCCACCCGCTTTCATCCGGCCCCCGGTCAGCACTTGTGCCTTCAGCACCACCGGGCCGCCGATCTCCTCCGCAATTGCGGCGGCTGCTTCGGGTGACTCCGCTACCCGAGAGCCGGTCGGTAACGGGATGCCATACTTACCGAATAGCTTTTTCGCCTCGAACTCGTAGAAACGCATGCCCTCGCTCCTCGCCGTTGCGCCGGAAAGCGCCTCGCGCCTAGCCAACTCGCTCCTTTGCGTCAACGCGCGGGAGGCGGTGCCCGTCGCCCTCACTGGCTGGAGTCGTTTCCAGTGCGGTGGTAACTACGGGCGGAACCACGGTGAGCAACGGAAAGGACTGGACAATGACTCGATCCCTCGAGCAGCCCTTCGAGCTGCAAGCGACACAGCAGATCATTGACGCGAGCGCCGCGGTCGTGGATGCAGCTTTGGCCGCGGCACGCGAACGAACCGCGCGCGGTCAAGAGATCGACCGCGCGCAGCCTCACTGCGAGCGCCTTGCATACGCGGCAACCGAAGTGCGAGCCGCGCGGGATTTGCTGGCCTACGTTCAGCAAGCCGCCGCTGCCGGCGAACAGACGGCCATCCTCCAGGACATGGCCGCCCTGTTTGCTGCGGAAGTGGCGCAAAAGCTGGCGAGCCAGGTGGACGCTCATTGGCACGATTTTGGGGTGAGTAGCGAGCACTACCGCGCCACCTTGGAAGCGCCGGAAACCAAAGCGTTGTTGCGGGCTGCTCTCGAGGACGCACGTGTTTGTGCCATCGGCCGGCATGTCATTGCCACCCGTGGCGCCAATCACTGCTGGCTGGACAGCGACCTCGCCGTGATGACCCGTGACTCGGTGCGGCAGTTTGCCGAAGCCGAGGTGCTTCCGATCGCAGAACGGATCCACCGCCACGATGAGATCGTCCCCGACGACCTGATTCAAAAGATGGCTGAACTCGGCTTTTTCGGCATGTCGGTTCCCGAACAATACGGCGGAGGGGGCATGGGCAATCTGCCCATGATCCTGACCACCGAGGAACTCTCGCGCTGCTCCTTGGCTGCGGCAGGAAGTTTGATCACGCGACCAGAGATCCTCACCAAGGCGCTGCTCAAGGGTGGTACCGAGGAGCAGAAGAAGCGCTGGCTGCCGCCGATCGCGCGCGGCGAAATCATGGTGGCGATCTCTGTGACGGAGCCCGATACCGGTTCGGACGTGGCCTCTATCAAGTGCCGCGCCGAAGAGGCCGAAGTGAATGGGCAGCGGGGATACGTGATCAATGGTGCGAAGGCCTGGTGTACGTTTGCCGGACGTGCCAATGTGCTCGCGCTGCTCGCCCGCACCGACCCCGATCCGCGAAAAGGGGCGCGCGGGCTGTCGCTGTTCATTGTTCCGAAAGATCCCTTTTACGGCCACACGTTCGAAATGCGCCAGCCGTCGGGAGGGCTGTTGGTGGGTAAAGCGGATGCGACCCCGGGCTACCGCGGGATGCATTCTTTTACCTTGAGCTTCGAGAATTACTTCGTGCCAGCGGAAAACCTGGTGGGTGGCGAGGCCCAGAAGAACAAAGGCTTTTACTTGCAGATGGCCGGCTTTGCGGCGGGCCGGCTGCAAACGGGTGGCCGCGCGACTGGTTTGGCGCAGGCTGCGCTGGAGCGCACCGCGGAGTACGCCAATGACCGCAAGCAGTTTGGCCGCCCGATCGGCGACTTTTTGCTCACCCAATACAAGCTCGGGCGCATGGCCACCCACATTATGGCGGCGCGCCAACTCACTTACGCAGCGGCGCGCAAGATGGACGAGGACGAATCTGCCGCCCTCGAGCCCGCCATGGCCAAGCTCCTCGCATCCGATGTGGCAGTGTGGGCCACGCAAGAAGGCCAGTTGCTACACGGTGGCTGGGGATACGCCGAAGAGTTTCCCATTTCGCGCTACGTGGTTGACGCGTTAGTGCTGCCGATTTTCGAGGGAGTCAAACCGATCCTGGAACTCAAGGTAATTGCCCGGCAGTTGCTTGCCGCCTAGGTGTGCGGCGGGGGTCACTCGATCCGGCTCACCCGGCCTCCATCATCGGCGACGAAGAGCACGGTGCGGTCAGGTGCGGCGGCACTGACCGCCACTCCGCCGCGGATCGCCGCGCCTACGGGGATCGTCTGCGTGCCGCCCACTTGTGGGCCTGCATCTTCGATGACGTACACGTTGCCGTCCATGCTTGCAGCCACGACCGAGCGGCCAGCGCTGTGCACGAGCACCCCCAGTGGCGCGTGGATCGCTCCCGGCAAGCTGTGACTCCAAACTACCGCACCGCTGCTGGTGTCAACCGAGTGCACCTCGCCCGTGGTGGTTGCGATGTAGAGCCGGTCTCCTGCCAACGCCGGCGCCGCGAGCACCTGGGGTTCTCCCCCGCCAGCTCCGACGGGCAGAGCCACGTTGTAGCGGAGTTGGCCTGTGGCAGCGTCTACCTTGAACAGCCGCCCGTTGGTGTCGACCGCAAACACCGCTTCCCCGTCCGGTCCTCCCTCATCCGTTGCGATCACCGGCCCTCCGGCGACCGGGGCACTCGTGCTCACCGTCCACAGTAAGAATCCGTCGTTGCGGGTCATGCGCAAAGTGCGGTCCTCACCGGCCCACACCACGTTCCCACCCGCACTGACGGCAGGACTTGTCGTGAAGGGAGCGATGGCAGTGCCGAGGAAACGCAGGACGCCGTTGGGACAAATCCCCACTTCGTTGCGCGCGAGCGTGCCGGCATAAATTGTTCCGTCGGTGGGGCTCAGAGACAGCGACCGCCCGACCGCGCCACCCACGTTGAAGGGAAAGAACCCGGGCTGCTTGGCCCCCGTTTGGTCGATGGCGAAGACGAAACCTGACTCCGAACCGAAAAACAGCGCTTCTTGCCCAGAACGAACACCAACGAGAGCGGTGGTACGAACCGAGAGGGCGCCAGTGAAGTTGAAGCGGCTCGGGTCCAACCTGGCCAGCGTTCCAGTGTCCAGCGCGTAGAGCTGGCCGTCGGTGTTGCCAGCGTACAGCACGGCATCGAGCGGTTGGTCGCTTGGCTGCCCGTTGCCCAGTACGGGTTGTACGACAAACGGCGACGGCGGCGTCGTTTCAAACTGGGCGACGATGGTCGCGTTCAAGCGAACCGGCGCGGCGGTGATGGCCCCTGTGTTCTGGCTGTCTCTTTGGTATTTGGGCCAGCTCGAGCGGGCCAGGGTTGCGGGGTTCTGAAAACTGCACCGCGTCCCCCCGCCGGAGTCGCAGCCGGTTAGGCAAATCACGACGGACAAGGTAGCGCTGGCGAGAGCACGGATGCTTGGTCGGTTCATTGGGTTCCAACTCGGTACAGATACCCGTCATCCGCCCCCACCCAGATGGTGCCGTCGAAGTCAACCGCGGCGGAGGAACGAATGGCGGCGCTGGTAAGCTGCAGCGGAGGCCACGCCGGCAAGCCGGTACCGTTGTCGAGGGCGTAGAGGATCCCAGCGGTCGTGCCGAACACCAGGTACCCGTCGGAGGAGAGCGCTGGCGAAGACAGCACCACCCCCTCGACTGCCTGCTGAACATCGCCGAGCGGGGCATCTCGACCATCACCGCCGCGCACGGCAATGATCCGCCCATCCTTTGTAACCCCAAACAACACCGACTGCAGTGACGGTGGAGTCGCTGTCGGAGAGGCGGTTGCCGTGGGGCTCGGCGACGCCTGTGGAACCGGGGTTGTGTCTGGGACTGGGCTCGGGGTGGGGGTTGCGGTCGCAATGGAGAGCGTGACAGTTGGAGTGAGCGTGGGAGTTTCCGTCGGCAATAACTGGGCTCCGAGAGCGAGCGAGGCAGCAAAACTCGCCTCAGGGAAGACCCGGAGCCAGAGTGTCCCGGAGCCGTCGGGGGCGAGCGCACGGATGGTCCCATCGCTCGTGTTGGCGTAAAACGCAGTCGTACTCACCACAGGGGCCAGTGCGACCGGTGTATCGGGGTCGGTGCCGGGCCCCACCTTCGAACGCCAGCGCAAGACGCCGCCTTCGAGCGCGGCGAGAAGATGCCAGTGGCCGTCGCTCGAGGCAACCAGCACGCCGTTGCCGAGGGCCAAAGCGGGAGACGACAAAAAAGGGGTTGGATAGGACCCAGACTGGGGGTAGCGCCAGAGTACGTCGCCGGCTGGGCTCACCGCCCACACGATGCCTTGCTCCGTATCGGAGCTCGCCGCGGTTCGCACCGCAGCGGGGATTATGACTTGCACCGGCCGCCCGGTCACACTGTGGACCACCAGCAAGGGAGGTGCGGAAAACCGCGCCTGCGCCACTTCTCCGTTGCGCGCTGGGTCGAAACACAACGTACAGGTGGGTCCTTCCGCCCGGTCCTCGACGGCATAGAGGCGACCTTGCTCGCTGCCAAAATACACGACCGTGGGGCCACCCGGCGGAGCAAAGAGCGTCGGCGAGGAGAGAACTTCTCCGAGCCCCGGGTTCTCGGCCGGGCAAGCCTCGCAGGTCTCCACTCGCCAGCGTACCTCGCCGCTCGCCGCCGCGGAGAGAAGCGTCCCCGCTCGGGAAGCTACGTAGACCACGCCGTCAATTCCGATGGCAGGCGAAGAAATGACGGGACTGAGAGGCTCGCGCGCGTCTACCGGGATCGCCAGAGGAGTGGCACGCGCTGCCGCTACGTTTCCAGAACCCTGTCCTGTGTGTGCGCTGTCGTGCCGGAAGCGAGGCCAAGCGGCTGAGGGGACCGTCGGCAGGCCAGAGTTCCCGGAGTTACATCCCAGCAAGGCAATCGCCAGAAAACCGAAGCAAATCCACGAGTGGCGCGTTGTGCGTATTCTCATTTCCGCTGTACCGAACCTCACGGGCGCTGGGCAACGAGCCGTGCAAGATAGGCCGGGCCGTTGTCGTCGAGCAAGCCCTCCTCCTCTTCGAGTACAAGAAAGTCTTCGAAGTAGCCGCGCAGTTCTCCCCGTTGGAGCAGGTGATTCGGGTTGCGTGGATGCCCGAGTGCCTGCTGATCCATCAAGTACGTTTCCACCAACACCAACCCTCCGCTGCGAACGGCCTCCTTCATGGCCGGGAACAACGAGCGCTGCAAGTAGCGAATGTTGAGAATGGTGCCGAAGGCGGCGGTAGGCAGAGAGTATTGTTCCAGGTCGGCTTGAACCACCTCGATGGGTAAGCGTTCTTCTCGTGCCCTTTCGGCGAGCTGGCGGAGCGCGGTGAAGGCAATGTCCACCACCACGCAGCGCAGTCCCCGCCGCGCCAGAAAGACTGCGTTGCGCCCGTTTCCTCCGGCGACATCGAGCACTGGCGGTTGGATGGCTTCCGCCCATCGCACTACGAGTGCCGACGGTGGAGCCGTTTGAGAGGCGGGAGACTGCTCGCGATACCGGCGCTCCCACTTCTCGCGATCTTCTCGCACCTGCTTCACCCCAGCACGGCACGCGCGAGCACGACCGCGTCCACGGAGGTCGCCCCGGCGCGGCGCAGGGCGGCGCTGCAATGGTGCAGCGTCGCCCCGGTGGTCATCACATCGTCGAGCAGCAGGACCCGCTTGCCGGCCACCGTAGCGCGGTACCGGCGCGGTACAGTGAAAGCTCGGCGTACGTTTTGCAGCCTCTGCTTGCGCGTCAGTTCGGCCTGAGGAGGGGTGGGGCGCAGGCGGCAAAGCGTAAAAGGGGCCAGGGGTGCACGGGGATACGCAACTCGTGCCAGCAACAGGGCCTGGTTGAAGCCGCGCCAGCGCAGTCTTTGCGGATGGAGGGGAACGGGAACGAGCAAGTCGTAACCGGCTGCGCTCACCTCGATCGTGTGCTGAAGCAAGAGGCCGAGCGGCTGGGCGAGGCTTGCAAGTCGCCCGTATTTGAAGCGCGAAAGCGCGTGCCCCAAGGGGTTAGCCTGCTCGGGGTGATACAGGAACGCGGCCCGCACGCGGGCAAAGGCAGGCGGGCGCCGAGTGCAGCGAGCGCAACGCAGGGACGTCCCGGCGCTCGCGGGCAGCGGCAGGGCGCAAATGCTGCAGATTGGCGGCCTAGCCACGCGGGTCTGCTGTGCGCAGGCCGAACAGAGGGGAAGCGAATTGGGCAGGAGCACACCACAGGCGCAGCACACCGGCGGGTAGACAAAATCGAGCATCCTCTCCCACACTGCACCGAGCATGTCGGAAGCCTACTCAGCTTGTGCGAATCCGACAATCGCCCCCGCGGTCGGCCATAGGGGACGGGTGAGGCGCCAGCGAGACCGCACCGTTGTTTGCTACGGATCGGAGGGCCCGTTGTGTGTCGTGCTGTGCACGAAAAACCGGTATGGTTGTGCGTGAGGTTGCCCTGCACGTGCCATGCGTGCGTGTGGAATGCGGCGGAGCGGGTTCGCTGCGGACGATTTGCGCGGATCCACACGGTTTTCAATCGCTCCGGCGTCACGAAATTCGTTGCGGAAAAGAAAAGCCGCGTTGCTCACGCGCAACCGAAGAATGCTGCGGCGCGCGGTCGTGGCTGGGCCGGCGCAGAAACGTGCAGCCACGCCGTGGCCCTTGGGGGCGGCTTGCCCGGTTGTGCGGATGCGCTCGAGAGGGCACCCGCGGGAGTCCGAAGGACAGCTCGGCGCAGCTCTCCCGAGCGACGTCGTTCCTTGCGCGTTCCCTGTTGGAGTCGGAGGTTCGAGAGCCAGTCTGTAGTCGGGATCCCGTGCTTACGGAAGCGGGCAAAGATGCCGCGCTCGCGTGTCTCCTGAAAGACGCAGGCAGGTTGCCTGCGTTAGGGTTCGCCGAGCGCCTTCAGTTCTTCCCGAGCCAGGGTGTAATCTGGGGCGAACAGAAACGCGGTGCGGAGTCGCTGCGCTGCTCCTTGCCGGTCTCCGATCAAGGTCAGTCGCCGGGCTTGTTGGTGCAGTTCGAGCACAACGTTGCGCTTGGCTTGTTCGGCGTTGCGCCGCGCCATTCCGCCGCGAGCGCGGTCGCCGAGCTTTTCGTATAGATCCGCCAGCGTTTCCCATTCTTGAGGGGAATCGGGATACCATTCCAGGTAGTCCCACAAAAGACGCTCTGCGCTGGCGAGGTCACCGGACTGGTGCGCCGCCTGCGCCGCTTTGACTTTGAGTTCGTGGTTGCGCAACGCGTACGGAGAGGCAAGCAAGCGCTGGGCTTCGCCCCATGCTTGTTGGAAGCGTCCGAGCCCGAGCAGCGCCTCGAAGCGGATCCGTTGTGCCGGGAGATCGCCGGGCCAGGAAGCCAGCACCGTGTTGGCTGCATCGAGGGCCTGCGAAAAGTTCATTTGTTCGAGTTCCCACTCGGCAAGGGAGAGGGAAATCACGCGCGAGCGGGGCAAGAGTGTGCCGAGCATACGGAGTTGAGGAAGGAGGCGCGCGCGTGCCTCGCCTGGTTCTTTCGCCGTTGTCGCTTCCAGTGCCAGGGCGAGCGCTTCGTTCTCTGGTGCCTTTCCACTCGCTCGGGCCAGCTCGAGGAGCTGCCGGGCGATGGCGAGTTCGTTCTGTTGGAGATATGCGAGGCCCAGAGTCGCAAGCCTCGCCGGCTCGTCGCCGGTAAACGCGTTGCGCCAGAAGTTCACAATCTCCTCGGCCAGCGGGCGCAAAACCGCCCAGTTGTGGCCTAGCGCGCCAGTGTCGTAGAGGCTCCAAGGGGTGGAGAGTTCGACGAACATGTTGTCGTCGCTGTTGGGAACAGGCGCGCGTCTTGCCAGTGCTGCGGTTGCGTGGGGGCTCAAACGAAGCAAGCTCCAGAGGTCCGCGGTCGCGTGCACGCCGATGCGCTGCAGGTCCGCAGCGACGCTCGCAGGCTGCTCCTCGAAATTCGGCAGGCCTGCCGCAGTCAGCGGCTCCAGGCTCGACAAGAACAGCAAGTCGGGCGACCCAGGTTCGGTGTAGAATCCGTAAACGTAGGGAAACTCAACCTGCAATGCTCGTAAGATCGCCGCCACGGCTTCGGGCTGGATGCTATAGACCTGCACCCATTGGAGGAGCTTGCCTTGCGGGCTCAGGGCTTCGCGAGCTGAGCGGAAAAACTCGGCTGTGAACAAATTGGCGGCCCCACTCATCCATGGGTTGGACGGTTCGGACACAATGAGGTCGTAGCTTCCTTTACGGGCGGCCAAGAACGAGCGAGCATCGTCGAGCACCAGTCTCACGTTGGGCTGCTCCAAGGGGCGGTGATTCAGCGAGTCGAAAAAGTGCGATGCGGGCACCATGGCCGGTTCGATTTCGATCACGTCCACCTGCACATTGGGGTGCAATGCCAAGCTTCCTGCAGTGACCCCTGAGGCAAGCCCAATCACTGCCGCGCGCGTGGGCTTGCTCCCGAACAGGACACCAATGTGGCCTAGCAGCACCTGAGTCGGTAGGTCTCCGTGTGCGCTGGCGTCTGCTTTCCCGTCGACGCGTAACCCGAGTTCTCCGAGAACGCGGTGAACGGAGACGAGGCTATTCCACCCCTCACGGTAGAAGAGGAGTTCCGATCGTTTTGTGCCTTCTAGGGGCTGGGGCCCAACCCCGACATCGATCTCGTCGAGAGGGAAGCGGAACACGCCACGAGCAAGGTTCTGCGGATCCCAGGGCCACGGGATCGCCCACACCGCAACGGCAATGGCCAGCGCTATGCTCGAAAGAGCGCGGCGGAAACGGAGGTCTGTGTCCAGGCACCAGCGGGTTATGAGCCCACTGGCAAGCGCGTTCATGGTGGCCAGCGCTAGGATCGTGCGCTGCAGCCCAATTGCAGGAATTGCCCAAAAGCCGGTAACGAAGGCGCCCAAAGCCGAACCGAGCGTGTTGGTGAAATACAGCAGCCCCGTGGCTGCCGGGGCTGTCAGATGGCTGCTGAGGGCACGGACGAGTAGCGGAAACAAAGTGCCCAAGACGACCGTCAGGGCGAGCATGATCAGCATGGAGGCGGTCAGGACGCTCGCCACCACGCCGCTCGGGGAAAAGCCAAAGAACACGAAAATCCACGGCTGAAGATCCGGAAGGCGGTGCAACAACTGGCTGCTCGTAAGTCCAAAGATTGCCAGCGCTAGGAGCCCGGTTGCAAACGTTCGCAACGGGTTGACGAGCCGGTCGGCAAGACGGCGAATGAGAAGCGAACCGGCCGCGATCCCGAGCAAGAAGGCGGCGAGCATGGTGCCGAATGCGTAGGTGGAAGAGCCGACCGTCGGCGCAAGCGAGCGAGTCCAGGCAACTTCGTACGCGAGAGCGCAAAAGCCCACGCTCCCGTAGACTGTTGCGACAAGCCAGGCCGGCACGGGCTTGGAAGGTTTGGTAGTGCGTGCGTTCCTGGGCGCCGCCGGCGAGGCGCCCACAGCCGGCGAAGGTTCTCCGGTGCGCTTCGCGCAGTACAACACGGCCAATGCGGCGATGGCCAGGTCGGTGGTGGCCGCGAGCAGGTTCGTGCGGGTCAACCCGAGAGAAGGAAACAGCACAAAGGTTGCAGCGAGGACTCCGGCGACGGCGCCTAAGGTATTGCTTCCGTACAGCAGTCCCACGCCTCGACCCACGCCATGCCCGCTTGCTCCGAGCACAGTGGCGACCAGCACGGGTAACGTTGCGCCCATCAGCACGGTGGGCGGGGTGAGGAGAACCACCGCGAGTGCGAAGCGCGCCAGCGTCGCAGACCAGAAATCCCAGTCTGCAAACCACGCTTGCTGTGCAAGCGGCGCCAGAGAAAAAACTTTGGGTACGAGGAGCGCATACACGCCGACCCCAGCTTCCAGCAGTCCGTAGAGGAGCCAGCCGTTGCGGCCGCGGCGCGCCAACGAGCCTCCCCACAGGCCCCCGAGGCCGAGGCCCAGCATGTAGGCGACCAGGACCGTGCTCACGGCCCAGGTTGTGGATCCAAAGGCAAGCCGCAGCCAACGGGTCCAAGTGACTTCCAACGCAAGGCTCGCCGCACCGGACAAGAAGAGCAGCGCCGCGGCCCAACGAACCCGTGTTTCAGAGCTGAATTGCGCGGGCAGGGCCGGCCGCACTACTACTCCAACCGGCGTTGCGAGTCGTGGCTTGGGCCTCCGCCAACTCATCGGGCGTCAGTGTATGGCCGCGCGGCCAAGAAAAGTCCACGCTGGTGCGCGCTCGAGACGCACATCTGGCTGCGGAGACGCCTTCGCAGCGCGAGCTGCTCTCCGAAAGAACCGGATTACTGGCAGGCGAGCTTGAGGCTAATCACGACATCCCCGAGGTCTTGCCCCACTCCGGGGAGAGGCGTGGTAGCCACCAAGTGCAATCCCCCTAGCTGGCCACTGTTGAAATTGGCGCAACTTCCCGAAAGCGGCGCACCGGAAAGCGTGGGCCCGGCGAGGGTCGCCAAGCTAGGCGCCGGACTCGAACAAGTCTGACCGCTGGGGCAATTCGCATCCTCGATGCAGGAGCCGCTGCCCGAGCAGCCACCAGGAGTACTGATTGCGTCCTGCAATGACGCCGAGGCGGTGCCAGTCGTGAGCGGAACGAGCAGTGCTTGGGAAGAGGCGAGCCCAGCAGAGTCATCGCCAGTGCAAGGCTGTCCGTCCGCTCCCTCTCCGCCGCTAGTCACCACCGTGATGCGCAGTATAGCGAGCGCGACACAATCGCCCGCCCCCGTGGCGTCGGACCAAGCTTCCCGCAAGGCAGCGATGGTGGTACCCGGAAAGTCGGTATCACCCCCGCCTGTGCCTGACACGGGAGAGCCAGGGCAAGCATCGCCGTTGCTGGCGAGGCGGTCTTGGCACAGGGACACATCGCGCGGCAAGTTGGTGAAGGGCGACGAGCAGGCACAAAAGCCAGCGACGCGCACGAGTTCCGCGCACAGGGTCTTTCCTCCCACAGTGACAGGTGGCAGGGAGCGGCTCGCCTCACCGGCCAACAAAACGCCTTCGCCGAGGTTGCCGAATGGGTACCCGAGACCCTGCAGCGTACAAAAGCCCAGCCCCGCTGCGGCAGGAACGGAGGCTGCCGGCGCACTGCCCGGGCGGTCAACCCGCAATCCAACATCGCTCGCACTGGTATCTATGGCGCAGGCGGCTTGGTGGCAATGCGAACTGAGGCGGCACAAGTCGGGCCGGCAACCGAGGTCGGTCAGCGGATTGCACGACGGCGAAAGTGTGCAGTTGGTGGCCGCCGTGCTCACACTGGTTCCCGGCGGTTTGCTCGGGGCACTCAAGGCTTCCCCCAACGCTGTCAAGAAGTCCCCTTGCATGGCAAGTTGCCCCCGGAGCGCGCGCTCGAAGGCGGTCGCGACTAACCAAACCTTGGCGAAATCCCAGTCATGGACTCCCGGTGCGAGCGACCCGCCGGGCAAAAAACCAAGCTGGCGCAAATCGCTGGCGGTACACTTCGGAGTCGGGGTTCCGGTGAACGCATTCTGTAAGGCAACGAAGAACTTGTCTCGCTCACTCTTTCCGCCGAGCACCTGGGGCAGGTCGAAGATACGATTGAGGTCTTTTTGGCAGCGGTGTGCGGCGAGGACGAGAAAGCCCGTGCCGGGCTTGGTCAGGTTCTTGACCTGCTCGCGGCGGATGGCATCAGCACACTTTTTGAGTGCGCTGGCGACTTTTGATTGAAAGAGGGCCGTACGTTTTTCGATTTCGAGCTGGCACTTGTCGATGGCAGCGTGCGCTGCCACGGGCAGGCCAAGGAACACGATGCAAAGGGCGAGGCAGAAACATTTTGGTCTCAATCGGCTTCGGCTCATGCGCGGTCTCTCCCGGCGCGGTTTGTCCACAGAATTTTTGGAACCGGACGTCACCTTGCCTGAGGCGATCGCAGGATGTCAAGCGTGATTCGGAGCCTCGCGGAACCCATACACCCGGGAGCGCTGGGATTGGGGAGTGGTCCGGGAAGTAGGATCGCGCGGCTCAACTACCGAGCGCGATCTCCTCGACAAGTTCGAACGGCCGGTCCACGAATTGCAGATCTGCCACCTCGCCGGAGGCCCGCACCGTCGTCCGCCCCGCCCCTTTGGTGGCAATGGAGAACGTACAGGTGATCACCTCGCTATCGGCAGGCATCGGGTCCAACGAACCGGCGAGAACGGTGCGCACTCGCCCTGGTTCGGGCTCGAGGAAATGCAATTGTTTACCCGCTCGCGCCCCGTCGCTCGCACAAGTTTTGAGACGCAGCACCTGCGTGTCGTAACGGATCTCGCCGATCAGGGTGACAATATCCCCGCCGCGGTTCAGTGCGCGTAAACTCACGCGCGCCTCGTCGCTGCCCGTGCGTTCACCGAACAAGCGCAGGTCTGCGTTGCGCGCGGGGTCCGGTCGGCCGAACTGCCACCACCAAGCTAGGCCCACGACGATTCCTACGGGAACGATCCAAAGCCAGCGCCGCATGACCTCATTCGAGCACGACCTGACCGCTGACGCCAGAGGCCTCGTACTCGGTGAATTGATCGTCCGCGAACGATGCTCTGCCGACCGACAGCGTAGCGGTGCCCTGCGCTTGGGCGCTGGTCGTGAAACGGCACTGAGCAATGCGACCTGCCGGGAAGGGGGTCAAATCCCCAGCCATCACCAGGCGCAGCTCACCCGGCTCTGGGTTCCGAGTTTGGATCTGGGTTTGGGGGCTGAGGGCTTCATCTTTCGTACACTCGACGAAAGTGAGCACGTTGCCGTCCTCGTAGCGCACGATCAAGGGCGCGAGGGTAACCAAGTTCCTACCTACTGGAGCCAACGAAATGTCCACGGTCACTTGGCCGCCCGAGGCAATCGCGTCCTGCAACGTCACGCCAGGCAGCCCCTCAACGAAACGCACACTACCGTCTATTCCCGAGGCAGAGAAGTCGTTGAACTGGTCGTCAGCGAGCTCCGCCCGCTCGAACTCCAACGCTGCCGTGCCGGTGGCACTTGCCACGGCAGAGAAGGTGCACTCGACGATTGGGCCTTCGTTGAGGGGAACGAGGTCGCCGGCCAACACGAGTCGCACCGTATCTGCTGCCACCGGGCTCGCGGTCACTTCTTTGCCGCGGCTCACGCCTACCGAGCGCAAGCAACGCCGGAAGGTCAAGCGGGAAGAATCGAAGCGGAATTCGAGCGGAGCAACGGTAACGATCTGGCGGAAGTTGGGCACCAGCGAGATCGGTACGGTGACGTCGTTGCCTGGTGCGACACTGACCGCCCCCAACACGACTTGCGGCGGCGCCGGGCCAGAAATGGTGATCGTGCCGGAGCGGCCGGTTGCCGCGAATTCTCGCTCCGCGGCGTCCGCAAGCTGAGCTGAGACAAAAGCAACCGTGGTCTGTCCGCTGGCTGTCACCGCGATCCGGAACTGGCAGCGCAGGATTTCCCCGTCGGCGAACGGAACCAGGTCCCCAGCCAGGACCACGCGCAGCACCCCAGCCGACGGCGTGGCTGCGGCAGCAATCTTTCCTGCACTGACCGCTGGCGCCTTGTCGCAGCGTTCGAAACCGAGTTGGCTCGGGTCGTAACCGAGGATCAGGGGAGCCAGCGTGACGGTCGTGTTCCCGTTTTGTTGCAGGGAGATCGGCACAGTCACCACAGTACCCGCGGCGGCGGACACGTCGCCGACGGTGATCGCGGGCGGGGTCACTTCGGGCGTGGCCGTCGCCGTGGCGGTACTGGTGTGAGACGGTGTGCTGGAAGGAGTCGGGGTGGGTGTGACGGTCGGCACCTCGGTTTCGGTGGGGGTAGCCGTCTGAGTCGGGGTGTCGGTTGGCGTGGGGGAAACTTCCGGGGTGGCGGTCGGCGTATCGCTCGGGATCGGGGTGGCCGTCGGGGTGGCACTAGGAGGGGCAGTTGGAGTGGGGGAGAGCGTGCGGGTGAATGTCCGCGTGGGGCCGGGTTGCGTTGGCGTGTTGGTGGGCACCCGGGTGAAGGTGTAGGTCGGGGTTACAGTGGCCCCTTCCGTCGGTGTATGCGTGGGTGTGTTCGTGCGGGTGGGCGATTGTACCGGCGTGGCTGTGGCGATCGGAGCGATGAGTGCTGCTCGCACTGCCGCGTTCGCGCCAGCCTGGAGGAACGCATCATTGGCAGCGTCGGAGGCAGAACCACCGCTCACCGCACCGGGGATCTGGCGAATCACGCGATCGATCTCGATCAGGTCTGGGGTCGCGTAGCTGCACAGGCGCGGGCCGGCAGTGGCAAGGACCAGCCGCACCATCGCTTCGCTGATCGGGTCCACGTCCACGGGAGAGCGAGTAGAGGTGACGAACGCGCGCAGTGGCCCCGCAACAACGAGAAAGCGGCACGTATCCTCGGTTGAGTTTGCCGGCAAGGGAAGCTCGTACTGGCCGAGCGAATTGGTACGAGTCTCGGCCATCACCGTCTCCACGCCATCCGGCCGCCGGAAAACGAGTTGCACGACATTTCCGGCCCCGACGGGTACGAAGGAGCCGGAAAGAGCCTGCGCACTCGAACCGGCGAGTTGGTACAGAAGTTCCCAACGGCTCCTCGCCAGTTGGCCATTTGGGCTACGCACCGTGCCGCTAACTTTGACGCCGGGCGGTGGAGGAGGGGGTGGCAAGGTAAACCCGACGCTTGAGTCGCCACCACAACCACCCAACCACGCGAGGCTCGCAATCACGATGGGCAAGGCCAGCCCGACTGATATTTTTCGCTCCCGTCTCACCATTCGATCCCCTCGGAAAATTGGCCGTTGGTACCCTCCCTGCGGTTCCATCGAGCGACAAACTGCTCAGCGCGCAGGCGCCAACGTGGCTACCACCCTGTCATGCCTTTCGTCAACCAGAAATCATCCCTCGAGCTATCGAACGAACTGCAAAGCTCGCTTTTCGCAACAGCCGCCCATGGGAAGGCAGAAAGGACATTTTTCCCCGGCCTATTTACGGTTGCGGTGCCGCTGGGGGATGGGGGACGGCGCGAAAGTGGCCTCCTGGACTTGAGATGCAAGTCTACGGTCAAAGATGGCAAGCCACCGCTTGGCTGGCTCACTGACCAATTTGGTTGAGGGCCACAACCAGGACGGTTTCTCACCGGAAATCGGCGGTGGTCCGAAACGCCGCTCGAGCGCCGCTTGCATCTCGTGAGCAGGGAGATCGTTCGCGTACACCAAGATCATCCATAAGCGGCCGTTCCAAAAGCGGAACTCCAGATCCACAGGACCAGGCAGGATATTGTCGTTCGCCTTCCACACAACGAACCGCCGGCCGCGTCCATCGCCCTTCGCGTCTGGCAGGGGTGGGAGTTCTTGGCTTCCAGGATACGCCTGGCGGAACTCTTCTAGACTCATACCGAGCTGTGCTTGGGCCCAACCAGTGGGTGCAGGTGTCTGCTGGGGGTCGGAATCCGCGAACGCTGGGCACGAACACAGCCACACTGCGGCGATGAACGAGAAAACTCGGCGACTGGGCATGCCGCCGAAGCAACCAAAGGAGCCAAGGATTGTCGAGGGCACCGCGGGCTTTTAGCCGCCGAGGGAGAGAGCGAACCAGGCGAACTTCGCGGACCAGGGAAGGAAGGACAGGAACAAATGGATGCCGGCAACGAACAACAAGGCGAGAGGAACGGACGCGTGCTGCTGGTAGCGGTGCAGCAGCAGGATGAAAGCGCAGGCGCATGCCTTGAACAGCAAGAGGCTGTTCATCACTCCCAACTGCTCGAACGAGGCGACCAGCAGAGGGTTTGCCTCCCGCCACCCGAGCCGCAGCCCTTGGTAGGTAGCCACGCCGTCGAACAACTGTAAGGCGATGTTGAGGGCAAAGAGGTCCTGCACGTGTCTTTCCCCGAGCTTCGGCAGTGGGCCGGTCAGAGCCGTCATGTCAGCACCCCGGCCTCTTTGAGTTGAGCGATGCGCTCGGGCGGATAACCGAGAATTTCTCGCAGCACCCGTTCGGTGTGCTCCCCCAAACACGGTGCCGGCCGCGACACCTGGCAAGGCGTTTCGCTCATCCTCCAAGGGATGCCAAGGTGCAGCTTGCGACCCACCTCGGGGTGGTCGAGTTCCACGAAAAAGCCGGACTCCCGCAAGTGGCGGTCCTGCGCGATGTCCCGACTGTCGTAACACGGGAAGCATGGGATTCCGGCTGCCTGGAGCTGTTCTGTGACCTCGCGCGGCGAGCGTTGGCGGGTCCAGGATTCCAGCACGGCTTCGATCTCGTCCTCGTTAGCTTTACGCCCGGCTACGGTCGCGAACTTAGGGTCGTGAGCGAGGTCCTCCCGCCCCATCGCCTGCGCCAGTGCTTTCCATTCCACGTCATTGCGCACGGCAATGGCAACCCAGCGTTGTTCTCCTGCGCAGCGGAAAATTCCGTGCGGAGCCATGCTTGGGTCGCGGTTGCCGCTACGTTCGGGTTGGGTCTGCTTCCAACCGTATTGGATGACTGCCTCGGGGATGACTGCAATCGTGGTTTCCCACTGCGATAGATCGATAAACTGGCCTTCGCCGGTTCGCTCGCGGTGCCAGAGAGCCGCGAGCACCGCCACCGCTGCGTGCAGGCCGGCGGTGGGATCTCCGTAAGAGATCCCCACGTGCATAGGCGGGGAGCCGCGGTAACCGGTCAGAGAAGAAAGGCCGGAAAGCGGAACCTGCGCGGGCCCATACGACACGTATTCGCGCTCGGGACCTGTACAGCCGTACCCGGACATGGAAATCATCACGATGTCCGGTCGGACTTTGCGCAACTCTTCGTAACCGAGGCCGAGCCGCTCCATGACTCCGAACGCGAAGTTTTCGCAAACCACGTCCGAAACTCGCACGAGATCTTTCGCGACGGTGACGGCTTCCGGGTGCTTTAGGTTGAGCGCTAAGCTGAGCTTGCCTTGGTTGTACTGGTTGAAGTACCCGCTTCGGTTGAGTCCGGGCTGTCCCTCAGGCCACGGTGGCAGTAGGCGGGTCACGCACGGATGTTGCGCCGATTCGACCCGGATGACCTCGGCACCCAAGTGGGCGAGCTGCAAGGTACAAAACGGGCCCGCCCACACCCACGTGAAGTCTGCCACGCGGATGCCACCGAGTGGCCGCTCGTCCAGGTTCGCACGCGTCTCATCCATGGTTCGATCTTATCTCGGCAAAAACCTCGGCGTTATGCTCGCCCAGGCGAGGTGCTGGCCGGCGCAACTCCCAGCCCCCTTTTTGGAAACGGTACGGCGCGCCTGGAATAATGGCCGCTTTGCACGACGGCTGGTGGAGGACAGCGAAAAATCCGCGCGTTTGCAGGTGCTCCGAGCGGAACAAGTCGCCCATGGTGGAGACCGGGGCCAGCGGGATCCGACGTGCCTGCCCCGCGCGGTACAATTCCTCGACCGACTGGGTTTGCGTCCACTCCGAAAGGAGCAGCTTGAGGGCGTCCCAGTTTTGGGCTCTGGCGATCCGATTGGAAAAGATTTCGAGCGCAGCCCAGTCGGGGTTCCCCATCAGCTCCACCAGCCGCTGCCACTGGTGCTCCTCCACACAACAGACAAAAATCCAACCATCGCGGCAGGGGAGAAAGTCGAGCGGCTGGATCGGTTTTTGGCCCAGGCGGGAGGCAATCAATCCCATGTACGGGTAGTATTCGAAAGTGAGTTCCAAGATGGAAGCGACGCACTCCTGCATGGACACAGCGACGTGCTGTCCGCAGCCCTTGCGCCTGCGTGCAAACAAGGCTCCCAAGGCCGCTACGGCTGCGTTCAATCCGGCTTGGAATTCGGCTTGGTTGCCGAAGGGCTTCAATGGCGGCAGGTCATCGCTGCCGGGACCGGCACCGTTCAGGTACGCCAATCCTCCTGCAGCCCAGGCCACCAGGTCTGTCGCCTGGTAGTGTGCATAAGGCCCTTGCAAGCCAAATGGAGTAATGGACACGAGGATCAAGCGCGGGTTTCCTTTGCGCAAGTCTGGCCAGGACAGGCCGCACCCTTCCATGAGAGACGGGTGAATGTTGTGCACGAGCAGGTCCGCGCCCTGAGCCAGCTCGTGCAGCCGCTCCTGGCCGGAAGCAGAGCGCAAGTCGAGAACCACACCGCGTTTGTTCGCGTTGAGATAAAGGAACAAGCCGCTTTGCTCCGGGTTGCATGCCTCGCCCGGGAATGGCCCGCGCCAGCGACACGGGTCACCTTCGGGAGGCTCGACTTTGATCACATCTGCCCCCAGGTCGGCGAGGAGCTTTGTTGCATAGGCCGCAGCGACCAGCGAACCACACTCCACGACGCGCAGGCCACTCAATGCGCCGCCAGCCATAGCGCCCGCGGTTAGCACAGGGCGCTCGGGATCGCTAGCAACGATGCCGGCATCGTATTGGCGCTTGACAATCGGCGCGGCAGCGAGTCAGTTAAGCGGGCGACGAATACGCGGAAAGGAAGCTACATGAACGTGGGTTGCAGCAGGCGAGGGGTTGGCTGCGCGGGTCTGGCGCGACGGGTGTTTACCTGTCTGGTGGGATACTCGATCGGCGCGGCGCTGATCGCAGGCTGTGGGAGCGATGGATCCTCCGCGGTAACCGTGATTCGAGTCCCGACCCCGGGCGCCGGCGTGATCACTGGGATCGTGCAAGCTCCGAACGGTGTGATTGCTGCTCCCCGCATTTGGGAACCGAGGTTTGCTTGGAGTTTGTGGTCGAGCATGGCCGAAGCGCTGCAGGGAGTGCGGCCGGTTGGCGCAGGAGTGAGCGTGTCGCTCAGCATGTTGGACAGTGCCGATTTTGCCGACGGCACCATTGACGCCGCACTCCCGCTGGTCGTAGACGTCGTGACCGAGGCGGACGGCCGTTACACGATCATGGATCCGGCCGCGGATGACGTAACTTCTTGCCGCAAGATGGTCACTGCTGGCACGGGCACGGCCGTGATGCGTTCTTTTGTGTACGGGCGGGAGATTCCGATTGACTCGTCGAGCGAGGCGCTGGTGCGGGTGGTGCTGGATTACGTCGCTGGCTCGACCTCACAACTCTGTGACTTCGACACGGCGGAATTGGTGCGCTTGCAGCGGAAGGTGGCCGATGTTGTGTTTGCGGCGCGCGGCAATTCTGTGGAAGAGTTGAACCAACGCGCTTACGATCTCGCCCGCACGAATCGCTCCTTGCGTGCGGCGCTGGAAGAGGCGGCGCACACGTCCTCCGAAACGAACTGAGTGTTCCAGCGTCGTACGGCGGAAGGCCCCGGGTAGGGCACCTGTCGCCCCGCGGCTTCGGCGTTCCTTAGGCTTGCAGTTGCAAGCGAGAGCGAAGGTCCGCCGGCAGAACGCTGAGAAGCTCACCCACTTCTTGCGGTTCCGGCTTGAAGTGCCAGGCCGCCATGAAATCGGTGTGCGAGAACTCACTCCCTGGCCAGCGGGCAAACACGACCCATTTGTCCGTTTCACGGCGCAAAAGATGCACTTCTTGCTTGTCCGTGACCCCGATGGCTGCCCGTTCGCTCGGGGTCATCGCGAAGAGCACGTAGTCACTGAACTTGGTCGTGACAAAGAACATGACCGCCTCCTCCTAACGCGAGAGGTTCGGGCACACACCTAAGGCCCCGTGTCGCACGGCAGCCGAGTAGCTCAGGATCTGCATTCCGTTTTCGCTGAAGCCGCCCACGTTGAGGATGCCGCGGTCCACGGTCCGCGAACTGGACCAGTCCCATTGCGCGGAAAGTAAGCGTTCCTTGCGCAACAGCCAAAACACCAAAAGATCGTACACGATTTCTACGGCACGCCGGCGCCGCACGCTCCACCCGTCTTGCGTCCACGGCGAGGCCCACTCATCTAAGACCTTCGTTTGCTCATCGTAGGTGCGGTTGAATGTGCGAGACAGGGGCTTGCGGGTCACCACCGCCCATCCCACGGTGGGCGTTTCGGTTCGCGCCAACGGTTCGAGTAGGATCCCCCATTCTTCTTTGAGCTGGTAACCAACTTTTTCTAGAAAGCGCCGATCGAACGCTTGTGGATAACGTTCGATCATGGCGGCAATGGTGAGAGGTTTGCCGTCCATCTGGCGAATACGCGGCACCAAGAGCATGTCACCACGGGCGATGGCGTCGAGCGGCTTCGGCAGGTCCCCGCCTTTTTCGGCTGCCTTTTGCGCAAGCCGGAATTCCTCGCTGGAAAACGGTAAATCTTGCGGTATCTCGGCGGCGCCTGGAAACACGCTCTGGAGTTCTTCGGGGGCAATGAACTGCTCGCCGAGGACAAGGCGCAATGATTCCAGCCGAGTGAATTTCATTGGCGCCGTATAGCAAAGTGCGGTTACGGCTCAACCAAAGGGGGACTCGCCTTGCTTGCGGTGCCACCCGGGTCGTATAAACCGCCTGCTTTGTGGGCGGAGCGAAAAGATCTCGAGCAATGGGAGGATCGCTGGCTTGCGCCGTGGGCAGTGCGTACCGCGGCCTCGCGCGGTCGGCAGGTCCTGGAACAGGAGCACGCGTTTCGCCTCGCATTTCAGCGCGATCGCGATCGGATCATTCACTCCACTGCCTTTCGCAGGTTGGAGTACAAGACGCAGGTGTTCGTCAACCACGAGGGCGATTACTACCGGACGCGCCTTACCCACACGATGGAAGCAGCGCAGATTGCTCGCACCTTGGCGCAGGCGCTGCGCTTGAATCAGGACTTGGCTGAGGCCATCGCCCTCGCTCACGACTTAGGCCATACGCCCTTCGGCCATGCTGGTGAGCGGGTGCTGCATGAATTGATGAAACCGTACGGGGGCTTCGAGCACAACGCGCAGAGTTTGCGCATCGTGGAATTGCTCGAAGAGCGCTACCCGCAGTTTCGCGGTCTCAATCTCACGTGGGAGGTCCGAGAGGGGATTGTCAAGCACTCGCTTCCGTACGACAAGCCGCTGGCCGAGCGGTTCGACCCCGGTCAGGCCCCGTCGCTGGAGGCGCAGTTGGTAGATTACGCCGACGAGATCGCGTACAACACCCACGATATTGATGACGGGCTCAAGTCCGGCTTGCTTTCGCCAGAGCAACTCCATGAGGTCGCCCTGTGGCGCGAGGTGTTCGACGAGGTGCGCCGAGAACATCCTGCGGCGGGTTTCCGCATCTGGCGGTATCAGGCCCAGCGGCGGCTGATTGATCTTCTAGTTACAGATCTCATCGCGGCCGTGAGCCGCCGGATCGAGGAGGAGAGAATCACCTCGCTCGAGGACGTGCGCGACTACAAGAAACCCTTAGTTGCCTTCAGTGTGGAGCTGGAGGAGCGCCGCCAGCAGCTCAAGCGCTTTCTGATGGACAATTTGTACCGGCATTACTTGGTCAACCGCATGATGGTCAAAGCCCAGCGGGTTGTCGCGGAACTGTTTCACGCATACCGCAGCGAGCCCGGGCTTCTGCCGCCGCACATTTTGCGGCGGCGAGAGGAAGAGGGGGAAACCCTGGAGCGAATCGTGTGCGACTACATCGCAGGGATGACCGACCGCTTTGCGCTGCAAGAACATCGCAAATTGTTCGACCCTCAAGAACGCGTCTGAGCAAACCGGGGCGCGTAGCCTACAGCAACGGCGACTCCGCCCCGGCGAATGCTTCGCTGGGGCAGGCTGGAACAGCGTCACTGCGCATCCAACAGTCGCGCCTCGCCACGGGCGTTGTAATTGACCAGGGGTCGCTCGTCGTTCGCACTGAGGATGGCAACGATTCCCTCGTGCACGTTGTGAGACCACAGTTGCTGCCACTCGTTGGCCAGTTTGAGGCGATCGAGTCGCGGCACCTTCCGCCATGCTTCCGGATCCACGGCGATTAGGAGAATTCTTCCTTGGCGGCGGACCGAACGGACACCCACCACTTGGCGTAACTGGGGATCAGCCTGCAGCCGGGCGACGATCTCTTCGGGAGAAATCCAGTGGCCGGGTGCCTGACGGGCGGGGAGGCCCAGCAGCAGAACGAAAGCGAGCAGCAGCCAACCCGCGGCCTGGCCTCCGATGCGGGCCGCGGGCTGGCGCTTAAGCCTCACGGGTTGGGTGCGGGCGTCGGAGCCGGGGTCGGAAACTGGATGCGATTCCACGGTAAATGCTCCACGCCTGGCTTTTTGAGTTCCTCTTCGCGCTGCCGTACTCGTTCCCGATCGTCCATGACGCGCGGGCTCTTGCGATCGTCTGCCACCGCGCGCGCCGGCAGCAGTTGGTCGAGCAGGCGCGCCCACCAGGAACGCGCAGGCGCCTCAGCCGGGGCAGTAGCGACCATGATCGAAGGTGCCCCAGAACTCACCGTTGCTGCACCAGCGCTGCACGAAGGGGGCAACGCCGGACAAGTGGGCTCGCCCGTTCCTGGAGAGAGGGTGATGCCGTCGTATTCTCCGTTGCCGTCGTGGTCGGCGAAAATCGGGTTCGTGAAACCCCACGGTAACAAGTTCCCAGCAATGGCGTTAACGGCGGGATCGAGCGGAGGAGGACCGGTGAGGGGCAAGTTTTGGCTGGCTTCGACGATGTAATAACTGTCCTCAGTCACGGTGTCCGTATAGGTCGCATTGAAGCGCACCACATTGGCGTTGGTTTGTTCGAACGGGTTGGAGGGGTTGTTGGCGACCGCCGGGGTGGTGGTGGAGTTGAAGCAAGCGAGCACGCAACCGTTCTTGATAATCCGCACTTCTTCCACCGGGATCCACGGTGCCGCTTGTACCTGAATGTGCAGGTTGATGCTGCTCGCTGACGGACCCACCGTGTCGCCCATTTCCACCGTGGGCCCGCCATTGTCCGCGGTCACAGTAACGAACGGTCCGCTCGATACGGTCATCTGGCCGTCCAACACTGCTTGGTTGAATTGCTTCACGTCGAGCGCGCCACTGGTCGGCAAGTCCCCCGCCTTCACGAACGTGCGCGAAAAGCCAGGCAGTTCTTCCACGATCCGGTGGCTATCGGAGACGCCGGTCCCCCAAACGAAATGGCGGGCACTGTTCTTTCCGACTTCGATGGCTTGGTTCAGCAGGCTCAGCCAGTCACGGCGCACAAGTTTCAGGTCCGAGATCGTCCCCCGGGTCGCGCCGTTGTGGATTTCCATGACATCGAAATCGATGTTCCGTGTGCCGTTCGGGTTCTCGAAGCCGCTGCCACACCCCTGGGTCGCACACAACGTCGGCCGCGGCACGACATTCAAGTCGAGCAGCACCTGGTTGCAGCCATTTGCGGCGCCAGGAATCGAGCCGCTGTCGCAACCGCACAGACCACCGCCGGTGCACTGCGCGTGAGTGGTGCATGAAGTGCCATCGTTCGTGCCCCCGAAACACTTGCTGTTGGAGCATTTTACGGGATACTCCTGGCAAGTATCGATGGCGCCCGGGGGATTGAAGCCAATGTTGTCGAACATGCCGATGTTGACCACCCCACCCAACCCGGCACGAGGATGGTTGAGCTGGACGACTTGCTCCCCCAGGTCCACACACGGTGCGCCGCCGCAGTCCGAGTTCGAGGAGCAGGGCTGGCCCTTTTTCGAGCCACTGGCACATTGAAAATCGGACTGTGCACGGAGGCGGTCGTAAATCACATTGGCGCTGACCACTTCGTCTTCGATCGAGCCGGACCGTCGCAAATTCGGGTTGAAGATGGACGGCCAAGCGTTGATGTGGCCCCACCCGTTCGCTGTAAAAGGCTGGTGGGGGACAGACGTGGTCACCTCCGTTCCGACGATCGAGGCCACGAACGGCTCCATCTTGAGCTTTTTGATGATCGGCGCGTAGTCCGTGTTGATGTCGTGGTCGGTGGAGACCATGACCTCGAGACCTTCTCCGGCGTAGCTCCGCACCCGCGCCTCGAGCGGTGCAGACGAATCCAAGCTGCGCCCTGAGTGGATGTGGAAATCGGCTGAAACGAAGCCGGCGGTATCCACCACTCGCTTGATGGTTTGGATGCCGAGGTCGGTTGTGGCCCCACTGGTGATCGTTACCGATGAGACTTGCTGGGCCGTGTATTCGAGGCCGCGGGAAATCGTGACCGTGTATGTCCCTGGTTTCACGTCCACAACGGCCTTTCCTTTGGCGTCCGTGTAAATCACGTGCATCTGTCCGCCACCTTTTTGCACGCCCGGGAAGGAGACGGCCTTCAGGTCAGTGGTGTCTGCGCGGCACAGGTAGCCAGGGTCGCAATCAGAATCCGCGTTGCAAAGATGGCCACGGCACTTACCGTCGCTTGCACAAACGGTTCCTGTCGGACAACCACTGCTGCACGGAACCGGCACCTTGTTCGTGCAAAGGCGGAAACAAGTGTTGCCGCTGCCGCAAGTGCTGTCGTTTGTGCAGGAAGTCGCAAAGTTGTTCGAACACATGCCGGACCGCGTATCGAACTCGAAGGCGGCGAACTCGCGCTTCATGTCCGGCGACGGGCTCAGCGAGACTTTTGCCGGGATTCCGGTGTTGCTGTCCGCATCCCGGACTTCGATTTTCAGCCTGCCCGGCTTGGTAAGTGGAATGGGCGGAATCGCGGTGTTTTGGCCCGCGGTGACCGTGAACGGAGGCGTGACGATGTCGTTTTGTCCGGGCACACTGACCAGCGCCACGTAGTCCCCTTCGGGCAACTGAATCTTGCTGAAGCTACTCTTGGTGCGCACTGAAGAAATCGGCGCGTTGTCCAGGAGCGCCCACTGCGGACCCAGCCCAGCGAAAGTGGTCCCACCCACTCGTACAAAGGTGACGGTTCCTTCCACCGGCGAGGCGGGTTGGAATTTCCCAGACACCGTGCCGAGCGACGAGGCAAGCGGAGTTTGGTTCAGGATGCTCTCCAGGTTGCGCTTGTCGCCCACGACGCTTGCCACGTCGTTTCGTTCGCCGAGGATAAGGCGGCGCTCGAAGGTCCGCGACGCGTTGTTCGCAAGTGGCGGAGGGCTCACGTTGGGAAAGATCGTGCCGGTGAGAAAGGCCGATTGCAGGCTTTGCATGACAAAGCCAAAAGCGACCTGGGTGATGGTCCCGCCAGCGGCGGGCCCGTTGGAATCGTCGAACCCCTCGCCAGGAATATACCCGTACGCGATTCCCCCCACTTTCTTGTTCCGCGCCATAACCCCGTCTTTCTGGTCCAGATTCCCAGGGGTGGCAAAGAAGGGGGCTTGGGTGAGTGCAGCCACGATGGCACCAGCGTTACTGAGGTCCAAAATAGGATGTGTAAAGCCGCGGCCTTTATCCGGAGCGAACGGCACCAGGCCGCGCCCGCCCCATAGCAGCACGTCGAAAATCGGTATGGACTTGGGGCTCCCAGTCAGGTTCCACACCTCGGTGCGGAGGAAGAGCGTGCGCGGGTTGGCTTTGCAGGCCTTGTAGGTGGTGCGCACGCGGATCGTCGGGTTGGTGCGAGTCGAGCAGAGCGCACTCGGGGAGTCGCACAGCCCGAGCATGATCCCGTACACGGTAATCGCTGCGCAGTCTTCCTCGCTCGAGGGCAGGGGGCAATTTGGGTTCGAGCTGCCGACGGTCGCGCACGGGTTGTTCCCACTGGGCACGCCCCAAGGAACCTCGTCCCCTTTCCGGAACAAAAACACGTTTGCCAAGCTCAGGCCGCCGACGTTGAAGCTCTGCGGCAATTGATCGTTGTGCTTGCCTTTGATGCCTAGGTCGAGCAGGGTACCGCCGGTTTCGACGGCGTTGGAGGAGGTTAGGTCCACCGTTGCGCTGCCACCGACTGCCGGGATGGTTTCCGTGTCAATGTTGTCAATGATGGCGACCACTTTGCCGTTGGTCAGGGCCCAGTCGCCAATGCCGCCGGCGCTATCCGATCCGCCGATGAGCAACGCATTCGCGTTTGTGGGAGTGATCTGTTCTGCCTTGCACGGGCCGCACACTGCCACTGCCGGCTGGCTAGCCAGCAGCACTGCCACAAACCCAGCGAGCACCAAGCCCGGTTGTGTCCTGCTCATGACTCCCTCCTTTGCCCGCAGGCGATCCGCACGGTTCGATCGCCTTGCTTTCACTCTTTTGTCTCGCGGTTGTCAATCCGGGTCGTGAACTCTGTTGCAGCTTTGGGCCCTGTTGCTAGCTATCGTAGTTGTGACGGAGCAGGACGCGAAAGCGGAGACTCTGCCCGCTGCTCACCGAGCGGGGTTTGTTGCCATTGTCGGGCGGCCCAATGTGGGCAAGTCAACGCTACTCAACCAGCTCCTTGGGCAGAAGGTGGCCATTGTGAGTCCGAAGCCGCAAACCACCCGCGGGCGCATTTTGGGGGTTCTGACCAGACCTGGCGTCCAGCTCGCCTTCTTGGACACCCCCGGTTTGCACGAGGGCCGCGGCCTCCTGAACCAACGCATGGTGCGGCGTGCGCGCGAGGCGATGGAAGAGGCCGACGTCGTTCTCTGGATGTTGGATGCGGTGGACGGCGTTACCGCAGAGGACGAAGCGTTAGCGAGAGAGTTGGCAGCGCTCGGTCCTCGCCTTTGCATTGCGCTGAACAAGATCGACAAGCTCAAGAAAAACGATTTGCTGCCCATTCTGGCGCGCCTGGACCAGTTGCTGCCAGGCATTGATGTGGTGCCGATCAGCGCTAGCGAGAGGCTCAACTTTGCCGAGCTATTGTGCGAACTCGAGCGGCGCTTGCCCGAGAGCCCGCCGTTGTACGAGGCGGACCAGTTCACCGATCAGACGGAGAGAGCCTTGGTGGCAGAGATGGTGCGCGAGCAAGTGATTCTGCAAACCCACCACGAGGTCCCCTACGCGGTGGCAGTGACGGTTGATCGCTTCGAAGACAAGGAAAACGTTACCGTGATTCACGCTACGATTCACGTCGAGCGCGAGTCGCAAAAGCCGATTTTGATCGGGCACAAGGGGTCGAAGATCAAAGCCATTGGCCAGGCGGCGCGCAGGGAGATCGAAGCATTGCTCGGCCGCAGGGTGTACCTGGAGCTGTTTGTACGCGTGCAAGAGGGCTGGACAAAAGACGAGCGCCGCTTGCGCGAGTTTGGTCTCTGAGCCCACCTGCCCGCGGGCAGCGTCAAGAGTCGGCAGCGAGCCGCTGCACGGCCAGAGTGCGGAGCGCCGCTTTTTCGATTTTGCCGGTGCCGGTGCGCGGAAGGTCTCCGTCGGTCACCAGCAACACGTGCCGTGGTACCTTGTAGCTCGCCATCCGTTCCCGGCAGTGGTTAATGATCTCCTCCGGCGTTGCTGAGGCACCCGCGCGCAGCACGACAAAGGCAACGATGTTTTCGCCACGAACCGGGTGCGGCACGCCGACGACGCAGGCTGTGGCCACCGCAGGGTGAGTTGCCAAAACTTCTTCGACTTCTTGAGCGGCGACGTTGACACCCGCGGTCTTGATGACGTCTTTGAGCCGGCCCTCAAAGTGCAAGCGGCCTGCTTCATCAATGCGCCCGAGATCGCCGGTGTGAAAGTAGCCCGCGGCGTCGAACGCCTCGCTGCGCGCTACCTTATAATATCCTTCCATCAGCGTGGGTCCGCGCACACAGATTTCACCGGTTTGGCCGGCGGGTAGGGGATCTCCGGTGCCCGGGTCGGCAATCAAGATTTCGGTTCCCGGTAAGGGGCGGCCGGCCGTCTGGGTGCGGATCTCTTCCGGATCGTCCCAGTGGGCACACGCGACACAGGTGGCGGTTTCGCTGAGTCCGTACATGCCCGCGGCAAAGTGCGGGTGGACGAGCAGGCGTTCGGCGAGAGGATGAGCAGAGCCCTTTCGCAAGGCTAGCTTGCGCCGGGGGAAGTCCGGGTGGTCCAGGAGCGGGCCAGCTTGGTGCCAGCCGGCCATGATCGTGCACCGTTCGCGTTCGAGTAAGGCAAGGGCTTCGCCGGCATCGAATCGCTCGTGCAAGACGACTCTGGCCCCGCCGGCCCAGGACGCAAGCAGGCCGAGCACAAAGCCGCCCGTCCAAAACAGGGGCATGTGTCCCCACCAACAGTCCGTTGCCTCGATCCCCAGCGCCCGAGCGATACGCTGCGCGGAGAGTACAAGCGCTGCGTGACAGTGTACGACAGCTTTCGGAAGTGCTGTGGTTCCCGAAGTGAAAAAGATCACAGCGCGATCTGCCTCGGAGGCCACATCCCGCAGGGCGCAGAGGGTTGCGTCCCACTCGTTACCGGCGGACTCCTGACTCCCTTCCTCGCGGAGGTACCTCACCCCGCGCAGGGCGGGAAGTTGGGGTAGAAACAGGGGCTCGTCGGTCGTGACTCCGAGGCGAGGATCTATGCTGCTCAGGGTGGCGCGATAGTCGTGCTTCAAGAAGTTCGGAACCGCGTAGAGCCACTGCACATCCGCATGGCGTAGGGCGTACTCGATTTCTGCTCGCTTCCAGAGTGTAGACAGGGGCACGAGAACGCCACCCAACTCCCACACCGCGAAGGCGTGCACGATCCAGTCGATCCGATTGGGGCATAAAAGCCCAACGTGCGCCCCACGCGTCACTCCCTGCGCGAGGAGACGGCGGGCGGTCGCACGCACTGCCTGAATGAGCTCGGCCCCGGAAAGACGGGCCTGTACTTGTGCCCCGCTGGCCTCAGCGATCATTTCGCGCTCGCCGAACCGTTGGCAGGTCTGCTCGAAAAACTGGCTGAGGGTCGGCATGTTGTTGGGCGGCGCTCAGCCGCAAACCCCAGCCGAGCGTAGCTCCTCGATCTGAGCGGCTGTTTTCCCCAGTTCTCTGAGGCACTCCTCGGTGTGCTGCCCCAACTCGGGGGGAGGGATGCGAAGCGAGCCCGGCGTCTCGCTCATCTGGAAGATCACGTTCATCGTCCGGAAGGGCCCGAGGCGGGGGTGGCGCCATTCTGCCACCGAGCCCAGGACTTTGAGTTGCTCGAGTTCGAACAACTCTTTGAGGCTGTTCACTTTGCAGGCCGGTACATCGTTGGCGTGGCAAAGAGCAATCCAGTGTGCGCACGTATTGGTGCGAAAGATCTCCTGCAGTACGGAAACCACTTCTTCGCGGTGCTGGCAGCGCGCGGTGTTGGTGGCAAAACGCGGGTCGGCAAGCAGATCTTCGCGGCCGAGCGCAATGCACAAGCGTTTGAAAAAGGCGTTGGTCAAGCAAGCAAGGATGAAGTAACCGTCCTGGGCCTCGAAAGCTTGGTAGGGGACCAGATCGGGGTGCCCGTTGCCGAACTTCGGGTAGTCGTACCCGGTGTTGAGGTAGGCGGTGGAAATGTCTGCCAGTAGGGAGATCACGGCGTCGAGCATGGACAAGTCGATTTTCTGGCCGAGTCCAGTTTTCTCGCGATGGAAGAGGGCGAGAGCGATCGCGTAAGCGCAGTAAATGCCGGAGGAAATATCGGCCACTGGGCCGGCTGCCTTGGCGGGCGGGCCACCGGGGAATCCAGTGAGCCCCATCATGCCTCCTGTTGCTTGCAGAACGAGGTCCATCCCGGGTTGTTGCGCCATCGGCCCGCGGTTTCCGAACGCAGTGATGGAAGCGTAGATTAGGCGCGGGTTGCGGGCGCGCAATTCCTCGTACCCGAGGCCGAGCCGCTCCATCACCCCGGGGCGAAAGTTCTCCACCAACACGTCGGCCTGTTGCACCATCTCGCGAATCAGTTCTGCACCGAGCGGGTGTTTGATGTCTACCGCGACCGAGCGCTTGTTGCGGTTCAAGCCCCAGAAGTTGTAGCTACCGATCTTGGGGTCCGCCCCGCGTGCGTAACGGATGCTGTCACCGCGGCCAGGCTTCTCGATTTTCCACACATCGGCACCCATGTCTCCGAGCAGCGTGGTGCACCACGGCCCGGCCGCCTGGTGGCTGAGATCAATGACCCGAATCCCTCGCAAAGGTCCGCGATTCTCACTCATGTTGGTTCCTCACTGTGCGAATTTCGAATCTCCCGGCCGGTGGCCTTGCTCGTGGCTGCTCACCGGTGCTTGAGCGAAACGAGCCCGCAACGCCCCTAGATCCACCTTGTTGGTCGCGTTGCGCGGTAAGCGCGCCACAAACTCGATGCGCCGGGGTTTTTTGAAGCCCGCAAGCCGCGTGGCGGCAAAGGAAAGGAGATCCTGGTCGGTCACGCGCGCTCCCGGCCGGCGGACGACCACGGCCGTGACTTGCTCGCCCCACTTCGGATGCGGCGTGCCGATGACCGCGACCTCCGCCACCCCAGGATGTTCGCGCAACACCTCCTCCACCTCGGCGGGCGACACGTTCTCGCCCCCGGAAATGATCAGGTTTTTCAACCGCCCGGTCATGTACAAGAACCCGTGCTCGTCTTGCATCCCCAGGTCTCCGGTATGCAACCAAGCGCCGCGGATCGCAGCCCGCGTGGCGGCGCGGTCGCGCCAGTAGCCGAGCATCACCGTTGGCCCACCGACCACGATCTCTCCTTCTTCTCGCGCTTGCGCGAACGAACCGTCGGCGCGGCGCACGCGCACAACCAGGTGCGGGTTTGTGCGCCCCACTGTACCGGGGAAATCGAAGACCTCGGTCCCGCGACTCATGGTCACGCCGTCGGTGGCCTCGGACTGGCCGTACGCCTCGATGACTTCGGCAAACGGGAATAACTCGCGCAGAGCACGCTTGTCCGCCATCGGCGTAGTCGTGCCGCCCACGGTGACCTTGCGTACCCGCTGTTGGATGCTCTCTGGCAAAGAGCCGAGCGTCACCACGTCGTGGACCATGCCGCCGATGAGCGTGAGGTCGGTGATCCCGTATCTCTCCACGGCCTCGAGCAGTTCCTCCACCCGAAAGCGCTCGAACAGCACGACAGGGGCACCCATCAGCAGGCGGCAGAGAACATGTGAAACGAACACCGGAGTGTGGCTGATCTGGCTGAGCGCTGCCCCGACCTCGCGCCCGTTGTCTCCGCGCGCTTGCGAACAAGCCAACGTTGCCCACTGCAGGTTTTCGTGTGAGAGCAGCACTCCTTTGGGGGCACCGGTCGTGCCAGAGGTATAGGCCAAAATGGCAGCGCTACGCGGTGCACTCTGCCACTCAGGCTTCTGGCTCGTGGTGGGCTCGGTCACGCTGCGCAGCGGCCCATCGGCGGACTCAGAGCCGAGCAAGACCTTCTGCTCCCAGGCTGCCGCGACCTCGCAAGCGGTTTCTTCGAGCGATTCTCCCATTACCAGCACCGACGCTTGCGAATGGTCGAGAAGGCGCAGGATCTCGCTCGCCGTCGAACGGGGAGAAAGGGGCGTGGCGACTGCACCCAGATGCCACGCGGCGTAGTGTAACGCCACGGCTAGGGGGCTGTTGGCCGTGCAAAAGGCGACTCGCTCTCCGGTTTGAACTCCGATTTGTGCCAATTGCGCGGCTAGGTGCTGGCTCGCTGCCGCTAGCTCGGCGTAAGTCCAGGAGCGCTCGCGATACCAGAGCGCCGGCGTTGCGCCACGTCGCTCTGCCTGCAGCAGCAGATGGTCCACGTGCGTGATCCTCGGGACACGAGGGCGAACCGCTACACTCTTTCCAGGCATCGCCAAGCAACTAACGGTCGTTCATTTCTCCTGTCAAGCGACCGCGGAAACGATCATTCTCCAGCGACCGCGCGGCCGAGGCCAAAGGCGGCGATGGACTCGGGGCGCGGCGGCGTTGCGCGAGCCCCGTGAGTCCGTCCCCCCCGTTGTCATCCGGCCGAGCGGTGTAGCGAGAGTCCGAGCTCGACTCGTTCCGCGGCGGTACAGGCTGGGTCGGCACGCTTGCCTCCCAGAGCTTCGAGCAAAGGGCGCAAGCCCTTGCCGTTGGCCAACTGGATGGCCAGCCCTGGGCGCGCATTGAGTTCGAGGATGCAGGGACCGAGGTGGGGGTCAATGACGATGTCCACGCCCAGATAGCCCAGCGGCACGGCGTCGAAACAACGCGCGGAGATGTCGAGAAGCTCGCCCCAACAGGGCACGCGTAGCTCGCGGAGCGGGGCGCCAGTGTCGGGATGTTGTTCGATGGCCCGCCCCTCCCAGACCGCGTGTCTGGCGCAGCCGGAAGAAAAATCCACTCCCACGCCGATGCCGCCAAGGTGCAAATTGGCGCGCCCGTCGGACTGCCGTGTCGGCAGGCGCACCATCGCCAGGATCGGAACTCCGTGTACCACCACGATGCGCACGTCGGGCACTCCCGCAACGCAAAACGCCTCGAAGTCCGGGTGGCACTGCAAGCGGTGCTCGACAAACACTTCGTCGGTGGTCTGCGTGAGCGAAAAGGCGCCGGCCAGAATGTCCGCCGCGTGGGCGAGCAGATCCTGCTCGCTCACCCGTTTGCCGCTCGGACGCAGCCACTGCTCTTGCTCGCGTTGTACGACGACCACGATGCCCTCGCCGCCAGCGCCACGTGCTGGTTTGAGCACGAAGTCGTCGAACTGCCGCAGGCGCTCCCCTAGGTCTCGTAATTGGGAGAAGTGGGCGCAGGCCGCGTACGTGCGTGCCACAGGGAGTCGCCGCTCCTCCAAGGCACGTTTGGTGGCGAGTTTGTTGTCCACCAAGGCGACGAGCTGCGGTGGGTTGAAGGGAATCATGTAGTCGTGGTTGCGACGGTTGAGTCCGAGCGCTTCGCGGTGCAGCCGTTGGAGGCGCTGAACCAGGTGCTGGATCATGCCCCTTTTCCCTCCTCGGTGAGCGGCCAGAAACGCACGTACTCGAGGAGTCGCAGGCCGCGCCACTTGCCGAGCACGATGTCCACGCCCACGGACAGCAAGAGGATTTCTGGGAAGGCGAGGAGCAGAGACTGCAGCCCTCCCCATTCTATGGCGGTGTGACACGCAGCCGCCATGAGCAAGGTGTTGGCAGTGAGTCGCAGGGCAGTGCGAGTGCCGAACTGCGCGCGCGACGAGGCAAAATGCTCGATCATGTTGGACATGATGACCATGGGAAAAATGCTGACGTTGAGCAAAGCGCCAATGCCGAAGGAAGCTCCGAGCACGGCGAGGCCAGCCATGATTCCGGCCACGATCGTGATCAGGATGGCTAGACGCGAGACCAACTGCAGCCGTACCCTCTGCAGAACGGGGCGAAGCGCAGCACCGCTGCCAACGATCGTCACGAAGATCAGGATACCCCAGGCAAGCCCCGTGGTCAGGAACGCCAGCGAAACGATGACCGGCGCAAACGTCCCAAAGGTCTCGATCCCCACCACGATGCGAACCAGCACCACGAGAGCGGCAATCACGGGCAGGACCAGGATGAAGGTCAGGGCTTGCAAGGGAACTTGCGCTACCACCGCACGCGACCAAGCCGCTACCACCCAGCGCCGCCAAGGCTGCAGGGAGTCGATCAGGAAGGCGTCTACCGAGGTGGGCTTCAATGCCCACTTGCGCGCTTCGCTGGCGAACGGAAGTCCGTCGAGCAAGTTTGCGCGGACCAGCGACCAGAGCACCGGTAACTTGACCGGGCGATCGAGCAAAACGATTTCCCCGGCGTCGAGCAATCTGTACAACACCGCGCCGAGAACAGTGCCCACTGGGCGCGCAAACTCGCCGGCAATCACCACCCGCGCGTCTTGCATTTTTACGCCGACCTCGCCGAGCACCAGAGAGGCAAAAAGCCCGGAGTCGTCGCCAGTGTGCAGGACAAGTACGTGCGCGGCTTGGACCAAATTGAGGTTGTTCGACAGGAGCCGCTGTAAGTATTGCTGGCGGAAGTACCTCGGCGCTTGCGGGACGTTAAACACGACCACGTTCACGTCCGCGTTCGTTGCTTCTCCAAAGATCCGCTCGATGGTTTGCGCAGCGGGGTCCTGGTCCGTGATGATCACCACGGAGGCCACCGGGTCGGCTACGTAGCTCGACAGAGTGCGCGCTAGAGGTCGCGGGGGAGCGACAAACTCGCGCGCCTTCCCCCCTGACGGACTGGCAGATTCGAGGCGGGTTCGCTGGATGAGAAAGCCGTAGTCGAACTCCGTTCCTGCAGAGGAAACAATCAGAGGCAGGTCGCCCCGATAGATCGCGAAGTAGCGGTTAGGCAGCCAGGCGAAATGCCCTCCACTGGGATCGAGCGGTACCCATGTGTCGCCAACCTTGGCCTCGACCCAGGCAATGGTGGCCCGCTTCTTGGCCGCGTCTTCCAGACGCAGCCCGCCAATGATGTCGGCGGGAATCCCGCTGGCCCGCAGTAAGGCGGCGAGCAAGCGAGCGCGGCCGGTCATCGTCCCTTTTCCCCGGCGCAGCACGCTGAGCGCGTCTTCCCGCGTCCCCCCACTCGAGGCTTGAATCGAATTTGCAGTGAATTGAAAGAGAGCCCACAGTACCTCGCGCATGGATTTGGCGCCCTCGGTGAGTTCGCGTGCCAGTTTGCGCACGCCTGGATCCTGGCTCTGGATGAGCGAGGAGTCAGGCCAGTCTGGCCCCGTGGCCTCTCCCGTTCGTGGAGGAGGTGGTTGTTCCGGAACGTCGGCAATCGTATCGCGCACAGTTGCATCCCATTCGAGGACGATCTCGGGAGCTTGCGAGCCCGGCTCGCGTACGTAAACGCCCAGCATGTTCGGCCCGACAGGCGACTCGGAGAGGCGGAAGCCGGGTGTTTGGTTGCGGCGGCTCAGGATCTGCTGATGATCATTTGACAGCGGCAAAAAAACCTTGAAGGATCCGCTGGACAAATCCGGACTGGGGCGAAGGTAAAATCGTACCCGCCAGTAGGTGGTGGTCGGATTTTGCGGGCGTTCCTGTTGCGGAATGGCGAGTTCGGGCCCAGCGTAGAGTTCGGCGCTTGTGGTGGGTGTCGAAACGGCGGTCATGGCGCCCGCGTTGGCAGACCATAGGAGGCAAGCCAGCAGCAGGCGCAGGACCATGGATGGCAAGTGTCTACCAGGAGCTACCTGTACGGGCAATGGCGTAGGCGTTGGCAAGTGTGGCTTGGTTGTCTCGGTCCGGTGGGCATGCTTAAGCCAAGACCCACACCAGAAAACCGGTGGAGGCAAGGACCATGAGCGGTAGCGTGGGTTACGAGCAGGAAGAAGTGGTGGCCACGGTACGGCGTTTTGTGGAGCGCGAAGTCATGCCGGTGGCGAGCGCGCTCGAGCATCGAAACGAGTATCCGTCCGCGTTGGTCGAGCGGATGCGGGAGTTGGGCTTGTTTGGAGCGACGATCCCTCCCGAGTACGGGGGTCTCGGCCTCGACGTGACCACCTATGCGCGGATCGTGGAGGAGCTGGCCCGGGGTTGGATGAGCCTGAGTGGGGTGCTGAACACTCATCTCATGGTCGCCTACTTGATTCGCGTGCACGGAACAGACGCGCAACGCTCCCACTACTTGCCGGCGATGGCGCGAGGCGAGCACCGCGGGGCATTGTGCCTGACCGAGCCGCACGCCGGAAGCGACGTGCAGCGCATCCGCACCACCGCGGTACGGCGCGGGGACACCTACGTGCTGAACGGTAGCAAGATGTTCATCACCAACGCGCGGACCGCAACGGTCTACGCAATTGCCGCGAAAACCGACCCCAAGGCCGATCCGCCGTACCGCGGGATTAGCTTGTTCCTGGGCGAAAAAGGCCCGGGTCTCACGGTAAGCCGGGACATCGACAAGCTCGGGTACAAGGGGATCGAGACCTGCGAAGTGCACCTGGAAGACTACCACGTTCCGGCGGATCGCTTGCTCGGCGGAGAGGAAGGAAAAGGGTTCTTGCAGGTCATGAGCGGCCTCGAGGTCGGGCGTGTGAACATCGCTGCTCGCGCTGTGGGCGTGGCTACGGCTGCGTTCGAACAGGCGATCCGGTACGCACAACAGCGGGAAACCTTCGGCCGCCCGATTGCCCAGCACCAAGCAATCCAACTGAAGCTGGCTGACATGGCAACCAAAATCGAAGCGGCGCGGCTTCTCACCTATCGTGCGGCGGAGAAGAAAGATCGGGGGGAACGTGCTGACCTGGAGGCCGGCATGGCAAAGCTGTTTGCGTCCGAAACGTGCCTCGAGGTCGCCACCGAAGCCATGCGCATCTTGGGCGGCTACGGGTACACGGCCGAGTTCCCAATTGAACGCTACTTCCGTGACGCGCCACTCATGATCATCGGTGAAGGGACCAACGAGATTCAGCGCCTGGTCATCGCTCGCCAACTGCTCGAAAAGTACAAGCTTTAACCAGCGCTCCTGCGTGCTCGTTTTTGCCTTGGGCACGCTCCGGATGCATGCGCTCGGCAGGGCGCCCTTGTGCCCAAAACGAATCAGGGGATCAGCCGGCGCACCGGGCTTGTTGCTCGCACGGGCACCGAGGCGTAGCTCGCTCCTGGGGCTAGCGTGTGCCGAGCGTCACTTGTGGCCGGCGGCTCAAGCTGGCGTGTCGAGCCCGAAGAGTCGTTGGGCATTGGCTCCCAGGATGCGTTCGCGAGCCTCCGGCAGGTGTTCGGTGACGAGCAAGACCTTGGCCAGCGCCACCGCCTGCGGGTAAAAAGGCCAGTCGCTGCCAAAGAGCAAGCGCTCGCTGCCTAAGGTTTTATGGATCTCGTAAATGCTGGTGACGCCTTGCGAGGAGAGTTCGAGCCACACGTTATCGTAGGTTCGCGCCAAGCGAACGGCGTCCTCGACGTCGCGCGCGCCGGCGTGGCCGAGGATGAAGGGCAAGTCGTGGAACTCGGCGATCGGCCGTTCATAGCGCCGCAGCAACGCGTACGGTCGCAAAAACTCGGGCTCGATTCCGGAGCGGCCGGCGTGAAACAAGACCGGTAAGCGGAGTTGCTGGCAGGCTCGGTAGATCGGCATGGCGGCCTCAGAATCCGGGAAGAAGCGTTGCATTTCGGGGTGGAGTTTCACCCCCCGCACCCCGGCGCCCGCGTAGCGGCGGAGCTTTTCGACCGCTTCTGGGTCGTTGGGATGGACCGAAGCGAACGGGAGCAAGCGGGCTTGGTTTTGCGAGCGTTCGATTGCCTCGCGGATCTCGAGGGTGGGGTCCTGGCCACCAGGCAAGCGCACCGCAATGGGTAGGATGGCGGCGCGCGAGATGTGCAGGGCGTCCATCTCTGCCAGCAGATTCGGGATCGTGTGCGTACTGGCAGCACGGCTCCCGAACAGCAGGCTCATCACGGTTTCCCAAGTGAGCCGCCGGTGCATGGCATCGGTAAAGGCAGAGTTGACGTAGACGTCGAGGTCGATGGTGCAGGGAGGCTGCTGGGCATCGCAGTCCATCAAATACTGCGTTCGCGGCGTGCGGGCGAGTAAATCCACGCGCGGAGCGAGGAAATACGACCAGCCGAGATGGGTATGTGCGTCAATGACCGGTGGCAGCTCGATGGCGATGCGCAGGGTGCCATCCCCATCTGCGCGAAAATACGGGAGTCGTTGCAGGTCGCGGTAACCTTCGAACACGAGAGGGCCGAAGGGCCCGCTCCCCGAACGCAGACTTTCGAGTGCACGCTGGCGCTCCAGTCGCGCGCGGTCTTCCTCAGTGTAGTCGTTACCTGTTCCCCGGCAGGCGCTGGCCAAAGCTGCCAAACAAAGTTGCAGTACCTCTCTGCGAGTTGGCATACGAAATTGCCCGTGTAGATGAACGGAACGGCGGAGAGAAGAGAGAGCGAGCACTTTTGCGTTGCGGCGGCGTGCGGTAGGTGAGGAGGCATGCAAACGGAGAGACTCCAGTCGTGGATCACGGCCGAGTGGCAGCGCTCGGTGCTTCCTGCCTTGCGCGAGTACATTTCCATCCCCAACCAGTCCCCCGCCTACGATCCGGAGTGGCGAACCAACGGCTTGCTCGAGCGAGCGCTGGGGGTCGCGCGACAATGGATAGAAGCGCAGCGTTTGGGGGGCTTGCGCGTGGAAACGGTGGTGTTGCCGGGTCGCACGCCGCTGTTGTTGCTCGAGGCGGACGGAGGCCGGGAGGGAACGGTGCTCCTGTATGGCCACCTCGATAAACAGCCCCCTTTCGAGGGCTGGCGCGCAGGGCTGGGTCCGTTTGAGCCTGTCCTTGAGGGAGATCGGCTGTACGGCAGGGGCGGGGCGGACGATGGTTACGCGGTGTTTGCGATCGTGACGGCTTGGCGAGCCTTGCAAGAGTTCGGGGCCCGCTTCCCGCGTTGCGTCGCCCTCATCGAGTGCAGCGAAGAAAGTGGCAGCGGCGACCTCGAAGCGTACGTAGAACATCTCCGAGACCGCATCGGACGACCGGACCTGGTTGTCTGTCTCGATTCGGGGTGCGGCGATTATGAGCGCTTGTGGGCCACGGTGTCGCTGCGCGGGCTGGTCAACGCGGTCCTGCGCATTCGCGTGCTCGAGGAGGGTGTGCATTCCGGCGCGGCCAGCGGTGTGGTGCCCTCGACCTTTCGCATTGCGCGCCAACTCTTGGGTCGGATCGAGGACGATAAGACCGGGCGCATTTTGCTGGACTATGCTTGGTGCCCCATTCCCGAACAGCGGCTCGCCGAAGCGGAGGAAGTGGCGCGCGTGGTGGGCCCCGCGTTGCGCGATGCGTTCCCGTTTTATCGAGGAGCGCGTCCGGTCAGCGCCGATCCGCTTGAACTCGTCCTCAACCGGACCTGGCGCCCCCAGTTGGAGGTCGTCGGTGCCAGCGGTTTGCCCCCGGTGGCGAACGCTGGCAATGTGCTGCGGCCGATGACGGAGCTGAAGCTGTCTTTGCGGTTGCCGCCGCGCGTCAACGCTGCGGGAGTCGCACAGGCGTTGCAGCGAAGGCTGGAGGAAGACCCCCCTTACGGAGCCGATGTGGTTCTCGAGATTGGCGAGGCGGCGAGCGGCTGGGATTCCCCGGCGCTCACTGCCGAGCTGCAGCGTCTCTTGCATGCTGCGTCGCTCGCGTATTGGGGAAAGCCGCCTTGTTTTATGGGCGAAGGGGGCACGATTCCTTTTATGGGGATGCTGGGGCGGCTGTTTCCGGCCGCACAATTTGTGGTCACCGGTGTGCTGGGGCCGCACTCGAATGCGCACGGTCCGAACGAGTTTCTGCACTTGCCGACGGCAGAGCGAATCACGTGCGCGGTCGCGCACGTGCTCGCGGAATGGACGGGGGCGGGTGCAGAGGCCGAGTGAGCCGAGGTCAAGCTGAACGGGCTGCGGGCTGCCGCGCAGCGAGATAGCGCTCGAAGGCTTCACGGGAGGACACCCGCGGCGTATAGCCGAACTCCGCCTTGAGCTTTCGGTTGGACAAGACAGGGCGGTAAGCGAGGAAGCCGACTTGTTCGGGCCCGTACTGGGTGAGCCCGAGAGCACGGCCGAGGCGCAGCGCCACACGCAGTAGCCGGCGCGGGATGCCGACGTACGGCTTTCCCATGGTGGCCGCCATTTCCGCTAGGGTGACGGTGCCGTCACCGGCAACGTTGAAGACGCCGCTTTCCTGACGCCAGAGTGCGCGGTGCAGGATCTCGACCACGTCTTCGTCCCATACGAAGACAAAAGGAGTGGTGGTGCCGGAAACACCGAGCACGAAAGGCCGCTCGAACAGCGCTGTGATTTGGTTCTTGACGGTTGGGCCCAGGACGGTGCAGAGGCGAAAGACAACCTGGATCAGCTCCGGTTGCTCGGCTCGTTGTCGCGCCAGATACTCTTCGATCAGGCGCTTATGGTACGAGTAAGCGAATTCCTCGTTGCCGCGCAGCGGATGCGTTTCCTCCAGCCACGCGGGATTGTCGGCATGGTATCCGTAGGCGGCACCGCTACTGGTGACGATGAGCCGCCGGACGCGCGCTCCCAGGCAAGCCTGGACCACGTTCTCGGTCCCGCCCACGTCGATCGAGTACATCTCTTCGCGACTCATTCCTGGAGGAGGGGTCACGATCGAAGCGAGGTGCACCACCGACTCGATGCCGCCTTCCTCCAAGAGTGTGACCAAGGCGGGATCGCGCACGTCCAATTGCCGCCACTCCGCGCCCCCTGCGTCGGCGGAAGCGGGAATGCGCAGGTCTATGGCCACCACCCGCTCGATGGCTGGATCGCGCTCGAGCCGCGCGACGAGCCGGCGCCCGATAAAGCCAGCGGCTCCGGTTACCAGCACGCGCTGGCGGGTTGGTTCCGTGCGAGCTGACTCATCCCGTTTGCTCATCGTAGGTCCCAGGAGGCTCCTGGTGCATGTCTTTGAAGGACTGCAGTCCAGGAGCAAACAGGTGGGCCGTCGGGTCCACGTCCACGTGGATCACTGCGCACCGGTTTTGTGCGATTGCTCGGGCAACGGCCTCTTCGAGTTCGTGCGGGTGGGCGACCCTTTCTCCGCACGCGCCCATAGCCTGAGCGGCGAGCGCCCAGTCTGTTTCGGCAAAGTCGGTCTCGATGGTGCGCGAGCCATCCGGACCGAGAGCATGAGCCAGTTGGGAGCGGTACGGTTGTAGCGCAATCATCTGGTTGATTTTCACCATGCCCCACTGGCGGTCGGAGCATACCAGGAAGACGGGCTTGAGGCCGTAGCGCACGGCAGTTTCGACTTCTTGCATGTTAAAGCCCATCGCCCCGTCGCCAATGATACAGTAGACGGGGCGATCTGGTGCGGCGATGCAGGCGCCCAGGGCTTGCCCAACCCCCGCTCCTAAGTGCCCGAAGTGCGCGGTGGAGAACAAGCTGTTCGGCCGCTGCACTTGGGTGAAAAAATGGCCCCACACTGCGGTGTTGCCTCCGTCGAGAACGACAATCGCCTCCTCGCCGAAGAGCCGCTGGCAGATGGCGGGAACGTGAGCGGTCACCATGGGGGCGCTGCGGTTCAGCAACGCCTGATCGAGTTGTTCCTGCTCCGCCAACTTGCTGCGCGCTAGTTCCGCCACTCGTTGTGCCCGAGCTTTGCGGTCAATGCGGCTGGCATGTGGCCGCAAGCGTTCGACCAACCCTTTGACGGCAAGCCGCGCGTCACCGAGAATCGCGATGTCTACAGGGCGGTTACGGCCGAGCCGCGTGTCGTCAATGTCAATCTGAATCCACCTCTGCTTTTGTCGCGGCGCCCAGTACGGTGGTTTGCCCCACCAGTCGGTTTCGCCCACCTCGGAGCCAATGCAGAGAACGAGGTCAGCGGCGTTGCGCACCTCGGTGCATGCCGCCACATGCACCATGGGCCAAACCAGCGGGTGGGTTTCTGGGAGCAGGCCGCGTGCATTCCACGAGGTCGTTAGAGGGGCGTGAAGGAGGTCAATGAGGTCCTCGATCTCATTCCAGGCGCGGGCGTGCAACGCACCGCCACCGGCGTGCACTAGCGGAAGCTCGCTCTCCAAGAGCGCGGCAGCGGCGCGGTCGAGCAGTTCGGAAGAGGGCTCGACCGGCGTTACCCTGCGGTAGGAAGCGGGCGGCCAAACCGGTTGTTCCGGGCAAGGCCCGTTGATCAAATTTTCCGGAACGTCGAGGTGTACCACGCCAGGCCGGCCGGTGAAACATATGCGCAGCGCTTGTCGGGTCAGTTCCGCAATGCGGTCCGCCGAGGGCACAGTGGCAGACCACTTGGACATGCCAGAGATCACCCGCACGTGATCGAAACACTGATAGGTTCCGCCTCGGTCCGGGTAGGCGATACCCGTGCGGCGGGAACTCGTGATGAGCAGCACACGGTTTCCCTCCGCGTTTTCCACCGCCACGCCAGGCAACACGTTTGCGACGCCCGGGCCGTTGCTGGCGATACACACACCGAGTTCACCAGTGAGCCGGCTGTACGTGCCCGCCATATGCGCTGCAACCGCTTCGTGGCGAGGCGAGTACATCTTCATGCCTAGCTCGACGCAGTGGGCGTAGAGCTGGGTGTAGGTGCCGTCCACGATTCCAAAGAAAGCACGCACCCCTTCAGCGGCCAGCAAGCGGGCCAGCAAGGCTCCGCCAGTCGTCTGTTGTTGCATGAAGCCTTGATACGCACGCGTGCAGGAAAACCTCAAGAGGACCAGCCTTGGCGAGCCCTAGTTCCGGCTTTTTGCGAAAGTCGGAAGAACCCTGCAGGTAGCATGCGAAGCACGGAAAGCGTTTCAGCAAGGGTCGGAAGAAAAAAAGAGGTCTGGAAGAGGCACGCTTACTGCACCACCCGCGACCTGCGTACTGGAACTGCAGCTCAGGAGGGGAACGATGATTGGCGGAAAAATGGTCACACCCGTGCAGCGTTGGCTGCTCCTGGTGTGCGCCTCTTGCCTTGCGGGTACCGCGTCTGCCCTACCTCGCTACGGGCCGCTCGAAGTCAGCGGAAACCTCAGTGCGCAGCAGTTGTTCCGTTCGCCGGACCCGGGCGTGTGGGGCTTGGTTCAACAACGCAACACGGTGAAGGTTCGGGTTGACTACAATCTTCTCGAGCGAGGCAGGCTGGCTGACCGACTCGAGGTCCCGGGGATCGAGCGCGCCAAACTGTTCCTGCTTTACCGCGGCGTCTACGACAGCGTATACGACCTCACTCCTGGATTCGAGCAGGACGACATTTACGGCCTCCCCATCGGGTTACGCTTGCGCCACTTACCGCGGCGGGCGCTGGACGCTTTGCGCTTCGAGAATCGCCTGCGAGAGGCGTACCTGGACATCAAATTGGCGAAGCTGCCTTTGAGTTTTCGGCTCGGCCGGCAGCAGATCGTGTGGGGGGAGACCGACAACTTTCGCCTGCTGGACCGAGTCAACCCTCTCGACCTCACTTGGCACTTGCAGCAGGAGACGTGGGACGAACTGCGCGTGCCGCAGTGGATCATCAAAGGGCTGTGGGACATCGACCGATTGGGCCCTCTGAACAACGCGTTTGTGGAATTTTACTGGAATCCAGGCGACTGGAACCCGGCGAAGAAAGCGTTTTTGCCGCGCCCTTGGAGTGCACCGATCGTGAACCCACTCGATGATCCGCGCTCGCCGCCGGCGGGTGGGCGCGGCTTGTTCCAACTTTTGTCCCGTTTTTATGGGCGTCCGATCGACAAGCTTTATCGGGGAACGCGCCTGTTTCAGCAGGGTGACTATACCCGCAATCCTGCGGACAACAGCCAGGTCGGCGTGCGGTTCAGCGCCGTCACTGGGAGCGAGATGCCGCTGCTTCCGGAGGGCCTGCAGTTCACCCTGAATTACTTTTACCAGCGTTGGGCGGGTGACGATGGTACGAATGCCGCAGCGTTCCGCGCTGTGCTGAACCCACGGGAAGCTCTGGATGCGATCCGACGAGGCGAGGCTCCTTTGGAGGCCATTGCTCCGTACGTCCACGCTGTAGGTTTCTCCTTGAACTACGCGGAGGAGAAGTACACTCAGACCGTCTATCGGGTCGAGAGCATTTACGAATTCGGGGTTCCCTTTGTGGATGCGGCGAAGAGCTTTTCGCTCTCCTCGCCCTTGGCCCTGCTTGCCAATGACATATACGGGGTGAGCAAGCGCGACATGTGGAAGGGGATGGTCGGCTTCGATCGCCCCACCTGGATCCGCCCTCTGAATCGGAAGGCGACGTTCCTCATCCTCGGGCAGTTCTTTTGGCACTATTTGCTGGACAACCCGGACATCCAGTGTCGCGATCCGCAGGAACGTCCGCCGTGCGAGCGGAGCGGACAGGGCCGCGGGTTCCGCGGGCAGTTCTCAACCAGCGGTGTGGCCACCACCGGAATCCCGGGGCAGCTCGCCTACATTGATAAAGTGCGCGACTGGGAGTTGTTGGCCACGTTGGCAGCCACCACGTTCTATCAGGGCGGAAAGATCGTGCCGTTTGTCGTGTACATCATCGACCCAGTGAACCACTACAACCAGGAAGTCATCGGGCTGCTGGACTACTTTATCACGAACAACGTGATTCTGAGTTTCTCCCAGCGCTTTTTCATCAACACCACCAGCCGTCCGGTGTTCGAGTCGTGGGGAGTCGCTGGATTGAACCGGGGACGCACGGAAACAGGCGTGAAACTGACGATCCAGTTTTGAGGACACAGCGATGACAAAATCCCTCCGAATCGCAGTAATAGGCTTAGCCGTGTCAGCGGCCATCCAGGCGCCGGCGGACGTTCAACCTGGAGATGTCGTCACGAAGGACAACGTCAGCAAGGCAGAGGGGCTGATCGGACCTGGCGTGCGCTGGTGTGTGGAGCACGGGATGCAGATGAAGATCGTGCCGACGCGACGTGTGGAGTGGCCGCGCAGGTATCGGGAAGCAACGGAGAAGTACTCTGCACAGGTTCGCCTGGCGGCAGATCGCAACAAACTCGAAAACTACGTGGCGGGCATGCCGTTCCCGAACATTGACCCGAACGACCCCGACGCCGCGACCAAGATCATGTGGAATTACCAGTACAAGCCACTGATTACCGACGATGTTCTCATGCGCGACTTCCAGGTGCCGAGCGGTCCGCTGACCTACACGGCGCCGATGGTTCCGGATCGTGAATTCACCATCGGCGACCTTCGCCGTCTGTACTACAACGGCCGCTTGTTCGTGGATCCAAAGCCAGAACTGCCCAACCCGGACGGTGTGCGGTACAAAGAAATCCTCAGTCCGGTGGTCGCACCGTACGATATGAAGGGTGTGGGAGCTCTGTACATTCGGTACGTAGACGCGTCGCGGCAGGATGACAGTTGGCTCTACGTACCTGCGGTGCGGCGTGTGCGGCGAATGTCCACTGCCCAGCGTAGCGATGCGCTTTTTGGCCAAGACACCGACGTGGACTCTTACTGGGGCTTCAGTGGTCACATTGCCTGGTTCGATTGGAAGTTGCTCGGCGTGCGCGAAATGCTGGGTGTGTTGCACCGCGAGCAGTTTCGGCCGCAACGTTGTCCGGGCGGGGCCGACTTCGTGTTTTGCGACAATTGGGAAAAACGCCGAGTTTACGTCATCGAGGGGACCGCCCGCTTACCACAGTACGCGTACGGCAAGCGCGTGCTGTACATTGACAGCGAGGCCTGGGTAGTACTGGCATCGGACATTTATGATAAACGAGGCGACCTTTGGAAAGTGTGGATCGAGTACTTTTCTTTCCGCAAGCAGGCCCCCGGGTCGGACCTGATTTACGAGGACGAGATGGGCTTCACCTCGGCGACAATGGTGGACACCCAGATGAACCACGCTACCGTCATTATGATTCCCGGCCCGAACTCTCCCGATCCGAATACCTGGTACTTCAATCAGGGTCCGAACGCCCGCTCTCCCTATGCTTCCGGCAATACGGAAGACGTGTTTACGATCTCTCACTTGATCAGCGCTGGGCACTGAGCTGGTGGCGGTCGTTATAGGCGAGTGCCCGCGGCGATTGTGGAGAGCAGTTCATCAGCGCGCGGGCCCCATCGGACAGGAGAAAACGGCCGCGAGAGGAGAGGGATCCCGTCGCGGTACCTCCTTTTCCCATTGAAAAAGGCTCGCACGGGGCGTAGCGTCGCGCCGCACAAGGGGTCGTCGTGGGCGAGATTGATGCACGGGCCATTTACCGGGTCAAGGCTCTGATTCTCGCCCTGGTCTTGGGATGGGTGTGGGTCCTGCAAATCTGGATTTCCCCGACCTCGTTGGCCCCTCAGGTCTCCCTGTGCGTCCTGCCGGCGTGGGTCGCAGCGAGTGCGGTTACGCTGCTTCGCCGCCCGCCGAGCCGCGGCGAAATCGCAGGGACTTTGGCGCTGGATATGGTCGCTCTCACCGGTGCCGTTCACTTTGGAGGGGGGCTCGACCACGTGAGCGGGGTTCTCTTGTATGTATTGGTGGTCTTGCTCAGCGGCCTGCTGGTGCATGAAAACGCGGCCTTCTTGTTCGCGGCGATGGGCGCGCTTTTGTACGATTCGATGGGGCTACTCGAGTACGCAGAGTGGTTACCGCACCGGGTCGCGTATCGGCGTCCGCCGGACCGACAACTGGCGACGGTGATCATGGTGAACGTGTACTTGATCGTGATTGCGTGGGTGGTTTGGTTCGCGTTCCGCTGGCAGCGCGAGGCGCGGGCTGCCCAGCGGGCGCAACGAACGGAGGCGCTGCGCGCCATGGCGCACGATCTGAAGACGCCGCTATCGAGCATTTACGGGTACGCGTCTTTGGTCTCGGAGACCCTGCCTCCGGGTGCCGCCCCCGAGGCGCGTGAGTTCGTGGGTAGGATCACTGCCGTCGCTGCGGATGCGGTGGACCTGGTGCACGACGTGTTGGAGACCGTCACCGCCGAGCCGCGTCCGCTGGTGGCGCGACCGAGCCGCGTCGACCTCGCACAGGTTTTGGCGGCCGCCGCGCAGCGAATGCAGTGGCTGGCACGCGAATCGGCGATCGAGTTGGTGGTCGTAAAACCAGTGGACCCAGCGCTCGTCGAGTTGGATGAGACGCTGCTGGCGCGAGCCCTCAACAACCTGCTCGTAAACGGGCTTCGCCACACACCGCGCGGAGGAGCCGTGGAACTCGGAGCCCGCCTCGACGTCCAGGAGGTGGTGTTCTGGGTGGCAGATAGCGGAGCGGGAATGTCCATGGAACAGTATCGCCAAATCGAGTCGCAGGCAGAGCGAGGGTTTCCGAGCGGCACGACCAGCGGCCTCGGCTTGTTGATCGTGAAAAGAGTTGCAGAGGCTCACGGGGGCAGGCTCGAACTCGAGGCGAATCCTGGCAGCGGAAGTCGTTTTACTCTGATTCTGCCCCAACCTGCACGCTGCTGAGCGCGGGATCCTGGTCGCATTGATGGCGCAGACGTGGTAACGAGTGCTGCCATGGTCAGCGGGAAATCCAAGAAGCGGCAGCCGCGAGTCAAGCGGCTGATCGAACGCGCTATGGAACTCGAGCGCCAGACCATGGAGTTATATTGCCTGTTCGAGACGCGTTTTTCTGAGCCCGAGGAGGTACGGAGTTTTTGGTTCGAGATGGCCCAGCACGAGTCGCGCCACTTTGGGGCCTTGGCCTTGGTCGCGGGCCTGTTGCGAGGCCAGTCGCCGCGGCCATTGGCGGCAAGCTGCGGGTTTCGTCCGGAACACTTGGCTCACTTGAAGGCCTTGCTGCAACGCTTCCTGCGCGAAGCTCGGCGCGGGGCAAGCTTGGAGCGTGCGTTCGAAATGACTTTGGAAATCGAGAGTTCTGAGATCGAAGAGGTCGTGCTGGATCTCACCGAACAGTTGCGCGGCGAAGCCGAACGGGAAAAAGCCGCCAAGCTTCTCATCCACGATTTGGGGGACCTCACCTACATGATCGAGAAGTACACGCACAACCAAGAACTGCTCGCACGCGCAGACGACCTCCTGGAAAAACAGGTGAACCGATTACAGGGCGGAGGAGGCTCCGCTCCGGGGGCGGCGCGCAAGAACGCGGTTCGCCTCAGGGTGGCAGAACGCCGCTAGAACTGGCTACCCGGCCGACAGGCCCAGTGGCCTACAGCAGAGAATTGCTGACAGGGACCCGCGACTTGTGATAGGGAGCAGGCCCATGCGGCGGTGGTTGTTGTGTTGTGCAGCGGGTTTGTTGGCTGTGAGCGTGGGACAGGCAAGCGACCGGATGCCGGCCGCATCCATTGTTGTAGATGTCACTTCCGGTGCCGTTTTATCGAGCGAGCGTGCAGACGAGCCGTATCCGGCGGGGCGGCTGCACCATTGGTTGCTCCTGTTGGCAGCGCAGGATCAGGCCGCACTCGGTACCTTGCCCCTCGATGTTCCGGTGGCCGTGAGCCAGGAGACCATGAGGACCTACGCTGCGGAAAAGCGCGACGGCTTTGCTCTGGATGCAAAGAAAACGTACTTGCTCTCGGATCTTTTGAAGGCCGTTGCGCTAACGGGGGCGGACCTGGCTGCCGTGGCTGCTGCCGAGGCGATGTGGGGGGCGAGCGACAACGCCCTCGAGGGCATCAATGAGTACGGGCGTCGGCTGGGTTTGAAGCACACACGCTTTGTCTCCTGGAGGAGCGACGACCCGTCGAACCAAACCACCGCACGCGAGGCTGCTGCGGTGGTTGTGCGACTGGTCAAACCGGGCAGTTTGCCCCGCGAGTGGTCGGCGCTACGCGCTTTCCCCTTCGACGATGGGCGCGTGGTACTCTCCAACCGAATGCTCTTATTGGATCCTCGCTTTACCTGGGGGCTGGCCGACCGCACGGGGTCGGGGCCGAAACGGGTTGTCCGCTTAGCGGCAGCAGGAATCGAGCGGGAGCAGTTGCACTTGCTGGCTCTCTCGTTGGGTGCATCCGCTGAAAAGGAGGTAGGGGCTGCGTTGGCCGCGACCTTGGCTCGGGTTGAACAGGACTATGATTTGGTGCCTCTCGTGCGGGAAGGCGAGCCGCTGCAAATCGAAGTCGACGTCGAAGGTGGCCAAGAAACAAAGCTGGTCCCGATTGCTGGTCAGGGCTTTCGTTTGCCCATGCGGCGCAGCGGGCCAGAACCCGGGTTGCAGATTCGTTACCAGTTGCCCTCGGCGGTAACCGCGCCGGTTCGCCGAGGTGAGGTGCTCGGGGAAGTCATCATCGAGCTTGATGGCAAGGTGCTGGCGGTCATTCCGGCGTTGAGCCCGAACAGCATCGCAGCCGATCGGCTGCAGTCCGCGACTGGGCCTACGCAAGGGCTCAGGTTGTGGCGCTAGCGACCCTTGGCTTCCGCGCCGCTTGACGGCATTTCGGATTCGTCGCTGTCCAGCTCGAGGAGGCTTTCGGCGAGAGCAGCGACGTCCTCGTCAGGGTCCTGCAGAGCTTTCTCCAAGTACGCGCGCGCTGCGGGCCCGCCCAAATCTGCCAGCGCTTCGAGAGCTTCGTAACGGTTGTCCGGCGACGGATCGGCAAGCGCCGCCGCGCCCAGTAAATCCACCGGGGCGGCGTCGGTCATGTCGGCGAGGGATTGAATGGCCGCCAACCGCACTTCTTCGTCGGCGTCCTTCAACGCTTCGCCCAGAATCGGGATTGCCTCTGGGTTATCCGAGGCACCGAGCAGGGTGACCGCCGTCAAGCGGCGGTCGGGGTCCGGGTCTTGTAAAGCGATCTGTTTGAGGGAGGGGATGTCGTCCGGGTCAACATCCAAATCCACATCCGCCGGCACCTCGATCGCCTCAGGTGCCTGACCCATCCCACCCGGGCGCGGTTTCAAGCGCTGCATGTCTTCACCGCCCCGCACTTCTCCCCGCGAGACATCCATGGTGCCACCCGATGGAGCCTCAGCTCGTTCTGCTCCCGAGGCTCCCCGACTCGCCGACGACCCACTGCCCGCCCTGCGCTCGTGTGCCTCCCGTAGATCTTGCAAGCGGCGTCGCATGGCTTCCTGGCCGCGCTCGCGCGCCTCTGGTGCAGAGGTAAGGGGTGCGGGGGCTAGCTCCGGTTCGGAACCACTTCGGAGGTAGAGGATCGCCACCGTGAGCGCAGCCACGCTGCCGAGCACGACGGCCCAGCGGACCTGAGGCGGGGGATTTTGCTTCGCATCCGGCGACACGCCAGGCTGCTTAGCAAGAGAGTTGGGGCCCGGAAAGACGGGGACCCGACATTGCCCTTGCGGGAACACCTGCCCGCAACGCGGTTGCACGCGCTGGTACGACGTGAGATACGCGCATGGAATCGTCCGTTATGTCTCTCGTTTTTTACCTGCTCGCAGTGACTTGTGTGGGGCGCGCCTGCTTGGGCGCCGCCGCGAGCGCACTGTTCGGCGAATCCGGACTGCCGGCATCCTCGATCGAAGTCTGGTTTCGCTTGGCGGCGATGGGTTGGTTGGGACTCGAATTGGCGCTGAGCACGGTCTTCCTCTTTGCGGCGCGCAGGCCAGTAACGGAGCACGGGGCGGTGTGGGGAAGTCTGGGAGTGATCGTCACACGCTTGGTCGTCGATGTCGTCGGCGTGCTCTCCTTTCCCCCGCAGGTTGCTCTTTGGCTGCTGTTGGACCTAGTCGTGCACTTGGCGTTGTTTTCTCTTTGGCTCCGCGCTGTGCCGGATGTGGTGAAGTCACCCGAATGGAAGCGCTGACGGCTCCCTGCGGGATCAAAAAAGTGCGCGGTTGCTGGATTGGCGATTCAGCCTTTACGGGTGCTGGTGGATGAGGGTGGAGCAGACAAGGGCGATGCCCTTGGTGATTTTTGCCCGGGCTGGAAGCGAGGCATGGCTGTGGGCTAGGGTGCCACGTCGAGGAGGTCCGAGAAGCCGCTCGGCGCGTGTGGTCCAAGAATCAGTTGCTCGAGCACCCCTACTCCCACGATCCCGTTGCCCCTCACCTCGCAGAGGTTCTGAACGTGCAAGAACATGGGGATCTTCGGGTCCATCGAAGCAGCTTGCCACACCTCCCCGCCGATGACGTTTTCTCCCTGGTAGCGACCGTGACCCCACACCGGCTGCCCGTAACCGAGCCCTGCCATGAAGCAGCGCAAACGCGTCTGTAACTCCAGGTCGATTCGGCCGGTGGTTGTGCTGGGATCAAAGGAAAGCTGGGCGCTGTGGATCCAGCGAGTCCCTGGCTCGAATGCCAGGGTATAGTTCACTTGCGTGCGCGCGGACTCGCTCGTCATGGACTCCTCCGCCTTGCCCGGCTGCAGCACAAAAGCCGCTTCGTGCCAGCGTTGCCCGTCGGACTCTTCGCTTACGCTGAAGTGCAGGCAATAGGAACCCCAGTGCAGCGGCGCCCAGAGCCAGAAGAACTGTGGCTTGGTCACCGGCAGACCACCTTCCGGTTGGCCAAGCGGTCGCACTCCCCACGACCGGTCCCGAGCCCCCAAAAAGCTCTGCGGTTCGAGCGCGAACCGTTTTTCAGCGGCGACCAGCTCGCCCCGCCACGCACCGTGCTGGGTGAGCCGGGTATAATCCATCCACAACCGGGGGCCTGTGCGGCGCTGGAAGCGGGGTTCTTCGATCGGTGGAGCGATTGCTTCGAACCGCAAGTGACCTGCAATGCCGTACTCGTTGTCAGTGATTTCGATCTCCAGAGTCTCCAGCGGACGGACAATGCCGATTCGAATCGGACCGACCGCGAGCGGAAACCGCTCGCCTCCGATCAGCGTGCGGGAGGCGTGGAGGATCCTCTGGTCGCCCTCGTAGACTACAGTGACGGCGGCATCCATCAACCGCCGGTTTGGGTAGATGCCGAACGCGATCGCGAAGAACAGCGATGCGTCCCTTTGGTAACCATGGAAGAAGTAGCGATCGTAAAAGTTCGGGTCGCTCGTACCCGGGAACGCAATGGGTTCGGCGGTCTGGTGAAAAGGGAAGTCGTCTCCGCGCGTGATCATCGTTTCCTCTTGTCGGGGTTGAAAGGAACCGAAACGGCTGTCCTAGCGCGTGCGTGTGGTGTGATTTCGACGATCGAGGCGGGCCGCAACGGACTCGCCGGCCCCCACACAAACGGTTGGACACGAGGAGAGCGGGAAGAGCCCGCGCCGACCCCGCTGCGACGCTTGCGCGTAGTCCAAGCCCTCTGCCTCACTTCCGCTCTAGGGTTTCTAGCTCGCCGACACCGCACCGTGCTGCAACGTTCTCGAGGTACTGGCGGAACTGAGACGCATCGTCCTCGCTTTCACAGGGAAGCTCGAGCAAGCGCGCCCGTTCCGCAATGGGAAGCGCCTGCCACTGGGCAAGATGCAGTTTGATCCCGATGCGATCCAGCTTGCGGCGCACTGCCTCTGGAATCCAGGCCAGGGGGTCGTCGCCTTCGTTTGGCGCCGATTGCCACGCCGGTGGCGAGCCGCCCTCACATCCAATCACACGTGGCCGGCCGTGCTCCGGGATGGCAACGACGTTGCGGCCGCCGCACTTCGGGCATGGAAAGTACGAGGTGCTGCCGTCGTGGCGGGCGAACGCGCGAAGGTCCAACAGCAACACGTTCTCGTCATCCACCTCGAACGGGAGAAGGGCGTTACACGCAGGATTCAGGCAGTGCAGCACGCGCACCCCACCACTCTTCCCTTTGCTTTTCGAACCGGTGCTCTCTTCGGTCATACGGCGATTGCTTACTCGTAAGAGTGACAAAACGCTAGGCAGAAGGGTTGTTGTTGCCCGCCGCGTCTTCGGTGCGGCGGCAGCCGTACAATCTGTCTTGACAGCACCGAAGCTCTACTTCCATAGTGCGGGCTCCATGCACAACTCACGAGTGGACAGCCTCGCGGCACGAGGAGCGGCGTTGCTGGGGAGTCGCGGTGGTTGGAGGTTGCAAACAGTCTTGGTGTTGTCGTTGTTCGTTGCCGTCCGCGGACCCGCGCAGTCCGATGCAGTTTCTTTCGAGCGGGTGGCGGTGGAGCCGCTGGTGGAAGGAACGTTGCTCGCCCTCGCGGCAGGTGATCTTGACCGGGATGGGAGAAGCGACTTGGTGACCGCGGACGCCGACGGTGACACCGTGGCCGTACTGTTCGGCAACGGTGATGGGACGTTTCTCCAACCGCCGTCTCTTTTTTCGCTGGAGGATTCCGCCAGTCCGAGGGCCATTTTGATGGCGGACGTAGACGGTAACGGAACGTCGGATGTGGTGGTCGCTGCAGAGGTGAGCAACACCGTGGCGGTGCTCCTGAACAGTGGAGATGGAGTGCTAGGTCGGCCAATAGCGATCCCGGTGGGAGAAGCCCCGGGAGCGTTAGCCGCAGGGGACCTGAATGGAGACGGAAGGCTGGACGTGGCCGTAGCGAACACCTTGGATGCGACGGTTTCTGTGCTCGTGAACCAAGGCGGAGGGAACTTCACCGTCGAGAGTACCTTCGAGGTCGGAGGGGGCCCTTCTGCAGTGCGAATTGCGGACCTCGACCGGGACGGGCGCCAAGAGCTGATCGTGAGCAGTCTCGATGGCGGAGAGGCATTGGTGGGTTCTGTGCAGATTTTCGCTAGGCAAGCAGAGGGTTTGTTCACCCTGGTGCAAGAGATCCAGGGGGATATGTTGGACGGACCGGTTGCTGTCTTGCCACTGGACACCAACGGCGACGGCGAGTTGGAACTCGCCGTCCTGAATCAAGATCTGGATGACGTGGCGCTTTTCGCGCGCAATGCTGCTGGTCAGTTCGAGTGGACCGGCGCGAGCTTTCCGGTGGCGATCCAGCCCAACGATTTTGCAAGTGCGGACTTCAACGGGGACGGGATTTCGGATCTTGCAGTTTCCAGTGAATTCGAGGATAAGGTTTCGGTGCTCTTGGGGCTTGATGATGGTTCGTTCGCGGCAAAGGTAGACTTCGATGTGGCCCCGGCGCCGCAAGCTCTTGCGCTGGCGGACTATGATCGGGACGGAAGGGTGGACATTGCGGTTGCAAGTCAGGATGCGGAAACCGTGACGGTGTTGTTGAATCGCACCGCCGTAGCCGCGCGGTGCCTGGGGGACTGTGACGGGAGTGGTGAGGTGACCATCGACGAGCTGATTCGAATGGTGAATATTGCTCTGGAAACCGCCAGCGTGCAGCAGTGTGTAGCCGGGGATGGCAATGCCGATGGCGAGATTACCATTGACGAAATTGTGGCGGCGGTGAATGCGGCGCTGTCGGGCTGTCCGGGGCGCTGACGGGCGAGGAGCGAGGACTGATGAAACAGAAGCTTGCTGGAAGAGACTGGGCTCGAGAGGGGGTACGAGTTTCTGTCGTGCTGATGGTGCTTGGGCAGGTGGCGTATGCGCAAACTGTGGCCCCCTGTCCGTCTCCTTCGGCTTGTGCACAATTGGTGGTCGGCAGCGGGAGTGCGAGTCCGGGCGGTTCGGTGAGGATCCCGGTGTCGTTTCGCCAGGGCCCCGCGGATAGCACTCCGGGCGGGATTGACGAAATCGCTGCCCTTGCCTTCACGCTGCAGATCGGCAGCGGCTTGCGCCTGGCCGACTGCACGATCCGTGAAGATGGCTTGCCGGCCGCGGTCGAGGTTCACCCAGCCATTTCGAACTTTCGCGTGGTGATCGAGAACGCCACTTGTGCGGGAGGGCGCACCCACTGTTTGTGTCCAGAGAGCGGTGACCCGGACCCATTCATCAATGTTGTTGTATACGGGCCGAATCCATTGCCGACGCCGGGCCCGAACCCGGTGGAGATTCCTGTCCTGCCGGTAGGCCCGCAGGAGTTGTTCTCGATCGCGCTTACCCCAGGACCAACGGCGCGTGGCTCGATTCCGCTGCACGTGCTCACGGAGTGGACAGATGCTTCGAAGCCTCCGTTCACGGCTTTTCTCTCCCTGGGTGATCGAACCGCGTTGGATCAAACGTGCGTGCCCGTTCAGGGTTCCCCACCATGCACAGCGTCCGGGGCCACCAGCCAAATCGCAGTCGTGGATGGGCAGGTGACGGTTGCCGGCGCCGCTTGCGTCGGGGACTGCAATGGCGATAGCGAGGTGACGGTGGATGAGATTCTGCGGATGGTGAACATCGCCCTGGGCAGCGCTGGCTTGGATGTTTGCCCAGTGGCCGACGAGAGCGGCGATGGGGAGGTCACCATTGACGAGATTCTGAGAGCGGTCAATGCGGCACTCAACGGTTGCCCGACCGTGTGAATCAGTGATTCTCGCCGGTAGTGCCGGGAAACTCTCAGAAAAATCATTTGGGGTCTAGACGAAGAGCGGCATTTTGCGGTAGACGAGGCGCGTTTTCCTGCTTTGGCTCTGGTTTGGAAATTTGGAGGGAGGAGTGAACATGCGTAGGAGATTCGGGGTGTTCGGATCACTGGTAGCCGTTGTGGGCTGGCTCGCGACCGCCGGTCCTTTGCAGGCACAGACCTGTGCGGATCCGCGGCCTGCGCCGGGTGGGCCGGCTTTGTATGTGGAGGATTTGAACCTGGATGCGGCAGGGGATGCAGCGATCGAGGTGAAGCTGGCCACGGGTGCAAACGAAGTGGCTGGTACGCAGAACGACCTAGTGTTCCCGGCTGGGGTAGCAGTGAAGACGCGGTCGAACGGGCGTCCGGACTGTGCGGTCAACCCGGACATCAACAAGGGAGGGACGTCGTTTGCGTTCCGCACGGCAGGGTGTCCTGAGGGGAGCACGTGTGTACGGGCGCTGGTGTTGGCGACGGACAACGTGGATCCGATTCCGGATGGGTCGGTGTTGTACACGTGCAACGTGACGGTGAGTGGCAGTGGTGGGACGGTCGGAGTGAGCGGGGTGATTTTGAGCACGCCGACTGGTGGGCGAGTTGACGGAGCCACCGGCCGCGATGGTGTGGTGTGCGTGGGTGGTGTGGCACCGCCACCGAGCTGTGCGGATCCGCGGCCTGCGCCGGGTGGGCCGGCTTTGTATGTGGAGGATTTGAACCTGGATGCGGCAGGGGATGCAGCGATCGAGGTGAAGCTGGCCACGGGTGCAAACGAAGTGGCTGGTACGCAGAACGACCTAGTGTTCCCGGCTGGGGTAGCAGTGAAGACGCGGTCGAACGGGCGTCCGGACTGTGCGGTCAACCCGGACATCAACAAGGGAGGGACGTCGTTTGCGTTCCGCACGGCAGGGTGTCCTGAGGGGAGCACGTGTGTACGGGCGCTGGTGTTGGCGACGGACAACGTGGATCCGATTCCGGATGGGTCGGTGTTGTACACGTGCAACGTGACGGTGAGTGGCAGTGGTGGGACGGTCGGAGTGAGCGGGGTGATTTTGAGCACGCCGACTGGTGGGCGAGTTGACGGAGCCACCGGCCGCGATGGTGTGGTGTGCGTGG
>JBBILD010000012.1:0-117623 GCA_037445065.1 Myxococcales bacterium
CCCTCGGCCTTCACGTAGTCGCTGTCCGCCACCGTGCCGCAGAAGGGGCAGGTGGCGTTGCCGCCTTTGGAGAAGCTCGCCGGGTCGAAGCCGAGGCCTTTTTCCGTGTGGCTCTCGACCAGCTCGAAGCACACCCGCTTCTTTGGTGGCACCGGCGAGCCGCCGGTGCTGCCCAGGCCAGCGGCCTGGGCCACCATCTTCAGCGCCACGTAGCGGTCTTTCTTCTTACACAGCCAGGTCTGGCGCACTAGCGGCACGGTGGCGCCGCAGGATGGGTTCTTACACCGCACCGTGCGCGTCCAGAGGTAGGCGACCGGCGTCAAATATCCAGGAGGTGTTTTCTCTGGTGGCACAGGCATCTTGCCTGTGCTTTCATACAGAGCATCCCAGTCCTCCGGGGTTTCGCATAAACCCTTAGTCACAGGGTTATTCCGGATGTAATTCCACTTCTCTAAAAACTCGCTTTCATCGCGAGCAATGCGATCGAAGCTCTCATCCTGCCAGACGGTTCCCTGGCGATTGAGCAGTTTGTTGATTTCCTTTGCTGTGAACGACTTGAGCGAGTGCAGGATGCTGGATAGCGACCACCACTTTCCCTCCTCGATCTCGTGCGGTCTAAGCAACAGGTGCACGTGATCCGGCATGACCACGGCAACCCAGAGCGTGTAGCGATGGCCGTCGAAGTGTCGACAAGCGTCAAGAACAATTCGTCTGGCTGCTTGCGGCAGTTCGATCTCGGCTGTTCTGAAGGTCACGAAGTACGTCGAACCGCCCATTTGCCAGTGGGGAAGATTTCTTCTGGTAATGAACAGCTCGCTCTGCACAGGCTGGAAGCCTGTGCCACCCTTGCTTTTATACTCTGGGTCGGGAATGAGCGGGTAGAGATCGCCGATCTCGGCCTTGACCTTCTCCAACACCCAGTTGCCCCAGTAGCGCACCTCTTCGGCCAGGCCGCCCCAGGTCGTTTGGTGGCTCAGGCTGCCAGCCTGAGGCTTTCCGGTCATCCCGCGCGCGTTCGGATCGGGCTTGCCGTACTTCTGGGGATAGACGAGCGTGCAGAGCTCGATGATGTGCGCGACGGGGTTGAGGTCGAGGGCGTAGGCCTCGCACCCAAGTCGCAGCGCCTCTAGCGGAATCGCCCCGCCGCCGGCGAACATGTCGAGCACCTTGGGTCTCGGCGCGCGGCCCGCGACGATGTCCTCGACCGTCACAGGCGGGCCGCCTGTGCCACGTTCCTGTGTGAGGCGCTTCGCGTGCGCCTCGAGAATGTGCTTCTGCGCCTCTTTGATCACCTCGGGATTGCCAGGGTACTGGCAGAGCCGCTCGATGAACTTTGCCGCGTTGGCCCGCCCGAGGCTCTGCTTCTTGCTGTCCGGCCCGTTCTCCGGCACAAACCGCGACGCCGACACGAGCGCCCCGTAAACGGCCGCCCGACAGGCCACCAGAGGCCGCCGCGCCCACCAGAGGTGCAGCGTCGAGATGTGGCCCTTGCGTACGGACTTCTCCCGCGAGGCCTCCTTGCTGATGGCCTCGATGGGCAGGTAATCCTCGATGAGCCTGCGGTCGTCGGTCATCTGTTGCGGCCTCCCTCCAGGTAATGGCGGGCGCCTTCGAGAAACTCCCGGGCCTGCTCGATCGTCTCCTTGGCAGCCGCGTCGTCGAGGACCGGATCGAGATCGTAATCGCTCTTGATCCGCTTGTTGAAAGCCGCCAGCAACCACCGGTGGAACTTCGGATCCAGGATGCCCGTCTTCGCGAAATGTCGGCCAAAGGCTGCATGGACACTGCCATGTTTGCGGAATTGCAGATCCCGCTCCCGGAGCAGGGCCTGAGCGGTGTGGAACATCGCATAGTAGGCGCGCCCGACTGCGGATTCTCCGTCCCCCGCCTTCAGCAGGGTCTCCGCAGCGCGCAGCGCACGTTGCGCCTTGCCGAGGAGTTTTCGTGTTTCTTCTTTCACGCCGGCACCGCTTCCTCTCGCACGTTGATCAGGAACATCGTCTCTTCGTGCCTCCACCTATCTTCAGGGACATACACGCAACTGATGCTTCGATCACATTCCAGGGAGAGCCGCGCGATCAGCTCGCTCGTCCGGTCGATCTCCCGCGAGTAGTTCTCGACGCGGTCCAGTACAATCAACACGTCGATGTCGGATTCCTCGTCGGCCTCGCCACGGGCATAGGAGCCGAAGAGATAGACCCCTTTCAGGCGCTCCCCGTAGAGGTGGCCCAGATGTTCCTTCAATTCCTGAAGAGCCCGTTGGACGTTCTCGTTCATGCGTTCGCCTCCTGTTGCCGGCTGACTGCCACAAGCGCCTCGGCCGGAATCTCGACGAACCGGGCCGCCACGATTTCGCGCTTCGCATAGTCGAGTCGCGCCGCCGGGTTTTGGATGCGGACCAGCTCCGGGTTCGGCCCGAGCGGATCCCAGACTACATAAAGCCAATAGGTCTCCGCAAGCTGTTGCGCTTTGTACCACTCGTTGGTCGTCAGGCGCACCGGCTGACCGCGCATGCGGCCCTTGACTTCGATACGCTTCACCGAAACCTGTCCGCTTACCGGGTCGAAGATCCGATGGGCACGGATGTCGAAACCAAGCTTCAAGTGTCCGACCCGCTCGATGCGCTCTTCGGGGAATCCCTCCTCGATCAAGGCGCGCACGACGAGGTCCTCGGCGGCCAACTCGCTTCTCCTCCTGAGTTTGGGGTCGAGTTCATCCGCCAGATCGGCGAGCTGGCCTTCGCTGTCCATGCCCGGCGCAAGAACGATCGCGGTCGCCACGTGCCGCACGGGGCCGGTGCGGGCGATCTCGAGCTTGCTCAACCCCGCAAGGCGGTCGGCGCGGGCGCGCTCGAGTTCTTCCACGTATTTGCGTGCTTCATCGGCAGCGAGTTTGAATTCCGGCTTGAGTGCGGCCTCGGCCATCAGCCGCATGGCGCGCTCTTGTGCGCGCTTGATGCGGGCATCGAAAGACCGTTCCAGATACTCGCGGCAGATGCGAGCGAAGCGCTGGCGATCCTTCTGGCAGCGGGCACGGCATTCGAGTTGGTAGGTGCCCTTCAGGTAATCCGACGCGGCTTGGATGGGCACTGGTTCGGTCAGCGACGGGGGATTGGGGTGGGAAGGAAGGTTGAGCAAGATGTCGCTGGGCACAATTTCGAAGACAGGCGAGCCGCCTGACCCACCTTGCTCGCGCACAGCAACGAGTTCGCCGTGCAAGGAAAGCTCGTTTCCTTTCGAGTCCTTGCCGCGGATCGAGATCTCGAAAAAATGGAGCCGGTACGGCTCGACCGCCATCGGGTCCACGTAAAATCCGATCCCGCATTGCAGGGACGCCAGCTTCTCGTTGAGCTTCTCGTCGAGGGCTGCGTAGAGCGGGTGGCCGGGCCCCATGAGCACGGCATCGAGGTGGGCGTCTTGCTCTAGGTGCCATTTGTGGAAGGTGATCTTCCGATACGAGGGCTCGGGCTTACCGAGTCGCTGAACGGAGCGCAGCCGTTCGGAGCGAAGCTCGGCGAGCACATGCTCGATTCGCCACAGCCCGTCGGCCCTTGCCTCCACGCGCAGACCAACCTCTCTGGCTGCGGCAAGAAACTGTGCCTCCACGTAACGGGGCATCAACCGCTTCTCCTCGATCTCCAGGTTGAGACGCTGGAAGCTCGAGAAGTCCACGTGACTCCGGGCCAGCGCAATGCCCGTGGCTTCTTCGTAAGCCTTGAGCTTGCCTGGATCCATGCGGTCAATCTGGTCCAAGTACTCGTCGAGGCGGCGCGGATCGAAAGCTGCCTCGCGTAACATATCAGGGAGATTCACATCGTTCAGGGAGAGAATCTCTCCAACCACGTCGAAGACCCGCCCCTCCAGAGCCTCGTTCATCGCCTCGAGTTTTTGCAGAAGCCGGTGCAGGATGCGGCCCTCCACGATCGGCTGCCCGTCTTCCGACTCGGTAGCCACGAAATTAAAGACGTACACATCCCGCTCCTGGCCAATGCGGTGAATGCGCCCCAGGCGCTGCTCGAGGCGGGTTGGGTTCCACGGCATATCGTAGTTGATCATCAGGTGGCAGAACTGCAGGTTGATCCCCTCGCCCGCAGCTTCGGTTGCCACACACACCTGCGCGCTCGTGCGGAAATACTCTTGGGCGCGTTTTCGCTCGTGCGGGTTCATACCGCCGTGAATCTCGCACGTCGTGAAGCCCCACCGCTCGAGGTGCTCGCGCACGTACGTGAGTGTGTCGCGGTGCTCCGTAAAGATGAGCAATTTGCCGCGGCCGTCCTTGAGTTCGAGGAACTGTGCCCCTGCGAGACACTCCCTCAGCGCGGCCAATTTGGAATCCACCGGTTGGCCGTTTGGCCCACCGTGCTCGCGCACCGCGCGCGCCTGCTCTACGAGTTCCTTGAGCGCCAGGATCTCGGTACGAAGCTGGTCGAGTTCGAGTGCGGCCGTGAACTCATCCACAAGGCGATCGCGGAGTTCGTCGTCCAGGTCGTCTTCGTCTTGTTCGCCGTCCAGTAGACGCCCTTGGAGCACCGCCAGCCGTTTTGCCCGCTGGGCCGGCGGGAGGCCAGCAAGTTCTTCGAGCAGCTCCCGCTGCTTCTTGAGTCGCCTCTTGAGCGACTCGTGGATCGCGCAGGTCGAACTTACCAAGCGCCGCTGGAGAACGGTGCGGGTGAGGGTGGCGGAGGAACGGCGTTGGCCGCTCTGCTGCGGGATGAACTCATTGATGTAAGCTGTCACCGCTTTGTACAGTGCGTACTCCTCGCGATTGAGGCGAAAGGCTACCGTCCTCGCATGCCGGTCAGGGAACAGGCGTTTGCCGTTCAGGTCGCGCAAGTCTTCCTTGAGCCGGCGCAGGCACCAGGGCGAAGTCCTCCCGAGCCCCAAGATGTCCTTGCGGACAGAGGCCGCCTCCTGGCGCAGGCGGTGTGGCTCGGGGAACAAGTCTGGATCAATCAGACGCAGAAAGTGGGAGAAGCGGTCTTCGTCCCCGTGATGTGGCGTAGCTGTGAGCAGTAACATGTGATCAGCGGTTTCGGAAAGCCGCTTCACGAGCTGATACCGTTTAGTCTCCGCGACTTCGCTACTGCGCCCGGAGTAAGCTTTCGTGTACGCGGAGCACTTGTGCGCCTCGTCCACCACCACCAAGTCCCAACGCTGCTGCCACACACGCTCACGCACGTCTTCTTGCTTCGCATAATCAACGGACGAGATAACCTGTGAGCAGCGCTGCCAAGGGTTGGTGAGCTGCTGCTGGTCTACAGCGGAGAAAATGATGTCGAACGACTCTCCAAACCAGCGCAGCATCTCGTCTTGCCACTGGATCGTCAGGGGAGCTGGACAAAGGATCAGGACCCGCTCGATTGCCTCGCGCAGCTTGAGTTCCTTGATGAGCAGGCCAGCCATGATGGTTTTCCCTGCTCCTGGGTCGTCGGCAAGCAAGAAGCGCAAACGAGGCTGGGGCAACATGGCCTGGTAGACTGCCTCGATCTGGTGCGGGAGGGTGCGAATCCCGGAGAGGCTGACTGCGAACTGAGGGTCGTGGGCATAGGCAAGGCGAATCCGCGCAGACTCGATCAGGAGGCGAAGCCGTTCCGCATTCGCGGGCGGAGTCCCCACCTCGGTTTCGCGCGTCGCCTCGGCAAAAATCGTTGCCGCCTCCTCGGCAGAGATGACCGCCTCCTCCAGTGTGCCGTCTGGGAGGCGAACTCGGCACTCGTACCCTTGGGAACCATGGCTTCCGAGGGACCGCACCTCCTCGAGAATGACCGGCACCTCGAAATGCCCAGGCAAGTGGATTTGCTGCCCGACGTAAGCGGAAGGATCCATCTCAGGCACGCGCTCAGTACTGCAACGGTTAAAGCATGGAGTCAACGCGAAGCATCGCAGAGACGTGTTCTTTTGCGCGCAAATGTGCAGGGCGCACAGAGAAGGGTGGCTTCAGAACTCGGCGTGCCAGCGCGCATCCAAGCGGGACGCCGAAGCGCTGCGCGGCATCGCGGTGTTCTTGCTGAGGTGTCTTTCCACTCGCCACAGATTTTGTGGCGACCGGTTGCACGCCCGTACCCTCCGGTGTAAGCGGGCTTCCGCCGTGTACAGCACGGCCGAAGCCCGCTCCGGCGCGTCATGGCTAACGTTACTCACAGGAAGCTCCCCGGGCCGGACTCGAACCAGCGACCAATCGGTTAACAGCCGACCGCTCTACCGACTGAGCTACCGGGGAACATTGCCCGCTCGAACGTGCGGGTGCGTGTCGCTAACACGCTGCCGCGACAGGTGCAAGGGAACAGCGTCGCCAGACGTTCCTCCGTGCGTGGAAAAGCCGCGGCTGGGGCTGGCGTGGCCTCGAGGCGCGAGCGGGTGATCCTGGCCGGCGGCGACAACGGGGACGCTTCCGGCTTGGCCCGACCGGGCCATGGTGCTGTCTTTTGGGGAACCGAGTGAGTAGCGAGAACCGTACTCTTCGCGCGTCCACGGGTGGTGAAGTTTTTCCACCAGCAGATGGTGGCGGGGAAGACGGCCGCTCGCAGAGAGTCGCTGCCGGCGGGGCGAGGTCAGTGCTTTTCCGGCAGGCGGAAGCGGTCGTGGCAGCTCTTGCAGTTCCCGAACATTTTGTTGGCCGCGGCGCGCACGTCTCCACCAGCGGCAGCCGCCGAAGCGGTAGCACGGGCGTCGGCTTCGAGCGACTTCATGAGTCGCTCGAATTCCTCCCAGTTCTGCCAAATCTCTTCCTTGGCGCGCGAACGCGGGTGCGTGCTGCCAGCCGGAAACAAGGGCAGAGCCTTACCGGCTTCTTCGGCGATCTTCTCTGCAGCACCGCCTACCGGGTCGAGTCTGCCGCTCTTGAGCGCATCCCCAATGATTTTTGCCTGTTTGCCGACTCGCTCCATCAACTCGTGCCGATCGCGAATCGGCCCCTCGGGGAGAGGCTCCTTCCCGGCGTGGGCAAGCGACACGGCGCTTGCGGATACCCACCCTGCAATCCCCACCATGAACAACGCTCTCATCCGACTCCTCCGACGCTCAAATCGCGATCCGTGCTAAACGCGAGCCAACCGGAATGCAATCGGCTTTTTATAGAAGACGCAGAGCGAGCCGCGCTGTGCAACGTTCTCCGTTCGGGTATGCACCGCTCTCCCGCGAGCACGGGCCACGGGTCAGCCCGAGCGGCCACCAGGGTGTGCGGCGGCGCCGAGGAGCCTCGACTAGTTGCCGAACAGTGGCTCGACGGTGATTTCCAATTCGTCGCGCCCGCGCCGTCCGCTGGCGTCCGTCACCTCCACCGTGACCGTGTACGAGCCGGGCTTGCGGAACGTGTGTTCGACACGCTGCCCGCGCTTCTTCTTGCTCCCATCGCCAAAGTCCCACTCGAAGGTTGGTTTTACCGCTTCGTCCCCTTCGTAGACTTCGGCCTCGAACTGTACCTTGAGCGGCGCGTTGCCACGATCGGGCTCGGCGGAAGCTGCAACCAGCAGCCGGCCTCCGGCCACGGCTTGGTTCGGCTCGCCCGCGCCGAACGTAGCGCACCCAACCAGCGAGATCGCGGCAATCGCCAGCAATCCGATCAGCCTCCACGAGTTCCGCTCCATCCGTTCCTCCCAACGAAATCTCGCTCTCGCCCCAGAACCGATGCCACCTGCTCCACGACTGCTCCGCAGAAGGCTGTTTCATGAAAAAAAGCCGCGTCTCTGTCCAGAAGCTGCTTCTGGTCGCCGGCCCGGAGGCACCACGAGCTGCGAGCGGTTGCCACGAGGCGATTTAGGGCTGGGTGTCTGCTTCCCTCTTCTCCACCCGGTGTTCGATCGGAGGGACCGTGCGCAGGTAGGCAGCGATGGCGCGCAGGATCGGTTCCGGGGCGTCCTTGTACCCGGGCCCGCCACCCCTGCCCTCGACCACCTCGGCCATCGAACCTTGCACGTTGTCGAACTCGGGGGTGAACCCTGTCTTCAGGAGCTGAAAGATGTCCTCTTCGTCCCATTCCCCGATGCCAGTTTCCCGGTGCGGCGTAATGTTCGGAACCACCTCGTTTCCGGGGCCGCTAGCCGTGCCAGCAAGGTACCAGTCCAACCGCAGTCCGCCGAAGCGGCTGCGCGGGGTGTGGCAGTCCGCGCATAGCGAGACGTGGTCCACGAAGTAGCGGCCGCGTGCCACCGGCTCTTCGGGCTGCTTCTCGTAGCGGCGGAACTTGGGCGCCAAGGCAAGCCGCCAGACACGGTACGCCAAGCGTGCGAAGGGGAGTTCGTTTTCGTGTGGACGATTCTCCTTCTTTACCGCAGGAAGCGAACGCAGGTACGCGATCAGGTCGGCGACGTCGGCATCGGACATGCCTGCATACCAGTAATACGGCATCGCCGGTGTCTGCACACCCTTGCCGCGCGACATCCCATCCCGGATCGCGGCAGCAATCTCCTCATCGCTCCAGGCGCCAATGCCGGTTTCCCGATCGGGTGTGATGTTCGTTCCGTAGAACGTACCGAAGGGTGTGGGGATTTCCCCTCCGCCACTTCCCACGGGGCCATTGGCGGGTGTGTGGCAACTGCACCCTGCGGCGGCCGCAAACAAAACCCGCCCGCGCTCTGCGTCTCCTGGTGGCAGCGCGGCTGCCGCGCCGGCCCACAGGGCGCTTGCCACCGCTACGACTCCCCACCCTCGCATCATGCCTGGCCTCCTACCCAATTTGCGCCAGTTCCAAGCGCCCGGCCCAGCGGTGACGGAGAACCTGCCGCAAAGGTTGTGACTCCGGACGCTGCAACTCTGGGTCGCGTTCGAGCCACTCGCGTGCGGCCCGCTGCGCTTCTTCGAGGAGAGCCTGATCGCGCAGCAAGTTGGCGACCCGGAACTCCGGCATACCGGCCTGGCGGGTGCCGAGGAGATCTCCCGGCCCGCGCAACTCCCAGTCGCGCTCGGCGATCTCGAAGCCGTCGTTGCTGCGCTGGATTGCCTTGAGGCGCGCCTCTGTGTCGTCGCCGCGCCGGTAGCTGGCGATGAGAACGCAGTACGCTTCCGTACCGCCGCGACCCACACGCCCGCGTAGTTGGTGCAGTTGTGAAAGGCCAAAGCGCTCGGCGTGTTCGACCACCATGACCGTTGCATTCGGCACGTCAATCCCCACTTCGATCACCGTGGTGCTGACGAGCACTTGCAGCTCGCCGCTTTGAAACCGGCGCATGACCGCGTCTTTTTCACTGGCCTTCATGCGCCCGTGCACGAGGCCGACTCGGTAGTCGCGGAAAACGCTGCGCGCCAGCTCTTGCGCCATGGTGGTGGCATCACGTAAGTCGCTGTCCTCGTTTCCTTCGACCAGTGGATACACGATGTAGGCCTGGTGCCCGGCATCCAGCTCGTGGCGCACAAGCGCGTACACCTCGCCGCGCTGCCCCTCGCCGCGCAGCAGGGTGGTCACCGGCTTGCGCCCGGGCGGCAGCTCGTCCAGGCGCGACACGTCCAGGTCGCCATACACGGTCATGGTCAGGGTTCGCGGTATGGGCGTGGCGGTCATGAGCAGGATATGCGGGCTCATGTTGTCCACGCTGCCCAAGCGGCGAAGGGCGGCACGCTGCAAGACGCCGAAGCGGTGTTGCTCGTCAATGACGCCGAGGCCGAGAGCGCGAAAGCTCACGCCTTCTTGAATCAAGGCATGCGTGCCCACCACGAGGTCCACCTCACCTGCCGCTACCGCGGCGCGGATGCGCTCTTTTTCCGGTTTCGGGAGCGCGCCGGTGAGCAGTGCCACGCGGATCGGCAGGTCCTGCAAGAGCCGGCTCACGGTGCGGTGGTGCTGTTCCGCGAGCAGTTCGGTCGGCGCCATGAACGCGGCTTGGTAGCCGCTTTGAATCGAAGCCGCGGCAGCAAACACGGCAACCACCGTCTTGCCGCTGCCGACGTCGCCTTGGATCAGCCGGTGCATGGGGTGACCGCTGCCCAGGTCTTGCAAAATCTCGCCGATGACTCGATCCTGGGCGCGGGTGAGGGCAAAAGGCAAACTTGCGCGTAGCCGTTCCAACACTTCGCCCTGCTGGTGGAGCACCGGGGCTGCCTCGAGTTGCACGCTGCGCCGCCGGATCTGCATGCCGAGCTGCAAGAAGAACAATTCGTCGAAGACCAGCGAGCGGTGGGCTAGCGAGCGGAATGAGTTGAGCGCTTCGATGTCCGCGTCGTTGTCCGGCTGGTGCAGCTCGCGCATGGCCTGCGCGAGGTCCATGATGCCCACGCGCTGCACCAGTTCGTCGGGAAGAACACTGGGCAAACTGGCGGCGTATTCCTGCACCGCGCGCTCGGCAATCGCGCGCATGGTTGCCACGCTCATCGCCCCTGGCTTCTCGTACACGGGAAGGATGCGTGCCTGGCTGCCATCGTCTGCCGGCGCGAGTTCCGGGTGTGCCATGCGCAAGACGAAGCCAAAGCCCCCTTCGACTTTGCCGTACGCTCGATATTTTTGTCCAGTCCGGTAGGCGCGCTTGAAAAAGGGCAGGTTTTGAAACCACACCAGGGCGAGACTGCCGCTTTCGTCTTGCAGCACGCCCTCGAGCAAGCGGCGCTGCATGCGCCCCACGAACACTTCTTTGAGGCTCACCAACTCGCCGACCACCACCGCCGTGTCCCCAGCACGTAGCTCGCCGATGCGCCGGACTTGCCGGCGGTCTTCGTACCGGAAGGGCAAGTGGTAGAGCACGTCTTCGACCGTCTCGATGCCGAACCGGCGCAGGAGTTGGGCCCGGCGCGGTCCCACCCCGGGGAGGAACTGCGCCGGGCGGCTGAGCACGTCGAAGACGTCTTTGCGCAAGAGCAGTGTACGCTTGTAGACCACCGCAGCTCCTCCGCCGCGCAGGGCACTGGAGAGCACGGAGAGGTCTTGCTGGCAGCGGTGCAGGAGCTCGCGGCGCTCCCCGGCTGGCAGGCGCGCTAGCCGTTCCAGGGTTTGCGCGAGGCTGAGCAGCGCAAACCGCTGGGTGGCGGCCGGCACCTGTGCCGCCAGCGCCCGCGCCCGAGCTGCCAACTCCGCGGCGGGAAACACGGTGCGCTGTGCCCGCTCCGAATCGAGTTGCAAGAGGTAACGAACCGGCGCCTCGACTGCGCTGAGCAGTCGCAAACACTCTTCCAGTACCGCACTCACGACGCGCGCTTTTTAGCCATCGGCGCCACTCCAGGGCCAGAACTCGGGTTGTGGGCTCATGAGGAGGAGCGGTCGGCTGCTCCGCGTTGGGTGTAGCCAAGGCCATAGCCGAACGGGAACAACGGGTCATACGGCTGCTCGCCCACATTGAGCGGTACTTGCTCCATGCTTCGTGGCCAGGAAAACGAGAGCTTTCCAGTCGGAGCAAAGTCGCCGAACAACACATCCGCCACGCCCGCCCCCTCGCTGCCGGGAAGCCAAGCCACCAACAGCGCATCGGCCAAGTCGAGCAGCTCTCCGAGAATCAGCGGGCGGCCCGTGATGAGCACGACGACCAGGGGAGCGCGCGCGGCACGAGCGCGGCGCACCACCTCGATCTGGCCCGAGGGCAGGCTCAAGTCGCCGCGGTCCCCCAGGTACTCCGCGTACGGGCGCTCGCCGACCACCACGATGACCGCGTCTGCCCCTTCCCCTCCGGTTCCATCCTCGGAGTACGTGACCTGCGTTGCCAGCGAGACTGCCGCCCGCACGCCCTCCAGAATCGTTGTGCCGTCGGTGATGCGGCCGCTTCCACCCTGCCAGCGGATCGTCCAACCGCCGCACTGCAAGCCGAGATTGTCCGCGTGCCGGCCTGCCACGTGAATGCGGCGAGCGCGCTTGGAGAGGGGAAGGACAGAGCCGTCGTTTTTGAGCAGGACGAGCGACTCGCGCACCGCTTGGCGTGCCACCGCGCGATGGGCGGCGCTGCCGACTTGCGCTAGCGCACTGCGGTCCGGCCACAGGCGTTGGTCTCGTTCCAGCAAGCCCATGGCAAACTTGACGCGTAGGATGCGCAGCACCGCATCATCCACCCGCTCGAGCGCCAGCGTGCCCTCGCGCACCGAATCCACCACCGCGGCGATGAACTCCCGGTACCGCTGCGGAACCATCCCCATGTCCATTCCTGCCGCCACCGCCATGCGCACTGCCGTTTTGTAATCCGGGTGAACCTGGTCAATGGCGTTGTAATCCGAGAGCAGAAACCCATCGAAGCCGAGTTCCTCCTTGAGCACGTTCGTGAGCAATTGACGGTGAACGCTCATCTTGGTGCCATTCCAACTGCTGTACGAAACCATGATCGAGGCAGCACCGGCATTCAGCGCTGCGCGATACGGAGGTAAGTGAATGGCACGCAGTTCCGCCTCGCTGATGCGTGCGTCGCCTTGGTCCAACAGCGCGATCGGGGCGGTCCCCGTGCCAAAGAGCGTGCCGCCGTCGGCTAGGAAGTGCTTGGGCGTCGCCAGCACCGCCTGAGGTGCGGCTAGGCCACCGCCTTGCAGGCCGCGCACCATCGCTGCCCCGAGCTCGGAGACGAGCCGCGGGTCTTCGCTGAAGCTCTCGTAAGTGCGCCCCCAGCGTTCATCGCGCGCCACGGCCACGGTCGGCGCAAAGGTCCAGTGAAAGCCTGTGGCACGCATTTCTCGCGCCGTGATGGCCCCGATCTCTTCGACCAACCGAGGATTCCGCGTGCAGCCGAGGGCTATGTTGTGGGGAAAGATTACCGCTCCCTCGACGTTGCTGTGACCGTGCACCGCATCCACCCCGTAGAGGAGCGGAATGCCGAGGCGGCTTGCCAGCGCTTCCCGCTGGGCGCGCTCGTAAAGGGCCGCCCAATGCTGCGGCCGGTTTCCTTCCGGGGGATCGGCATCGCCACCGTTGAGCAAAGAGCCGAGTGCGAGGGTGCGGATCTCGGCGAAGTCGCTAAGCGAGGTGACCTCCGCCTGCGCCATTTGCGCGGCTTTCTCTTCCAAAGTCATTTGTGCCAGCAGAGCTCGGGCAGCGGCGTCGAAGCGTCGGAGGGACGAACCAGCCTCGGGCGGTTCGCCGTCGGAGCCACACCCCGCGGCCAGCATCAACCCCACGAACACGGGCAGCACTGCCTTTGCGTTCATGAACGTTCTCCCCTTCACTGCCGAGTTGGATCGCCTCGCTCGAGCTCGGACGAAACCGAGGACGGGTCGCATCCCTCCCTGCCACAGCCAGCTCGGCTTGGCCAGGTGTTTCCCCATCGGTGCGGGCTGCCGTTTTTGCCTTGCCCACACCGGGCTGTTTCGATAGAGGCAACGGCCGTGCTAGCTGGCGAGCACACTGCGCTTCGCACTCGACTTCAAGCCCTAGCCCTTGCGGCCCTGCTAGCCGTGCAAGCTGCTGCTGCGGGCCTGCACCTGGGCTGGCACCGAGCTGCCGACTGCCAGGATACGGGCAGGGAGCGGCCTGCTACCACCTCCAGTGTCTGCGAGCCGGGCGAGCGAGCAGCCTCACCGGCGCTACACATCGCCAGCACCTGCGCGGCCTGCCAAGCCATCCGCGCTCTCGGTCACGGGGTGGCGCACGGCGCGAGCAGCGCGCTGCCTGCCGCCGCTGTAACACGGAGTCTTCCCGAGGCGCCCGCGCAGCTCGCGCCAAGCGGTGTATGCAGCAAGGCCGACCCTCGCGCACCTCCGCTCGCGTGAAGGAATGAGTTGACTCGGCAGCAAACACGCTGCCGGTACCCCTTCACTCGGAGCAAAGGAGGACTCTATGCGATTCTGTTTTCGGTGCGCCGAGAGATGGCGCACCACATTTTTGGTTTTGGGGACAAGCCTCGCCGTAACTGTCGGTACCCAGGTGCACGAGGCAAGAGCCGATGACGCCGTCGAGGAGCTGCGCCGCACGATCCGGGAACTCGAACGGAGTCGGGCTGCACAAGAAAAACAAATCCGACAACTCGAAGAGCGTCTGCGTTCGCTCGAACAAAAGGGAGCCGAGGCCGCCAGCAAGGAAAAAGAACGCGCGCTGGAGCGCGCCCTAGAAGAGAGCACGCCGGCGGCGCCCGCTCCGTTGCCGAGCGTGGCGCTGAGCCCGGTAGGACCGCGGCTCCGATTGTTGGACGTTTCCTTCGACGTGCTCGCCGCCGCGGGTTGGTCAACCGCTACCGACGACCAGCTCGGCGGGCGCCTGCAAGCCGGCGCGCACGATCCACTGCGCCGGGGGTTCACGCTCCAACAAGGGGAGCTGTCGTTGACGGGCGCGGTGGACCCTTACCTCACCGGCGAGAGCCACGTCATTTTCACCTCCGACCACGTCGAGCTGGAAGAAGCTTTCATGACCACCACCTCGTTACCGTTCGGACTCGAGGCAAAAGCCGGGTTCTTTTTTACCGAATACGGGCTGTTGAACCCGCTCCACCCCCACGCTTGGGACTGGATGGATCAGCCGGTCATCTTGTCGCGCATCATGGGCTCAGAAGGCCTGCGGGCCACGGGGGCGCGGCTTTCCTGGCTCATGCCACTACCGTGGTTCTCGGAGTTGTACCTCGGGGTGCAGAACGCCAACGAAGGCGAGTTCACTCCGAGCTTCGTTTCGTCCGAGGCAGTGGGCAACAGGCCCGCCGTAGAGCGGCCCACCCGGCGTCTCACCGACCTCCTCTACCTCAGCCGCTGGGAGCAGTTTTGGGACCTCACACCGCAGCTCGGCCTCAAACTCGGAGCCAATTTCTTGCACGGGCCGAACGCAACCGGCGGCGATGGCGAGACTTGGGTGTATGGGCTCGACTGGAAGCTGCGCTGGCGCCCGCAAAACAACTTCCGCGGCTGGCCGTTTTTCTTATGGCAAACCGAGATCCACAAGCGCGATTACACCGCGGCTTTTTATGTTCCCGGCGCGGCGGCCCCACCGGCGGATGACGTTCATGGGCACAGCCACGGTGACGGCAGCGAAACGACGGCTTCCGAAGAAGTTCCGTCCGAGCCCATTCCAGGAGCGATTTTACGCGACGCCGGTTTTTACACCCAGGCGCTCTACGGTTTCCGCTACGGTTGGGCGAGCGGCATTCGCCTCGAGTATGCAAGCGGCAGCGGGCAGAGTCTCGGCGGCCGCCAAAACGACCCGCTGCGCGACGACCGCTGGCGGATTTCACCCCTTCTGGTGTGGCATCCTACCGAGTACTCTCGCTTCCGCTTGCAGTACAACTACGACCGCGCCCGCTTCCTGGACGAGCGCGACGCGCACAGCGCGTGGCTCGGCGGGGAGGTCCTCTACGGCGCTCACCCAGTGCACAAGTATTGAGGAGGGCAAGATGCGAGCCGAAGGATTTGAAAAAACCATGTACAAGACGATTGGTCTCCTCACCCGCGCCCTGCGCGGAGGTTGGCGCTTGAGGAGAAGCAGTGCAGGCCAGCAGGCGAGTGGGCGCGCTCGCTTTGCTGGGTTGCCATTGGCGCGCGCGGCGGGCCGGCTGCTGAGTCTTGCCTTCGTGTTCCTGGCGGGGGGCGCCGGCGCCCAGCAGCCGCTGCGCGTGGTGGCCACCCTGCCCGATCTCGCTTCGATCGCGCGCAGCGTCGGCGGGGAGTGGGTGGTCGTGGACTCGTTGCTGCGCGGCGGGGAAGACCCACACTTTGTCGAGCCGCGCCCGAGCTTTATTAAACTGCTGTCGGCGTCCGATGTCTTCTTGGTTGCGGGGCTGGATCTGGAACTGGGTTATGGGCCGCGCCTTCTCCAAGGTGCACATAACCCGCGCATCTTGCCGGGTTCACCCGGCTATGTGGACTGTTCGCGTGCCATTGTACCGCTCGAAGTTCCGGCGGCCCCGGTGGATCGCTCGATGGGGGACGTTCACCCCTACGGCAATCCCCACTACTGGCTCGATCCTCTCAACGGAATCCGGGTTGCGGCACTCGTGGCCGAGGCGTTGGCTGCTGCCCTGCCCCAGCAGCGCGCTACCTTCGAGGCAAACCGTACTGCCTTCCGCCAGCAGGTGTTGGCACGGCTTGTGGGTGAGCGCCTCGCGCAGCAGTACGACGCAGAGAAGCTAGCGTTACTGGCCGAGCGCGGCAGACTCGAGGAGTTTCTCCGCGCGCAAGGAGACCTCGAGCTCCTCTCCGGCTGGCTGGGTGTCCTCGCCCCCTACCGCGGCTTCAAAGCGGTGGACGACCACAACATGTGGCCCTACTTCGCGCGCCGTTTTGGCTTCGAAGTCATTGGCCACATGGAGCCCAAGCCTGGTATACCACCGACGACCAAAGCGCTCAGCGAATTGGTCGAGCGCATGCGCGCGCAAGGAGTACGCATCATTCTGTCCTCGCCTTACTACGATCCCAAACACGCCCGCTTTCTGGCCGAGCAGACCGGCGCTCGGGTGGTGCCGCTGGCGCACATCACCGGCAGTCGTCCGGGTACGGACGATTATCTTGCGATGATCGACTACAACGTGCGCGAGCTGGCCCGTGCCCTTGCTGCCGAGTTCGGGGCGCCCGCGGAGGCACAATGAAGGGAATCCACGGCGACCGGCCACCGGTGGTGTTGCGTGCGGTCGGAGTGAGCGTCGGGTACGGCAAGAGAGAGGTACTGCGCAACGTCTCGCTCGAGGTGAGGCGGGGGGAATTCTGGTTTTTCTTGGGCGCCAACGGAACCGGCAAGACGACCTTCTTGCGCGCCTTGCTGGGGCTTGTGCCAGTGCGCCGCGGGCGTCTCGAGCTGCACCCGAATGGAGCGGCGCCCGCAGCGCTGGCCTTGGTTCCCCAACGCTGCGAACTGAACCCGAGTTTGCCGACCACCGTTTCCGAGTTCGTTTCGCTCGGCTTCGTGGGGCTCCGCCTGACCTTGCCCGAGCGGCAGCGGCGTTTCCGTGCGGCCCTAGAAGCGGTACAACTCCTCCCCCTCGCCCACGCCAGTTACTGGAAGCTTTCCGGCGGGCAGCAGCAGCGCTGCCTGATCGCACGAGCGCTCGTGCGGGAGCCGCGCATCCTCTTGCTCGACGAACCGACCACAGGGCTCGACCCTGCCTCGGAAGTGGCCCTCTTGCGTTTGTTGCAAGAGCAAAATCGAGCAGAGGAGCGGACCGTGCTGTTCGTAACCCACGACCTCCGACCTGCCTACCGCTACGGCTCGCACGTTGCGCTCTTCCACGATGGCGGCGTGACTGCCGGGCCGGTCGGCACCGTGCTCACCGCAGCGCGGATGAGCGCTGTGTTCGGAGAAGGTGCGGTCGAGCTTGCCGGGCAACTCGGAGGGCATCCATGATGTGGGCGCTCTCCGAGTTCGCGCAGTCCTGGGCTTTATTCCACAACACCTACCTGGCGGGGTGGTTCATCGCCGGGCTGTTATCGCTCATCGGTGTGGCCGTGGTAGCACGCGATCAAGTGTTCCTGGGACTTGCCGTTTCTCAATCCTCGATGCTTGGCATTGCCTGCGGCATGCTGTTCGCCGCCCCGCTCGCTCGTCTCGGTTGCGATTCTTGCGGGCGGGAGGAAGCGCTCTCGCTGTGGGCCGCGCTGTTCGGCATCCTGGCAGCCCTCGCCACCACGCAGGGACAGCGACAAGCCGGCCGGGAGACCCCCGAGGCGATCACGGGTTGGGTGTTTGCTTTTAGCGCCTCGTTAGCGGTGTTGCTTCTCTCACGCAGTCCGCACGGCCTCGAGGAAGTGCACCGTCTCCTCTCGAGCACGATCATCGGCGCCACGGCTACCGAAGTCGTTTGGTTCGCCGCATTGTTCTTGATCACGGCTGCCTTTGTGGCGGTGCAGAGGGACTCGCTGGCCCTCTTGCTTATGGACCGCGAAATGGCCGGCGCCGTGGGCATGCCGGTGCGGGTGTGGGAGGCGCTGCTCTGGGTATGGCTCGGGCTCAGTGTCGGACTGGCCATCCGGGTGGCTGGGCTCCTCTACGCGTTTGGCTGCCTCGTGCTGCCAGCGCTAGTGGCAAAGAACCTGGCCCGAGAAGTCCGTCCTCTCTTTTATCTGTCCCCGTTTCTCGCGCTAATCACATGCACGTGCGCTTTCGTGACAGCGAACGCGTACGATCTGCCACCCGGTCAGGTAGCAACTGCGGTGCAAGCCTCAGTCCTCCTCGGGGTTTGGCTCCTCCGCTCGGCTCGACCCTGAGGAAGGCAGCGGTTGAGCAGGCACGGCAGCGGAGAGTCCAGCGAGGCGCCCGTTGATTGCGGGGGCGGCCATTTTGAGAACCGTGACCGGCAATGCCGAGGTGAATTCGTACTGAGCTGCCTCGCGTCCCGGTACATGCGCACTGACGACGCCAAAATACCGATCGCCAATAAAGAAGGCGAAGGTGGCGGTGCGGTTCACCGCTCGGGCGGAAATCAACCCGCCCCCAGCACGAAAGGTCTTGAAGCGGTTATCCCCCGACCCGGTCTTCCCTCCGACCGGTACCGGCTTCCCATCCGGCCCGAGAAAGGCGCCGCGAAGCCGGCGCGCGGTGCCGTTCTCGACCACGTCTACGAGCGCCTGCCGCAACGTACGCGCGACTTCGGGGCTCATCACCCGCTCGCCCACATCGGGACGCGGCTCCAGCACCGTTTCGTATGGAGTGGCAGCGGCGAAATGCAGCCGCTGCACTCGGCGCAGCGGCCGCCTGAGGCCGTCGTTGACCAGGATTCCCATAAACTCGGCCAGGGCCATCGGCCGATCGGAAGAGTTGCCAATCGCCGTCGCCAGCGACGGCACCAGACGGGAGAAGGGGAAGCCCAAGCGTTGCCAATACGGCGTCATCCGAGCAAAGGCATCTTCTTCGATGCGGATCCGCAAGCGCAGGTTTTGCGCGCGCCGGTTCTTTCCTTTGAGGAGCCAAGCCGACACTTCCTCCGTCACCGGACGTGCCTCGGCGCGGAGCTGATCCCAACTCACTTCTCCGTCAGCCGCGAAACGCCCAGCGGCCCACACGTCCATCGGGTGGCGCGAAAGCAGGTAGCCGTAATCGGACATCGTGAGGCGCGGGTTTTGGTAGGCGCGAAAGAGGCGGCGCACCTCACTGGGTTGCAACTGCACGCCATGGGCGCGAAGCCAGGCGGCGAGTTCTTCCTCGCTGCTACCCTGGCGCCAGGCGAAAAACACTATCGCCAAATGGCGCGGACTGGCCTCGTGCTTCCCGAGAAGACGGCTGACGATCTCCCGCTGGCTGAGGCCGTGGAAGCGCCGGTAAGCGCGCCGCAAATGTTGCTCTGCCTCGCGCGCGGCGATCTCTCTGAGCATTTGCTGCCGAAGCGGATCCTGCGGGTCAGAAAGGACTCTCGCCGGGTCGTAGGGTAGCCGCCCCTGGTGGTAGCGAACCAAATCGCGCATCAGGCGGATGAAGACCAGGTTCGTGGAGCGTCGAATCGCTTCCGCGACGCTCATGATGCGGCCATTGTCGTCTTTGTCGAAGTTCCCAAACGTATGCACGCCCCCGCCAGTAAAGAAGGCTTCCCCCGGGCTTGCCGAGTAACGCCGCTCCATGGCGAGGCGCAGCAACTGCGATAGTTCGAGCTGCGGGTTTTGGGCTAGGGTGGCCACTGCCCACTGGGTAATCGGATCCCCTGGCCAGCGATTCGGATCTTTGCGCTCCTCCGGAGCGGCTTGCCGGTAGGCGTAAAAAACCTCCTCGACGAGCTCCAAATAATGCGCCAGGGTACGCGCTTTGGCCGTACTGCCTAGCTCCATCTTGATCCCCTCGTTGATGTCGAAGGGTCGGTCGAGATTGTCGGTGTGCACGCGAGCCAAGTTCCCGGTGTCGGTGCGCTCGTAAAGGAGGATGGAGTACAGTACTTTGCTGGGGTCTCCGGACCGCAACAGCCGCTCGGCCACGAGCCCGTGGGCGCGCACGAATTCCGGAGAACGTAAGTCCAGTAAGAGCTGAGTGAGTTTCTGCTGCAGCTCGGTGTCCACGGTGCTGTCCACGGTGAGATGCAAGCGGTGCAAGTCGTAGACATTGCTGACGCCGAGCAGCCGCATCAAATGCGCGCGCAGCGCATTGACCCCTTTGCGTTCGACCAGGGGCGGGGCCTCCGGGGGGATGGCGACGGGAAGAAACTCCACCCGCGCGGCTTGCGCCGCGCGCGCCACTGCCGGATCGATCAGCCCGTTCTGAACGAGCAGATCCAAATAATGGTTCACGCGCTGTTCGAGGGCATCCCGCTGGTTGAGGAGGTACTCGCTCGGCGCGCGCACGGCGGCAATCAAGAGAAGCACCTGCTTCAGAGCTGCGGCCCGTGCGGGCGAGCTGGCTGGCTCGCGCAACTGCGCTAGCACGGTTTGCAAATCGCTCCCGAACCATGCGCGCAGCCCGGGTCCGAGCCCGTACACTTCACCGAAGCCCGGGGCCGCGGAGAGCGGCAGCGTATTCAGGTAATCCACCACGATGGCCTCGCGCGCCGCCAGGGTGTTCTCACCCTCTCGGTAGGCCTTGAGGCTGGCGCCGAGGATCTGGCGGAGTTTCTCGACCGGGTCTTTGGTGCGACCGGCTGGGGAATGGCGGTACTTCTCGAGTTGCACAGCCAGCGTGCTGCCTCCCGGCGTCCCACCGGCGACGCCGAGGAGGCGTCCATAGGCGAAGGAAGCCGCGGCGCGGAGCAAGCGGTCCCACTCAATGGCCGGATTCGAGCGAGGATCCCGAGATTCGAGGAGTTCGCGGTTCTCGATAAACAGGAGTGCGCGGACCAGGTCCTGCGGCAAATCCTCGAATCGTTCGATGATGCCCTGAACCGATGCCGTGTTGAGCAGGACGGTGCCGTCCGGGCTCCGCACCACGAGGCCGGCCACCGGTGGCTCCCGATACGGCGGGCTGATGCGATGGCGGAGAAGCCACACCAGCATCTCCGACTGCTCGGCCTGTGCCGTAATGCGGAAGCCCTCCTCGTAGAGCCGAGTGAAAAACTCGGGGAGCTGCGCGTAACCCCGGTGCCAGTCGAACGGCCCAGTGGGTGGGAAGGCGAAGTGTTCCGCCACGCCCGGGCGCACCTCGAAGGTGGCCAGCGTGGCCCAGCGGTGAAACAGGCGCGCTTGCCAAGCCGAAGTCTCGATCTCGTGCGTCAAAGCCGCGCCCGCGGCCAGACCGGTGGCAAACTGCAAGAGATGAAACAGTCTCCGAAGTGCAGACAAAGTGACGCGGGCCACCGAGACCCACCGACTCGGTGTGGCTTCGGGGACTGATTCCAACGGCTCTGTTACGACGGACGATGTCGGTTCTGACACCCGTGTTCCACTCTCGAGCGGATCCGCTCTTACACTGAATGCGCCAGGGAATCTAGCAGGAAGAGCGCTGCGGGAACGAGCCGTCCACAAGGTTGCAAAGCGTCGCTTGCCGGAGCGATTGCGCCACTCGGTCCCTTCGCCATAATGGGTCCCGGAGGTGAGACCGATGGCGGGAAAGAACTCGCTCACGATTATCGACAACCGGACCGGCAAGCAGTACGAAATTCCCATCGAGCACAACGCGATCCGGGCTGCCGACCTCAAGCAAATCCGCGTGGATGAGAACGACCCCGGGCTCTTGTCTTATGACCCGGCGCTGACCAACACGGCCACATGCAAGAGCCGCATCACGTTCATTGACGGCGAACGAGGCATTCTGCGTTATCGCGGCTACCCGATCGAGGAGCTCGCCGAGAAGAGCAACTACCTGGAAACGGCCTACCTGATTGTGAAGGGGGAGCTTCCGGACGCCAAGCACTTCGCCGCCTGGCGCCAGAACATCACCAACCACACCATGGTGCACGAGAACATCAAGACCTTCATCGAAGGCTTCCGGTACGACGCCCATCCGATGGGGATCCTGGTGGGTACCATTGGGGCCATGTCCACATTCTACCCAGATGCAAAGAACATCTTCGATCTCGAATCGCGCCGGCTGCAGACACGCCGGCTGATCGGCAAGATGCCGACCATTGCCGCCTGGGCGTACCGCAAGATGCGGGGACTCCCGTACGTCTATCCCGACAACGACCTGAGTTACACGGGTAACTTCATGTCCATGTTGTGGAAAATGACCGAACTCAAGTACCGCCCCGATCCGGTGTTAGAGCGGGCGTTAGACATCCTTTTTATCCTGCACGCCGACCACGAGCAGAATTGCTCCACCAATGCGCTGCGCAGCGTGGCGAGCTCCCAGGTAGACCCCTACTCCGCGGTCGCCGCTGCTGTGGCGGCCTTGTACGGGCCACTGCACGGCGGCGCTAACGAAGCCGTGATCCGCATGTTGATGGAGATCGGGTCAGTCAGCCGGGTGCCGGAGTACATCAAGAAGTTCAAATCCGGGGAAGGCCGTCTGATGGGGTTTGGGCACAGGGTGTACAAAAACTACGATCCGCGCGCGAAAATCATCAAGCGCGTTGCTTACGAGGTGTTCGAGGTCACGGGCAAGAACCCGTTGATTGATATTGCCCTCGAACTCGAGCGGATTGCCCTGCAAGACGACTACTTTGTGCAGCGCAAGCTATACCCGAACGTAGATTTCTATTCTGGCATCATTTACCAGGCCATGGGCTTTCCGCTCACCATGTTCCCGGTGCTATTCGCAATCCCGCGTACCTCCGGCTGGATGGCCCAGTGGGCCGAAATGGTGCGCGATCCCGAGCAGAAAATCACGCGCCCGCGCCAGATCTACATTGGCGAGCCCGAGCGGCACTACATCCCGATCGAAGAACGGCCGGAGCCCACCCAGAGAGAAGACGCGGTGAGCGAGGCGATTTGACCAGCGCGGCAACCCGTGGGCCGGGCAGAGTTGGCGTCTGGCCCACAGGAACCAAATGAAAGCGCGGCCACCGCTCCCCTCGAACCGCCGCTCCCGAGAGGCGACGAGCGGCTGTTTCGCCCTTCGGCCCGGTCAGGTGTGCAACCGATTCCCTTGGCGAGGAGTGCCCACGGTGCTCTAAGCCTTTCCGTCGGGCGCGATCTCCACACGCAAGCGACAGGCCCAGCCTCGGCCGTCTGCCGCTCGCACAGCTTCCGCGCCGTCCCTCACTCGCAGAGAGCGGGTTTCGAGCGGCAGGTACCGGCTCGATTTGGCCTGAGCCAAAGCCCTCGGCAGCGGCTCCTCATGGGCCGCAGGTTACCTGGAAGGCAAAGGCGAGCGAGCCGATTTGTGACGAGCACGGCAGGATGAATCCGCCGCTCAGCTTACCGCCCGTCAGGTCGCTGCTGTCCACGTAATTTGTAGGCGGCTGACCCGAGGTCCCAGGCCCGTTGCTGTTCGGGGCAAGACCTGTGAACCCTTGCCCCGCGTAGGTGAGGCTAAAAGAATCCGGGGAACAGCTTCCTTGGTGGCAGCTTGCATCTACAACCTGCACCGTTGTCGTTCCGGTCGTCAACACCGCTGGCACAACATCCGCATCGTGTGAAGTTCCCGAGCATGACCCGTTGGTGATGGCAACCCGCAGTGTCTGAATGATCACCGCGTCACCTTGGTCCAAAGAGGAACCTGAAAGTCCGAGCTGCAAGTCACCAGCGGGCGCGCCCGTATCAGCGCAAGTGGCCGGCCCGGCTGGTCGTTTCGCAGCATTGAACACGGAGCAACTTCCACTCCCACAACTGCCGCCCGGCGATACGTCTTGGCAAAGGGTTGCGTCTTTCAGCCCCCCTGCATATGGGCTCTCGAGAATATTAGCGTCCAGTGGGATCGTCCCGCCCGTATTGCCACCATACCCGATCCGACATGAGGGAGACAATAAACTCGCTCCTCTAGCCCAACCAGAAGCTGCGACTTGGCCAATACAAGCAGTCTTGCCAAAAAATTCGCTCGAAGATAGCGCGTTGAGGTTTCTACCCGGCGCGCCCACCACGGCAAAGTCGCACCCGGTATACAAGGGAAAGTTGCAAAAGTGGTACACAAACTCACCCTGCAGGGTTGGGTTCTCGGTGCCTGGGCTCTCTCCACAAGCTTGAGCTGTTGCCAGCGACGCCGATGTGTCCACACGACAGGACAACTGGTGGCACGGTGGAGCAGACAGGACAGCGCAGTAGTTCCACCCGTCGTTTAACGGTGAGCCGTCCGGCTTGGTCGAGCACGACCCATTGGAGGGATTCCCATCGGGATTCGCGAGGGCCGCCATGATCTCGGGAAACTCCGGTACAGCGGCGAGCTGGCGTTCGTATGCCTGTTTGAGCATGGCCATCATCAACCAGCGGGACCAGAGTTCGTTCAGCGGATTGTGAGGCAGGAGACCAAGGCGAAACTGATCGTCGTCGTAGGCACAGGTGCCCCTCTCCAGCAATTGGTAGAGTCTGAAGTACGTCTTTTCTGCCTTCCCTGCTCCGGACTGGGTCCCAACAAGCGCCCCGTTTGTGGGCGCCCCAATCGCCTTGCCGAGCTTTTTGCCGCACGCCACGGCCTTACTCTCGAGCGCCGCGATCCGATTCGGGTTGGTCGGCGATGGGTATTGGATATCCACTTTTCGATACTGATCCACGCACCACTGAAAAGCCCTACTGGCCTGCTCTTGGAACGACCGCGTCAGCGAGTTGATCCTCTTCTGGCAGCGGTCGAAGCTTTGCGCGGATGCTTGCCCCGCCGAGAGGAACCAGAACGCTGTGCAGGCTAAACCCCAATGAAGTTTTCGTGACATAGGACTCCCTCCCCGAGAAAAAGTAAGAGTGTGAGAACCATAAAACTCTCTCGCTTCTGCTATACCGTACAACCCTTAAGCAATAAGAAAACTACTGGCCCTGCTAAAACGCTTCGGCCGGCCTCGCCGAAACTTGCGCGGACAGACTGCGCGGGAGGCAGCAGTACAGCGGGGTTTCAGCGTGCCCGATTTCGCCTCACTGGAGGAATCGGCGCCGATCGCGTACCGCGAAATCCGGGGTCGGGCAGCCGCGGCTGCTGCTTTCGAATTTTGCCGGTCCTTGCAGCGCAGGGCACGAGGGGGTGTCTGCGCGCCGCAGGTCCAACCGCAAACGGTCAGGCAGCCCCTAGGGGTTCGCGCCACTCGAGCGGCTGGTCCACGAACGCCCGCTGCTTGGCATCCCAGCGAAACGCCCGCACTGCGACCACCTTGGCGCTGCGAACCGAAACAACGATTTGGGCCGCTGCAGCGTAATTCGGGTCTTCCAGCCAAGGCTCCGCCGCAGCACGGTCTTCGGTGGAAAAGTACGCGTCGTGCTCGGGGTGCGAGTGATAAAACGCCAGCAGCTGAATCTCCCCGCGGTATGCAGCTTCCAGATATGGTTCGACTTCCCGGTAGCTCATGGCGTAGGCCGTGGCTGCGGTGCGCGGGAACGCGACCGGGTCGCGCGCATGTAGCTCGTTTTGCACGTTTGTGATGCGCACCGCTTGCTGCCGCCCCTCGCGCGTAAAAACCAGGCCACAGCACTCCTCTGGGTAGGCGGCCACTGCGTGTTCGGCGATGGCTCGTTGCACCTCTGGTTCGATGTGCAGCATGTTCACTCCTTTTCTTGAACTGGCCGCGCATTGCTACGCGCCCGAAGCAGCCGGGTGAGCAGTTCGTTGCAAGTCACATCTACCCCCAGCTCTTGCCCAAGGCGCCACACGGCTCCGTTGATCGCTTCGATTTCTGTCGGGCGGCCACGTTCGAGGTCCTGTAACATCGAAGAGCGGTGGCGGTACGTAGCGGGTACCAGGCGGCCGTAAAAATGGGCCCGGTATGCTTCTGCAGAACTCCATGGCAGCGCGATGCCCTTCGCGCGTGCCACTGCAAAGGCTTCGCGGATAATCCGGTCCATCAAGGCTCGGGTGTCTTCGTCTTCGGCGAGGCGTCCGTAATGGCAACCGAGCAAGGCTCCGAGTGGATTGAGGGCGGCGTTGTACAGGAGCTTCCCCCACAGCTCGGCGTGGATGTCCTCGCACCACTCGCTACTGATCCCAGCGGCAGAGAGGTGGGCTGCGAGATGCCGAGCTTGTTCGACGCTCGCCGGTCGGTGCGGGCAGTACGCCCCGATGCGCACCGGTTCGGCGCTGACCGTGACCTCCGCCCACCCGGGCTCGACAAGGCGTGCACCAAAAATCACGCGCGCACCCAGCAGCGCTTCCGAGGGCACCCTGGCAGCCAGAAGTTCGAGGTTTCCGATGCCGTTTTGCGCCGAGACCACCACGCCATCCTCTTTGCGCCAGCGTGCAGCCAAGGAACGGACTCGACGTGTATCGTAACTCTTCACGGTGACCCAGACGCAGTCCGCCGGCGCGGCAATGGCCTGCGGATCCGAGAGCGCGTGCAAACCATCTACGCGAAACTCTCCGAAAAGCCCCGTGATGCGCAGCCCTGTCTGGGCGATCGCTGCCATGTGGGGGGCGCGCCCGAGCAGGGTCACGCGATCGCCCGCGCGGGCGAGAAACGCCCCGAGCACGGAGCCCACCGCTCCTGCCCCAAGCACCAAAACATCGGCCATGGAGCGGTCTTTACCAAAGCAAGCATGCGAACGAGAACCGACTCACTTGCGACTTTGTCGGAGCCTCACTAGACGCGCGCCGCGATGCCGCCGCGTACAAAGGCTCGATCCCGCGCAATCGTGTTGCGTCGGGAACAACGTCTCGCTCAGGAACGTGTCCACCAGTCGTGGGTCGCCCTCGTGCTCATTGCACTGTTTGCCTTTGCCGTACGGGCCGTGCACTTGTTGGCTACCGCCGACTCCGCCGCGCGAACCGTGCTGTTGACGAACGAAGCCCGCTACGATGCATGGGCGCGCGCGATTTTGGCGGGCACAGCGCCGCAACCGCCCTTCGACCAGCCACCGCTTTATGCGTGGGTTGTGGCGACCGTGTATGCACTGGCCGGCAGCGAACCATCTGCGGTGTTGTGGATGCAAGCGTTGGCCGATGCAGGTCACTGCCTGCTCCTCGGGTGGGTAGCGGCGAGCGTATTCGGCCCCCGGGCAGGCTACGCGGCTGGCCTGTTGGCGGCCCTGTACGGCCCTTTCGTTGCGCACGTCGGGCAATTACTGCCTGCGTCGCTCGCGGTGCTGCTCTTGACCACCGCCTGCACTGCGGTGCTGCGCCGCTCGGTGCCGCTGTCGAGCGGAACGTGGCTTGCGGCAGTTGCGCTGCGCCCGGAGTTCTTCGCCGCAGCACTGCTCGTTACCGTTTGGAGTTGGGCACGCGGGCAGCTCCGGTTGGCGAGGGGTGTTTTGCTTGGCGCCCTGTTTGCGGTGGCGGGAGGGAGCCTGGTAGTTTCGCTTGCTGCCTGGCGGCCACTGCCGTACTCCACCGGTCTAGGCCTCAACCTATGGCTTGGAAACAACCCGGCCGCGGACGGCGTGAATCCGCTGGTGCCGCGCAGCCAAGAGGGGTTCGCCGAGCGGGTGCGTTTCGAGGCTGGCGGCGACGCGTGGAAGGCTGAGCGCGCATTTTTCCGAGCCGCGGTTGCATTCTGGCGAGACTTTCCGCGCCCTGCGCTCGAGCTTGCCTGGAAGAAGCTTCGCTGGACCTTTACGGACCGCGAGCTACCGAACACGGTGGACCTTCAGTGGGCTCTTTCTGCAAGTCCCCTCTTTCGCTTCCCGTTTCTGTTGGGGTTTGGTGCGCTCTTCGTTCTGGCAGCGGCGGGACTGCCCCTGTTGCGCGGGCGGCTCGAGGCGCTGTGGCCGTTCTGGGCCGTGGCGGCAATTGCGACGGCCACCTGCGTGCTGTTTTTTACCAACGCCCGCTTCCGGCTGCCCATGGCGCCGCTCTTGGTGGTGCTAGCAGGTGGGACACTGAGCGAGTTGCTTGCCCGCATTCAGGGGTTTCGGCACCACCGCATGAGGCGGGCCCAGGCGCTTGCTGTCGTCGGCTGTGCTACCGCAGCGGCTTGGCTTGTCTATTCGAACCCCTACGGGGTTCGCTTCTACCGCGTTCCGGGGTTGTTGGCGAACGCTGGAATCGCGGAGCGCTTGGCTGGCAAGCCGTCGCAGGCCATCGCCTGGTTGGAAAAGGCGCTTGCACTCGATCCGGGAGATGAAATTGCCTGGGTGCACCTCGTGCTGGCTTGGCAACAGACGGGAAACGCTCGTGCGGCGCTGCGTGCGTTGCTGCAGGCGGGCGAGCGCCTGGGGAGGGCGCCGGATCTCGAACGCGCAGCGCAAGATTTTTTTGGGCGCCATCGCCTTCCGTGGGAGCGTTGGGTGGCGTACCGGGCGACCATGGAGCCGGGCACCCGTGCTGCATTCGTGCGGGAGCTGGAGGCCTTGCTCTTGGCCGGGGACCAGCCCCGGGTGCCAAGCCGCACACCGGGAGCGATTGATTCGAGCCCGCAAAAACCGTAAGCAAAGCCGTACGAACAAGCGTTCGCTTGAGTCGCCCTGCAGGGGCTGAGGGAGGAGCAATGGACTTTGGCTTTAGCGAAGAGCAGGAGCTTCTGCGCAAGACCGCGCGCGAATTTTTGGAGGCGGAGTGCCCGGTGGCGTACGCCCGCCAAATGATGGAAGACGACCGCGGGTACGCGCCTGAAAAGTGGAAGCAAATGGCGGACTTGGGCTGGATGGGTTTGATTTTCCCCGAGCGTTTTGGCGGCAGCGGCTTGGACATGGTGGACCTAGTGGTGGTGCTAGAGGAAATGGGCCGGGTAGTACTCCCAGGACCGTACTTTCCCACCGTGCTGCTCGGAGGCTTGGCGGTGGCGATCGGTGGTTCCGAGGAACAGCAGGAGCGGTACTTGCCAGGTATTTGTCGAGGTACGCAGCGCGCGACTCTTGCCTGGCTCGAAGAGAGCGGCCGCTGGGACTCGGCGGGAATCGCCTTGCCAGCGCGGCGCGACGGAGGCGAGTTTCGCTTGGACGGCGTGAAGTTATTCGTGCACGATGCGCATAACGCCGACTGGATGGTGGTTCCGGCGCGCACGGCGGATGGCGATGGCGATTTTGGAGTCACACTATTCCTGGTCGAAGCGGATCGGCCAGGGATCCGCACGCGGGTGATGAAGACCATGGACCAGACGCGCAAGCTTTGCGAGGTGGAGTTCGAAGGGGTGCGCGTACCGGCTGGGCAGGTGCTCGGCAAGTTGAACGAGGGGTGGCCCCTGCTCGAGCGCATTGCCGATCGAGCCAAGGTCGGGCTTTGTGCTGAGATGTGCGGTGGGATGGAGAAGGTGCTGGAGATGAGCGTGAGCTACGCCAAGGTGCGCGAACAATTCGGGCGGCCGATTGGGTCGTTCCAGGCGATCCAGCACAAATGCGCAAACATGCTGGTTCAGGTCGAGAGTTCCAAGTCGGCCACCTACTATGCCGCCTGGGCCGTGGCCAATGACGTGCCCGAAGCGCACCTAGCCGCGTGCATGGCGAAGGCGTACGCCTCCGACGCGTACCGCATGGTCAGCGGCGAGGGCATCCAGATCCACGGCGGCATCGGCTTCACTTGGGAGCATGACATGCACCTCTATTTCAAGCGCGCCAAGGGCAGCGAGGTCACCTTCGGCGACGCCACCTGGAACCGCGAACTCGTGGCCCGCGAAGTCCTCGACAAGCCTGAGACCTCCCCCGACCCCACCCCCTGACCCCCCCAACCCGGACCCCAGTTCATCAGTTCATGGACACCCACTTTACTGATCCGTGATCCGTGGACACCCACTTTATCTGGAGGTGATCCGTGGACACCCACTTTATCTGAGGTTTATCTGGAGGGTTTATCTGAAGGACACCCACTTTACCTGAACAAGACGCCCCCCGTCGGGTCCCCTGGATTCCTGGTTCGCTGGACGCCCACCCTACCCACGTTCACTCCGGTTCCATCTCCGTCCTCCCTCCCCCAGCCTAGAGCGGGTCCCCCACTTGTCCTTGTCCTCCGACCTGTCCCCTGGATGTCCCCTGGACACCGATGTCCCCTGGACACCCACTCTGCCGTCATGCGGGCCGCCCCCGCCGGGTCGCTGATCCATACGTCCCCCCTCAGCTTCCCGCTCTTGCTCGTCGTGAAAACGTCCGCGAGCAACTTTCCTAGCCCTGAGCGGTCGGCTTCCGTTGATAACCGTGGACTCAAGCGCAACCTGCTGCCGAGCGGCTGCTGTCGTGCGCACCCGTCGTCGCGGTGATGACTCGTCTACCCAATGGGCACGCACTCGCTGTGGCTTTCTGCGTTTCCGTCCAAATCGGCGCAGAGGGCACAGAGTGCGCCCACGAGCCCCGGAACTTGCCTGTGGGGTTCTAAACTTGCAAACGGCTGTTCGAGCTACGGATCGCCGGTGTGAACGGGAGCCAGTGAACACCCAGCGCAGTGTCGACCGACACACGTTGCCTCGTTAGCCGAGCCGATGGGCAACCAACTTTCTGGCCACCGCCCACTGAGCCGTTGCAAAGTGCCGGTAAAATCGGGCGCTCCACCAGTAGCTCTGTTTACGCTGGTGGAAGGAGCCTCAGCTCTACGGACAGGTCAGCAGCAAGGCCCAGCAAAAAGGCCAACGGAGCGATCTGGGGGTGGGTGTCCGCCGAAATGCCTCAACGGACAGGTCGGCGCAAATGCGCGTTGGCCGGCATGCAGGCGAACGGACGCGTGAGCCGTGCCCCCCAAGGAGGGCGGCCCGTAGGACACTCCAGGAGTGGGTTTCCGAAGGACATCCGTGAGTCGTGACCCCCCGGGAGGACGGCCCGTAGGATACTCCAGAAATGGGTGTCCGAAGGACACAAACGCCCAACTAAGCGCGGTACGCAACAGGGCGCAGCTGCTCGCGACGTAGACTTGGCCTGCCTGGTTGCGGAGTGGAAAGGGGTTCTGCTTTCGCTGATGCCGTGGACCGTAGGGTCAGCTTAGCGAGCGCAGGCCTCAGAGAACGCTCTCACTCGTGCTCTGCGTTCCTCAAAAGCGGCAATCCGACTTACCGCACGACACTCCGGCGAGCGTACGTGGATGAAGTGGAAGGAAGATTGAATCAGTCGCGGTAACCGGTCCGCCTCACGCTGCTTGCTGCGCGAAACCAGCAGCGACTTCTTCACCGGACAGATACAGCCGCCGGGCGGCGCCTGTGCCCATGCACTTCCTGCAACCGCGTTGTGCGGCCTCCACGCGGATGCGCTGCACCTCTCCAGCCATGGTGAAAAAGGTGCGTGAGAAGCACCGCACGGCCCACAGGAATCCCTTCTCCTGCAGCCCGAACCGCTTCAACAACTCCCGCGTTCGGCCCTCCATCTCTCGCTTTTCGTCTAGCAACCCTCGGGCTGCCGCTTGGAGAAGCGCCACGTAATCAGTGAGAGTAATCTCAACGGCCGCGCCTCCCTGCCGTACTTGTTCTCCCTGGAGCGGGGCTAACCACCTGCAAGCACGGCCCCGTTCTGCATGGCGGAGGCGCTCCCGCACCGAAGTAAACCGCTGCCCCCGGACGCTGCGCGCGAGCCCCGCGCGAATCGGGTTCAGATCCACGTAACTCATGCAGGTGAGAACAGCCCCTTCGTCCATTAACGCCTGGGTTCGGAAACGGCCCTCCCAAAAGCGTCCTGTGCAGCCGTCTTCCCGATTGGCCCGCCGCGCAATCGCCTCATTCAGGCAGCGCATGAACCAGCTCAAGTCCCCGAGCCTTGCACGCCATTCCACCAAACGCCGTTGCCGCTCCTCCAACGGCAGCAGCCGCCACTGCCTGACGCTGAGTGGAAATAACTTTCGCCAGCGGATGAAAACCTGCCCATCAGTCCACCTCTCTACCTGCTCCGGCTGTAGCCGCACCACTAAGTGAAGGTGGTTGCTCATGACCGCGTACGCACACACCTTTATGGCGAACACTCCGCCCAAATGCCGCAGGCGCTCCACAACCCAACGCTTACGGTGGTTGAAATTCCGGCCCGTCACGGAATCGTGGCCGCACAAAAATGCCCGCCGGACACAGCGCGTAATGCAGTGGTAGTAGAGTGTGCGTTCACGGTTGACCAACACTTTCCTCGGTAACGGCATGCGCCCGTTCTAGCGCAACATTTGTATCAATGTCAAGTCTAAGATATTAAACATTCTACCGCAGATGAACGTAATCCAATCTGCGACATTAGTGTGTATCTGGAATGAGTATAACACATGGCTTACTACGAGCAGCAACAGCGACCCTATCTGTGACCCTCTGAGCTTCCGAATCATTATCCTTGCCGCACTCGGCGAGTGGCTGCGCAGGAGTTCTCGTTTGAACCTCCCCCTGCCGCCAACATCTTGGGCGCAAATCTTTGTGCCCCCCTTCAGCGGCCCGCTCCGCAGGAAGAACGAGGCAACCATGCTCTGATGCAAAGCACAAATCTTCCGCCTTGGGGCTGCTACGTCCGAGGACGTGGTCGCCCAACCCTTAACGTCGAGGTTCACGGAACCCGGCCCACTGGGTGGCCGTCCAACCACCGAGCTCCCTGCAGTGGGTGTCCGTGGATCAATGGTGGATCAATGATGATGGGTGTCCATGGACCAATGCACTGCAGTGCTGCGCAGCGGCCATCGTCCAGTGGATGTCCGTCGACTCCTGTGGTGTGCAGCGGCCATCATCCAGTGGGTGTCCACGGACTTCTGTCCACGGACTTCTGGACTATCCGTGGACCACTGGCGCACACGGACCGGCTTGCAAGTGGGTGTCCGTCGAAGAACGTGCATCGAAGGCCAATGGACGAACTCTGGGGCACCCGGCCTGGCCGGTCCCAACGCCCGTTTCGGGGAAACCGGGACAATGTCCGGGAGATCAGGCCGAGAGGCAACGGGCTCTTACAGCGTTGGTGGGGGAAAGGGCCAGTTCGAGGTTTCGGTACCGCCGTCGATTTCGAAAACCTTCCCTGTCACCCAGCTCGATGCGGGCGAAACTAAATAGAGTGCCGCAAGCGCAATATCCTCTACGGCGCCCAAACGGCGCATTGGAGTCAGTGCCTCCATTTTCGCCCGCAGGTCATCGTTCAAAAACGGAGTCAAGGCGGACGTTTCCGTGGCGCCGACCGCGATCGCGTTCACCCGAACTTTCGGAGCAAACTCGTGACCGAGCACCCTCGTCATGTGCGAAAGCGCAGCCTTGGCCGTGCTGTAAGCTACGAATCCCGCCAGCGGAAACCGCCCTGCCGCGGACGAGATGTTGAGCACCACTCCACCACCGGCAGTTCGAAGCATATGGGGAACTGCCAACCGAGTGAGCAGGAACGCCGAAGTCACGTTGAAGTGAAAGGCCTCCTCCAACATCCGTTCGCTCGTGTAAAGAGCCTCGCAGGGCGGGGTTCCGCCAGCATTGTTCACCACAATGTCGATGCGGCCAAAGTGCCGCAACGTTTCTTCGACCACGCGTTCGAGATCTTCCCTCCGATTGACGTCGCAAGGAACTGCCAGCGCGCGCCCTCCCAACTTCTGCACCCGAGCTGCGGTGTCCTCGATCTGTTCCCTCGTACGTGCCGCGCAGACGACATTTCCACCCACCTCCGCGAATGCCAGCGCACACCCTTGGCCGATTCCTCGGCCTGCGCCCGTAACGATCGCAACTTTTCCGTCCAAACGAAAACGATCTAGGATCACTTCTCCTCCCTGCACGCCCCATCAGGCCGGAAGCCGGTAAAACCGCTCCGCATTGAGCGCCAAGATCTTTTCCTTCACCGCCGGGCCTAGATCGGTTCGCTCGCGCAACGGCCGGGTGGATTCCGGCCACTCACTGTCCCAATGCGGGTAGTCGCTGGCGAACATGATGAAGTCCGAACCCAGGCTGTCGACCGCAAGCGGGATCCCGCACTCGCCCGCCTCGCAGCTAACGTAAAGCTGCCCGCGCGCAATGTACTCCTTAGGCTCATGTTTGCACTCCGGTGTTAGCCGTCCGCGCTTCTCCAAATGTTCCTCGATCCGCTCCATCAAGTAGGGCACCCAACCCACGCCCGACTCGAGCAGAGCGACGCGCAATCGCGGATGGCGTTCGAAGACGCCTCCGAGGATCAGCGCTGTCGACGCCACCATCATGTCAAAAGGAAAGCTGATGACATGGACCTTGAGGTAGTTGTCGAATCGCTCCGTCCCCAGCTTCGGCAAGTGGATTCCGGGAGCGCCATGGATTCCAAGCGGCATGTCCATTTCTTCGGCTGCGTCGTAAAACGGATCGAGATCCGGATGGTCCAGATTTCTCTCGCGTAGCACGGCCGGAATCATGGTCACGACAAGTCCCAGGTCTTTCGCTTCGCGCATGACCGCGATGGCGGACGCCACATCCTCGATGGGAACCAAGGCGGCTCCAAAAAACCTTCCCCGACCCTGCTTACAGTACTCCGCAAGCCAACGATTGTATGCCCGCGCGAACTCGGCCGCAAAACTCTGATCTACAAAGCCGGGAAGACCCAGGGCAGCACTGGGAAAAAAGACGAGGCGATCTATGCCGTCCCTATCCGCGTCCGCCAAAACCCCGTCAGCGGTAAAAGGATTGGCACCGCGTTCCAGGCACATCCCTTCCTCGGCTCTACAGCCCGCACCCGGGCCGCGCGACTGTGGATACGGCCGACCTTCAATGTACAAGGCCGTGTCTCCATCCCCTGGGTCACTGAAACGGATCTTGTCAGGGAACCGCTCGAGTAACTCTGCCATCAACTCCCTGCCCTCGATCACATGGGCGTCAGCATCGACCACCTTCATGCTTGCTTCTCCTCAATCCGTGAACGCTTGTTCACCCAGGATTGTCGGAAAACTCCGGGCAGGTCAAGCACGCTGGAACCTCCCCGTGGCCGACGTGCGTGCAAGACTTTGGCCTGCAGACTACTCATGTTGTAGGGAGCCCTGCTCCCTACCGAGGCTGCCAAACTCCCAAACGCTCCCCCGACTCAAGTCCGCTCCTCCCCCAAGTGAGGCACCGCGCCGCTCGCAATCGCTCCAGCGGTACTCGCGGCGGAGCCGTCCTCGCTCCATCTCTTGCTCCACGACTGGACCGTCGCCCGCTCGGGCGTGCCGAGGACACCGCGCACGGAAAGCGTCGGCTCGCGTTGCGACCAAAGCCGCGAAATCACACGCGAGGTCTCTATCGCCCTTGCTGGCCTCCCGTCCGCGCAAGGGTCCGCATTAGCCCGGTAACGGAGCGCTCGTAGGCTCTCTTCTAGGGCTGCTTGAGCCGCAGAAGGCTTCCGGCCCGGCGAGCCAGCCTGTCCCTAGGAGACAACGCTAGCCTCCGGAACGGGCGACAAACCACCTCACTGGTGTCCATCAGCATCTCCCAACCAACCCGTGATTACTTACCGCTCCATGTTGGCGTCCAACCGAGAGCCCAGGGGTGAGTAAAGTGGATGTCCACGCTCAGAGGTGGGCGTCGGAAAAGTGGGTGTCCAAGGAAGAGACTCAAATCTTGCGCCTCGGGGCTCCTACGCCCGAGGAGGTGGTCGCCCAACCCTTAACGTCGGGGTCCACTGAACTCGGCCCACTGGGTGGCCGTCAAACCAACAAGCTCCCTGCAGTGGGTGTCCATGGACCAATGCCGTCCAACGGGCGTCCGTGGACTTCTCGTCGACAAATTTGGGACCAGCAGCGTAATTTTTTGTCAACAGAAAATTGCGTCCTCCCGGCCGTGGGAGCGCATCAGTCGCGGGCCTCCCGAGCTGAAAGGACGAAGCGAAAGGAGGTCCGAGGATCGTCAAACGGGGTTCATGGTTTGGGATTCCTTTGTTTCTTCTTTCCGCCGCCTGGGCGGGGCTGGCCCTGCTGTGGCCGGTGGCGCCATTGGCAGCCGCCCAATCCCAGGTGGGTTTGGCCCAGGCCAAGGTGGCGCTTTCCAGCATGGATCGCGGCTGGGTGCCCAACGCGGGCCAGTGGGACGAGTAGGCCGCCTTTGCCGCACCGGGTTATTTCGGCACCACGTGGGTCACTAAAGAGGGCGAGCTGCGGCACGTGTTGGTCCAGAAAGAAGACCGTGAAAAGGCCGAGGACCGCGGGGCCGTGAGAGGCCGCTTCAGCAAGCCCTGCCCCAGCCAGCGCTGGGTGGTTTCGGAGCGCTTTGCGGGGGGCAAGGTGCAGGCCATCCGTCGGCAGGAGGAGCTTCCCACGCGGGTGAGTTACCTACTTGGCAACGACCCGGCCAAGCACCGTTCCAACCTGCCCACCTACCCGCGCGTGTGGTTGGGGGAGGTGTGGCCAGGGGTGGAGGTGGTGCTGGCAGCTCAGCAGAAGACGGTCGAAAAGCTGTTGATCCCGAAGCCGGGGACGGAAGCAAGCCAGGTCCAGGTGGCCCTTTCTGGGGCTGAGGGTCTGGAGTTGGCAGACCGTGGCGCGCTGAAGGTGCGCACGGGTTTGGCGGAGGTGGAGCTTTCCCCACCGGTGGCCTGGCAAGAAATCGGCGGCAAACGGGAGCCGATGGTGGTGGGTTACCAGCTTTTGGGGCCCAACCGCTACGGCTTTGTTCTGGGCGAGCACCGCAAGGACCTGCCGGTGGTCATTGACCCGATCCTGCAGAGCACGTACTTGCGAGAATCAGACGAGGACGACGCCAACTCGCTTGCCCTATCCTCCACCGGCGAGGTGTACGTGGCGGGGCGGACCGACTCGACCGGCTTCCCCGTCACCGCCGGCGGGGCGGACGACACCTTAGATGGGTTCTCCGACGCCTTCGTGGCGTGGCTGGACCCCGGGCTCACGAGCATCAACCGAGCCACTTACTTGGGGGCTCGGGCGGCCACGTTGCCACTAGCCTCGCCCCTTCCTCAACCGGGGAGGTGTACGTGGCGGGAGTTACCGGCTCGACCGACTTCCCCGGTACCAGCGGCGGGGCGCAGGGCACGTACGGGGGTGGCTTGACGGACGCCTTTGTCTCGCGGCTGTCGGGCGGGTTGGCGGCGACGCTGGTGGCGGATATGTCGGCGAATGCCCCCAGCGTGCCACCCTCGTTGAGCCCCGCGGGCGTGTATTCCGGGTTGAGCTTCTCCTGCACCAACGCGGGCCCCGACCCCACCATCAACGCCAACCGCAGCATTGTGGTTTCCGCTGGCACCGTGAGCGGCGTCAGCTGCACGCCTGGGGTGCCGGTAGCCAGCCTGCCCTCGAGCAGCAGCATCAACTGCAGTTACACCTTCGCCGCCCCAGGCAGCCCGGGCGGTGGCAACACTTCCCAGCCCGGCGTGGTCTTCACCGTCACCGCCAGCGCGGACAACGACAGCAACGCCGCCAACAACACCGCCAGCTCCGGTGCCAGACCCATTCCCCTGGTGGATGCCCTGAACGACAGTGCCACCTTCCCTGCCAACACCGGCCAAACCTTCAACCTGGCCACCAACGACCAGGTGGGCACGGGCGCCCCACCAGCGGGCGCAACCTACAGCCTGCAAAGCACCACCTGCGCTGGGGCTTCGGTGAGCGCTTCGGGTGTCGCCACCTTTACCGTGCCTGCTTCCGGCAGGTGCACCATCACCTACCAGCTTTGTTACATCTCCGGTTGCGACACGGCCCCCTTGACGGTGGCGGTGGCGGCTGAGCCCGTCCCCACCTTGGACCAGTGGGGGCTTTTGCTGCTCACCCTTGCTCTGGGAGGGACGGGTGTGCTTTTGCTGCGCCGCCTGTGGGCGTAGGGCAGGCTCGAGCTGATGACAGCCGGGGCGGCATCCGCCGCCCCGGTTTTTTTTGCCCGCCGCGTGACGTCGCCGCCCCACCCACGCCATGGCGAGCGGAGCGTCGCGGAGCGAAGTCCGCAGGACGGCGAGGCCGCACTGCGGCCGTGGCGGGCTTCACGGGTCATTGCGAGCGGAGCGAAGCAATCCCCAGAGAGAGGGAGAGCGGTGACCCACGGTTAGGTGGAGAGCCCTGGAGGGACCGGGGATGGGAAAAGTGGGTGTCCACGGGAGGCTCACGGGAGGCTCGGGAGGGAAGGGGTGATGGAGGGGGTGGGGCGGGTGCTATAGCGGGCAGCCGGTATGCGTCGAACACGCGGATTGGTTTCCCGACTTCGGCTCTTTGGTTGTGACCGTAAGGCGAGTCGGGCGGTTGGGATGCTACAAACCGACGACGTGTGTCCGCGAGCGGGCTTTCTGCACCACTGCGCCTGGATCCTTGCAGTCGGCCTGATCTTGGCGTCGCTGGATGCGAAAGCGGCGGACGCAGCGCGCTGGCAAGCTGAATGCCCGCGGTGCACCGCGGCGAAAAACTACATGGCGCAGGCTGCAGCCCGAGAACACCCAGTGGACACACTCCCGCCTGAGCCGCAAAGCTGCGCCGCTCCAGGGCCGCGGCACTTGCACTCCGGCACAAAGGAGCAGTGCTCCCAGCCGGCGGCGCCCGCAGTAGCGGGATTGGAGACATCCACCGACCTCGGTCCGTCCAGTGCTGGTGCCGCTCGTCACGCTCCCGCAGTGCAACGGCCTTGCTCAGAGCTCGGCAACGCCGCTTCGCTCGCACCCGCGCCAGCGGGTTTCCCTGCGAGACCCGTCAGCGGTCGCCGGCTGTCGCAAGACGGAGATCCTGACGCCCGCAAAACCGCTGATCGCGACGAACGTTCCCACTCTGCCAGTGCGTCCGAGAGAAACCTCGTACCACCGCTTCTGAGCGCACCCAGAGAGGATGTTTCGGAGAGCCCGCGGCACGCTTTGCCGCAACGGGCCTCCGAGGCCACCGGCCTGGTCACGGACACCAACCGTGTCCCCGATTCCTCGCATGACGTCGGGCGCTGGTACGCGCTGTTGATCAACGGCGGTGGCACGAAGGAGCAGAATTACCAATCCCACCTCCTTCATCTGCGGCAGATCACCGACCTCTTACTGGCTGCCGGGGTGCCAGCGTCGCGCATTTACGCGTTCAGCAGCGACGGCAGCGACCCGGGTCGCGACCTTGCCGTGCGCGGCTTGCCCGCACACCAGGATTTCTGGATCGTCCGCGGCACGCGTGCCGAAGGCTACTTGCGGCCAGCGCTCCTGTTCGAGAATTCCGAGCTCCCTCCCTTGCGCCTGCGCCCCGCAACCCGGTCTGCCCTCAACCAGTGGTTTGCAACCACCGGCCGCGAGCTGCGCCTGGGCGACGCGCTGCTCGTGTTCGTGACTGACCATGGCACGAAAAACCCGGATGACCCGGACAACAACTGGATTGTGCTCTGGGGACGGGACGAAAAGCTCTCTGTGGATGACTTTGCTACCCTTCTCGATCGACTCCGGCCCGGAGTCCGCGTTCTCACCATCATGTCGCAGTGCTTTTCCGGGTCCTTCGCCCGCCTCGCCTGGTCTGGGGCCAGCCGGAGTTCGCCTCCCTACAAGCAGCCACGCGACCGCTGCGGCTTCTTCTCCACCGTCAAGGAGAGGCCCGCGTACGGCTGCTACGCTGAAAACCTCGGCCGCAAAAACATCGGCCACGCTTTCCATTACTTACAGGCATGGGCAGAAACCGGCAGTACCATCCGCGCGCACGAAGAAACACTGGTGCGTGATGCGACGCCCGACGTTCCTTTACGCAGCTCGGATGAGTATTTGCGAACGCTGCTCCTCCAAGCTGCCGGGCAAAACGGCGAGGAGCTGTCCGCGCTCGTGGACCGCCTGCTCGCCCGCGCCTGGGAAGATGCGACGCGCTGGGAGCCGGAGGTCCGCCTGCTCGATCGGGTCGCAAGCGCGTACGGACTCTTCACTCCCCGTAGCTTGGCAGAGCTTGAGGAGCGTACCCGCCTCCTGCCCGATATCGCCGAGCAGTTGCGGAACGTGAGTTCCGCATGGCGCGGCGCTTGGCAGGATGCGAGCGAAGCCAATTGGGGCCGCTTCACCGAGGCGCACCCTGAATGGCAAAAGCGGCTTGCCGCCTTCGACCAGGGACGACTAACCGACCACGAGCGCAGGCTGCTCGCCGAAGAACTGATTCCCGACCTGCTCTCCTTCACCCGAGCCTCGGACCAAACGTATCGCACGCTTCGCCTGCTTCGCCGCAAGGCCAGAGCCGCGGCTGCAGCTAGTTACCGCCTCGAGGTGCGCCAGGGCGCCCTGCTTCGCTTGGAGCGGCAACTCACTCGGATTGCCGGACTCCTTTGGCTCGAACGACACGCGTCTCACAAGGAGCGTGAGACGTTCGCTTCTCTCGCACGTTGCGAGGAATGGTTGATCCCCGACCGCGAACTGCCCCACCCGCGGTTGCTTCTTGCCCGCCCGTTTCCCCCGTTCGACCACGACGTTACCCGCGCGCAGCGGGCGTTGCCGGCCTGGATGGGCATCCAATTCCGCGAGCCGCGCGAGAAGCTTCGTACCGAATTTGCCCTTTCGCGCGGCGCCGCCGCGGTAACCACTGTTTACCCGGATTCCCCGGCTGCGCGGGCTGGTATCCAACAGGGAGACATCCTGCTCGGCCCACCGGAGGCGCCCTTTCGCGACAAGGGCGAGGTGCGGCGCTGGATCATGCTGTCCCGCATCGGCGCGCCCAAGCAACTCCAGCTCTTGCGGGATGGGAAACAACACACGGTGACTCTCACTCCCGCACCGTATCCTTTCAAATGGCCCGAACTTCCTGGCCCGCCTGCAGTGGGTAGCGTCGCCCCTGCACTTCCTCCGCTCTCGGCATACCGTGGCGAGCTGCCGGCCATTGCCCAAGGCTCTCCCGTGCTTCTCTTTTTCTGGGCAAGTTGGTGCGCCGCTTGTAAGGCCGCTCTGCCCGAGCTGCTCGCCTTCGAGCGAGAACGCGCCGTGCCGGTGCTGGCGATTACCGACGAGCCGTCGGAGCGGCTCGAAGCATTTTTCCGGCAACCAGACCTACGCTTCCCCGACCGGGTTGCCATTGACGAGTACCGCAAAGCCTTTGTGGCTTACGGTGTCAGTGGAACCCCGACCTTCGTACTCCTGGACGGTGCGGGTCGCGTGCAAGCATCTCATACGGGCTACGACCGCGGCAAGGGCCTACCATTCGAGGGGTGGAAATGGGCGCCGTAAACCCGCGCCCGGCCCCTGCGCCCGTGTCCCGGGCGACAGCCCGGGCGGCGTACCGCGACGAGCAGCTCGGCATTGCCCTTGCCTTGGCCTGTGCCGTCAACGCCGCCTTCGTCCCGGCCGTAGCCAAGGTGACCACCGCCTACACGGACGCCGCTACGGTGGCGTTTTTGACCACCGTGATCGGGGCCGCCGTCGCTGTTGTTGTGCTTGCCGTACGTGGGATGTTATCGGCACTGTGGGCACCGCACCAGCGCGTGTCCCTCTGCCTGCTCGGCATTCTCGGCACTGGCGTCTCTTTCTACCTCTTCTTTTCGGGAGCAGAGAAGGCAAGCGCCGTGGAGACGGTTCTCTGCCTGCAAATCGAACCCGTGTACTCGCTCCTCCTCGCGTGGTGGTTCCTAGGCCAGCGCCCCACCCGGCAGCGCGCTGGGAGTACAGTGGTGATCCTGCTCGGCCTCGGGCTCGCACTCGGGGTCCGCGACTTCCCTTCTTCAGCAGGAGTGGCGTACTTGCTCGCCACACCCCTGTGCTGGCAACTCTCTCATCTCATCGTTCTGCGCAAACTTGCCGGCGCTCCGCTCGAGGCCCTCACCGCCGCTCGGTACCTTTGGGGCGCTTTGGTTTTGGGGCTCCTCTGGCTCGCCACGCCAGCTCGCGGCGGCTCCGTGGTCGAGCTTCCGCCGAGCGCGTGGATTTGGCTCGCGATCCAGGGGGCCGTACTCAGCTACGGCGGAACCACCCTGTGGTACGGAGCGGTGCGGCGCATTGACCTGGCACGAGCTACCGTGCTGGTGGTGCCAACCGTACCGGTGCTGGCACTGATCGTGAGCTTTCTGCTTCTCGGCGAGGTGCCCAGCTTCCGCGAACTTGTCGGCGTCTCGCTGACCATTGTCGGGGTCACCACCTTCGCTGCCCGCCCAGCCCAGCACAGGTGGCCGCGGAAACCCGACGACGTCGGAGCCTGAGCGCGCTTCCATCGTGGGCCCTCGGGTGGGCTTCGCGTGTCGCCTGTCAGCGACACACTCCGGCAGATCCAGCTGGAGCCGCGCCCCCACTGCCTCGAGCTTCGACCGGGCTGGTTCCGACCCGACCCAGTCGCGCCCGGCTGGTCACGGCCGCGGCAACTGACCGAGAGGGCAAAGCGGATGTCCATGCTTGGACGTGGGCGGGGGAAAAATGGGTGTCCAACGAAGAGAGCACGGTTAGGCGGAGGCCCGAGGTCGGACCGGCGATCGGCAAAGGGGCGACGGAAAGTATGGGTGTCCACGGGGAGAACTGATCGACGGCAAGGTGCATGAGGCGGAGGGGGGGTAGAGATGCCTAAGGGGGAGTTACGGACGCCAACGGTAAGAGTGGGTGTCCCAGGAAGGAACCAGCTTCGCGGGCGGTCTGAAAAGTGGGTGTCCACGATAGGTCTCTCCGGGCGGTCCGAAAAGTGGGTGTCCGTGGGAGGTCCCAGGAGGTCCCCACTCTGGACGAGCTTGGCGCGGGCGTCTCCACTTGCCCGCCGAACCGAGCGAGGTTTCGACCCCCGACGCTCCACCCACGGAGGGTGGGTGCTGTGGTCCCGAGAATCCTCGCCACTGGGCCTGGACCTATCTAATGCGCCGCGTCTTCGACCTCGACGTGCTCGCCTGCCCCCGCTGTGGCGGTCGCATGTCGGTGCTCGCGTACGACGAGGCGGAGTCCCTAACACTCGCCGCCCCCCGCGCGGCTCGGCGCGCGCCGTCATCCACGTGCGGCTCGACCGTCCTACCGGAGCTAACGGCTCCGGGCGGAGCGGCGGCGAAGGTCCGCGTTCGGCGGTTATGTCTCCACTCGACTGAGAAGGGCGCTGAAATCGCCTATCTTCCGAGCATCCGAGCGCGGCGCTGCGCCCCTAAATCGAGCAGGCGGTGCGCATCTGTCCGCGCCAGGCGATTTGCATCGTGGAGGATTGAGGGCGCGGCGAATGGGAGGCGCGCACCGGCGCCGCGCACGCATCGCCATTCTGCTGCTGGCCACCGTCCTAACTGGCCCGGCGCACGCCACCTCACACCACGCGCGCGGGCCATCGTGCACCGCCATTCGCAAAGCAGTGTGGTCGGGACGAACGCTGGAGCAGGTCACCACCGAGTACGACACGGACGTGGCACAGGCGATGAAATGCCTGCAGACGAAGGGCCACCGCCGCAAAGACCACGCCCCCCGCAAGACCCGCCCGGCACACCAGACGAAAAAACCTCCGCCGGCGCCTGCCAGCCGTACGGTGCACGCCCACACGGCACCCTGATCGCGACAGAGTGATCCACACCGCCCGCGGCAGTCACCGGCTCACCTGCGCGAAAAGGCGCAGAAAGTTCCCCCCCATGATCCGCGTCACCTCTCCCGCTGAGAGACCGCGCCGGCGCAACCCCTCCGCAATGGACGGGTACTGGCGGTGATTGACGACCACCGGACGATAGTTCGCAGCCATGTCGGTTCCGATGCCGACGTGATCGACACCCACCGTCTCGACGAGGCGCAGGATCTCGTCGAGGAACTGCTCGAAAGTGTCGAGCGTCACGCCGGCTGGCCAGGCGCCGATCAACCCGCCCCCGTCGGCAACCAGGCGGGCGTGCTCCACGCTCAACAGGCGGGGATGCGCGCGCGCGCGGGCAAGGTGGCTGTGGGAAATCATCACCGGCGCCCGCGAGCGTTCAACGACGGCAGCGGTGGTCGCGAAAGACGCATGCGCCAGGTCGATCAGCATTCCTAACCGGTTCATCTCCCCGACAACCGCGGCGCCAAAGTCCGACAGGCCCCGATGCTCCGGCGGCTCAGTTTGCACGTCTCCCACCTCGTTGACGCGATAATGCACCAGCGTGACCGCGCGCACGCCCAGCCAGTACGCTTCGGCGAGTCGCTCGAGCCGCCCCTCGAGAAAGTCAGCGCCTTCACATCTGAGCAGCACACCAACGCGCTGCTCACGCATCGCTGCCTCCACGTCCGTGGGCGAGAGGACGACGCGGACCTCGCCGGAGGCCGCGAACTGCCGCAGGGAATCGAGCTGGCGACGGTGATCGGCGTAAGCTTCGCCGGGCTCAAACGGCCGCCGCACGCATAGCAAGCGCTCAGGGTCGGGCCCGAGCACGCGCAGGTCGCTCACCGTGGAGAACGACGCGACACTGACCCCGCCGGCCTTCAGGTCGGCCACCGCCTCGCCCATCGCCGGCGCCCCCAGAAGAGCAACGAGCGGATCACCCACCTGGCAGCCGAGGAGGAAGCAGCGACCCGGATGGGCGTGCAGATCCACCCAGGGCCCCATCTCGCAGGCCTCCCGGCGCGGCGGTGACTCTTGCCCGTGCGACATCGAGCCCTCCTGCTCACCGCGGCGGCCGCGGGCTTTGGCTGGCGGCGACGTAGCGCGCCAGGGTGGTGGACATGGCCCCGCGCCGCAGCATCGCTTCGATGAGGAAGAAGCGGCCGCGGGTGGTAGCAGCGCGTTCGAGCGCCGCCGCCAGCTCCTGGCGCGTCGCCACGCGCACCCCCTCGCCGCCGAGCACGCGGGCCAGATCGGCGTAGTGCCAGTCGGCAAGGTCGTGGCACCGCGATGCCGGCTGAAAAGCGCGCAGCATCTCCCACCCCGAGTTGTTGAACACCACCACAATAGGATCCCAGCCGTAGCGCTGGCAGTTGCCGAGTTCGAAGCCGGTCATCTGAAAGGCGCCGTCGCCCACCAGGATCAGCGGCCGCGTCCCCATTGCCACCTGCAGGCCCAGACCGGCCGGCACGCCGTACCCCATGGTGGCGTAGTAGGCCGGCGCGGTGAGGTGCGTGTAGGCGATGCGCGTGGCCGTGAACACGCAGTCTCCCATGTCGGCGGCGATCGGCAGCGGCCCGTGCCGGTCCATGAGGTCGTTCACCGCGCAGGCGATATCCTCGGGCGCAATCGGCGCGGCGTCGGCGGGCAGGCCGCGAGGGTAGCGAACAGGTGGGATCGCCGGGACCGAACGCGGACGCGGCGGCCGGCGCGCGGCGTGCTCGAGGAGCGCGTCCACGAAGGCTTCCAGCGGCACCGGCGAGTAGGTGTGGAAACCGAGCGTGACGCGGCGGTCGAGCGCCTGGATGGTGCGCCGCAGATCGATCCGCGTCCGCGAAGCAGCCAGATTGCTGTCGGACAAGATGACTCCGAGGAGCAGGAGGGCATCCGATTCTTCCACCAGACGCGCGATCTCCGCTTCACCGGCTACGCCGAGGTACGTGCCGAGTGGAGGGACGGGGGCATCGGCAAGCAGACCGCGCCCCATGAAACTCGTCACCACCGGCAACTGCAAGCGGGCCGCCAGCGCCGCCACTTTGTCCTCGATGCCGTACCGCTTGACTTCGACGCCCACCATCAGCACTGGCGCCTGCGCCCGGGTGAGGGCCGCGAGCACCTCGACGGCACACGCCTCCACCATCTCCCGGTCGACGGGAGAAGGCGTCGAGGGCGGCACCGGCGCACACGGGGCGTCGACGAGATCGCGCGGAACTTCGATATACACCGGCTGCGAGAACTCGCGCGCACTCTGCAGGACGCGGGCTATCGCCACGGGTGCCTGGATGGGTCGTCGAGGACAGCCTGGTCGCAGGTGATCTCGCGGAACACGCGGAGCTGCGATTCGAGGGTCTTGCCTTGATGGTGCAGCAAGAGGCCGCCGGCGCGTTCGCTGACGCCCGGTGCACCCGAGATGACCACCAGCGGTGATTTTTCAGCGAGCGCACACGTCGTCGCGTTGACGATGTTCAGTCCGCCGGCACCGTAGGTGACCACCGCCACGCCGAGCCCGCTTCCAGCTCGCGCCGCGGCATCGGCGGCGAAACCGACGGCGGGCTCGTGGCTCAGCGTGTAAAGAGGCAGGATGGCGCTTTCTTCGATCACCCGGAAGAGGGGTAAGGCGAAGTCCCCGGGAATGCCGAACAGCGCTGTCGCGCCGCGCGCGCAGCGCATGCAACAACGTTTCCGCCAGTGTCATCGTCGGTACCAGACCCAGCCTTCTGCTTACGCGCTGGCAGGCACCGGTGCAAGCCACATTGGTCGCCGTTTCGCCGTTCGCGCTCCGGATGCCGTTATAAACCATGGCTGGCGACAGGCCGCGCAATCCTTGCAAGGACTGCGCGAGTGATATGCGGCGTGCCAAGATCCTTCGGCTCGGCATGATCCACGTGGCAGCCTTGCTGCTGAACCAACGCACCAAGGGACCGGCCGATGCCTTCGGAGAACAAGGGGGCAGAGAGACCCGTGACCACGCGGCCACCCATGCCCGCCGGCGCAGGGGGCGCCCTGCCCCACGGCGCCGAGGCCGGGCGTCACCCACTCGACCGTCTGGTGCGCGAGCTGTCGCTCACCGGCGCGACCATGCTGGTGGTGTCGTCGGTCATCGGAGTGGGGGTTTTTCTCGCCCCGGGTCGCGTCGCCCAGGTGCTGCCGCCTCCGGTTCTCTTCCTCGCCGCGTGCGTAGGTGGCGGCCTGCTCTCCCTCGCCGAGGCCCTGGCCAACGCCTCGCTCGGGGTGATGTATCCGCACGCCGGCGGCGACTACGTCTGCCTGCGCCAGGCCTGCCATCCGCTCGCCGGATTTCTGGTCGGGTAGTTGTCGTTCGTCGTCCGTCCTACCGGAGGTAACGGCTGCGGGCGAAGTGGCGGGGAAGGCCGCGTTCGGCGGTGACGTCACCTCTCGATTGAGAACGCCGCTACAAGCGCCTAGCTGCCTCGAAGCACGAGGGAGCCGCCGACCAATGCCCGAGACCCTGATCATCCCCTGACGGTTCCGTAGCCCGGAACAGTCCGGAAACAGCGGATACAGGTGCGGCGTCGTCGCGGTGCTGCTCGACGGGGACGCCGAGGCGGTCGCCCTTGTGCGTTCACGGGTCTCGGAAGTCGTCGTCGAGCGCAAGTAGTCGGATTCCTAGCCATAGCGGCTACCAGGGGAACGGGCGCTCAACCCTCGAGGCTAACGTACACGTTTTTCACCTGCGTGTATTCCCACAAAGCCTCGCGCCCCGCTTCGCGCCCGACGCCGCTTTCCCCGAAGCCACCGAACGGAACCGTGTACGGTAGGGTGCCGTACGTATTCACCCACACTGTACCGGCGCGCAGCTGCGCCGCCACTCGGTGCGCTTGCGCAAGATTGCTCGTCCACACTCCCGCAGCAAGGCCATACCGTGTGTGGTTGGCCAGACGGATCGCCTCCTCCTCGCTGGCGAAAGGGAACAGCACCAGCACGGGCCCAAAGATCTCTTCTTGCGCCAGGGGGGAATCCGGGGAGAGTCCGGCGAGAAGCGCAGGCGAAAGAAAGTACCCGTTCGCCAAACCGCCGCCCAGCCGCTCGCTGCGACAAATCCACCGCGCGTTCTCACGTTCCGCGATGGCAAGGTAACCCTGGACTTTTCGTAAGTGCTCCGCCGAGATGAGCGGCCCCAACAAGACCCCGGGCTGAAGCGGGTCGCCGATCGCGAGCCCGGCAACGAAGGCACGCAGGCGCTCCACGAAGGGCTCGAACACCGCCTGCTCCACCAACACGCGCGTACCGGCTGCGCACGCTTGCCCGGAAAGGGCCAGGCCACCGAGCGCCACACCCGCCGCGGCGCGATCGAGATCTGCACTGGCAAACACGAGTTGCGGGGACTTGCCACCCAGCTCGAGCGTGAGCTTTTTGAGGGTCGCGGCTCCCGCCTCCATAATTTTCTTGCCGGTCGCCGAGCCTCCCGTAAAGGACACCTTGTCAATGCCAGGATGGCGAAGCATGGCTTCGCCGGTGCGCGGTCCACCGGTGATCACGTTCATCAGTCCGGGCGGCAGATCGGCCTCGAGACAGAGTTCCGCGAAGCGCAGGATCGAGAGCGAGCCGAGTTCCGAAGGTTTCACGACCACGGTGTTCCCAGTGGCGAGAGCCGGTGCCACCTTGGAACCAAGAAACACCAGCGGTGTATTCCAAGCGGTAATTGCGCCCACCACCCCGTACGGCTCGCGCCGCATGTAATCGAGCGCCGCCTCAGAACCCGGCAGCGGCACAACCGCTCCGTAAACCTTGTCACACCACGAAGCGTAATACTCGAAATTACGCACCAAGCTACGCGCCGCGAAACCGCGTGCGAGCGTATGCAGCATGCCCACATCGAGCGATTCGAGAAGCGCCAGTTCCTCCCGGTGCTTGTCCGCCAATTCGGCCAACTTCAGCAACACGCGCCGGCGCTCCGCGGCAGAACTGCGTTGCCAGCGACCTTCCCACGCCTGGCGCGCTGCCGCCACCGCCCGTTTCACCTCTTCTTCCCCCGCTTGCGCTATGGCAGCGAAGGACTCGCCCGTACTCGGGTCCGTCACCGGCAGCAGCGAAGGCTCCTGCGGAGCCACCCACTGCCCGGCGATGTACAGCCCCGGCGCAGGCAACCGCACCGCGGCACGCGCCGCGAAATGATCCAGAGCTGCGTTCGTCATGGCTTCGCCTCGCCAGCAGAGTCACGGTCGTGTTGGGCGTGGGGACACACTCCAATCCGGGTGGGCACCGCTCCCTGGGCTCGCGCCACATCGGCCGCCTGAAAGGCGCGGTCAATGTCTTCCAAGGGGAAGGTCGCTCCAGCCAGGCGCGCAAAGGGGAAGCGCTCGCGGTGGCGCGCCAAGAAACCAATGGCCTCTGTTAATGCGGACGGCGGATACAAAGACACCCCGATGAGCGAGCGGTTCGGCCCGATCAGCAGCGACGGATCGGCGGCGAACGTTTGCCCGGGAACAACGCTGCCCAAGGCCAGGTACCGTCCTCCTCGGGCGAGCATGCGGATGCCTTCCGGATACGGCGCGGGACTCCCCGCCACCTCCACCACAAGGTCCGCACCCCAGCCTCCGGTGAGCTCGAGTACACGCGCGGTCCGCTCGCGCGGATGCGGGTAATCGGTCAAGGACAGCGTGACGTCCGCGCCCATTTCCCGTGCAAATTCCAGCCGAGCGGGCAGAGCATCAATCACGATGATGGGCTCGGCTCCAGCCACCCGCGCCACAGCCGCTGCGTACAAACCCAGCCCACCCGCGCCCTGAATGACCACCGACTCTCCCGCCCGCAAGCCGGCGCGCTGGAACCCGAACCACACCTGCGACAGTGCGCAATTGGCGCCGGCTAGCTCGCTGTCAGACAGCCCTTCGGGAGCGCGGAAAAACGCTTGCCCGGGCTGGATCACGTAATACTCGGCAAAGCCTCCGACAAAGTGCGGCGGCGCTTCACAGGGCCGGTACACGCTTGCCAAACTCATCAGGCACGCGTACGGCATGCCCCGCAAGCACACCCGGCAGCGACCACAACTGCGGTAGTAAAGCCAAGCGATGCGGTCGCCCTCGCGCACCGGCTGACCGAGGAAGTCGGTGTGCACGCCCTTGCCCAGGGCAGCGATGGTGCCGGTCATCTCGTGCCCCAGAACGGTGGGGGGCAAGCGGCCCATCTTTTCCATCTCTCCGCGCCAAATGTGCACGTCCGAGCCGCACACATTGGCCTGAGTGATGCGCACCAGGACCTCCCCTGGCAGCGGCTCCGCGAGGGGAAATTCTCGCAAAGAGAAGGGTTCACCTGGTGCAACGAAGACGGCCGCGCGTGCACTCGACACCGCCCGCCTCCTACACTTCGGCACCACCAGTAAGCTGGCGGGCCACGATCCGGCGCTGGATGTGACCGGTACCCTCGACGATGTCCATTGCCTTCACATCGCGGAACCACTTTTCTACCAGATGGTCGGCGCGCACCCCGGCCTCGGCAAGGATCTCGACCGCGAGGCTCGTCGCCTCCTGCGCCACCCGCGCGCAGTACGCCTTGGCTGCCGATGCTTCCAAGATGTTGGGATGCCGCTGATCGGCAAGAAACGCCGCCCGCCAGCAAAGCAGGCGGCCGCACTCGATTTTTCGCCTCATCCAGGCAAGCCGGTCGGCAATCCGCTGCCCCCGTGCCTGCGCGAACCCTTGTCCCCATTGTGCGAGTGCGAACTCGCGTGCGCGATCATAGGCCGCACGCGCGATTCCAATCGCCATTGCCGCAACGATCGGCCGCGTGGCATTAAAGCTCTGCATCGCACCCCTGAACCCGGCTCGGCCCTCGTAAGCTTGCTCCCCGCCTAGCAAGTTCTCCGCCGGCACCCGACACTCCTCGAACACCAGCGCCGCGCTTTCGTAGGCGACCAAACCCATCTTGTCTTCGATCCGCGCAACCCGAAAGCCTGGGGTTCCTTTTTCCACCACAAAGGCGCGATGGCCGGCGCGCCCGAGCGCAGGGTCTAGGGTCGCCCACACGACCACCCAATCGGCACGCGCTCCGTTCGAGCAGAACATCTTCTCGCCGTCGAGAATCCAATGCGAGCCGACGCGACGCGCGCGGGTGCGAATCGCCGCCACATCGGAGCCAGCTCCCGGTTCCGTCATCGCAAAGGCGCCCCAGTGTGGCCGTTCAGGGTCCGAGAAGATTCCCAAAAAGCGACGCTTTTGTTCCTCGGTGCCGAGAAGCGAGATGGGTGGGCCGCCAAGCCCAGGCCCGGGAAGGGACACCGCCACGCCGCGATCCCAATACGACATCTCTTCCGCCAGCACCACATTGCGCCGCGCCTCGGTGCGCTCTCCGCCCTGCTCGCTCGTGCCGCCGCTCCCGAGGCCAGTGCGGCCGAGGCCGAGTTCCCACACTTTGCGGTAGAAAGGATGGTCTGCAGGAACCGGGGCGTGTTGCCGATCTGCCTCGAGGCCGAGTGGGCGCATATACTCGCGCCCGAGATATCGCACCACCTCCAGCAACGACTGGGTTCGCGCGTCCACCGCGAAAGCGAGCATTGCGCGCTCCTCGTCTTTGCCTACGCCGCCGCCCCAACGGGACGTAGCTGCGGAATGACATGCTGCTGCATGAGTTCCATGCTCCGCAGCACCTTGCGATGATCCAGCCCTCCCAGCCGCGTCCAGCACAGCAGCGTGGTAAAGCCGAACATCTCCTGCATCTGAGTGAGCCGCTGTACGCAGTCCTCCGCCGTACCGCACACCACGGCCCCGGCCATTTGCAGTTGCTCCCACGTGACCTGCGCGGCCATGTCGCGCACGCCGACGTACGGCTCGTAAGTCTTCACCGGTGGCTCCCCGGGCGGCGGGGCGATGTACTTGGCAAACGTGCGGTAGTACCAAATCACCGGTTCGGCAAAGTCGCGAGCCGCTTGCTCCGCACTGTCCGCCACGTACACCATGATCAGCGCCGCGATCTCCTTATCGCGCGGGTCATGCCCGTGCTGGCGCAAGCTTTGCCGGTATAGCTCGAGGTTCTCTACGCCGGAGCGCCCACCGAAGCCGAACACCGGCGCACACAGGAGGTGAAATCCGCGCCGCCCCGCTTCGATGAAACTCTCCGGGCTGAGTGCCGCCATCCAAACGGGTGGGTGCGGTTTCTGCAAAGGCTTGGGCCGCACCGACACGCCTTCGATCCGGAAGTGGCGGCCGTAGAAGGTCACCGCCTCCTGCGTCCAAGCCTGCAGGATGATGTCTAACGACTCCTGGAACAGGCTGCGGGACTGTGACTGGTCCACACCGTAGCCGCGAAACTCATGCGGCTGGTAGCCGCGGCCGACTCCGAAATCCACGCGCCCGTTGCTCATCAGGTCGAGCAACGCGAACTCCTCGGCCACCCGGATTGGATTGTGGAAGGGAAGAATCACGATTCCCGTGCCGAGGCGGATCCGACGGGTAACCGGCACCAGTGCCGCCAGCATGAGCGCGGTGGAGACGCAGTACCCGTACTCGGAAAAGTGGTGTTCTGCAGGCCACACCGAGTCAAAACCCAGATCCTCGGCGGCACGAAGGATTTCCATTTGTTCGTCCACCACTTGCTTTTCCGTCTTTCCCCGCGGGTTCTCGAGCAAGTGCAGCATGCCGAATTTCATCCTTACCTCCTTTCCGCGCGCACCCGACTTACGGGCCCGGGTCACTGGCCTCGACTGCAGTCCAACGCGCCGCGTCGTCGCAAGCAGCGTCGCGCCCGCCCCAAAGCAACGTCAAAGCACGCGCCTCGCGCATCCATTTTTCGACTGGGTGGTCGCGCAGGAACCCGTGTCCGCCCAAAAGCTGGACCGCATCGCGGGTCGCCCCGAGCGCAAGTTCGGCAGCCTCCAGGTAAGCGAACGCAGCCAGCAACGGAACCTGGCCTTCCCCTTGATCCCAGGCGGCGGCCGCTCGCCACAGCAGCGCGCGTGCCGCCTCGATGCCGATCCGCATGTCCGCCAATTCAAAAGCCGGCGCCTGATGATGCGCAATCGGTTTCCCGAACACCACCCGCTCGCAGGCGTATCTCAGCGCGTACTCGTGCGCGGCACGCGTGAGGCCGAGCAACAGGGCTGCAAACTCAAGGCGCAAGAGGGCAGAAAAACGCTCCACCATGTCTTCTGCCTCGAGCAGCGCTACCGCTTCTGCCGCCTCCAGCGACACTTCACTAGCGCCCGCCGCATGCAGCGCTCCTGGCGCCACCGGCTGCAGCACGAGCTCGTGCGCCGAGAAGATGGCTAGCAACGACCCGCTGCGCAGGATGAGCCAATGAAGCGGATTGGCCGGGAGATACGGGATCCGTCCGTGCCAGCGCGAGGCGCTTCGCTGTACGCAGCCATCGCGGTCCCAGAACACCGCCGCGCGCAGTTCCGTGCGCAACAGATCCCCCTGCAGCCGCACCTGCGCGCCTTCGGGCAACGCTCCGACAAGCGGAATGAGCCAGCCCCGGCTCTCCAGCGCGAGCGTGCTCGCCGCATCACCCCAGGCAAGCTCCTCGAGCGCCACCACTTTTTCGACTGCACCGGCCCCGACTCCGCCCTCCGCAACGGGTGCTTGCATGCGGGGGAAGCCAATCTCTCCGTAGGCGCGCGCACACCCCTCGCTGAGCCCGTGTTGCTCGTGTTCGCGCTGGTGCGCCCGCAGCCGCGACTCGGCAAAGGATCGGGCAGTCTCCCGCAGGAGTTCTTGTTCGCTAGTCAACGCAAAGTCGAACACGCGCTCGCTCCCTTGTCCCCTCAGCGCTCGTAGGCGAACGCACAGATCATGTACATTTGCGCCTCTCCGCTGCCGACGTTCTCCCAGTAGTGCGGCACGTCGCCTTTGAGGTGCAGCACGTCACCTGGTCCTACCACGTAACTCCTGCCGCGAATGTCGAAGCGCACCCGGCCCTTGACTCCAATCACGATCTCCTCGCCGCGGTAAACGATCGGCACTTCCCGCCCACTCTTTCCGCCCGGACCAACGCGAATCAGATACCCCTCCATGCGCGGGTTCACGAGCTTCTCAGCAACGTGCTCGATCACCACTGGCACCCCGCGCACTTCGCTCACCCTCGCCTGCCCCCGCGGCACGAAGCGCACGTCGTCGTGCGGCGGATCCTCTTCGGCGAAATAACTGATCGGGCGCCCGAGGGCCTCGGCCAGGCGGATGCACACCGCCAGCGAGGGGACCAATTTGCTGTTCTCGATCTTCAAGATCGTGCTCGGGGCCAGCCCGGCGCGCTCGCCCAACTCTCGCAGTGTAAGCCCAGCTTCCTCCCGGGCACGGCGAAACTTCTCTGCCGCCTGCCGCAACGAGGTCCGCACCCGCTGTTCCTCGACCACTCGACGGATCTGCTGCGCCATGTTTCCCCTGTACATCATCGGAAACGCTGTTGTCAATACGCAACAAGGAACTGACTCCGAGTGGGGGTTCTGTGGGCGTGGACCGAGGCCACATCCCCGACGGCGCCAAAGCGAGCGCCTCTTCCGGCCCCGCCTCCGCTGCGATATGGAGCGGCGAACGACGGTCGGGGAGAGACTGGCAGTGGCAAAACCGCGCGAGGAACTGCAAGTAATCGTCAACCCTGCTGCCGGGGCAGGCCGCACCGCGCGGCGCTGGCCGCGTTTGCGGGAAGAACTCCTTGCCCTCGGCCTGCGCTGCGCGGCCTATCTCACCGAGGGGCCCGGTTGGGCGACGCGTAAGGTGCGCGAGCTGTTGCGCGCCGGGGCGCGCGAGATCGCGGTGGTGGGCGGCGACGGAACCGTCAACGAAGTGGCGAACGGCTTTTTCGAGAACGGCACACCGCTCGCGCCCGAGGCGGTGTTGTCGGTGTTGCCGTCCGGCACCGGGCACGATTTCGCGCGCAGCCTGGGGATCTCCTCCTTGCGGGCTGCCCTGCGGGCGTTAGAGAGCGGTGAGGTTCGCTCCATTGACATCGGTGCGGCCACCTTCCGAAACGGTGGCGAGACCCGCGCGCGGTACTTCGTGAATGCGGCGGATGTGGGGCTCGGTGCGGCAGCCGCGGCGCGCGTGAACCGGTCGCGCAAGTTGGTGGGTGGACTTCTCACTTACATCGCCGGGGCCATCGGGGCGCTGGTGTCCTTTCGCTCACAGGCGCTGCGGGTCACGGCGGACGGCGAAACGCTCCTGCAGGGCCCGAGCGACATGGTTTTGGTTGCCAACGGCCGCTTCCACGCCGGGGGGATGCGGATGGCGCCGGTGGCAGACCTGAGCGACGGCTGGCTCGAAGTGTACGCTCTTCGCCACGTGTCGCGCTGGAGACTGTTGCTCGAAATCCTGCCACTGGCGGCTCTCGGGCGCCACGTCGGTCACCCGGCGCTTTGTTACCGCCGGGCGCGGCACGTGGAAGTATCGTGCGCCTCGCCGCTGCTGTTCGAAATGGATGGCGAGCAGCCAGGAACCACGGATGTGCAGATCCGCGTGGTCCCTGCTTCGCTTCGCGTCCGCGCGGCAGTACTCAATCCGCAGGAAGTGGTTCCCGGTGCGGTAAGCTGAGGAGAAACGTCGCCGCTTCGTGCGCGCGCACGAAGGCACGTAAATACGGAAAATCGAAGTCCGCGGTACCGCAGGAAGTGCGGCCATCGAGTCGCGTACGTTCCACGGCGGCGACCGGAAAGCCGAAGCGCACGCGCACTTCCTGCCCGCTGTCGGTCGGATTCAGGATCCGAAGCATGAGTGCAGACTCTGTCCACGGCCGGAAGGCACTCAACACCACGCTCAACGGCTCGATCTCGAGCAAGCTTTCGCCTGCAGCAAGGCCGGCGCCGGAACCCGCGATCACCCCCCACAAACCGACTTCCGCGTCCAGTGCTCGGCGCGTGTCCACGCCAGGCAGTAGGTGCAGCGAGGCGGATTGGCGTCCGCGACACTGCGCCCCTGGCGTGGGAATCATCGGCCCGGCTAGTTCCGCCCGCGTCGCCAGACCAGGTAAGGACAACCAGCCGACGGCGCGAACGAGTGTGATGGCGATGGTCCCATCGCTGCGCACCTCGGCTTCCGGCAGGCCCGGAGCGACCACGGTGAGACCGTTGGCGTGAACCCAGCCTTGGTGGGGAATCGTGCACGGTGCGGGGTGAACCCACGTCGCATCGTCGGCCGGCTCGACTTTCCAGCGGGCAATGTCGAACGTCGAGGCAGCCAAGAATTCCCGGGTCGGCTTTCCGCTCGGAAACAACAGGCGCAGGCGATGGTCGTCCGCCGTGTTGTCCCAAGCGACCTGCACGTCCACCCGCTCGAGTTCAGGCAGGAGTCGCACCCGGATCCACAGCGGCAGGGTGACCTCTTGCTCGCCCCGCCGCTCGCGATCGGCGGTGAGACCCATGGGTAGGCGCAGAACCTGGGCGATTTCGAGGATCTGGATTCCACTGCGATGCCGCCGGCGCGTGATGCCCAGCGACTCGAGGGTCACCTTTCCACCAGGGGCGGGGTCGAAATCATACGTGTCGCCGCGGTCGCCCTGATCTTCGGTGGCGGCCAGCCCGGAAAACACCGTCCCATCGGCAAAGCGCACGCCGAACGTGCCGTCGTCGTCCGCCCAAACGCGCACCAAACCGTTGGTGATTTCCCGACCCGAGTCCTCCGCGTCCGGTTCTGCTTCGTTGGTCGGTCGAAGCGGCAGCCGCACACAGCCAAAGGGCGGGACGTTGCGGACGAAACACTCGAGCGCCAGCGGGGAACGATCCACACTGAGGCGCGTGCGAGCCGCCCCCTCCTCGTTCACGAGGCGTGCCGGTTGGCCACATACGCTGAACCCCGCGTGAACGACCGAGGCGGCCAGCAGCGGATGCACCGCAATCGCGTGCTGGGCGTCGTCGCTGAAGTCAATCCACGGTTCCGCATCGAGCGGAATCCGGACCACGTCACTGCGCCAATGCGGCGAAGGGTTGAACACGACGACTTCCCATGGCTCGGTGGCGGGCGTGCGGCGCGCCACAGCATGGCCGGCAAAGCGCTCGAGGACACGGCGCGTGGTCTCCCGCGCCAACTCTTCGGCGGCCGCAAAGCGATAGCGCATCTGCTCGTGGACCTGGTCTTGCGAGCATCCGCAAATGGAGTCGTGGGCGTGATTTTGCAGCAACCAGCGCCAGGCGCAGCGCAGGGCGGCACGTTCGTCGAGCTGCAAGCAGGCTAGGGCCAGTGCGGCCCACGGCTCCGCCCAAGCAAGCAACAGCGACTCACAACGGCGGTTGTACTGTTTCAAATGAAGGCGGCTAGACCAAACGCCTGGCAGCAGGTTCGCCACGCGCGCCCCCAACATCGCGCCGCGAACCTGCTCCTGCGGCTCAGGCAACGCGGCTGTGAACTCATCCAGAGTAGCGACCTGCACCGGTGCCCCGAGTTCTGCCGAGAGCGCCTGCGCGACAGCACGGACGTGCGGGTCCGGCGGCGCGTGGTCAATCCCGTTCATCAGCACAACCGCACCACTGCGGCTCTCGCGCCCCAGACGCTCCGCTACCGGGACGAGAAAGCGCACCGCCTCGCTCACCTGACTGGGAAGGCGTGCGGCGCTGAAATACCCGAGGCGCAGGTGGTGCGCGCACACCGTGCTGCCATCCGGGGCCTGCCAGGCGAATTCCGCCGGCAGCCGATCCAGCTCGCTTCCCAACCCTCTCCAAGACACGAACCAACGCAGCCCAAAGCCACGCAAAATCTGCGGCAACTGCGCCGGATGGCCGAAGGAGTCGGGTGTATACGCGACCCGAGACGGCGGACCGAAGGCGCGCGCGACGCGCTCGCCTTCTTCTAGATTGCGGATCAGCGACTCGCCGCTCGGCAGCAGGGTGTCCGGCTGCACGTACCAGGGCCCGACCGCCAAGCGGCCATCGTGGATGAGGCGCGCCAGCGTCGCAGCGCGCCGCGGTCGCAGTTCCAGATAATCTTCGAGTACAATGCTTTGGCCGTCGAGCACAAACCGGTCCTCGGGATCGCGTTCCAAGCGCTCCAGGACGAGCTCCACCGCGTCCACCAAGCGTGCACGAAACTCCTGGAAGGTGCGGTACCACTCGCGGTCCCAATGCGTGTGACTGACCACAAAGTACCGCATCGCGCCTACTACGTCCTCTTACTTCAAGCGCGCCACCAGGCGGTGCCCCTGCACCGTCTCCCGCCACGCTTGCTCCACTTGGCTGTGCTCCAGCGCGAGCAAGCGCGCCCCGACCTCGAGTGGTGAGGGCAGTCCGAGCACGGCGGCCTCTGCCAGCGCACAAGCCAACTCCAGGCGGTCTTCGATCAGCATTGCCTGGCGATAGCGGACTTTCTTGCGGGCGTGCTCGACTTCCTCGCAACTGAAACCGTCGCGCACCGTCCGCTCACAAATTCCATTCAGGACTTCTTCGAGTTGCCCGACTTGCTTGAGCGCGGTGCTCGAACCCATGGTCACGACCGCCCAGTCGGGCCCCCACTGCAGAGAACCAGACACATCGTAACCCAGGCCGAACCGCTGGCGGACTTCCTGGAAAAGAATGCTGTCGGGACCGCCGGCAATGAGTTCCAAAGCCAAGCTCGTCGCCAGTAGAGCGTCCAATTCCAACGGCGGCGCCAGAAACAGGACCACAAAGCCTACGCTCGAGCGACCCCGGTGTTCGACCAGCCCTCCGTTGCCAAGGCCGACGGCCGGCGTTTGCGGCGGATCCGCTGGATCGTGCCTTACAAAATGTCTCTCCACCGCTTCCCGCACTTGCTCGAGCCCTACGCCTCCAACCACAGCCAGTACCGTTTTGGCGTGCAAAAAGTGCGTGCGCAGAAATTCCAACACGGCCGCGCGCGAGGTACGGCGCACGCTGCTCAGCGACCCGCAAATGGGATGAGCAATCGCGCCAGAAAAAAACGTGCACCAGGCGTCGCGGTGCAGCACCTCTACCGGATCGCTGTTGCGCCCGCGGATTTCGTCCAACACCACCAGTCGCTCGGAGCGAAAGCGCTCGGGCGGCACCTGGCTGTGATAAAACTGCCCGGCGAGCACCCGCACCCCGGCATCCAGGTTCTCGTTGAACACGTCCAGGGTGAGCGCCATTGTTTCGTAATTGGTGTTCGCATTATGGTTGCCGCCGAGCCCCGCAGCCAGCCGGTTTAGAGCAAGCTGGTCCAGCTCCGCCGTGCCTTGAAACAGCATGTGCTCGGCCAGGTGCGCAATGCCCGGGTGTAGGCCGTCGAACCGAGCCCCGGCGCGCACGGTCAGCGACAACGCAGTCAGCGGCCCTGGCTGGTACACGTAAATCACATGCAAGCCATTGTGAAAAAAGCGCTCCTCCTGCCCCACCGTGTACCCTTCAGACCTCGCTCTCTTGCAAGTAAGATCGGGCCGCGTTCCACTGTCGTTGGTCAATGTGACCACTGGCCAGCAAGGCCGCCAGCAACTCATCGACTTTCAGCACGCTGTGCAAGCGCAAGCCGCGTTCGGCCAAAGCGGCGGCTGCGTTGCGCGAGCGGTCCACCACCACGAGAATGTCTTCCACGACCACGTGGTGCTCACGCAACAGGGCCACGGCCTCCTCCTTTGCTCCGCCGCTGGTAATCACGTCATCAATCACCAATGCCCGATTGCCCGGCTCGAAGCGGCCCTCGATCGTTCGCGCGGTGCCGTATCCCTTGGCTTCCTTGCGCGGGTAAATCATCGGGCGATCCATCTCCAATGCTGTCGCCAGTGCCAGTGGTAGGCCGGCGTAAGGAATCCCAGCCAGAACGTCGAACGGGATCGTATTTGCCTTCTCGGCCAGTGCAACCGCGAGCCGGCGCAAGGCACGCGGGTACGACACGATGCTTCGCAAGTCAATGTAAAAGGGGGAGGTACGGCCGTCCTTGAGGCGGAAACTGCCGAAGCGCACCGCTCCAATGTCAGCGAGAAGCTGAGCGACCTCCGCTTGGCTTCCGTTCATGCTCGACCTTGCGCACGGGCGCGGTAGCGGCCCCAGGCCGCAAAGGCAACCAGCAGCAGGCTTGCGGCCCATCCGGAAAAAGAGGACGCCTGGTTCGCTCCCTCGATGCGACAACTACAACCTCCACCGCCGTCGCCAGCGGCGGCAGTGCGGGTCGCAGTTGGGGTACTCGTCGTGGTGGGCACCGGCACGGTTGCTGTGGCCGTGGGGAGAGGCACCGTCGGAGATGCGGTAAAGGTAGGCGCGAGGGTAGCGGTCGGTGAAGCTGTGTGAGTCAGGGTCGGCGTCCGCAACGACTCGGTCGCTGACGCAGTTGGGGTGGGAGAGGCTTCTGTCGTCGCCGTTGGCACTGCGGTCTCGGTTGGAGTAGGCTCTTCGAACACCTTGCTGTACAAAGGGTTTTCCGTGACGTAGGCATCCACCACGTTGTCCGGGTCATCTGCCGTGAGGCGAGCGGCAGAAAGAAACGTCACCCGCCGCCCATCGGCGCTCACCGACGGCAGGAAACTATCTCCGTCCGCGGCACCGCCGGTGGCTGGCTGGCTCAGCAGAACGACTTCGCCGTCGGCCAGGTCCACCACGAACACGTCTACCCCGGGCCAGCGATCACCCGCCGCCAGGTTGCTGGCCGCAGACTGAAAGACGAGAAACCGTCCGGAGTCGTCGAGACTCGGGGCCAGGGCGGGTGCGTTGGCCACCTCGCCGCTTTGACTGCGCGAGGCAAGGAAGGTGCGCCCCAGCGCGCGGTCACGCACAAACACCTGCGTGAGGCCGGTGGTGTCTCCGTCCAGGTTCGACGCACGAGAAAAGAAGGCCACCCAACGGCCATCCGCGCTCATGGCCAAGTTGGCGAGCTCCAGTTGCGACGGCCCATTGGCTTCTTCTCCCGCGCTGCTCACACTCACTCGTTCGATCGCGCCTGTGCAGCGATCGCGAACGAACACGTCGCGCACTTGGTTCCGATCGCCCGGCACCAGATTCCCCGCATCCGAAGCAAACGCCACCAGACAACCATCTGCGCTGATTGCTGGGCCCAGGCTCGGTCCGTCCGCCGTCCGTGTTTCCGGTGCACCCAGAGACGTGTAGGTCACGACCTCGATGGCTCCCGTTTCTCGATCGACCACGAAAATGTCGCTGGCTTCGTTGCGGTCGTTGGGAGCAAGATCGTCGGCGCGCGATGCAAAGGCGATCCAGCGGCCCTCACCGGAGTCAACCGCAGGGGGAAGATCCGGTAAGGCGCCGCCGCCGCGGCCGCTTTGCGATAAGCTCAACGCACGCGTACGGCCGCTAGCGCGGTCGAAGAGAAACAGGTCGGGGCTGCTGTTGAAGTCGCCCGTGACCAGGTTATTTGCCGCCGAACCGAACACCGCAAAGCGCCCGTCGCGGCTCAGCGATCCCGGGAAACTCCCCTCGTTCGCGTCTCCACCCAAAAATGACCCGCTCACACGCTCGATCACGCCCGCTTGCCAGTCGGCCACGAAGACATCGGATTTCCCATTCCGATCCGCTGGCACAAGGTTGGAAGCGACCGACAAGAACAGCACCAAGCTCCCGTCTCCATTCGGGCGAGCATGTAAAACCGGGCTGTCGAGGCTGCCGCCGCCCGGTGGGACACTGACACGGCGCACCTGCGGGGCCTCGCTTGCCACTGCCGCGCTTCCGAACACGAAGAGGCAAGCGAGGCTCACCACTCCGACCCGCCACTCGACTCGCCCCGACCACGCTCGCCACATAGAGCCCTCCACAAGGATGCGCCGCATAGCACAGCGTGATTCGCCGGCACAATGTGGCGCGCACGTCGGAAAGCGCTAGTACAAGCCCCGATGCAAGCGCGAAACGTGTGGCCGCGGACGCAAGCGGGCCTCGAGGAGGCGGTGACGGTGGACCGCCTCGTGCACCGCTACGAAGATCGGGTGGCGCTACAAGAGGTGAGTTTTTCGGTACGCCGGGGCGAGATTTTCGCGCTACTCGGCCCGAACGGGGGGGGCAAGACGACCCTCTTCCGAATCTTGGCTACGCTGCTGCGGCCGACCGCTGGCAGTTTTTCCATTGCCGGTGTGCCAGCACAGCAGGCGCATGAGGTGCGCCGCCACTTGGGAGTAGTCTTCCAGAACGCGAGCGTGGATCCGAAACTCACGGTGTGGGAGAACCTGCTTTGCCACGGCCAACTGTACGGCCTGCGCCGCACCACGGTGGCGGAACGGGCCAGCGAGTTGCTCGATCGGTTCGCTCTGCGCGAGCGGCGCGACGATTTGCTGGAGACCCTCTCAGGCGGCATGCAGCGGCGGGTGGAGCTAGCCAAGGCGTTGCTGCACCGGCCACCCGTGTTGCTCCTCGATGAACCGAGCACGGGCTTGGATCCCGGCATCCGGCGCGAGTTTTTTGCTCTTCTGCAAGAGTTGCGCGCCCACATGGAACTCACCGTCGTGCTCACCACGCACTTTATGGAAGAGGCGGAGCGTTGCGATCGGGTAGCCATCTTGCACCGCGGCAGCCTGGTCGCGCTCGGAAGCCCAACGGAACTGAAAGCAGCAGTGGGTGGAGACGTGCTGATGCTGCAGGGTTCGGACCCCGCCCGCCTCGCCGAGCGCCTGCGGCAGGAGTTAGGACTGGCAGCACGCGTGGTGGACGGTGCCGTGCGGGTCGAACGAGCGCAGGTGCATGAACTCGTGCCGCGCATTGTGGCGGCTCTGGGCGACGATCTCACCTCGGTCACCTACGGCCGCCCGACCTTGGAAGACGTGTTCGTGCACCACACCGGGCAGCGCTTTTGGATCGAGGAGCCGCGATGAGTCCGTCTGTCCCGCCGCTGTTTTGGCTCGGAGCGTGGGCACTTTGGCGCCGCGAAATCTTGCGTTTTGTACGCCAGCGCAGCCGGCTTACTGGCGCCTTTCTCCAACCGCTGGTCTTTTGGCTGCTACTCGGCGGAGGCTTTAACGCCTCCTTTCGCCCCGCAGGCGCCAGTGGGAACCTATCGTATGTCTCGTATTTCTTCCCCGGCACCGTGCTGCTTGTGCTCCTCTTCACCGCGATTTTTGCGACGATCTCTACCGTGGAAGACCGCAAATCTGGGTTCCTCCAAGGCGTGCTGGTCGCGCCTCTGCCGCGCTGGATGATCACTCTCGGGCAAACTGCTGGCGGAGCCACGCTCGCATTACTGCAAGGCGTCATCATGCTGAGTCTCGCCCCACTGGCCGGGGTTCCCTTGAGTCCGATGGGCTTTGCTGCGGCAGTCGCAATTCTCGCCGTGTTGGCCACGGCGCTAACCAGCATGGGGCTGGTCATTGCCTGGCGGATGGATTCTACCCAGGGCTTCCACGCCATTATGAACTTGCTCTTGTTGCCCTCGTGGTTCCTATCCGGCGCCTTTTTCCCCGAAGCCGGTGCTCCCCTGCCGATCCGGGTATTGATGCACCTAAACCCCCTCACCTACGGCATGGCGGCGCTACGGAGAGCCCTATATTGGTCCGAACCGCACCTACTGCCCCCCCTACCTGGTTGGCCACTGGCGCTCAGCGTGACCGTGGCCTTTGCCGCAACCAGTTTTGCAGCGGCGGTGTGGAGCTCAGAGCGACGCCCGGCTTAACCGCGGCGCGGCGAGTCCACGCTCAGTGCGCCGTGCGGCTCGCTTGTCTACAACGCAAGCGTTTCCGCTCACGCCAACGCCAATGCCAGACTGTCTGCCAGACGGAGGCCCGCTTGGGTAACCCGCCACGCTTCTGCGTCCGGCCGAAGCAGACCCTTCTCGGCCAGCTCGTGCAGCAGCGGCATCTCTTCCTCCGGATCTTCTCCAAACCGTTCCCGGTACCGGCGGCGGTCAATCCCATCCACACAGCGCAGGCCGACCATGCAAAACTCCAAACGGGCCTGCTCCCGAGTGAGGTCCTCCCTCCAGGCATGCGCGCATCCGTTCGAACGCACCAGCTCCAGATAGCGAGGGGGCCACTGCGCATTCTTCCAACGCCAGCCAAAACCATGCTTCCCGCCCGGGTAGGCGTAACCGGCGGCACCCGCACCGACGCCCACGTACGGTAACCCATGCCAGTAGCTCAAGTTGTGCCGCGAGCGGTACCCAGGCTGCGCAAAGTTCGACACCTCGTAATGCTCGAACCCAAACTTCTCCCGGAGGATTGCCGACAAATAGTCGAACAACATCGCTTCATCGCGCTCCGACATCGGTGCGAGCTTCCCATCCTCCTTCAATCGGAAAAAGGGCGTCCCAGGTTTGTAGGTCAACACATACGCCGAAATGTGGGTGGCCCCGAGGCGGACCGCCGTTTGGACGTCACTCTCTACGCGCCACGTGCCGTCGCCGGGCACGCAATAGATGATGTCCACATTCACCGCATCAAACCCGCATTCTTGCGCCCACAGCAGAGCCTGAACAGCGTCGCGAGCCTCATGGTCACGCCCCAACAGCGCGAGAACTTCGTTGCGGAAGGACTGGACCCCCACACTCAGCCGATTCACCCCAATTTTACGGTATCCGCGCAGCTTCTCGACCGTGAGCGTGCGCGGGTTTGCCTCGAGCGTGATTTCCAAGTCGAAGCGAGTGGGCCAGAGTTGCCGAATCTTGCGGATGACGGCTGCGAAGGATTCGGGCGCGAATAACGACGGCGTACCGCCGCCAAAGTAAACGCTCCGCACCCACCCAATGCCAAACGGCATCACCTGCGCGTAATACTCCAGCTCGCGGAGAAGCGCCTCCACGTACTCCTCTTCCGGCCACGCATCCACAGCGAACTTGGGGAAATCGCAGTACGGGCACTCCTTCAAGCAGTACGGGATGTGCACATATACCCCGAAGTCGCCGTGCGGACCCGTTGGCCCCGCGGGTGTTTCGCTCACGCGTACCTCCGCAACACGGCAATCACCACGCCGCGGATCGCTACGTCTTCAGCCCGGGCGACGATCGGCGGCATCGTGGGATGGGCGGGCACCAAACGCACCTGCCCGTGTCCGTCGTGGTAGAAGCGCTTTACTGTCGCTTCCCCGCGCACCAAAGCTACCACCGTCTCGCCGTTTTCTGCCGTAGCCCGCTCCTCGACGACGATGTAGTCGCCGTCGAAAATGCCGTCCTGAATCATCGAATCGCCTCGAACTCGGAGCACGAAGCTGTTCGGACGGCGCACGAATGACTCTGGCACCGCAAACGTATCGTCCTGCTCCAACGGCTCGATCGGCTGACCAGCCGCCACGTAGCCCAGGAGCGGCAGCTCGACCGCCGCGGCCCGTCCGCCACGCGGCACGATTTCGATGGAGCGGCTCAGGTTGGAGCGGCGGCGGATCCAGCCCCTTTGCTCGAGGTTCGTGAGGTGTTTGTGTACCGTAGCCACCGAAGAAAGGTGGAAGCGCTGGCCAATTTCTTCCAGGGTCGGCGCATACCCGTTGCGTTCGATGAACTCGCGGATGAAGTCGTAGATTTCCTTTTGCCGCTTGGTGACCACGAACCGCCTCTTCTGTACCCTGGCCGCACCTGCTGTGCGCTTCGGCTAGCGAAGGAACAGCGAAACCGCAACCAGAACGGCACCGTTGCAGCCTGGCGGGGGCAAAGGTATCGGCCTTGCGCCATGACCACAGCCAGCACTCCCGGCTCACGGGCAGCACGCGAACCCCGCTGGGATCTTCGCGCTCTCTACCGCGGACTCGATGACCCCCAATTAGAAAGCGATCTCGACCACTCGCTGGCTTGGGCCCTCGACTTCCGCCAGCGACTGAGCGGCCGGATGGCCGAACTCGACGCCACCGCTCTGGCGAGGGCGGTGGAGGAACTCGAGGCCATTTCCGAACTGGTCGGCCGTTACACTGCGTTTGCAGAGCTGTTGCATGCGGCGGACGCCCGTCCTCCGGCGCATGGCGCCCTCTTGTCACGGGTCCAGACGCGCGCCTCGGAAGTGCGCCAGGCGCTGCTGTTCTTCGAACTCGAATGGATACGCTTGCCTGAGAACCAAAGCCAGGCCTTGCTCGCCGATGACGCGCTGGCTCGCTACCGGCACTTCCTGCGCCGGCTGTTGCACTACCGCCCACACGTGCTGAGCGAAGCCGAGGAGCGGATCTTGGAGGAGAAGGCCAACACGGGGGCGCGCGCCTTTGCTCGTTTGTTCGACGAGGAGCTGAGCCTCTCGACGTTCCGTGTGCGTCACGATGGCGGGGAGCGCGAACTCACCGAGAGCGAGGTGCTGGCCTTGCTCTACGAACCGGATCGCGAGTTGCGCCGCGCGGCGGCCGAGGGACTGAGCCGCGGGCTCGAACAGCAAGCGCGCCGCCTCGCCTACATTTGGAACGTGCTGGTGCAAGACCACGCTTCCGACGACCGCTTGCGCGGTTATTCCGACCCCATGCAGGCGCGCCACCTCGCCAACGAAGTCAGCGCAACCGTGGTCAACACCCTGCTTTCCACCTGCGAGCAGCATTACGAGCTCGCCCAACGCTATTACCGGCTCAAGCAACGGCTGCTCGGGCTCGACACCCTTTTCGATTACGACCGCTACGCGCCGGTCGCCGCCGCGTTGCCGAGCGCGGACTGGGAACAGGCGAAGCGCACGGTCCTGTCAGCCTTCGCTCGCTTTTCTCCAACTATGGCCGACATCGCCCGCCGCTTTTTCGAAGGGCAATGGATTGACGCCGAGCCGCGTCCCGGCAAGCGCGGGGGTGCTTTTAGCTCGGCCACCGTTCCCTCCGCGCACCCGTTCGTGCTGTTGAATTTTACCGGCCGCCTGCACGACGTCATGACCCTGGCTCATGAACTGGGGCATGGCGTCCACCAGTACCTGGCGCGCAAGCAAGGGTACTTGCAGATGGATTCGCCCCTTACGCTGGCGGAGACCGCAAGTGTGTTCGGGGAAATGCTCGTGTTCCAGTCGCTCAAGGCGGAACTCGAGACCCCCGCGCAACGTTTGGCACTGCTCTGCCACAAACTCGAAGACACCATCGCGACCGTGTTCCGCCAGGTCACCCTCACCCGCTTCGAGCAAAGGGTGCACGCGGAATATCGGCAACAGGGCGAACTCGCGCCCGAGCGCTTGAGCGAGCTGTGGCAGGAAGAAAACGCCCGCCTGTACGGAGACGCGGTGCGGCTCAGCGAGGGCTACCGGTGGTGGTGGTCGTACATTCCGCACTTCGTCCACACACCTTTTTACTGTTACGCCTACGCCTTCGGTGAACTGGTCGTGCTCTCACTCTTCGAACTGTACCAGCAGCAAGGCTCTGACTTTGTGCCCCAGTACCTGGCCCTGTTGGAACGCGGCGGGTCTGCTTCACCCGATGAACTACTCGAACCGTTCGGCATTCGGCTCGAGCAGCCCGACTGCTGGCGGCTCGGACTCAGGCCCTTGCAGCGCTTGCTAGCCGAGGCCGAGGAGCTGGCCGCGGCAGTGATGGGCGGCTGAGGCAGCTTGTGACTCTGCGCGGCGAGGACTACAGGACACACCCATGCAGATCCTCATGGTCAAGAAGCGCCTTGCGGACGGCTCCGAGTGCCGCAAGTGCCGAGAGGTGACGGAACTTCTCCAAGGGAAAGGCCTATGGGCCCGCATTGACGAGGTGGTGTGGGCCGACGAGCGCGACCCGCAAAGCCCTGGCATGCAACTGAGCCGCACGCTCGGAGTTGACCGCGCGCCGTTCTTTGTGGTGCGCGACGACACGACCGAGACGGTCTACACCAACGTCTTGCAACTCATCCGGGAACGGCTCCGCACAAGCCTCACCAGCACAGAAAAAGCCTGTGCGATCGACCCGGATGACGTCGGCGGGATCTAACGGGCACGGGCACTAACCAGCGGGGAGTGGCGGGGCGGGGCTTCCCCCTGATCCACCCGACCTCCGCTCAGCGCACGTTGCCCGCGTGCAGACCGCACTCTTTTTGCGTTTCCTCTTCCCACCACCAGCGCCCCGCTCGCTCGTGCTCTCCTGGATTGGTCGGGCGAGTGCACGGTTCGCAGCCGATCGAAATGAAGCCGCGGTTGTGCAGCTCGTTGTAGGGAACGCGGTTCTCGTTGATGTAGGCCCACACCTGCTTCGAGGTCCAGTTCGCGAGCGGATTGAACTTCACGAGAGGCCGCTCCTCTGACCCGAACGTGGGGTCCACTTGAATCACCGGCACATCGGCGCGGGTGCCCGGGCTTTGGTCGCGCCGCTGGCCGGTCACCCAAGCTTTGAGCGGTGCTAGTGCGCGTACCAAGGGCTCGACCTTGCGAATGCCGCAGCACTCCTTGTGGCCGTCTTTGTAAAAGGAAAACAGCCCTTTTTCGCGGACCAGCTTCTCCACTGCCTCCGGACGAGGGAAATACACTTCGATCGGAATCCCATAGTGCTCGCGAACCTTCTCCAGAAACCGGTAGGTTTCCGCATGCAGGCGACCGGTGTCCAAACTGAACACGCGGAAGTTCCCGCCAATCTTGTGCGCCATGTCCACGAGCACGACGTCTTCCGCACCGCTGAACGAGATCGCAATTTCTCCCGGATACTCTTTCAGCGCGAGTGCCAAGATGTCGCGCGGATGACGGTCCGCGTACTGTGCTGCCAACGCTGAAATCTGGTTCAACGCAATCGCCATTCCCTGGACTCCTTCTCCTGATCTTCTGCGAGGTTCTCGCCGCTCCAACGAAGGCGTGTTACCTACGCCCGTGCTCCCTCGCAAGGGCCACGCTTCGCCAGTCGTGGATCGCGCAGCCGACTCGGTTCGTGGCCCCGCAACGCGGAGGGGCTACTCGGGGTTCGCTGACCCTCTCACGACCGATTTCCACCGCGTTCGCGCTCACGGTAGCCCGGCCGCCGCCCGCTCTCTGCTTCTCCGACTGCGCCCTCCAGAGACCACCCACTGGGTCTGCTTCCGCGGACGGGCACTCCATCACCTCATGTAAAAATCGGGCATGACGTTAGCCCCTAGCCTGCTCCCCGCAGCGATCCTGCTGGCCGCCGCATCCCTGCAAAGCGTGCAGCACCGCACAAACGACGTGTGCCACATGGACTTCCCCGTCAGGAGCCCCGGCTTGGCAGACCGCTGGTGGACTACCGAAAATGCGGTTCACGAGGCGGATGATTTCGTCTACGGTCACGCTGCCGTCCCCGTTGCAGTCTCCCACGCAGCTCACCCGGTCACCTGGCCCATAGCCGTCGTCCGTGGCTGTCGCACTCGCTGTGGCGACCGGCGAGGGCGTCGGCGAAGCCGGTTCGATCGTCGGACTCAGGGTCACAGAGGCAATTAGGGTCGGATGCGATCCGGGCGATGCGCTTGGTGTCTGTGTGGCGATCACGAGCGGTGACTCCACCGCTGGCGGGGTCGGAGACAGCACCGGCGTCGGCGACCGACGCGGCTCGACGCTCACGAGGCCAGTTCGCTCGCTCACCACCACCCATGCGTTTGCGGGCAGCGGCCCCCAACTCTCGACCCGCCCGCTCGGCCAGCGGACGCGCAGTTCGTCCACGCGGTGTGCCATTCCCAATCCAAAGTGGGCTTCGGCCGGGTCTTGCGAAACGAAGTTGTTCCCACAGCGCAGCTCGCGCATTTGCTGCAAATTGCCGGCTCGAATCCAGACCCGTGCGCCGATCGCTTCGCGGTTTGCACCGGAGCCGCGCAGGCGCACGGAGAAAAAGTTCCCGGGTGGCGCGTCGTTTCGATAAAAGCGCGCTTCGCCCGCAATGTTGCCGACAAACACATCGAGGTCCCCATCCCGATCCGCATCGAAGGCAACGACGGCGCGCCCCTGCCCGCGGTCGTCGAGGCCAAGAGCCTGCGCCTGCTCGATAAAACGGCCGTTCCCTTGATTGACGAACAGCCGCGCAGGGTCTGCGTGGAACTCGTGTGCGTTGGGGTCGTCGCTTCGCCAGCCGTTCACGTGAAACAGGTCGAGCCAGCCGTCGTTGTTGAAGTCGGCAAAGGTGGCAGCCCAGCCCCAGTAGCCTTCCCGCACTCCGGCCAGGTCCGTGACATCGTCAAACGAGCCATCGCCCCGGTTGCGATACAACCGGTTGCCACTCACATACCAGTTGTTGCCGCGGTTGTCTTGGTCTGGATCCCAGATGCTACTCACGAACCAGTCCAAATCTCCGTCGTTATCGTAGTCTCCGACCGCGGCACCCATCCCGTTCTCGTCCGAGATCGTTGCATCGGTGATCTCCGTAAACTGCCCTGCCCCTTGGTTGCGGAACACTTTGCTTTGGCGGAAGTCCCCCGCCACCAGCAAGTCCAGCCAGCCGTCGCTATCGAGGTCGGCGAAATTGCCAGTAAACGAAAGATCGCCGATCTCTCCGGTCGAGAACGTGTATGCCGCCGTGATACCGCTCGGCACGCTGATGTCCGTAAACGTGCCATCTCCGTTATTGCGCCACAGATGCTCGCTCGAGCCCGGGGGACGAAACTCGCCCCAGTGGGTGAGGAACAAGTCCAAGTCACCATCACCGTCCACATCCCCCCAGGAAGCGGAGAACGTATCGCGCGTGGCGCGCAGCCCCGAGCGTTCCGTGACGTCCTCGAACGTACCGTTGCCGAGGTTGCGAAACAGCCGGATTTGCCCGCGCTGGGGGGTGCGCACCCCGTCACAAAAACCCGTCTTCTGCGGGCAAACCAGCGCGCCTACGAAGAGATCCAAGTACCCGTCGCCGTCGAAATCCACAAAGCTCGGGCCCACGCTGATCTGGCCCGACAGGTCAACCCCGGCCTGACGGCCGACCTCGTCGAAGGTGCCATCGCCGCGGTTGCGGAAGAGCCGATTCGGCGCCGCGCTGCCGCCGACCACGTACAAATCGAGCCAGCCGTCACCATCGTAATCGCCCGCTGCCGCTCCCCCGCTGCTCCATTCCACACCACTGAGCGTCTCCTCCGCAAAACCGTGAAACGCTACCAAACCACTGGCCGCCGTGTGGTCTTCAAAGCTCCAGTCCGCACGCGCCACCGGTACTGGAAGAAACTCGAGGCAAATCCACAGCACCTCGCTCGCGAGCGTCCCCGCCACCCGCAGCCGCCCGCGGCGGAAACGCTGCGTCGCGCGCAGCATCTGCCCTGCTGGCCAGAGGCGACGTGCCCAGCTCATGCCACTGCACCCCGCTTCCCGCTTGCATACTCCGCAGGAAGAACGGATGGCAAGGAACAAAGTGCAGCCTATGCCACCCCGCACGCCCCCCTGCCGAGCAGCTCCTCACCGTTTCGCCGGCCACGCCCCTCAACCCGGCTGGGAAACAATTGCGGCCCGGCGCGAAAGCATTTAGATCGCTGGCTCTGCGAGGGAGGAACATGGCCAATCTCAAGTCGAAGCACGTGGTGTGGCACCCGGGGATGGTGACCAAAGAAGACCGCGAGGCCATCACCGGGCATCGCGCGTGTACGATTTGGCTCACGGGGCTTCCCGCCTCTGGCAAATCCACCATTGCCGTGGCACTCGAGAAAGCGCTGTGGGAGCGTGGCGTTCACGCTTTTGTGCTCGACGGCGACAACATCCGCCACGGCTTGAACCGTGACCTGGGTTTCTCCCCCAAAGATCGCGAGGAAAACATCCGCCGGATCGGCGAAGTCGCCAAGCTGTTCACCACCGCGGGGGTGATCAACATCACGGCCTTCATTTCACCATACCGTGCGGATCGTGATCGCGTGCGGGCGCTCATGCAGGCCGGAGAGTTCATCGAAGTGTTCGTGGACTGCCCGCTCGAGGTTTGCGAGCAGCGCGACCCCAAGGGCCACTACAAAAAGGCACGTGCTGGAGAGATCCCGGAATTCACAGGAGTCTCTGCACCCTACGAGCCGCCGCTCCACCCCGAACTGATTTTGCACACCGATCGCGAATCGGAAGCCGAGTGTGTGGCCCGGGTTCTCCGGTACTTAGAAGAGCACCAGTACATCCCCCCAGTAGAGGATGCTCAGCGTTAGGCCGGAAACCAACGCTCCCTTGACCGCCGCTCACAACGGTTGGTAACGCAAGCGCATGTCCCCACAGCTCGGCAACCTCAGCGGTATCCGCATTCTCGAGCGAAGCGGGGAGTGCGCCGCGTTAGCTGGAAAGTTTCTCGCGGAACTCGGCGCCGAGGTGATCAAGGTGGAACCACCACAGGGCGAGCCGAGCCGCCGTCGTGGTCCCTTCATCGGGGAGGAGAACCCTGAACGCTCCGTTCCCTTTCTGGCTTACAACACCAGCAAGCGTGGCATTACGCTGGCTAGCCACCATCCTCGGGCCCGTGCTGTCTGGCGGGCGTTGGTCGAGAGTGCCGACGTGGTGCTCTACTCCGTAGGCGACGAAGACTCCCGGGCTTGGGGACCTCTCCCCGCCAGCGACGAGGACATGCTGGCGTGGAACCCGCGACTCGTGGTTTGCCGGGTGAGTCCGTTTGGCCACGGAGGGCCCTACGCAAGCCGCCGCGGCTCCGATCTGACCGTGGTCGCCCTCGGCGGAAACCTCTATCCAACCGGGAATCCAGACCGTGCTCCGGTGCGTTGCAGCCTTCCCGTTTCCCACTTCCACGGCGGGATCGAAGCCGCCGTGGCGGTCAGTTTTGGACTCTGGGGAGTCGCCACACGGGGCCACGGCGACACTCTCGATGTCTCGCTGCAAGCGTGCATGGTCATGCCAAACATGACGACACCGATGCAGTTCCCGTTTACGGGTTTCGCCGGTAAGCGCGTGGGCGGCGGGTTTCGCGGCGCACGGGCGTTCTTCCGCGAGCTCTGGCCCTGCAAAGACGGCTACGTTTCGTTCGCCCTGCGCGGCGGTCCGGCGCGCATTCCTGGCATCAAGGCTCTGGTGCAATACATGGACGAGTGCGGCATGGCCCCACCGGCGCTGCGCGACCGCAACTGGGACGAATACAACCACAACGTGATCACACAAGCAGAGGTGGACGAAATCGAAGAGGCTCTGGCCGCGTTCTTTCGCACCAAGACCATGCAGGAACTGTTCGAGGTTGCCTGCGCGCGGAACTTGCTTTTGGCGCCGGCGAACACGGCGCGCGAAATTGTCTCCTCTCGCCAACTTGCCGCGCGCGAGTTTTTCGTGCGCATCGAGGACCCCAAACGCTCCCTCACCCTGTTGTACCCGGGCGCTTTTGCCCGCAACAGTTTGGGCAACATCCGCGTGCGCGGTCCTGCGCCCATGCTTGGCGAGCACAACGCCGAGGTGTATGCCGCTCTCGGCTTTGACCCCGTGGGGCTCGCCAAGGAAGGTGTGATCTGATGGCAGCCGCGCCTTCGTGGTTCGAAGGGATCAAGATTCTCGAGTTCGGCGGTGGTGCGGCTGGCCCGCTCGCCAGCCGCTACTTTGCCGACTTTGGCGCCACGGTGGTACGCGTAGAGAGCCGCCTGCGGCCCGACTTTATTCGCTTGCTGCGCTACAAGCCCGGCGATCCGCACGGTTTCGACGGCAGCCACATGTTCGCGATGGTAAATCCGAACAAGCTGGGCATTGCCCTCAACATGAATCACCCGCGCGCACGGGAGGTGGCGCTGCGCCTGGTCGATTGGTGCGACGTGTTGGCGGAAAACTTCGCCCCAGGAATCCTGGCGCGCTGGGGCCTGGATTACCCGACACTGGCCGCGCGCAAGCCCGAGCTGATCATGATCAGTACCTGCCTCAATGGGCAGACCGGTCCGGACCGCAACTACCCAGGTTTTGGCGGCCAAGGCTCGGCGCTCGCTGGGTTCAACCATCTCACCGGCTGGCCGGACCGCGAACCGCTCGGCCCCTACGGTACGATTACCGACTCGCTCGCACCCCGCTTCGTCGCCCTCCTCGTGGCTTCTGCCCTTCTCTACCGGCAGCGCACTGGCAAGGGGCAGTACATTGACTTTTCCCAGGTCGAAGGCGGGATCGCCTGCTTGAGCGAGAACATCCTGACCTTCACCGCCACCGGCGAAGTGCTGACCCGCCGCGGAAATCAATCCCGCTACGCAGCCCCGCACGGGGTTTACCGGTGCGCGCCGCGCGGCGACGACGACGATCGCTGGCTTGCCTTGGCCGTGCACAACGAGGAAGATTGGCGCACGCTGCGCCGCATCATGGGTGAGCCGGGTTGGGCGCAGGACCGTCGCTTCGACACCGTGGCCGGCCGACTGCAACACGCCGCCGAGTTGGATTGCGCCATCGAAGGCTGGACCCGCCAGCACGACAACGAGCGGCTGGCAGCGCAGCTTGCGGAGGCCGGTCTCGACGCAGCACCGGTGTGGAACTTTCCTGAACTGCTGGCAGATCCGCAACTGGCTCACCGGCGTCACTTCCGTTCCGTGCAGCATCCCGTGATCGGAGAACACCTGTGCGAGCGCCCCGCCTTTCACTCCGCGCGGATGGACGCCGAGATTCGCCGCCCCGCACCTTGTTTGGGGGAGCACACCGAGCTGGTTTGCCGCGAGCTACTAGGGATGAAGCCCGAAGAGTTCGAAGAGCTGCGCGCCGCTGGCGTGTTCGAGTGAACGAGAGCGACAATGCCGATGGAAGGAGCCACCTTACAGCCACAGGCGGCCGCGCTGTGCGTGGTCGAAATGCAAAACGACATGGTGCACGAATCGAACATTGGCCAGCGCGGCATCGGTGCCGCCTTAGCCGGGGCAGTCCAAGAGCGCGGCGTCATCCCGCGCTTGGCGGCGGTGATTCAGGCAGCGCGCTCGGTAAAGGTTCCGGTCTTTTACATCAACGTCGCGTTGCGGCCCGATTTACCCCGGCCGAACACCCTGCTGCACCGGCGGGCGCAGCGGCGGCCAACCTTGATCGCGGGTACGTGGGGGGCGTTAACGCACGAGGCACTGGCGCCTCAGGAAGGCGATTTCGTGCTCGAACGCACCGTCGGCATTGACGGCTCTTACGGCACGCAACTCTACCCCTTGCTGAGCCTTCTGCGCCGCTCGCAACTGGTGGTCGCCGGCGTGTCCACCAATCTCGCGGTCGAAGGGTTGGTGCGCGCCTCGGTAAACCGGAACTTCGAGGTGTTCGTCATCGAAGACTGCTGTGCCAGCTACCCACCCGAGTGGCACCGCTTCTCAGTGGAAAACATTTTGCCCCTCATTTCAACTGTGACCAACAGCGACGCCGTGTTGCAGTGCTTCGCAGCGGTAGCTGCCACTACGGTTCCCACTGACTCGTGACGCGAGGTGCAAGCATCTGCTCTGGCTTTGCCGCCTTCAGTTGGCACGCGCGCGCAGGGTGAGGTGGTGGACGCTTGCCGGGTCACGCTGTGCCAGTTGAAAAACGACCGCCTGTGCCGCAGCGTCGGCTTGCAACATCCCGCTACTGCGGCGCAACAAACCCAAGGTTTCCCAGCGGGCCACCGCTTCCTTCATCACGGAAGGATCGAAGTTCGCGGCAAACCCAGTACCGCCAATGTTGTGCACCTCGAGCGTCATCACCCGGATCCCGTGCTCTGCAACCTCCGCGCGCAGCCCCTGCGAGAGGGCGTGCACCGCAGCTTTGGTGGCCGCGTACACAGAGAGATACGGCCAAGCTTCGTAAGCCGCTGCCGAGGTGACGTTCAAAATGTCCCCGCTGCCACGCGGCAGCATGTGGCGGAGGGCGGCGCGGCAAGCGAACAGGACACCGAGGAGATTGGTCTCCACCATCGCCCGCCATTCCTCGGTTCGACCGTCAGCCACTGTGCGCACGTACCCCACGGCGGCGTTGTTCACCAGTGCATCCACGCGCCCGTAGCCCTCCACAGCGGTTGTCATCAGATGCTCGACACTTTGCTCGTCACGCAAGTCGAGGCGCACGGCGGTCGCCTCGCCCCCGCCGGCACGAATCTGTTCGCAAACTCCCCGTAACAGTTCCTCGCGCCGCGCACCGAGTACCACGCGCCCGCCCGCTTGCGCCACCGCCCGCGCGGCTGCAGCGCCAATGCCAGTGGAGGCACCGGTGATCACGACCACCTTGTCCCTGAGCGGCTGCATGAAGGCGCCCATACTGGCTCGAAGGGCAGCGGGTCAAGCGCTTTGCCCCCACCGCGCCCTCCCGCATCCGGGCCACTCCAGGTCTTTGCCTTCCCGTGTCCGCGCACCTTCGGTATGGTGTGCCGCCCAATGGAGTTGCGAATCGCGGTAGCGGCAGTGCTCGTTATGGCGAGCAGCCTCTTTGCAGGCCCCGCGCGCGGTTGCGCGGGCGATTGCAATGGCGACGGAGAGGTAACCGTTGACGAAATCGTTCGTGCGGTGGCCATTGCACTGGGCAGCGTTCCGGTCGAATCGTGCCTGGCTGCTGACGGCAATGGCGATGTGGAAATTACCGTGGATGAGATTGTTGCGGGCGTAAACGCGGCGCTGCGCGGGTGTGCTACCTCCTCTCCCACGCCGGGCCGCTCGCCCACTGCGAGCGCCACACCGTCCGCCTCGCCCACACCGCGCCCGAACCGGGCTCCTCGACTCGAACTCCCGTATTGGTACCGCGCCTACGCTGGCTTCGAGATCGCCTATGCGGTGCGTGTCGTGGACCCGGACGGCGACCAGGTGCATTGCACGATCTCCGACCTCCCGCACGCCGCGCAGTGGAGCGACGAGGAGAAACTGTTCCGCTGGCTACCCCGGGAAGCCGATGTGGGCACATACACGCTGCCCGTCCGCTGTGAAGACAGCGGAAGCCCACCGCTTGCCACCGAGGCGGTACTGGGCCTCACCGTGGATGCGGTGGACTCGTGCAGCGAGCCCGCTTGCGACGCCGCGGTTGGTTGCTCGCGCCTACTCGCTTCGGTAGCGGCTCCTTGCTGCGGCGCCGCGCAACCACCGCGGTCTCTGCCCCCGCCGTTGCCCTGCCCAGCTGGGCGAGAACTGTGGGTCAGCGAAGACATTGATGCCGGCTTCCGTGTGCTCCAGGACTGCGACCTCAAGTACTTGCAGAACAACCTCCAGCAAAGCGCGCAACTCCGTCTCAAGTTGGGCGGCCGTTGCTTTAGCCTCGACGACCGCATCCGCGTGCGCGTGCGCCTGGAGACCGCCACTCGTGGCCTCAACGGCACCGAGCCCGCAGTGAACGATGAGTACCTGGTTCGTTTCTCATCAGCCGAGGATGAGCGAGTCTTCTCGGGGCCGATTGCGTTCAGCATTCGAGGGGCCCGGCCCTATTTCGACTTGCAAGATGCGGAGGCCAACCTCACCGTGCAGGTTCGCGATGCGCTCAACAACACCGCTGCCGAATCACTGCGCTTGCGCCTCACGTTTACGCCGATCCCGACCCCGGGCCCGTGACTGCAGCCCTTATTGGTCGTCGGCACTGGGAAGCTCGCCCCCGAGGCAGCGTGCGACCTCCATGACCCTACCGTCGCGCACCGCCTGGTACTTCTCCCAAAAAAGCGTGTCAATTTTCTTGAGGGCCGCTTTGGTATTCGCCCGCCGGTAGCGGGCCAGGTGGCCGGGGCCGCCGTTGTACACGGCGTAGGTGGCGCGTGCCAAGTTATCGAGTCCGCCCGGTTGTTTGTGCTCGCCGCGTGCCAGGGCAAAGTCGAGCAAGTAGTGGCGCGCGATTTCCGCGCCAGCACGGCCGTTGTAACGGATGTCCCAGCGGATCCCGCGCAGATCGTACACACCCCGCCACACGCGTTCGTTTACTTGCATGAGTCCGGACGAACCCACCGCGGAGCGGATGTACGTGATCTGTCCGCCGCTTTGCACGAATTGGCGCCAGCAGCTCTCCTGCCAGGCGGTGGCAAAGACGATGTTGCGGTAAACCACTTGGATCTCCTCCTCCATCCCGCCCAAGCGCAACGCCTCGCTCGCTACCTCGTCGAGCAAGGCGCGCACTCGTGGCAAGTACGTCGAAAGGTTGTCTCGGGTCGCGAGCCACTGTGCCAACACCTGCTGAGAGGGCGCATCGGCGGCCCAAGCCGCGGGCAAAAGCCAGTTCCACCAACTGAGCGGCATCCCACTCAAGTCGGGCGGCGGCAGCGGCGGGCCGAAACCGAGCAGCGTGCGTAGCTCGGGGTCCACCGCAGTGTCGAAGCGAAGCGGATCGGAAGCGTCGGCCGGGGCAAGCATTCTTGCCAAGCGACGCAGTCCGTCGGCGCTGAGGTCGAGGCCGACACTCGGTCCGATCTCCTGCAACGCAGCCAAGGCATCCCCAGCTTGAATGAAACTCAAGTAGCGCAGCGCCTCTGCCCCGGGCTCCCGCGCGGCAACCTGGCGCAGGAGGGGAGCCAAGCGCTGCCAGGTTTTCACGAACAGCGCCGGAACTGGATCGGGGGCCCCCGGCTCGCTCGGTGCCAATGCTTCGACAATTTCGTAGCGGCCCTCCAGCAAAACCTCGGCAAGAGGCTGACGCAACTCGTGGATCAAGGAATCGGCCCAAACGAATTTGATCGTGTACGTGAGAAAGGCATCCCAGCGATCGACTGCCTCTTGCCAGCGAGCCAGCTCCTCTGGGGTGAGAGTCGGCTCCGCCACCGGAGTCGGGCGATCGAGCAGGGGTACGGTGACGGCAAGGGCGGCATCCACCCCTTGGGCTGTCACACTGGCGCGCGCAAACCGCAAACTGCTCAGCATCCGCTCGATCGCACTGCGCTCGTGCGCGGGCAAGAAAAGGGGCAAGACCTGCCGCAGCTCCTCTGCCGACTTCCGCAAATCAATTTCCACGGTCTCGAACTTCGGTTCCACTTGCTCGCGAATGACGTTCCACACACGCCCCGCGATCCAGGCGCGGCTTCCGTCTTCGTCGTACAACCCAGACTCCACCACTTCGAAACGCACCGCTTTGCCATCGGTGCGCAGCACCGGTTCTTCCAACAGCTCCAGCCATCCGTCCCACTGCACCGGCGCCAAGCAGTTGCGACCTACCAAGGTACCCACCCGTATCTCTGCACGCGTGCGCAAGCGCAGCCGGGAGGCGCGCGAATCCACGTGCGGCTCCCGCAATTTGACGAAGTTGCACCCACTGCCATCGTCCCACACCACCGCCTTGCCGGTGGCTGTCGTGTACAATTGTGCCAGCAGCGCCTCGCGCACGAAGGCGTGATCCAAGTGCAGGGGCACCTCGATCGTGCGCTCCGCTGCAGCGTACGCTTGCCCGATCGCCAGGAACACCACCAAGGCAGGGACGAGCCTGCCGAGCCGGCTCATATGTGGGCGCCAAGGTAACCAAGCCGCGCCTGTGGCGATAGGCTTGCACCGCGTGTGGCAAATTGAGAGAGTACGGGTCCGACTTCGATCCATAGAGGAGAGTTCCATGCGTGAAGCAGCAATCGTAGCAGTGGCTCGCACCGGCTTGGCCAAGTCGTTTCGTGGCTCGTTCAACAAGACCCGGCCCGACGACATGGCTGCGCATTGCGTGCGCGAGGCACTCAAGAAGGTGCCGCAAATTGACGCGAAAGAGATTGACGATGTGGTGATGGGCACCGGTTTCCCCGAGGGACCGCAAGGGTTCAATGTGGGGCGCAATGTGGCGGTCATGGCGGGTCTGCCGGTGGACGTGCCGGGCTGCACGGTGAGCCGCTTTTGTTCCTCTGGGCTAAACGCAGTGATGGTGGCGGCCCACATGATCCAGATCGAGGGGGCCGACGTAGTGGTGGCTGGCGGGCTCGAATCAATCACCATGCTGCAAAACGACTTCAACAAGAAAGACCTTTTCAATCCCTGGCTGCTGGATCACAAGCGAGAGATTTACATGCCCATGGGGCTCACCGCCGAGGTGGTGGCGGAGCGCTACAAGGTTAGCCGCGAAGCGCAGGACCTGTATGCGTTGACTTCGCAGCAACGCACGGCGGCGGCGCAAGCAGCGGGGAAGTTCAAAGACGAAATCGTGCCGATGACCGTGCAAATGGAAGTGGTGGACAAAGCCACCGGCGAGCGATCCATGAAGACGGTGACGGTCGACCGCGACGAGTGCAACCGGCCTGACACCACCCTAGAGGGTCTGGCGAAGTTGCCGCCGGCCTTCAAAGAGGGCGGTACGGTCACGGCTGGCAACGCCTCGCAATTCGCCGATGGGGCAGCGGTGGTGGTGATGACATCGCTCGAGCGGGCGAAGGCGCTCGGGATCGAGCCGCTCGGCTTCTTCCGCGGCTGTGTGTACGCTGGCTGCGAGCCGGACGAGATGGGCATCGGGCCAGTGTTTGCCGTGCCGAAGCTCCTCAAGCGTCACGGCAAGAAGCTCGACGACATTGACATCATCGAGTTGAACGAGGCGTTCGCCTCGCAAGTCGTGTACTGCCGCGATCGCTTGGGGATCGATCCGAACAAGCTGAACCCAAATGGCGGGGCGATTTCCATCGGCCACCCGTACGGCATGACGGGGGCGCGCCTGGCCGGGCATATCTTGCTCGAGCTGCGTCGCCAGAAGAAGCGCTGGGGCATCGTGACCATGTGCATCGGTGGCGGCATGGGCGCAGCCGGCCTGTTCGAAGCGAACGTCTAAGCTCGCGCTCGAGGAACGGGGGGCCGCTATACGGCGGTTCCCCCGGTGCTCTCAACTTGCCGCCTCGTCTACCAGACGGTGGTAGCGGCCGCGGTAATACAGCAGCGGCCGGCTCGCTGTCGCAGCGCCACCGTCGTCTGCCGCGCACGCCGCATCCACGACCTCACCGATAAAAATGGTGTGGTCCCCCGCCTCGACGATGTTCTGCAGGCGGCACTCGACGTAAGCCAGGGTGCCCGCCAGCAACGGCGCACCGGTGACACCCTTGCGATACGCAACGCCGGCGAACTTGTCTCCTCCGGAGACCGCAAAGCGCCGCGACTGTTCTTCTTGCCCCTCAGCAAGGAAATTCACCGCGAACACCTTAGAAGTGGCGACGTGTGGGTGTGTCTCGGACTTGCGGTCTACGCACACCAGCACCAGCCGCGGTTCCAGCGACACCGACGTAAAAGCCGTCGCCGTGAGGCCGTAAGGCCTTCCCTCCGAGTCGGTCGTAGTGACCACCGTTACCCCGGCCGCAAAGTGACCGAGAACGCGCCGAAACGTCTCGCTGCTTACGGGCACGACCTCCCTCCACTCACTGCTTTCACCCATGGAACGCCAGCAGGCCGAGTAGAACGGCAGCGAAATACGTCGCCACGACCGCGGCACCCGCGTAGTCTTTGGCCAGGCGCTGGCCGAAGAGCAGGCACAAGAGAGCCACGCCGCTGAGCACCAGTCCCCACCCAGCCAGGCGTAACCCGGGGGAACGAAAATCGAAGGTGATGATTCCCAAAGCGCACATGCTGCCCGCAAGCAGCTCGATCACAGTCAGGGCAGTCAGCAGCCCGGGAACGAAGGGCGCGAGCGGAGAATTCCGGAAGTGCTCTTCCAGGTACGCCCGGTTCCCGTCGCGATCCACCACTTTGTCCAGCCCTGACTGTAAAAAGGTGATGGCAAAAAACGCCGTCGCCAAAAACCGAATCACCAAGGCCGCGTCCATCGTTCCTCCCTGTGGCGCGCAGGCTTACGGCACTTTGCCCGGTGGCGCAAGGGGCGCTCCGCGGGACGGCTTCGTGCACCTACACCTTGCAAAAGGTGTTACGGGACCTCGACCGTCAGCGTTTCTGAAGAATCGTTCCAAAAGACGAGCTGGTAGGTGCGGGCATGCCCTGACGGCACCCGCCAGGTCGCAGCGAGTTCTCCGTCGCCGGGCCAGTCGTCAGCCCCTTGCCCTTGGTCATCGAGTGTGAATGTGCCCGCGTCTTGCACGCTCGGGCGCACCTGCCAGACCTGAACGCGGAGAGGTCCGTTGCTCGCCGCGCAGGTGACATCCAGAGCGCGCACCGGCAGGACCGTTCCCGGCTCAGCGGTAACGACATCTACGCTCGGCTCGAGGCGACGCCGCACGCGCTGCCCGCTGCAGGTCAACGAACCATTGCCAGTCGCGCCTGCGGCGAGCACGGCCCGCCCGGTGATGGTAGCCGGCGCGAGGGATGGACGCGGCAGTCCTCCTGCCAGCAGTAAGTTGCGCAGTGCGATCCACCCGCGGCTTGCATCTTGTGCGGCCAACATGGCGAGCACGGCGGTGGCGTGGGGCGCGGCAAACGAGGTCCCGCCGGGCATAACGGTTTTCCCCCCGCCAGTCGTGAGCACCGGAATGCGTTGGCCCGGGGCAGCAATGTGGACACTCCGCTTGCCCTTCCGACCCATCACGTTTCCGTACGGATCCATGCCGGTGACCGCGATCACGTTGGAGCGCGGCAGAGAAGCGGGATACCACGGGCAACCTTGTGGCGCATCATTGTCCTGGTTGGCGTTGCCCGCCGCCACGACCAGCAACATCCCGCGTTCGCGCAAGCGCTGTACCTCGAAATCCAACTCGCAACTGCAGCAGGGCCCTCCAAAGGACAGATTCGCCGCCACCACTCGGATGCCCTGCTGCTGAAGCTCGCCGAGCCAGGCCAGGCAAGCGAGGAGGGCGGCATGGCTCGCAAAGGCAGAGCCCGCCATCTTGCAGGGGACGATGGTGGCGCCCGCCATGGCGCCGTCAATTCCGTAGGGCACAGTGTCGTCGTTGCCGATCAGGGCCGCCACAATGCTGCCCACAGCGGTGCCATGGCTCGAGTCGGAACTCGTATCCGCATTCGGCGGAAAAGCGGTGAAGTTGACGCGTTCCGCAGCGACGCGCCCGGCAAGATCCGGGTGGCCATCGGCAAGACCCGTATCCACCACCGCCACCGCGACCGTGCGCGCATCCAGAGGCACGAGAGGCCAGCCCAACGCTTGCCATCCTGCCGGAGCGGCGATCGCCTCCAGGTTCCACGCCAAGGGCGCCTCGCCCGGAGCTTGCTGGGAGCTGTACGCGCACAGCGGCTCGAGTGCAGCGACTCCCGGCAAAGCGCGCACGGCATCTTGTTCGACCTGCCCAGCAAGCGTAAGCGTGTAGCGGTACGTGCTCCCTGAGCCCACGCGCTGGAGGTTGGACGCATGCTGCTCTACTTGCGCGAGCAGCGAAGCCGTCGGTGTGCCCGAAAGGCGCAGGATGAAGTCGCCAGGACCCTTTGCCACCGGGCGGCAGCGGAGCGGACACCGGCACGCATCGCCGGCGCTCGCAGCCCAGCACGGAGCCGCGCTCGCTGCAGCCAGCAGAGCGCCGGCCAGCCAGTGCAGCGAGTGCTTGTGCAACCAATCTACCCGGCCGCGCAACCGTACGGGTCTAGGCCCGTACCGCGTCGCGGGCCCCTGCGCACCTGTTGGGCCCAGCAAGCGAAAATAAAGTCGTGTGGCGAGTTGCCCGTTCATTTCTTCGCATGGTACCTGCACCGGTAACAGCGCACCAAGTGCGGAAAGGAGAAAATCCCATGCCCCTCGGAAACCTGGCTCGCCTGCTCGAGCGCCTCACCGCTTCTCCTCCCAGTAGCGGCTTGGCCAATCGCAAGGCGTTCAACGCGGACCCTACCACTTATGTCAACGGCCTGCAGGCAGCGGAACTCAAGGCCCTGCTCAGCTTCGAGAAAGCCAACATCGCGCTCGCGGTGCTCGAGCAAATCGCCCGCCCGGATCCGAGCCTGCGCAGCTCTGGAAACGACGTGCGCGACTTCATCCTTTGGCTCTATGAGTTGTCCCGCTGGGACTTCGATCCTAGCGAGGAGAGCGAGTACGCTTTCGGCTTCACTCCGCCTGCGGCGGGTCTTCTTGCCGCATATCCGGACCCCGTTTGCGAAATTACCGCGGTGCGCATTGCCAGCCAAGGCAGCGCTGGCCCCCAGGGAACGCAGCTCGACCTCGAGATCTACGGGCAAGGGTTTTTGCCGGGGAAAAGCATTGTCACAATCGTGGCAGAAGGAAGTGGAGCAACAGTTTTCCAACAGCGCATCGAGCCTGACGCCGGGTCCACCTTCCGTGGCGCACGGATTCAGGTGAACAAGATGACGCTGCCACAAGGCACGTACCGCGCTTCGGTCGGGATTGATCTCGGCGACGGCTCTCTGTTCCCGATCGAACGCCCAGTTGCCAACACCCGTTTCACTGTGTCGTAAGTCGAATCGGCCGCGCCTTGCCTTCCGTCCAGGCCCTGCTCGAGGCGGCGCAGCCGCTCGTCGGGAAGACCTTGTTGCCGCCGGCGGCATGGGCACACGTCTGGAAAGCTGCGGCGGGGGTGCCGTCGTTTGCCGACGGAGTCGGAGTCGAGTGCCGCCTGGCAGGCGGGAAGGAGCAAGTGGATTTAGGCGTGGCACTGCACGGGCGTGGTCGCGCCCCGCGCTGCTTGCAGGAGCCAACTGTGCGCCAGGCGCTGGCCGCCTGCGCCGGGCGCGACCCACGCTGGCAACCCATTCGTGCCTTCCTGCACGAGTGGAGCGAAAAGGGTTCGCCGTTGGCTCAGCGCGTGCCGTACGTGTTCTTGGAGTTCGACTGCGTCGGGCGCCGTACGGACGGTCCGGCCGGTATGTTCGCCGCACTGGACTGGGCGATGACCGAACTCGCCGCAGAACCCGCGGGCAACCGCCGCACGGCGGCGCTGTGCGGCGCAGCGATCAGCAGCATTGGCACACGGCTCGGCTGCAGCCTTAGCGATGCTGAGCGCAGTCTCCTGGAGCATGCAATCGGCACGCTGCCGGCTGGGGGCCTGGTCGCGAATGCTGGCCTCTTTCTGGGGCGAACGCCACGCTCGCTCCGCCTCTCTCTTCTATTGCCGCGGCGGAGCGTCCGTACCTATTTGCACGGGCTACAATGGCCCGGGTCGGGGGAATGGATCGAGCGGCACCTAGCCAGGTACGCACCGCTCTGCGGTTTCGCCGAATCCACTGCGCGCGTGCAAACCGATTTCGACCTGCCGGCTCGAGGATGGGGCTCGGTGGGCGTTTCGCTCTACCCCCGCACGAGCACAGGATGGCCCTTCTTGCTCGCCCTCTTGGTTGCCGACGGCTCCTGCGACCCAGAAAAACTGCTCGAACTTTTTGCCTGGCCTGGTGTCACGCCAGGCAAACGCGAGCCCAAATCCACGCTTTGCCGCTATTTGAGCCACGTCAAGCTGAGCCTCTCCCCCAGCGGGGCCCTGAGCGCCAAGGCGTACCTGGGCATCGTGCCAACCTCCCAGTCCGGCGCCGATCCGTGGCGGTAACCGCCAGCCTGTACCTAAAGGCACACGCCACGCACCGGGCGTCCAACCCTACCACCGGCGACCACAAACGCCGCCCGTCAAATCGGGGCTGACCACTGTGGGCCCTCCTCCCGCTTTCGCGCGGAGCTGTGACGTACTGCTGACCTCGCCGCGCGCCAGGTTGCATCCGCGTAAGTTCCGTCCGCTCCCCGTCGCAGTTGTCGCAAGCGCCTCCCAACGGAAGCCATGGCCACACGGAGTGCGCAGCTAGCGGTTGGCGTCACCCCTTTGGTCGCTTGCACCATCTCGCCTACCTTGCAGCGTAGGGCCGCGGCTTGTGCCTTCCGCTGCCGAAGCAGGAAAGAATCAGCGCATTGCAGCCCGGGCAACTACCCGGAGTCGTCCTTACGACGTGGTCGGCGCGGCCCACAACAGTTCGCCACGCGAGTTGAACCAGCACATCCCGCAGCAAGCCGGTGCGCGGGGAGCCGGTGCGAATCTGTGGGCATGGACACAGCATCCTCACAGTTCCCCTACCTCAGCAAAGTTCTACGGGGCTCTTGCACCCACTCTCCGCCGACGACTGCATGAATCTCCACAGCGCAGCGCGCGAGTACAACGGTTGCCCACAAGGTTCGCGTTCCGCGCAGGGTGGTTCTCGGCCGTTGCCCGCCACCGCTCGGGCAGGCACTCGAGTACAGCCGAGTCCCCACGCCAACCTGCCTGCGTTGTGGCATGGTCTTCCATTGTCAGGGCAGGCCCGTGCTTGCCATTGACGCGACGGAACCACTACTCCACAACCAGCACCACCGGTGCCCACAGGAGTTGTCCCCACACGCAGCGAGCTTCAGCGATCCACCAGATCTCGTAGACGCACGGATAGGGCCGGCCGCGTGTACTTCGCCTTGTACATTCACGCTGCTGGCGCGCGAAGGACCGGAAGGCTCGCTCCCATGAGATGGGCAGTGGGCGCGTCGCCTGGAGCGAGGTGAGTGCATCGAAACGGGCTCTGCGCCCTGTTGCAGCGCCTTCACAAGGGCAACACAGGCAAGCGGGAGAGTTACCCCGACATCGCAGCGGGCCGTTGGTGCACGTGGACCCGAAAATCCCAGACGCACTGCCGCGTCCGCAAGGCGCATCTGGACGGAACCTGCTGCTCGAGCGCGCGAGACTGCGGCTCGTCGTGGAACAACACAATGCGCGGATCGCAGCAACAAGGCGGCTCTACAGGTCGGCACGACCGGATCTGCGGCGGTTGCGTTGCGGGCTTTTGCCGCAGGCCACTTCGCGCGCGGCTGTTCCCGGCCGGACCAGAGCCCCGGGCCACTCGGCACACGCGCTCGCTGCCTGTGCGACCAACCGGACTCGGTTGGGCCTCCCAAGCTGCCAGTCGGGCGTGCTCGTAGCCTTCGGTCTGTTGGCAAGGCGGAGGAACTGTGGCGCAAGGCACCTGGTCTGCCCCAGAAAACGCTCGCCGGAGCCATCGCTGGCGTACAAAACAACCGGGGCGCGAAGCTCCTCGATCTTAAGCCGCTGCTTCCGGTGTGTGACTCAGCGCCAGCACAGAGCCGACCGCGCACACGTTCACGTACGCGGCCGCACCGGCAGCACATCCGTGCCTCAGATCTTGCGCTCGCGGCCGGCCCAGTAGGGATCGCGGAGCTTGCGCTTGTACAACTTGCCGTTGGGGTCGCGCGGCATCTGGTCGATGAAGTCTACCGAGCGCGGGCACTTGTAATTGGCCAGCCGCTCGCGGCAAAAGTGGATCAGCTCCTCAGCGAGTGCGGGGCTGGGCTCGACACCCGGCGCCGGCTCCACCACTGCCTTCACTTCTTCGCCCCAATCTTCGTGCGGGATTCCGAACACCGCCACGTCGGCAACCTTGGGGTGCGTGAGCAGCACATTCTCCACTTCGGCCGGGTAAATATTAGCCCCGCCGGAAATGATCATGTCAATCTTGCGGTCGCAGAGAAACAAGTACCCTTCTTCGTTGAGGTATCCGACGTCGCCTACGGTGAAGAAGCCCTCGCGGCGGTTCGCTTCGGTCTTGGCCTTGTCCTTGTGGTACTCGAAGTCGGCCTGGCCGAGTTTCATATACACGGTTCCCGGCACACCCGGTGGGCAGTCACGGCCTTCGTCGTCGAGGACGCGGATCTCTGCGCCTGGCCAAGCGCGGCCAACCGTCCCTGGGTACTTGAGCCACTCCTCTGGAGTCACGATCGTGCCGCCCCCCTCGCTGGCAGCGTAGTATTCGTAGATCACCGGGCCCCACCACTCGAGCATCCGTCGCTTCACTTCCACTGGGCAGGGCGCTGCAGCGTGGATCACGTGCCGCCAAGAAGATACGTCGTAGCGGCGCTTCACTTCCTCGGGCAGCGCGAGCAAGCGATGGAACTGGGTGGGGACCATATGCGTAGTGGTGGTCCGGTACCTCTCCACCACTTGCAGGCAGCCCTCGGGAGTCCACTTGTCCATCAGCACCACCGCGTGGCCGAAGTGCAAAGACGCGCCGGCAAAAAGCAGCACTGCGGTGTGGTAAAGGGGCGAGCCGGTGAGGTGGACGTTGTCGTTTTCAGGCTGGATCCCGAACATGGCCAAGAACCAGCCGTACATGGAGAACACCGTGTCCGGGTCGTAGGGCGATAGGGGCCGGCGCACGCCTTTGGGCCTGCCCGTGGTGCCCGAGGTGTAGTTCATGACTTGCCCGGCGGTGCGCTCTTCGGGCAGCGAACTCGGCTGCCCAGCCTCCAAGTCGTAAACGGGGCGAAACCCTGCAATGGTGCCGGCCGCAAAACAGCGCGCCTCGGGTAGCCCCGCCTCGCTGGCAGCGGCCCGGCAACTGGCAGCAAAGCGCTCGCTCGCAATGAACACGCGGGCCTCGGAGTCCTGCAAGATGTAGGCGATCTCGCTGGCAGTCAGATGCGTATTGATCGGCACCAGGTACCACCCAGCCTGGCCGGCGGCCAAGTACAGGGCGATCATGTCAGCGGTATTCGGCAGCACAACTGCCAGGCAATCCCCCTTTTGCATGCCCGCAGCGCGCAACCCGTGCACTAGCCGGTTGGCACGGGCGAGCAGCTCCGCGGCAGTCCACCGCGTACCGTCCGGCTCCACAAGTGCGAGCCGTTCGGGGTTGCGTTGCGCCATGCTCCAAAAGCCGTACTCGGACATATCTCGATTCCCTCCAGCTAAGAAACGTTTGTCACGCGGACCGCGGCAGACCCAAGATCCGTTGCGCGATCACGTTACGCTGGATCTCCGAGGTGCCGCCCATGATCGTTTCGGAACGCGCGTACAAGTACTCGCGCACCATGCGCTCCCACTCCTTCTCCTCTCCCTCCGGGCAAGCATTGGCCCACGCGCCGAGCACCCGCATGGTTACGTCTTGCAAGCGCTGGTCGGTCTCGCTGCCCATGACTTTCTCGATCGAACTCTCGCTCCCGGGCTGACCGCTGCGGCACAGCCGCGTCATGCTGCGGTACCCGCTAACGCGCAGCATTTCGACTTCGATGAAGGCTTGCGCCAGCCACTGCCGAATCAGCGGGTCGGCCCCCAGTTTGTGTCTCCGTACAAAAGCGAGGAGCTGATCCAAACTGCGCCGAATCTTGCGCTGGAAGGTAAACGTCCACACCGGACCTCGCTCGTGCGCCAAGATCCCCATCGCAATCGCCCAGCCGCTGCCGGGCTGGCCAACGAGATTCTCCGCGGGCACGCGCACGTCTTCGAAAAACACCTCGCAAAACTCCGCTTCACCGGTGATCTGGCGCAGAGGCCGCACCGTGATCCCGGGGGTGTGCATGTCCACCAACAACAGGCTCAAGCCGCGGTGCTTCGGCGCTTCCGGTTCCGTACGGCAAAGGAGGAAACACCAATCGGCGAGGTCGGCGTGGCTGGTCCACACTTTCTGCCCGCTCACCACGAACTCATCGCCGTGCCGCTCCGCGCGGGTGCGCAGCGACGCCAGGTCCGAACCAGCGCCGGGCTCCGAGAAACCTTGGCACCACAGTTCCTCGCCGGACAGCAGTGGCCGGATGAACCGCTTTTGCTGCGCGGGCGTACCATGCTCGAGCAGCGCGGTGCCGATCAGATCTACCGCACCACTGCTCGCAATCGGGCGCGGAGCGCCAATGCGATCTAGCTCCTCCTCGAACAGCCAGCGCTGCACAACGCCTGCACCACGCCCGCCTCGCTCGCGCGGCCAACTAATGGCAGCCCAGCCGCCCTCGAACAACAATCGTTGCCAGGGACGCGCAATTTCCACCCAAGCTGGGTCGTCCGCTCGGGTCCACAAGCGGTCCCGGCGCCAAGCCTTCGGCAGGTTGGCCTCCAGCCACGAGCGCGCCTCTTCTGCGAACGCGAGATCCTCCACGGAAAACGACAGGTCCATCGGCACGCTTTGTGGCCTGACAAACAACTGTTTGTCAAGCACGGCAACCTCGGCCGGCCGCTTTCCCAGCACATCACGGGAGCGCCGGCCCGACCAAGTTGGTTCGGTCGCGCGCGTGTTCTCCCTTGGCATTCGTCCCGACTCACAGTGAGCCAGAGAGCGCGTGCGAACGAGACCGCCTGCGAGAAGAATCGTTCGCCTGTGGCCGTTCCCTGCGCCAGATCGTGGGCGCTGCTTTCTTGGCACGGCTTTCGATATAGAGCGGCTGCAAACGGCGATCGCTCAAAACAAGGAGGCAAACACATGTCCGGCGATGGAGTTGCGGGAATCGTGCTAGCGGCGGGTCTGGGAACGCGGATGCGGTCTCGGCGTCCCAAGGTGTTACACGAGCTTGCTGGCGAACCGCTGATTACGTACCCACTGCGCTTGTTGCGGGGGGTGGGGGCAGACCCCATCGTGGTGGTCGTCGGGCCCCATGCCAAGGAAATCCGCCAGGTCGCTGAGCCGTTCGGGGTGCGCTTTGCCGTACAAAGAGAACCCCGCGGCACCGGGGATGCCGCGGCGGCGGGGATGGCCGCCATTCCGAAGTTTTCCGGGAACGTTGTCATTCTTCCGAGCGATCTGCCCCTCATCAGCGAGGACACGTTGCAGCGCGTCATCCAAGCACACACCCAGCAACGAGCAGGGTTGACGCTCCTCACCAGCGTGCTGCTCGACCCAACCGGCTTTGGGCGCGTTGTCCGCGATCAGTTCTCGGGTTTGGTGGCCTGCATCGTCGAAGATGCCGACTGCACTCCGCAGGAGCGCGCCATTCAGGAGGTAAACGTTGGTGTCTACTGCGTGGAAGCGAACTTCCTCAGAACTGCGCTGACCCAACTCGATGCCGCCAACGCCCAGGGGGAATTTTATTTGACCGACATTGTCGGCCGCGCGCGCGCTGCCGAACTGCATATCGTTCCCATTACCGCCGAGGAAAAAGAGGTTGCTCAGGTGAGCAACCGGGTGGACCTCGCGCGCTGCGAGCAACTGTTGCGCGAACGCCTGACCACTCGTTGGATGCACCTGGGGGTCACATTCATTGATCCGTCCTCTGTGACCCTAGGGCCGCTGGTCGAGATCGGGACCGACGTCGTGATTGGTCCGAACGTCACGATTTATGGCCGCACTTCCATCGGTCCCCTCACGACGATCGATGGTACGGCACGCATCGGCAACTGCCACATCGGTGCGCGCTGTCACCTCAAGCTGGGGGTCGTCCTGGAGGAAGCCGAAGTTGGGGACGACGCCGTGGTCGGCCCCTTCGCTCAGCTCCGTCCCGGTACGCGTCTCGGAGCGCGGGTGCGGATCGGCAACTTTGTAGAAACCAAGAACGCGGTCCTGGGCTCGGGAGTCAAAGCTAACCACCTCGCCTACCTGGGCGACGTGGAAGTGGGAGAGGATACCAACATCGGTGCGGGCACCATCACCTGCAACTACGACGGCTTCCGCAAGCACAAGACGATTATCGGCGCCCGCGTGCAAGTGGGGAGCGATTCGCAATTCGTTGCTCCGGTGCGCATCGGGGACGACGCGTACATCGCGACTGCAACCACGGTTCGTAAGGACGTGTCTGCGGGCGCGCTGGTCTACAACCCAAGGTCCCAACGAGAACGGGCGGGTTGGGTGGCGGCCCGCCGTGCCAAAGAGCAAAGCGGCGGCGAGCACGGGGGAGACTAGAAGAAGATTCCACTGCTCGCGTCGGCGGTGATGTTCCTCGCGATCCCACAGCCGTGGCGCAAGAGTGTCGGTGCGAAAAAAAGCGAGCTGGAGGCACGACGGCAAGCTTTTCCTTTTTCACCTCGAAGAACCGAGGAACGGTGGTCCTACTAACCGGAGCAACAGGACAACTCGGCAAGGCAACGATCGAATTTCTGCTGAAGAAAACCTCGGCAAACCGACTTGGAAGCCGAAGCGGCCCGAAAACCGGCAACAGCGCGGCATACAGGTTCGCATCGCCGAGTACAGGGAGTACGCGCCCCGTCCAGCCGTTCAAAGACGTCGAGAAACTTCTTCTCTTTTCATTCAACGACGTTCTCTACCGCACGTGGCAGCATCCCAACACCGTGCGCGCCGCACCGAAAGCCGGCGTGAAGCACGTCGCCTATGCAAGCGTTCAAAGGCGATCAAGCGGATCGCCGGGCTTGCCGTTGTCATGGAAGCACACGTCCGAACCGGACAGTCATTGAGCGAGTCGGGGCCTCCCTACTCCTTCTTCGAGGACGGCTCCTATATGGGCACGGTGCCGGATCTGATCGGGTGAAACGTTGTGCAAACGGGCACAACCTTTTTCCCTGCCGCCACCGGTGAGCTGAAGTTCCTCCTCCGCCACGACATAGACGAAGGGCTAAGGGCTTCGTTGATGCATCATGCGGCACCGCGTTCGACAAAGTAGCCGCGGCTACGAGTACAGGCCGTTGACTTTACTCGGAACGAAAATCTCATCCGCGATGGGAGCGGTACAAACGACCGTCCAACCATTCTGCCCCGATCCATCGGGCGACCGATGGAAGAGCACTGGCGCAGGATGAAGCCCGTGCATCAGAAAGATTTTGCTGACGGCTTGGGGCGTGTCCCACTGGCCGATGCGGGATCGAGCAAGTATCCGAATGCCTCTCGTGAGTGCCCCTGCTCGCCGGTCCTTCCGCAAGAAAACCGGTGGAAGGAACGAAACAACAGGAGGGCGGCGACCGCAGCAAGCGGATGAACCGGTCCTGAAAAATGCGTTCGAGCAGACAGTGAACGCAGGCCGGGACTTACCGAGCGCTCGACGCGTCACACGCTGAGGCACTCGGCCGCGACGCACTGGATTTACGGACACTCGCAGATGAGGTCTTTGGTGCCATCGACAAGGACACGGTATTTCAGGAAGCGCTGAACCTTCTCTTCACGCTCCTGGTGCTCTTACGTTCGGGCTAGCACTGGCACAGTCCGCAACCACCCTGGCCTTTGTCGAGTACGCGCGAGGCCTCGCTGTCCCCGCGCTTCCCATTGTCGCAGTCGGGCATCTTCTCAGCGACGGGGTCACCACGTACGTATACATCGAACGCGGCATTGGCCGCTCCGCGACTCTGGTAGGAGAGAGATTGGTAGGGTTTCTCGAGTTGGCGGGGTTCGTTCGCCTTTCCTGGGACGCCGTCTTTATCTCCGTCATTACCGCCAGCCCTCTCCTCTTCGTGGGCGTCCTTCTCAGGGGAGGTGCAGTGGTCCCTTTACTCAGCTCGTGCCACCCACCGTTCGGATCGAATGCGTTCCTGCGGCCGGCCTTTCTGGTTGCTCTGCTGTCGCCGTGCTGATCTTCTTCCCGAGCTACTGGGTCCCAAAGTTCCTGGATCTTTGGGCCTCGATGGCCACTGACCATGGGCCATGCCGACTGGCCAGGCCCATGGTGCAGGTGTGCAACAAGACGCTGCAGCCGACACCTCTGCGCGGCTGACCACCGGCGTTAGATCCGCGAAGCAACGCCAGACAGAGGGTAATACGATGCCGCGAAGCTGCTAGCTGTTGCTGCTGCCGCCCCGCACCGGCCCGATGGCAGGCTGTTCCCATAAACCGGACGGTTCCGCCTACTTCTGGGCCTCATCAGGATCACGTCAGAGTTATGACGTGAAGGTGCTCATTTCTTTGGTGGAAGTTGTCGAGGGAACTAAGATCGTGCGCGAGGATGGCACAGCGAACATCAACGGTAACACCTGTCATAAGATCCTCGCTACCATCGATGAAATTCCGGGTGCTAGCTCCCATTTGTCCTATCTACGTCTCGCAGCAGATGGTATTTACTCGTGCCAGTCCACCGACCCGAAGGCGCCCGAGAGCTTGGAGCTCCCTCAGCCCCTGAGGTCGGCCGGAAATGGACATTCGTGCAGGGCGCCCTGACGATCGAGATGGAGATCTCTGCGAGCGAAGACTGCGACAGTGCCGAGCAGACCTACAGGCGATGCATTACGGCTAATGGGAGCGGAACGACGGGCCCGCACCCAATCAAGGCCGTTTTCTACTACGCACCGAAGACTGGTCTGGTAAAGATGAACATGGAAGAAGGCCGCTTTCTCACGGATTTGAAACTCCGGATCGAGTAGCCACGCATCTAACAACCGCTTGCAGGGGCCGGCGCTGCGCGCCGGCTTTCAAGCCGCCCGCTATGGGGCTTGACCACAACTCCTGCTGAACGAGCGGCCAGAGTGGCGGGGAAAGATGCTGCAGCCCGGGTCAAGATCGGCAAGCTAATCGCAGCAGCGGGTTGGCGCTTCTTCCCGAACGGCGGTGCGCCGGCCAACATCCAGCTCGGGCCGACCCTGGCCATCAAAGCCGCCGATCTCGACGCCCTGGGCGAATACTTCGAGAAAGCCACGGGGAGGGTCCCTCGACTTCCTTCTGCTCCACGCCCGCGGCGTCCCGCTGATCGTCCTGGAGGCCAAAGCGGAGGACAAGAACCCTCTCGTCGGCAAGGAGCAGGCCAGCAAGTACGCCCGTTCCCAGAATCGCCGTTTCGTCATCCTCCTCCGAGGGCAACCTGCACTAGCTCTGGGATCTGGAACGCAGGAACCCCCACGTCATCGCTTCGTTTCCGACCTCGGATTCGGTCACTGGCTAGAAGTAGCTCACGCCCAATCCACAGCGCCTGGTCGAGGAGCGCGTCGGAGGATGACCACACCGCCCTGACCCAGCGACCGACCTATGGATTCGAGACGGGCTGGACGAATCCGAGCGTGCCGCCCGCATCCAGACCCACAAGCTGCGCTTTTTGCGCCGGACCAGGTCAGGGCCATCCACCAACCTCAAGCCGCCGTGCGCGAGGGCAAGAAGCGCTTCCTGTTCGAGATGGCCACCGGCACCGGCAAGACGCTCAGCGCGGCCGCGGTTGTAAAGCTCTTCCTGTGTTCCGTCAGCGCTCGGCGCGTGCTCTTCCTGGTGGGCCGTCTCGAACTACAAGATCAGGCTGCCAAAGCGGTCGAGGAGTACCTGAAAAACGATTCCACCGGCGTCATCTACAAGGAATATTGCGAGGATTGGCACGGCGCCGAACTCGTAACCACGACGGCGCAGTCCGTGCTCTTCCACAACAAGTACCGGCGGCTGTCTTCGCCGACGGACTTCGATCTCGAGATCTCGGACGAAAGGCACCGCTCGAGCGGCGGCAACCCCGGCACCGTTTTCGATTACTCCATCGGCTGCAAACTGGGTCTGGCCGCTGCGCCCAAGAAATACCCGGGCGGCTTCGACGCTATCAAGGGCGCGCACTCGCGACCCGCGAGAAACCGGGCGCCGCCGGCTTCTCTACACCTACCGTACCTTTGGCTGGGAGAGTGGCCAGCCGACCTTCGGCTGTTCCCTACTGGACTCGGCGGGGTCAGAGACGACTATCCGCTCAGCCCGACCATCGTAAAGGCGGACACGGGAGTGACGACCCAATTGCTCTGCGAAGAGGGCGTCATCGTCTCCTTCACCAGCGAGGACCAGCAGGACACCTTCGAACAGCGCGAGTTCGGAAGGCGTTTCTTCTCGCACGCGGCCAACGCCGTGTTCTGCAAGTGCGAGACCTCGTTCGAAAACTCCCTCCGCGACCCGGTGAGTGCCAAGATCGGTTAGTCTGTGGTCCTCCCAATGAGCGAGAGCCACGTCGCCAAACTGGCCCAGAGCTTCAACCCGATGGCCGCGAGCGTGTTTCCCGGCAAGTACCAGTCGGATCTCGCCGTGCAGGTCACCTCACCCTTGCCCGAGGCCCAGCAGTTCACCGCCAACTTCGTTAACAACAAAGTGATGGGCTCGGGCAATTTCATCTTCATCCCGGTGGGCAAGAGCAGCAACGCACGCGTGTGCCCCACCGTGGGCACGATGACCTCCGGCTACGATTGCAGCGCCCTCCTGAACCCCAGGCCGTTCCGCCCCGTCCTCTCGCCGGCGGACTTCATCCAGATCAAGGAGCGGGGTACGCGCAAGCACGATTTCCGCAAGCAAGTCTTCGAGGACGCGCTGCGCAAGAGCACCCCCCAGCCGCACCACACCGCCTTCAATCTCTTCGACTTTTCCGACCACTGCGAGTACTTCGAGGCCGAGTCCAACCACGACGAGGGGTTGAGGCTCCGGGCCCGAACGGCGCCCATCACGAAGGCCGCGGACGCGCGCCTCCGGCTGTGTACTTGGGCGCGTACGAGCACCTCGGCGCCGGCATCCTCTCGTCTGCGCGGGAAGAGGCCATCGGCTACGATGGCATGAACATCGACCGCATGTTCTCCGGGCGGCTCGAGCAGACGGTTCGCGAGGACAAGGAATATGGAAGCAAACTGGATGACAGTAGTGGGCGCCGGCGTGACGCTGGGGTTTAAACACGCGCTCGAAGCGGATCACGTCGCCGCGGTGGCGGTTTTGGCAAGCGAGCGGCGTACCTTGTGGGGCGCAGCCTTAGTGGGCGCATTTTGGGGCTTCGGCCACACGGTGGCTCTGTTGGGGGCAGGGGTGTGGGTTCTCGCCTTAGGGCTTCACCTGCCAGAGGACATGGTCCCGTACCTCGAGCTGGTGGTAGCCGTGGTTTTGATCAGCCTTGGCTTCCGTGGGGTACTGCGCTGGTTGCGCAGTGACCACCTGCACGTGCACACGCATCGGCATGGCGCGCGCGTGCACGTGCACCCGCACCTTCACACACGCGCGGGACAACACTCGGCCAAGCCATTTCATCATGGCGAGGCCCGCTTGCGGCCGTTCCTGGTCGGGCTCCTGCATGGCCTCGCCGGTAGTGCCGCCCTCTTTTTGTTTTTGTTGGCAAGTCAGCCAGCGCCTTGGCTTGCGTGGGCCTACTTGCTCGCTTTTGGGCTAGCCTCCATTGGGGGGATGGCCCTTCTCAGTTGGCTCACCTGCCTGCCTCTGCAACTCACAGCGATGCGCTTTCACTCCCTCTACCGCGCTCTCCAGCTTACGGCGGCGGTGCTCAGCCTCGTCGTCGGGTTCGGGCTCGCGACAGAGCTGCTCCGCGCGTGAGTCTTACGAGGTCGCCAGTACCGGTGCCGTGCTGCTGCGGCGGGCTTCGGCGAGCACTGAAGCGGGCGGCTCGCGCAAATCCCACACGAGTCCCAGCCACGACATAGCTTTGAGGACGTAATGCGTGATGTCTATCTCCCACCAAAAGAACCCCTGACGCTCCGACCCCGGGAAACGGTGGTGGTTGTTGTGCCAGCCTTCGCCGAAGGTGATCAGTGCCAACAGAAAGCTGTTGCGGCTCGTATCCCGGGTGGCGAAGCGGCGCTTCCCGAACACATGGGCGAGCGAGTTCACGCAAAAGGTGACGTGCCAGAGAAGCACCGTGCTGACAAAAAAGCCCCACACGAGCAGTTGCCAGCGCGAGGTCTCGAGCGAGGGGAGCTTCACTTCGAAGAGCCAGCCAAGGGCAAACAAGCCCACAGCCAAGACGATAGGCGGGAGCAAGTGGAAGCGATTGAGGAAGCGAAGTTCACCAAAGCGGGCGAAATCGCGGATCGCTTCGAATCGCGTACGCTCGTACAGCGGCGAAAGAATCCAGCCCACGTGCGCCCACCAAAAGCCCTTGACCGTGGGCGGATGGATGTCCTCCTCAGTGTCGGCATAGCGGTGGTGGTGCCGGTGCAAGGCTGCCCACCACAACGGTCCTTTTTGCAATGCGGTCGTTCCGAGCAACGCAAAGAGGAATTGCATCGGGCGGCTCGTTCGGAAGGAACGGTGCGAAAAATAGCGATGGTAGGCGGCCGTCACCGCGAACACGCGCAGCGCGTACAAGATGGCGCAGGCAGCGAGCGCTGGCCAAGACCAGCCCACCCAGAGCACCGCGACACACGCCACATGCACGCTCCAAAACGGCAACGAGGTAAGCACCGCTCGCCAGCGCGACACGGGAGCCCGCGCCGGTTCGGAACCCGCTCTGTTTTCCTGCTCGACTAATTGGATTGCTTTCACACTCACCACCCTTTCTGACTCGATCTTTGGCGCAGGCTTGCTGCCCTCGGGTAAACCCGCGCCGTATCGGGGCACGACCCAAGCACCTGCACCGCCTCTTTCCTACCCACAGGTCGCGACGAGGCAAGCCTTCATAACCGCCCCTTTCCTCGCCCACAAGCCGTGCCGAAGGCCGCATCGCGGCTTCATTGCCAGCGAAGCTCGCGGCTGAGCTTGCCGGCGCGCTCGAGCTCCTCCAACTGGGCGAGGCGCTCGAAGCGCTTGGAGAGAAGTTCTTCCTGGCCGAGCCCGCGCTCGCGAAACCGCTGAATGAGATCGCGCACACCTTCCCTCAGAGCGACCCTCGGCACAGCAGCCGGAAACGCACGAGCCCAGGCTGCAAAGCTCACCCGATACGTGCGCTGATCAGCGGCCGCCCCCGGTGCGATGAGAACACGGGTGCCAGGGCACACTGCGGCCACCAAAGAGGCGAGATCGCGCACGCGCACGTTCGCATCGTCACGTCCGACGTTGAGGATCCGTGCACGGATCTCGCAGGCCGGTGCCTCCAAGACGGCGGCCACCGCTCGGGCAACATCACTTGTGTGCACGAAGGGACGCCACGCGGCACCGTTCGACCGCAAAACGATCTGCTCGCTGGTGACAGCGAAGGCCGCGAACTGGTTGACAACCAAATCCAAGCGCAAGCGCGGCGACGGACCGTACACAGTGGCAAAGCGCAGCACCACAGGACAAAAGTGGGCGCTGGCCAGAGCCAAAATCTCTTCCTCGGCGGCTACCTTCGCGCGCGCGTACGCAGTCAGCGGTTTGGCAGGGGTTTGCTCGTTCGCTTCCTCGCCGTCGCTGACTGCGCCGTAGACACTGCACGAAGAGGCAAACACAAACCGCTCCACTCCCACTCGTGAAGCGGCGCGGGCAAGACGAACGGCAGCGGCGTAGTTGATTTCCCAAGTGACCCGCTCGTCGCGATCTCCGAGCGGGTCGTTCGACAGAGCTGCCAAATGCACCACTGCCTCGGCGCCAGCGAGGTCACGATCATCGAGGTCGCGGACATCCTTGCGCGTCCAGGCGAGTTGTGGAAGCGAGTCGAAGTCATGCCCCTCGAACCAACCGGCGTCGAGGCAGACCACTTCATGGCCACTTTCCACTAGACGGGGCGCCAAGACAGCGCCGATGTACCCGCGGGCACCTGTGACATGCACCCTCATGCCGCGGTCACGGTCCCCCTCCGAGACGGCGCATCAAGGGTGACTTCTCTTTGCGCTGTCTCGCCCCGATTCATCGTGCCACGGCCGGCAGCGGTAGAGCTCCCGGAATCGGGCGCACCGGTGACACCTCGAATTTCTCGACCCGGCGCCAGCCGTGCTTGTGGAGCCAGAATTCGGCCATGGTCCACAAGATGTCCAAGCCGTACTTCCAGATGTTCACGTAACACTTTTCGCTTCCGTAGTACGTCGGAATGGTGCGCTCGACAACGCGCAGGCCGGCGAGTGCAAACTGAACCAGGATCTCGGTGTCGAAATGGTACGCGTCGGAGCACTTATGGAACGGGACCTTTTTCAAAGCCTCGCACGAGTACACCCGATAGCCCGAGTGGTACTCGGAGAGGTTCCAGCCCAGTACCCAATTTTCCACCTTCGTCAAAAAGATGTTCCCCAAGTAGCGGTGCAGCGGCATGCCGCCGGCGCGAGGATCGCCTGTCATGCGCGATCCGAAGACCATGTCCGCTTCGCCGAAAAGGAACGGCTCCAGCAAGTAGGGGATTTTTTCCGGCGCGTACTGGGCGTCACCATGGAGCATGACGACCAGATCGAAGCCGTGATCAATGCAGTGCTGGTAAGCGAATTTTTGGCTACCGCCGTAGCCGCGATTCGTTTCGTTCCGGTACACGCGCAAGTTCGCCAAGCCTTTCTGAGCAGCGTAGCCGAGGCCGACCAGGTAGGTATTGTCGGGGCTGGCGTTATCCACGATGAAGATCTCCGCTGCGATGCGGCGGATGTGCTCTGGGATGCGGTCCAGCACGATCGGGATTGTGGACGCACCGTTGTACGCCGGGATGTAAATGGCGATCTTGAGGTCCTCGACCTGCACCGGGCAGTCGCGACTCGCCTGTTCCAGCCTGGATTTGGACCGCATACGCACGCACTCCAAGGTTTGTCCTGACAAGGCAAATCGCTACCACGAGCGAAAAGCCGATGGCAAGCGACGGCGTTTGGCCGCCTCCCTCAGTTGCGCCGGACCACGGCGAGAGATGGCTGCGCCGGAGGCGCTTCGAAGACCGAGCGGGGCACCCCGATGATGGACTCGGCTTCTTCGAGCAGGCGTAACCAGCGCAGGTTCTCGAAGCGCGGGTGGGTGAGGTCTTCGAATTCCGGGCGGCGTAACTGACGGAGCATGTCGCGCACCGCGTCTTCCACCGACACCACAGGACGAAAACCTAAACGTTCCTGGATCTTGTGCGTGGTCACGCGGTAACTGCGCACGGCGCGATACGAGTAATCTGGCGCCACATCCACGGAGACACCGGCAGCGCGCAGGGTCTCACGCACGCGCAACGCTAGTTCCGAGATCCGCATGTTGCAGTACGCCACATTGAAAATCTCACCACACACCAAGCGCTCCTCAGCGCTCAAGCAGGCTAAATACGCCCGCGCTACGTCACGCACATCGATCAAAGGCCGCCACATTTCGCCGCCCCGGTACACGACGATTCTGCCACTGGTGAGCGCATCGCGCACGAAGGTGTTGACCACCAAGTCAAAGCGCATGCGCGGCGAGAAGCCGTACACGGTGCCCTTCCGCAAAATCACCGGGCAGAAATCCGGCCCGGTCATCGCCAACAGCTGCCGCTCAGCCTCGTATTTCGAGGCCGCGTATGCCGCGCGCGGCTCCACGGGCGCGGTCTCGTCGTAAAGTGTGTCGTGCCCGTCGTCGCTTGCCCCACGATCGTACACCGAGCACGAAGAGGCGAACAGGTAGCGCCGCACCCCAGCCGCTCGTGCCAGCTCTGCAAGGCGCACCGCGGCACGGGTGTTCACCTCGAAGTTCGCAGTCGGGTTGTATTCGGCGGTAGGGTCGTTGGACAGGCCGCCCACGTTGATCACCGCCTGCACGCCGTCGAGATGCTGGGGCTCCAGGCGGCGCATGTCCGTCACCACGAGTTCCACCCGCTCGCGCACCGGCGCCAGTCCCCGCTCCCCGAAGTAGAGCCGATCCACCACCCGCACCGAGTACCCGCGGTCGAGCAATTCGGCGACCAGCACCGAACCGACGTAACCTGCGCCACCGACCACGAGGATCATACGGATGTCCTCAGCGCCCTTTCACAACCCAATGGTCGCCAAAACGATCGGGGGGAATACGGACTTCGTCCGGATTGCCGCGGCGGTACACTTCCGTGGCCGTGCTGATCATTTGCGTGTCGTCTTCGAGCGACATCCAGCCGTGATACACGCCCGGCGGCACCACGATCAGCGATGGATTCCGCGCACTCAGCACAAAGGTGTCAACCGCGCGGTAGGTCGGGCTATCAGGACGATCGTCCACCAGCACGAACTTGGCAGCGCCGTGACTGATGAAAAACAAGTCCCACATCTCCTGGTGTTTGTGGAAAGCCCGCACGGTTCCCTTGGCAAAGTTACCGACCAAGTACACTTGCCCGAACTTGGGCAAATGCGGGTCGGTGGCGCGCACGATTTCAATCAAATAGCCGCGGTCGTCCACGTGGGCAGTCAGGGGAATACACTGCACGTCACGAATCACGGCCGCCCCAATCGCACATGCAACGGGCCTTTGCAATCAGAAGATGAGCTCGGACTACCGATCCCGCGGGCGGGAGCGGAACCACTCCCCCAGCACTTGCGCTTCGCGCCAGTTCGGGAACCGAGAAGCCAAAAATACCGCGAGGGATGCGGCGCGATCGAGGTGTTTGTTTTCCGACAAGAGTGCAACGGCGTGCAGCAAGCGGACGTCGGGATCGAACTGGCGCGGCGGGTCCAAGATCAGTTGGTCCACCTTCCATAGGGCCGGAGGGGCAGCTCCGGAGGCGCGCAGCAGCTCTGCCAATAGGCCATTCCTTCCAAGTGACGCAGAGGGCAACCGCTGATAGGCAAGATGGCGGAGCGAAAGATCGGGGCCGCTCCTTTCGTACCGGAACACGTTCACGTCCGGATCGGGAGACACGTCCACGGCACGAAACCGCTCTGCCCAGCGGGGAACCTGATCGAATCCAGGGTAGAGGCGCGCCGCGGGAGCCACCACCAGCCACCCCGACCGCGCCGAGGGGAAGTACGCAAGCGCATTTGCCGGGGGTGCGTCGGGCTGCGCCCAAAATGCAAGCTCCGGCTCGTAAAACACCAGCACTCGCCGGCAGAGCGACGGGGCCAGTACCGCGTCTGGCTGGCGCAGGTCGAGGAGCGTGCGGGCCACCAGCTTCCAGTTCGGGCGGGGCCGCTGCAATTCGGACCACGCTGCAGGTAAGAGTGCACCGCCCACGCCGGCAAGAGTCACTGCCGCCCACAGTCCTAGCCGCCATCCCGCACCTGCTCCCCAAGCGCCCACCGCCTCAATCCCTCGGGCGACAAGTAAGATGGCTGGGAGGGCAAGGAGCAGCTGCGTCGACAGGTCGAGGTGCCACCGCTCTATGCTGGCAGTGAGGAGAAGCCCTAACGCGGTTAGAGCGCCTGCCACGAGCCAGCGCCACTGAGGCTCGCGGGTCGAGGCGACCGCTCCGGCCAGCACAAAGAGCCATGCGACAATCCCGAGCGGCCGAGGCAACGTCTCCCACCAGCCGCTCCAGTTCTGGAGATCGAGACGGACGAAGAAAAAGCTCGGCGCTGGAAGGCCCAACCAGGCCTGCCAGCCGGCTAGACACGCTCCCCCTAGCCCCCACAGTATCAGAGCGTAACGCCGAAATGTTTTCGCCTGCGTCCCCACTGCCGCTGCCACGCTTGCCCACACCCACCAGCCGCCGACCGAACCCCACAACGTCGCGGCAAGGAGCGACAGTGCGACAAGTAGCGCTAGGATCGACGTGCGTTTCGTCGAGCAGCGAGCGGCCGAGAGCCCGAACGCCAGAGCCAGGATACCGCCGAGCAGAACAAACGGGGCTGGATCCAGAAAGCGAGCCGAACGGATGTGGAGCGGCCACAATGCGACGACCCACGCTGCCGCGACGGTGGCCATTCGTGCCCCGAGGAAGTGCAGGAGAACCATGCACAGCACCAGTGATGCCAAAGCAGCGAGCGCTCCCGGGAGGCGGACAGCGCCTTCGGACAACGTATACGACCAAAGCGGCCCGCATAGGTGTGGCAATACGGAGGCGCTCGGCGGCTCATTCCCTACAGCCGCAAGCAGCGGGATTGGGAGCCAACGAACCTCCGTGGTGTCGAGGCTCGCGCCCAGCCCCACCAAACGCAACAGTGCCGCTGCACAAAGCGCGATGACGCTCGGGCCCCAAAATTGGTGAACTCTTTCCATGCCACGTTCGGGGCTTAGCTTGGCAGGCACGGCGCCTGCAGCACGGGAGGCACGGTTAGAACTGGCGCCGAGCGGCTTCGAGGCTCGTCTCGTTCTCCGGATGCGGAATCCACAAGGAGCCCTGCGGTGGCTTGAGACGCAGACGGTCCTGGCGTTTTCCGATGATGAGACCTAATGGCAGCACGAACAAGCAGTACATCAAGATCATGAGGAAGCGGGTTTGCACGACCCCCACGGCGTGGGCGACTTGTTTCCAACGCTCCCAAGTTGCCCTGTACCAGGGCAGCCTCTCTTGCCTCTCAACTCCGACCGCAGTGCTCACGAGCGAATGGTCCCGGCCTGTCATAACCAAGCTCATTGGGCGGAAGCTTATGGCCTAGAGCCGGCGGCGTGGCAAGTCACCGCGCCACTAACCAATTCTACCCCGCGAAGAGTCAGGCAATCCGAATGACGAGCCGTTGAAAATGAAACACCTTTGACGCTCCTGGCCCACCCGCTCCCCGCACCACCAGCTTCCACGTGTGCGGGCCGTCGCGCCCCACCTGAAACCGCAGTTCCCGCCGCTGCTCGCCTTGGCCGGCAACAAACTCGGTGGTACCCACCAAGCGTCCGTCGAAATAAATCTCCACAGTGACCGTGCCTGCCGCTAGCGAGGACCCAACAATCGCGGCTTCCAATGCACCCTGCGGGGCGTAAGCAGTCGTGGTGGCGCTGCTGCCGGGAGCAAGTAGAGCGGTGCCATCGTCCTGCGCGCTCGCTCCCTCACTGAGCATCATGCCGGCCGGGGCAAGGGTCAGGACTCCGGCGAGGCGCGGCTCGCTACAGGACGCAGCCGCGAACAGCAGCAACAGCGCGGCCCCGCCCCGACAGGTCAAGCCGATCCTCCTGTGGCCAGACCGGGCCGAAAGATGACCTTCTTATCCTTCACAACCAATTGGTCGTTGAGGAACAACTGTACAGCCTGCGAGAGAACTTTTGCTTCGAGGCGCTGCCCGCGCGCCTTGACTTCATCGAGCGTGTCCTCGCCCACCCGGATGTGGAAAACGTCCTGCAGGATAACCGGCCCCTGGTCCAACTGCTCGGTCACGAAATGGGCGGTACAGCCTGAGACCCGCACTCCCTCTTCGAACGCCTGCCGGTATGCGTTCGGCCCTGGGTGGTAGGGCAACAGAGATGGATGAATGTTGATTATGCGATTCCGGTACTTGTCCACCACACGCGGCGAAAGGATTTGCATGTAGCGCGCCAACACGACCAGGTCGGGCTGAAACTCCCCCAACTTCTCGAGCAAAAACTGCTCGTGCGCCGCCTTGTCCGCCGAGGGGTACCAAAAAAATGGAATGCCTGCCTCCTCTGCCAACGAGCGCAGGAGCTCATGGTTGGAGAGCACCGCGACCAGGTCGCCGTTGAGCCGGCCGTGATTGCGATCTTCGATCAGCTGGCGCAAGCAGTGCGGTTCGCGGCTTACAAGGACAACCACCCGCTTGGGATCCCTCTTGCCCTGCAAGCGCACCGAGACTTCCATATGGATTTCTTCCCCGATGCGCTTGAGGCCAAGAACCAGCTCGTCGAGGTTGATGTTCAATTCGCTCAGGTCAACGAGCATGGTCATGATGAACAGCCCCTCCATGACCCGCTGCTCGATGTCCTCGATGTTGATGTTACAGGAGGCAAGATACGTGGAAATCCGCGCCACTACCCCTTTTTGGTCGCGCCCAATTACGGAAATGACCGCCTTTGGTCCCACCATCGTCTCTCACTCCGAAACGCGCCTTTTAGGTGCTCGCCACGGCGCGGTCAAACCGAGCTAGCACAGCAGGTCACATCGTCTATTAGAATTTTTCAAGTAAAGTTCGGTCCTGTTCAGTTTGCGTTTGGAGTGCACCTCGGGTAGTTTGGGCCGCGGTCTAGATTGGCCAACGACAACTAGAACCCCAACGGAGAAGGAGCGATCGAAAGAACGATGGATCACGGTTTAGGGTCTTTGGCTCTCAAGCTGCAGGAGGAAGCCGCAAGCGCGGAGGAAATCGAGCTAGAGGCAACGCTCGAGATCCTCGAGTCTGCGGACAGTGTAACGGAGGAGGCGGAAGGGCAGGAACGAGTCGGAGATTACGACCTGCCGGGTCATTTCTTCCACGACGTCAGCAACACCCAGTTGTTGACACCCGAGGAAGAGCAGGAGGTGGCGCGCAAAATCGTGCGGGCGCGAAACCGCATCCGCCGCCTGCTCCGCCGCTTTCCCCGTTTGGTCGCCGCGGCGTTGCCGCAACACGGGCGCAGTGTGATCCATCCGAGTGAGGACTTTCGTGAGCGGGAAACCGTGATGGTCCTCGACTTTGCCAAAAAGCAACTGCGGAGTCGCCGCCGCGTAGACGCGATGATCGGCGACCGCACCAAGCTCAAGAAGTTCGTCGAGGAACTCGAGCGCGACCTAGGCGCCTACCGGAAGTTGCGCGACCGTATGATCGAAGCCAACCTGCGCTTGGTGATTTCCTTTGCCAAGCGCTATCGCCGCGCGGGCGTGTCGTTCCTCGACATGGTGCAAGAGGGAACACTGGGGCTCATTCGCGCGGTCGAAAAGTACAACCCGGAAAAAGAGGTCAAGTTCGGCACCTACGCCGTATGGTGGATTTGGCAGCAGATCGGCCGTGCGGGCGACATGCACAGTGGCCTGATCCGCACTCCGGTACACTGGAACCAACTCCGCCGCAAAGTGGGCCGAGAAACCCAGAAGCTGCAAACGAAGTACAACGGCGAGGTGGACAAACACTTGCTCGCCGAAGCCAGCGGTGTGGATGCGGCGCGACTGGAGACCATGACGCAGAGTTTTCACTGCGTCTCGATCGATGCTCCTCTCAGCTCCGATGACGACCGGACATTAGAGGAGCTATTGGCCAGCGACTCGCAGGACCCGGAGTCCGAGGCAGCGCAAGGGGATTTGCACGCGCAGTTGGAGGCCGCGCTGCGTCAGCTCCCGCCGCGTGAGGCGGAAATCTTGCGCTTGCGCTTCGGCACCAACGACCGCCAGCCCCTGACCCTGGAGGAAGTCGGGCGCATCTACGGCGTGAGCCGCGAACGAATCCGACAATTAGAAGCGCGTGCGCTCAAACAGCTCCAACCGATTTGCGAGAAGCAAGGACTTCGCGCGTACGTGGACTGAGTCCCTTGCACCGAGGAGGGCAGCCGGTAGACACCGGCTGCCCTTTTTGTTTTGGGAGAAAGGCGGGATGAACCCGCGAAAGGAGAATTCATGAGACGAGTGTTGATGTTGGCCGCCCTGTTGCTGGCCTCGGCCGCGGTTCGGGGCGGCGCTGCGGAACTCAAAACGGAGGAGGAGAAGGCGCTCTATGCGCTCGGAGTCCTTCTCAGCCAGAATGTCAGCACCCTACGCCTCACCCCCGCCGAAGTGGACCTGGTCATGAAGGGGTTCGTAGACGGCGCGACAGGCAAAAAGCCGCAAGTGGATGCAGACCAGTACCGCGCCAAGTTACAGGAGCTCCTCCAAAAACGGGCGCAAGCCAGCGCGGCGGAGGAGAGGGAAAAGGGCAAAGCCTTCATCGAGAAGATGGCCAAAGAGAAGGGCGCGGTGAAAACCGACTCGGGTTTGGTCTTTATCGAACTGACTCCTGGGAAGGGAGATTCACCGAGTGCGGAAAGCAAAGTGAAAGTGCATTACACGGGCACGCTGACAGACGGCACCGTGTTCGACAGCTCTGTGCAACGCGGCGAGCCGGTGACCTTCCCGTTGAACGGCGTGATTCGCTGCTGGACCGAAGGCCTGCAAAAAATGAAAGTGGGGGGTAAAGCAAAGCTCATCTGCCCCTCCGACCTCGCGTACGGGGACCGGGGCTCACCTCCCAAAATCAAGCCCGGAGCCACGCTCGTATTCGAAGTCGAACTGCTCGGCATCGAGTGACCGCGACCCGGGGGCAAGGGGCCGCCCTTGCCCCCGTTCGCCTCGCAGTTGCAATGCGGAGCGCAGCTACGGCTAGCCCCGAACTTGCGCGCCTGCCTGCTGTCCTAAGTAATGCTCTAGCTCGCGCAGGGGCAGGGCCGCGCGATCCTTGGGCGACAGAATGGGGTCACTTACCGGCCACGGGATTCCCAACTCCGGGTCATTCCAAAGGATGCGCAGCTCACCCTCGGGGTCCCAGTAATCCGTAACCTTGTACTCCACCTCTGCAACATCGCTCAGCACGCAAAAGCCGTGCGCGTATCCAGGGGGAACGTACAACAGGCGGAAGTTTTCGCTACTGAGTTCCACCGCCACCCAGCGGCGGAACCGGGGAGAGCTGGGGCGGATGTCTACCGCAACGTCCCAAATTGCCCCGCGCAGTACGCGCACCAACTTGCCCTGCGGGCGCCGCCATTGGGCGTGCAGCCCGCGGACGGTGCCGCGCACCGATCGCGAGTGGTTGTCCTGTACAAAGCGGTCCGCCAAGCCGTGCTCAGCAAAGCGAGCGGCGTGAAACGCTTCAAAGAAAAAGCCGCGCTCGTCGCGAAGCACTTCCGGCTCGATCACCACAACCCCAGGGAGTTCCGTAGAAAGGAAGCGCATAACGCCCTACCTGTCACTCCTTCCTGCGCGTTGCAATGCTGAACATGGCTGCGCAATGCCGGCTCCCCCCACCTCCAGCGAGTTTGCCGAGCCATACGGCCCGCCCGGGAGGAAGCAACGAAGCCGCCGCCACCATCCCCACCTTTTGCATGGTGCAAAACGAGAAAACTGCGGGCCACTGGGGACACCTCGCGATGTCTGGAACACTCCCACGGAACGGAGGCGCGTGCAGGCGGAACGTGTCCTCGCGCGGGCAACGCCTGGGGGAAACAATCCAACCAACAGCGGCTCCCGGTGGAGCGTTCTCTGCCCCACCTCACTGGCTCTCTACCGCCACCCCGTCGCCGCTGCCAATGCCGCCACGGGTAAACATGACGGCGCGCTTACGCTCCTGCCACTGGCGGCAGGGTTCCGGTCAGGCCACAGGGCGGGCACCTGTGCCGGCGCCGAGGCCCAGTTGTTCTGATCTTTGCTGCTGTCGGTGGTGTGCGCCTTGCAAGAACCAGAAAAGACCGGCGAAAAAACTGTTGAATCGCTCAGGCAGCGCGATCGGCACAAAGTGTGTTGCACGCAGAGTCATGGGAGGGAATGCCCATGACTGTGCCGTTTCGCAACGAGCCGTTACCGCTGCCCCCACAAATGCTGCCGTCGGATGCCCTGTTTTGGTACGCGGAGGAGGCTACTCCTGGCATCCGCCCGCTAGTCGCTGGCCTGTTTGTGCTGGACCGACCACCGAATCCGGCAAAGTTCCACCAGGCCATGACACGATGGGTAGCCCTGATCCCACGCCTGCGACAAAAGGTCAACGAGGTTCCCTTGAGCCTCACCCTCCCCCAATGGGTGGACGATCCCGCCTTCGACTTATCGTACCACCTACGGGAGATGGAGCTGCCCGCGCCAGGCAATCGGAAGCAGTTGTTCGATCTGGCCAGCGCCGTTTTTGCTACGCCGCTGGATCGCGAACGACCACTGTGGGAAGCATACGTCTTGCGCGGCTTCGAGGGTAACCGCGCCGCGATCTTTGTGAAGGTGCACCACTGCGTCATGGACGGGGTCGGCTCCATGGCTGGCTTCGACGCCATGACCCAACGCCGCCGCAATGAGCCCGTGCCTCCCGTGCGGCTACGCCGCCAGCGCCCTCTGCTTCCCCCGGCCTTCGAAGCTGCCCGCGCTCTTGCCGTCACTGCGGAGCGGGCCACTCAGCTTGCGACTCAAGCGGGAAGGCTCGCCGTGCACATGCTGCAAGATCCAGCAGGCGTACTGGAGAGAGCGCGCGCCGCAGCACGTGGGCTGCGCGGACTCTGGCAAGATCTCACCGCACCAGCGGTCGTGGACCCGCTCGGCGAAAAGGCGACGGGCGTTGGCCGCCGCCTCGACGGGCTCACCCTGGATCTCGATCGCTTGCGCGGCGCAAAACAAACGCTCGGCGTTACCTTGAACGACCTCATGCTCGCCATTTTCGCTGGTGCCGTGGGGAGGTACTACCGCAGTCGGGGGCTATCCTTGTCGGAACTCCATTGCATGGTGCCAATCAGCCTACGGCAAGAAAACGAACGCTATCAATTGGGGAACCGGGTGGGGATGTGCAACGTTCGCTTACCCATCGCGGAACCCGACCCTCAACAACGCCTAAGGATCGTCTGCGAACAAACCCAAGCCGCCAAACAAGACCGCAGGGGAGCCGCGTACCCCCTCCTTATGCAGCTCCTCGCAGTCACACCCGGGTTTGTCTTTCGCCAGCTCGCTCGGGTGGCAACTGGACAAATCAATCTCATTATCACGAACGTGCCGGGACCCAACGAAATCCGGTACATCGCCGGCGCAAAAATCGAAGAGATTTACCCCTACGCGCCGGTGGCAGAAAAACTCCCGCTGGCGATCGCTCTTCTTTCCTACGGCAAGTTGTACGGGATCGGAATCGATACGGACCCGAACGCCATTCCCGACCCGGATCGGCTGCGCACGTTCATCGGCGAGGCAACAACCGAGATGCTCCGCTTCGCAGCCGCTCAGACCAAGCCGCTCTCTCGCCGAAAGGGATCGAGCAAATCTCCGGTGCGCCGGAGGCGCCGCGCCACCCAACGCGCGTAGAAGACTGCTGGCCGCAAGGCGAGCGGCTCAGAGCCCTGCTGAAGGAACGAAACCGCTTCCTGGTCGTTGCTTGGCACCCGAAAACGGAAGCCCAACCGACCAGCCAAGACGACCTTTCCGGGTGCCAGCGCGGTCCTGCGTGCCGTTGATGCGAAGCCGCGTGCGCGCCTGCCTACGCCACGCTGGGCAAACCGGCGAGGGCAAGTGCGATCTCGTGTTCCGGGTACTCGAAGTTCTGTAGCTTCCCGGCCAGAAAATCCATGTACGCCTGCATGTCGAAGTGTCCGTGCCCACACAGGTTGAACAAGATGACGCGTGGGGTTCCCTCCGCCTTGCACTGCAAAGCGAGGCGGCGCACCCCAGCAACGGCGTGGTTCGCCTCTGGGGCCGGCAAGATACCCTCGGCACGCGCAAACTCGACGCCTGCCTCGAACGCCTCCAGCTGCTGGACCGCTTGAGCCTCGATTGCACCCAGGTGGAGCACGTGGCTCACCAGAGGGGCCATGCCATGATAGCGCAGTCCGCCAGCGTGGATGCCCGGGGGTACGAACGTACTGCCGAGGGTGTGCATCTTCACCAGCGGGGTGAGGTGCGCCGTATCACCGTAGTCGTACGCGTAGCGTCCCTTGGTGAGGCTCGGGCACGCCGCTGGTTCGACCGCCACCACTCGTACGTCTCGCTCGCCGCGAAACTTGGCGCCGAGGAACGGGAAGGCGATACCGGCAAAGTTCGAACCGCCGCCGGTGCATGCCACGATCACATCAGGCCAGTCTCCGACCTGTTTCATCTGTGCCATCGCCTCGAGGCCAATCACCGTCTGATGCAACAGCACGTGGTTGAGCACGCTCCCCAAGGCGTACTTCGTCTGCGGATCATTTGCCGCAACCTCCACCGCCTCGGAGATGGCGATGCCCAGCGAGCCAGTGCAGTGCGGATCGCGCTCGAGCACCGTGCGGCCAGAGGCCGTCTCCGTGCTGGGGCTTGCTACGACCCGCGCACCGTACGTTTCCATCAGGGCTCGCCGGTAGGGTTTCTGCTCGTAACTGACCCGCACCATGAACACCGTGCACTCCAAGCCAAAAAAGTTACAGGCCAGGGCGAGCGACGAGCCCCACTGCCCGGCGCCGGTTTCGGTGGCAAGGCGGCGAACCCCGGCCTGCTTGTTGTAAAAGGCTTGCGCCACAGCCGTATTCGGTTTGTGGGAGCCAGCAGGGCTGACGCCTTCGTATTTGTAGTATATGCGCGCTGGGGTCCCCAACGTTCTTTCCCATCGGTGCGCCCGGTACAGGGGGGTGGGCCGCCAAAGCCGGTAAATGTCGCGCACCGGTGCCGGAATCGGGATTTCACGCTGCGTGGCCACCTCCTGTTCGATCAGCACGGGCGGAAAGAGCGGCTCTAGATCGGCTGGTTGAAGAGGATTTCCCGTAGCCGGATGCAGAGGGGGAGGCGGTGGTTTGGGCAGATCGGCAACAATGTTGTACCACCTAGTCGGAATATCCTCTTCAGCGAGCAGAATCTTCACGTCAGAAAGCGATGCACCCATACTGCCTGCAAAGCCGGTTTTGCGGAAAAGCGCAAGCAGGTACTCGCGCACCACATGCTCACTCATCCACACGCACTACCCGCAGCGGTCGCGGTGGCGGATCGTGGGGGCGCCCACCAGTACGCGCGCCGCCTCACGGGGACACGGTAATGACGTGCAGGCTACTGGCCACCCCATCGCCGCTGCGAGCGTTGTTGCAGTTCGCCGCAACCGCAGCCACCCAAAGCCGATACGTTCCCGCTTCCGGTGCCCTCCAAGTGCCCCACCATTCGAACGGGGATTCCACGAACAACCGCCGCGTTAGCTCGACGGTGTCTGCCTCATCCACGGCGCCATCGCCGTTCGCGTCGCCCAACTGGCAAGCCGCCGCCGACATCTCTGCACTCGCCGCGCCCGCCACGCGAACGAGGTCCGCCACGCTAGCGACTCCATCCCCATTTATGTCGGTGCGGTGCTGGGGGTAGCGGTGGGTAACTTCTTCCTCTTCCACCCTCAGCCCCGCACTCCTACCGACGAGCTGCCCGTCCTCTGCGGCCAAGTTGAGTCCTGCCGCGACCTGGCGGTTCGAGGCAGGCCAGACGAGCACCCTCCATACGACCTCCTCTCCAATTCGGGCGTTCGCAGGGGCCACAAGGTCGACCCGAGGTGGATTGCCGCCGCTGTGGCATTGGTCGGCGCAGGTCACACCGGCCTGCCCTGAGACACCCGTCACACCAGTCTGGTAGGCCGAAACTGGCGCGAGCCATGTGACTCCGATCCAGAAAAGGAGCGAGGCCGTCCGACACACAAGCGACGCCGCCCGAGGGAGCCCTGGTCCAAGACTCATGGCTGCGGCGGTAGATCACACTGGCCGCCTCGACAGCGGCCCGGGCCGGTGCTCCGGTTCGGGCATAAGATCCCGTCCGGTGCCGGCTCGCTGCGGCAACCGGCTTGCGTGTAAAAGTCGTAGGTACACGCATCACCGTCGTCGCATGGCGACTCCGGGCAGTCCGCCGCGTCCGGCAAGCACCAGGCGCTCACGTCACTAGGTGAGAGGGAACTCAGGTAGGCATCGCTGTTGGGATTCGAGCGGTCGCCGATCCCAGAGCCGTAAAAAATCTCGCCGTCGAGGACGGTGACCGCAGAAGCGACCGGCGCGAAGGGCGGTAGTATGCGCAAGACCTCGCCTGTCTCAGCATCGCGCACAAACACTCCGGAAAACAAACTCCCCATAAAGACCAGCTCTGGGGTTGCCGTGGCCGCCGCGTAGCTCGGCAGGGCGGCGCGATCTCCCCAAAGGATGCTGCCGTCATGAGCAGCGAGGCCATGGGCGGCTGGCCGCTGCGGACGATTGAAGCTCTCCCCGATGGCAGTGCTGAAAAAGATCCTGCCCGCGCCCACGGCAGCGCTCCCAATGATTCCCCCGATCGCTCCACCCGCAACCACTTGAGTCTGCCAATACGGTTCGATGCGGCCGGTAAGAGCATTTCGCCCGTCGCGGTCGAGTACGTAGTACGTTCCATCCTTGTTCCCCACACCCACGACTTCGCGGCGTGCGCCGGCAACCTCGATTTCGAACAGATTCGGCACTGCGCCAAAAGCCAAATCTTGGTTGTCCACTTCGCGGGGGCGCCAGATCCACTTGACGTTGCCGTCGAAGTCCAAGGCGATCAAAGCCTCGTCGAGCGGCGGCATAGGCGGGAACGGATCCACCGTTTCCGGATCGTCGTCGGTATCGCAATTACTGGAAGCGATGTAGATCGTACGCCGCTTCCCATCCACGGCGAACGACGACCACACGTTACCGCACGCGGTCCAGGTGCGCTCGAAGTTACAGCCCGGGCGTGTCGCGAAGAAATCATCGGGTAATCCCAGCTCAGCCGCACTGTGATACCCGTCGAATCGAAAGATACGGTCCGACGGAAGCGGCCGGCAGGTCGCACCGAACGGCCGCTGCTCCAGGTCCACATACCAAACGAGAAAACCCTCACGTGCGTCCACAGCAAACAGTCCGCCTTTCCCCGGCTCGCGGTCGTTCACGTCCATGCCGAACACAATGCGGTCGCCCGCTAAGGCAGGGCTCGCCTCGATCTGATTGCGCTCCACGTTGGGGCCGCAGGTCGTGCAACCTGTTCCCGCATCGAACTGCCAGCGCAAAGCCCCAGTGGCCGCGGCCAAACAATAGAGGGTCATCCCGCCGCCCACGTACACGCGCATCTCCCCATCGATCTCGGCAACCAGGGGAGAAGACGCCTGCGGGTACGAGGCCCCGGGGTGTGGTTTCATCCGAAACGACCACAGCCGACTGCCGTTGCTAGCGCGAAGGGCGTACAGGTGGCCATCCCACGAGGGGATGTACACCACCTTGATCCTTCCCTCGCCTGCCACGTCCACCCAAGCAACCGCCGGTGAAGCCGTTACCACAGCGCCCGTGCGGTACGTCCACTTGGGCCGCAGCAACCCCACGGTGCTACGAGTCAGCCTGCGTTCCTCCGAGTTGAAGAACGCGCGCTCCGGGTTCGCGCCGTACATTGGCCAGCCGGCGGCGAGGCGTGCCGAGGGTGAGGAATTTTGCCGAGGGGGCTCCGAGTCGTCACCGCATGCCGCCAAAAGGCAAGCTGCCGTCGCCAACAAGAGGCCCACTGCTGCACTGGATCGGTGCACGAAGCGGGCGTCTACTCCAAAGGCGGCGCACAGGTCAATCCGCAACGCGCCCAATGGCGGTGCCCCTAGAACCAGTGAAACAGGGCGAGAATGCCGAGCCATACCAAGTCGAGAAATGCCCAATACCAAAGCAGGCCGGTCCAACGGGCCGCAACGTTTTGCCTTCGCTCCTCGCCGAGAGCGACCCACACGGCAAGCGCCATCCCGGCCAGCACGTGGGCAGCGTGCAAACCAGTGAGGAGGTAGTAAAACTGCCAGAACGGTCCCCGCCCCGGGTGCAAACCGTGCTCGAGATCCTGGCTGTAACCGTACCCTTTCAGAGCGAGGAACACGGCCGCCCAGAGTATTCCCATCCAGAGCCACACTCGCCGTTGCCAGACGCTGCGCTCTGCACTGCGTTTGCCCATGTATAAGCTCGCGCTGGCATAAAGTAAAACGACCGTGGCAACGTAAAGGTGCGTCCAACTCCACAGCTCCCGGCCGTCATCCCAATTGATCAGCCGCGTGGCGAAGAACGAGTAAAGCGCGAGGAGCGTCCCGAAGAGGGTCGCCTCCGATGCGAGGAACCATGTCATTCCGGTGCGCACCAGGGAGGTCGCCTGCGAACTGTGCGCGGCTTCCCAGGGCTGACCGGAGCAAGCGCTACCCGCTCCCGCCTTCACACCGTGTCCTCCTGCCATTGTGGGACGGGCCTCTTCTCGCCTCCCTCGACCGCTCGATACACGTATGGCGGACCGACCACACGCGCTGTGGAAGAAAAATTTTCTACTGGAGGTGGTGAAGGCACGCTCCATTCCAGGGTTGTGGCTCCCCAGGGATTCGCCCCCGCCTGCGGACACTGGCGATGTGCGCCGACCAAAGCCCAGACGAACACCAATTGGCTCGCAAACAGGACGCCCGCACCAATGGTCGCGATCACATGTAAAGGCTGCAGCGGCTCGAGGAACGGATAATAGAAGAGGCTGGGGATGCGCCGCACGTGCCCGTGCACGCCGAGCCAAAACAACGGCAGGAAGACGAAATGGAACGGTACAAACGTCAGCCAAAAATGCAGCCGCCCCAGACGCTCGTCGAGCAGGCGGCCGAACATCTTCGGATACCAAAAGTAAATCCCCGCGAAGCCCGCCAGAATCACCGAAGGGAACAAAGTGTAATGAAAGTGGGCGACCACGAAGTACGTATCGTGGAGGTGAACGTCGAGCGCTGCCGAGCCCAAAAAGACGCCGGTGACTCCTCCAAGGAGAAACGCGGATAACGTGCCCGTCGCAAAGCACATCGCGGTGGTCAGGCGAAGCTGAGACCGCCACAACGTCCCGAGCAAGGCGAAGACGACGATCGCAAATGGCACCGAGATGACGATCGTTGTGATGCTGAAGGGCGTCGCCAAGCGAACGTTCATCCCGCTCACGAACATGTGATGCGCCCAGACGAGAAAGCTCAGCACGCCGCCCAGCAACAGCGATCCCACAATCAGCCACGGTGCGGGCAGGCCACGGCGGGCGAAGGTCGGGAACACTTCGAGCAGGATCCCCAATGCAGGGAGGAGAATCACGTAAACCTCGGGGTGACCAAAAAACCAGAACAAATGCTGCCAGAGCAAAGGGTCTCCGAGCTTTGCCGGAGAGAAAAACCCTGCCTCCCAGTGGCGGTCGAACCAAAGCATCAAAATCGCCGCCATCAGGGGCCCAGCCGAGAGCAAAAACAGCACCGCGGCGATGCACTGGGTCCACACCATCAGTGGCAGCCGGCTCCAGGTGAGCCCCGGAGCACGGAGATTCCACGTCGTGGTGAGCACGTTCACACCGCTCATCAATACCGCAACAAAGTCGAGGAACACCGCCGCCAACCACAAGTCGAAGCCAAGGCCAACACCGGAAAACCTGTACTCCGCCGAGAGCGGCGGGTAGTTGGTCCAGCCGGCGGCTGCAGGTCCTTCAGGAACGAACCAGGAGGAGACAAGGAGCACACAAGCAAGAAAGAAAATCCAAACCGAGGCTCCGTTGAGGCGCGGAAACGCCATGTCGTTTGCCCCGACCATCAGCGGCACCAGGTAGTTCCCAAAGCCGCCGAGCAGGACCGGCATGGCAACGAAAAACATCATGATTGTACCGTGCATGGTGAACCAAGCGTTGTACTGCGGAGGCTCGACGACGCCGTAGAGGGGCAGTGGCGCCTCGGGGAAAGCCAATTGCCAGCGCATCACCAGGGCGGAAATCCCCCCCAAAACGGCCATCGCGCCGCCGATCGCGAGGTACTGCTTCCCAATGACCTTGTGGTCCGCCGAAAAAACGCGTCTTAGAAAGCGCAAAGCCTCCCCCTTCGGCAAACCGCACCCACTGCCGTCATCCGATCATCTGTTGACCACGGCCGCATCGTGCGCTGCGTCGGCCTCCCACTCCTGCGCTTGCCATTCTCGATAATCCTGGGGGCTATGCACGATCAGGAAGCCACGCATGGTGTAATGCGCAAACCCACACAGTTCCGCACACGCGATCTCGAATCTGCCCTCTCGCTCGAGCCGTAAGGACACCGACGTTTGCCGCCCCGGCAACACATCCTGTTTCAAGCGTGCGGCCGGCACAAAGAAGCTGTGGATGACGTCCTCGGACTGGAGCACAACTCTCACGTTCGTACCACTCGGCAGGTGCAATTCACTGTCCAAAGAACGGTCATCGTCCGTGCCAAAGCGCTGGTCGGGCCCTGGGTAGACAAAACGCCAGCGGAACTGTTTGGCTACGGCTCGTACCTCTATCGCCGCGGGTGGCAATTCCTCCTTCATCGCTCTCCACACCGGCAGACTGTATGCCTCGATCGCGAAATCGCAGGCCAGCACAGCCACACCCAGTCCCAGCAAAACCGCACCAGGCCTGTGGCCGTTTCTGCTCTGGCCATCCGCGCCTGGTCGCCGGAACCGCCACAAACAGAACACAAGGAAAGCCTGTGCGCCGACAAACCACATTCCGGTGATGGCAAGCACGAGCCAAAACAGAGCATCTACCTCACCGGCCACGGTCGTAATGCGCAGAGGCCACTCCACGTCTGCTCGCTGCTCCTCTCCTTCCCGACTCTGGCAGCTTACGGTGCCAAAGTGGCTGGCGCCGCGCAATGTGTATCGGTCACTCTTGCGGCTCCGGATCGCTCACGGTATGCGGCGGCGCATGAGCGAAGTCGGGCATTTTGCGCGCATTCTGCTTCCGGTTGATTTCTCCCAGCACTGCGGCGATGCCGCACAACACGCGGGATGGTTTGCACGCGTGGGTGAGGGCCAGGTTCACCTCGTGCACGTCATCGCCAATCCGCTCGACGACCTTTACGAGACCAAAGAAGTCCCACCTCTGGAGGTTGTGGACCACGCGGAGGCGAAGGCGCGAACTCTTCTCGAGGATGTGGCGCGCAGCTGCCTGCCGCCGGGGGTCCCTTATCACCTACACCTCCGCCACGGCGATCCGTTCGAAAAAATCATCGCGGTCACTGCAGAGGTCCAGCCGCAACTGATCGTTCTTTCCACTCATGGGCGGGGCGGGCTGCTGCATTTGGTCATGGGGAGCGTGGCAGAAAAGATCGTCCGCTACGCCCCCTGCCCCATTTTTATCGTCCCCAGACGGCGCCACTGAACAGCACCCGGGAGCAAGCGAAAAAATCTTTTGCATGTTGACGTAAGGAAGGGCGCCGTTGTAGCTTCGTGTGTTATGGGGGATTCAACCAACTTGGGCATGATGGTTTTGCGCTATGAGAGCTCGCCGCGCCAGGGCCGCGGCTGCTGCCTGGCTGCCCGTCTGCGCGCCTGGAGCATGCCGTTGGTCCTGTGGGTGTTCGCGGTTTCGCCGGCACTCGGCACCACCTTCTCCCTCCCGTCGGGGAGCGGGCCGCGCGGCATCGTCAGCGGACCCGACGGGGCCCTGTGGTTCACCCAACAGGCGAACAAGATTGGCCGTATCACAACCTCCGGAACGATTACCGAGTTCGCCATTCCTACGGATCTTTCGTCGCCAGACGCGATCACGTTGGGGCCGGACGGCAATCTGTGGTTTCTGCAGACGGCGGCCAACAAAATCGCACGCATCACTCCCGCCGGGGTGGTCACCGAGTTCCCCGTGCCGACCAGCTCCGCTGGGCTGGCGGGCATCGCCGCGGATTCGGCCAACGATCGCATCTGGTTCACCGAGTTTGCAGCCAACAAGATCGGCTTCATTGGCGTGAGTGCGCCGAACACGATCACGGAGCTGTCGCTGTCCGTTCCCAACTGCAAGCCGTACTTCGTGACGGTCAGCGGTGGTGTTGCGTGGGTCACTTGCAACGGGGCAAACCGCGTCCTCCAAGTGCCGCTGAACGCGCCCTTTGTCATTACAGAGTACTTGGTGCCGGCGCCGGCCATTGGCCCTACTGGGATTACCGCTACCCCTGCCGGGTTGATTTGGTTTCTCACCGCCAACCACGCCGCCCGACTCGATCCCAGTAAGGCACCGTCAGACCCGACGGCAATCACCCTGTTTGGGTTACCCTCGGCCGGAACGGGTCCGTTTCAGATCATTTTCGGTCCGGAAAGCGCACTCTGGTTCACAGAACAGAGCGCGCACCGAATTGGGCGCATCGGCTTGAGCCCAAACGTCTCGATCACTGAGGCGAGCCTCCCAACCGGAGTTCTGGGTCCGCGCGGAATTGCAGGAGGCCCCGACGGGAACATCTGGGTGGCGGCACAGTCCTCCAACCACATCGTGCGGCTGGAATTGCCTCTGCCGACTCCGACGCCAACTCTCAGCCCCACCCCGTCCGCCACAGCGACGGCAACCGCAACCGCCACTCCGACTCCCTCTTCCACCGCCACGGCGACTGCCACGACCACCCCGACACCGACAGCGACGGCCACTTTCTCGCCAACCCCAACGGGGACCAGTACACCCACAGCGACCGCGACCGCGACGTCCACCGCTTCCCCTACCCCCACGCACACACCGACCAGCACATCCACGCCCACGCCAACACCCACGGATACGCCGACGTTCACTCACACGCCGAGTGCCACACCCACCAGTTCCTTTACCCCAACAGAGACCGCCACGGTGACCCCGACTCCCACGCCATCTGACACGCCGACCTGGACCCCGACAGATTCACCGACACCTGCGCCGACTCCGACCGAGACTGCCACAAACACACCGACGGTTACGGCCACCGATACACCAACGGAGACACCCACCCTCACGCCAACAGAGACGCCAACCGAAACCCCGACGGAGACGCCTTCGCCAACCGCAACAGCCACAGAAACGGCGACGCCAACCGAGACCGAGACGCCGACTTACACACCCACTTCTACCCAGACTCCGACCCCGACAGAAACCGAGACCCCGTCTCC
>JBBILD010000013.1:0-98991 GCA_037445065.1 Myxococcales bacterium
CGAACCATGCAAAACCAAGCCACGATTCCGCATCCGCCATTCGCCGTCCGCGGCCACAAGGGCGGCCGCTACACGTTCTGGCAAGGGCCGTTTTGGGCAACGCCTGCAGCGTTGCGCGCGGTGGCGGAGCGGGGACGTTCCGGGGCGGTCCGGCAGTGGTACCGGCACGGCCCGTGGCAGAGTGTTGCGAGACCAAACGGCGCAAGATCGAAACAGCGCGCCAGCCCAGCACCACGGGCCGCGCGGGGGTGGCCGTCCCTAAATCTCCTTGCGAGGATGATTCGAGCAACACCTACAGCGTTGCCCGCGGTGGGTGCAGGATTCTTGTCGCGCCGCAGCGTAACGGTGGGACCGCGTCCCCGACCACGATCTGCATCGCCCAGGACCGGGCTGAGGTGGCAATTCACCTGTGCACCGCTCGCTGCTCACCGCACAACGCGTGCCGCGCCCAGGGGAAGCTACCACACCAAACGCGAGACTGTGGGCTGGTATGGGGATGGAGGCTCAGCCACCGGACCCGAGCAGAGCAGCAACGTTACGCACCACCTCCACGTCCGCCTGGCGCAACAGTTCCGCCCTCTCTTCAGCGCTCGTAAACGCGTGTTCGAACGCCGCCCGGACCAGAGACAGTGTCTCCCACAAACTGAGGCCACCGGCCATCCGTGCCGCGCGGACGTATTCGCTCGCCAGGTCGGTGCGGCTGATCCCGGGGTTATCCGTGCAGATCACGACATCGAGCTGGAGCGAGCGAAAGTAACTGCGCAGCGGGTATTCCGGGTAACCCTCCGTGTGCGGCTCCTCTGGGTCGTAAAAGCCGACCACCTCGACGTTGCTGGTTGGGCATAGCTCGATGGCAATGCCGCGGTCGCGGAGGCGCCGTGCCAAGTCCGGGCGCGCGTCGAGCGTCAGGCCATGCCCCACGCGTTCCGCGTGCAGGCGATACACCGCCTGCCAAATGTTTTCTGGCGGTTCTCCCTCGCCAGCGTGAATGGTCACGGGTAAGCAAGCCGCAAATGCAGGTTCGAGCGCTCGGCAAAGCGCATCGAAGTTCGGAGCACTGGCCTCGTCGCCAGCAACATCGAACCCGACAGCAAAGCCTTTGAAATCCTGCGCTACTTCTGCCAACCGGCGAATGGTATCCGACGGCTCCGACGCCCCGTGGCCATGCCTGCGGTCGAGGACAAACAACAAGCGCAGGCGCGGTTGGTGCAAGAGGCCGCTCTCGGCCTTACGCACTGCCTCCGCAAAGAGGCGGACGAACCGCGAGCCTTCGCCCCGCAAGTATTTTTGCGGGCTAGCGCGCAACTCGCAGTACACCACGCCATCTCGTGCGAGGCGGCGCAGCGTCTGGCGGGCGTACTCCTCGATTGCCGCTTCGCGCTGCAACAACGCGGAGCCAGAGAGTTCGCCCGGTAACTCGTAAGCGCGGAAGCCACCGCGCTCGCTGGCGTTGCGGAGAGCCAAACGCGGCTCCGTGGGCACGAACAAGCGCGCTTCGAGTTCTTCCTCGCTCATATGGACCAGGATTGCTGCCGCAGCCTCAGAACGATTGGCGAGACGACGCAGGCGCTGCCACCAGTCCTCTGGCCACGGCAGCTCGTGCAGCCACGGCACGGCTTGCTTTGCCCGCTCTCGCTCTGCGCGGGTGAGGCTATCCCACAGGGCTCTGGCCACCTCACGCTGCGCTGGCAGGTCCAACACGCCGCCCAAGTGGCAGTGGAGTTCCGCCTTGGGCAGCGCCCGCAACCAGTCGCGGTGTTGCGGTCCGAGCGGAGTTTTGCGCAGGGTCTCGATCTGCAGCAACGGCAAGCGGTACAAACCGTACCAATTCGGTCTGGCCTCCTCCGCGAGCAGACGCTGGATGTGCCCGGCGAACACCTCGGCCTTGCGCTGCTCACGCTCCAAGAGGCACTCGACCAGCGAGCTCTTGCCCGGCTCCCAGTCCACAACCTGCCAAGTTTTCCCCGACCGTTCGGCACGGCCATCCAGAGGGAAGTCCACAGCCGAGATCCGCGGCCACGCTTGCGCACTGGCGTACAAGAGGTCCGAGGGGGCGAACGGGCCGAGGAAGACTGGGAAGAGATGCGCAGCCAGCTCAGCGGAGAGAGGCCCAGCAAAACGCTCTGGGGTGGGGTTGCGCAGTTCCTCGGGTAGCCGCCCGCCGGCGTCGAGGACATGCACGCAAGCGGCACAGCCGAACCAGGTACCGGCCCACTGCATGTCGGCACTCATCGTTTTGCGCCCGCCAGCCAGGCTCAGCACTGTCCGCTCCGGCCCCACTTTCTCGGTCGCATGTGCCACCAAGCGGAAGATCAGTTCGCGAATCGTGGCGCACTCCTCCGGCGTTGTCAGATCGCCCGCGGCTACTTTCCAAATGCGTAGGGGCGGGGGATCCGAAAGCAGAGCCCAGCACTCGGCTAACTTCGTTACCGAGTCCTCCGTGCCGCGGGTGGTGGCGATCCAGACTTCGTTCGGCCTTACCAGGCGGCGGCGCTCCACTTCAGCGCAAATCTCAGCGCGCTTAGGATGGTGGCCGTATAGGTCGAGAACATCCGGCGCCACCAATGCCAAAACCTCCGGCACCACCGCCCAGGTGGTACCAAGCGTGCATACAAGGACACCACCGCTATTCGCTGGCATGTTCTCCCCGATCTCGTGTGCCGTGTCTGCCGCGCGCCGGACGTGAACCCACCGCGCGAGCCTCCCCTTGCACCTTTCCACTCACTGCGCCCTGCACCTCGGTTATCGCGCTCATCCTTCGCCACGCTGAGCCGGTTCCGGCAGCGGCAAATGCCCCCTTGCCGTCGGCCCCCTCGCACGAGAAGGAAGAACCTCTCGCTTCGCTGTTCGTTTGCACGCTGGCTCGACCGCCCATTTTCCCTCACACGTTGGAAAGCTCGAATCGCCCAAAGCCAAACGTGGTCGCCTTGCCGATTTGCGCTTTGGCCCCAAAGACCAACCAGGGCCAAAGCTGAGGCAAACCGGCACCTTCGAGTTCCACCGTACCCATCAGCCCTGGCCACTCCATCCTGCGCCGCTGAGTGGACGAGAAACGGCGCACCCGCACCATCCGCAAGTCAGCCCGCATCGAAAGCGAGGCGAGAAGCTCGATCGGAAGCGCGACGTCTCCATTCGGCAAGCCTTGCAAGCGAGCGAGCAAGGCTGCGCGTCGCTGGATGGCTTCGAAGAGCAGTTGCGGCGAGAGGGACGAGGCCACGCGACCTTCGTTTTTGATCCGGGTTGGGGTGACAAATTCGAGCCGCGCTCGTGTTGAGGGCTGCAATTCCTCGGGTTGCACGCACTCCACAGCTTCGAGTTCGAAGGTCACGCGGTCGCGCCGCTTACCGAAGCCAATGCGGCCCGCGCGACGGAGCGCACGCTGCAACGCCGGCCAAACTTCGCGCACACGGGGCGTCGCCACCAGCCGCAAGCGGAGCGTGTCCCCTGGTTGAAACAAACACGGACTACCGTTCCGCGGCAGAAACGGAGGCTCAGGCGAGATGGCAAACGGCCGCGGTGGCTCGGTGGTCACCCCCAACTCGCGCAGCGCAGGGTCGCCGCTGGCTGGCGGGTCGAAGAGCTGCGGATACGCACAGCTCTGCTCAACCGGACAGCTCCGGCAGGTCTCGCGGGCTTTGGCGACGCAAACGCCATGGTACAAGGCTTGGCCGAGACCACCGTGGATGGCGGTGGTGACCAGCGGCGGCAAGCGCCCGCTCGAGCGCGCGACGTACACGATCTGCCAGAGTTCCAAGCGTGGGAGTTGCATCACCTCGCCTGTGCGAATCGTGACAAAAACTGCGCGAGGAGTCGCTCGCCACCTTGCGCCTCGTATCGCCGGTTTTCGCGCGGACCTCTCAGTTCGATCGCGGTAGTCGGAACAAACGGACCGTCCGCCCGCCACGCCAGCGCGTGCCACCTGCCTGCGATCTGCACAACGCGGAACTGCAAGCGAGAGGCAGACCGGTTCCAGCCCCTGAGGTTCCACAACCCGGCCCGCCGGAAACGAATCGGGAGGCCGAAAGCGGCAAGCAGCTCTGGCTTGTGAACACTCCCCTCGGCGCGGAAACTCTGAAACTGCCTACCTGCGAACTTTAGGCATTCGAACCAACTGACTTGTCCATCCGCCCGCAGCACCGCGTGGGGCTGATCGTGCACTGGCTGCCCGGAGAGCTGGATCCGGAACGATCCCGGCAGGTGCTGGTGGTGTAGGCCCTCGGCATCCGCCGCAGGAAACCAGTTGCGGATTCTTTGAAAACCTTGCTCGAAGCGCGTCTTCCACTCCTGGGGCGAGGTGGCTCCGTGGGCGGGACGCAGCTCCTCGCACTCCGGCCAGCCTTCCCATTTGACCAGGGCGATGGTCCCGAAGCCGCGCCGCGAGCGGGTACCGAGGCCACCGAGGTGGCCGAACAGCCACAGCGAGGCAGCCCAGGCGCGGCGCGTCACCGTGGCCGGGTCGGTGCCCTGCGGGACCCAAGCGAACGGATCTTCCTGCCTGCACCCCTCTTTCTTCGGCGTCCACTGCCAGCTCAGGGTCACCGTGAAGTCCTGACCTTCCGGAACAGCGCGGCGGTCGTTCTGGCCCAGGTAAAGCGTGTAACCGAGGTACGCGGCACCGTTCTCTCGTGCCGCGGACGGCGCGAGTTGGTCCCTGTACGATTTTTCATCTCTGATCCAGTGACCTAAGCCGAGCCGGACGGGGGAAGACGCGCCGTTCCCCGTGGTCGCTCCGAACAAGTCTGCCTCGCGCTCCGCAAAAGACGGGTCCAACGCGCGGTACCACCAACGCAAGGCGCCGCGCAGACTGAACGGACGGATCTCTGCCGTTTTGGTATCGTTCGGCGCCGCGCCGCCGCAAAACACCGGGGTTACGATGTGCATGGTTGCCTGTAGCTTCTGCATGGAATCATTCCTTCTTCTTGAGGAACGAGCCCAGCGAACCGTCTGGCCTCAACTCGACCTCGAATTTCTGCTTTGCATTGCGGAAGTTCGCTAGCTGACCCTGGCTCAAGCCGGATCTTTGCAAAGCCTGTTTCAACGAGACCTTGATCGCCTGCCCCGCTCCTTCCTCCGACAGCTCCAACTCGTCCGTTTCCTGGTTCCAAGACCGAATCGTCGCAACGAACTTTTTAGCCTCGACTACCGGGGCTACCGAAGTTGGTTGCCCGGAGGCAGTTGTTGCCTGGGCTGCCTGCTGGCTCAAACTTTCCGCTCCGGGATTCGGGGCTGGCGAAGGCTTGCCAAACACCCCGTAACCGGAGGAGGTCTTGGCACGTGACGGTAGCTCTCGCACCCGGTGACGTGGCTGTTTGCCAAACACCCCGTAACCGGAGGAGGTCTTGGCACCGAGTCCCCACTCCTGCAGGCCCTTCTCCAAATACTCGAGCGCGCGTTGCAAATGTTCCCGCGGTGCGCGGCGGTCGCGCAAAACGAGTGCGATCTCGAACTGGCTACCCGGGGCGATGCGCAGGAACGGCAGCGGAACCGGGTCCTCGCAGTCATGGGGGATCGGACTCTCCCCCTGGTAGTATTTTGGGTGGTGCGGGCTCATCACCTCCAGCTCGAGGCAGGCAGCTTTGAGGGGGATGCCATCGAGAAAGTCCACGGCACCCGCGTGGCCCTTGTCCCCACCCTCGCCGAACAGCTCCAGTACCTCAGGGGCAGGCTCCTCTACCGAGCAGCCCAGCTCCCGGCACATGGCATGGCGAGCAAGGCCCTTCAGGCCGGATCCCGGCAGGTACGGCAGGCCGTACGTGTGGTGCAAACAGAAGCCCAATTCCAGAGGCGTCGGTGCGGCAAGCCACAGCACGCAAGGCGTTTTCGCCTCTACGATGAGCGGGTGGGCCAGGTCGCCCAGGCATTTGAGGCCGTCCCTGCGCCGCTCGCTCCAGGCGCGGGCGAGATCTCGTAACTTCCCCAAGCTGCCTGCGACCCGCTTGTAATGTTCCTGCCGATGCGGAACCAACCGCTCTTGTCCGCCGCCATGCCTGACGTCCCAAACGACGAATTTGCTCAGTTCGAGTCCGGGGTGGACGGCAAGTGTGGTCCTCGCTTGTTCCACAATTTGCGCAGTGCTCTGGGGGAGACACTCCAACGGCGGCATAGCGTCCTCCTATAGTCTAATCTGCAAAAGCTGGGGCAGTACTCCGAGAAAGGCCCTAGAAATCACACTGTTGGTTGCCAGCAGCAATACGACTCCCTCGGGTTCCGGCGCGGCCGTGTCCCACCGCTCCATCGCTGGGGAGATTGGCACATGCCCGTTTGACTCTCCTGCGGGGGCCTTGAGCCTATTCAGCCCCCGGCCAGCTCCACTTCGGCCACGCGCTTGAGCCACTGCGCCACAGCCAAGGCGCGCCGGGTCTTCTCGCGGAAGCGGCTGGCGTCTCCGACTAGCCACTCCACCCGCTCTGTAACGTTTTTTCCTCCCAGCACGTAAACTGCCAACTGCTTCGCCAGCTCTGGGCTTTTGTCGGCGTAAAACAGGAGCGTCTGCGCCAGACCCGAAGTTTGGATGTGGCTCGGCAGCTTGCGGATGTGGCTCAGCAGCTCCTTTCGATTGTTCGTCGCCTGCTTCAGTGTGCGGATCGTTTGAACCGCCCACTCGGCGTCGCGTCGTTCTTTGTGCACGACTGCCATGGTGTGTTCCCTCCCTCGTTCACGATGGCCAAAGCTGCAGCCGGAAGAAGCCGCGGCCGATGGTCTCCTTGCCTCCGAACTGGGCGAGCGGGTTGTTCGCTATCAAGTCGCGAACCCACGCCCAGCCGCCACCGTTTGGCATCGCCGCTGGCTCGTTCTTGCCCTTCAAGGCCGCCGCCAAGCGCCGCGTTTCCAACCCCAGTACGCTGTAAAAGAGGGTATCAGCGGGCACGTACTCCTCGGTCCAAAGGGCACCTTCCTGAACTGTTTTCTTGTCGGTCAGTCGCACGCGGGTGACGATTTCGGTGCAGTGCAGCGCGAGATCGGCAAAGAGCGCGTCCGGCAGGACGACGAGGTTTTTCGGTAGCAGTTCCCGCCAGTACTTGAGTGGATCTCCGGGCAAAAACTGCTCGCCCAGCACACGCGCCAAATCTTCCGCGGTACCCTTTTCGACCTCTACTTCGAGTTCCTCGATCAGCGCTTTCTCGAGCGGAAACTTCGCGCTCACGCGAGCCTTCTCGGCACCCATTCCCTCGACCGCCTTGCTTACCGCCGCAACCAGCCCCTTGGCTGCCTCCCCGCCCGTTTGCTGGAGGTCGCGTTTGAGCCGCTCGAGGAGGTACGGACAGGTGGTCCACGCAAACGGCGCTCCCACACTACGCACGGGAAGGAGCAGAAGGCGGGCATCGCTCACCACCAGAGACCCGGCCTCGAGTGCCTCTCCGCCCGCACCTTGCGGCGGTTCGCTACCGAAGAGGAGCTTCGTGACACCCTGTTTACCATTGGTTTGCTCGCTCAAGTCGCGCAGCACACCCTTCACGCCCGAACCATGAATGGTTGGGTACCGCGTGTGGCGCTCGCGCTGCACGGGCAAATCCACTGCGCCCAGCTCAGCTCCGCTGCCCGCATGCACCGGCGTTTCTGCGAGCATGACGAGCAACTTCATCTCGAACACGTTTCCTGCCATTGCCCTCCTCCTTACGAGTTTACGGCTCCTACCAGACACACACCGAACCCAGCCGCTTTTTCAGCTGAATCGGAAGCCACGCTCCGCATGTGAAACCGCTCCAAGTCGTTGCCACCCACATACGCCACGGTGCCGGCCGGGTAGTACGTGCGCAGCGGGCGAGGTCCCACCTGTTTCTGCCCATCGTGGGTGAGTTGCCAGCCACCGATGCGCACCGCACGCCCCGCAGCAACAGCGTGCACCTGCAAGCCTGCATTTGTTAGCGCCTCGATATCCTCCGGCCGCACCGGTGAAAGAAACAAGAGGCGAGCCTGCGAACCCAGGCTCTTCGGGGCGGCGGGGATTAAATCTTCTCGATCACAGGAGCGGATGCTCACCAAGTGCCCATCCGCCCCGAGGCGCATACAGTCGGCGTCGAGCTTCTCCCACGGCAAGCCGTTCGGCTCGATCACCGGAACGAGAATGGTTCGCCCCAGGCCGAGCGCCGTCATCTGGCGCACGTAAAACCGGCCTTCGCGGACGGTGTGCCGCTCCGGCTCCAACTGAATGCCGATACGCAACTCGAACCCGTAGTCGTTGCCAGCGGCACCGCTTTTCTCCTCGCGGACCTCGATTTCGTCTTTTCCCTCCAGCCATTCCTGTAAGAGTTTTCCGCTGAAGGAGCGCACACAAACGCTCTTCGTCGGATGCGCTTCCGTCAGCGGGGGGCAGAGAAGTGCTCGGCTCGCCACCAACGAGCACGCGCTGCCCTGCGGTAGCCGCTCACGGTCCAGCAAGCGCAAGCGGCGCAGGACGAGGCGCTTGCGTGTGCCGCCGCTCTCAGTTTCCTCGTAGCTCAGCACGTCGGCGGGCACCGGCCAGCGAAGTTCGCTGCCGCCGGCCCTCAAGAGCGCCGGCCCGATGGCAAATTTGGCGGGGCCGTCCGGCTCCCCCACGGCAGCGCGCACGGCACGCACTTGTGGATCGCCACATTGCTTCTGTGCGTAGTCCATCACCGCCACACCCTGGGCTTCCACCAAGGCGCCGCGCAGGGCGCCGAGCAACGTCCACGGCGGTGGAGGCCACACGCTCTGTGCATGCACCACGCCCGCAACATCGAACGGGCGTGCATCGCGCACGGTGAACACGTCCACAGGCGTCAGCTCCAAAAACTTCATTCTCCTCCCTCCCGAGCCAAAAAGGCAGCAGCCGTGACCAGTTCGCTCCACTGGAGGATGGCAGCCTCGACGCGCGCGAGCTGTTCACTTGGCGGAAGGTTTTCGAGATCCGGCTTGACCCCCTCGCCCAGTTCAACGAGCAGAGCAGAGGGGGAAGGACCGAATCCCTGCCGCGCCCCCTCTTCCTGCACTTCCCGCCTGTGCGCAACTCGCCGCGCCAGAGTACAAGCGACCTCCCAGAGCCTCGCCGGCTCCGCGGAGCCGCGCACCGATGGCTGGTGCCACGGATGTGGGCCGAGCAGCGGCGCGAGTTCGGCACGAAACAGGGAGGCCAGCCGCGTGGAGGCCTGCCCGTTTTGGAAGGCGTGGATCAGGTTCTGAAATGCATCCAGCGCTTTCGCACCCTTCTCAGTTGCCTGTGCCGACTCGCTCCTATCGGGTCGGCTTCCCGGAAAAGGCACGAAGCACTTGGTCCTCGAGCCAGAGCGGCGCTGAATGACGATTCCGAGCCGATTTCGACCGTGCTTCTTCGCCTCTTCGAGCGCCTCGCGTGCGGCACGCAGGGCGGAGCCCAATGGCCAGCGATAGTGGAACACGCACATACCTACCGAGGCGGTAGCGTTCCACCCGAAAGCGAGGCCCAGTCGGTCTACCTCGGACGGATCGTTCGCTGGCCACACCATACCCTGTTTTCCGAGAGAGGCCGCGACCCATGGCGCGTACGATGCACCTTCTTTCTCCGCAAACGAGCCCGGATGACCCGAGAAGCGCAAGCGCAAGCGGCGCGCAAGTTCGACCGCCTCCGGAATCGGGCAGAGAAAGAGTGCATCGTCACCCCCGGCGTATACCAGGTGACCAGGAATGTCCTCGGCCTCGATCGTCAGCGGCGCGGTAATGCGCGCGAAGGCGGCAGCGGTGGCACTGAGAGCGGCGTGATAGGCCGGGGTCACGGGCCGCGGAGTTTCGCTGATCTGCTTCAAATTGGGATAATTCTTCTCGAAGGCGGTCCATACTTGACTGTGCAAACTCGCCCCGAAGTGCGGAAAGCGCGGGTGAGTGCCGTTGAGCCACTTGCCCAACTCGTCACCGTCGAAGGACAGCACCGCCAAGTACGGCCGCGGGGGTGCGATCCCAGCTTCTTTCGCCGCGCGGCGCAACCGACCGGCCGCCGCTAAGAGCTCTTCCGGCACTTTCTCGGAAACTTCCTCGCGCGGGAACGGCAGCAGCCACTGGCCGTCAATCTTAGCAAACTTCCTCAACCACTCCTCGCTCGAGCGGGTGGCAACATCAATCAAAGGAGCACAGTAAACGGACAAATCTCCTTTCTCGATCGCCTCTCTCTGCTGCGCCGTCTCCGCTGCTTGGACAAAGTCGCGGACCGCATCCCGCAGCTCCTTGAGCGCTTTCTCTCTGCCTGTTCCGCCTGCTGCAGCCAACCCGCGGCAGGCCTCGACCACCGCGAGTTTGAAGCCCGACGCGGCGATCTCCCCAGTCGAGGGCTGCCGGCCGAGCGCCGAGGCTTCGGTCTCTTCGAGTTCGAAGTGCCGCTTCGCAGTACACACGCCGCAAAGCTGTTCGCCTTCCTTGAGTACGTTCTGATCTTTGCGGCGGCTGTATCCCTCTGTACGCTGGATCCAGAAATCCCCGGGGCCCAGCACTTCACGCTCACCGCACACCGCGCACTTGAGGCCACCTTCCAGCGGCAGCGTTCGGCCGGCGTAGCGTTCCTGTTTGGCGGCAAGGACGAGCATTTCCCCTTGCTCGAACACGTCGGCGTACAACACACCGGCATTCGGCTCGTAACCCAGCTCTGCCGCCCGAAATGCGTTGGCGATACGCAGACCGCGCCGCGCGTGCGCCTCGCTGCGGTGCCACACGGCCGGCGACTTCGACCACGCTTCCGGGTCAGCTTGCAAATCCCAAGGGGCAACACTCCAAAACACTTCGAGCATCGCCTCCGCTTGGCGGCGTGCCCGCTCCTCGTACTCGCTGCCTGAGCCTGCGGCCGCACCCGCCTTGCCAGCCAAATCAACCCACCAGGTTCGCACGCTCTCCGCGCAGCGACGCGCGAGGTCCTCGGCTTGTTGCAGGGGCACGATCGCGGTGAACAAGTTTGGCAACGTCGGTACTAGCAGGGCGCGCGGCAAGTGGCGCAGCGCAGTCGCCAGTACCGCGCCGAGTGCGCTGTTGTTTGCCTCAGTAACGCCCAGTTCCTCGAGGGGCTTTGCCACCGCCGAATCGGCAGCGCTGGGGCTCGCAAAGGAACTCCCCGCCTTGGGAAGACCGAGTTGCTGCAAGAGCCAGCGGTCAAAGCGCGGCTCGAAGTACAACGATGGGTAAATCACGTGCTCAGGTCCGAGTTCGTCGACCACCGGCAACATCGCTTGCCAGGTCAGTTCGGCGAGGAGGGAGGAAGAAGACCACAAGTCGCTCAGTTTTCGCGAGGCCGCGATGAAGTCCTGCACCGGACCGATGGCGACGCGCAGCAAGGCGGCCCCCTGCTCCCGCAACAGCAGACTTGCCAGAGCCGCTACCAGCGAAGTGTGCACCATCACCGGGTGATCGGGCATCCTCGAATCGGCAGGAAGAATTTCCCACAGCGTTCCCAGGCGGAAGCGGCGCGCCTCCTTCTCTTTCTGTTTCCGTTCGATTGCGCGAAGGAGGTCCGGCGTAAATCGCCACAGGACCAAAAACAGGAGGCGCGGGTCGCTGCTCAGCGGCGCCACGACGTCTCTCAGCTTCTCGAAAAGCGTATGCAGTTGTTGGACTTGTTCCTCCGTGACCGCCAGTTGGAAGGCCGTTCCGGTGACCGTACCCGGAACCAAGATGGATTCACCTGCGAGGGGGTGAACGATTTCCATCTCGCTTTCCGGGTTCACGGCAAACGCACGGAGCCAAGCGTGCCGGTCTGTACCGCTGGCAAGGCGGTCGGCCTTCTTCACGCACTCCCACAGGCGATCCGCGACCGTCCCCACCAATTGCTCGACGAATTCTCTGCCGCGCTGCTCATGCCCCTCGAGGGTCCAGGGCTTGTGCGGTGGGTCATGAAACAACGCTGCGATCTTGGCCTTGAAGAGTTTCTCGTCACTCATTCGTTCAGCCCTCTCTCCGCCGTGCCGTGCGGAGGGAGAAGTGCGAGCCCGCCAGAGCGCCCCCTACTTTCTCCAACTGCTGCGCTCCTCCTCTCCTCCGAACGTGCACGGAGCGCCTCTCTAATGCCACCTTCCATCCTTGGCTATGCCCCCTGTCCACTTCCCAACATTGGCGCCAACGTTGGTCCCCTGACCTATGCTGCTCTACACGAAGCGAATCTTCGCGGGAGCGAGCTGGAGGCCATACAGCCGCCCGCCTTTGTCGCCGACCCGAACAATGGCGTACGGCTTGGCTGCTTCACCCAGTGCTTGTTGGAGGGCTGCGGCGATGTGGCTCACCTCCGGGCGAAAGTTGCGTTCGCCCCAGCGGCCGGCTCCCACCGCGAAGGACTGCCAGCTCTTCATGAGATCGCGCAGCCGGTCTGCAAACGAAGCGGCAATCTCCTTTGCAGGCAAAAAGCACTGCTCGCAGCCGGGGCACTCTTGCCTCGTTCCGTGCGCCAGGCGCCTCTCCGCGAGTAGCCAGTACATGCCCAGTTGCAGGGGGCTCAGCTTAATGGCCTGCCCGGCACAGGACAGGAGTCGCCTACCCTTGTTGATCTCCACATTCGGCTCGAGCAGAGCCGCAAGCCGAGTTTGCAAGCGTGCCACCAGCTCGCGAAACGGTGCGTTGCTCCATGAGCGATCGTTGCAGACCAGGCGCAGCCGCGGGAACGGAAGGTCGGCCAGATCCACGCGCACCTCGGTGCGCGGAACCGAACGCGTGCCAGCGGCAGTGCGTACCTTCACGACCTTGCCGCCCTTTGGCGGGAAGAAGAAGTCGGAGCTTTCGAGTTCGGCGGGCTGCACCAACACGTGCGAAAGACGGTCGTTGGGCCGACCGCACAAGATCATGGCGGACGCAAGCAAGTAGCCCATGGTTTTGCGCCCGCCCGCAATCGAAGCGTGCAAGGGCGGTTCGAAATCCGCCGTGTACTTGCGCACCAGATCCAGGATGAACTCTGCCGCCTGCTCGCTGTCCGCAGTGGTACGCAGGTCATCCAAGGCTGCTCCGTTGGCCGCAGGGAGCAGTAACACGTTTTCCTTAGCGAGGCGGAACCGTTTTGCCTTCGGATACGCTTTTTGCAGTTGTGTCCACGCTGCCCCCTTCCCCAACAGGTCGCGCACGATCCTCTCTTTCCCAACGGTAGTGGTGATGATCACGACATCGGTCTCCGGTGGGCGCAGCTCGGACACGCACAGAGCGTAGACCGTTTCTGTAACGATTTGAGGTGTCGCTCCAGCAACAAAGAGCAGTCTCCTCTCCACCGCTGCGCCTCCTCCCGGCGTGTGCGAGCGCTTTACGTTGGATCGGACCTGCGAGTCAACATGCGCTGCCAACTGCGCACGAATTTCCCGCCAACGAGCAGTGGCGAGGTACCGCTCCGGCACGGCCTCCACGGCCCAACACGCACCGGTTCCAGGTTCAACCGCTTTTCGATTTCTCCTGGCGTTGGCCGTGAAAATCCGGCCACCGGCGTTCTCCCACGCAGTTCGAAAACGTTTCTTGCGCGCTCTGTAGCGCCGGGTTATAGGTGGGAGCCCGATGTTCCTCGCTCGCTCAATCCGGTGCCGCGCTAGCCGTAGTGAAAAGTCGCTATGAATGTCCTGGGTAACACATGGCGCTGGCGTTTTGGTTGGCCGGCTTGGCGCTCCACCCAGCTCCGGGACTCAGGGAGCACTTTACCGTCAGTTTGCGGCCCTTCCAGAGTCCCTTCGGCCCACATTGAGGGGATTGCAGCCAAGGGCCCAACCGTTCCGCAGGTTGTAGCTGGCCACCTGATCAAGGCACCGGGCAGCGATTCGAGGAACGACCGGGTGCTACGTTTTTCTGCGCGGTACACCGATTGGGGGAAGCGTGGCGGCACAGAGGACATCGGAGCGGCGCGCTCCTACCCCACGCGGTGCGGTTTGATCGGCTGTAAGAATCCGATGGGCTCGGACGAAGACATTACGACTGCTGGGATACAGGATCGAGACAACTCGAAGAGCTCTCGAGCGAGGTCGGTTCTGCCGTCCGCCCTTCCCTCTCGGTAACAAAAAAAATGAAGGAGGAGGTAATGACCAAGCCAGCGAACAAAGTCACTGGTGCGGAGTTCCTTGCCCACTGGAAGAAGATGGCTGACGAAGGGCGCTTGAACTTCAACACTGCCCTCGCCTTCCAAACTGCGATTCGTCACGTGCTCTCGTCACGCCCCGGCTGGGAGAATCAGGATGTGAACGCGCTGACCGACGCCCAAATCGAAGACTTGCTGCGGCGTTTCGAGACGCGCGCGCGACAGGCAAACTTCCAGCAAAAGACGATTGGGGAGTACCAGCGACGGTTCCGCCAAGCAATCAACTGGCTCCGCCAGTACCTCAAAGACCCGCGGGGTTGGAAAGCGCAAACCTCGCGCCCGGTACCGCGGCCGCGTAAGCGGGCTGCTCTGCCGGGAGTGGGCAAACCGGCCGCGCTCCCAGCGCAAGTGGCGCGCGCGGTCGGCAAGCCAGCGGTGGCAAAATCGGAGGCGGCTATGGTGATGGAAGCAGCCATCAGTTCGGTGGACTACCCGTTTCCGATTCGGCCAGGGGTGGTTGCGCGGCTGAATCTGCCCACCGACCTTACGCGCTCCGAAGTGCGGCGGCTCGCGAGCTTTTTGCAAGCGCTCGCCGTAGACGCGGAACCGTCCCAGCAGCAGGGCAACTGAGTTTTCCACGCGCTCGCTGGGGCGAGCCTCGGCTCTAGCTGCGCGGTTCGATTCCTCGAGCACGAGGCACCTCCCCGGAAAGTCCGGGAGAGCTAGTGCTGCGCAGCCAGCTTCTGTTGCGGGAGCCGAGATGTCCTGATCGTACGGAGGCCAAACGCGAACAGGATCGCAACCAGTGTGGGGTGGTTGCGTTCACCAAGGAGGCGCTTTCCGCGGGCTGCCACTGAGCGGTAACCGGCGGCGTTTTTGGGCCCTCATTCGACCAGCGAGCGTGCTGGCCGCAGCGGTGAACGATGCGCTCGCCCCAGGCGAGCGGTGGCGGCTTGCGATCCACACCGATTGCCCCCGCAGCGCCCGGCAGAGCTCGATTCCTTTGTCGGGCTCCATGATACCGGGCGCAATTGATTCCCCCCGTAAGACCTATCTCGTTAGGTGCTCGGTCCCTTTGTCGCGCTCCATGATTCTGGGCGGCCTCGTTCCCTGGCAGCGGGGATAAGCCGCCGCTGGGCCGCTTCCGCGCCCAGCGGCGGGCACCGGCCACGATCGGCACGCCGGGAAGCGGCGACTCGCAGCTACTGGCAGACGATGGAAATGGTGCCGATTACGTCCAAGGTCAGTTCGCTCACCGACAAGTCCAGGATCGGGAAACCAAACCCCAGGCGGCCCTGGCTCAGGTTCCCCGCCTCGACGTTCTCGCAACCAAACGGAGAACCCTCGACTTTGGCAACGCATGGAGTCTGGCTGTCGGCTGGGCACCGAGCACCGTCGCGCAAACTCGAGTTCGTGTTCCGCTCGTCGTAAATCACGACATTCGTCGTACCCGAGGTAATCGAACCCGCAAGCGCCAACTCTCCAGCCTCCAGATCGCAGGGCTCCGTTGCCGGGGGGCAGGGGTCCGTACTCCCAGCGGGCAAGAGGCGCAGGCACAACGGCTCCGTTAGCGACACTCCTCCAGGAAGGAACGGACCGGAGCGTGTGAGCCGCACCGGGCTGTTGCACACGCCCGGGTGCGGGTTGGACTCTGCCTCTCTTCTCGCCGTGGAGACCGTGCCGTCCGGCCACGTTTCGGTCGCGGTGCAATCCGGATCCTCGGGAAATTCTCCCTCCTCCTCCGGTGGTGTACTGGTGTTGTGGTCCTGCGCCACGATCGTGTTGTACCCCTCCGTTCCGCCGTCGCAGTCAATGAAACCGTCGCTATCCCGGCTGAGGCGCACGCACAGTGCCCCCGCACCGAGCGGCAGGTTGACGCGGTTGAACACGGTCCCCTCCCGGGGGATGAGGATGCGGCGCACACCATTTTCATCTGCAGGCTGGAAGCGCCATTCCTGCCTTCCTGCCAAGTTGATGGACAGCCCCAAGTCGCGCGCTTGCACGAAGACGCGCGAGAAGGCCGTCCCCGCGCGCAGGGTACAGATGCGCACGAGTTCCGTTTCGCCCATGGTCTCCGTGGGTGTGGCTGTCGGAGTCGGCTGCGGGGATTCGGTCACACCAGGCGAGGCAACTTGCGTCGTCGGTGTAGCCGACGGTGTCGGCGGTCCGGGAGTGAAGGTACGAGTGGGCGGCACGGTCAAGGTAACTGTGGGACTCGAGGTTCGCGTGGCCGTGCGCGTCCGGGTGGGGGAAAGGGTCACGGTTCGGGTGGCTGTCCGGGTGGCACTCGCGGTGAAGGTGAAGCGTGGGGTACGAACGGGCGTCGGCGTCGGAGCCAAGGCGACGTCGAGCATTTCTTGCAACACCTCATCCGCACCGGCGATCTGCCGCGCCTTCAAGTTGACGTCCGCCGCGCCGCTGCCCACCACCGGATCGGGCAACGCCCGGATGCGGGCCAACAGGGTTTCGAGTTCGACTACGGAAGCGGCACAAAAGTCCGCACCCTGAGCGGCACGATCCAGCAACAAGCGCACCAGCGCCTCGCTTTGGAAGTCAATGTCTTGCTGGAGGTCGCTCGCGGTTACCAAGCGGCGGGTCAGTGTGCCGCTCGCAGCGTCGCCCACGTAGGCCACGTAACGGCAAACCGACGCCGGCTCCCGGCTGCCCGGGATGGGGAGTTCGTAGCGGCCGCTCGCAGCGGTGGTGGTGGTAGCAAGCGGACCTTGGATGGAGCCGTCCGCGGCAAGCACCCCGAGCGAGACCCGCACCCCGGCTCCCACCGGACGCAGGTTCGCGGCCACCAGAGCGTCTGCCGGGCGCGCCAGCAAGGCAAACTCGCGCCAAGCCCTTGGTTCGCTCGCCACGCGGCCATCGGGCATTTGCACGAGGCCGCCAAAGCGTACTTCCAGCCCCACCGTCGGGGGCGGCGGGGGTTGGCGTACAGATAAATTGGATTCGGTACCACAGCCCGCTAGCCACACTCCGCTCGCCGCCAACACAAGCGCGAGCAGCCGCTTCGTTCTGTCCATCATCGCCAGCATCGGTTCGAGTTCCCTCCCCGCACACTTCTCCGTGTCGCTTTTCTCCAGTCGATGCAACAGCCCACCTTACCGGGGCACAATGGCTACCATCCTGTGCGATTCTCCGTCAAATGACAATCGAAAATTCCTTCTCCGGGACGATTGTTGACAGCCCGGGGTGGGCACCTTACCGTGGGGCACATATGATCCAGGCGGTCCTCCGGCAAGCAGAACGACTGGCGCGCATCGATGCGAACCGTGCCTTATTGCGCTTCGTGAACGGCATCGAGTGGCTCTTACGCGATCCAGCCGCAGTGGTGGGCCGCACTCCGTACGAGGTGGTGCACAAGCACGACAAGCTCGAAGTGCGGCGCTACCAGCTCGGCCGGGTGCGAGCCAGCCACCAGCTACCGATCTTGCTCGTCCCTCCCCTCATGGTGAAGCCCTTCATTTATGACCTGCTTCCCGAGCGGTCGCTCGTGGCCTTTCTCCTGCAGCGCGGCTTTCGCGTCTATGTCGTGGACTTCGGGGAACCCGACCAAGCCGACCAACTCGTGCGGCTGGACCATTACATACTCGATTGGATGCCGCAGGCATGTGAAGCGGTCCGCCGGGATAGCGGGATCCGGCCGCTGTCGCTGTTCGGGTACTGTATGGGCGGTATCTTCTGTCTCACCCATACCGCCGCCAACGAAGACCGGGATGTGCGCAACATCGTATGCCTCGCGGTACCCCTCGACATGAGCAAGATGGGCCTACTCGCGTGGGTCGCAAAGCTGGCAGGCAGTCAGGTGGATAGCATTGCTCGCCGCTTGGGAAACGTGCCGGGAGGTCTATCGAGTACGGCTTTTAGGCTGCTGACTCCGGCGAAGAACTTTACGCGCTACGCCGATCTTTTCCTCAACCTGTGGAACGAAGAATTCGTCAATGGCTTCGATGCGATGAATCAGTGGGTGAGCCAGTTTATTGATTACCCGCGCGACGCCTTCATTCAGTTCAACCGCGAGTTTTTACAGCGCAACAAGCTCGCCCGCGGGCAACTCACCTTGCGCGGCAAGGTGGCAGATCTGCGCCGGATCGAAGCGAACCTGCTGGTGTTTGCTGGCAAGACCGATCAAATCGCCTCACCTGCGTCTGTTCGCCCTCTCCTCGATAAAGTGAGCAGCGCTGACAAGACCTTCCTGCTCGTCCCCGGGGGACATATGGGCGTGCTCGCCGGGGCGCAAGCACCGACACAGGTGTGGGAGCCAATGGCCAAGTGGCTGGCCGCCCGCTCGCGGTACCAGGAACGAAAGCCGAGGCAAGCATCTTCCGGCCCCGCCCTTCGCGCGGCGCACTCGGGCGCCACCCGGGATCGGCGTGCGGCTGCCGCCGGCTGACCGATTGGGGAGGATGGGATGCTGTTCATCGCCGAATACGAGTTTTCTTGGGATATGCTCGACGCCGCCGTTGCGAAGCGACTGGAATGGGACCAGGCAGCTCCAGAGGATTTTGCCTTCGTCGGCGAGTTCATCTGGGCACACGGTGACCCAGCGTTTCGCGGAGTAGCCATTTTTCAATGCGAGAGCGTGGACTCCGTGCACCAGTTTGTCCTTCACTACGGACCCACCCTGCGCATGCGGGTCCACCCCGCCACCGACGTACTCTCGGCCATCGCTGCCTACACGGGCCAGCGCTTGGCTGGCCACCAGGCTGGCCGACCAAAACGCCGAAAACAGCGGAACTCTTGAGGGCACAAGCGTGTGCACGAGAACCTGGAGCGCACAACTGGCGCGAGCCTTTGTGGCCGCGGTCAGGTGGCCCGCTTCGCGAATAGCGAGTGCAGCGGAGCGACGCACGCCGCAACCCTTGCTCGGGAGGTAGGGGGCTCTTGACGGCAGGCCTTCGGTTGTATTGAAGCAATGCGCTTCCCGGGCGGAGGATCGAGCGTTGTCAACGAAAACTAAGGTGGTCGCCGAAATCTACCAGCCACGGCCTGTCCAAGAGGTGCTCGACGAGGCTCTCGGCCGGTTGCGCAACCGGCAAGCTGCCGAAGAAGCGAAGCTTTGGATCAAGCGGGTGGAAGCGCTGCTCGATTGGATTGTGGCCCACCCGAAACTCGTCGAAGTGCGGCACGAGGCGGCCCGCTTGCTCACCGACCTGCGCGGTGAGGATGCTTTAGAGCCACCGCCGAATCGCAAGGTCTGACCGACCAACACGCACCCTCGAGCTGGCAAGCGCCGGCTTGTTGACACACCGCCGTCCGCTGGCCACGGATTCGCAAACACTCACATTCGCTAGCCGTGCAGAAGAATGCCAACGCGCCCCTGGGTATCGCAGCCACCCAGCGTTGTCCCGCTAAACCACGTATTCTCCGAGGTTCCGCCACCCAAACCCAAAAGCGTTCGGTCCCGTGCACGAGGAGCCGGACGTCGAAGCTGACTGCTGCCTGTGCGGGCCGCCTGCGACGCAGGCCCGCCCGTCACTCGCCTCCCCGACCGAGGGGCGGCCCACCCGCTTCGGGGAGCTGCACTTTGTAGCCGCATTCTGGGTCGGCAAGGGGCATGGGTCGCGGCTCGCCGCCATACCAGGGGTAGCCCCGGCACACCAGAGGCCGCTGTTCGTAGGCTCGGCAGCGGCCGTCGCTGCCAAGCTGATCGCAGGTGTACAAATACGCGCTCTCCGGAAGTTGGGCCGTGTAAAACGGGTTTCGCTCCATCGCCTCGGCGCGGGTGAGCGGGCGCCAGTGCTCGGCCGCAAACTGCAGGTCCGACGGGATGCCGAGTACCCGCGTGAGCTCCGCCATGGCACGCAGCTCTTCGGGCGAGCGGTCAATGGTGATAACCCGGCAGCAGGCGCCGCAGGCAGTACACAGCTCGGCACCGCTGGCTTCGCTCATCCTCACTTCTTGCCTTTGTAGCGGAAGGAGTCCGGGCGCAGAAAATCGCGCTGGACTTGACCTTGGAACCCTTCCCGCACGTCGTAGACGTTGTAACGGTCGGGTTCGATCAAACTCGGCCGCACTTGTTTGACGCGCCGTCCTTGCGCGTCATAGACATCGAGCTGATTCGGGTCCAAAAAGTTCTTGCGCACCTCTCCCGTTTTCCGGCCTTGCAGATCGCGCAGTTCGTAGGTGTCCGACCGCAACCAATTGGGCCGCAAGGTGCCTACCCTTTTGCCTCCCTCATAAATGTCGTATTCACCCTCGCGCAAGAAATTCGGGCGGATCTCCCGCTGCACCTCCTCGCCTACGGCTTGGCGCGCAAGCAAGCCAGAAGCCCCCACCCACGCCGCGCACCACGAAAGCACCACCAGTCGCCATTTTGGGAGATTCATCACCAGCCCTCCTAACGGCCTTTAAGTATACCACGCCTGGCACGGGCGGGACAGAGCACAACGGCTCCATACGGCAAGGAAAACGACCGAAATCTTCGACTCGCTCGTAAGCCGCAAACAGCACACCGGCGAGCACGATGCGGCACCCCGCACACATCTTACAGGGCTGAGCGCTCGACCACTGCGCTGCCGAAGCAGGCATCGAGGTTCGGCGCGCCGTGGCCTCGGGAGCGCGCTTTCGCAACACAACGGGAGTCTCGGGGCCTACGTCCCCCGCCCTTTCGTACAACTCGCAAATGGTGGCCGAGATACGCCAGCGACCCGCGGTGCCACCCGCCACTGAGAGGACTGCAGATCGGAGCCGCGCGCATGCCCGTTTGCACGACGCGAACGCAGTTCAGAGGCCAAAGCAAGCGCTTTTTTGACGCGTTCGCCCAAAGCTTCCAGAGGCGAGGGCGTGTTCGTCGCCAAGACGCAGTAAAGTGCTGCAACCGATCTACGGCGCAAGTTCGGAGTGCGGGTTTTGGCAACGCCGGCTTCGCTGCCAGTGTCGCTGATCCCGCTGGCCACTTGCCCACTCAAGTTCCAAGGCTGGCCCCCACTTTGGTGCAGCGTCTTTCCCGCGCGCGATCCGTCGCATTTTGTCCCGCGCGCGATGGCACTGCACGACCTTCGCGGATCAGCGGCGCCAGGAGCGGAGGCGCGGACGGCTCGCGGTTGCGGACGTTGACTCGGCGTGCACAAGCGAAGTAAGCCTGGATTTATGCTTCAGTCCCAGAAAACCCGTGCGACGCACCTTCCTTCCCGCTTCAGTGGTTTTCTGCTCGCTGTTTTCCTATGCGCCGCGCTTGGGTACGCGCTTGCCGGTTGCGGCGACGACGGCGAGCAAGCACGTGCCCCCTCCGCACCTCTGCTGCGAGTCGGAGCGGCGGCAGTACCGATCACTCCGTGCGGCCCGAACCCGGATTGGGACGGCCCGATTACCGCCAACGGTGTGTGGGGTGAAGTGTACGAGGATCGCAACGGCAATGGGCGTTGGGATGCCGGTGAGCCCTTTACCAACGATCCCCGCAACAACGACCTCGACCCCGGTTCGCGAACCAAGTACGATGGTATTTTTCTGGCTGGCTTCGGCAGCAACCGCATTGCGCGCGGCTGCCTCGACGACCTGTGGGCACGAGCCTTGGTTCTCGAAGCAGGCGCCACCAAGGTCGCCCTGGTCAGTGTCGATCTGATCGGTACCGTCAAGTACGGCAAGTACTACGGCTTTGCGCACGCGGAGCGGCAAGTTGACCCGAGCCTCGGCATTGATGCGTTTTTGTACTCGAGCACGCACAACCACCAGGGGCCAGATTCCCTCGGTCTTTGGGGCTCGGAAATGTTCCGCGATGGAAAGTTCCCGCTCTACCTCCAGTTCGTGGACCGGCAAGTGGCGCGCGCCATCACCGAGGCGGGACGAGAAAGTGCGATGCGTCCGGTGCGGGTGCGCGCTGCGCTCACCAACCCCGTGCTCGATCCGGACCTCCTCGGCTTGCAAGTGAGGACCACCTGCCGCCCGCCGTGGTTTTTCGACACCGAGATGCGGATTCTCCAATTCATCGATCCCGACGGAAACACGGTGGCCACGTTGGTCAATTGGAACACCCATCCCGAGTCGCTCGAGGACCAAAACCAATTCGTCAGTTCGGACTTCCCAGCGTACATCCGCGAGCGCGTGGAGCGGGAAGTGGGCGGGCTTGCGGTGTATGTTTCCGGCGATCTGGGGGCTGTGGAAATCGTCGGCGACACCTGTGTCGGCAACGCCGACCCGCGCGCAGACGGTGGCAACGAGTTCGATCGCCGCGACAACCTCGGCCCCGAGCGCACCCGCCGGATCGGCGAGTTGGTGGGCGGAGCTGCCGTGCGTGCTTTGCAACGCGCGGAGACCTTGGAGGTGGCGGCGCTCGACGTTCGGCAAGCCGGTTACTACCTGCCTGGCTCCAACGCACTCTTCTTCTTCGCCAACCAGATCGGGCTCTTGGATTTGGATGAGCAAATTTTTGCGCTCGATCACTGCCCGCCGGGTACTGGGATTTGCGTGCCCGTAGAGCAGCAATTGCTCAGTTTGTTGAGCGCAAACGGGCGCCCTCTGGTGCAGATGGTCACGCTCCCCGGAGAGGTATTCCCAGAGCTGATCTACGGCGTGGAGCAGCACCGCCGGCAAGACTGCCCGGCAGCACACACCGGTGCGGCCTACGAACCGAGCGTCCTCGCCTCCCTGCGTGCACCGTATCGGGTGTTCCTCGGGCTTTCTCCCGACGAGTTCGGTTACATCGTGCCCGGTTACGATTTCTACCCAGCGCCGTCCATCGACGAAGAGGCGCGCGATGCCTGCCACGGCCAGTCCTACGATCCTCGCTCCCCGGGCCGACGCGTGCCCTCGCATTACCATGAAAGCCTGTCGGTCGGCATGGACATCGCCGCAGCGGTCAACTGCACGGTCCTGGAACTCGTCGGAGAGCAGGCCGTGGTCGAGGCGAACCCCGCATGCCAGCGGGCTGTGCGATTCCCCTGGCGTTAAGCCTGTGGGTTCTCGTGGGTGCGGCCCGTGCTCATGTGCCGTTCCTGCAGGCGCAACTCACGCGCTGGTTGCGTGCATCGGACTGCGTCGGTGCAGGCCGTGTGCAGATCGTAGAAGAGGCGGACGGCACGTCGCGTTGGGTGGCCGCCCCAGTGCTCAGTTGGTGCGGGGAGGAACTGCCGGAAGCTGTCGAGCTGCCTGCGGTGCACGGGGCGGTACAAGAAGGCTGGAGCGTGTTGTTCTTCCGCCTTCGGGCCGGCCGCTGGCAAGCCCTAACCCCACAGGGTGGGGGACTGGGGCTCGAGCGCCCTGACTTTGCGCCGGTACACCGCGCGTTGCGCCGAGCCGCCTTTCTAGAACGCCGCTCAGGACTCTCCGCAGAACAGCGGCGCAAACCGTGGTGGGAACTGCTCGCGGCGCAGAGCGCTCCATGGCGCTATCACGCCGCGCTCGAACTGTGGGAGTCGCTGCAACACGATGGAGGGCTGACCGAGCAAGAGCGCAACTCCCTTGCGACCCTGCGCGCCCAACACCCGCAAGACCCGGCGCTCGATCTGCTCGAGCGCACTCGCTGAGGGCGGTTCAAGCCGACAGCTTTGCGCCCGCCGACTGTAACTGCAGGAAGAGCTGTGCCAGCGCTGGCGGCACCCCGGTCTCCTCTTCCTGCGTGGAGTCAGGCAAACTTTCGTACGCGAGAATGTTGAGTTGCGCGAACTTCTCGCGCACCCGCGGGGTTAAGAGCCCCAAGCGCTTCAAGTTGGGAACGATCTTCGAGAACAACAACTGGCGGAAGCCAACCATGAACGGGGTGTTCAACGACCACGGCAGCCAGATCTTCGGGTCCAAGCCGATGCGCTCCCACACCTCCTCCATGAGCAAGCGGTCGCGCATGAGCACCGTGGCCTCGATGACGAACTCCTCGCGTTCTTTCAGTTCGGTTGAAGCCATCTCCTTCGTGTAGAGGCCCTCCAGCGAAAGAACCCCGAAGGCCACGTGCCGAGCCTCGTCGCGCATCACATAGGTCGTGATCTGCTGGATGAGTGGCTCCTCGAACTGGGTAAAGCGCATGAAGCCAAAGGCAGCCAAGGCCAGGCCCTCGATCATGATCTGCATGCCGAGGTAAACCATATCCCAGCGCGATTCGCTGATGATTTGCTGCAGAAGCGTGCGCAGGTGCGGATTGACCGGGTAACTCAAGCCGAGCTTTTCCGTGAGGTAGCGCCGGTACACTTCCACATGCCGCGCTTCGTCTGCCACTTGGTTGGCGGCGTAGAACTTGGCCTCCGTCCACGGCACTGCGCTCACCAGTTGCGCCGTCGCTAGCAGCGCCCCTTGCTCGCCATGCATGAACTGAGAGAGCATCCACGCGTCGAAGTGGTGGCGCATGCGCTGGCGCATCTTCACATCGAGCCTCTCCGGCGGGTTCAGCACAGCATCGAAGGCGGCCATGTTTTCTGGCCGCACCCGTTCCGGGTCGACATCAATGGACCAATCGATGTCCGTACTCGCGTTCCACTGCAGCCGCTTGCCCTTCTCGTAGAGATTCACCAGCTCCGGACGCTCGAACTTGTACTCCCAATTGAACAAGCTCTGATACGCCGTCTGCACCGCTTCTAGCGGCCCGCTGGCAGGAATCTCGATTTGCGTCTGCACCATATCGCCCTCCCCGTCTACGCGAGAACCTTGCCGCACACGCAGCGCATGTCAGCATAAAACTTGTTTGTCCGAGTGGCAACGCATTTCGGGGAGCCTTTTCACCCGCTCGCCGGCCTACCCCAGCCATTGGCGCCGGGCAGTAGAAAGGCTGCTGGCTTTGGGTTAGACGCGAGCCTCGATGTTCGAGGGGCGCAAAGTCGCCGTCATCGTGCCTGCACGCAACGAGGCCGCGCACATCGCCGAGGTGCTGCGCCAAATGCCCGCGTACGTGGACGCGGTATACGTGGTAGACGACGGCTCCAGCGACAATACCGCCGAGGTCGCGCAAAGCGTAGCGGACGCGCGGGTGCGGGTCCTTCGCCGCACGGTTCCCCCCCATGGGGTCGGCGCGGCCACCAAGACCGGTTTCCGCGCCGCTCTCGAGGAAGGGGCCGAGTTGTTGGTGAAGCTGGATGGAGACGGCCAAATGGACCCAGCGCGCATCGAGCTGTTGCTCCAGCCCCTCGCACGCGAGGGCTACGAGTACGCGAAAGCGAATCGTTTCCTGCATAGCGAGGCACTACGCGCGATGCCCACGGCGCGCTTGCTCGGCAATCTGGCTCTCACCTTTCTCACCAAGCTCGCCAGCGGCTACTGGCACTTGTTCGACCCCCAAAACGGCTTCGTGGCGATTCGCGCCGAGCGTCTGCGAGAGCTCCCCTTGGAGCGGATTGCCGATGACTTCTTTTTCGAAAACGACATGTTGATCCAGCTCAACATCCGCAACGCGCGGGCGTGCGATGTGGCTGTGCCAGCGCGTTACGGGGACGAGGTTTCCGATCTGCGCATTTGGCGCGTGCTCCTCACCTTCCCGTGGCGCCTGGGGCGGGGGTTGTGGCGGCGGATTTGGGAGAAGTACGTGCTGCGCGATTTCTCGCCAATTGCCATGTTCTGGCTTCTCGGCATCCCGCTAATGGCCTTCGGGTTTTGTTTTGGGCTCTGGCACTGGGCGGCTTCCATCTACAGCGGCCGCCCAGCGCCTACGGGCACAGTCATGCTGAGCGTGCTGCCCTTCTTGATCGGCTTCGAACTCATTTTGCAGGCTGTGATTCTCGAGATCCGCGAGTCACCGCGATGAAGCAAGCAGCCAGCCGCCACATCCCTGGTACGGGCGGACGTCCCGTGCGCCTGGCCGTGTTGCTGTCGGGCAGCGGCACGACTCTGCAGAATTTTTTGGATCTGATCCGCAGCGGCGCTCTCCAGGCAAGCGTGGAAGTGGTGCTGTCCTCGCGCGCCGACGCGTACGGGCTCGAGCGGGCGCGCAGCGCCGGCATCCCCGCCTTTGCGGTACCGCGCAAGGAGTTCGCAAGCCTGGAGGCATTTAACGACGCTCTCCACGCCCGGCTCGACTCATTCGCAATCGACTTGGTGCTGCTGGCGGGCTTTCTTTCCCGGTTTGAACTGCGCGAGCGGTACCGTGATCGGGTGCTCAACGTGCACCCGGCGCTCATCCCTGCCTTCAGCGGGCAGGGATTTTACGGCATGCGGGTGCACGAGGCCGTGATCGCCAGCGGGGTGAAAGTGAGCGGTTGCACCGTCCATTTTGCAGACGAAGAGTACGACCACGGGCCGATCATTTTGCAGGAATGCGTTCCCGTGCTCGACGACGACACCCCGGAAACTCTCGCCGCGCGTGTGCAAGCGGTGGAACGGCGCCTCTATCCCGAGGCAGTACGTTTCTGGAGCGAGGGACGGCTCGAAATCCGCGGCAGGCGGGTGCGGATCCGGCCCCTTCGCTAGTTTCTGCCTGCAGCTTTTGGCTCGCCGGAACTGCTCCCCTGGGCGGCAGGAGGGACCAATCCGCCGCTCGTCGTGCTCGCACCTGCCGCTTTGCCCTTGCGCTTCGCGCTGGGAGCCAGCACCACACTCATCACCCGGCCCTCCATGCGCGGCGTGCCTTCCACCGAACCGACATCAGCCAGCGCCTCGCACACTTTCATGAGCTTTTCTTGCCCCAGTTCCTGGTAGGCCATCTCCCGCCCACGAAAGCGCAAAGTGAATTTGACCCGATCTCCGGCCAGCAAAAACTCGCGTGCCCGTTGAATCTGCCGCTCGAGGTCTCCGACGTCGGTACGGTACCCGAGGCGCAGCTCCTTGACGGTGGTAACACTCTGCTTGCGCCGTGCCTCCGCCTCCTTCTTGTGCTGCTGGTACTTGAACTTTCCGTAATCCATGATCCGGCAAACCGGAGGCTGCGCGTTGGGCGCAACTTCCACCAAGTCTAACTGCGCCTCTTCCGCACGGCGCAGTGCCTCCTCGATCGGGACGATTCCGAGCTGCGTGCCGTCCGGTCCGACTAAGCGAACCTGCGCTGCCCGGATGTATTGGTTGATCCGGTGCGCGTCTGGTGGTGGGGGGGTAAACCGTGGACCTCTTCCGCGAAACGCCAAAATCTCTCCTTCCGCTCGAACCGTTCGCCGCCAAATCTACACTGACTGCTGGCCACTGACAACCCGACTCCCGTGCCTCTCTCGCAACCACGCCACGCGTGCACCTGTGCGGTTCTAGGCCAGCTTGCCCCTGCTCTCTGCCCGCTTACGCCGCTTCCCCGACGGAGACACTGCCACCGGAGCGCGGCGGGCGCAATGTCAGTGGGGTCATTTCCCCCGTGCGCTCGGGCAACACAACGTACCCAAAGAAAATTCCCACCGCGAACAAGAACGGGATCCGCATCAAGCTGGGTGACAGCATGGCATCGCCCAGGTCGCCTAACAGGAAACTCGCCACCCCAATCAACGCCGCACCGATCCCGAGTAACACCAGGTTCTCGAGCTTGGCAGCCATGATCAAGACAAAGAAGAAAAACAAAAACGTTTCTTGGCTTGCACGCGTGAAGAGCAGCGCAATTGAGATCATCGCGGTGTCACCCACCAGCACGGGAGCCTGCGTGCGTGCATCGAAAAAGGAAAAGGGTGGGAACGACCCGAGTACTACGTTGGAGGCAAGGGCCGCCAAGATCAACACCGTCACGGCAAGCGGCGAGACATCCCGACCGAGCTCCAAAAACGCGAGCGAGCCGGTGGCCAGGATCAGCACGTAGCGGATCAACAAAAACCGCTGTTTTCGGGCAATTGCCTCGGCTTCCCTGCGAACCACGAGCAGCAATCCGAGCAACTCATGTGCCATGGCACCAGCCGTTCCGCCCGCCATGGCACAACCGCGCTTCGACCAAGCAATGTACTATTTTTCGATCACAATGCGCCAAGCTCGTACCTGGGCAACAAACTCCGCGCTTACCACCAGATGCCCTTCCGCCTCCGCGGCACGCGGCAGGTCGCGAGCCCCTTTGGCATCGTCGAGCCACAGCACCAGGTGGGCGCCGCGATCCAGTTCTTCCAGACGCAGCTTGGCCTTGACCCAGCTCATCGGGCAGTGCACGCCGCGCAAATCGTACTCGCACACAGTTGGCATCGCGTTGCTGTTGTTGGCCGAAGCCACCTTGCTATAGTCGCACCCGCGTTGTTTTGCGCGCATCGGGAGTCCCCTAGGGGTTGGACAGCGAGCGTATAGCCTGGCACGAGTAGCCCGCCAACATGGAGCGAACACACCAGTACGTTCTCCGCCGCCCGCAACTCGCCGCTGGCTCGTTCCGAATTGACTACGCAGCCGCCCTGAACTCGGCACAACTCGAAGCGGTGACGACGCTCGAAGGCCCGGTGCTCGTGGTCGCCGGTGCCGGAACCGGGAAAACGCGCACCCTAGTGTATCGGGTCGCACGGCTGGTGGAGAGCGGGGTGCCCCCAGGGGCGATTCTCTTGCTCACCTTCACCCGGCGAGCCGCGCAAGAAATGTTGCGGCGGGCAGCGGCCTTGCTGGACGGGCGCTGCGAGGAAGTGCAAGGAGGAACCTTCCACTCCTTTGCCAACCTCTCCTTGCGCCGGTACGGAACGGCAATCGAGCTTGCCCCGAATTTCACCATCCTCGACCAGGGAGACATGGAGGATGTTCTGCAACTATTGCGTACGCAGTTGGGGCTCGACCGGCGCGACCGCCGCTTTCCCCGCAAAGGCGTGCTCGCCGAAGTGCTGAGCATGAGCGTGAACAAGGGGCTCTCGATCCCCGAACTCCTGCAGCGAGATTATCCGCACTTGGTCGAATTCCGCGAGCCCATCACCGAACTTGCCCAGCGCTACCGCGCATACAAGCGCGAGCGCCATCTCGTGGACTACGACGACCTGCTGGTGTTGCTTTGCCAACTCCTAGCTGAACACGAAGACATCCGCGCCCGCTTGGCCGAGCGCCACCGGTACTTGATGGTGGACGAGTACCAAGACACCAACGCCTTGCAGGCCGAGATCGTCTGGCAGCTCGGGCGCGAGCATCGCAACGTCATGGTGGTGGGCGACGATGCGCAAAGCATCTACTCCTTCCGGGGCGCCAACGTGCGCAACATTCTCGAATTCCCCCGCCTCTTTCCGGAAGCGCGGGTGATTGCCATCGAGGAAAACTACCGCAGCACCCAGCCGATCTTGGATCTCGCCAACTGCATGATCGCGCGCGCTCGGGAAGGGTACGCAAAGCACCTGTTTTGCAAACGGCTCGCCGGGGAGCCGCCCTTCTTGGTTCCCGCTCCGAACGAGAACACGCAATCGCTGTTTGTCTGCCAGCGCATTCTCGAACTGCGCGAGGAAGGGTACGAGTTGGGCGATATCGCCGTGCTCTTCCGCTCGGCGTTCCATTCCTTCGACCTCGAACTCGAGTTGCAGCGCCATGACATCCCGTTCGTGAAGCGGGGCGGGTACCGCTTCATGGAAGCAGCGCACATCAAGGACGTGCTCGCTCACTTGCGCCTGCTGGTGAACCCGTTCGATACCGTCTCCTGGCATCGGGTGCTGCTGCTGTTGCCGAGCGTGGGCCCGCGCATCGCCCAGCAAATCGTCGAACACGCGGTTGCCGGGATGGACCCAGTGGCCCAGCTCCGCTCCTACCCGCGCCCTCCCGTGCGGGCACGCCTGGAGGGGCTGGCGAGTCTCCTCGAACGCTTGCCTGGGCTCGTACACCCGCAGGCGATGGTGGACGAAGTCCTCACATACTACGAGCCGCTTCTCGAGCAGCGCTACCCGGACGATTACCCCCGCCGGCGCAAGGACCTGGAGCAGTTCGTGGCCCTGGCCGCCAATGCCCGTTCCCTGGAAGGATTTCTCACCCGCATGGCACTCGAGCCGCCCAGTGACAGCGTCGCGGGTGTGCTGGCGGCGGAGAAAGACGAAGGCTGCCTCACGCTCTCGACGATCCACTCGGCCAAAGGGCTGGAATGGCGAGTGGTCTTTCTCATTTGGGCCGCCGAGGGGCGCTTTCCCTCTCCCTTCTCCCTGGATCCCGATTCGCTCGAAGAGGAGCGGCGGCTCATGTACGTGGCCATCACCCGTGCCAAAGAACTCCTCTACATCACCTACCCCGTGGACGTGTTCGACCGCAGCCGTGGCGTGATCCTCGGTAAGGTGTCGCGCTTTCTCGAAGACCTGCCACCTGAAGTGTTGCCGACGTTGCGGCTGATCCGCGAGGGCCAAGGCGGCTACCCTAGTTGAACCTCGCGATGCGTTGGTGTCTCCGGCTCACGGCTGCCGCGGTCGCCCTCCTGCTGGCTTTTTGCGGCTCATCCTGCCGCCAGCGCACCACGCCTCCGAACCTACTTGTGATCGTCGGCGATGCGCTGCGCGCCGACGTACTCGGTGCCTACGGGTCGCCGCGGCAAGCAACTCCGACACTCGATCTCTTGGCCCAGCGCTCCCTCCGCTTCCGCCGCGCGTATGCCGTGAGCTCATGGACTCATCCCTCCGTTGCCGCGATGTTTTCGGGCCGCCCCCCTACCACCTTCCAACCCGGAGCCCCGCAGTTCCTGGCGGCCGACCATCCAACGCTCGCTGAGGTGTTGCGCAGGCGAGGTTACCGCACGGCTGCGTTTGTGGCCAATCCCATGATGGCTCCGGAACTCGGCTTCGGGCGCGGCTTCGAAGTCTATCGGGGTTACGGCCCGTGGGTGAGCGGGCTCGCCCCTTTGGAAAGCAAGGCACCGGCAAGCACCGTCGTGGACGAGGCTCTCGCCTGGATCGCGCAGCAGGACTCGGCGCGCCCTTGGTTCGCCTACATCCATTTCATGGATCCGCACTGGCCGTACGAACCGAGCGAGACCCACCTCGCCCGTTTCTGGAAAGGCAGCCTGCCCACACCCGAGGCCGTTGCGGCCATCAACCAGCAAGTCCGCGCGCGGCAGGCAAGCAGCCCACTGCTCGCTCTTGCCCGCGATCTCTATGTCGCCAGCGTGGCAGAGATGGACAGCGCCATCGCTCGCCTGCTCGCCGCGCTCGATCGCCAGGGGCTTACTTCGCGTACGGTGGTTTGTCTCACCTCGGACCACGGTGAGGAGTTCGGAGAACATGGAGGTGTGCTACATGCGCGCACCCTGTACGAGGAAGTCATCCATGTGCCTCTGCTCCTATTTCAGCCCGGGACTTCACCGCGCGAGGAAGACGCCCCAGCCTCAACCGTCCACCTCGCTCCCACTCTGCTTGCCGCCTTAGGACAAGACCCCTCCCCGTTCCCCGGTGCACCGTTGCAGCAGTCCGCTCACCAGGCGGCCCCTGCTGTGCGAGCCGAACTGTTCCCGTTCCCCCCGGCAATGCACCATTGGGCGGTGATCGAGCGCTTCGACAAACTCTTGCGCACGACAGGCGGAGAGTGGGAACTCTACGACCTCGCCAGTGATCCACGCGAGCGGCGCAACCGCGCGGCTCTCGCCCCGGCAGTGATCCAGCGCCTTGAAACCCTTGCCCGGCCGCCGGTTGCGACCCCGCAACCGATCGTGGACGAGGCGCAGCGCGAGCGCATGCGAGCCTTGGGTTATGATTTTTAACAAGACCCCATGCGAGCGTGCCGGTATGTGGCGCCGGTACCGAGCCGTTCCCTATGCAGTCGTTCTAGGTCTCGGCACCGCCCTGAGTCTGGCCGGATGCCAGATGCGCGAAGCAAGGCCGGACATCGTTGTCTACGTCGTGGATACGTTGCGCGCCGATGCCCTCGGGGCCTACCGCGGTGAACGGGGGCGCACCCCTCATTTCGATCGCGTGGCCAGCGAAGGAGCTCTGTTCCAACGCGCCTACGCGAATTCCTCGTGGACCCGCCCGTCGGTCGCTTCGTTGCTGACCGGCCATCATCCCCAAACCCACGGTGCGCGCGGGCGAATGGACCAGCTGCGCCCGGATTTACCGACCCTCGCCGAGCTTTTGCGGGCCAACGGCTACCGGACCGCAGCAGTCATCGCCAACCCGAACCTCGCTTCGGCCTTCGGCCTCGCGCGTGGTTTTGAACAGTACCTCGAGTTGTACGAGCCGGTGGATCGGGTGCGACCGATCGAACCGCAAGAACTCATCGCTTCCGCGGAGCGGGTCGTTGACCAGGCGTTGCGCTGGTGGCGCTCGGTGCAAGATGCACCGCGCTTCCTCTTCGTTTTTTCGGTCGACCCCCATGCTCCCTACACCCCTCCAGCACCGTACGATCGCAAATTCGATCCGGACTACCAAGGTGACTACGACGGGTCCTTCCGAAGCCTCTTTCGCCTTGCCGTCGCGGGGGCAGCTGCCGACCCACGCGACCTCCGCCACGTTCGCGCTTTGTACGACGGCGAGGTCGCGTACGCCGACGAGCACTTTGGCCGCCTGCTCGCTGAATTGGATGGGACTCCAATCAGCCGCGCGCCCCTTCTAGTGGTGACCTCCGACCACGGCGAGGAATTTCTCGAGCACGGCAAGCTCGACCACGGCCAGAGCCTCTATGAAGAGGTGGTCCGCATTCCTCTCCTGATTCGCTGGCCCGGCCGCATCCGCCCGCAAGAGGTCACGATCCCCGCCTCACTCGTGGACCTTTTCCCGACCATACTGGGATTTGCCGGAATCCCCTCGCCGCCTTGCGCAGGAAGAAACCTCGCTCTCCCCTTGCGGGCCCGGCAACTGCCACCAACCGCGCCCGTGCTTCTCGACCTCACCCTCACCCAGCCACCGTGGCAAGGTTTGGTCGAAGGCAACGCCAAGGTTCTCCAACACGGAACGCAGACGTGGTTCTTTGACCTCGAACGGGACCCAAACGAACAGCACCCGTTGCAGCCGCCGCTCGAGATCACGCAGCGGTTTGTGCGGCTACTGGAACTCGCTTCCCGTTCCCAGGCCACTCCGGGCGCAGCGGTCAGGCTCCCGCCCCACGCGCAAGAGGCGTTAAAAGCACTTGGCTATGAACAGCTTTTGCGCCATGAGGGCAGTCCCACCCCGCTGGCCGGGGACGAACGTGGAGATCCTTGAGGGAGCGATGGCAGAGTCGCAAAGGGGAGACGGTAGCGAGGCACGCCCGAACGCCGGGCTGGGTCGCCGACTGCGTGCCTGGGCCGACGTCGCTGCACTGACCGAACGCTTGCAGCGCGGTGTGCCAGTGGAATGGATTGACCGCGCCTTGCTGGCGGGTCTCGCGCTGGTGGTGGCGATGCTGGTCTACGTGTTCGTGGTCGCCGGCTGAGGAGCGGCCTGTGCGCCAAGCCCTGTTGCGCCTGCTGCGCCGTTCTTTTTGGCAATCACGAGCAGCGACATCCCCCATCGTGCCCGCCACCGGGTTTCCCACTCCAGCCACGGCACCAAAAGATCCGCCAAGCGCGCCTGGAGCCCGGGAACACTACGCCGGCCCAGAATGCGGCTGTTCACGAACCAGCCAACCGCCCCGATTCGATTGAGCCATTCGAGGTGCTCGACATGCAAACCCGCAGCGCGCACCTTCTCGATCAACTCTGCCTCCTCATACCGGCGATGGTGGCCAATGGCTCGATCGATGCTGCCATACAGGAGGCGCAACGCCGGCACCAGCAACACGAGCCGGCCCTGCGGCGCCAGAAGTTCCTGAAGTCGCTGCAACGCGAGCTCGTCACAGTCCACGTGCTCGAGAACGTTGAGGCAGAGGATGGTATCGAAGTCGTTTCCGACCTCGGGCGGCGGCGGAGCCTCTAAATCAAAGCGCACGACCCGCACACGCGGGTCGCCTTTGAAGTTCCGTTGCAGAAGCTGCAGGTAAGGGGGACGGATGTCCGCAGCAACGATCTCGCGAGCGTGCCGGAGGAAGCGCGTCATCGTCCCGATTCCCGCCCCGACTTCGAGCACCTTGTGCCCAACGAACCGCGCGAACCTTTGGTAGAGCCAAGCCGTGTAGCGCTGGAGGCGGCGCATGCGGTGCAACGTCACCTCCCCAGCATCGCGCCCCCGGCGGTCTTCGACGAGGCCAAATCTGAGAATCGTCCACAGCGCCGCCACCCCATCGCGCCAATTGATTTTCTTGCCCTCGGCATAACTTCTCCCCGCGTACGAAATGGACACTTCGTAAATGCGTGCGCCAGAACGGGCTAGCTTTGCGGTTAGTTCCGGCTCGATGCCAAAGCGGTTCGAGCGCAAGGGCATGCCTTTCACCAGTTCGCTGCGGAAGACTTTGTAGCAAGTCTCCATGTCGGTGAGGTTGAGATTCGTGAACATGTTCGACAGCAAGGTGAGCAGGTGATTGCCGACGGCGTGCCAGAAAAACAGGACGCGGCGCGGAGAGCCCGTGAAGCGCGAGCCAAAGACCACGTCCGCGTGCCCGTCGAGAATCGGCTGCAGGAGCTTTGGGTACTCGTTGGGATCGTATTCCAAGTCGGCATCCTGAATCAGAATCACATCGCCGGTGGCAAGCGCGATCCCGTCCCGTACCGCCGCGCCTTTGCCCCGGTTTTGCCGGCGAACGAACAAGCGCAACTCGTTGCACTGGCCCTGCGGGCCGATGCGCTGGAGGGGCAGCGCGCCCGGAAGCAGGCCGAACTCCGCGAGTTCCTCCGCGGTGCCGTCCGTCGAGCCGTCGTCGAACACCAGAATCTCCTTGTCGAACGGCGCCGCACAGACCCGCTGCAAGAGTTCACAAATGGTGGCCCGCTCGTTGAACACGGGAACGATGACCGTAAGCTTCATCGGCCGCCTCGGCGTAGCGAGCGGCCGGCAACGATTCCAGAGCAGGCAACCGCCGCTTGACTTTGCGTTGGCGTTCCTTTCTGCAGGCCCGGCTATGAGATGGCGCGCGCTCACCCTCGCTGCCGGGCTCGCCTTGGGAGCGACTAGCGGCTGCCAGCGTTGGCCTCCGGCACTCACAGGCCTCACGGTGGTCGCACTCGACGCACAAGGCCAACCAGACCTCACCCGCCTCTCGCGCACCCTGCTCGGCGCCCCGATTCCCGTGATCGTGGTGCGCCCCGGGCCGCGCCCGGAACGCCCCGGGCTCGCCCTCAACGATCCACGCAACGGCCGGATTCATGTCACCCTAGCGCGCGGCACCCAGCATTTTTGCTTCTATGCGGCCGAGTGGGACCGCGCAGAGCGCTACCTGGTGGGAGTGTTTCTCGATCGCCACCGGCACCCCGCCTTCGCGGCGGTGGTGGCAGGGAAAATTTGGGAGCAACAGGATCGAGCCCTCGCTCTCGACGGCCGCACGCTGCTACCGACCCTGCCGTACCCGTATTCCGACGGCCGTTTCCGGGTAACCGTGGACCGCATCGAGCTACCCATCCGCTCTCCAGCAATTGACCTCACCGGGCCCTGGAACATGCGCCCGGATCAGATTGCGGACTTGGTCGGACTCATCCGCCTCACCGTGAGCGCGCTCCGCTAAGGCACCGAGGTATGGGCAGACCACTCCTTACCCAGTGCGTACCGGGCGCACGTCTCCCATCACGGCACGCTGGCCCTGTTCCTCATGGCCGCTTGGCGTTTTTCGGACAAGCTCGCTATAAGGGCCGCCGTTTTGCAGCTCGGGAGCGTATGCGTGCCTCGACGAGCAGCAGCAATTTTTTGACCCAGTGAGGAAGACAAAATGGCTCGGAAGAAAATCGCGATGATCGGCGCCGGCATGATCGGTGGCACCCTCGCTCACTTGTGTGCTCTCAAAGGCCTGGGGGACATTGTGTTGTACGATGTCGTCGAGGGGCTGCCACAAGGCAAAGCCCTCGACTTGCTCGAGGCGGCGCCGATCGAGGGTTACGACTGCGAAATCGTCGGGACAAATTCGTACGAAGACATCTCCGGCGCTGACGTGTGCATTGTCACTGCCGGCCTGCCGCGCAAACCCGGCATGAGCCGGGACGATCTCCTCGAGGTCAACACCAAGATCATGGTCGAGGTCGCACGCAACATTCGCGAGCGCGCTCCTCAGGCCTTCGTGATCGTTATCACCAACCCTCTCGACGCGATGGTCACGTGCATGCAGCAGGTCACGGGCTTTCCCAAGCAACGCGTGGTCGGGCAAGCAGGCGTGCTCGACTCTTCCCGCTACCGGATTTTCGTTGCCAAAGAGCTGGGCGTATCGGTGAAAAGCGTGGAAGCCGTCGTCCTTGGCGGCCACGGAGACGACATGGTGCCCGTCCGTAGCTACTGCCACGTGGGCGGCGTGCCGGTCGAGAAGCTCATCCGGCCAGAGCGGCTCGACGCGATCGAAGCCCGCGTACGCCAAGCGGGAGGCGAAATTGTGAATCTAATGAAAATTTCCGCCTTTTACTCCCCCGCGCACGCCGCGATCCAAATGGCCGAGGCGTATCTGTTCGACCGCAAGCAAATCCTCCCTTGCGCTGCGCTGCTGGAGGGGGAGTACGGGGTCCATGGGTTTTACGTGGGTGTGCCGGTGCAAATCGGCGCCGGTGGCGTGGAGCGGGTGATCGAACTCGAACTCACCGCTGCCGAGCGCAAGGCCTTCGAGACCTCGGTGGCGCACGTGCGGGAACTCGTGCAGGCCATGGAGAAGTTTCTGCCAGCCAGCGCCTGAACACCGGCCGCGAGCGGAGGGAACGTGAACGTCCACGAATACCAAGCAAAACAAGTTCTGGCCCGCTTCGGGGTGCGCGTCCCGCAAGGGCGCACAGCGAGCGACGCCGACGCAGCGGTGGAGGCAGCGCGAGCCATTGGTTTTCCCGTGGTCGCAAAAGCACAAATCCACGCAGGCGGCCGCGGCAAAGCCGGCGGCGTGAAGGTGTGCAAGGACGAAACCTCCCTGCGCACCTTTGTGAGTTCCCTTCTTGGCAAGCCTTTGGTGACCCACCAAACGGGGTCCGACGGCCGTGTCGTCCGCACGGTGCTTATCGAGCCGGCCTGTAACATTGCGCGCGAGTTTTACCTGGGCTTGGTGCTCGATCGCAGCCGCGGCTGGATCACTTTGATGGCCTCGGCGGAGGGCGGGGTGGAAATCGAAGAGGTCGCGGCGCGCTCTCCCGAAAAGATCCTGCGCGAGCCGATCGATCCTGCAGTGGGCGTGCAACCGTTCCAGGCGCGGAAAATCGCCTTTGGCCTCGGCCTGCCGAAGGACAAGGTGGCGTCCTTGGTGCAATTGGTGGACGGCCTCTACCGCGCCTATACGCAGACGGACGCTTCTCTGGTCGAGATCAATCCCTTGGTGCTCACCGCCGAGGGCGAGCTGCTCGTGCTCGACGCCAAAATGAGCTTTGACGACAACAGCCTCTTTCGCCACCCCGAAGTGCGCGAGCTGCGCGACGTGCACGAGGAGGATCCACGCGAAGTCGAAGCCTCGAAGTACGACCTCAACTACATCGCGCTCGAAGGGAACATCGGCTGCATGGTCAACGGGGCCGGCCTAGCCATGGCCACGATGGACATCATCAAGCTCTACGGGGGGTCTCCCGCCAACTTCCTCGACGTCGGAGGCGGGGCCACGAAGGAAAAGGTCACGGCGGCGTTCAAAATCCTTCTCTCCGATCCGAAAGTGCAGGCAGTCCTGATCAACATCTTTGGCGGGATCATGAAGTGCGACGTGATTGCTGAGGGGGTGGTCGCCGCGGCCCGTGAGGTCCAGTTGTCGGTACCGCTGGTGGTACGCCTAGAGGGAACCAACGTGGAGCTCGGCAAGAAAATCCTGGCGGAATCGGGGCTCGATATTATCCCCGCGGCCGACATGGCAGATGCCGGCCGCAAAGTCGTGGAGGTAGCCCAGCGCGCAGCCGGCTCGCGCTGAACGAGGGGAGTCGGCGCGCCCAGCCGAGTCACCCCCGGCCACGAGGCCACAATTCAGCGCAGCGTTTTGTTCTCTGCCGCGGCCGTGACGCTGTGCGCACGGGCGCATGCGCCAGCGAAGCACTGCCCGGCTGCCACCCGTGCGCTCCCGCTTACGAGCGGTACTTCCATGCGCCTCGCGGCCTGCACCGCGGGATCGCCAGGATGTGGCTTCGAGACGCTGCTCTGCAGATGGCGCGCAGCCCGTTGCTCGCGCACTTCTTTGCCGCCCGGGCCTACGCCCGTACCGCTAGACTATAGGTCAACGCGGACCACAGCGTTTCCGGGGCCGCTATCCTGTGCCACCAAGCGGCCGTCGAGGTACAAACGCGCGCGCAAGAAACGGCTGTCCGCTGCTCGCACGATGGCAGCGACTGTGTCGCGCGGTTGCGCGAAAAAGAGAATGGCGGGCGTACCCAACTCCGGCTCGTCCGTGGACGGCCGCCCGAGCAAGCGCGTGACCTCCGTGTCACCGATCGAGCCACTGAGCGCCACACCGAAGGTTCCGTTTCCGTGGAACACCGAACAGTCCGTCGCCCCAACCGTTGGCGCACACACATCTACGCGGGCCTCAGGCTCGGCCGGCACACCGGCAAGGCCCGGACTGCCCACCACGAACTCCTCGCCCACTCGGTCTATCACCGTGCTGCCCGGACCGCTCACCCCGGTGAGCCGGTAACGCACCAGGGCGGGGTTCGAATCCAACAAGCGCACGGTCATCGAAAAGGGTGCGGCTGCGTTTTCCACCAAGACGTTGACCGCCGCCACGGCCGTGATCGGCTGCCCTGCCAGCGAGCGGAACACCCGCCCGCCAGCGCGCACGTCTACGATCTCGAAGCGAATGGTTCCACCGAGCAAGGGCAGCACCTCGAAGCGAATCTCCGGCAGTTCCGGCGGGTTGCTGCCGGACTCGCCACAGCCGCTCCATACGCTAGCACTGGCCAGCAACCAGGCTGCACCGATACCTGCCCACGCCACACGAGCCCAACGACGCATTGCGCGCTCGTGTTCGCAGGGAAGCGCTCGCGGTGCAAGCGAGCGGCCTTCCGTTCCCGGCGTGCTTTCGCCCGCGGCTGGCGAAGCTAAGAAGCGTCCGTGACCCGAGAGCGGTTTGCCGAACTGGTCGAGGAAGCTTGGGCACAGCTCCCGCTCGAGGTGCTCGAGCGGCTGGAAAACGTGGTGCTGCTGATCGAGGACGAGCCTTCTCCGGAACTCCTCCGTTCTCTCGGATTTCATCCGCGCCACGATACCCTCTTTGGCTTGTTCCAAGGCGTACCGCTCAACCAGCGCGGCGCCTTTTTCGCCAACCATCCGCCCGACTCGATCGTCATCTTCTACCGTCCGCTCGTACGCGCCTTTCGCTCAGAGGAGCGGCTGCGGCGTGAGATTCGGAAAACGCTGGTGCACGAAGTCGGACACTTTCTCGGTTTCAGCGAGGCAGAGATTCGCCGCCTGGGATACTGAAGACTTGAAAATTCCCCTTGACCGAGAGCCTGAATTCGGCGATCGTGTTGGCGCCATGGCCCGCTGGGGTTGGCTCCTCTGCTTGCTCGCGCTGATCGGCTTTTTGCCGATCGAGGGCGCGTTTGCCTGCAGCAAGAGCCGTTGCCCCGAGAAAAGCGTCCAGCAGCACAAGTGTTGTGAATCCCAGCAGCGCTGGGAAGCGCTTTCTTGCTGTTGCACCACGTCGGTCCCAGCCCCCACCCGAGCGAATCACCCGCTGCCCGAGCGCAGCGCAACTTCTGTCGCTCTTCCAGCGGCGGCGGTGGCGGAGGCAGTGGCAAGCGCGCTGTGTGGCGCCCGCCTGAATCCGCCAGCTCGGGTTTCGAGCACCTCTCCGATTCAGCTGCGGGTCCGTCTCCTCCTTTGAGGGAGGGGTGTGCCCGGCGTCCGCCGGGTGCACGTCCGTTTCCGCCCTGACCGGGGCACCGATCCCACCAACGAGGAGGAGAAATCATGGCCGCAGTGCCGAATCGGCTGCTGCTTGCAGCCACAGGATTGTTGCTTTCCGGCTGCGCATTGTTGCCGCCGGGGTTCGAACAAGAAGTCGCACGCCAGCAGGAGTTCGCTGTTCCCAGCGAGCCGCCAGCCGCTCCTTTACCGGACGAAACCCCGGTGGGCTGGCAAGACCTCGTTCGCGTAGCATGGGAGCGCAACGGCATGGTGGCTGCCGCCTACCACGAGTGGCAAGCTGCGCTGGCGCGGGTGAGAGTGGCAGCCTCCTACCCGAACACCAACGTACACCTGGGGGTGGATTACCGGGTCGGCAGCGGCGGTGATGCGGCCGCGCGCACCGGCATCTCGCTCGGCAACGACCCGATGACCAACCTGGCACTGCCCGTAAAAGTGTCCGCTGCCGCAAAGGCCCAACTCGCGGAGGCGCGCGCCGCCGGGGAGCGCTACCGCGCTCGCCGCCTCGCCGTTCAAGAAGAGGTGCTGCGCCAGTACTTCGCGTGGGCAGGCAAAGAGCGGTTGCGCCAGCTCGAAGAGGAGCGCCTGCACTGGCTCGATCTCGCCCTTGCCAGTACCCGCGCTCGTTATGCAGCCGCGCGCGAGGTGCGGCAAGCCGAGTTGGCACGAGCGGAAAGCGAGCGAGCCGCCGCAGAGGATCGTGCGCGGCGCTACCAAGCCGAGGCAGCCGCCATCCAACACGAACTGAACGCGCTGGTCGGCCGCTCGCCATCCGCTCCCCTTGCCCAGCCCCCCGCCCTTCCCGCCCGCAGGCAATCGTTACCCGCCGAGCAACTCGTGGCTCTGGTCCGCCCTACCAGTCCCAGCATTCACGAGCGGCAAGAGGAAATGAGCGCGCGAAGCGAGTCGCTGCGCTGGGCCAAGTTGCAGTTTTTGCCCGACTTCAACCCGATGGCGGCGCTGAGCGGACAAGGCTTCGAAGCCGTCGGCGGCGCGCTCGTGCTGCCGTTGACGTGGCGCCGGCTGGCGGGCGCAGTGCAGGAAGCCGAGGCGCTGCTCGCGCAAAGCCGGCAGTTGCTCTTGCAGGAAGAGCGCGACCGCCACGCGCAAGCTGTTGCAACGGCTCGACTGCTCGCCGACACCCAACGGCAGGCAGCCCTCTGGCAAGACACCCTGCGCTCACTGGCAACCATCGCCGCCAGAAGCGCGGAGGCCGAGTACCGAGCGGGGCGCGCGCCGCTTTCTGCTTGGGCGGAAGCGGAGGAGCGGAGACTCGCGGTCGAGCAGACCATCGTCGAGCTGGCTGTGCTCGAAGAAACGCTGTGGGCACGGTTGGAGAGCCTGGCCGGGGTCGAGGCACTGCCCCAAGCCTCGGACGTCGAGGAGGAGAGCCATGTGGCTTCCTAAACCCCAGGGCGTACGCTCGCATTGGCGGGGGAGAAAGCGGCCAGGGCAGCCTGGGCAGCGCTGCTTGTACTGGATCGTGCTGGTCTGCGCGCTGGTGGCCTGTGCACTCGTGCTCTCGGCCGCTGCGGCCTGCAGTGCCCTCGCCCAAGAGGGCGCTACGGGGGCAGCCGAACGCACCCTGTACACTTGCGCCATGCACCCGCAAGTCGTCCGCGACCAGCCCGGCCCTTGCCCGATTTGCGGGATGGAACTGACCCCACTGCCCGCGCAGCGCGTGCGGCAAGCCGCCGAGACAAAGAGCGAGCGCAAAGTGAAGTACTGGTGGGACCCGATGATGAACCCACCCTATATTTCCGATCGGCCGGGGAAGAGCCCCATGGGGATGGACCTCGTCCCGGTGTACGAAGACGAAGTCGTCTCCAATGAGGCGATCACCATAGACCCGCGCACCCGGCAGAACATGGGGGTGCGCACCGCTGCGGTCCTACGCGGGCCACTGCGCAAAACTGTGCGCGCCTACGCGCAAGTGCGCGAGCCCGAGGGGTCACGTCTGGACGTGGCCCTGCGAGTCTCTGGCTGGATCGAGCGGCTTTATGCCGACACGGAGGGTATGGAACTCGCGCCCGGGCAACCTTTGTTCGAGCTGTTCAGCCCCGAGCTGCAATCCGCAATCGAGGAGTGGATCGCCCTACAACCCAAAACCGGCATTCCACCCCACGCCAGCGAACTGCTCGCGGCGACGCGCCGCAAACTCCTGCAACTCGGATTGGATACGGATCAAATTGACGCCTTGGCCAAGTTGCCGCGGTCGCCGCATACGGTCACTTTTCGCAGCCCTGGTCACTTGCACGTGGTGGAGCGACGCGTGTTCGAAGGCGCCTATGTGAACGCAGGGGAGACCGTGCTCCGCCTGGGCAGCCGCCAGCGCCTCTGGGTGGATGCGCGAATTTACGAGCAGGATCTGCCCTACGTGCGCGAGGGGCAAGAGGCGGAGGTGGAGTTCATCGCTCTACCGGGCGAAGTCGTGCGTGGCCATGTCTCATTCCTTCATCCCCATTTCGAAGGTCCGTCGCGAACAGGCATCGCGCGCATCGAGGTAGACAACCCGCAACACCGGCTGCGTGAAGGGATGTATGCCACGGTGCGCATCGTTCGCGAGCTCGTTCCCGAGACCACCCTGGTGCCACGCGAGGCGATCATTGATAGCGGCGTACGCAAGGTGGCGTTCGTGGATTTGGGGGACGGCCACTTCGAGCCGCGCCAGGTGGAGATCGGCGAGGCCGGAGAAGACGGATGGGTCAGTGTTCGCCGTGGGCTTGCCCCGGGCGAGCGCGTGGTCGTGAGCGGCCAGTTCTTGCTCGACGTAGAAAGCCGGCTGCGTGAGGCAGCCCGCAAGTTCTTACCAGCGGAAGGTGCCGGAGGCGGCCATGGTGCGCACAGTCATTGACCTGAGCTTGCGCAACCGCGGCTTGGTGGTGTTGCTGGTCGCGGCGCTGACCCTGTTCGGCTTACAGGCCATGCGCTCGATCCGCCTCGACGCCATCCCGGACCTCTCCGATGTCCAAGTGATCGTGGTCACCGAGTTTGCGGGGCAAAACCCCACCGTGGTGGATGACCAAATCACCTACCCCCTTGCCAGCGCTCTCCTCGTGGTGCCGAAAGCCACCACCGTGCGCGGCATCAGCATGTTCGGCCTGTCCTTCGTGTACGTGCTCTTCGAGGATGGCACCGACCTGTACTGGGCGCGCAGCCGCGTGCTCGAGTACTTGAACTACGCGCGCGACCGCCTGCCGCCTGGCGTGGAACCAAAACTGGGGCCAGACGCCACCGGCGTCGGCTGGGTTCTGCAGTACATCTTGTATCCCGGCTGGTACTGCGCATCGCACCCGCGCGGAATCTTCCGCGACCAAGAACGCGACCGCTGGTACGCGACCGAAGCCGACGCTCCTCCGAAGCGGCGGCGATTCCTCCAGCGCGTGCGTGCCTTCGAGGAGCCTGGGCTCTGCCCGCTCACGGGCGAGCCGCTCCTCCCTGCCGACCGCGATCTCTCTCAACTGCGCAGCCTGCAGGACTGGTTCTTGCGCTACCCTCTGGCCGCCGTGGAAGGCGTGAGCGAAGTCGCCTCCATCGGCGGTTACGTGCGCGAGTACCAGGTGGTCGTGCACCCGCATCGGCTGCACGCCTTTGGCATTCGCCTGAGCGAGGTCGTGGAGGCCATCCAACGCTCGAACAACGACGTCGGCGGCTCGGTGATCGAGCTTGCCGAGAACGAATACATGGTACGCAGCCGCGGCTACTTGCGCGGCTTGCAGGACCTGCGCGCCATTCCCGTCGGCCGCGACCCGCAGGGCCAACCGATCCTGCTTGAGCAAGTGGCCGAATTCGAGACCGTCGGCGAGACCCGACGCGGCGTCGGCGAGTTCAACGGCAAGGGAGAAGCCGTGGGAGGAGTGGTGGTGGCGCGTTTTGGAGAGAACGCGTATCAGGTGATTCAAGCGGTCAAGCAACGCCTGCGCGAATTGGAAGACAGCCTGCCACCGGGTGTTTTCTTCGTCATCACGTACGACCGCTCGGCTCTCATCGAACGCGCGGTCGGGACACTGCGCCGCTCGTTGATCGAGGAAATGGCGGTGGTAGCAGTGGTGTGCTTCCTCCTCCTCCTCCACGTGCGCAGCACCTTGGTGGTGCTGTTCGTGCTTCCGCTCGGGCTGTTGGCCTCGCTGCTCGTGATGCAGCTCCTCGAGATCAACGCCAACATCATGAGCCTCGGCGGCCTGGCACTTGCGATTGGCGTGATGGTGGACTCCGCCATTGTGATGGTGGAGAACGCCAACGTCCACCTCGAGCGCGAAGCGGAGCGCGCCGAACAAGGGTTGCCGGTGCGCGAACGCCTAGAAGTCGTTCGCGAGGCCGTCAGCGAGGTTGGGCCCAGCCTGTTTTTTGCACTGCTCATCATCACCTTATCGTTCTTGCCGATCTTCGCGCTCGGCGGGCAGTCGGGGCGGCTGTTCGGACCCCTGGCCTACACGAAAACGTTCGCCATGGCTGCCGGCGCGTTGCTGAGCGTGACCTTGATTCCCGCGCTCCTCGGAGTGCTGGTGCGCGGTCGCATCCCGCGCGAGGAACGGAACCCGTTTTCCCGGCTGCTGGTACGCGTGTATGAGCCCGCCTTCTGGGCGGTGCTGCGCTGGCCGTGGGTTACGGTGGCCGTCGTGCTGCTCCTTGGAGTGTCCGCCTACTACCCGTGGAGCCGCTTGGGGGAGGAGTTCATGCCAGCGCTGGACGAAGGCGACCTTCTCTACATGCCGACCACCGATCCCAGCATCAGCGTGACCAAAGCGCGCGAGATTCTGCAACAAACCGACGCCTTGCTGGCGGCCTTTCCGGAGGTGCGGACCGTTCACGGCAAAATCGGGCGCGCAGAAACCGCTACCGACCCCGCACCACTGTCCATGATCGAAACCGTCGTGCAACTGCACACCGACCCAGGGCGCTGGCGCAAGCGCAAGCTATCTCATGTTTTCAGTTCTTGGCCAGACTGGCTCAAGTGGCCTCTGACACACACTTTCTGGCCCGAAGAGCGCCGCATTACCACAGAGGAACTGAAACTCGGCTGGGTGGACGCGGATGGGACCCGCCACCCGGGTCTGAACGAGGTGGTGCATTTCCCCGGACTCGCCAACTCCTGGCCTTATCCGATCGAAAATCGAATCAACATGCTGACCACCGGCGTGAAGACTCCGGTCGGCGTGAAAATCTTTGGTGCGGACCTCGAAGTGCTGAACCGGCTTGCCGAAGAAACGGCAACTGTCTTGCAGCAACGGGTACCGGGAACTCTGAGCGCCTACCCGGAACGGGCCATCGGCGGCTACTACCTGGACATCGAGGTGCGCCGCGACGAAGCTGCCCGCTACGGGCTCACCGTAGGCGCCGTGCAGGATGTGATCCAAACCGCGGTCGGGGGAAGGCGCGTCACCACTGCCATCGAAGGCCTCGAGCGCTATCCGGTGAGCGTTCGCTACCCGCGCGAACTGCGCGACGACCTTCCTGCCCTGCGCGACGTTCTGGTGGATCTCTCCCCGGAGGCTGCTGTTCCCCTCGGTCAGGTGGCCGACTTCCGCATCGTTCCGGGGCCGTCCATGATCCGTAGCGAGAACGCGCAACGCACCACCTGGGTGTACGTGGATATCGCCGGGCGCGATCTGGGCGGCTACGTGCGCGAGGCAAAACGGGTTGTGGACGAACTCGTTCCTCTCCCCCCTGGTTACACCCGAATGTGGTCGGGCCGCTTCGAGGAGCTGGAAAAGGCAAACCGCCGACTGCTGGTCATCGTGCCCCTCACTTTGCTGCTAGTGGTCTTCCTTCTGTACCTGGCCAACCGGAGTTGGACTCGCGTCGCCATTGTCCTGCTCGCCGTTCCCTTTAGCTTGGTGGGCTCCCTTTGGTTCCTGTGGGCACTCGACTACAACTTGAGCCTCGCGGTGTGGGTTGGGATCATCGCCCTCCTGGGGCTCGACGCGGAAACCGGGCAGGTCATGCTCCTCTATCTGGATCAGGCTCTCGAACGGCACCGCCAAGCCGGGCTCTTGCGCACCCGCGCCGATCTCCTCGAGGCCATCCACGCAGGCGCCGTGCGCCGCATCCGACCCAAGTTCATGACGGTGGCGACCGCGTTTTTTGCCCTCCTGCCGCTATTGTGGGCCAGTGGCACGGGCGCGGAGGTCACGCGCCGCATCGTGGCGCCCATGATCGGTGGGATCGGGGTGAGCTTTGTGATGGAGCTGCTCGTCTATCCTGTCATCTTCTTCTTGCTCCACCGCAGGCACCTGCCCGCGTGAGGCATTCGCCAATGTTTGCTGGCAATAGTACGCTCGTCCGAGCGAGGAGGACCCATGGAAGCCAGGCGGATCAACCCTGACCTGTGGCGCGGGGTGGACCCCGTGTGCGGCATGCAGGTCGATCCTGACCACCCCAAGGGCGGCACGTACGAATGGGAGGGGGGCCGTTTCGGGTTTTGCAACCCGCGCTGCCGCGAGAAGTTCGCTGCCGCGCCTGAGGCGTATCTGTTCACCCGCGACCCGGTGTGCGGCATGAAAGTGCCATTGCGCGGGTCGGCTGGCGGGAGCTTGCAGCACGAGGGCCAAACGTACGCCTTCTGCAGCGATCGCTGCCGGCAGCAATTCGAGTCCTCTCCACCTCGCCCGCCCGCGCCAGAGTCCACCGAGTACACCTGCCCCATGCATCCGGAGGTCCGCCAAGTGGGGCCAGGCAGTTGCCCGCTCTGCGGCATGGCGCTCGAGCCCGTGGATGTCACGGCAAGCGAGGAAAACCCGGAGCTGCGCGACCTGCGCTGGCGGCTGTGGCTCGGTGTGCTGTTCACTGTGCCTCTTCTCGCGTTGGCCATGGGTCCCATGCTGCCCGGGCTGCAACTTTTCCATGCGGTGCCGGAACAGGTGCGCAACATCGCGCAGCTCCTGCTCGCAACTCCGGTGGTGTGGGTATCGGGCTGGGTGTTTCTGCAGCGCGCTTACCAGTCGGTGCAGTTGCGCAGTCCGAACATGTTCACGTTGATCGGCTTGGGGGTCATGGCGGCGTGGGGCTACAGCGTGGTGGCTGCGCTCTTTCCTTCCGTTTTGCCGGAGCAGGCGCTCGCCAACGGGCATGTGCCGGTCTACTTCGAAGCCGCGGCGGCCATTGTGGTCTTGGTCCTCGCCGGGCAAGTCCTCGAACTCCGGGCTCGCCAGCGCACGGGCGCGGCGGTGCGCGCCTTGCTCTCGCTCGTACCTCCGAGCGTGGTCCGCATCGAGGCGGACGGCAGCGAGCGCGCCGTCCCCGTGGCTGTGCTGCGGCCCGGCGATCGCGTGCGGGTGCGAGCCGGGGAAAGCATCCCGGTGGACGGCGTGGTTGTGGAAGGTCAAAGTGCGGTGAACGAATCGCTGCTCACCGGCGAGTCCATGCCGGTTACCAAAGCCCCTGGGGATCCGGTGACCGCAGGAACGATCAACACCAACGGCTCGATCATCATGCGCGCCGAGCGGGTGGGAGCGGACACGGTGCTGGCCCAGATGATCCGCTTCGTTCAAGAGGCGCAACGGAGCCGGGTTCCCATGCAGAGGCTGGTAGACCGCGTGGCGGCGGTGTTCGTCATCGCAGTGGTGGTGGTGGCCGCGGCGACCTTCGTGGCTTGGTTGGTGTGGGGACCGCCACCGCAACTCGCCTATGCGCTCGTGAATTCCGTTGCCGTCCTGATCATCGCCTGCCCGTGCGCCCTCGGTTTGGCCACTCCGATGTCGGTCATGGTTGCCACTGGGCGAGCCGCGCAACTCGGCATTCTCGTGCGTGATGCCCAGGCGCTCGAGCGCATGGAGCAAGTGAACGTGGTGCTGGTGGACAAAACCGGAACCATCACCGAAGGCCAACCCGAGGTGTTACGGGTCCGGCTCCTCGAAGGCTTCACCGAGCCCGAAGTCCTGCGCATGGCGGCCAGCTTGGAAAAAGCAAGTTCGCACCCGCTGGCCGCAGCGATTTTGCGCAAAGCGCAAAGTTACCACCTTCCTCTGGCTCCACCCTCGCAAGTGGAAGAGTTTCCAGGATCCGGCGTGGCGGGCACTGTGGAAGGAGCGCAGGTGGTGGTGGGCACTGTGCCCCTCCTCCGCAACCTCGGGATTCCTGCTTGCGAGGCGCTTTGGGAAAGCTCCGAGGAGCTGCGCCGGGCTGGCTACACCGTCGCTGTCGTTGCGCTGGGAGGCCGGCCCGCAGCGCTGCTCGCCATCGCCGACCCCATCCGGCCGAGCGCACGCGAGGCGGTCACGGCGCTGCGCAAGGACGGTGTGCTGGTGGTGATGGTCACCGGGGACAATCCGTACGTGGCGCAAGCCGTGGCGGAGCAAGTCGGCATCATCGCTTGGCTCTGCGAAGTGAAGCCGGAGGACAAGGCAGACTGGGTCCGCCGCTACCGCGACCAGCACAAGATCGTGGCCATGGTGGGCGACGGCATCAACGACGCACCGGCACTGGCCACCGCGCATGTAGGGATCGCGGTTGCCAGCGGAACCGACATTGCCAAAGTGACCGCGGCGGTCACGCTCCTCCACAGCGATTTGCGCGGAGTGGTTCGGCTCCGGGAGCTGAGCAAAGCGACCATGCGCAACATCCGGCAAAATCTCTTCCTGGCCTTTGGCTACAACGCCCTGGCCATCCCGATCGCGGCAGGCGTGTTGTATCCGGATTTTGGGCTCCTGCTGAATCCGATGATTGCCGCTGCGGCGATGAGCTTGAGCTCGGTGTCGGTGGTCAGCAACGCCTTGCGCCTGCAACGCGTGCGCCTCTCGTTCCGCCGCGAGTGACGACCATGCTGCGCCCTTACGGAGGAACGATGCGGAAGATCTCGCCGCCGAGATCCACGATGTAGAGTTCCCCCCGCGCATCCTCCCCGAACGAGGCAATCTGATCAATGGAAACGCCGCTGCTCTCCAGTTCAGCCGTGCGATCCTGGTGATCCGTGGCCACTCCCCCCACCACTCGGAAGGTGCGCACGAAGGCGGAGCAAAAGTCCCCGTAGAAGTACGTGCCGTGCAAATCGGGCATCTTGCAGCCACGGTAGACGTATCCGCCGGTGACCGAGCAACCCTGCGTGTGATCGTATTCGTGAATGGGGTTCACGAATGGGCTGGGGTCGCAGGAAGCGCTACTCGGGAAACAGTGCGCGTTTCCTTCCACGATGTTCCAGCCGTAGTTCGCCCCGCCAGCAAAGCCGGCTGGCTGGAAGTTCATTTCCTCGAAGCGGTTCTGCCCCACATCGGCAATGTACAAGTCTCCGTTCTGGCGGTCGAAACTGTACCGCCACGGATTACGCAACCCGAGTGCCCAAATTTCGTCCAGGGGTGGTCCTGAACCCACGAAGGGATTGGACGGCGGGATGCCGTACGGGGAGGCGGCGTCCACGTCGATGCGCAGCATCTTTCCCAGAAACGTCGAAGGGTTTTGCGCGTTCCCCTGCGGGTCCCCCGCGCTGCCTCCGTCGCCGAGGCCGATGTACAAGTATCCGTCCGGACCAAAGGCCAAGTGCCCTCCGTTGTGATTGGCAAAGGGCTGGTTCACCTGGAGTACGACGGTGGCGGAAGTGGGATCTGCCACGTCGGGGTCGGACGACACGCGATAGCGGGCCACCACCGTGTGGCCGCTCGTGTTGGTGTAGTTCACGAAAAAGTAGCCGTTCTCCGCGTAACGCGGGTGGAACGCGAGGCCGAGCAGACCCTGCTCGGGCCCGGTCGAAACCTGCCCGGCCAGGTTGAGGAAGGGTGTGGGCAGCAACGCACCCCACTTGAGGATGCGGATGCGGCCGGTCTTCTCCACAATGAACAAGCGGCTTACGTCGCGCGGCGGCGCAGTAACGAACACCGGCTGGGAAAGCCCGCTGATCACCCGCTCGGCACGTACCGCAGTGCCGCTCACGGGCACCACCCCCGCGCACACATCGTTGCAAGCACCGCCCTCGATCTGGCAAGTGGGTGAGCACAGGTCGCCGGGGGTCAAGTTCCCATCGTCACACTGCTCGCCCGGTTCGAGCACGCCGTTGCCGCACGCCGCCGAGGTGCACACGTGCGCAAAGCCACTGCCGAGCAGGGAGGTATACGAGAGGCCACTGCCGATCAGTGCTGAGCGCGCTAAGCAGTCGAGGCGGGCTGGGTTTTCCGCCGGGCATCGCTCCACCAGGCGTGCCGCCAGGATGTCCAACGCGCGGTTGAGCCGATCGCATTGGAACCCGCGCGGCAAGCGGTGGACCACGCATTTGCGGGCGCTGTTCATCACCGCGCTCACGTAGCGAGCCGCGCGGCTCTCGCAGGTCTCGATCCCAGCCCGACCCGGCGCCGCCAAGCACAGCGACGCCAGCGATCCCCAAAGCAGAACGGCACGAGTACGCATGGGACTCTCCCTCCCCGGAATGTGAACCTCATTCTACGCGACGACCTGCCCAAGGAAAGCGGATTTTTTGCCCCCAACCCTTCGGCGAGCGCATCGGAGTGCTCCGCAACCACGCATCCTCGCCGAGCCCGCCAGCGAAACGGGTGAGCTCTCAGGTTCGCTTGAGTTCCAAACCGCATCGTCTTCCGTATATGGGTAGCAGGGCTGCCTGCGTCCGAGCGAGAAGATCCGCGGTATCAGAGCACGAAGGCGTGTGACAAAGCAGAAAACTGGGTTGCCGCGAAGATTGCCCAGCGCCGCCGCGTCCCTTCGCCAGGCCGCGGCCGCGATACGTGCCGAAACTCTGTCAGGGCGGCCCGCGCGCCGTGCACGCCCGACACCACGGGCGGCCACAAGGGCCGCACGTACAGAGCCCAGGCGGCACCGGTGCCGGTGGCATGGCACGCCCGCGCCAAGGAAATGTAGGGGCAGGCCTTGTGCCTGCCCGTGTTGCAAATCGAACCGAATGCCCAAATGGTACCGCGGGCGGCGTGCGGTGTGTCACCACGACGCGGGTGTCCGCGCAACGCTGGTGCGGTGGGTGTCCATGCAACCAAGGCACGCTGCCACGGCCTCGGCCTGCCCGATCAAGGCCCCGTGCACGACCGGCACCACGGGCGGCCACAAGGGCCGCCCCTACATCCACGATCGAACCACCGTGCCGGCGGGTACGCCCATTCGCCATTCGCAATGCACCGCTCGCCGCGGGCACCCACCAGGGTGGGCCCTGCATGTCCGAGGGGGCACCGGTCTAGCGACGTGCCTCCGGGCGCCACCACAAGGTGGGTGTCTACGAAACGTGCACTCGTGCCGATGTGGTCGCACGCCATCGCCAAGGACAGGAAATGTAGGGGCAGGGCTTGTGCCTGCCCGTGCCGCGAATCCGACGGGATGCCGCATCGCAGGGTACCCACCGCATCAGGTCGTGGTGCGGCACGCCCGATCGGACCACAAATGCCGAATCGCACCACGGGCGGCCACAAGGGCCGCCCCTACACCACTTGGGGACGCGGTCCCGGGTCGGGGGCCCCATCGCAAAGTGGGTGTCCACGGAACGCGCGCACGTGCCGTACCCCCATTCACCATTTGCCCGGCCCACCGCTCGCTGCTCCCCGCTCGCTGTTCGCTCTTATAAGGGCCGCCCCTACGAACTGCCGAAGATGAGAACTTCCAGATCCGCGCCTCCAAAAGCGCAAGGTCGCGCGCGAGCCTCCGGCCAGCGGGCGCAAGGGCGCACTCAGGTGCGGTACGCGGCGTTGAAGTGGACGTAGTCGGGCGTCAGGTCCGAGCAAAACCTGCGACTCGACGCCTTTCCCGCGCCCAAGTCAATCCGCAGCGTAAACTCCTCGCGAGCCACGATGGCGGCTGCCTCTTGTTCCACAGCCAGAACCAGTTCGCGCCCGCCGCGCACCACTTCGAGGCCGTCGAGCCAGATCCGCAAACGCTGCGGCTCGAAGTACGCGCCGCTGTACCCGAGGGCGCACACCACTCGCCCCATGTACGGATCGCCACCATGAAACGCAGCCTTACACAGGGGCGAGCGCGCTACGGCATCGGCCGCGCGTTCGGCATCGCGCGCGTTCTTGGCTCCGCGCACTTCCACCACGACCAGCCGCGAGGCGCCTTCGCCGTCGCGCACGACCAACCGTGCGAGCTCCTCCATCACCTCCCAAAACGCCTGGCGCAAGCGCGCAAAGGATGTGGAACGGAGGCCCACTGGTTCGTGCTCGACGGCACCGCTGGCGAGCAACACCACGGTGTCGTTGGTACTGGTGTCGCCATCCACCACGGCCGCGTTAAACGAGCGGGGCAGGCCACCGCGTAAAATCGCCGCCAGCGCCGCGCCATCGAGTTTGGCATCCGTCAGCAGGTAGGCGAGCAAGGTCGCGTGTGGGGCAAGGCGCATTTTCGGGGCAATCATCCCGGCGCCTTTGGCCATTCCCGCCACGGTCACGGCGGCGCCATGGACCTCGACTTGGCGCACGGCAAACTTGGGAAAGGCATCGGTGGTCATGATCGCGTCCAAGGCATCATGGAAGTGATCCGGCGCAAGCGCGCGCGCGGCAGCACGGATGCCGCGCTCTACTGCGTCCATCGGTAACGGCACCCCTATGCGGCCAGTGGAGCTGGGCAGAATCCAGCGCTCGCCAATGCCCAAGGCGGAGGCCGCCACACGGCACATGGCGCGCGCGTCGGCCACACCCTGTCGCCCGGTAAACGCGTTTGCGTTGCCACTGTTGACCACGATGGCCTGCAAGCGAAACGGCTGATGCCGTGCCCGCTCGAGTCCGACCAGCACAGGAGCTGCCTTGACCCGGTTGGTGGTAAACGCAGCCGCAGCCGGAACGGGCCGCTCTGCGCAGATGATCGCCAGGTCTGGCCTCCCGGATTCTTTGATCCCGCACGCCACGCCTGCAAAGCGGAATCCCCCCACACGCACTGGGGGTCTTCCCAGATCTACCCTCATCCCCTCTTCCTCGCCGGGCGCAGGATTACCGCCTGCGCGGCGCCAATTCCGTCACGACCCGTGACACTTCTTGTACTTCTTGCCGCTACCGCACGGGCACGGGTCGTTGCGACCCACCTTGGGCACACCACGAGCGGGAGCGGCTGTTGCCGCTGCACTGGCCACCACGCGCCGCACCTGTTGCGCCGGGTTGGCGGCCACCGGGGCCCCGCCGCCGCTCATTGCCAAGCGGGCTGGCTGCGGGCGGCGCTCCATTTGTTCCAAGTCTTGCTCCCGCGCAATTTGCACGGTGAAGATCTTTTCGACCACATCCCGCTCGAACTGTTGCATGAGGTTCTCGAACAGTTCGAACGCTTCCTTCTTGTACACTTGCAAGGGGTTTTGCTGCGCGTAGCCGCGCAGGCCGATGCCCTCCTTTAAGTGATCCATGGAGAGCAAGTGGTCTTTCCAAAGGTTGTCCAAAGTTTGCAGCAGGACGATTTTCTCGAGGTGGCGCAGGATCGGCGCCCCGAACGTTCGTTCCTTCTCTTCGTAATGCGCGCGCACTTGTTCGATCAGGCGCTGCTCCAGCTCCCCGACGGCGATCGAGCCCCGCTCCTCGGGCGAAATCTGGGGCCGGAAGGCAAAGGTTTTGTAGACCGTGTCATCCAGCGCTTGCCAATCCCACTCGCTGGGCGGGGTGTCCTTGTCCGTGTACTGCTCGATGAGATCCAGCAGCACGTTTTCGGCCATGTCGAGCAAGTCGCGCTTTAAATTCTCGCGCGCCAAAATTTCCCGCCGTCGAGTGTAAATCACTTCGCGCTGCTGGTTCATGACGTCGTCGTACTCCAGCAAGTGCTTGCGGATATCGAAGTTGTGGGCTTCCACTTTAGACTGCGCGTTGGCGACGGCGCGAGAGATGAGCCGGTGCTCGATGGGCTCCCCTTCTTCCATGCCGAGCCGCGTCATGAGGCCCTGGATGCGGTCGGCCCCGAAGATGCGCAGCAAATCGTCTTCCAAGGAAAGATAGAACCGTGAAGCGCCGGGATCGCCTTGGCGTCCCGACCGGCCCCGCAACTGGTTATCGATCCGCCGACTCTCGTGCCGCTCCGTGCCGATGATCATGAGGCCGCCCGCCGCAATGACCTTTTCTCTCTCCTCGGCGCAAAGCTTCTGGTAGCGGGTGAGGATTTCCTGATAGCGCTCTTGGATCGTGTCGGTTGCCTTCTCCATTTCTTCGCGCACGTCTTCCACCACTTTGGTGTATTTGCGCCGCAACTCTTCGTATTCCGCGTGCGCAGCAGCGACCGCCTCTTCGTATGGTTTGCGATACTCGAGGTAGGCCGCCTCCGCCTCGCGGAACTCGCGCTCGGTCTCTCGGTAAACGCGCTCAGCTTCGGCGAATTCCCTGCCATCCCCTTCGCTCTGCCGCAGCGCTTTTTGGATGGCTCGCTCGTAGTCCTGCCGCGCCCGTTCGAACTGAGCGAGGGCAGCGCTCAAGCGGTTACTCTGCGCAGCGCCATTGCTAGCCGCCTCGCTGAAGGCCTGGATCATTTCCTCGAGTGCCTGCGCAAAACGCTGCTGCCCCTCTTCGCCCAAGAACGGACCGCACACGCGGTCAATTTCCTGCAGCGCCTCCGCGTACGTGCGGGCAGAGGCCACGCAACTCCCCGCCGCCTCCACCGAGGGCTCGTTTTGCCAGCGCCCGAGCGCGGCGAACATGGCCGCCCGTTCCTTCCAGAAGGCCGCCTCCAAGAAGGCACGGTGCGCCTCGGTGAGGCGGTGCAACGCATCGGCCTGCTTTTCTTCCCACGGCTTCCACAGGGGCTCGTACTGGCGGCGCGCCGCTTCGACTTTCTCCTCGTAGGCGTCGCGCAGCTTCTGCAGGACATCCTCGTAACGCTGGCCGCCTTGGGGAAGCCCTTGCGCACGCTGCAGCCACTCGTTTTCCATGTCGGCCCGCGCCAAAAACTCGGGGTTTCCGCCGAGCAAGATGTCGGTGCCGCGTCCGGCCATGTTGGTCGCGATGGTCACCGCTCCGAAGCGGCCCGCTTGCGCGATAATGTTCGCCTCCGCCTCGTGGTTCACGGCATTGAGCACGTTGTGTTTGATGCCGCGTTGTTTGAGCAGTTTCGACAAGCGTTCCGATTTTTCCACCGACACCGTACCCACCAGCACCGGCTGACCGCGCTGGTGGCATTCGGCCACTTGTTCGACCACCGCTTGGAACTTCTCGCGCTCGGTCTTGTACACCACGTCCGGGTAATCCACGCGGATCATGGGCTTGTTGGGCGGGATAACCACCACGTCCAGCTTGTAGATCTTCTTGAACTCCACCGCTTCGGTGTCGGCGGTGCCAGTCATCCCCGCAAGTTTCTTGTACATGCGGAAGTAGTTTTGGATGGTGATCGTGGCGAGGGTTTGGTTTTCGCGCTCGATGCGCACCCCTTCTTTGGCCTCCACCGCCTGGTGTAAGCCATCCGACCAGCGCCGCCCGGGCATGAGGCGGCCAGTGAACTCGTCCACAATGATCACCTGCCCGTCCTTGACGATGTAGTCCACGTCGCGCTGGAAGATGGCGTGCGCTTTCAGGGCTTGGTTGACGTGATGCAAAATGTCGATGTGCCGGGGGTCGTACAAATTGGTGATGCCGAGCAGTCGCTCCACCTTGGCCACGCCTTGCTCGGTTAGAACTGCGGTGCGCGCTTTTTCGTCCACCCAGTAATCGCCAGTCTCTTCCGGGCGCTCGTCCGGACTTTTCTTCTCCTTGCGTTCACCCCGCTTCAGGCGCGGAATGATGCGGTTGATCACGTAGTACTTCTCGGTGGACTCCTCGGCCGGACCGGAAATGATCAGCGGCGTGCGCGCTTCGTCAATGAGGATATTGTCCACCTCGTCCACGATCGCGTAGTTCAGCTCGCGTTGGACATACTCCTCCAAGCTGAACTTCATGTTGTCGCGCAGGTAATCGAAGCCGAATTCGTGGTTCGTGCCGTACGTAATGTCAGCCGCATACGCCTCTTTGCGCTCGATCGGGCGCAGGTTGCGCATGCGGTAGTCCCGCACCACGTAGGTCGGATCGAACAGGTAGCTCGCCTCGTGCACGATAGCGGCTACCGAAACTGCCAGCAGATGGTAAATCGGGCCCATCCACTGTACGTCGCGCCGCGCCAGGTAATCGTTGACCGTTACCAAGTGGCAACCCCGCCCGGTGAGCGAGTTCAAGTACAACGGAGCCGTGGCCACCAGCGTTTTCCCTTCGCCGGTTTTCATTTCGGCGATGGCACCGCGGTGCAGCACGATACCGCCTAGCAACTGAACGTCGTAGTGACGAAGACCGGTGGTACGCTTCGATGCCTCGCGCACCAGCGCAAAGGCTTCGGGGAGAATCTCTTCGAGCACGGCTTCTTCGGCAGCGCGCAGCCGTTTTTCTGCTCTTTCCAACTCTTCGCGAAGCCGGTCTTCCTCGTCCGGATCCTCGATGTCGGTGGCGTCCGCTAACGAGCGCTGGCGCGCACGCAGCTCCTCGAGTTCGCGCCGCTCGAGCGCGGTTTGCTCTTGCACCAGCAGGCGGAACTCTGCCGTTCTCGCCCGCAATTCTTCATTCGAGCGGCCCGCGACCGATTCTTCCAACGCATTGATTCGCTCGACAATCGGCCAGAGTTTTTTGAGTTCCCGCTCGTTCTTTGTCCCGAAAATTTTCTTGATCAGGTTCAGCATTGCCCTTTGCTCTTAGGCCGCGCCGGCCAGGCAGCCAAGCTCCCGCGCAGCGGCCCGCCGGGCCGATGAGCGCTGTGCCCACGCCGGCGGAGCATCCCTTTCCTCTCCTCCATTGCAACGACCGAGGGCTGACGTTAGCAGGGGCTGTGCGGGCGCGCACGCGATCCGGCTGGTCCCCGCGCCTGCCGTCTCCTCGCTCAGCGTTCGAGCCGCACCGCCGACTCCACCGGCTGGCCCATGAACCAGTGGCCAACCTTGATGAACCGTTCCGGAATATCGGTGACGAAAAAACTCAACGACCCGGGCTGCTGATCCCGCCGCTGTAATCTGCGCTCCTCGAGCAGCTCTTGTACGGCACGCGCTGTGGTCAACGCCGAGTCCACCAAACGCACGCTGCTGCCTAAAACCTCCTGGATCACCCCGGCGAGCAGCGGGTAATGCGTGCAGCCCAGAACCAAGGTGTCAATGCCGGAGCGTTTGAGACTGGTCAGGTACCGGCGCGCGGCGGCACGAGCGACGTCGTTGTCTACCCACCCCTCCTCCGCCAGCGGCACGAACAGCGGGCAGGCCCGAGTATAAATCTCGAGGCTTGCGTCCAACGCCTTGAGTGCGCGCGTGTAGGCGCCGCTGGCGATGGTGGCCTCGGTGCCGATCACCCCTACCTTCTTGTTCCGCGTCGCCGCCACGGCGGCGCGCGCACCCGGTTCGATGACGCCGACCACCGGGATGGACAGCTCTGACTGCAGCAGGTCGAGCGCTACCGCTGAAACACTATTGCAGGCAACGACCAGCAGCTTGATGCCCTTGTCGAGCAAGAACGCCGCGTTTTCCAGCGCGTAGCGCCGGATCGTCTCGGCCGACTTGCTCCCGTACGGGGTCCGTGCCGTATCCCCCAAGTACACGACATGCTCGCGAGGCATCAGGCGGACGATCTGACGCACCACCGTGAGGCCGCCGATGCCAGAGTCGAACACGCCGATGGCCGCCTCGCTGGGTGCAGCGGCGCCGTGCTTGCCGCGCAAATTCCTCATGCGCTCCTAGCCAAAATACGGGCTGCCAGCTCCCGGTCGGTCGGCGCAGCACCAAACGTCTTTTCCCATACCGCGACTGGCTCCATGCAAATGTAAAGCGGCACCTCCTCGCTCCATTGACGCAAGCGAGCCAACATGTGCCGGTACATTTTCACCCTAAGCGGCCGCCAGGCGCGATGCTTCCCGTCCGGGTTGGGCACCAGTTCGCTCCAAATGACCCAGCTTGCACGGCCGCGGAGTTTGATGCGCTCGCGCAAAGCAGGGGTCAGGCGCAAATGCCCCAGACTCACCCACGCCACGCGGCGCGGATCCACCGCCGCTTCGAGCGCCCGGACCACCGCATCGTACTCCTCTTCCCACCCGGGGAAAGCGATGAGCGGGTCGAAGTGAAAGCCGACCCGAAACCCGGCCCGCTGCACGCGCTCTGCTGCGGCCAGCCGCTCCTCCAGACTTACCGTTCCCGGCTCGTCGGCGGCAATCACGCTCGCAGCGTTGAGCGACCACGAGACCACCACATTCGGGAGCGGGCGATGCTCGAGGACACCGCCGACCTCGGCGCTCTTGGTTTTCAACTCGAGCACCGCGTTCGGGTGGCGAGCAAAAAACGGCAGGAGTTCCGCTGTATGGCCCGCCAACCAATCCAGCGCCAGGCTATCGATCAACTCCCCGGTGCCGATGCGAAACTGGCGCTGCGGGTGAGACAAAAGGACTCGTTCTACTTCGCACAGCGCTTCCGCCACGTTCGCATACAACTTCAACGCTGGCGCAGAAGCCAAGTATTCTTGGAGGAAACAGTACGTACAGTCGTAGGGGCAGTTGGAACCGAGCTGCAAGACCAGGTAGTTGCAGCATACCAAGCCCGCGGTCCCAGCCGGGCAGTGTTGCAGGAACGAGCCGCGCCGACGCGCCAGCACGAGACGCCGCTTGCCCTCGGCAAAATCCGTGCATTCGGCCTCGCGTGCCTGCCGCACGACGTGCCACGGGAGCTGCGGGAAGCAGCGGCGCACACGCTCGGCGAGCGGTGACGACACGACATCTTCTTCCACCCACACAGCGGTGGGGCTCCACTGCTTCATGGCGCTTCCTCTAGCAAGGCGAACACACGCTGGCAGGCATCCGAGCGCGCCCACTCGGCGAGCGACTGAAGGGTTTGTACGAACTGCTCTGGGCTGCGCGCAACAATCCGCACCTGAATTGCATCGCCTTCCAGATCCGGAGGAAGCTGCAGGTGAACCTCTGCCGGCAGGCGCGCCTCCCGCACAAGTGCGTGCAGTTCGTCCTCCACCGCCACCAGGTGAGGAAACCGGCGCCGACGCAACGCCTGCCGCACGAGCTTGAGGCGGTCGTTCCGGCTCAACCGGCGCTGCAAGGCTTCCCGAATGAGCGCATCGTCGAGCACCGCGCGAAGCGGAAGCGAATCCCGCGCGGCAACCTCCTCCGCCCACTCCCACAAGTCGCGCAGTTGGTTCTCTCCGAGCCGCAGCTCACGCACCAGCCGCCACAGCGCCTCACCGTCCGGCGGCGCCAAGCGCCGCCAGCGTTCACGCGTCGCAGCCGTAAAGTGCTTTTCCTCGCACCATGCCGCCATCCCTTCCGCCCACCCCGCCATTCTCAAGCTGCCTCCCGTTCGCTTTCCGTCACGCACGTGCGCGCCCACTGCGCGAGCACCCGATAACGCTTTGCCTCTTCGTGCCGCCCGCGCTTTTCTGCCCCCGCGGCCAGGATTTCTACCTTGCGCTCCAGGGTGTCCAGCAGCGCGCGGGTGCGCGCCTGGCTGAGCCCACCCTCGGCAAGCAGCCGCAGGAGCGAGGCGACGCGGAAGCGATCCATACCCCAAAAGCGGCGCGAGAGTTGGTCGGGGTGGCCGCCGCGCTTGACGACCAGCGCCTCCGGACACAAGCCCACCGGATGCCGCCGCGCAATGCGCAGCCAGAGGTCATAATCTTCGCATGCCGGCAGGCTCGGATCGAACCCTCCGACTTCCTCCCACAGCGAACGATGGAGCAAGACCGCCGACGGACTCACCAAGCAGCGCTCGAGGGACGGCAAGAAGATGTCGCCCGCGGGCTTGCGGTGGTACGAGCGTGGCTGCACGCGCCGCCCGTGCCGGTACCAAATCTCTTCGGTCTGTGAAACCAAGTACCGGTGCTCGCGGGTAAAGGTGCACTGCCGCTCGAGTTTACGCGGCAGCCACCAATCGTCGGAGTCGAGAAACGCGATCCACTCACCGCGGCTGGCTTCTACCCCAGCGTTCCGTGCCGCTGCCACGCCGCGATTTTCCGCAAAGCGAAGGAGCTGAATGCGGTTGCCAAACGCTACTCTTAGCGCCTCTGCGGTGCCATCGTTGGAGCCGTCGTCCACGACCCAAAGGTCCACGGAAATTCCTTCCGGCAGACGCTGTGCCAGCACGGAGGCCACCGCCTGCTGCACCCAACCGCGCCGGTTCCACGTCGGGATGACCACACTCACTCGCACGGCAAGCGCCATTAACCCAGGCAAGCGAGCAAGAAAACCCGCACCTCCCGACTTCCTAGCTCGCCCCTACGCTCCCTCGCTGGTTTTCCGCCCGCAGCTGTCTCGACCCGCTCCTCCCTCGCGCCACACCCCTCGCCGGCTTCCTTCCGGACCCAGCGGAGGCTACGACGGTGCCGATCTTGGCACCCGCCGAGCCCGATTTCCCTGGTTTGTGAGCTTCCTTGCCGCCACTCCTTCCTTTCGCCCCCGACTTAGAGCCGCCCCCCGGAATGCGCCGCCCGAAGGCGCGTCACCTTGCGCATTACCGGCCGCCCGGAAGTGGCTTGCGTCCCGAGCCCGAGTTTCGATCCCCAACTACGGCTGACGAGCCACAGGAGGCCCGCACAGACCACCAAAACAGCCGCCACCACCAACCCTCCGGTCGCCGGTTCGACCAGCGGTTCTTCCGGAATGGTTGCAAACGCGAGCAGTGCATCAATCGCAACGATGGTGCCGAACATGATTGCTTCCTCCTTTGCCCCGAAGGCACCAAAAGCTTTAACGCACCGCAGCATGATTGCAACGCGATGCGTCATCACCAGCCCGCCCTTGCTCCGCCCATCTGCTTGAGAGAAAACAGGCGGCGGGAAAGGAAGCGAAGAAGATGGCACGGGCGAAACGGCGGATCAGCAACGCGGAGATCGCCAAAGTGTTGCGCGAAATCGCGCTGTTGCTCGACATGGACGGGGTACCCTTCAAGCCACGGGCGTACGAGAAGGCGGCGTATGCGGTCGAGACGCTCAGTGAACCGGTGGCCGACCTGCTCGAACGGGGTGGCGAACGCGCGGTGGAGGCCATCCCTGGGGTGGGCAAGAGCATTGCCGAAAAAATCGTTACGCTGGTGCGTAGCGGACGGCTCCCGTACTACGAGGAGTTGCACGCCAAGGTTCCGGTGGATCTGGAAGGGCTCAGCGCCATCGAGGGGCTGGGGCCCAAAAACATCAAGGTGCTGTACGAAAAGCTCGGCATCCGCACCGTGGACGAACTGGAACGCGCGGCGCGCGAAGGGCGGATCCGCACGCTGCCCCACTTTGGCGAGAAAAGCGAGCAAAAGATCCTGCGCGGAATCGAGTTCCTCAAGCGCAGTCAAGGCCGCTTTCTGCTCGGCGCTGTGCTGCCCTTCGTGCGCGAAATCGAGCGGCGGCTCCGCGAGATTCGCGGCGTGCAGCGGGTGGCGATCGCAGGCTCCATCCGCCGCTGCAAAGAAACGGTCGGCGACGCGGACATCTTGGTGGTGGCCGAAGATGCGGACCGAGTAATGGACTTTTTCGTGTCCATGCCCGAGGTCGAGTACGTGCACGGCAAGGGGCACACGAAGTCGAGCGTCAAGCTGCATATGGGAATGGATGTGGACTTGCGGGTGGTCGAAGAGGACAGCTTCGGAGCAGCCCTCAACTACTTTACCGGCAGTAAGGCCCACAACGTGGCCCTGCGCCGCATCGCTCAAGACAAGGGGCTCAAACTCAACGAGTACGGCTTGTTTCGCGGAGACAAGGCGATCGCTGGGCGGACGGAAGAGGAGGTGTACGCGGCGCTGGGTCTCGAATTCATTCCGCCCGAGTTGCGGGAAGACACCGGCGAGATCGAAGCGGCGCTCGAACACCGGCTGCCCAAGCTGGTCGCCTACGATGCCGTGCGAGGCGATTTGCAAGTGCAGACCTCTTGGTCCGACGGCGCGCACAGCATCGAGGAGATGGTCGCCGAGGCGCGTCGGCTCGGGCGCGAGTACATCGCCATTACCGACCACACCAAAGCCCTCGCCATGGTGGGGCTCGACTCCGCGCAGCTCCGCAAACAAATGGCCGAGATCGACCGCATCAACGCCAAACTCAGCGGCTTCCGCGTTCTCAAGGGCGCCGAGGTGAACATCAATCGCGACGGAACGCTCGACATTGACGACGACACCTTGTCCCAACTCGACGTGGTCGGCATCGCCGTGCACTCCTACTTCCATTTGCCGAAGGAGGAACAAACGCGGCGCATCATCCGCGCGATGGAAAACCCCCATGCGGACATTTTGTTCCATCCAACCGGAAGGGCGCTCTTAAAGCGGGAGCCGTACGAGGTAGATCTCGACGCCATTTTCGCTGCCGCCAAGCGTACGGGCACCGCTCTCGAAGTGGATGGTTACCCGGAGCGTTTGGACCTGCGCGACGAGCACGTGCGCCGCGCCATCGAGGCAGGGGTCAAGCTCGTCATTGACACCGACGCGCACAGCACCCACCACCTCGACTACTTGTACTTCGGAATCGCAACTGCGCGCCGGGGTTGGGCCACCGCTGCCGATGTTCTGAACACCCTGCCGGTGGAGGAGTTTCTCGCCCAGCTCAAAGACGGCCGCACAGGCGCGCACCGCACCCAGCCAACCCGCGGGCGCCGCAAACAGCGCTAGCCAAAAGCCAGCCACTCGTGTAAGGGCTCACCAATGTCGCGGGTGTGCGCTCTGGCTGGGGATACCAAGGTCGAAACGCCGGAAGGCCCAATGGCGGTGCGCAGTGTGGCCGGCAAGCTGATCCCTGTCTTCAGCCGGGATCCGAACGGACGGGTGCGTTTCCGGCCCATGCGTGATGTGCAAAGCATCGCCTCCGAAGCGCCCCTATACCGCGTCGTTCTCGACAACGGCCGCTCCTTCCGCGCGGGTGCGGGGCAACGCGTCTTTACGCTCGAAATGAGCCCCGTCGCGATTGCCGAGCTTGCACCCGGCACGGTACTGCTCTCTGCCTTCCACTACCCTGCCGGTTACCGGTACCTGCGCACAGACGGCCACGAGGAAGTCTCCCTCGGGGGCTGGAAAGTGGTCCAGGTGGAGCCCGCTGGCAGCGGGGAGTTGTTCACCCTGCGCGTGCCGCCCGAGAACTGCTTCTTCGTGACTGCTGGCGTGCTTTGCCAAAGCGAGGCCTGAGGCAGCACGCAGCGGGCGGGCCAACCTGCCACATTGTCCAGGACGCGGCTCACCTGCCGCGCGGGCCTGCGAACTCTTGCGCCACCACCCGTGCCAGGCCCGGGAGGTCGGACACGATACCGTCCACACCCAACTCCCACAGGCGTTTCATTTCCTCTGCGTCGTTGATCGTCCAGGCGTGCACCTCGAGCTGCCACCGATGGGCCGCAGCAACCACTTCAGGACGCACAATCTCGATCGGCCCCACCCGCACCGGTACCTGCAAAGCGATCCCCGGAGGGGTGTAGCCGGACCAGTCATCCGCCTCGACGCGGCGCAAAAACTCGGCCACGTCCTCCGCCGAGAAACTGGTGATCAACTCTCCCCCGTGCGCCCGAACGTGCTGCAGGATGGGGCCTTTCTCTGCAGCCAAGATCACTCTGCCGGCGGCATCGAACCGGCGCACCAAGCGGATTACCTCGTCAATCAAGGCTCCGTCGTTTTCCTTGATCTCGACGTTGCAAATGGCCAGCGGAAAGGTGACCAGCACGGCCTCGAAGGTGGGAACCTTCACGCCATGGCCGCGAAAGGGAAAATCGCGGCCGTCGCGACTGAAGCCGTAGCCCGCATCCAAACTCTCCACCTGTCGCCACGTGAGATCGCGCACCGCCCCGCTGCCGTCGGTGGTGCGGTCCACCGTATCGTCATGCATCACCACCACCACGCCATCGCGGGTGCCGTGCACGTCCAATTCGAGAATGTCCGCACCCAACGCCAGCGCGAGCGCAAACGAGGGAAGCGTGTTTTCCGGTGCCAGCCCGGCCGCACCGCGGTGACCCAGAATACGCGGCGGCGGAGTCGAGAAGCACGTTCGCATGCGCGCCTCGATAACCAATCTCGCTCGGGTGCGAAAGGAACGGCGGCGGAAACGCGAGAAAATCCAAATGGCGAGGGAGCGCGGTCAGAGCGGCTCGTCGCGGCCTAGCACGCGCTCTGGCGAGGAGGGAGCCACCAAATACGCCGCGGCGCGCAACGCCAGGGCGATGATGGTCAGCGTGGGGTTGTAGCCAGAGGAAGTGACAAACACCGAGCCGTCCACCGCGTACAGGTTTTCCACGTCGTGGAAACGCTGGTAGCGGTCGCAAACCGAGCTGCGCGGATCGTCTCCCATGCGCAGCGTGCCCATGACATGGCGCGTGAGTGGAGGAGAATCCGCAGGCGCCAAGAAGCCAAAGTCCGCCCCAGCAGCGCGGTGGATCTCGACCAACAAAGGCCCGTAGAACTGCCGCGCAGCGCGCTCGAGGGCTCCGGCACGGTAGGTCACACGCGGTACCGGCTGGCCGAAGACGTCGCGCAAGCGATCGTCGAGATCCACTCGATTGTGGAAGTACGGAGCATCCTCGCCTTGCTGGATCAGCACCGCGATGTGGGCTTGGAATACGTTGGCGCGCAACAAACGCTTGAGCGTGAGACTCCTCAAATTTTGCAGGCGCGCCAAATCCAGCGCTTGCAAGGCCGCTTGCGCTCCACTGATTGCGCCAGAATTGGTGCCAAATTCTACAATGCCACCGAGCGGCACGGTGGGATCGATTTCATTGCCCCCAGGGCGCACGCCGCGCAAGTCGGAGATCCCATGGGTGATCGAGCGGCCCCGCTCACCATGGAGTCGCTGCCGGTATATGCCAACCGCCAGGTTTTTCGCGTGAAACATCAGGAAGCGCCCAATAAGCCCGCTGCTGTTGCCCAGACCTCCCGGTTCGGAAAGCAAGCAAAGGCGGGCGCTTTCGATGGCGCTGGCGGCGAGCAAATACACATCCGCACTGGCGCGCTGCCGCTCGCCGCGGTCGTCCACATACTCCACGCCCACCACCCGCCGCCCGCCATCGTGCAGCAGCCGGGTGACATGGCAGTTGTAACGCACCTGGCAGCGGCCGCTGAGCAACGCTTCGCGCAGCGCGGTCACAGCCGGGCTTCCCTTCGAGTTGTTCGGACACCCGTACCCACTGCAAAAGCCGCAATCGTTGCATGGTGGGCGGCCGCGATAAAAACGCGAGTTTTGCGCCCCAGGGTAGGGAAACGGCGCGTAACCGCGCGCCCGCGCACCGGCGCTCAGCACCTCCGCCACGTACATCGGCAACCCGGGGGGCATCGGGTACTCGCTCCGGCGCGGCGAGGCAAATGGGTCAGCACCAGCGAGTCCCTGCACGCCCGAGATCCGCTCCGCCTCTTCGTAAAACGGCTCCAGTTCCTCGTACGTAAGCGGCCAGTCGGCAAAGCTGGCGCCCTCGTACAGCACCCCTTTGCTGGCGAGCTCGCTGGCCAAGCGAAAGTCCACGCTGTTGAAGCGGGGATACTTCATGTCCGCATGCACCGCCCCGCCTCCGACCGTTTTCGGCAGCACGTTGAGATCGGCAACAAAGCGCGCCGCCTCGTTTTCTTGCGCGCGGAACGTGCGCGGTTCGACCAGCGCATCCTGCTCGATGAAGTGCCGGATCGCATGCTTGAGTTCGTCGTTGCTGAACAAGGGACGCGGCATGTCCGGGTTCGGGTCGTCCAGGCCAGGGAAATAGTTCGGGCCATGTTCGAGCACGAGCACGCGCTTGCCGCCCACCAGGGCCAGGGTGCGTGCCGCGATCGAGCCGCCCGCGCCACTACCAATCACAATGGCATCGAACCGATCGAGTGAGGTGTTGCCCAAAACGCCCTCAACGCGCGAGGGCAGGTTTGCCGGTGGCGAAAGGTCGTTCGACATCGCGTTCCCTTTTTCACGGAAAGCGCGGCGAGCCCGCTAGCCGCGTCAAAATCCGCAGCAAGGCCGCCAAGTCCTCGGCAAACGGCGCGAACGTCTCATCCGGGTCCGGCCCCGAAGTCGGGCGATCCGGCCGCTCGCGGTATGTGTCGGCGCGGCGGTCATACAGCGCGTAGCCGAGCGGCTGGCTGTCCCCCCCGTAGCCGATCAGCTCCCAACCGCGCAGATCGCGGTTGCCACCGTACTCTGGCACGGCAAACATGCCCTCGAGCAGGAGCCCCAGCATCAGCGATACGAAGTCCGGATCCGCACGGCCGAGCACCCGTTCGCGTTCGCTCGCTTCGAGTTCGGAGAAACGCTTGCCGAATTGCGCCTGACTCAAGTCCTCCAATTCCGCCAAACCGAGGCGGACCTGGGCGCGCAGCCCCAAAACGGGGCCCAATTCCGCCGCGTTGAAGTCGAACTCTGGCACCGCGCCAGAGCCCAAGACGCGTGCACGCCAAGCAATGCGCTGCACGCGATTCAAAGGAACGAAGCGGGTGAAGTCGTTGCCCGGAAAGCGGCGGCTGGGCGTGCCGGAGTCAAAGTCCGGGAACGGATTTCTGCCGCTGAACGGCCCACCGGCGAAGACCCGCCCCGGGTCCCGCTCGTCCGGGACACCGCCGAGCAAGCGCGCGATGTACTCGTCGGCCCCACAGGCAAGGGCTCCGGGGCCCTCTTCATCCTCGGGCAGCAAGTGTTCGAGCAGACTCGCCAGCGTGCGCCGCTCAGCCTCGCTCAAAAACTCCGATGGTGCGGGAGCGGCGGAGGCGAGTGGCTCGCCGTCGTCTCCGCACCCTGGCAGGCTGACCGGCAAAAGGGCGGCCGTACCCCCGGCCAAGCCCCAGCGCAAAACTTGCCGTCGTGTCCAACCGGAGCGGTGGGATCGGACTCCCGGCTCAAGCGGCGGCAACAAGGGCATCGCGATTTACTTTTTGCGCGGCGTCAGATCGAGGTCCGGCGGCGGAGTGTCCGGCAGGCGCCACACGATGTACGGTTTGTCTTTGAGTTCGTGGTACGCATTGGCGGCCTCGACGGCCTTGTGGAAGGCCACTTCGAATGCCGCAAAGTCTTCCTTCTTGATTGCCTCCTGCACCGGAGTCCAGTTCTCTTCCAAAAACTGATTCAACGCAGCCTCGTGCTTGGGGCGTGTAAACGCTCCCAGTTCCATCAGCCCGCGGATTTCCTTGGCCTGGAACTGGGCGAGCGGCCAGTTGCCTGCCTTCGCCGCATAGTACAGCTTCCAAGTTCGCTGCCCGATCTCCGGCATGATCCGCCCGAGACCCGGCTGGATCGCTGCCAGGTCCTCGATGGACATGTCTCGATGGCCACTCCAAAAAGTCAACGCTTTCAAGCGCTCGAGCAAAGTTTGATCGTCCATCCTCCCGTTCCCTCCGAACGTTTGTCCACTTGGTGGCGCCGGTGGTTAGCACGGCGCGGCAGCGCAAGTAAAGTGAGCCGCCCCGCCCTGGAGCCGCGTGCGCCACCTTGTTATTCTTCGCGCGCCATTTGCCCTGGCCACATTGGCCGCACCATGAGCCAGCAAGACAAAGCTCTTCGCGATCAACTCGAGCGCGTCCGCGACTACATGCAAGGTTGCGGCCTGCGGGACGGGGTGGCCGGGCAGCAACGCCTTCGGCTTGCGGCCCTCATGCGCCGCCTCGCGCCGGCCATCGTGCCGCGCTGGATCGAAACTGTGGGTCCTGCCTTCGGCATCCCCGAAGCGCAGCGGCCGCAGGTCTGCCAATGGATGATGGAAGCGGTCGAGCGCTGGGCCCGGTACATTGCCGACCCGGAGGACGTCGAGACCTACGTCTACCTTCGCAACCACGCCCGGCGCGGGTTCATCTCCCATTTCCCTGCCTCGCGCTTCCTGGCCGGACAAAAGGCGCTGGTGCGCTTGTTTCGCGAGGCCATCGGGGAGGAATTCCGCCACCAGCCAAGCGAGTGCGATCGCTTGCTGCGCCTCCTTGATCAGGAGTTTGCGGAACGGATCCTCAACATCACAGACTTTTTTGTCGCCGGCCGCGAGGAGGACTTGCGCGAACAAGAAGCGAGCTACCGGCAAGCCGTGGACAACGCTCCCGCGGCGATTTTCCGGGTGGACCGCGACTTCGGTGTGATCCTTGGCGCCAGCAAGGTGGCCGAACGGCTCGTCGGCCGCAAGCGCGACGATCTCATCGGCATGCGCATCTGGGAGCTAGTACCTGCAGAGGAGCGAGCCCACGCCCAGCGCTTGCTCGAAGAGACGCGCCGCAGAGGCCACGCACACCGGGACGACCTGCACCTGCAGCGCAGCGACGGCTCTCGCATCCCTGTGTTCTGGAACGCTGGTCTCATCGAGTACGCGGACCAGCGGTTCTTCCAAGTGATTTGCGTGGACATCTCGGACCGCAAACGCTTGGAGAGCCAACTCATCCAATCGGAAAAAATGGCCGCCATCGGCCAGCTCGCTGCCGGCATCGCCCACGAAATCCGCAACCCGCTCAGCATTATCGCCAACGCCCTGTTCGATCTGGCCGAGATCCTCGGCGACCGGCCCCCTGAGGTGGACGAGGACCTGCGCATCGCCCTCGAAGAGATGCACCGCGTGCAAGACATCATCAATAATCTGCTCGAGTTCTCGCGCGAGTCGCATGCGGAACGCGAGCCGGTGGATGTTGACCAACTGCTGCGCAAGACGCTGCAACTCATGCAGAAGAGCTTGCAGAACAGCGGTGTGCGCGTACGCACCGAACTGGGGGACGTCGGCACCTGCATGGCCAACCAAAACGCGCTGCGGCAGGTGTTCCTGAATCTCATCACCAACGCTGTGCAGGCGATGCCCCACGGGGGCGACTTGTTCATCCGCACCCGCGCTCTACCCGGGGACCGCATCCGCCTCGAATTCCAAGACACGGGTGTGGGCATCCCCGCCGAGCACCTGAGCAGCATTTTCAACCCCTTTTTCACCACCAAAGAGCCGGGGCAGGGTACCGGGCTCGGCCTCTCCGTGGTGCACTCGGTGGTCAAACGTCACCGCGGCGAGATCCGAGTGGACAGCGAGGTCAACCAGGGAACCACGTTTACCATTGAACTTCCCCGCGGCTTGCCCCGAGAGGAAGCGAGCTTCACTTGGAACGAGTCGAGCGGCACACCGTGGAATCGCTGAAACCGCAAGCTGTTTCCGAAGAGCGCGCACCACTGCGCCACAGCGGCGCAACGGTGCGTACGCTGCTCGTCGAAGACGAGCCGAACATGGTGCGCACGCTGGCCAAAATCCTCGAGCGGCGCGGCCACCGCGTAGACAGCGCCGCCAACGGCGAGGAGGCCCTGCGGCTGCTCGAGCGCGAAACCTACGATTTGGTGATCACCGACCTGAACATGCCGGTAATGGACGGCATGCAGCTCTTGCGCGAGATGCGCGCGCGGGGGCTGCAACCGGCCACGCTAGTACTTACCGGCCACGGAACCATCCAGTCGGCCGTCGAGGCGATGAAACTGGGAGCCGGTGACTACTTGATCAAACCCTGCCACCCCGAGGAGCTGCTCATCGTGGTGGGGCGCTTGCTCGAGTTGCGCGCCTTGCGCCGTGAAGTGCAAGTGCTGCGCCGCGCAGCTCGCCGGGAAAGTCGTTTCGGCGAAATGATCGGGCAAAGCCCGGCCATGCGCGAGGTGTATCGGATCATCGAGGCGGTGAGCGAGAACAAAAGCAACGTGTTGGTCTGCGGGGAAAATGGGACCGGCAAAGAACTGGTGGCGCGCACGATTCACCAGCGCGGGCCGTGGCGCGATCGCCCGTTTCTAGCGGTGAACTGCGGCGCGTTTTCGGAAACGTTGCTGGAAAGCCAACTTTTTGGTCACCGCCGCGGTGCGTTTACGGGCGCGATTGACGATCATGAAGGGGTGTTCCAAGCGGCCCACGGAGGCACGCTGTTCCTCGACGAGGTCACCGAAATCCCGCTCTCGCTGCAGGTCAAATTCCTGCGCGCCATTCAAGAGCGGGAGGTGACCCCACTCGGCTCGAACCGGCCGGTCAAATTCGACGTGCGCTTGATTGCAGCCACCAACCGCGACGTCGAACAAGCGGTGCGCCAGGGTGCATTTCGCTCCGACCTCTTCTACCGGCTCAACGTGGTCGCCATTCACCTCCCTGCGTTGCGCGAACGGCGCGAGGACATTCCGCTGCTGGTGGCTCACTTCGTACAGCGCTTTAGCCGCGACTACGACGTCGAGCCCAAAGCGGTCACGGGAGCCGCAATGCGCAAGCTCCTCGACTATCACTGGCCTGGCAACATCCGCGAACTGCAAAACGTGATCGAACGTGCCTTTGCTCTCTCGCGCGCTCCGGCCATTGACGTGGAGGACCTGCCGGCTGCCGTGCGCAACGGAGGGGCGCACAGCGAGATAGGCGGCCCCGCATCTCCGGAGGATGACGTTCTCACCCTGGCCGAAGTCGAGCGGCGGGCGATCGTTGCAGCGCTGGCTCGGGCGAGGGGCAACAAAAGCGAGGCGGCCCGCATCCTAGGGATCGACCGGCAGCGCTTGTACCGCAAACTCGAGAAGTACGGCTTGGCCTGAGGCAGCACCTGCCTCGGTGCTCTCCGCAAGCGGTGTTCAGCGCCAGTGGTTTCAGCCGCCGACTACGGCCTCGGCCCACGCTTCGGGTGCTTCCATCTGGGGATAGTGGCCCACCCCTTCGAGGACCGCGAGCGGCGCTCGTGCCATCTCCGACAGTCGCTTTCCGATCTCCAGGACCGCAATCGGGTCCCGGTCACCCCAGACGATGCGCACAGGGACCCGCGTGCGCGCAAAAATCGAGCGCCAGCGCTGCGCGTACTGGCGGCGCTCCAGGTTGTACCGGGCAATGCGCCCAATCCCCTCGAGACCACCGTTGTAAGCGAGCCAATAAGCGATGGCGCGCAAGTGCACCTGCGGGGTGCGCGAGGGGTCGGCCCACAAGAAGCGAAAGCCCTCGGCAAAGCGTTCCGCATCGTACGACTCCCGAAACGCCTTGGCGCCCTCGTCGGTCATGAGCGCTTCCTGCAGCGGGGTGAGATGCGCAAGCTCGATCAAGTGGCTGCCGTTGCACAGGACGAGCGCCTCCATCGCGAACGGCAGCTTGCCCTCCTCCTGCTGGCACAGCATTTCCACCGCAATGGTGAGCCCCATGTCGTGACCAACCACTACGGCGCGCTCGATCCCCAACTGCGAGACGACTTCCCCTCCGCGGCGCGCCTGGTCGAGCAACGAATACGAAACGGAGGAGTCCCACGGCTTGTCGGAAAAGCCGAAGCCAAGGTGATCCCAAGTGGTGACTCGGTAGCCGGAGATCAAGTACGGCAGCGCCAAGGCAAAGTCGTGACTCGACGAAGGAAAGCCGTGCAAGAGCACCAAATCCGGCCCGCTGCCCTCTTGTACCGCAAAGATGCGGTGTCCTTCCTTCAACTGCAGAAACCTGCCGCGCGCCTGCCAGGATGCAAACACTTCCGCAACATCGCCCGGGAGATCCATGGGCCCAGCAAGGCAGAACGCTGCGCATCGAGCAAGCCGGCCCCCGGTTGCCCGCAGGGTTCGCTCGGCCCTTACCCGCTGCCCTGCCACAACACCGCGGGTAGGGGCCGGCAGGTCTGCCCCGGCTGCTTTCTTTACAGGTGCTGGCTGCTGCTCTGACAAAGGCGGGTTGCGTCCCACAGTCTGCGGAAAACGTCCTGCCCTGCGCGGCGGCTCTCTACCCATTGGCACGCGGGCCTGCCCCCCTGCTATGCGGCTGGCGCGGCAGGCCGCTCGCTCAGTGGCGAATGCGCCGTGCTGGGAGGAGTGCGATGGCTCACGTCGAAATCCAAGAGCAGGGCAATGTCGTGCGCGCCCGGGTGCGCTCGCGGATGGACCTGAGCAGCGCACCCGAGCTGCTGGCAGAGTTAGTGCGTGCCGCCGGTTCTCAGCCGCGCCGCGTGGAGTTGGATCTCTCTGCCGTTCCCTATTTCGACAGTGGCGGCGGCGCGGTGGTGCTCGAGCTGCGCCGGCACATCGAGCAGCGCGGCGGCGAACTCGTGCTCACCGCCAGCACGCCGGCCATTGACGGCTTTCTGGCGCTGCTCGACGTGCGGCGCATTTTCCAGCCCGTGCCCAGCCCACCACCAACTCCGTTCTTGGCCAAGATCGGAGAAGGCACGTTGCAAGTGTTGCGGGATGCGCGCGAGCTGGTTGCCTTCACGGGCGAGGTGGTGCTGGGTCTGTACGACGCCTTCCGCCACCCGCGCCGCATTCGCTGGCGGGAGACGTGGCTGTACATGGAGCGTGCGGGGGTGGATGGCATTCCCATCGTGGTCTTGATCAGCTTTCTCATGGGGCTAATCACCGCCTTCCAAGCGGCGGTGCAACTCCAGCAGTTCGGTGCGGACATCTATGTGGCTGACCTGGTCGGCCTGTCCGTCACCCGCGAACTCGGCCCGCTCATGACCGCGATTATCGCTGCCGGCCGTTCGGGAGCGGCGTTCGCTGCCGAAATCGGCACCATGAAGGTTTCCGAGGAAGTGGATGCGCTCACCACCATGGGCCTCGACCGCACCCGGTTTTTGGTCACCCCGAAAGTGCTGGCGTTGTTAGCCATGCTCCCCTGCCTCACCGTGCTTGCCGACTTCGTCGGGATTCTGGGCGGGCTGGTGGTGGCGGTTGGGGGCATGGATCTTCCCGCGCAAGTTTACTTCCGCCAGTTGCGCGCAGCAGTGGTGCCGTGGGACGTTTTGTCCGGCTTGGTCAAAACCCTTGCCTTTGCCCTGCTGATCGCCGGGATCGGCTGCTTGCGCGGCTTCCAAGCCAGCATCGGGGCGGAGAGCGTGGGACGCATTACCACCTCTGCGATTGTCGCCGCGATCTTCCTGATCATCCTCGCCGACGCGGTCTTCACCGTACTCTTTCACTACTGGTGAGTGATGCCGGCAGATCCGATTATCGAAGTGCGCAATCTCGTTGCTCGCTACGGCGAGCGCACCATCCTCGAGAACGTCTCCTTCCGCGTGCGCCGGGGCGAGCGCTTAGTTATCGTTGGCGGCTCGGGCTGCGGCAAAACCACCTTACTCCGCCACCTGATCGGTTTGCAGCGCCCGGCCGCGGGTGAGGTTTGGATTGACGGTGCCGAGGTGGGTCAGGCCAACGAGGAAGAGCTGCGCCGCATCCAACGCAAGTTCGGGGTGCTGTTTCAGTCCGGGGCCCTGTTCGGCTCGCTGACCCTGGGAGAGAACGTGGCCCTGCCTCTGGAGGAATACACCAACTTACCGCGCCCGCTGATCGACATGGTGGTGCGCCTCAAGCTCAGCATGGTCCGCCTCGACGGCTACGAGGAGTTCCGCATTGCCGAGCTTTCTGGAGGCATGAAAAAGCGGGCGGGCTTGGCCCGGGCGATGGCGCTCGACCCCACGATCTTGTTCTTCGACGAGCCGTCGGCGGGCCTCGACCCGATCACCTCGGCCGAACTCGACCACCTGATCCTACAAATCAACCGCAGCCTCGGAACGACCATTGTGGTGGTGACCCACGAACTCTCCAGCATCTTCACCATTGCCGAGCGCGCGCTCATGCTCGACGGCGCCGCGCGCGGCATCATTGCCGAGGGAGATCCGAAGTGGCTTCGCGATCATAGCGAGGATCCGCGCGTGCGCGCCTTTTTCAACCGCCAGCCGCTGACGCAGGAAAGGAGCGAGAACCGTGGCAACCGAAGCGCATAAGCTGCAAGTGGGTGCGTTGGTGATCTCCGCCACCGTCTTTTTGGTGGCCGGACTGATCTGGCTCGGCGCAACGCGCTTTTTCGAGCCTTCGGAGTCGTTCGTCACCTACTTCAACGAATCGGTGCAAGGTCTCGATGTGGGTGCTCCCGTGAAATACCGCGGGGTGAGCGGTGGCCGGGTGGCGAGGATCGGGATTGCCCCCGACGGCGAGCTGATCGAGGTGCGCATGGAGATTGATCCTGCCGTCGCAAACGCCGTCCGCCGCGATCCGAGCCTGCGCGCTACCCTCGAACTGAGCGGCATTACGGGCCTGCGCTACGTGGAGATCGAGCGCAAGGAGGGGGATGCACTCAAGCAATCACCGCCCCTCAGCTTCTCCCCGCCTGCCGAGGTCATTCCCTCCGCACGCTCGAGCTTCAAGGCCATCCAGGTCGCTCTGAGCGACGTCTACGACCGCTTTATGCAAGTGGACTACAAGGGCATTTCTGACGATGCACGGCGCGCCTTCCAAGCTGCCACCGCCCTCATGCAGGATGAGCGCATTGATGCGCTGCTCACCAATCTCAAGAACACCACGCAGACCGTGCAGCAACTGGCCAGCAACCTCGAGAGCATGACTCGTGGCGTGCGCCTGGCACCCGCGGTGGAAAACGCCACGCAAGCATCGGCTGAGGCCAAGCAACTGTTTACGGACCTGGCGCGAGGCAAAACCGGGCAAGAGCTGGCACGTGCCATTACCCAGCTCAACGCGCTCGTACAAAGCACACAACAAGCTGTGATCAGCATGCAGTACACGCTGGAGAGGCTCGACCGAGCCGCTGTGAACCTGCAGGGACTCACCGATCAACTCCGCGTGCAGCCTTCGCGGCTGCTGTTCAGCCCGCCGCCCGCGGAGGGACAGGAAGGGGGTGTGGAGTGAGGCTGGCGCTGCGCGTCCTGCACGTTGTCTGTTTCACACTGCTCGCCGCTGGGTGCGGCGCTCTGCTGCCCTCGATGCCGAGCCCGCGCGACTTCTTGCTCGAGTATCCGCCACCACCCCCATTTGCCACTCGGCTACCCGTGATTTTGCGCCTCGCCCCCGTGCGCGCTGCGGCGGTGTACGACCGCGAGCCCATCGCGTACAGTCCAGCGCCGTACCGCGTCGGATACTATCACTACCACCGCTGGGTAACGGCGCCGAGCCAAATGATCACCGACCTCCTGGCCCGCGACTTCCTGGCCGCGGAGGCGTTCCGCGCCGTCCAACTCGGGCCCTCGGTGCTGGCGGCGGACTACCAGTTGGACGTGCGCCTGGACCGGCTCGAAGAACGCATCGAGGGGCAAACCTGCACGGCGGTGCTCGTGCTGCGCGCCAGCCTGCAGGACTTGCATGGCCGCGGCTCGGAATCGGTCGTACTGCAAAAGCGCTATGAACAGAGCAACCCGGTCCCGTGCAAAACCCCAGCGGCGCTGCCCGCGGCCTTTAGCCGCGCTCTGCAAGAAATCAGCACCGCACTCGTACGCGACGTGTGCCAGACCGTGGCCAGCCTGCAACAAAAGCCAGCGCTTTCGTTGTCCGCGCGTTGAACGGCTGCTAACCCCGCCGCGATGCGCTGGCGTCCGGCTGTGTGGTTGTGGTTCGTCTGGCTTTGCGCGGCGCCCACTTGGGCGAGTGCTGCCTCCTACCAGGAGCGCGTGCGCGAACACCAACTGGCCAACGGTCTCAAAGTGCTCCTACTCGAGGAACACAAAGCGCCGGTGGTGGTGTTCCAAGTGTGGTACCGGGTCGGCTCGCGCAACGAAGAGCTCGGGAAAACCGGGCTTTCGCACTTGCTCGAGCACCTCATGTTCAAAGGTACGGAAAAACGAGGCCCCGAAGAGTACTCGCGGATCATCCAGCGCAATGGGGGGAACGAGAACGCATTTACGGACTCGGACAACACCACCTACTTCGCCACCCTGGCCAGCGATCGCATCGAGGTCGTCCTCGATCTCGAGTCGGACCGCATGGTGAACCTACGGTTCGGCGAGGACCAGTTCCGCCCCGAGCACCAAGTCGTGATCGAAGAGCGCCGGCTGCGCACGGAGGACAACCCTGCCGCCGCGCTGTTCGAACTCCTCGCTGCCACTGCCTACGTCGCTCATCCCTACGGCTGGCCGATCATTGGCTGGATGGACGACCTGCGCCAGGCCACGCGCGAAGACGCCCTCGCCTACTACCGCCTTCACTACGCGCCCAACAACGCCTTCCTGGTGATGGTTGGCGACTTCGACAGCCAACAAATGATCGCTGCGGTGGAACACTGGTTCGGTCCCCTGCCACGCGGCGCCGAGCCACCCAAAGTGCGCGCCGTCGAGCCCGAACAAAAAGGGGAGCGCCGCGCCTTGCTGCGGCGGCCTGCCGAGCTTCCCTTCGTGGCCATCGTCCACCATGTGCCCAACCTCAAACATCCCGATGCGCCGGCACTCGAAGTGCTGAGCGCCATTCTCGCCGAGGGAAAAAGTTCCCGCTTGTACGAGCGCCTCGTGTACCGCAAACGGCTAGCCCGCTCGGCGGGGGCGCAGTACGACTACACCCAACACGACCCTGGGTTGTTCACGCTTTATGCGCAGCCCATGCCGGGAAAAAGCGCAGCGGAACTCGAGCGGGCACTGCTCGCGGAAGTGCGCGAATTACAACAGCAGCCGGTCAGCGCGCGGGAGTTAGAAAAAGCCAAAAATACGCTCGAAGCGGGCTTCTTGCTGGCGCAAGATTCGCTCTTTTACCAAGCCCTCCTGCTTGGCCAGTACGAAATCGCCGACCGCTGGCAGCGGATTGACGACTATGTGCCCGCGATCCGTGCCGTAACTGCGCAAGACGTGCAGCGGGTGGCGCGCCAGTACTTGGCGGCGGACAACCGCACCGTTGCCACTCTCGAACCCTTGCCACTTCCGCCCGGCAAGCGGGTAGAAAGCGGCCTTCCCGCCGGACCCCTGCACTGAGTTCCGAGGAGAGAAGAAATGCCCTGCCCCAAGATGGCACGCCTGATCGCAGTCCCCGCCGCCCTCGCTTTTTTTGCCCTCACCTCCCGCCCGAGCGCAGCCCTTTCGTACACAAGGCACGTGCTCTCGAACGGCGTCATCGTCCTGGTTGCCGAGCAGCGGGCGGTGCCCATGGTCGTGATCCAAGGACTCATCGAGGCTGGATCGCGCCGCGACCCGATCGGCAAAGAAGGGCTCGCCTCCCTCACCGCTGATTTGCTCACCGAAGGAGCAGGCACGCGCAGCGCAGCCGATCTGAGTCGGGAACTCGACTTTCTCGGCGCCCGCATCGAAACCAGCGCCGAAACGGACTACGCGGTAGCCTCGCTCGTCACCCTGAGCCGCCAGCTCGATCGCGCGCTCGCGTTGTTCGTGGACGTACTGACCCGCCCTAGCTTTCCGGCCACGGAGGTACAGCGCCGCCGGGAAGCGGCGTTGGCTGCCATCCGCGCCGAGCAAGACAACCCGGGCGCACTGGCGCAACGGAAGTTCCTTGAAGTGGTTTTCGGCAACACCCCGTACGGCCACCCGCCGATCGGCAGCGCCGAGCACGTCCCACGCCTCGAGCGCAAGGACGTGGTGGACTTCTACCAGCAGTACTACCGCCCGAACGGAACCATTTTGGCGATTACGGGCGACGTGAATTCCGCGGACATCCTGCGCCGCCTCGAAGAAGCGCTGGCACATTGGACGGCGCGCGAAGTCGAGCCGTTCCGCTATCCCGAAGTACTCCCCAGCAGCGAACGCATCGCCGTGATCGAAAAACCGCTCACGCAGGCCAACCTGGTGGTCGGCCACCGCGGTGTGGCGCGCAACAACCCCGATTTTTACGCCCTGACGGTGATGAATTTCATTTTGGGTGGAGGAGGCTTCACCTCGCGCCTGGTCGAGAGCGTACGCGTGCAAGGCGGGCTTGCGTACTCGGTCGGCAGTTTTTTTACCGCCAACCAGTTCCCCGGTACCTTTCAGGTGAGTTTGCAGACAAAAACCGCTTCGCTCGCCGATGCCTTGTCCCGTGTGTGCCGCGAAGTCGCGCGCATCCGCTCTCAGCTCGTGAGCGAGGAGGAAATTGAAAACGCCAAGCTCTATCTCACTGGGAGTTTCCCCCTCCGCCTGGACAGCAACAGCAAGGTGGCAGCGTTCCTCGCACAAGTGGAGTTCTTCGGGCTCGGCCCGAACTTCGTCGAAGAATACTTGAACCGGATCCGCGCCGTTACCCGCGAGGACGTGCAGCGCGTCGCGCAGACCTATTTGAAACCGGAGGATCTGCGGCTGGTCGTGGTCGGAGCAGTGGATGCCGCCAGTTTGCCGCAGCCGTCCCCCTGCCCTCCCAGCAGCAACGTACCATAGTTCCGCGCCGCGAGGAGGCAGACGTGCCTCAGCCCGCTTCGCTTGCCTCCTCACCTTCTCCCGCACCCGCGGGGAGCGGCTGGTCCGTGCTCGCGTTGGCAGCGTTGGTCCTGGCGTGTTACCTGCCGACCCTCTCTTACGGCCTGGTTTGGGACGATCCCATTAGCATCCAGCGCTGGCTCCCAGCCTTGCAAACGCTCGGCGACTTCTTTTTCCCACCACCGAACATCCCTCAGTTTCCGCCGGATTACTACCGGCCGTTGCAACTCTTGTCCTACAAGCTCGATCTCCTGGTTGGGGGAGGCGCCGCTTGGGCCTTTCATGCGAGCAGCGTGGCGTGGCACCTCGCTTCCACGCTGCTTTGCTTTTTTGCGGCGCGGGCACTGCTCGGCGCGGAAGGTGCCCATTCGCGTGCAGCGTTTGTTGCTGCCGCACTGTTCGCGGTTCATCCCATTCACAGCGAGTCGGTGGCCTGGATGGCAGCTCGACCCGATCCGATGGTGGCCACCTTTGCTCTGAGCGCCCTGCTTTTGGCCTTGCGCGGGACGCAGGGCTGGCGGACCGTGCTGGCCAGCAGCCTCTTTTTGCTGGCCGCTTTACTTTGCAAGGAAAACGCGCTTGCCGCTTGCCTGCTCATCCCCATCGCCGCGGTTCTGTTCGCGCCGGTACCGGTCCTTCCGCGCCGCGCCCAGCTCCAGCGCAACGCTCGCCTCACGCTCGCCGTCCGTTGGCTTGCCGGCTCCTCCGCCGCCTTGATCGTGTACCTCCTTCTGCGCGCCTACGGACTCGCAAACTACCAACGCGGCTCGTTTTCCCTGCCGGAGCAAGGACTCTGGTCTGTGCTCGGGGCAATAGGGTACTACTGGCACAAGCTCGTCTTTCCGCCTCCACAAAGCGCGTATGTAGCGCGTGTGCCGGACAGCGCGCTGTACTTGGCGCTCGGCGCCCTGGGCCTGGGTTGCCTTGCCGGTCTGGGAGCGCGCGCTTGGCGGCACCGCCAGCCTGCTCTCGCCTTCGCGTGCTTGTGGCTCTTTTTTACCTTGCTTCCCTCGCTGGCGGTGCTGTTCCGCCCGCCCGCAGCGCCGGTGGCCGAGCGCTACGCGTACCTTCCCTCGCTTGCCGTTTGCTGGCTCGCAGGTCTTGCCTGGGAGCGGTTGGCCCGCGGCGGCCGAGTGCAACAGCGAGCCTCGATGGCGTTGGCCGTTCGGGTAGCCGCGGCAGGTCTGCTCGCAACCGTCCGGCGCAACCCGGTCTGGACCGACAACGTCTCGCTGTGGGCGGACACCGCCCGCCACGCAAGCGACGACGGGTTCGCCCTACGCAACCTTGGCGCGGCGCTCCTGGAGAACGGGCGCGATGAAGAAGCCGAACTCTCGTTGCGCCAAGCGCTGGAGAAGCGCAATCCCCCGAACGGCTTGTTCGCGATTTACAACAACCTGGCCACGATCGCCCTCAAGCGGCGAGACTGGCAAACGGCGCGCAGCTACTACGAGCGGGCCTACGAAGCTGTTCCCGGAGCAGACACGATGTTCAACTTGGGCGTGCTGTTTTGGACCCAAAGCCAGCATCTGCCCGCCGAGCACCCCGAACGGCATCGCCTCACGGAAGAAGCTCTGCGGCGCTTTCAGGCGGCGGCCGAAGCCAGTCCGTGGGACGCGGACATTCAAGTCGCTCTCGGCCAAGTGCAGCAAGCTTTGGGCGAGCTGAGCGCCGCAGCTCAGCACTACCGCCGGGCGTTGGAACTCGGGTTGACGGGCAGCCGCGCGCAACAAGTGCGGCGGCTGCTCGCCGAACTGCAAAACGAATCGGGGCGAGGCCGCTAGAGCTGCCTCGCCCCGATTGCGACGGGCGTTGGCCGCGCGCTTACTCCACCAGAAGTTCGACCCGGCGGTTCTGGGCGCGACCCTCGGCGGTGTCGTTACTGGCCACCGGTTCCGACTCACCCACGCCCTTCACCCGCAGGCGCGACGCAGAGATGCCCTTGCGCACCAGGTAGTCGCGCACTGCTTGAGCGCGCCGCTGCGAGAGGCGCAAGTTGTACGCTTCGGAGCCCACGCTGTCAGTGTGGCCGACAATGAGAACCTCTACTTCCAACTCGGCCTTCAGGGTTTCGGCCGCTTCATCGAGAATGCGCGCGGCATCGGGCCGAATGGTGGCCTTATCGAAATCGAAGTTCACGCCGCGCAAAACGATTTTCTTCTTGGCCGGAGGAGGCGGAGGAGGAGGTGGTGCTTGAGCGACCACCGGCGGAGGCGGTGGAGGCGGCGGAACAGAAGGTGCGTTGAAACGATACTTGAAGCTGATGCCACCCACTGCCCAACGGGCGTCGCTCGGGCCTTGATCCTCGAGGGCAAGGCCGGTCAGAAAGGTCGGGCGCGGTGCCTGATAGGCGCGGTGCCAGCGGCCAAAGACTCCCACCGAGAGGTGATCATCCAAGTAGTAATCCAACCCGCCACCGGCCAAAAACCCAGGCGAGGTTTGCGTGAGCCGGCCGCTCAGCCCCGTAAAGCCACCACCTTGCACAGTCCCGTACAACTCGACGTTTTCGCCGAGGGGGATCTGCGCGCGCGGCCCAATGGTGTATCCTAACAGGGTGGTCCACTCGTTTTCTTTGCGAATGCCACGGCGCGGGAAGTTATCCGGCTCCTGGCCGCTCACGCTGATATTTGCCTGTAGGCCCAAGTAATCGTTCCACATGTAGCCCACAAAAGGGCCTCCGGAGATACCTGCCTCGGCATGCGCGCGGTAGTTGGAGTTGGTGGGGACAGATGCACCGACGTCCAACCCAACAAACGGTCCGTCCACGGCATCCGCCCGCCCTACTCCGAGCGCGACCAACAGAGCCGCAAGCGCGAGCCTAGCCGTGCCTCTCATGTGTCTCATCAGACTCCTCCTTTCCCAGGCTCATCCAGCGCCTGGCTTCCACGGTTCGTCGGTCCCTTTGCGGAACGCTGCCGGTTGATAGATTCGATCCGCGCGCAGTCAAGGCCGTAAACCGAAAAAGTTGGCGCACTGCGTCTACGCTGGTAGAGTGCGTGTCATGCAGGCGGTGTGGTTCGAAGCAGGGAAGGTCTGCGTGCGATCCGTCGCTCCCGGGCCGCTTCGCCCGGGCTTTGCCCGCCTCCGGGTACGGCTGGCTGGGATTTGCCGCACCGACATCGAATTACTGCGTGGCTACATGGGGTTTACTGGGATCCCCGGCCACGAGTTTGTGGGCGAAGTCAGGGAAGGTCCGCCGGAGTGGCTCGGCCGCCGGGTTGTCGCCGAGATCAACTTTGGCTGCGGCGGGTGCTCCTGGTGTATGAGCGGCCTGGCCCGCCACTGCCCGCAGCGGTCGGTGCTCGGCATCGCGCAGGCAGCGGGTGCGTTTGCAGAGTTCGTGGACGTCCCGGTGGCCAACCTGCACGCGGTTCCCAATGCGGTGGAAGATGAGGCTGCCGTGTTCACCGAGCCGCTTGCGGCAGCGTTCGAGATCGCCGAACAGATCCATCTCCTGCCAGGCAGCGAAGGCTTGGTACTGGGCGACGGCAAGCTAGGCCTGCTCATCGCCCGGGTGTTGCACCTGCTCGGGGTACGAGTGCACCTAGTGGGCAAACACCCGCACAAACTGGCGCTTGCAGAAAAAAGCGGTGTGACCGCCACCAGCCTCGACGATTTCGTTCCTCGACCGTACCCCGTAGTGGTGGAAGCAACCGGCCGGAAGGAGGGCTTCGCGCTGGCCGTCGAGTGCGTGCGCCCGCGCGGCACGCTGGTACTCAAGACCACCGTGGCGGAGCGCAACGAACTCGATCTGGCGCGGCTCGTGGTTCACGAAATCCGGGTTCAGGGCTCGCGCTGTGGTCCGTTCTCCCCTGCCCTGGAGGCGCTCGAGCAAGGTTGGGTGCAGGTCACGGATTTGATCGCGGCGCGCTACCCCCTTGCGCAAGCGGAGGCGGCACTGGCCAGGGCCCAACAACCAGGAACACTCAAAGTGCTTCTCGAGCCCTAAGAACCCGCTCCCGACCCGTTCAGCCGCGCGGCAGTTGCACCAGCTCGATGCGAGTACCGTCCGGGTCGGTCACAAACACGGCCGCCGCACCGAGGGCGGGAAGATCGATGCGCGACTCCTCGATCACGCGCCCCCCGTGCGCGCACAAGCGGGCCACTTCCTCGTCCAACTGCTCCACTTGAAAGGAGAGGTGCGTTAGCCCAGCCTGGTTCATGGCCCGCGGCGTGGTCTCGGAAAACGCTCCCGGGCGCGGATAATGCAGGAGTTCGATCCGCACCCCATCGCGCTCCACGTACACGGCTTGCAGCGAGACGTTGGGCAACTGAAGCAAAGTTGCCGCAGGCTCGCCCTCGATGGCCAAATCCGAGACCCGTTCGAAGCCGAGGCCGTTGCAGTAAAAGTCGAGCGCGCGATCCAGGTCGGTCACGCACAGCCCGATGTGGGTGAGCCGCATCCGTACCATGCGCTTGCTTGTCGGCATGAAACAGGAGCGCAGTCAAGCGACACGGGGAGGCATCTTGAAACCTGTGCCGTGCTGCGAGTACAAGCCAGCTCGGTCACAAAGGGGGAAGCGTGAGCTGGCTCAATGACTTGACCTCGTTTGCGGCAACCGCCGCTCGCCTGGGGCGCGGCTTCCAGGCCCGCGTCACTCGTACGGAGCGGGATGGCCCGAAGCAGCTTCTTACCTTGTTCGACTTCGAAGCTTGCCCCTACTGCCGGAAAGTGCGCGAGGTGCTCACGGAACTCGACCTAGACTACCTGTGCTTGCCGGTCGCACAGGGAAGCCCGCGCCGCGCTGTACTCAAGCGGCGCGGTGGCAAAGTGCAAGTGCCCTTTCTGAGCGATCCGAACACCAGCGCTTCGATGTACGAGTCCGACGACATCGTCGCGTACCTGTTCCGAACCTATGGAAACGGTGCGCAAAGCCCGTGGTTCGTGCCCCTTCCCGGGCTTGCCAACAACGCGCTTTCCTTCGCCGCCAGCGCGTGGCGGATGGGGCGCGGCAGCCGCTGCCGGGTGCCGAACAGCCGGCGTCGGCTCCAACCGCTCGAGCTCTTCAATATGGAAGGCTCGCCTTACTGCCGAAAAGTGCGCGAAGTGCTGAGCGAACTCGACCTCGAATACATTGTGCGCAACGTGCCGCGGGGCAGCCCGCAACGCGAAGAACTGGCGCGGCGCGGCGGCAAAGTGCAAGTGCCGTTTCTGGTGGACCCCAATACGAAAACCGCCATGTACGAGTCGGACGAAATCGTCGCCTACCTGGAACGCGAGTACGGGGCACACGGTAAGGAGGAGAAATGACGCGCGACCCGGGTACGGGCGGCTGGCTGCTCAAGACAGAACCATCCCAGTATTCGTTTGCCGACTTGGAACGCGAGCGGCGCACCGTGTGGGATGGAATTACCAATCCGCAAGCCCTGCGGCTGCTGCACTCGATTCGGGAAGGAGACTGGCTGCTCATTTACCACACGGGGGAGGAACGGGCCGCGGTGGGGATCGCGCGTTGCGCCCGCTCTGCCTCGCCAGAACGGCCCGGCCCGCGATCGCAGTGGATCGAGGTCGAGGTGGCGCAGAGACTGCCGCGCCCGGTAGCGCTCCAGGAAATCAAGCAACACCCGGCCTTCGCGAACTCCCCCTTGCTGCGCCAGCCCCGCTTGTCCGTGGTGCCGCTCACCCTCGCCCAATGGACGGCGATCGAAGCAATGGCGCGCGGTGAGCGAGCGTGAATGGTGCCGCAAAATCCGCTTGCCTAACCTCGACCGTTGCGGCAAACCCTGAAGCAGGGAGAGGTGGCGATGCGAGCCGGGCTTCGAAGGGTGCTGGGCAAAGGAATCCTGCGATCACTCCGCCGTGTTGTGCGCGCTGTGATTGCTCTGCCGTTCGTGTGCCTGCTTTCCCTCACCGGCGCGCTGGCGCAAACCTCGCTCTCCAATCAAGCCATGCGCAGCGTCGGCGATGATCCGCGTGGGCTACCCGTGGAAGTGTTCGTGCAAAAGCCGCTACCGCTACTGGCCCGCGAGATGCTCCTGCAAAACCACCTGGACGAACACAACAACACCCCTCGCCCCCAGCGCAAAGGCGTACAAGTCGAGGTGTTCGCTCCGGGCGACTTCGGCGTGGTCGTTCGCTACCGCTGGTAAGCCCCCCACAGCGCGGCTCCGGAGAAGCCGTCCACCTGTTCACAAACCTTCGCCGTTGTTGCCGATGAGGTAGAGGTGTGCGCCGGGACCAATCGTGCCTAGCGCGCCCCTACAGGGTTGCACCAGGGGCAAAAAACAACGACCGGTTCCCCAAGTTGGCGCTGCGCGCGAACCCCAGACTGTATTGGCGCAACGCTTTCAGCGTTGCCGGCGGTAGTGGGCAGCGTGGATGTTTCGCAACAGCGTTGCGGTGAGATCGCGGGCGGCCACAAGGGCCGCCCCTAAACTCCTGATGGTGGCGAACCGCATACGCCGGGGCATCGTGGTGACAGAATCACGGGCGGCCACAAGGGCCGCCCCCACACCCTGCTCGCGGGCAAGGCCGTACCCCGGTCGTGGCGGGCGCCGTCGGACGCTCCATTCGCCATTCGCCATTCTCTATTCGCCATTCGCCATTCGCGATTCCCCACCACAAAGTGGGTGTCCGTAAAACGTGTGCGCAGGCGGCATCGTTGCGGGTGTGGGCGCACGCCGTTGCCAAGGAAATGTAGGGGCAGGCCTTGTGCCTGCCCGAGTTCTGAATCGCACCGAATGCATTAGGGCGCCACCCGCCGCCCGTACGACGCGGTCCACGACAATCGCCACTTACGATTCGCCCGTGCACCGAGCGCTGCTGGCCGTTCGAGGCGGGCCGGTTCGTTGTCCTACGGGTGCAGCCAGACTTTGAGGCAGCCATCGGCGCGGGTATCGAAGAGGCGATACGCCTGCGGTGCTTCCTCGAGCGCGAAGCGATGCGTGACCAGCGGCGCGAGCGAGAGGCGGCCGGCACGAACCAATCCGAAGAGCCGGGGCAAGAAGTGTCCCACGTTCACCAAGCCAACGCGCACAGTGACGTCCTTGAGCAGCGCGGTCCCCATTGGAAACGGGAAATCGTCTCGAATCAAAACGCCGACCACGGAGATCGTTCCGCCGATGCGAACCAACTCGAAACACAGGCGCATGGTCTCCGTGCTGCCCACCGCTTCGATCACCGCATCCGCACCCCGCCCGGCAGTGACTTCGCGTACCGCTGCGGCGACGTCGAGCGCGCTGGCGTCCAGTACATGCGTGGCAAAACGCCGCGCCGCCTCCAAGCGGTCGCGCACCCGATCTACGGCGATCAACTGCGCCGGTGAGAACAAGGCCGCACTCTGCAAGGCGCACAAGCCGACCGGCCCGCAGCCGACAACGACCACGGAGTCACCCGGGCGGATGTCCGCATTGCGCGCGGCGTAAAAGCCTGTGGGACCGATGTCGGTCAGGAGCAAGGCGTCTTCGTCCGACACCTCCGCCGGAATCGGGCGTAGGTTAAATTCGGCTGCCGGCACCGCCACCATTTCTGCCTGCGCACCCGGCAACAAGGGTGACACTCCGAACACTTTTGCCACCAGCTGCTCGCAGCCCACCACGTACGATTCGCGGCAGGAAGAACACTCGCCACAGCCGACCACCGCCGGTACCAAGACCCGCTGGCCCGGGCGCACGCGGCGCACGGCTCCCCCCACCTCCTCGACCGTGCCGATACCCTCATGGCCGAGAATCGTCCCGGGGATCACTGGCACGAGGCCGTGGTACAGGTGCAAGTCCGAGCCGCAAATCGAACTTGCTTCCACCCGCACCAGAGCACTGCGGTCATCGAAGAGAGCCGCGTCGGCAACACGCTCCACTCGCACGTCACTCGCCCCGTGCCAAACCACTGCCCTCATCGCATGTTCTCCTTCTTCCCCGCGGGCCGAGGGTCATCAAACCAATAAAGCAATCAGGAACGCCACCCCCATCGTGCACAACGCAATCAACTTGGCAAGGAATCCTCGCCAGCGGCCGCGCATGGCTGCCACACCTGTCGCCCACATTTCGCGCACCGCTCCTCCTTCCCAGGCCACGCCGAGCGCCGCTCCAGCAAAGGTTCCCAGCAACGCTCCGGGGAGCGCGCCGAGTCCGAACAGCAGCGGCGCGCCGAGCATCGCCCCCACAACGCCTCCGAGCAGCGTGCAGACAAGAACCCGCCACGAGGGGCGCGAGCGCGCCGCGGACGATACGCCCAGATAGAACTCGAGCAGTTCCCCAGCGGTGGCCAACGCGAACAAGCCCAGCACCGTCCACCCACCCACCACCAAAAAGCCGGTCCACCACGCGAACAACGCCGCGGCTAGCCAAAACAGCCAGATTCCCGGAAGCCCGAGGATCAGAAGGGCGAGTCCAGCCGCGGTCCCCGCGATGGCGATCAGCATTCCCGCCACGATTTCCCAAGTCATGGATTCTACGGTGCCACCGCGTTCATTTTCCCGCACGGCTTCCGCGCTGTTCGCAGAAGCGTTTGCTCAAATCCGGCAAACTTGCATACTGTACGCCAAAATGGCACACGGTGAAAGCGAGCGCGAGGGGTCCTTGATCCGCCTTCTCGACGGAATCACCACCTTGCTCAGCGGCCCCTCTGCGCCAGGCGAAGTGTTGCCCAAAGTGCTCGCTCTCATCGCCAACGGCTTGCCCTGCCAGCGGCTGGCCAGCTTCGAGTATTCGGAAAGCTTGGCCGGCTACCGCCTGACCCATCACCACGGCCTTACCCCAGCTTCCCACGCGCTTCTCGATCAGGCCGTCTTTCCTCCGGGCGAGCCGTTCCAGGGACTCGTGCACCGCGGGCAGGTGCTGGTGGCTAATGAGATCAGCACCCAGACCTGGCTCAGTCCCGAGTTTTGCCAACTCGCCGACATCGGGGCATACGTGGCCCTGCCGCTGCGCGCGCGAGGATCCCATCTGGGAGCACTGATCGTGGCGCGCGCCCCGGGCGGACCGCCCTTCCATGAGGCAGAAGTCCTGACGCTCACGATTCTCGCCCGGCAAATCGCCCTCGCGGTAGAGACTAAGGCACTACTTGCGGGCCAGCGGCAGCAAATCGAGCATGCCCAGGCGCAGTCGGCGTTCAGTCGGGCGGTGTTGCAAGATCCGAATCCAAGCGGCCTGCGCGAACTCTGCCGCCTGGTTTGCAGTTCGGTGGGCTGCGACTTGCACCAGTTGTGGGCGTGGGACAACGTGAGCGAGCGCTTCTTGCTCTCTGCGAGCTGGGGCGAGCGCGCAGAGGAACGCGAGGTGCAAACCGCCCTCGGCATCAACCCCCCGTTCTCTCGCGATTGGCGCGCCGCTCTGGACCGCACCGAGGAGGCGCTCTTTCTCGACCAAGACTTGCCGGCCGCCCTCTTCTCCCTCTTTTTCTCCTCGAATCACCCCCTCAGCTTGTGTGTGATTCCGCTGCGCCACCGCGAGGAGGTGAGCGGGTTTGCCTTGAGTGTGCTGCGGCGACCATTGCGCTTCCGTTCCGATCAGCTCGCATTGCTGCGTAGCGCCGCGCAAATCGAAACGCTGGCTTTGGACCACCTGCGAGCCGCCCGCGCGCTCGAAGAGGCCCATCGCTTGCGCTCGGACTTCGTCGCGGCCGTCTCGCACGAATTGCGCACCCCGCTCAACGTGCTTCTGGGCTACTGCGACCTGCTGCTCACCGATACCTTCGGTCCACTAGGCGAGGAGCAGCGGGACATCGTTCGCAGGCTCGAGTTGCGGTCGCGCGAGTTGGCCGACTTGGTAGCCAACACGCTCGACTTCAACCGGCTGCAGTCCGGTTCCACCTTGGTGCAACCCGCAACCGTGCAGGTACAAGACTTGATCGAGCCCCTCATCCTTGAACTCCGCCACCTGCACGAGCCTGAGAGGGTGCTGCTGAGCGTAGACGTAACCCCACCCGAGCTGCGGCTACGCACCGACCCAGGAAAGCTGCGCCTCATCCTCAAAAACCTTGTCGGCAACGCGCTCAAGTTCACCCCAGCGGGCGAGGTGCGCGTACGCGTGCAGCGAACCGGGGGGCTTACGAGATTCGAGGTGCGGGACACCGGCATCGGAATTCCGCAAGAAGCACTGCCCACCATTTTCGACGCGTACCGGCAAGCCCATGCGCACACTGTGGGCAGCTTCTCGGGGGTGGGCTTGGGGCTGTTTATCGTGCACCGCTTGGTCCAATTGCTCAAGGGATCGGTGCAAGTGAGAAGCGAAGTGAATCGCGGCACCACCTTTACCGTGCTCCTACCCGATCTCGAGCCGGAGGGGTAACGGCAGGCCTCGTGCCTGCCCGTGTTCCAAACCGAACCGAACGCGCGAATCCCGCCGCCCACCGCGCGTACGACCCCGTCCGTCGCACCATCCGCCATTTCCGAATCAAAGCACGGGCGGCCACAAGGGCCGCCCCTACCTCCCGCAGGAGCAGCAGTGCCAACGTGGTGGCAGACTGCTGCGAACATGTTGTCGGGCCTCGTGCCTGCCCGTGTTTCGAATCCGGTGGGCTGCTGTAACGGCGGGGCCGGTCGGAGGGGTGATGCGCCGGCTGTCCCGCACCGTTCGCAATTCGCCTTGCCCAATCGCGCCGCGCAGGCGTCAGGTGGCGCACGCCACTCGCATTTCGCCCCTTACTGCTCGCTGCTCGCGGCTCGCCGACAAAACGGCTACCGCTACGGCCTGCTTTTCCTGGCCGGTCCCCGCACTTGGCTCCCGACGCAATGTTCCGATTGGTGGGAGTCACAAGCGGCTCACCTTCGCACGGCTGAGAAGGTTCGGAAGCCTCCGGCCCCAAGCGGCCGACCGGTCGGTCGGCCGCCCCCTGGGCACGGTCTTTGGATTCATTCGCCCACCGACGGCGCTGGCCGAATTCGAGAGAGGAGGGTGAAACGATGGCAGATTTCCTAGCAGCGTACTCGATTCAAAACTGGCTCGAGTCCTGCCCGCAGGGCTACCTGATGGGAACGGAGTACGGGCATAAACCGGGAGAGCGCGAACCGGAGCTATTGCTCGAGAACGACATCCTGCGCGAGCAGGCCATCCGCACCACAGTCCAACTCATCGTGGGTGAACGCTGCGCGCTGGCAGCCTCCTCGGGCTTGATCAACTCGGCACCGGACGAGGCGAGCAAGCGGTTTCTTGCCACCCAGACTCTCGACGAGGCCCGGCATGTAGAGATTTTCTCGCAACGGCTCCTCGACTTGGGCGTGCCCAAGAAAGACTTCGAAAGCACGGTGCAGCACTACGCCAACCCCAACCTGGTGAAATTTGCCGAGGTTTTGCTGGAGAAAGTGGACAAAAAAGACTTCGTTGCCGGCGTGGTCGGCCAGAACATCGTGCTCGAGGGGATGGCCTTCAGTGTGTTCGAGATGATGTATGCCCTCGAAGAACAAACCAACCCGAAGTTCGCGCACACCTTGTCGGGCACGATCGCGGACGAACGGCGCCACGTCGGTTTCGGGGAAAACCGCATTGGCTCCCTGATCCGCCAGTTTCCAGAGCGCAAAGCCGACGTCGAGCGCCTGCAAAAGGAAATGTCGTACTGGATGCTGGCCACCTTCGCGGACTCCTTCCGCAACAACCCGGCGCGCGAAGAATTCCGCCGCATCCGCGGCCAGCTCGGCGAGGCCGGCGTCCATGCTCGCTGGCAGGGAGCCGACTTGGTCGCCATGGAACCCGAGGAGATGGAGCATTTGCTGGCCGACACCGTGCTCAAAGAGTTCAAAATCCGCCTCGGACGGATTGGCCTCGAGTACCAGACTCCTGCCCGGCCTTAAGCCATGAGCCGTCAGAGCAGAGAGCCAGCGGCTGGTAACGAGGGTGTCGGCCCCGACATCCACGATCTCGATCCGCAAGATTTCTACGAGCAGGTCCACTCGTTCCAATTCTGGTTCGAAGCTGTGGAAGGCTATCTCTCTGGGCGCTCCTACGGGATGCCGCCAGGGACGCCAGAGGTGATACTGCCGGACCTCGACCGCGACCGCTTGATCACCGTGCTGTGCAACTACTGTGTCGGCGAGACCGCAGCTCTCGACGGGGCGAGCGGTCTCGTCGCGGTAGCGCCGAACCGCCAGGCGAAGATCTTCTTGTCCACGCAAGTCGTAGACGAGGGACGCCATCTCGAAGTGTTCCTGCATCGCCTGCGCTCCCTCGGTGTGGCCGACCCGGAACAGGAAGTCGCGCGCCGCGCCAGCCGCAGCCTGCTTCTCTTCCGCGAGCGCCTGCTTGAACTGGTCGAGGGCAAGGATTGGGAAGCAGCGATTTTCGCGCAAAACGTGATTCTCGAAGCGCTCGAGTTCACGGTGTTTCAGAGCCACGCGCGCGAGGCCGACCCGGTCACACGCGAGGTGCTCCTCGGTGTGGTCAAGGACGAACGGCGCCACATCGGCTTTGGCGAAAATGCTCTCGGCCGCTGCCTGCAGACCACGCCGCACATCCGCCCGCGCCTCCTCCAGCTCAAGCGAGAACTCGACCACCTGGTCCTGGATGCGCTGGAAGAAACGCTCAAAGGCATTGGCGCGGACCCTACCGAACGAGAACGATTGGGGCGTGCCTACCTGGAAGCCGCCGCTCGATTGGGGTTTGCATGACTATGGATCCTCTCGAACAAGAAGTTTCGACAGTCGAAGAAACACCGCGGCAGCGGTTCGTGCTGGAAGACACCGGCTTCGATGAAGTCCCGCCTCGCTTCCGCAGGTTCTACCGCAAATGGCGGGGGCCCGGAGACCAGCTCGGGCCCAACGAAGTAATTTGCCCGGTGTGTAAAGTGGTCATCCGCTCCACACGCGAACTGCGCCCGGGCGACCGCGTGTACTGCATGCCTTGCATGTCTCGCCTCATCGTGGTGCGCGCGGAGAACGGTGGACTCGAAGCGCGCGTCGCCTACTGAGGCGTGCTGAGGGGGCAGATGCCCCCTCAGCCTCCCTCCCCACGCACCCGCTCCAAGAAGCGCAGGAGAGCGCGGTTTACCTCCTCCGGGCGCTCTTGCTGCGTCCAGTGCCCGCACTCTTTGACCAGCACGGTTTCGGTGAGGTTCGGCACCCACTGCTCCATCCCTTGCGCCATTTCCGGGCGCAACACGGGATCCCACTCCGCGGTGATCATCAGCGCCGGCGCCTGCACCTTGGCTCCGGAAAGGTAGGCGGTGAGCTCCCAGTTGCGCTCGAGGTTCCGGTACCAGTTGAGCCCGCCCGTGAACCCACTGCGCTCGAACGCGCGCACGAATACCTCGAAGTCGTCCTCGCTGAGGTGAGGAGGAAGCGGCCCGTCCGGCAGCCGATCCAACAACCCTCCGCTGCCTGCGGCCAAGACCCCGGCCGGCTGCGTGCGGGCTGCCTCTACTGCCAGTGGGTCTATCCGCTGGTAAAAGGCGCGTAAGCTGCGCCGCACATCCCGCTCCAATTCCGCATCGGCCACTCCCACTTCCTGGAAGTACAGCACATAGTGAAAGCCGCCCTGTGCCACGGCACGCAGCAACTCGAGCGGCGACACCGGTGGGCGAGGGAAAAAGGGGGTGTTGACACCGACCACGCCGGCGACCCGGTGCCGCGCCAGCAGCGCCATTTGCCAAGCCACGATCCCTCCCCAATCGTGACCGACCACCACCGCACGCTCGAGGCCGAGCGCATCGAGCAATGCGGTGAGGTCGCCTACCAGGTAGTGGATGTTGTAGCGTTCGACCTCTTGCGGGCGGGACGTTTCGCCGTAACCGCGCTGATCCGGCGCGATCGCCCGGTAACCCGCTTCTGCCAGCGCCGCGAGTTGGTGCCGCCAGGAATACCAAATTTCCGGGAATCCGTGGCAGAACAGCACAGGGAAGCCACTGCCCGCTTCCGCCACGTGCATGCGAATCCCATTGACCTCGAGGTAGCGGTGTTCGATCTGCGCCACGGCAAGCGAGTGCCACGTGGCCCGCTGCGAAGCAATCCCGAGACGCCGCTCGCAGTGCATTGCGGCAGCGCGGCCTTCGGGGCGGCTCACGTCACCACCTGGCTGCTGCCGGGTGTCGCCGCACTCCCAGCGGCGCAGGCCGTGGCGCGCAGGTGTGCGGATGATACACGGCCGGGCTCCCGGCACACCACGCTGGCATGAGGACCAAGCCGTGTGCCGCCTGCAGCCTGGATCCGCTCGCTCTTCTCGACTGCCCGCGGCCCGCGCTGAATCTCAGCACCGCAGCGTGGTCTGCGGCAGCAACGAGGCAACCGTTGGCTCTAACGCAACGTCAGTTTGCCACTGAGCGCGCTGCGCAGGAAGCGCCAGTTGTAAAAGTGCGTGTATGGTCCCACCCGCACAAGCACGGTCATGCCCAGGTTCTCGCTACCCGCGAATTCGCTGGCGTCCCCACCTCGGGCTGAGAAGCGCAGGGAGAGGGTTCCATCCGGGCGCTCGCGCAGGCGCAACGACACCTCGAACCCATCCACGATTCCCGAGTACGAGCCGCGCGGGCTCAGGGTCTCCACCGTTCCCAGCGCAAACGACTGTTGCTGGGTACCGTCGAACCACAAGAGTTCGATCGTCCCGCTTGCAGGTTTGGGATGCGGCAGTCGCGCAGCCAAGGTCACCCGTGCACTGCGGCCGCTCCTCGGGTCAATGGTCGAAGTAGGGCGGCGCAGCGATTGGTTGCCGACCTGGACTTCGCTCCCGGCTAACTCCCCAACGGTGCCTTCGGCCACGGTCTGCACGAGCCCGTTGAGCGAAGCTTCGATGCGCACCGACTCGCTCCCCGTGGCGCCCGCACGACCCAGCACTTGCACGCGGTACATCCCGGCCATCGCCTCGGGGATCACCACTCTGCGGTCTTCGATCGGGTCGCCATCCAAATCGAGCCGCTGGTAGCTGGCCAGCGGAATCGAACTCGTCGAAGCGTCCACCCAGCGACCCGCCGGATCCGTGACCACCAGCTCCACTGGGCCGGTCGCGGTCAGCACCAGAAACAGTGCCGGATTCGCGGCCCAGAACACCTCGAAGCCGCGGTCCGGATTGGTGCCAAATGGGTCGCAGTTCGACAGATACACCACCCGCGCCCCGCTACCGGTGATGCGCGGCGCCACCGAGACGCACGGGCGCACCCCGGAAGTGACCTGGTAAAAGGTCTTGCGCAGGCGGTTGTACAGAAAGATTTCCTGGGAGCGGTCCGGGTTGTGCCCGACGACGTCCTCACCGCTCACAAATGCGATCCACTCGCCGGTCGCATCTACCGCCGGCTGGTCGCCATCGAACAAGCCATCCGAGCGAACCGTAATGGGCACCGAGTAGCCGCTGCCGCGCTTCCACCACACCGCCGAAACGTTGTCCGGATTGGCGCCGTTGCCAAGGTTGCTCGACGACACAAACACCACGATCTTGCCATTCCCACTCACTGCCGGAGAGCTGCTCTCCCCGAGCCCTTCCACGTCGTTCGTGGCCTGGATGAGCTGCCGTTCCTTCACGTCGTAAAGCACGAGTTCCTGGCTGAAGTCCGGGTTGCGTCCGGTCAGGTTGCTGGTACTCACGAATGCCACCAGCGAGCCGTCAGCACTGACCGCAGGTGTGTAACTCTCGCCATCTCCTTCCGGATCTCGACTGAGCGGGGTGTTGCCCGAGCGGTTGAAGAGATACACCTCGTTGCTGAGGTCCGGGTTGCGCCGCCGTAGGTTGCTCGTCGTCTCGAACGCGATGCGGCTGCCTTTGTTGCTGATCGACGGCAGCACGCTCGAGCCGTCACCTAAGTCGTCGCGCGTGATTTGCGCGAAGCGGCGACGCTGGCGGTCGAAGCGGAAAATCTCCTCGCTGTTGTCCGCATTGCGCCGCGCGTAATTGGCATCGGAAGAGAAGGCGATAAACCGGCCGTCCGGCGAAATCACCGGATCGTTGCCGCCCTCCGGCGTGATTCGCTCGAAGCCCCCGCTCACCGCATCGTACACGAACACGTTGCCGATCGGGGTGGGGTTGAGCCCGCCGATGTTGGCGGTCGACGCAAACACGATCCAACGCCCACTGAAATCCACCGACGGCCGCGAAACCGAACGCCCGGCGGGAACTTCGGTTACTTGCACGACCTCGGCGCGACTCACCGTGGAAATCAAACCGACGGCCAGAAAAAGAACGCAACGACACACAAGACCCATTCTCCGTAGTCTTGCTGGCGGGGAACGCTTTAGTCAACGAGAAAACTCGCCCGCACGGCTCTGCGCTTGCCTTTCGCATGGGAGGCGAGTACGCAGCTCGCCTAGCCCCCAGAAGACCCTGGAGTTCGGCTCGTGGCTATGGCATAGAGTAACGACATGTTGCAGGTGGGAGACACGGCACCGGACTTCGAGGCACCGTGCGGGGACGGCCGTCACTTGCGGCTGCGTGATTTTCGCGGCCGCCGCCACGTGGTGCTGTACTTCTTTCCACGCGATTTTACCCCCGGCTGCACGAAAGAGGCCTGCTCGTTTCGCGATCACCGCAGCGAAGTGGCGCAACTCGATGGCGAGATCGTAGGCGTGAGCCTCGACTCGGTAGATCGCCACGCTGCGTTCGCAGAAAAGTACCGCTTGCCCTTCCCGCTGGTCAGCGACGAAGGAGGCCGCATTGCCGCCAAGTACGGCGTGGCTCGCTTGGGCGGATGGCTTCCCACCAAACGGGTCACCTTCGTGATCGACAAACAAGGCACGATCCGCAAGGTGATCCACAGCGAATTCGGCATCGATCGCCACATTGACGAGGCCCTCACCACGTTGCGCGAACTGCAAGGCGAAAGCTGATCCGCGCCTGGCGCGCACCGCTTTTGTTCTCGCCCGCTCTGCTCTATAAAAGCGAACGGTCGCAGGTGTGGAGGAGCTGAACGGCAATGCTGGGTGGTGCGAGCCGGCCTGAGGGACGTCGTGTCGAAGTTGTTTGACAGTCCTGCCCATCCGATTGACCTCGGACGAGCAGTCGAGGAACGCTACCTCGCCTATGCGCTGAGCGTGATTACCTCGCGCGCCCTGCCGGATGTGCGCGACGGGCTCAAACCCGTGCAGCGGCGGATTCTGTACGCCATGTATCAAAACCTGCGCTTGAGCGCTGGGGCGCGGCCGCGCAAGTCGGCAGCCGTCGTGGGTGAGGTGCTGGGGAAATACCACCCGCACGGCGATCAGGCGGCTTACGAAGCCATGGTGCGCTTGGCGCAGCCGTTTGCGATGCGCTACCCGCTCGTGCACGGCCAGGGCAACTTCGGCTCTCTCGACGGCGATGGCGCCGCCGCCATGCGCTACACCGAGGCCAAGCTTGCACCCATTGCGGAAGAACTGTTGCGCGACGTGCGCGAAGACACCGTGGACTTCCGCGACAACTACGACTCCACGGTGCGCGAACCGGTAGTGCTCCCTGCGGCGGTCCCGCAACTGCTCATCAACGGCAGCACCGGGATCGCTGTAGGGATGGCCACCAACATCCCACCGCACAACCTGCGCGAGGTGGTAGAGGCTCTCGTGGCGCTCATTCGCAACCGCTCACTGCAAAGCAAAGATCTCTGCCGCTGGATCAAGGGGCCGGACTTTCCCACTGGAGGAGAGATTCTCAATTCGCGCGCCGAGCTGCGTGAGCTGTACGAGAACGGCCAAGGGGCGATCCGACTGCGCGCCCAGTTCACGACCGAGAGCAGTGGGCGGCGCCAGCGGGTGGTGATCACCTCGGTGCCGTACGCGACGAACAAAGCGAAAATCGTCGAGCAAATCGCCGAACACATCGGCAGCCGCAAACTGCCCCTGGCGACCGACGTGCGCGACGAGTCCACCGATCAGGTCCGCATCGTGGTCGAACTCAAGTCCGACGCCTCACCCGAAGCGGTGATGGCGTACCTGTTCAAACACACCGATCTGCAAATCACCTATTACGCCAACTTCACTGCGTTGGTGCCGACCGCCACCCCGGGCGTGGGCGAGCCGCGGCGGCTGAACCTCAAAGAGCTTTGCCAATATTTTCTCGACTTCCGCTTTGTGGTGGTCACCCGCCGGCTCGAGCACGAATTGCGGCAACTCGAAGCACGCCTACACATCTTGGCAGGCTTCCTCAAACTCTTCGGCAACCTCGATCGCGCCCTCAAGATCATCCGCAGCGCCGAATCACGCGAACAGGCGCAGCGGGCGCTCATGCGCGAGTTCGAACTGGACGCGGAGCAAGCCGACGCGATCTTGGATACCCGCCTCTACCAATTGGCGCGCCTGGAAATGGACAAGATCCGCGCCGAGCAGCGGGAAAAAGCCAAGCGAGCCAGCGAGATTCGCCGCCTGCTCCGCAACGAGCAAGCGCGCTGGGAGTTGGTGGAGGAAGAACTGCGTGCGGTGGCCGAGAAGTACGGTGACGCGCGGCGCACCCAACTGCGGGCGGGAGCCGAATTGGTCTACGACGCCCAAGCGTATGTCGTGCACGAAGACACGGTGATCGTGATCACGCGCGACGGCTGGATGAAACGGCTCGGCGAACTCAAAGACCCCTCGACCACTCGCGTGCGCGAGGGCGACGCCGTGCAATGGGTGCTGCGCGGCAACACCCGCCAGCATCTGCTCTTGTTCTCGAACCTGGGCACGCTCTACGTCCTGCCCGCGCTCGAAGTCCCTGCCACCACGGGATACGGGGAGCCGGTGCAGAGCGTGCTCAACTTCCGCGATGGCGAGCGCATCGTCGCCGCACACTTGGTGGAGCCGCCGTCCTCGGACGCCACCCCGCAATGGCCGCGCTGGCTGTTTGCGACCCGGCAGGGTTTGGGGGCGTTTGTCCGCCCCGAGCTTACGGAAACGACCAAGAATGGCCGCCGCTACGCGCGCGTGCGCGAGGGAGACGAAGTTGCCGCAGTGAGTCCTGGCATGGGGGACACCGTGACCGCGGCCTCGGCTGCGGGCTTTGTACTGTCGTTCGCGGCCGAGGAGGTGCCCGAACTTTCCGGCGCTGGGCGCGGGGTTTGGCTGCTGCGGGTGCGGCCGGAAGACCAGCTCGTGGGTGCGGTCTGCCACCCGCGTAGCGAACCGCCGATTGCCGTGGATCAGGCCGGCGAGGAGCGGCGCTTGCAAACCCCGGAACTGGCTCATCGCGGCCTCAAGGGGCGCCGTACCTTGCAGCGCTTCAAACCTGTGGCCTTGCGCAGCCGAACGGGAGCCACTGCGGCGAACAAAGCCAACGGCGGGCCGGGGCCGCACGCTGCGGGGAACGGGGCAAAACCGCTCCTCGGCGAACCAGAATCGGAAGCATGACACGCAAGTACACGGCCAAAGACATCACCGTTCTCGAAGGGCTCGAGCCGGTACGCAAGCGCCCGGGCATGTACATTGGCGGGGTGGACCGCACTGGCTTGCACCACCTGCTGTGGGAGATCCTCGACAATGCAGTGGACGAAGCCATGAACGGCCACTGCGACCGCATTACCGTCACCCTGCATGCCGATGGAAGCACGGTCACGGTCACCGACAACGGCCGTGGCATTCCGGTGGACATTCACCCGAAATACCACCGGCCCGCGCTCGAGCTGATCCTCACCACGCTGCACGCGGGCGGCAAGTTCGAAAACCAAAACTACTATCACTCCGGCGGCCTGCACGGCGTCGGAGCGTCGGTCGTCACCGCCTTGTCCAGCTCGCTCATCGCACGGGTCAAGCGCGATGGCGTTCAGTGGGAGCAGCGCTTTGCGCGCGGCCTGCCCACCACCAAACTCAAGCAGCTCGGCCCCGCCCGCGGCACCGGTACCTCGATTACCTTCACGCCCGACCCGGAGATCTTTCCCGATACCCGCTTCGATCCGCAGTGGATCCGCGAGCGCCTGGAGGCGCGCTCCTTCTTGCACCGCGGCCTCACGATCCTGTTCGAGAATCAGGTGGACAACACCACCGAAACCTTCGTGCACGAGCGCGGCATCGCCGAGTACCTGGAAAAATTGGTGGCGCAAAGCGGCGCCGAGCCGGTGGGCGAGCCGCTTTCCTTCGAACGCAAGAACAATGGCTTGATCGTCGAGTGTGCGTTCGCTTGGACCACCGCCACTCAGGAGCGCCTCCAATCCTACGTGAACGGGATTCCCACACCGGCCGGCGGTACGCACGAGAACGGCTTCAAGGCAGGCCTCGCCAAGGCCCTGCGCAATTACCTCACGGTGCAAAACCTATTGCCCAAGGGTGCGTCCGTGGTCGCCGAGGACACGCGCGAGGGTCTGGTTGCCCTGCTCAGCGTGTATTTGCAGCAGCCTCAGTTTCAAGGGCAAACCAAGGACCGCCTCAACAACCCGGAAGTCACCGCCCCAATTGACCAGTTTGTGCGCACCACGCTGGAAAACTACCTCTTGCAGAACCCCACGCAGGCGCGCGCCATTGCGCAGCGCGTGTTGCTCGCTGCGCGGGCCCGCCTGGCTTCGCGCGCGGCCGCAGAGGGCGTGCAACGCAAAACCTCCGTATCGCACCGGCTGAACTTGCCCGGCAAGCTTGCCGACTGCAGTTCCACCGACCCCACCCTGTGCGAGCTGTTCATCGTCGAGGGAGACTCCGCTGGCGGCTCGGCCAAACAAGCACGCGACCGCCAGTTCCAAGCGATCCTGCCGCTCAGGGGAAAAGTGCTCAACGCCGAGCAGGCTTCGACCAGCAAAGTGCTGTCGAACAAGGAACTGAACGACATCATCTCGGCGCTCGGTTGTGGCGCCGGCAAGGACTTCGACATTTCCAAGCTGCGCTACCACAAAGTGTGCTTGCTGATGGACGCCGACTCCGACGGCCATCACATTTGCACCCTGCTCCTGACCTTTTTCTACCGCCAACTCCCCGAGCTCATTCGCCGCGGCCACGCCTTCATTGCCCAACCGCCACTGTACAAGGTGGAGATCGGGAAGGAAGTCCACTGGGCCTACACGGATGAAGAGAAGGAGGCGCTGGTCGCCAAGGCTAACGGCAAGCCCGTGCTGGTGCAGCGCTTCAAAGGGCTCGGCGAAATGGACCCGCCGACGCTCAAAGAGACCACCCTCGACCCCAAGCGCAGAGTCCTCCTGCGCGTGGAAATTGCCGACGAGCAGCGCACCGAGGGAACCATCCAAGCCCTGCTCGGACGCGAAGTGGAACCCCGCTTCCGCTTCATCATGGAACGCGCCCGCCAGGTAGAAGACCTGGACGTGTAGCCGCCCGCGGCCCGAACGGCGAGCGGTGAGCGGTGGGGCGGGCGAATGGCGAATCGCGAATGGCGAATGGCGCTACCGCACCCTCGTTCCGTGGACACCCACATTGTGACGCACGTTCCGTGGACACCCACATTGTGGTGCTGGCCCGCGCCACGCCGCCGAGACCGGTGCCCCCTACGGGCTGTAGGGGCGGCCCTTGTGAAAGCGAGCAGTGAGCGGTGACCGGCGAGCGGTGGGGCGGGCGAATGGCGCATCGTGAATGGCGAATGGGCGTGGCGCCGGTACGTTGTTTCGATCGTGGATGTAGGCACCTTCCGTGGACACCCACGTTGTGGTGGGCCCCGCCGGTCCGGGCACCGCGCGTCCCAACGCGTGTGCTGGGGCGGCCCTTGTGGCCGCCCGTGGTGTGATTCGGCATCCGTGATCCGATCGGGGGCGCCGCACCCACAACCTGGTGCGACGGCTGCCCCACGATGCGGCATGCCGTCGGATTCCGAACACGGGCAGGCACAAGGCCTGCCCCTAGAACCATTCGGGGCTTTGGTTTTCCATGGCCCGTGCCTCCGAAAACGACACCGACCTTTGAACAAACGCGCGAGGGGTGGGGGCC